>ONEF01000004.1 GCA_900316795.1 uncultured Bacteroidales bacterium | reverse complement strand
TCCTCCTAAAGACATCCTTCCTACCACATTGGAAGAAGCCAGAGTTGTGCTCAAGGAGCAGTACGGCTGCACCTTAGAGCAAGTTGTGGAAGAATGTGCAAACGCTATCAAAGACATTAACCAATACCTGTAATCTGCCGCAAAAAAAGCATCAACTATGAAATACTGTACAAATTGTGGAACCCAGCTCAGCGACGACGCCAAATTCTGCTCTGTCTGCGGAACAAGACAGGAGGCCCCGAAAGCACCTGAGCCAAAGCCTGAAAAGCCAAAGAGACCGGCAGCTCCAAGAAAGCCGGCATCACAACAGGTTAAACCTGACAATAACGGTGAAGTGTTTTTCACCGCAACTGAAGAAGAAGGAGAAGTTGTGCTCTCCTCCTGGGGAAGTCCCAAGAACCAGCAACAGCAAGCTCCGCCACGGCAGCAACAAGCGCCGCCACAGCAGCAGACACAGCCTAGACAACAGCAATACACAGCACCTCCAAAGCAACAATACACGGCCCCTCCTCAGAGACCTGTTGCTCCTCCACAGCAGCAACCCAAAAAGAAGAGAGGCTTTTTCAGCTGGCTGATAATCATCCTGCTGATTCTCATTACCCTTTACTTCCTTGGATCCATACTGGAAGGATGCAAGAACATCAACCTTCCACCGGATCCCGGAACGCCCGTGCCCGAGCCTCATGAAGGGGTTTTCGTCTGCGGGAATGACACACTGGTCTTCAATGGAGACGGAAAGACAATAAGCTGGCACCTGGCCGAAGAAGGAAGCAACGTTCCGGACTGCGTAAAAGAACTGGGCACGCAAGGCTCAGGAACTTATGCCTTCCTGTTCTCACACGGATTGGCCAGATACGATGTGGCGGAAAACCTGCTCATCTACAAAGATTCCCTCCAGAACACCTACCTTATGTTGTCAATACCTACAAAAGACACCCTTATCTCAATCATTGCAGATAAGGGTGCCATCTTTGAATTCAGGAAGATACGCTAGCCTTTCATCGCGGCCTCAACTTCCTTTACCGTGATAGGAAGTCTCTTGGATCCGAGCAGACGGTTGCCTGTCTTGGTGATCAGGACATCGTCCTCAAGACGGATTCCGCCAAAGTCGTAGTAGTCTTTCAGCTTGGCGAAGTTGATGAACTGGGTGTTGATCTTCTCCTTTTTCCACTTCTCGATGAGGGCAGGGATGAAGTAGATTCCAGGTTCATCTGTAATCACATTGCCTTCCACCAGTTTACGGGCCATACGGAGGCTTCCGTAGCCGAATTTCTTGCTGCGCTTTGCGGCACTGCCGTAGCCTACATAGTCTTCTCCGTAGTTCTCCATGTCGTGGACATCCAGGCCCATGTTATGGCCCAGGCCGTGAGGCATGAACAGCGCAGGAGCTCCGGCTTCCACAGCCTCGTCAATGTCTCCCTTCATAAGCCCGAGAGCTTTAAGCCTTTCGGCAAACAACCTGTAAACAGCAACGTGAACATCAAAGTAAGCCACGCCAGGCTTTGCCAACTCCAGGGCCAGGTTGTTGGCGTCACAGACTATCTGGTAGATTTCCTTCTGCTTGGTGGTGAACTTGCCGCTGCAAGGAATGGTGCGGGTAAAGTCAGAGCAGTAATTATTGTTGTTCTCGGCTCCAGCATCAACAGTAAGGAGCTTGCCCTTGGTAACAATGCCGCTGTGGTCGTGATTGTGGAGCGTTTCTCCGTGCTGAGAGAGAATGGTGGCAAAGGAAACACCGGCTCCGTTGCTCATTGCTATCCCGTCCATCATTCCTGCCAAGGTCTGCTCAGCAACGCCTGGTTTGCAGTTCTGCATCACAAAGTAGTGCATCGCATAGCCAATATCGCAAGCATGGTCAATCTCTGCTATCTCATATTTGTCCTTCACTATCCTCTGCGATACAATGGCTTTAATCAGCTTCACAGACTCCCCTTTCTTGAGAGCTGCCGCCGGAACGCCGAGCATATCGCTGAGCATAAGCTTTACCTGGTAGCGGTAAGGGTTGATATAGTGAATTTTTCTTCCGGCCTTTACGGCAGTCTTTATGTACTTTGAAAGATCGCTGAGTTTTTTGGTCTTCTTTACCCCTACTTCAGCAGCCTTGTCTGCAACGCTCTTCTGAGGTCCCATCCAGATTATGTCGTCAATTGAGACATCGTTCCCGAAGATGATTTCCTCGTTCTTGTCCACATCTATCACTCCGGCAAAATCAGGATCCTGGATGCCGAAGAAATACAGGAAAGTGCTGTCTTGGCGGAACTTGTAGCAGTTGTCGGCATAATTGGCCGGAGCCTCGCTATTGCCTGGAATCAAAATGAGGCCGCTCTCCATGTCCTTTGCCAGAACTTGTCTTCTGGTCTGATAAACTTTCTTTGGAAACATAATATTCGTGTTTTAAAATTATTTTCAGCGATCGGGTTATAAAGGTAAGAAAAAAAAAGAGGCTGACCTCTTTGTCAACCTCTTTTCTGATATTTCCTGACTGAATACTGTTTCAAAGACTCAGTGGTTCAGGAAATTACTTTTACATAGGGCTTGATTTCTTGTAGAAACCGGCAGCCTTTGAAGGGAGGATAGGACCCTGGAACTTGCGGACGGTGCCGGAAGTCGGGGTGAAGATAACATCGGCAACATTGCCGTTGTTCTTCATGGTTACCTGATACTTTCCCTGGATATATCTTCCAACCACGTTGAAGCTCATCTTGAGGTTGCCCTTCTTGTCTATCTTCTTGTCAAAATCCTTGATCTCGGCTACCAGTGTACGGCCGTCTCCGCAAACTCTTGCTCCCTGTGCAAAGAACTGAGTCTTCTCGAAAGAGATGAAGATGGCGTTGTCAGTGAGCTGGTTGTCAACACCGTCAGCGTCTATGTAAGAAGTAGGGACAATGGCCCAGTCGTTATCCTCGATAGCCTTGATGGCTGTCTCGTTGAGAGCCTTGGCCTGTGCAGCCTTCTCTTCCTTTGACAGTTTCTGTGCAAAAGTAGGGAGAGCTACCATCAGTGCAACTGCAAGAATCAAAAATCTTTTCATTTCTTATTTGTTTTAAAGTTAATAATTCTTCAAATTCAAATAATGTGACTTTATAAACAGATGGAACTGTCTTTATACAGAGTTCTCAAATACCATACCAAAACCTTCAAAGAAGATCATGGAAGATACCAACCTCTTTTAAGACAGTTCCAACAATTTCTAAATCAAGAAATTGCCATGGCACCTTTCAAGATGCCACAGCAATTTCAAAATTTTAGAGAGAAGTCCATACTGTAACTCCTGAAATAGGGGTGGCTGTTCTATAGCCTCTAAGGAAGTGCATGTAAACTTTTCCGACACGTGCATTCCACCAGTCGGAATAGTCAACCATCTTTCCAGAAGAGTTTCTTACCTGAAGGACATTGCCGGCCTCGTCAAGAATTCGGTAGTCCTCTCTCTGTACTTTGTTATAGTTACCAGTAGGACCGCTTTCCCAATGGATAAGCACAAGTGTCCTTTCAGTAGCCTCTCCGAATCCTACAGGCTCGCCGATGTTGTTCCAAGGCTCGTCTTCAGCTGCATCGTGACGCTTGTACTGATACTGGAGTTTTCCAGGATAAGGAACGCCAGGAGACTCATACAGAAGGTTCACGAACATAACCTTGCATACGGAGTCATCTTTGAATGTAGCAGCTGTAGCAGCTGTTCCTCTATCGTGCCAATAAGGATACCTGTTGTCTATAACTATAGGATCTGCATTCAGGTCGTGGATAACCACGTTCTGCTTCTTGGCCTCAAGGTTCACGTTCCTGTCGTAAATGGTTTCACCACCTCTCATCAGGCGGATGTTTACGGAACCGGACTTTACGCCAAAGAATTTTCCTACATCCATGCAAGGAACTCCATTGTAAGGGAAGAGTGTACCGCCACCGTCTTTGGAGGAATACAATGTGCCGTTAATATAAACGGAGTCTATGTTGTTTGCAGCCACATTATTGATAGGCTCCATATAGTGAAGCTGAATCTCAGCCCAGTCTTTAGGCATCTCGTCCATAGGGAACCACAGCTTATGCTTTGTGCAGGAACCCAGAACGAGGAGAGCTGCAAATGCTATAATAGAAAATCTAAACTTTTTCATATTCATAAACTATTAATAGTGAACAGATTCTGGGTAGTCACCAGGATATGCGAACCAAGGAATTGAGATATGGTAGTTCTTGTAAGCGTATCCGGTAGAAGAAGTATTGTCAGGAACCAGGCCAGGAATAGGCTTCAGAGCAGCCAGAGCCGGTCTGTTCCACATGAACTCGGAGTTGTAACGCGGAGCGATACGGTATGCAGGAGAGCCCTCGTTGTCAGCTGTGTAAGCAGTCTTTCTTCCTTCAACCTGTGCAGGAGCCAGGTAGAATCCCTTGTAAACCTTGGTCTCGTCTTCATCCCACTTCTGGTTCAGAACATCCTTCTCCCAGCCATTGCCAAGTGTAGGGTAATCTCCGGTGTAGTCAATGTCATAGTGATACTTCCTGAGGTCAACCCAAGCCTCGTAAGCTCCCCAAGGCCACAGGTGCACGTACTTCTGCATCATGATGTGGGAGAGTGTGAGGGTTGAGGTTGTGATACCGGCAACATAAGGTCCGTTAAGATATTCCTGAGCCAGTTCGTTGAACAGTCTGGTAGAGATGAAGTCTCCGCCAGGAAGAGAACCGCCGATCCCCCACCAAAATACAGGATCACCTTTTTCGTCCTTTCTTTGAATAATATTACCTTCTGCGTCTTTTATATCATTTCCCTTTGCATCTATTTCTGGCATTGGATCACCTTGTTTTGGAGATCCAGGCCTCAGGTATTTAGCTGTGAAGTCCATATCGAGTTCGATACCCTTCTTCCAGCAAGCCAGAGCGTTTGCCTTGTCGCCCATATACCAGTAAGCCTCTGCCATGTCGAACTGGATCTCGCCGGCAGTCATACCGATTACAGGAGCGTCGTTGCGGAAAAGCCAGCGGCCGATACCGTCAATATCAGTGTTGCCGTAGTCGTTTCTTCCGTAGAGTGAAGGAGCGTTCCATCCCTGGTAACCTGTCCTGCTATTGAATAAGGAACCGCCGAAGTACTGATATGCCAGTTTAACAGAGTCCTTTATATCAATATTCCGATAATCATTAGGAGTCCTTTTTCCCCAGTCTTTCTTTGTTTGACTCCCATACATGGTTCTTGGGGCAAGTTTAGCAACAACACGAGGATCGAAATGTCCTGCAAGTTCTACCATGGTGTCTGCGATAATCTGGTTAGGGTTGAGAGCGTAAGGATAATAATCTTTACGGTGGTCTTCCTTCTCAGTCTTTACGATGTCACCCGTAGCGTGGTCATACAAAGGAACGGTACCTGTCATTATCTTCACGATGTAGTCGCTCTGATAGTAGTTCAGGGAGAGGTTTGACCTGTGTACACCCCAGAAGTTGTTGTATGAGTTGTACCTTGCGTCAGCGCCGCCTCCGAGGGTAGGGATCAGGAAGTTGTCGTCATTTACCTGCATGGCGAGCTTTCCGTGTGCGATCAGATCGTTGGCATAGTCAGACACGAAGTTGCTCTTCCTTGTCAGGGAAGCCAGGTTGCGCACGATAACGCCATGGCCGAATTTGATCCACTTGTCCTTGTTGCCCTTGAAGATAGGTTCATAGTCAGCCCAGATGCCTCCGTAAACGGTATTGTCTGTTCTCTCGAGAAGTTCAATACCTCTGAGAGCCCAAGTACGGATGGAGTCATAGATCAGCGGCTGATAGTCATAGTCGTGAGACAGTCTGCCCGGCTCAAAAGCCTGCTGCAGAGGCATCTCACCGTACTCCTTTGTAGAAACGTCCCAAGAATGTGCCTTGAGAATCCAGCCGATGCCGGCCATGGTCCATCTCTCATGCTCAGTGGCATATTTGATGATGTTCTCGAGGTTCTTTCCCTGGAGCCAGTAGGTAATTCTCCACATCTCACCTGCAGCGTCAGCAGAAGAGTATGCGTAGTTGTTTGCAAAGCCGGTGTAGGAAACCGTACCGAGCATCTGGCTCAGAGGTCCTGTAGCGCGGATATCCCAGTAGAGGTTACCCAGCCACATCTCCACTCCTGGAAGATAGTGGTAGTCCATCACCTGCTCCTCATCCGGTGCGTCCTGATTCTTGTTGACGTCCAGATAATGGTCGCAACCGGCAAAGAAGAATCCCAGGGTTGCAACGAGAATTATAGTGTATATCTTTTTCATATTCCTTTCGATTAGAAGGTTAAGTTGATACCCAAAGAAACGCTCCTAGGAGTAGGGATACCCCAGGCATCAATACCGATACCGCCGGTTCCACCGAGGGAAGCGGAGTTGGAGTTACCGACCGCGTCAACACCTGAGTAGTTGGTCAGTGTCCAGAGGTCGTTTGCACTTACCCATACGCTTGCGTTTGAGAGCAGGTTGTGGGTTGCGCTCTTGAGCCAGTTTGCAGGAACCCTGTACTGGAAACGGATTTCCTTCAGTCTCATCCAGTTCACGTGCTTCTCCAGCCAATCCCAGTCGGAACCGCCGTAGATGCCGTTACCAAAGTTGCTGAAGTCCACTACAACGTTGTTAGGGGTAGGAACTTCATCGTTCTCGTGGCCGTCCTTGAGCACGCCGCGGAAGATGTACTGGTTCATGCTACGCAGGATGACGGACTCCTTGGAAGTACCGTTGCCCATCATGGCTCTCTTGGTGCCGTTTACAACTGTAGCGCCGAAGCGGCCGTCAATCAGGAGGCTGAGGCGGAAGTTGCCCCATGATACTGAAGAGGTGATACCGTACTTCAGTTTAGGGTTACGGTCGCCCATGTAAGACCAGTCGGTTGAGGTCAGAGGATAACCGGTGGTAGGGTCGATGAGAATCTGTCCCTTTTCGTTCCTCTGGTAGTCACGTCCAGTCATTGAGAATACAGGGTATCCTACCTTGATACCGTTACGCAGGTTACCTGACAGCCAGGTGTATGCGTTGTAGTACTCGGTAACGTTCTCAGGAAGGTATGTAACTTCTGAATCGTTGTGGTCGAGGTTCAGACCTATGTTCCATCTCCAGCCGTTTGAGCGGATGATGTCGCCGTCAACGTGGAATTCCCATCCCCAGGTCTTGAACGTACCCACGTTCATGTTGTTCAATACGAATCCGGTTGCGTATGACAGACGGAAAGCCTCGATGTACTGGTCCTTGCACTTTCTCCAGAAGTAGGAGAAGTCCATGTTGATGCGGTCGTTGAGGAGTCGTGCCTCGAAGCCGACCTCGGTCTCGAAGTTCATCTCAGGCTTCAGGGTCTCGTTAGGGCCGGTGTAGCCGTAACCGAAACCGCCGCCGATTACCTCGTTCAGCTCCAGTGCAGGGTAGATGGCCTGAGGGGATGCGTCCTTACCTACCTGCGCGTAAGATGCGCGGAGTTTCAGGTAAGAGAGGATGTCGTTGTTCTTCAGGAACGGAAGCTCCGTTGCGATGAAGGAAGCCTCTACTGCAGGATAGAAGTATGAACGGTTGTTCTTCGGAAGGGTTGAAGACCAGTCGTTACGTCCGCGGAAGTTCAGGAAGGCCATGTTCTTCCAGCCGAGCTCGATGGCTCCGGAGATAGCCTGGATCCTTCTCTTGGTGTTGATGGTCTTGCTTACCTTGGTGTCGTCGTCGCAGTTTGCCAAAGCGTAGAAGTCAATTACATAGAACTTGCTGCCGTACAGGGAGATGCTCTCGCGGCCGTTCTCCTGCTGGTGGTAACCTACCTGGGCGCGGAAGGAGAAGTCTCCCCACTGGTTGTTGTAACCTGCCAGGATGTTCAGGGACTTGTCAACGAGGTCGTTCTTGGCGATGTTCACGCCACCGCCCTGACCGTATGAGCCGTTGTTGCGGTCTGCATAGTATGGATGGTAGAAGTTCTCATACTTGGACTTGGATGCGTCCCAACCCATTCTGGCTGTGATGAAGGTGTTCTTGGTTGGAGTCACGTTCACTGCCAGTGTGGTGAGGAATCTCTTGGACTCGTCGTAGTTCTTGTTCTTGTACAGGTCGTACAGAGGGTTGAGAAGGTCTGTATCCTCGTAGTATTCAGGAAGTTTCATCTGTACTCCGTCCGGATCCAGATATTCCTTCATGTTGTCAACCAAAGGCCACTGGTGAGCTCTTCTGAACACACCGTAGATACCCTTGCGGGCCTTGGTGTTGGTGGTCTCGGTGTAAGCCATCGTGGACTCGAAGTTCAGCCACTTGGTAACCTCGGCTCTTCCGGAAAGGGTGATGTTCAGACGGGTGTAGTCTGTAGTCTTCACGGTTCCCTTCTGGTCCAGGTAGGAAACGGCGCCGCGGACGGTGATCTTGTCGGTACCGCCTTCAACGGCTACGTTGTGGGTGTGGGAGAAACCGGTCTGAAGCAGAGCCTTCACGTTGTCGTACAGCTTTACGCTGCCGTCTGCAGGATAGCGGCCTCCGAAGTAGCTGGAGTTGTAGAAGTTGGTCAAACCATAACCTCCGTTGGCGAACTCGGTCTGCATCTCAGGGAAGCCCCAGCTCTTTGACCAGGTCAGCTGGTTGCTGTAAGTGATCTTGCCCGCGCCCTTGGATCCCTTCTTGGTGGTGATCACGATGGCACCGTTGGAAGCGTCTGATCCGTAGAGAACGGCTGCTGCCGCACCCTTAAGGATGGTCATGCTCTCGATGTCCTCAGGGTTGAGGTCGTTTCCTCTGGAGGAGAAGTCGTAGGACAGGGTGGATACCTCGTCGGGTACGGCGAATCCGTGGTTAGGGTCGAAGGTGTTGTTGTTCATCGGCACACCGTCGATAACGTACAGAGGCTGGTTGTTTCCGGAAACTGATGTTACGGAACGCAGGATAACGTTGGTGGAGGCACCTGGCGCACCGCCCGTAGAGGTAACGGTGATACCGGCTACACGGCCCTGGAGTGCGGATACGAAGGCGTCACGTCCAGACTCCTGGATATCGGTGGCCTTCACGTTCTGGACTGCGGATCCAACGGAACGCTGGACACGCTTCTGACCGAACTCTGCGGTGATGACCGTCTCGTTGAGGACGGTGGCGTCATCCTTGAGCATTGCGTTAACCACACTCTTGTTGTTTACAGGAACCTCTATGGTTCCGTATCCAACTGACTGGAATACAAGCACTGCGTTGCCTGCCACCCTCAGGGTGTAGCGGCCGTCTGCATCTGTGCTCGTACCGGTCCTTGGGCTGCCTTTCACATAGACAGCGGCACCGGGTACAGGTTCACCGTTCTGATCGGTAACCTTTCCGCTGACATTCACGTTCTGGGCAAAGATCTGTCCGATTGACAGCATTGCTGCCAACAGGAAAGCTATGCCCAGGCGGAAATGCCTGTTAGTTTTTGTCTGATAAAACATAGTTAATTTTTTTGTTGGTTATAGTGTTAAATTTTAGCCAAATGGTTGTTGTTCTTAATTTTTGTCTTATTTTGGGCAAAAAACCACAATCGCAAATGTAGTTATTTTTTTGCGAAAAAACCTAACAAAAGATGCAAAAACTGCATTTTTCGTTGCAGAAGAAACCTCAAAAAAGCCCTTTCAGGAAAACATACAAAACTCTTCAAAAAAGGATTTCTGCGTTATTGTCTTTAGCCCTTTCTCCAAACTATTTGGATACCCTTCTGATTTTATGTCCTTTATAGGCATACCACAAAATCACCAGGAAGCAAGGGAGAGCTATCAGATATGCATACTGGGTGGCTCTCGGGGCCTCGAAGCCTGATTTGAAAAGGTAATCCTTCAAAAGACCGAACAGGAACGGAATGACAGCACCGCCGAATATGGTTACAACAAGGAGGGCTGCTCCTTTCTTTGTGAACTTGCCCAGGTCTGCCATTGCAAGAGGCCAGATGGCCGGCCACATAAGTGAGCAGGCCAGTGCCATTGCAAACAGGAGCCAGATTGAATACTGTGCCGGCACCAGAAGGGCGCAAACCGTTCCAAGCACGCCGAGCCAGGCGCAGATCTTGAGGGCGGAAGCCTGTGAAAGGGTTTTAGGGATAAGCAATATACCTATAATATATCCTATGGTCATTCCTATTGACGGAAGGAAAGGATAGAGTTCCGGATTAGGGAGATGAAGTTCATTGGCCAGATCTACCGGTGTCTGCAAAGCCAGAGTCTCGGCTCCCACATAGAGGAACAGTGTCAGACAGCCGTAAACCAGATGAGGGAACTGCCAGATGGAAGTCTTGTCAGCTGCATAAGGGCAGTCTGCCTCGGTTCCTTCCTCTTCTCCCTTTGCCTTGATTTCCTCAAGCGGAGCAAACAGCACGATTATACCCAGGAAGAAGAAAATGCCGGCTATCACATAGAACGGGGTAATGATGTCTCCGACCTTTGCGTCTGAGATGCTCTTCCCTATAAGCCAGGCAATGAACAGAGTAGCTGCAGGATATGCGAGTTTGTTGCATATTCCCATAATGCTCATTCTCTTGGCGCCGCTTTCGAGAGGCCCCAGAATAGTGATGTAGGGGTTAATGGCAGCCTGCAAGATTGTATTTCCCAAACCGCTGATAAAGGACGCCGCCAGGAACAGGATAAGGCATTTTGTCCTTACGCCGGAAGCAACCACTCCGCCTTCCATATTGGCCTCAGCGATTTTTGCCGGCCACACGAAAAGCAGGAAAGCCACGGTGAAGATCATAAAGGCCAAGGACATGGTCTTCTTATAGCCTATCTTCTTGATGATGGAGGCAGCAGGATACCCGAAAATCAGGAAAGCCGCAAATGTCACGAACAAAATAAGATAGGAAGCAGCTCCTGAAACGTTCAAAGAACCTTTCAGCAGAGGAATCAGATAGCCGTTAAGTCCAAGTGCGAATCCAACTGCAAAGAACATGAATCCTATGCAGGCCAATGGAATAACGTAGCTTTTTTGTTTTTCTTGAGTCATATCTCTATGTAATTAAGTTTGATTTCAGCTTATCGCTCAGCGATGCGGTCATTCTTCATAAATGTTATGGTCTTGAAGAACTCTTCTCTTTTGCCCTCCGGGATGATGCGGGCTCCCACAGGAAGGGCAAACAGTCTCTCTTTCAGCTCATCGCTGATATATTTGTTGGTTTTCAGCCTCATGCTGTCTTTCTCTGTGGTTATTACCGCCGCCTCTTTCTGCCTTTGGGCCATGGCTTCAATCTTCCTGATGTCCGAGCGTGAAAAGTTCCTGTGGTCAGCAAATTTGAGTACCTCCTCAAGCTTGTGTGTGGAAACCAGCTGGGAACGGAAAAGCGTATCGTCCGCGATACCGGTGAAGGCTACCGCAAACTTGGAGTACATGTATCTTTTGTTGCAGAGGCCGGGGAAAACAGGAAGGGCTTGCTGCAGGACTGCCGTGGAAAAGAATACAGGCTGGTCTTCCCTCAATCCGAGACTTTTCCTCCAGACTGTCTCCTGCTCTTTGACGGTTTCCATCCCGTGCTCCTCATCCTGGTTGCCGTCAAAGATGCTGAAATCAGGGCACTTGGTAACAACCACCACATCCGCCCTTTTGGTCTGGGAAGGAAGATCGCGGAGATTCCCTATAGGCAGAAGGTTGCCGTTTTCAATGGTGCGGTTGTAGTTTACAAGCAGGACATTGCAGGAAGGCCTGATCTTGCGGTATTGGAAAGCATCGTCAAGAACAACCAGATTCACACCATATTCATCCTTTAGTTTGCGGATGGCCTCTCCCCTGTCTTTGCATACGGCTACAAGTACATCCGGGAACTTCTTTTTCATCTGGAGCGGCTCGTCCCCACAGACGGTGAAATCGTCAGTAGCTTTTACCAGGCGGAAACCTTTGCTCTTTCTCTTGTAGCCTCTGGAGACCACGGCTACCCTGTACCGGCTTTTCAAAGCCTGAACAATCATTTCTGTATGAGGGGTTTTACCGGTTCCCCCTGCGGAGATGTTTCCTACAGACACAACCGGTATATCAAAGCTTTCAGACTTGAATATGCCTTTATCGTATAGTTTGTTCCTTATTGCCAGAATGCACCAGTAAGGGAACAACAGTGTTTTGCTTGCGATTCCTAAAGATGCCATATAGACGCAAATTTACTAAAAAAATGCGTCCTTGACATTATCGTTGAACACCGAAAAATCCTTATCAAGCTTCTTCAGGGTTATTTTTGCATAAATCTGGGTAGTCTTGATACTGGAGTGACCGAGAATCTGGCTGAAAACAAGCAGTTCCGCAAAAAGGAATGAAAAAAACAGGGATGGCTCGATTACCATCCCCGTTTCTTTTTCTGGTGCAGTCTTCTCAAATAATTCAAGAAGACGTATAGTCAACTCTTAGTACAGCAAGTTTGTTCTCTGCATAACAGCATCCAAAGCAAGGTAGATAGCTGTGTCAAAGTCGTCCTTGGCACTCCTTGAGTTGCAGAGCAGAACTCCGTTGATACCGTTATTGCCTCTTACGATGATGGTTGCTGTGGCATTGATGTTTCCGCCGTGGAATGAAGCCCAGTTAGTAAGGGTGTAATGCCCGATTCTCCATCCATAACCATATCCGTTCTTTGTTGTAGGAGGATTGGATGAGGTATAATCTGTGTACATCTTGTCCAGAGTCTCTTTCTTGAGAATATCAGGAACAACCGTACCGTAATCTATGGAGTTGACAAGTCTCATCAGACCTACAGGAGAGTTGATAACTGCTCCGCAAGCAGCCACAACACTCATGTCATTGCCGTAAGCATTTCCATACTGGGCATAATAAACACACTCGTTGGATCTTCTTCCGTTCTTGTCGCTCTTTGCAATCCATACATCGGTGACGCCAGCCTTGGCCTCTACCTTCCTCAGATAATCCTCATAAGAACCTCCTGTAATCTTCTCAATGATCTGGCCGAGGACACAATATCCGAGGTTGTAGTAAGAATAGGTCTTGGCTCCGGGACTGACACCCAGCATATATTCAACTCTGGCCTTAAGGCTCTTGCCGGCAAAACGGCTGTCAGAACCTGCGAATATAGGGTCTGTGCCACCTGTCAGATTGTAGTTCCAGCCAGATGTATGGGTAAGGAGCTGATGGATTGTTATATCGTCCACACCGGCAGCGTGAGTTCCGGGATACATGCTGTACAGTACGCCTTCCGGACGGCCTTTTTCAGGGTCTGCAGGAGCAAACACCTTGTCTTCAGGTGAAAGTTTGCCTTCTTCATAGAGGCTCATTATACAAGTAGCGCACTGGAACTTGGAAACACTTGCAAGGCGGAAGAGTGTTGTTGGAGTTGTTCTTGTCCAAGGAGAAGAATCCAGATTTGAATAACCATAACCTGCTTCATAAGCCGGTTTCTCGCCTTTGGTAGTAGCTACGCCAATGCCAGGAATGTTGTATTTCTTCATAACCGCATAAACCTGAGCGTCAGAAGCAGCGTCTCCGTGCCTTACAAGGGCAAAATATTTTTTGGTGTGACTCCCGTCTTCTGCAGTAACCGTAACATCAACATCTTTGGTATAGTTTGCAGCTGTAACTCCTGAAGTTGCAGAAGTTCCGCCTATTTTGACGGTAGCGTTTGCGCTGACCCCGAAAGTTGCCACAAGCTTTGTAAGATCTGTTCCTTCCGGAACGGTGATCAGGATAAGGTTGCGGTTCTGTATGGTTCCTATGGTTGCGGAAGCATCTGCTCCTATGCCTGGATTGTTGATGGACTTGAACTGGAAAGTAGAAAGATCGCATGAAGCAGATTTCGCAGCTGGAGTTGGGTCCGGATCAATCGGTTTTTCACCACTACCGCCACCGCAACTTGTCAACGAAACTGACAAAGCCGCCAGGGCTACTATGGCAAGCACCCTTGCCTTTTTGAAGAATTCTGAAAATTTCATAACTCCTGTTTATTTAAGTTCATAATTCGTATTTTGAATCCAAAGATAACAACTTTGGAGCCAAAATCAAATCAATCAATAATCACGTTTCCTGGAGATTTCCTGTTTTGAGAAAACATATTCTCCGTCATTTGTAATTCCCTCTATTACAACAGTGTAGTTGGAATTACCATCAGATGTGTTGAAATGGAACTTGCCCTCACCGTTTTCTATCTTCACATCAGGCTTCCAGTAAACCGTTGACCTTCTGTCCGTACCGGCACGGCTGATGGATTTTCCCTGCACGTCATAAGCCGGAGAATAGAAGTGCTTAGGCCTCTGCCACCCGAGAGGGTAGCCCTTGCTCACATTCTTAGGCATTCCTGTGCCTGCACTTGGCTTGGTCTTTATCATAATGACAGGAACCACGGTGCTGCTTCCTCCTCTCATCGGTGAGAACGGAGCCGCATCTGCTCCCCTGAGGAATACAAAGGCCTCAAGTTCGTCTATGTTGTAGTGGTCCAGCTCAGAAGAAGAAGGGGCCTGGAAACCGTTTACGTAAACGATGATTTCCGTATAGTCACTTACTTCCCAGTTGGAGGCTTGTGCCGGCACCCTGCAAACCAGTTTCCTTTCTCCGGTAGTCGTATCGCGTTCTTCTCTGATACCCGTGCAAGTTTCAAGGATATAGGTCATTACATCAAACGATGCATAAGGTTCGAGGTCTTTTTCCGTCTTGAGCTGACCTTCTTTGAAATACTGCATAGGGAACGGGGAAACATTGTCCTTGGCCCTTACCATCCTCTGGCCGGTGATATACACTGCATCCAGCTGATAAACCTTGTCTCCGCCTGAATTGTAATAGTTCTGGAGCATGTACTGGGCAGTTTCATCGGAGTAGTTGATTTTCTCCTTTCTCCTCTGGTACTCAACCAGCGGAGCAAAAGAATCCTCAGTGATGGAAGGTATGAATGACTTCCTGCCACCCGGGCTGACCGCATTAACGATAAATAGGGTGGAATCAGGGAAATTGACGTCTTTCAGCTCAAAGTAGCCGGAAGAATCCAACTGTCCCATTGCAGTAAAACCGATTGAAGGAGCGACAAAAGAAACTATGGATGTGTTTCCTCTCCTCAGCGATGATTTCCTTACCCTTCCGGAGATTGTCTGGATATATTCTTTTCCGTACTGCGGCATCTGATACTGCCCCTTGAAAATCTTGGAAAGGTCATAGTACTGCCAGCCCTGAGTCATCATAAGCAGGTCCACTTGAGATTCCCTTTCTGCAAAAGGCTTTGAATCATCAAAATAGCTCTGCGGGTTTTCTACATATCCCTTAAGCTCGGAAGAAAGAAGCATGTAGGAGACGATGTTGTCCTCCGCCCCTATGTATGGAGCGTGGCTGTCATCGGTGACAGAAACTGAAAAGTCTCCGGAAACAGGACGAGGAAGAGTGATGGTGCAGGTCACCGGATCTCTCTGTCCGTAAACGCTCTTGTCTGCTTTCATGGAAACTCCTCCTTCTGAAACCGGAAGTATGAAGAAAGGTCTCTTGGCAAAAATATTTCCGCTGTTGTCCGCGATGGTTGCCACATTCACCCCATGCTGAAGCTTGTCAATCGGCAGGGCAAGTTTCATCGCTGAAGAAAGAGCTTTGCTGTAGAAAACTTCAGTGCCGTCTGACAGTATGAAGAACAGGGAATCCTTGTTCAGGTCTGCCGTAGAATAGAGCTCAGCGATTATGTTGTCTCCCTGGAAAGAAAGATTGATGCAAGCACCGGTACTCTCTACCGCCGGCAGGTCAACCCTCTTCTCCACATCGCGGCTGTCTTTGATCCTGGCATAGTATTTTCTGCCTGGATAAGGCGTGAATACAAATTTACCCATTCCAAGAGCATTTGTCTTGAATTCAGCAACTTTAGTATTGTTGTCATCAAGAATCTCCCCTTCAGTGTATATTCCGAATCCGGTATCATCCACACACTTTACGCCTATTACGGCCTTCCTTCCTTCAAAGTAGCGTCCGCTCTCCGGCAGGAACTGGCAGTCAACATCTTTTTTCTGGGTCTTCTCTTTCTTGAACGGATTGAGAACTCCAATCTTGGTATATTCTTCAGTGTTATCTACTTTCTTGTCAATAAGTTCCTTCACGAAACTGTCTTTGATAGGATTTATAACCGTAATAACCTTGCTGAAGATATAGTCTGCCGGGAAGTTCAGCGCCCAATAAGGATATGCCCTGAGAATTGCACTTCCTGTGTTCATGTCACTGTCCAGAACCACATAGCCCTGAAGAACTCCGTCACGTCTTTTTACCTTGACTCTCTGGACCGTACGGTGGGTCTCCTCAATTTTGTTGGAATAAACGTTCTTGGCATAGTAGTAATCCAGGAGCTCCACATAGATATAATTGCTCTCCGGAAACTCGGATGCCATTGAATTGTTCACAAGATAACCTTTGAACCAAATTGTATCTCCCACACAATAGGTCTCCCTATCCGTCTGGAGATAGAGCTTTTCTGGTGAGAGAAGCTGGGAAAAAGCCTTGAACCTTTCTTCAAGTTTTTCCTGAGCAGACATTGTGTTGCCACAGAAAACTGCTGCGATGGCTGCAATGACTGAAATTCTAAAATAACACTTCATATTTAAAAACACTATTTGGGTGCAAGTTAGCAATAATTCCAACTACAATACTTCAAAAATCACGCCTATTTTAGACACAATTTACCCTCCCGGGTAAATTGAAGGGTATCGCCGAGACTCCGTAAAACAAAAAAAGGAAGGGATGAAACTGATGTCCATCCCTTCCTCAAACCTTTCCAAACCGGTTAGTCTGAAAGTGAGAATCTGCGGAAGCAGAGAACCTTTACCTCAGGATCCATTCTCTTCAGATACTGGGCAACAGTCTCTTTTCCGTCTCCAAGAGCAAGAACCTGCTCGTTGAGGGTCTTCTCCTTGAAGAACTTCTGGAGACGACCATTGGCAATGTTCTGGATCATGGCCTCAGGCATGTTGGCAGCCTTCTGCTCAGCAGCCTCTTTCATGATCTTGCGGCCCTGCTCAGCCTGCTCAGGAGTAATCCATCCCTTTGCTGTGTTGCTCTCTATGTGCTCTTCGCTGTCGAAATGGTTAGGGTTGAGGCCGGCCTTTGACAAAGCGGCGTCAACAGCCTTCTTGATCATCTCTTCCTTGGTCTTTATGACAGCTATGTTCAGCTCCTCGTCCTTCCTCTGCTGAGGAATGTCGTCTGCGGTAACAGCGATAGGAACCATAGCGGTAACCTGCATTGCAATCTCCTTTGCAACATCGTCTGAAACCTTCTTTGAGAAACCTACGATAGTGGCAACCTTCTGGTTAGAGTGGATGTAGTATCCAACGAATGGAGCCTCTATCTTCTCATAGCAAGCTACAACATGCTTCTCGCCGCTCTTTCCGGTCTGGTCCATAACGGCGTCTTCAATGGAGTTGTACTCACCGATCTTGCATGCCTTGAGCCCTGCCAGGTCAGCCGGAGTGTTGGCGATTGCAACATCTGCTATTCCGTTTGCAAGAGCCTGGAAGCCCTCGGTCTTGGCCACGAAGTCTGTCTCGCAACCCAGGCATACAAGAGTGGCAACGGTCTTGTCTGCATTGGCCCTGGCCAGAACAGCACCTTCGGTAGTCTCTCTGTCAGAACGCTTTGCAGCGATAACCTTACCTTTCTCCCTGAGGATTTCCTTTGCCTTCTCGAAGTCGCCTTCAGCCTCTATCAAGGCCTTCTTGCAGTCCATCATACCGGCCTGCGTCATCTGGCGGAGCTTCATTACATCTGATGCTTTGATTTCCATAGTAAATCTCCTTTTAATTATTCAGCTTTAGGCTCAGCCTTCTTAGCTGGCTTGGCATCGTCAGTATTAACTTTTCTTCTTGGACGGATTTTCTTTCCCTCAGGCATAGCGTCAGAAGCTCTCTTCTCGCCTTCTGCCTTTGCAAGATCCTTTTCCTTTGCTCTCTTCTCTTCCTCGGCAGCCATCTTCTCCTTCTCGAGTTTCCTTTCCTCAAGACCCTCTGAAATGGCACCGCAGAGTGCACCAACTACAACTGCAACACTCTTTGCAGCATCGTCGTTGGCAGGAATTACATAATCAACCGGAGTTGGATCGCAGCAGGTGTCAACCATCGCGATTACAGGTATATTCAGTCTCTTGGCCTCCTTGACGGCATTGGCCTCTTTCTGAACATCAACAACAAACAGTGCTGACGGGAGACGGCTCATATCTGCGATTGAACCCAAGTTCTTCTCAAGTTTAGCTCTCTGACGGTCTATCTGGAGTTTCTCTCTCTTTGCAAGAGTCTCGTAAGTACCGTCTGCCTTCATCTTGTCTATGGTATTCATCTTCTTGACAGCCTTACGGATTGTCGGGAAGTTTGTAAGCATACCACCTGGCCATCTTTCAGTTACGTATGGCATATTCACGGATTTGGCCTGCTCCGCGATAATGTCCTTGGCCTGCTTCTTTGTTGCGACAAAAAGAATCCTCCTTCCGCTGCGGGCGAGGTTCTTCATCATAGCTGCCGCATCATCAATCATAAGCACGGTCTTGTGCAGGTCGATAATATGGATTCCGTTCTTCTCCATGAAGATATAAGGAGCCATCTTAGGATTCCATTTCCTCTTCAGGTGTCCGAAGTGTGCGCCTGCCTCTAATAATTCTTGGAAATTTGTTCTTGGCATTTTAATAACCTTTAATGCTTTGTTAATTTTCTTTTTTGCCGGCCTTCCGGCTTCTGACCGGTCTCCGGCCTCTTTTCATCAACCCAAGGGCAGGGCCTGTATCTTTAAGTATATCAGCCAATCCCTGAGGTTTTCCGCAGAAGGGCAAAGAGTGGTAATCTTAAAGAGTCCGCTACTTTTATCCTCTTCTGTGCTTGATGCTTTACAACGCAAATACTAACGCTTGCTGAACTGGAAGCGTCTGCGTGCACCAGGCTGGCCAGGTTTCTTTCTCTCGACCTCTCTTGCGTCTCTTGAAAGGAAACCTTCCTTCTTGAGAACAGAGCGGTATGCCTCTGCGTCTATCTTGCAGAGAGCGCGGGAGATAGCGAGGCGGAGAGCCTCAGCCTGTCCTTTGATTCCACCACCGTCCAGGTTAACTGTGATGTCAAAGTTCCCTGCGGTGTTGGTAATGTTAAGCGGCTGCATTACAATGTACTTGAGGCTGTCGTCAGGAAAATACACTGCCAGTTCCTTTCCGTTGATTGTGATGTTGCCTTTGCCTGAACCCACATAAACGCGAGCAACAGCTGATTTACGTCTTCCAAGGGCGTTAACTTTCTCCATGCTCTAAATTTCGTTTAAAGTGATTGTTCTTGGTTTCTGTGCCTCGTGAGGATGCTCGCTGCCTGCATATACGTGCAGATTGCGGAACATCTGGGCTCCGAGTCTTGATTTAGGAAGCATTCCTCTTACAGCTTCCTCTAAAACTGCTACCGGCTTGCGCTTCAAAAGCTCTGCTGGAGTTGTGAAACGCTGGCCGCCAGGATAACCGGTGTGCCTTACGTACACCTTGTCAGTCAACTTCTTGCCTGTGAGGCGAACCTTCTCAGCGTTGATCACGATGACATTGTCTCCGCAATCTGTGTGAGGAGTGAAGTTGGCTTTGTTCTTGCCTCTGAGGATCAGAGCCAAACGAGAAGCAAGACGACCTAAAACCTGGTCTGTTGCATCGATAATCACCCACTCTTTGGTGGCTGTCTTATCGTTTACAAAGACTGATTTGTAACTTCTGTAATCCACTGTTTGTTGTTTTAAATTACTAAAAATCCCCGCAAAAACGCGAGGCCCTCTTTTTAAGGGGGTGCAAAGATAAGAAAAAAAATCCTTAACAGCAAATCAGCCTTCTGTTATTTGCCCTGGACCCTCCTGCATTATCACGCTTCCCTTATCGCTGAGCAGATTGAAATTATAGTATCTTTGCATCCTCGATGGGAAAATTCAAGATTGGAGACATAGAATTCAGGGACAAGGCGCTTTTCCTTGCGCCGATGGAAGATGTGACAGACCCTTCCTTCAGATATATATGCAAGGAATACGGCGCGGACATGATGTACACGGAGTTCGTGTCATCAGACGGCCTTACCCACAATGCGGAGAAGTCTTTCAAGAAAATGGAGGTCTTCGACTATGAAAGACCCATCGGAATCCAGATTTACGGCCACATTCCGGAAGCCATGGTGGAGGCCGCAAAATTCGCCGAGCAGAACAAGCCGGACCTGATAGACATAAACTTCGGCTGCCCCGTCAACAAGATCGCCAAAAGAGGAGCCGGCAGCGGAATGATGCGCTTCCCCGACCTTATGGTGGAGATTACGGAAAAGGTGGTGAAAGCCGTCAATGTTCCGGTTACCGTCAAAACCCGTCTGGGATGGGACGAAAACTCCCTTATCATAGTGGAACTTGCTGAAAGGCTTCAGGATGCAGGCATACAAGCCCTTACCATCCACGGCAGAACCCGCTGCCAGATGTACAAGGGGCAGGCGGACTGGACTCTGATAGGCAAGGTGAAGGAGAATCCGAGGATGCACATTCCTATTATAGGTAATGGAGACATCACGGACGGGCCTTCCTGCAAAGAGGCCTTTGACAGATACGGCGTAGATGCGGTAATGATAGGAAGAGCCACTTATGGCCACCCGTGGATATTCAAGGAGATAAGGCACTATCTGGACACGGGAGAAGAGATGCCGCCTATGAGCGTCAATGAAAGGGTGGCGCTGGCAAAGAGGCATTTTCTGAAATCAATCGAGATAAAAGGAGAAAGGCGAGGACTTCTGGAAATGAGAAGGCATCTTAGCTGCTACTTCAAGAACCTTTTCAACTTCAAAGAAACCAGGATGAAGCTCGTCACCGAAAACGACCCGCAGAAAGTCCTTGAACTCTTGGACTATGTAGCCCGGACCTGGGGCTGATATATGCCTCGGGCGGGAATCTAGTCTTTCGGGTTTCTCTGGTCCAGCTGGACCTTGACGCTTTCTTTGTGGATTATTTCCATCAGCGATTTGGCAAATTCCCTGTCCAGGCCTATGGATTCCGCAAGGTCTGACCTGTTTTCCACGATTTCGCTGTAGCGTTTGCTCTGGAGGACCGGCATGTTCCGCTGCTGCTTGTACTGCCCTATCCTGCGGGAAACTTCCATTCTCTCGGACAGGATCCGGAAAAGACTTTCGTCAAGGGAATCTATCCGCGAACGGAAAGATTCAAGACTCTGCTGGTCCTGCACGTTTTCCCTTATCTGCAGCTGGTTGAGGATCTTTTCAAGCTGAAGGGGTGTCACCTGCTGGGTCTTGTCGCTCAGTGCCTGATCCGGATTGCAATGGCACTCGATCATCAGGCCGTCGTACATCAAATCAAGAGCCTGCTGGGAAATGGGAGCTATGAGCTGCTGTTTGCCGCCCATGTGGCTCGGATCGCAGAAAAGAGGAATTTCAGGGAACCTTCTTTTCATCTCGATAGGTATATGCCAAAGAGGAAGATTGCGGTAAATTCCGGTGTCGTAGCTGCTGAATCCCCTGTGTACAAGCCAAATATCTTTGACTCCGGCATTTTTGAAACGCTCCACTGCGCCGGCCCAGAGTTCGACATCCGGATTTATGGGATTCTTGACCATAACCACGAGATCTTCCATTGAGACCCGGGAGGTTTTTTGATTTCCATCCGCCGTTCCACTGACGGAGGAGGATGGGATTCTCTTGATTTCATCTGCCAGAGCCTGGACCGCAAACGGGTCTGCGGTGGTGCGGGCCCCTACCCAAAGTATATCTATCCCTGAGTCCAGAGCCTGGTTCAAATGCTCCGGTGTAGCAACCTCGCAACAGACCTCCATTCCAGTCTCATTCCTGACATCCTCAAGCCACTGAAGTCCTTTTGCTCCTACTCCCTCGAACATTCCGGGCCTGGTCCTTGGTTTCCAGACACCTGCCCTGAAAACATCTACTCCCAATCCGGCCAGAGCTTTGGCCGTGTCCAGAACCTGCTGCCTGCTCTCGGCACTGCAAGGCCCGGCTATGATCTTTATTCCGCTTCTCATAAAAAAAATTGCTCTAGGGTGATCTGCAATCCTATATATCGGGGGCTGTTTATGCAAACCTATTCACTTTCCCCTGCAAATATAGCGATTGCAGTCCTCAAGAGCACCAACACACGCCATTTCGGCACAAAAAAAACCTGCTTCAATCAAAGCAGGACATACACACACTATAACCATTGAGTTCTTGTACAAAAGCCCTGCCACTTTATTTCCACATCCAGGAATAAAGGTGGTAAATAAGTCTATTTGTACAATTCCTTTTCATCACAGCAGCAAAGGTAGTATATTTTTCTAAATTGTTATCAAAAAAAATAGTAAAAAACAGGAACAACCATTAAATTAACATAAACTTAACATAAATTTTTACTATATTTGTGAACAACTATCTACTATGAACTATTGATGAAACTTTATAATTCAAATAATATCAAGGATATACAAAGCCATATCCCCAAAAATAGCGGAATATTCGCCATAATTGATAATAAAGTGAAAGATTACTTCACTGATATGGAGAATTGGAACTTTTACACCATTTCTGCTTCAGAATCCTTAAAAACACTTGACACCGTGTCCGGGATTTATTCCTGGCTGATGAAAAACAATGCAGACAGGGACTGCTTCATTATCGGAGCCGGAGGTGGAGTAACCACGGATATCACGGGTTTTGTCGCATCCACTTACAAAAGAGGCGTCAGATTTGCTCTTGTTCCAACAACCTTGTTGTCAGCATCTGACGCTGCTATAGGAGGCAAGAACGGCGTCAATCATCTGGGTGTCAAAAACATGGTGGGAACAATCACCCAACCTGAATGGATATGGCAAAGCACTGTTTTCTTCAAGACTCTGGAAAAGAGGATATTCAAAGAAGGAATCGCTGAGATGCTTAAGACCTTCATCCTGTATGACGCGTCATACTATGAGAAGGCTGTTCATTTTTTCTCTCATTACAGTCATTCCTCACCGACAAAAGCAGACGAAAGAAAACTCCGGGAATTAATCCGTGCCTGCGCCGATATGAAAATGAAAGTAGTGGAAAAGGATGAGAAGGACAAAGGAGCAAGGATGTTCCTTAATCTGGGGCATACTTTCGCTCACGCTCTTGAAAGTTACCTGAAAGGAAAGGTCCTGCACGGTGAGGCAGTTGCCGCCGGAATATATGCCTCAGCCCAGTTATCAGAAAAGGCAGGCCTGTGTTCTTCCGGTTTTCCTGTGAAATTAAAAGAAGACTTCCTGTCTGTGGGCCTCAAACCCTGCTTCAACATAAGTTTTCAGCTTCTCTTCCCGGCAGTACGCCAAGACAAGAAAATTTCTTCAGACAATATTTCAATCATACTTCCAGTCCGTTTGGGCAAAGCCGTCAAACGCAAGATTCCTATGGAAGAACTTTTTGAAATCTGCAAAGACCTCAAAATCTAACACCTGAACAGCCGTGAACAAAACACTTCAAAACAAGATCTGTGTCTGCGTAAACTTTCCTGAAGCAAAAGAATGCACTGAAGCTTTGGCGCAGTATCCGTTTGCAGAACTGCGCGCTGATTTATGCCGCTTGACAACCAAAGAGACGGAAAGCATAATTGAAGCCCACCCAGAGTGCATCTTCACTTTCAGGTTTAATGAAGAAACCAGGGAAATGGCCTTGGAGCAAACCCTGGCCGCGATAGACAAAGGAGTGCGGTATGTAGATGTTGACATCCTGTCTCCAGAATCTTTTATAAAGGCTGTAAGGAACAAAATCGCTGAGAAAGGGAACCGCACAAGCCTTGTTGTCAGTTCCCACCAAGACACCGTCTCTTCTCTGGAAGAGATGAAAAAGATTGTCCTCAAATGCAAGAAGGCCGGGGCTGACATCGTAAAAACAGCCCCTTTTGCAAAGACTCTGGAGGAAGCTTCCAGGGTTCTCGAGCTATACAGCGTCTTTAATGAAGAACGTGGAAAACTCATCGCCTTTGCAAGAGGAGAAGCAGGGCAATACACCAGAATCGCCTGCACTTCATTAGGTTCACCTTGGACTTACTGCTCTGCGTCAAACCCGGTGGATGCAGGGCAGTACAGCTATCGGCAAATGCTCGGGAAGATGGGATATGAAGGAGAAGAAAATCACTTCAGGACAGGAGAAGGGGCGCAAAGCGAGCTGTTTTCCAGGTTCTGCACCAAAGAAGCCGACACAAGAAAGAACCTGAGAGAAAAGTTCGTGAGCATACCTTGCTCCAAAAGTATAGTGCAAAGAGCCATGATTGCTGCAGCCTTGTGCAACGGGCAGACCGTCCTGAGAAATTTCGAACCTTGCGCAGACACAGATGCCGCCATCGCCTTTATCCGCAAGTGCGGATGCGTCGTTACCGTAGTCCGCGACGGAAGTTCCAAAAGAGGTGAAAAAATGGCGATCATCAAAAGTGCCGGCATCGAAAAATGGAAGAGCTACAAATTTGTGAATGTGGGTGAATCTGCCCTTCTGGCAAGGCTGATACTTCCAGTTTCAGGTCTGGCTTCAAGCCTGAGGAACAAAACATTGATTACCACTCAGGCCAATGTCACCGGAGAAGGTTCTCTTCTTTCAAGAGATTTTTCCCAGACCATAGACGCGTTGAAAAAAGCCGGCATCAAGTGCCTCGCCACCAAAAAAGGCGGGAAGACAACTCTCCCGGTAAACATATACGGAGCTTCTTTCAAAAACAGCTTCACCATTTCCGGCAAAGAGACATCTCAGCTTGTTTCCGGATTGCTGATGGTACTGCCTATGCTTCCGCACAAAACCAGAATGGTTGTGGAAGACGCTGTGAGTATTCCATTCATAGAACTGACAATCAAAGTTTTGGAGGCATTCGGCATCAGAATGAAACAAACAAGGGAGGACCGCAATATAAGATTTGACATAGAAGGGAACCAGACCTATACTCCTGTTGACATGTTCCTTGAATCCGACTGGAGCAGTGCTTCAAACTTTGCCGTTGCCGGAACCTTGGCTTCCATGATAGCTGACAGTTTTGGGCATCCGGAAATTTTCATCCTCAAAAAGATGACCATAGAGACCTCCCAGGCAGATGAAAAAATACTGGAAGTACTACAAAAGTGTGGAGTGCAAATCCAGATGGAGAGCCCTGAGATGAAACAGTTTGCCATCGTAAGGGATAACCGCTACAACACCAGGAGAAGCTATTTCCACTCTTTGAGGAACATTGTCATTTCTTCCGGGAAACTTGATGCTTTCTGCTTTGACGCCACAGATTGCCCGGACCTGTTTCCCATACTCACCACCCTGGCTGTTTACTGCCAAGGAGAGAGCCGGATAAAGGGCGTGCACAGGCTGGAAAAGAAAGAAAGCAACCGCACCCTTTCCATCCTCAGCGAATTTTCCAGGATGGGCTATGACTTGAATTTAGAAGGCGATGAACTGGTCATAAGAGGAAACTGCGGAAAAGCATTTGACTCCGGAAACGAACCAGGCAGCAAGATATTCTGTTCCAGCCACAACGACCATCGTATAGCAATGGCGGTAATAGTTTGCTCTCTTTTCAGAAACTATGTGGGCAACGCTCCAAGGCAGATATATCTGGACAACATCTCCTGCATAGACAAATCTTTCCCTACATTTGTGGAACGTCTGAAGATGAACAAAACATACTAGAGATGAATAACTACGGAAGCAAATTCAAGATAAGTGTATTTGGAGAATCTCACGGAAAGTGGATAGGAGTGGTATTGGATGGTGTCACTCCAGGCATAGACTTGTCCGAAGAAGATTTCCAGATATTTCTTTCCAGAAGAAAAGACGGGGAGTTTCCTCAACTTCAAGCCGGAGTCACTGCCAGAAAGGAAGACGACATTCCTGTTTTGGCTTCCGGAATATATAAAGGCAAAACCACCGGAGCACCGCTTGCCATCTTGTTTGAGAACCTCAGGCAAAATCCGGCAGACTACAAATCTTTCTCTGATATTCCCCGACCTTCACATTCTGACTTTGCCGCAAAAGTAAAATTCAAAGGCTTCAACGATCCAAGAGGAAGCGGACATTTCTCAGGCAGAATGACTTTGTGCCTTGTAGCAGCCGGAGTTGTAGCAAAAAAGGCCCTGGAAGCTTCCGGGATGCATATTTCTGTGTCATCAAAGATAGAAAGCATTGGAGGGGAGACCGAGGCGGACAAGTGGGCGGACATGATAAATGCCGTAAAAGGAGAAGGAGATTCCCTGGGCGGAGAAATATCCTGCCGGATAGAAGGTGTCCATTCTGGCGTCGGCGACCCGTTTTTCAATTCACTTGAATCCCAGATCGCCCATCTGGCCTTCTCCATACCGGGAGTAAAGGGTATCCAGTTCGGAGATTTTTCAGACTTGAAAAACCCGTCAGGGTGCAAGCCCTCATCCTTGAAAGGCTCAGTCTTCAACGATGCCATAACAGATGCCCAAGGCCATACTTTGACCAACCACAGCGGAGGTATCAACGGCGGTCTGGCAAACGGAAACCCGATAGTGTTCTCGCTGGATATCCGTCCGACATCAAGCATAGCAAAACCTCAGCGGACATTCAGTTTCCATAGCGGGCAAATGGAAAGCCTCAGCGTTGGCGGCAGACACGATGCGTGCATAGCACTCAGGTGCCCGGTCATCGCCGAGGCCATATCTTATCTAGTCCTTGCGGACAACCTCCTGTAATCTGTTGTTCCTGAACGCAGGCTCTTCCTACAGGTTTTCCTTAAGGATGGAGCCGGCCACGATTGAGGAAACCTTAGCTCTGACAGGAGCCATGTTACCGGTATCGTACGGATGAACCCTGTTTGCAAGAATGATTACCGCAGTCTTTGTGGCAGGATCTATCACGATTGAAGGCCCTGTGTAGCCGGTATGTCCGTATGCTGAACCGGAGAAGAGGTCTCCGGCCGTATAGTAATGCACGTCATTGTCCCATCCAAGGGTACGGCCGAAGCGGCGAACCTCCATAGGGACAGAGGCCATGGCCTTTACCGTAAGCGGACCAAGGATTCTCTTGCCGTCATACTCTCCCCCGTTGAGAAGGGCTGCGCATATCACAGCCACGTCCTCAGCGTTGGTGAATACACCAGCGTTGCCGGAATTGCCCTTGTTAAGGACCCTTGCAATCGGGTCGTGGACCTCACCTATAAGGCACTTCCCGTCAGCCTGCTTCTCGGTTGGAGCCACCAGCTTCATTATTTCCTTCTTTTTCAGAGCCTTTGGCATATATGTGGTATAAGCGAGCCCCAGGCGGTCAAACACGTTCTCCTGAGCATATTCATAAAGCTTCTTGCCTGTCACGTTCTGAAGGATGTTCTGGAGCGTTACAAAGTTAAGGCAGCTGTAAACGTGGCCCTGTGTAGGCTTGTAAACTCTCTTGCAATGAGCAATCCAATCCATCAGGCTTTCAGGATCCTCTTTTCCGTATTTCTCCTTCACCTGGGAAGGGTTGACATAAGCAGGAAGACCGCTGGTGTGTGTCAAAAGGTCTATTACCCTGATGTGCACTTTCTTTCCGTTTTCATCCACATAAGGCTCAAATCCAGGTATATACATATCCACCCGGTCTATCAGCCTGACCTGTCCGCTCTCTATGAGCTGCATGAAACTCAATGTGGTACCGATGCACTTGCTGCAGGAAGCCATGTCAAAAACCGTGTTGACTGTCATCTTTTCCTTCTTGGGATAGATTGCCTTGTTTCCGTAAGCCTTGAGGAACACTATCTTGTCCCCCCTTACTACACACACCACCGCACCTGGCATAATAGTGTCTTTGATAGCCTTTTCCACAACGGCATCAATCTTGGTAAGCCTTTCGGAAGACATTCCCATCTGCTCTGGTGTGGCAGTCTGGAGCCTGGTTCCCTGCGCCATCACCATGATACCTGACAGCAGGGCTGTTGCCAAACAGAATAATTTCTTCATGATAAAATATGTTATGCAATAAATATTATCGCGATATTTGTTCTACAAATTTAGAAAAAACCTAAAACTATGAATAAACACCTGAAGTGTCTTTTTACCATCAGCGCGATTCTTTTCATGAATCTGCCGTCTTCCTGCCAAAACCATAGCGGCAGTCTGAAAAACAACGACTCCCCTTCTGAAAAGGAAGGGATTTCGTCCTCTTCCTATGAAAAGCCTGATACCCTGACTGTTGCGGTAACCGGAGACATAATGCTCGGGAATACTTTTCCTCACGACAGACTCCCGGCCAATGACGGCAAGAACCTGTTTGACGATGTAAGGGATCTCCTTAAAGATGCAGACATAACCTGCGGCAACCTGGAAGGAACCATTGCCACAAGCGGAAAACCAAGAAAGAACCCGGAAAGCCCGATGGCTTTCATGTTCATGATGCCTCCAAGATACACCCGGCACCTTACAGATGCCGGTTTTGACTTCATGGGCCTGGCCAACAACCATATCTATGACTTCTTTGATGAAGCCATGTCCCAGACTGAAGAAAACCTTGAGAAAGCAGGGCTAGGATATGCCGGAGCCAAGGACCCAAAGGGCAAAACTTCTCACCAGGAGTATTTCACCAAGCGCTTCCCCCTTCCGGGTGGAGACAGTATCCTTGTGGGATTCAGCGCCTTCGGTCATGAAGACTATTCGCTGAGGACAAGAGATACCGCAACCGTGAGAAGAATCATAAACACTCTCAAGAAAGATCTTCTCTGCCAAATCGTTATACTCAGCTTCCACGGTGGAAGGGAGGGCTCCGGAGCAAGGCACCTGCCTTACGGCTCAGAGAATTTCTACGGAGACGAGCGTGGCTTTCTCAGAGATTTTGCACATTTCGCCATTGACTGCGGAGCGGATGTCATATATGGTCACGGACCTCACGTGGTCAGAGCCATAGAACTTTACAAAGACCGCTTCATAGCTTACAGTCTGGGCAATTTCTGCACTGCCGGAATGGGAGTCAAAGGCCTTACCGGATATGCTCCTCTTGTCAGGATAAGGATAGATTGCAACGGCAGATTCATAGACGGCAAAATCCACTCCTTCCTCCAGCAACCGATGAAAGGCCCAAAGACAGACCCGTCAAATCTGGCAGCCAAAGAGATAGCCGCTCTGACCAAGGAAGACATCCGGGATTCCGTGCTGGACATTGCCCCGGACGGGAAGATTTTCCGTAAAGACTGAGAATATCTTTGACTATATTTGTATTGTAACATCAACTAAACACTGAACTTCAATGAAAACTTTTAAGACAATCTCGCTTTGCCTGATTCTGTCATCAGCAGTTTTACTTAGCTGCAAGAATCCAGGCCAGGCCCAGAAAAAGGATGGGGCTCCTAAGGCTGAAGTTCCTGAACTTCAGGTTCCTGAGCATTACTCCCTTCCTGCAGAGCTCCAGTACGCCGAGCCTGGAACCTATCAGGTTGAAGACAAGACCTACCCGCTTTACATCATAGACAAGTTCTATCCGATAGGCTGGAGCAAGGACGGCAAGCTGGCATATATGGAGGAACCCGCAGACGAAGCTGTCGGGGCTTATTTCTTCCAGTTCCACATACTGGATCTGAATACGGGAAAAGATGTCTTCAGCTGGAAACCTGAGGAAGATCCTGAAGACGGAAGCCTCAGCCAGATGTTTGAAGACCACAAGGAACTTTTTGAAGGCAAACTAAAGGAGATGGGAATCATCCCGCAGCAGTTCAAGCTGGAAGAATCAGATGTCACGATGGACAAATCTTTGGAAGAAAGTTCTTTTTGGGGCTGTGATGTAGTAAAGGCCGTGAAAATCAGCAAGGGCGGCCAAGTCATCTACGAAAACGAGAACAAAGAAGAATACAACAGCAATCTGGACCAGAGCATCGCCGGAGTACTCAAATGCCCTGACAGCAATATGGCTGCAGTGATGGTGAAAACTATCCAGAGAGGTTACGAAGGCCCTCCTCACGTATATTCATTCTACTTTGTAAAGAGTTCAAAGTAGGTTTTTGACAACATGAATACACGAATATCATCTTTCAGACTGAGCCTGGGCGCTATTATCACCAGCTTGATTCTTTCAACTTCTTTATGTAAAGCACAAGTCAGAAGCACTTTATTCTTTGACAAAGATTCTGTCAGACATAAAGCTCAGGTTGAGGAAATCATCAAGAAAATGACCCTGCGGGAGAAAGTTGCCCAGCTGTTTGTCATATCTATCAGCCGCAATCCTTCCGCAAAGACCAGAGCCAGCCAAGACTCTCTCATCAGAGATTATGGAGTTGGCAACATCATAATAATGAGAGGTCCCATCCACGAGTTCATGGAAAGAGCCAACTACCTGCAGAAGCTTGCAAGATACCCGCTTCTGGTTGCAACAGATGCTGAATGGGGAGCGGCGATGAGGTTTTACGAATACCTGCCTTACCCAAGACAGGCACAGCTTGCCAGGATAGAAAAAGGAGCGGAGAAACTGCTCTACAAGATGGGACGCAACGTGGGAAAAGAACTCCTTGACCTGAACATATATGTCAATTATGCTCCGGTCGCAGATGTTGCACCTGCAAATCTGGAGACCTTCTCACAAAGGGCTTTCAGCCATGATCCCAAACAGATTTCCGCACTCGCAAACGCATATATGAGAGGAATGCAAGATGAGGGAATCTACGCCTGCGCCAAACACTATCCGGGGCATGGTGGCTCTTCTGTGGACGCTCACTATGAAATGCCCGTTTTGACACAAACCAGAGCCTATATGGACTCCGTTGACCTTTATCCCTATACCACAATGTTTGCCAACGGACTTGAGATGGTGATGATAGGTCACTACTCTGTTCCAAGCATAGATCCTTCAGGAAATCCTACATCCATTTCCGGCATATTGATGAATGATGTCCTGAGAAGAGACCAGGGCTTCAAAGGTGTTGTCATTACAGATGCCATCGCGATGAAAGGACTGACCAACAGCAAAAGAGGCCCGATAGAAGCTGTCTTGGGGGTTTACAAAGCAGGAGCAGACATGATTCTGATGCCGGAAAAACCTGCCAAGTGCATCGAGGCCATAACAGAAAAACTGGAAAAAGGCGAGTGGTCTGTTGCCGAGCTTGACAAAAAGGTTTACAACGTGCTGATGCTCAAAGCAAGGGCCGGCTTCTTCGAGAAAGGCTTCAATCCTGAAGTGAAAAATCTTGACCGCAAAATAGCGGCTGCCAGGAAACGCGATTACCGCCTGATAAAAAGAATGCAACGCAAGATGCTCAAATCATCCAAGCCTTACATAGCACCTACAGGCGACGACCGCACCCTCATCCTGGACCGGGCCGGAAAGTAAAAACAACTGCTTGAAACAGAAACGGGGATGACCACGAATCCGTGCATCCCCGTTTAATTTGATCAAAGGAAGCTGTATTATTCTGCAACTTTTTCTACGGCCTCTTCAACTGCCTCTGCAGCCTCTTCTGTCTTCTCTTCCTTGTCAGAGAACCATCCTTCAACTTTCTTTCCGAATTCCTCAAGGTTCTCCTCGGTGAATTTCTTAATACTCTCGTCAAACTTAGCCTTGAGTTCAGGCTTGCCCTCATAGAACTTGTTGAAAGCCTCGGCAACCTCCTTGGCCTTCTCGCTGATCTTGCCGGCCTTGCTGAGCTCAAGACTCATAAGAGCCTCACCGGCGTCCTTGGTGGCCTGAGCCTGATAATCGGCAAGAGCCTTGGCATCCTTCTCCGGATCTCCGGTTGGCTTAAGTCCTGAACTTGAACAAGAAACCAGGAACAGTCCTGCAGCAACAGCTGCCAAGTAAAGTAGTTTTTTCATCGCGATAAAATTTAATTGGTTAGTAATTATTCTCGTTTTTTTCAGCGCTTCTTATAATGTCAACAGATATCTGCTCGTCTATGGTGAGCTTTATCTTGCTGTTGTCTTCACAAGGCTTGTACCAGCTCTTTGAGCCGAAATAATCCTTCAGGTCCTTGGATGTAAACACATAACCCTTTCTGGCCAGTATCTCGTTACGCATCAGCCTGAGGTCTTTCTTGCTGTAAGAAGAGAGGATGTCCGAGTTGATGATCCGATACTTTGTGAAAGGCCACCTGCCGTCTCCCTTGTCAATGTATTTCAGCTTCTTGAACAGGTCTCCTTTCTCGTAATAGTCAGATTCCTCGTCATATTTTGCATTATACAGAACAACTCCGTCGGCGGTAAGCTCATAGCAGAAGTTTTTGCCGGCAACCTTTATGACATTAACAGGAGTATCGTATTCTTCACCGAAAGTGTAATCTGTTTCCTTTGGAACAATCTTTCCAAGCTTGCACCTTGAATAATCGAAAACATAAGACTCTCCCTCATCGTCCACATACTCTCCGTTGAGCTGGCTTTGCATATCGAGGCAGATGTTATCGTACAGGTTTTCATCCACAAACGGGAAGAGCACGTCAAGAGCCGCTCCATCGTGATAAAAGACCAGAAAACGGCGGGAATTCTTGCTGTCTGTCACAAAAACAACCCTGTCACCGATTTTGCCGATCGGCACATATTCGGATTCCCCGTCTTCTTTAACACAATCGACAATAAAGTCTGTGGCAACGCTTGTCTTTTTGAGAATAAACCTGTAGCCTCCCTCGTGGCAGCTGCCGCCATTGAAGAGAATATGGTCACCCTGATCCTTCGCGGAGAAAACAAGGGAACCGTTCATCCATTGGTATTTGTCCCACTTGACCTGGGCGAACAAAGAAGAAAAGACAAGAAGCGAAATTGCCAGTAAAGAAAAGCGTTTCATAATTTAAATTTTTTGCGCCTGCAATATAACTATTTTTCCATAAATACCCGAGCACTGGGCAAACTATCATCCCCTCTACAGTATAATCGTAACAAAAAAGGGACCGGCTTTCGTCAGTCCCTTTCAATTTGAGCGTGAATGCTGCAGGATTAGTTCTGGGCGTTTCTTGGCCTGCGGCCACCTCTTCCGCCACCTCTTCTGCGGTCTGAACGTCCGCCTTCAGAGCGTGCCCTGTCGTTAGCGTTTACGCCTGCGTTAGGAGTAAGGTCTCTCTTTCCGTAAACCTCACCGTTGCAAACCCATACCTTGATTCCGAGAACACCTACCTTGGTATTTGCCTCAGCCAAAGCATAGTCTATGTTTGCACGGAAAGTGTGCAGAGGAGTCCTTCCCTCCTTGATCATCTCGTTGCGTGCCATTTCGGCGCCACCGAGACGTCCGCTGATCTGTACCTTGATACCCTCAGCTCCTGCCCTGATAGCAGAGGCGATAGCCATCTTGATAGCCCTTCTGTAAGAAACGCGGCCTTCAATCTGGCGGGCAAGGCTGTTGGCGATGATGTTGGCGTCAACCTCAGGTCTCTTCACCTCAAAGATGTTGATCTGAACATCCTTGTTGGAGATCTTGTTGAGCTCAACCTTCAGCTTGTCAACCTCAGCTCCACCCTTACCGATAATAAGGCCTGGCTTTGCGGTATGGATAGTAACAGTTATAAGCTTAAGGGTCCTCTCGATGACAATCTTAGAGATGTTTGCCTTGGAAAGTCTGGCATTCAAATACTTGCGAATCTTGTCATCTTCCAGGATCTTTGCGGCGTAATCATTTCCGCCATACCAGTTGGAATCCCATCCGCGGATAATTCCAAGTCTGTTGCTTATTGGATTGGTTTTCTGTCCCATATTACTTTTCCTCCGCCTTTACAGCCGGTTTTTCAGCGGCTTTGTTTTCCTTCTTGTCAAGAATTATGGTAACGTGGTTGGAACGCTTGCGGATTCTAGCAGCCCTGCCCTGAGGAGCAGTTCTGATTCTCTTAAGTGTACGTCCTTCACCTACCATGATGGTCTTTACAATAACGTTACCGTTATCCAGCTCTTTGCGGTCTGCCTCGTTCTTGCTCTCCCAGTTTGCAATGGCGCTCTTAAGGAGCTTGTAGAGCTTGTTGGAAGCTTCCTTCTTGGAATATTTGAGAATATCAAGAGCTCTGTTTACCTCTACGCCTCTTATGGTATCTGCGCTGTAACGCATCTTCCGCGGAGAAGTAGGAACGTCATTCAGCTTTGCTATAGCTGTCTGCTTCTTTATGGCTTTCTGGCGCTCGGCCATTTCTCTTTTTCTTTTTCCCATTTCTGTAAATCTTTAATCGTTAACTCTTAAAGCCTATTTGTTCTCCTTGCGGTTACCTGAATGGCCTTTGAATGTACGGGTAGGAGCAAACTCGCCGAGTTTATGACCTACCATATTCTCTGTTACGTAAACGGGAATAAACTTGTTTCCGTTGTGTACGGCTACGGTGTGGCCTACAAAGTCAGGGGAAATGACACTTGCCCTGGACCAAGTCTTCACAACGTCCTTCTTGCCTGATTCATTCATAGCAAGAATCCTCTTTTCCAGAGATGCCTCGATATACGGGCCTTTTTTAATTGAACGACTCATAATCTTAAATTTATTCCGTTACTTCTTTCTTCTTTCAATGATGAACTTCTTGGAAGTCTTCTTAGGGTTCCTTGTCTTGTAACCCTTAGCTGGAAGACCCTTTCTGCTTCTTGGATGACCTCCTGAGGCACGTCCTTCACCACCACCCATAGGATGGTCAACTGGGTTCATGACAACACCTCTGTTACGAGGCCTGATACCAAGCCAACGCTTACGTCCGGCCTTTCCGTGAGATTCAAGATTATGATCCGGGTTGGAAACAATACCTACAGTTGCACGGCAGGTGGTCAGTACCATTCTGGTCTCACCTGAAGGCAACTTGAGAACTGCATGACGGCCCTCCCTGGCAACAAGCTGAGCGTAGCAACCTGCGCTGCGTGCCATTGCGGCACCCTGTCCAGGTATGAGCTCGATGTTGTGGATGTTTGTTCCAAGCGGAATCTCTGCAAGAGGAAGAGTGTTACCTACCTCAGGAGCAACTCCGGAACCAGATGCGATAACCTGGCCAACCTGGATGCCCTTAGGAGCGATGATATAACGTTTCTCTCCGTCCTGATATACTACAAGTGCGATTCTTGCACTGCGGTTAGGATCGTATTCTATTGTCTTTACGGTAGCTGTGTACTCGTCCTTGTTCCTGAGGAAATCGATGACGCGGTACATCTTCTTGTGGCCACCGCCAATGTAGCGCATGGTCATGTGACCTTCGTTGTTACGCCCGCCACTGCTCTTGCGAGGCTCCAGAAGGCTCTTCTCAGGAACAGTGCAGGTAATATCGTCGAATGCGCTGATTACTTTATTTCTCTGACCCGGTGTTACCGGTTTGAATTTACGTACTCCCATCTCTAAATGTTGCTATAGAAATCAATCTTGTCTTCTCCGGCAAGGGTGACATAAGCCTTCTTGAACCTGTTGGTACGGCCCTTGAGCAGACCGGCCTTGGTATAGCGGCTCTTTGCCTTGCCATTATAACTTACTGTATTGACGTCCTTAACGGTGACGTTATACATTTCCTCCACAGCCTTGCGGATTTCCACCTTGTTTGCGCTGTAGTCCACGATGAATCCGTAGCGGTTTCTCTTTTCACCCTCTGCGGTCATCTTTTCTGTTACTATCGGCTTAATCAAAATTCCCATAATTGACAAGTTTTAGCGTTTGTACTCTACTTTAAGAGAATTCTGGGTGCCGTCCACAAACACTACGGAATATGCGCGCATAATGTCGTATGTGTTGAGATTGTTAGGAGTAGCAACCTTAACGTTCTCCAGATTACGAGAAGACAAACTGATGTTCTCATTTCTCTCCGGAACTACGAAAAGAACCATACGGTCATTGACCTTGATGTTCTTGATGATTTCCTTGAACTCTTTGGTCTTAGGAGCTTCCATTGTGAATGGCTCAACTACTGCGATGGCAGATTCCTTAGCCTTGTATGAAAGGGCTGAGAAACGTGCAAGCTGCTTAACCTTCTTGTTGAGCTTGAAGTCATAATTCCTTGGACGTGGACCGTGAGCCCTGCCACCACCAACATAGATGTTAGACTTGATGGAACCATGGCGTGCACCGCCGCTGCCCTTCTGTCTGATGATCTTCTTGGTAGAATAAGCTACTTCACTTCTGTCCTTGGTCTTGCTGGTTCCCTGTCTATGGGCTGCAAGATACTGCTTAACATCCAGATAGATAGCGTGGTCATTTGGCTCTATTCCGAATACTGCATCGTCCAGAACGGCCTTCTTACCGGTATCAGTTCCGTCTTTTTTCAATACTGCAATTTCCATAAACTATTCCTCCACAATTACATAAGAACCGGCTGCTCCCGGTATGGAACCCTTAACTAACAAAAGATTGCTTTCAGGAATGACCTTGATGACCTTAAGATTCAGAATCTTCACGCGGTCACCGCCCATTCTTCCGGCAAGTCTCTTACCTTTGAACACTCTTGAAGGCCAAGATGATGCACCCATTGAACCAGGAGCACGAAGCCTGTCGTCCTGACCGTGGGTCTGACCACCTACGCCGCCGAATCCGTGACGCTTTACAACGCCCTGGAATCCTTTACCTTTAGAAATTCCGGTAACATCAACCCAAGTGTCTTCATTTTTGAAAACGTCTGCGACACTGAGAGAATCACCCAGCTTGAGCTCGCCGTCAAAGTCATTCTTGAACTCAACGAGCTTACGCTTAGGAGTGGTATTTGCCTTTTTGAAATGTCCCATAAGAGACGCGCTGGTGTGTTTTTCTTTCATTTCGTCATAGGCAAGTTGTACAGCGGCATAACCATCTTTTTCTTCTGTACGAATCTGCGTAACAACACACGGACCAGCCTCAATTACGGTGCAAGGGATGTTCTTTCCATCAGCACCGAATACGGAAGTCATTCCGATTTTTTTGCCGATTAATCCTGGCATTTTACGATATGTGTTTTAATTAAACATCAGCTGCATAGCCATTTGCGGAGGCATTGCCCGCCACTTCAGCCCTATGGCCTTTGCTGCTCGGCGATGATTGTGACATCCGTCAAAACCACCGCTTTTTAGGCATTGCGCACACCTGGGTACAGCTCCCTGCATTTTTTGCGGGGGTGCAAAGATATAAACATTTTTTGAACAAGCAAAAAAACTTGCAAGGTGTCCCGTCCAAGACCCCACCTGGTACACTTTCACCCAAAAAACTCCTGCCGCCTGGACAGACAGCAGGAGCTCCTTTAACCTTTACATTTTAATACGCATTGCCACCAGAAACAGATCTCTTCAACAAGGCTTCCTTAAACAAATCCCTTCAACAATGCTTAGTAATGCATGTCAAATATGGTACCGTATTTAGTATAGACCTCCGAATCTGAAATATGGCCGGAATTGTCGTACAGCATCAGTGTCCCGGCAGAAATCGCATCCGCCTGGGCCGATGAAAGCACTAACACACCGAGTGTGGTCCCTTCCTGCTGCGGCCAGGCCCTGAGCAAGGTAAGGGCAGGGTTTGAATGGATGTCAAGATTCTCTATCTTGTTACCTTGGCAGGTCAGCCGCTGAAGAGAGGTAAGGGTAGAAAGACCTGATATAACAGTCAGGTTGTTGTCTTGCACGTACAGGTTCTTCAGTTCTGTACAGCCGGTATGACCTGAAAAATTGATGAAAGTTACACCGGAATTCATGCAATTGACTTCCTTGAGTTCAGTATAATACTTCAGATCCAGCGCTCTGTTGAACTTAATTTCTCCCATAAGCAGGTATTCAAGACTGTAGGATCCTTCAAAATGGAAATCCGTAAGATTGGAATCATACAGACAGTTTATATATGCCAGATCCTGACAATTATAACAATACAGGTTCTGGAGATACTGGTATTCTGGAACGCACAAACTCAGCAGTTTTGTTTCTGAAACATCAAGATACTGAAGATATGGGCTGTTGGAAATATCCAGAGAGGCAATATCGTTGATAGAGCAATCTAGATACTGAAGATTACTGTTTTCAGAAAGATTCAGTTCGGTCAGAGGCCCTGAAACTCCTGGATGCGTCGTGTATGCTCCTCTTACAATGAGTTCCATAAGGTTTTTGAATTCTTCTATCCCTTTCAGCGATGACGCCTTCATGAAATGGACCGTCTTACCGCCTATCTCTTCAGTATAGTAATCTCCGGTTGTTGAACAGTTGTAACATTCTATCTGTGTAACATCCAGGGCCTCGCTCTTGCTGATTTCACCGTCTCCGTCGGCATCGAAATTAGCCACGCAGTAGGCTTTGAAACTTTCGTCTTCAAACTCAACAAACGGCTCAAGTGTCACATTGAGAGCCGCCATATTGACCCTGTGACTGCGCTGTATGACAAAATTCTTGGTCGTGGATTTCTTGAACACTCCCTTGACACCGCCTGAAGTTCCAATTACGGTTATCGTAAAACCGTTGGCAAATGTTACAGGAGGCAGTACAAAATTGAATTCCGTGGCATTTTCCGCTGTTGAACCGATAGTCAGCGGAGAGATGGAGTTTATCCTGACCTTTTTGCTCCTGGCTCCATTTTCAACGATGCTTGAAGAAGGTATATTATCCGCTCCAATTGTAATCTCCATATCGCCTGCAAGGTACTCTCCGTTGTTTCCTGTGATGATAACCTCAGTCACAGCCACATCGGTTCCATAGAGTTTCAGCCTCAGATATCCTCCCACATTCTTGAAAAAGAAATCCGTGGTGTTTACCGGAGCCTTTGCTACCATCATATTGCAATTTTGCCCAAACGAATTTACCGCATAGGCCTGCTCTGAAGGAAGGTTAATTGTCATAACCCCGTCAGATGTTATCGTGTTGAAGTATGAGCAAGGATAAGCGGCGTAAATGGCGTCAAGAGGTTGAGGGTTTGAAGGCTCTCCCTCATCCATCTTCTCGAAATCTCCGGACTGGTCGCCGGTTCTTCCTGTGAAGCGGTAAATTTCATGCAACGTAGAACCGTTGAATACAGAAATGAAGTCGCCGTTGTTCCACAGGACTTTCAAGTTTTCTCCAAGATAAACCTTTGTGCCGGACTGTTCCGGACTCTCCGTAGAGGCATGGAACACCGGGCTTTCCTCAACAGCTTCAACCGGACCTTCGTCAATTACGGGTTGGCTGTCTTCCTTGCTGCAGGCTGAAAAGGCCAGGAGCGCTGCAAGCACCAATATGTTTCTTTTATTTATACTCATAGTTTTTGCTTTTCTGTCAGAATTCATTCTCTATTACCATTAAACCAAAGCCGTCAACTGCTATATGAAACCAACGTCATCGACTGTTACATTAACCAGCCAAAGCAGTCAACTGCCACATTGTGATTAGTCCCATCCGCTTTCGGATTCATCTACAACTGATTCTGTGGGCGATTCGCAAATTATGCCCTGGAACTGAAATTCAAAAACCTTTGAACAAGGCTTCTCGTAATTTTCCTTTTGTTTTTCCATAGTGTTCTTCTTGAAAATATTTTGACAAAAGTAGAAACCACCTGTCTTGAAACGTTAATGATTTTTCATTAAACCGAGGGGCGGACAAGGCTAAAACACATTAAATTCATACTTTTGGGCCAGATAACTTATCTTTGCCTGAGTAATGGTCTTTGTAATGAGAATTCGTTTAATCACGACATTGGTCTTGGTGATGGCTGTCCTTGGCTCCTGCACTGACCCCAGGATCGGAGACTCTGTGGATGACACCTTTGTTACAGAGCTGATTTCCCAGGCTTCGGCTGATGTGGAAAGCCAGCATTTTGACTCAGCGATGGAAAAAGCCATCCAAGCACTAAGGATGGCGGAACAGGCGGACAATCAGCTTCAGAGGGTGAAGGCCCTCTGCTGCATCACCGGGATAGACATTATGACCAGCCGGGATTCAGCCGCCTGGGAATCGGCCATCCGGGCGGAAGGAATCGCCCGTAAGGAAGGATTCAGGGAGGATTTGGCAGGAATACTCATTTCAAAGGCCAAACTCTGCTCTTATGCTGAAATTTCTCCTGAGACTGGACGTAACGATGAGGGGCTAGGGTATGCAAACGAGGCTCTGGCTATCGCAGAGGAACTGTCCGATGCTGAAAAACAGGCAGAAGCCTGCTATGTCATAGGATCCCTATATATCAACAAGAACAGGTGGAACGATCAGATAGACACAGCTCTTTACAACACAGCCGGACGTTACCTTGACAAGGGGCAGGCCATTGCGGACACCTATGATATTCCAAGGCTAAAACGGAACGGCATAATGTTCCGCTCACGCTGGTTCCAGCAGGGAGACCGCAACGAGGAAGCCGTTGGGTATTTCACTCAAGTCCTGGCAACCCTCAAGGATTCCGACCATCTTACGGCCTCCAGCTTGTACGATCGCCTTGTCCGCCTTTACACCCGGCTCGGAGACAGCCAAAAGGCACTTGACTGCCACGACTTGTATGTAAGGCATCTCCAGCAGTACATCATCCAAAAAAACGACGATATTCTTCAGGAAACCCAGACAAAGTTCGAAGTGGAGAAGAAAGAGCGAGCAATCGAGATCGGGCGCTACCGTACCGCCATACTGGTTCTGGCTGTGATACTGGCTCTTGGAGCATTGGCCGCTGCTTTCCGGAAAATCAAAACGGTCCGCAAGCGCAACACGGCTCTGGCCAGAAGCAACAGCATCAATGAACAGATAATATCCTTCCTCTCCTCATCGCTGAGAAGCCCGGACAACAAGTTTTCATCAGAATTCGAGACCCTTTCTTCACAAGCCGCATCCATGACAGAATCTCAAATCCGGGAAAAATGCTCCGAAATAGCAGCAAAAACAGATTTGCTCAGCGATGAGATCACCAAATATATCGGTGATCTCCTGATTGAAAGGCGCAACAGAATCGCCGAAACCGGGCTGAGCCAAAGGGAAATAGAAATCATCCGCCTCTCAGCCCAGGGATTCAAAGCTTCAGAGATAGCAGAAAAACTGTTCCTCAGTGTCCACACTGTAAACACCCACCGCCAGAGGATATACTCCAAAATGGAAGTGCGGAACATTTCTGAAATGCTCAGCAAGAGCAAATCACTTGGAATCATATAAAAAGAAATGCTCCCAACCTCGCAAAAACAGAGAGGTCAGGAGCACTTGCGTTTTACTTCAGATAGTAGGTAACGGATGTAACAACTCTTACCTTCTTGATGTAATCTGTTGTCTCGTCAAGATCCTCGATGGAGAACTGGCCCTGGCTGGCAGTCTTGATCTTTCCGAGGCTGCTGCCGCAGTTGTCGGCAAACTGCTGGGCGGCTTCCTTTGCTTTCGCAGTAGCTTCCTTGATCATTTCCGGCTTCAGGTCATTAAGGCCGGTGAAATCGTAAGAAGCCCAGTCGCTGATGATAATGTCCTTCTTCAGCATCTCGGATGTCAGAGTTTTCACCAGGTTCCTGATTGCATCTACCTTGTTGGTTGAGATTGTCATTGACTGGTTTATCTGCCACTTGTAAGCAGGCTTGTTGTTGGAATACCTGTACTGGTCCTCGAGATTGCTTACGGATGGTGAAGCCTCAAAGATTTCATCGTCCGTGATACCTGCCTGTTTGATGAAGTCCTTTACAGTCTTGGTGTTAGCATCAACAGAAGCGTAGAGAGAGGACAGGTCGTTGCCCTGCCTTCCGAAAGAAACTCTCCAGATAGCCTTGTCGGCCGGAACCTGCTGCTCTGAAAGTCCCTTTACAGTAACCACGTTGTCCATAGACTTGAACTTTACGATACCGCTCCTAAGGCAAAGACCCAGAGCCAGAAGTCCTACGGCAATCAGACCAGCCGCCAGAACCTTGTTTCCTTTTTTCTGATTTTCAGTCATAGCTTTTTTAAGTATTAAGTTAATAATGCTTCAAATATAATCAATCAAACAAAAACATACATTAACATATATGCAAAAAGAGTGCAGAATTTGCTAAATTTGCCGCGGCTTGCCGGAAAAATCCTTTTTTCACATTGGAAACGGAAAGCATCAGGAGTTGCTGAAAACTTTCGCCCGGCATATAGCGAACCGACCATTTAAGAAATATAAACTTTTTAAATAGCTTATAATATGATTATTGTAGATGTACAAGGTAGAGAGATCCTCGATTCAAGAGGAAATCCTACGATTGAAGTTGAGGTAACCCTCGATTCAGGTTTCAAAGGTGTGGCAGCAGTTCCTTCCGGAGCTTCTACCGGTGAGAACGAGGCAATAGAGCTCCGCGACAAGGACCCTAAGCGCTACGGCGGAAAGGGCGTGCTCAAGGCTGTAAAGAACGTGAACGATATCATCGCCCCTAAGATCATAGGTATGGACGCTCTCCAGCAGAGAGAGATAGACGAGCTCATGATCAAGCTGGACGGCACTAAGAACAAGGCGAAGCTGGGCGCAAACGCAATCCTCGGTGTATCTCTCGCAGTTGCAAAGGCCGCTGCCGAGGAACTCGAGATTCCACTCTACAGATATATCGGCGGAACAAACGCTTACGTGCTTCCTGTTCCTATGATGAACATCATCAACGGTGGCGCTCACTCAGACGCCCCTATCGCTTTCCAGGAGTTCATGATCAGGCCTATCGGAGCCAAGAACATGGCAGAAGGCGTAAGAATGGGTGCTGAGGTATTCCACGCCCTGAAGAAAGTCCTCAAGGAGAGAGGCCTTTCAACCGCTGTCGGTGACGAGGGAGGTTTTGCTCCGGCACTCAAAGGCATTGACGACGCCCTGGACTGCATCGTAGAGGCTATCAAGGCAGCCGGCTACAAGCCAGGAAAGGATGTTACCATCGCTCTGGACTGCGCAGCCAGCGAATTCTCCGTAAAGAAGGGCACAAAGTATTCATACGACTACTCACAGCTGAACAACGGCACCAAGAAAGAGCCTAAAGGCAAATGCCTTACAGCAGACGAGCAGGTTGCATACCTGGAGAAACTCTGCAAGAAGTACCCTATCGATTCCATCGAGGACGGTATGGACCAGAACGACTGGGACGGATGGGTAAAACTTACAAAGGCCATCGGCGACAAGGTTCAGCTCGTTGGAGACGACCTCTTTGTAACCAACGTTTCCTATCTTGAAAAAGGTATCAAGAAGGGTGCTGCAAACTCCATCCTGATCAAGGTCAACCAGATCGGTTCCCTGACCGAGACCTTGGACGCCATCGAGATGGCTCACCGCAACGGTTACACCACCGTCACTTCCCACAGAAGCGGCGAGACCGAGGACACCACCATCGCAGACATCGCTGTTGCAACCAACAGCGGCCAGATCAAGACCGGTTCACTCAGCCGTACAGACCGTATCGCCAAGTACAACCGCCTGATGAAGATTGAGCTTGAGCTTGGTTCTACCGCTCGTTACGGTTACAAGAAAATCAAATAACATTGGCACTCAAAATCTTGTGGTACAAGATTTTACGTATAAAGCCCTGCAGCAATACCGCCGCAGGGTTTTATATTTTACAACTTGACCATCAGGGATTTAGATGCCACTCTCTTTGAATGGGAAAATACTATATCTTTGCAGACAGAATCTATCAAGACATATTATGGACAAGAAAGAATTGATGAGAAGAGCAATCCGGCTTTCAGACGAAAGCATGGAGAAGGGCGGCGGGCCATTTGGAGCCGTGATTGCCCGTAATGGAGAAATAGTTGCGGAAGGAAGCAACAGCGTAACAATCAACTGCGACCCAACCGCACATGCTGAAGTGACAGCCATCCGCAACGCTACAAAGAAACTTGGAACATTTGACCTTACCGGCTGTGAAATCTACACATCCTGCGAGCCTTGTCCAATGTGCCTTGGTGCAATCTACTGGGCACACCTGGACAAAATCTACTACGCAAACAACCGCAAGGATGCCGCAAACATCGGATTCGACGACGATTTCATCTACCAGGAGATAGAACTCAAGCCTGAAGACCGGCAGAAAAAATCCGAGAAGCTGCTCAGAAAAGAAGCACTCGAGGTTTTCAAGAAGTGGCAGGACAAGGAAGACAAAACGGAGTACTGATTCAGCACTCCGTTTTTCTTTTTAAAGTCCTGTGTGCATAGTAGATAATCCAATGTACGACCTTGCACGGTTTGACCTTGAAAGCTACAGTTCCCAGGTGGTGATGCCGTCTTTGTTGTCCTTGAGCTGGATGCCGAGGGCTTTGAGAGTATCACGGATCTGGTCGCTTTTTCCCCAGTCTTTGTTGGCACGGGCGGTCTTGCGGTCTTCAATGATGTAGTTCATCAGGCCGTCTATAACCTTTGATGAGTTGGACCGGCCGTCTGCCGACTGGGCTGAATCTTCATCTATGAGGCCGAGAATATCCGTTACAACCTCCTTGAACAGAGCGGTTACTGCATCCTTTTCCGCTTTTGTCAAGACGATCCTGCCCTCTTTGGCATTGTTCACGATCTTTACAAGCTCGTAGATGTATGACAACGCCACAGGAGTGTTCATATCGTCGCAGAGGGCGGTGAAGATGTCTTCACGTATCTTGCTGATTTCCTCAGCGATGCCGGAAGCAGGAACTTTAGAGTCGTTGACGGATGACTGCACTTCTGCGCCCTCGGAAGTTTTGAGAGACGAGGCATCCTTTATTGCCTGCATAAGGCGCTTGAGCCCCTTTTCGGCAGCCTGCAATGCGGAGTTGGAGAAATCCAGCGTTCCGCGATAATGGGCCTGAAGGATGAAGAAGCGCACCGTCATAGGAGTATAGGCCTGCTCAAGGTTAGGATTGGTACCGTTGAAAAGCTCGTCAAGGGTGATGAAGTTGCCAAGAGACTTGCCCATCTTGCGGCCCTCTATGGTAATCAGGTTGTTGTGCATCCAATATTTTACCCCGCCGGAACCTCTTTCCGCAAAGTTCTGGGCCATCTCACACTCGTGGTGAGGGAACATCAGGTCCATTCCTCCGCCGTGGATGTCGAACTCCTTGCCAAGGTATTTCTCTCCCATAGCGGAGCACTCCATGTGCCAACCCGGGAAACCGTCTCCCCAAGGGGATGGCCAGCGCATGATATGCTCAGGGCTTGCCTTTTTCCAGAGGGCAAAGTCAGCTGAAGAATGTTTGTCCTGCTGCCCGTCAAGCTCTCTTGTGTTGTGGAGCATCTCATCCAGGTTACGGCCGCTAAGAGCTCCATAGTTATGGTTTTGGGCATATTTCTGCACATCAAAATACACTGAACCGTTGCTTATGTAGGCATAGCCGTTATCCAGTATCTTCTTGATGAACTCTATCTGCTCTATGATGTGGCCTGAAGCATTCGGTTCAATGCTTGGCGGAAGCACGTTAAGCTTTGCCATAGCCTGGCGGAAATGCACGGTATAAGTCTGCGCAACCTCCATTGGCTCAAGCTGCTCCAAGCGTGCTTTCTTTGCTATCTTGTCTTCTCCCTCGTCTGCATCGTGCTCCAGATGTCCAACATCAGTTATGTTGCGCACATAACGGACTTTGTATCCGATATTCCTCAGCAGGCGCACAAGAACATCAAAAGTCACACCCGGCCTCGCGTGGCCAAGATGAGGGTCTCCGTAAACAGTAGGACCGCAAACATACAGGCCCACTCTGCCAGGGGTTATTGTTTCAAGCCTTTCCTTCCTTCTGGAAAGAGTATTGTAGAGATAAAATTCCCTTTTTATATCTGAACTCATAAAAACAGCCGGCGGCGTTTTGTTACCGCCGGATGCAAAGTTACTAATCTATCCAGATTTTCTGCAAATCCCCTGGCGATTTCAGTCGGGGTCGGGCAAAGACATCTTGTATGCCACAATTTCACTTGAGTATTTGTCTTCCCCACTCTTGCTGACATACTTGAAGTATCTCAACCTGCCGACCAGCTCAAGGAAAACCCCTTTCCTGACCTTTGAAAAATCCATCATCCCCTTGGAAGACCAGGCCGCGATGCTGTGCCACATCGTCTCTTCCTTGAACTGCCCGTCCTTTCCCTTGAAAACCTCGTGCGTAGCCAGGGAGAAACGTATGACCTTGACGCCTCCCTCCAATTCGGTCACCTTGGGGTCAGCTCCCACGTTGCCCCTCAGCTCCACTCTGTTCAGTGTTCTCTCCATAAATCTTTTTCATTGTTTGTTCCATAAATCACTTAGAATGAACACCGCAAAGGAAACATTACATAAGCCGGCATGCCAAATCATATCCGGATATAATCGTTTATAATCGTTTTACGGAAAATGACACGGTTATCCTTTAACTGGGGCTCCGATTCTTGAAATAGTTTTCACAATCTTGGATTCTCTCTCTTTCAGAACCTGAATTACATTTTCGGGATTGTCAAAAAAGGCCTTTCTTTTTTCAGATTTGAGAACATCCACAGAAGGAGGGTGGTAATTTTGAACGGGACGGATAAAATGCCAAAGCAACAAAAGGGTTATGTATATGGAGGCCAGAAGATGTCCTTCTTGCGGAAAAGAAGTGGTCGGGCGTACGGACAAAAGGTTCTGCAGTGATGAATGCCGCATATTCTACAACAATGCCCTCCGCAAGAAAAGACGAAACAGAAACTCGAGGATAGTCAAAGCCATCACCTCAAACGTGAAGGAGCTGGACAGGGCTGATGCAAAAAAATTGCTAAGATTGTTGGAAAGAATTAGCAAAGTGTTTGAAATTATGAGTACCTTCGCTAAAATAAGACACAGAAAGCTATGACACAAAATAAAAAGCATATCAGAATTCCTTATTTGGCTTTTGCCGCGTTTTTCGCTCTCTTTGCAGCCACTTCCTGCGTGGAAAATTCTTCCAAGTACAAACAGCTTCAGGCTCAGATAGATTCCTTGAAGGGCAATTACGGCACCCAGAAGAACGTCCTGGATGAAGTGTTCGCAACCCTGAACGAAGTGGAAGCCGGGCTTAAAGATGTCAGGCAGAAAGAGGATATACTGGCAGTGGAAACCAGCAAAGATGGACTTGATGTGCCTGAAGCCCAAAGAGTTCAGATCATGGAAGACATCTACTCTCTGAAGAATGCAATTGACAGCTACAAGGAAAAGATAGAACAACTCAAAAAAGACAGCCAGATCAAGAGCGTGGAGTTCAAGAAGAAACTTAATTCCCTCCAGAAAGAACTGGAAGAGAAATCCAGAGCCATTGAATCTCTGCAAAAGCAGCTTCAAGAGAAAGATTTGATTATCAGCCGCAAGGAGCAGACAATAGACAGTCTGGGGCATCATGTCTCTGATTTGAAGGAAGACATAACTGTCCTTACAGGAGAGAAGGAGGAACTGAAGGATAAAGTGGCGTCTCAGGACAGGGCACTGTTTTCAGCCTACTACATCATAGGAAGCAAGAATGACCTCATCGAGGCAGGTGTCATATCCAAGGGAGGGCTTTTCAAATCAGCAAAAGTCTCCTACGAGGCTGAAAAATCTTCTTTCATAAAAATAGACTACAGGGAGATTTCCACCATAAACACCAATGCTGCAAAGGCCAAGGTCCTTTCCAACCACAGGAAAGGAACCTACACATTGGAGGAAGTGGACGGGGAAACCATTATAAACATCTCTGATCCTGAAGGTTTCTGGGAGCAGACAAAATACCTTGTCATCCAAACCCAGTAATCCGGGCACGACTCTTTACTGAAAAACAGACCTGTGGAAAGTCAGGCCAAATTCCTTTACAATTGAATCATAAGATGAAACAGAATATCCTTCTCCGTGCCTCAAATCTAAGGTACGGGGCACCGCAGTTTGACAAGATCAAAGAAGATGATTATCTGCCGGCTTTCAAAGAAGCCATCAAGCAGGCCTACAATGAAGTAGCCGCTATCGCAGAGAACAAAGAGGAACCTACATTCCAGAATACGGTGGAGGCTCTGGAGTTTTCCGGCAAGGCCCTGGATGAGGTAAGCGGCATCTTCTTCAACCTCAACGAGTGCCTCTCCTCAGACAAAATGCAGAGCATCGCTGAGGAAATATCTCCTGAACTTACCAAGCTTTCTCTCCATATATTGTTCAACGACAAGCTTTTCCAAAGGATAAAATTTGTCTATGAGAACAGGAGGAGACTCCATCTCGACAAGGAGCAGGCAAGGCTTCTTGAGAAGAAGTTCCTATCCTTCAAGGAAAACGGAGCCCTGTTGGACGAGGAAGGGAAAAGGCACCTTGCCAAAATCTCTGAAGAGGCCAGTCTCCTGAGCTTGAAGTTCGGGAAAAACGTGCTGGATGCCACCAATGATTTCATCCTTCACCTGACTGACAAGGAGGACATAACTGATCTGCCTGATTATGTGGTTGAAGCAGCTGCCCAGGAAGCCAAGGAAAGGAAACTCAAGGGATGGGTGTTCACCCTCCAGGCTCCAAGCTATTCAGCTTTCATGAAATTCTCTCCGAAAAGGGAACTGAGGAAAAAGATGTACTTTGCCTACGGCTCCCGTTGCCTTGGAGGGAAATATGACAATACGGCCATAACAAGAAGGATACTGGAACTGAGAATGGATTCGGCCAACCTCCTGGGGTTCAAGAACCCGGCGCAGGCAGCACTGAAATACAGGATGGCAAAGAATACCAAGACCGTGAACTCTTTTCTCAAGAACCTTCTGGACAAGACTCTTCCTTACGGTAAAAAGGAAGTGAAGAGAATTGAGGAATTTGCCCGCAAACATGGTTTCAAGGAAGAAGACGGCACTCCGGGCACTCTCCAAGGCTGGGATTTTGCCTACTGGAGTGAAAAACTCCGCCAGAGCCGATACAGTCTCAGCGATGATATGGTCAAACCTTTCTTCAAGCTCGAGAATGTCCAGCAGAGCCTTTTCCTCCTTGCAAACCGCCTCTATGGAATCCGTTTTGTGGAAGCCAAGGACATTCCAGCTTACCACAAAGACGTGAAAGTTTACGACGTGCTTGATGAGGACGGAAGTCATCTGGCCCTTTTCTACAGCGACTTCTTCCCAAGAAAGAGCAAAAGGGGCGGAGCCTGGATGACATCCTTCCGGGACAGTGGCGGCATACCTGAAGAAAGGCCCCTGATTTCCATCGTCTGCAACTTCACCAAGCCCACTCCTACCAAACCGTCTCTTTTGACCTTCAGCGAGGTGACAACCGTTCTCCACGAATTCGGGCACGCTCTGCACGGCATAATGGGCAAGGGAAAATATCCGTCCTTGACAGGCACATCCGTAACACGGGACTTTGTTGAACTCCCGTCCCAGATTATGGAAAACTGGGCGGTTGAAGAAGAATTCCTCAAGATGGCCGGAAGGCATTACAAGACAAACAAGGTCATAGGCAAAGAGCTTATTTCCAAGATCAAGCGTGCCAGAAACTACAACAGCGGCTACGCCTTTGTACGCCAGCTGGCTTTCGGCATTACCGACATGGCTCTGCACACAATGTCAAAGGAGAAAATCGATGAGATAAAAACTCCGGCCGATCTTGAAAAACTGGAAAACCGCCTGAAAGAGAAATGCAGGCTCCTGCCTAACGCCAAAGGCTGTGCTTTCTGCCCAAGTTTCACCCACATCTTCTCCGGCGGATACGCTGCCGGCTATTACTCCTACAAATGGGCCGAAGTGCTTGAGGCAGACGCCTTCTCGCTCTTCAAGAAGAACGGCATCTTTGACAGGAATACCGCCAGGAGCTTCAGGGAAAACATCCTGGAAAAAGGCAATCTGGAAGACGCCGCCGTACTCTACCGCAACTTCCGCGGCCGAGATCCCAAACCAGACGCTCTGCTTAAGCGTTGTGGAATGAGATAAAGCCGCCAAAAAATACTGCACGCTCAGCAACAGACTGTTATAACATCATTCAGATCTGTGGTATAGTTTCTGGAAAGGTGCTCGCACCTCATTTCCCATTTTTCCTTCCGCTCAGCGATGCCCGAAGATGTTTTGCCTTGCAACACTCCGGCCGGTTTTCTGACTCTGCGGTTGAAGACGGCACTTTCTCCCTGTACGGCCAAGTGAAGCGTGCTGCGCCCGTAGCGGCGGTTGACTTCATCCATCAGGAGGTCTATCTTCCGGTTGCGCTCATAATCAGGCTGATAGTAAAGGTTTTGCTGGATGTGGCCGTCGGGAACTATCCCGCTTACCGTAACTCCGGCTTTCTTGTAGGCATACCCGGGCCGATACACTTTCTCCAAAGCCTCCAGGCAGCCTTCCACCAGACCTATGGAGCTGTCCTCAGCCTCCGGAAATTCCACCACCGCACGATTGTAGTACTGCGGAAGGTCTTCCCTGAAAAAACTGGTCATAAGGAACACTGTAGCATACAAGGCGGAACTGTTCTGGGCCCTGAGTTTCCGGGCGCAGGAAGACGCAAAGTTAGATACCGCAGTCTTAAGCTGCCCGATGTCAGATACAAGTTCACCGAAGCTGCGGCTGGTGGTGATGGTCTGCTTGAGCTGCCTGTGGTCCAGGCGGATGACATCCCTCCCCATAAGCTCCTCGTATGTTCTCAGGCCGCACACCCCCATCCTCTGCTTTATCCAGTAAGGCCCCTTCTCCACAAAGTCCGCCGCCGTCAGAATCCCCATCGCCGAGAACTTTTTGACAGAGCGGTAGCCTATGCCCCAGACATCCTCCAGCGGCAGCAACGAAATAGCCTTCCGCCGCTGCTCCTCTGAGTCTATCAGGCAGAATCCCCTATATCCCTTGAACTTCTTTGCAAACCTTGTAGCAGCCTTTGCAAGTGTCTTTGAATGAGCGCATCCCACAGATACCGGGATGCCCGTCCCCTTGGTCACCCGGGAAACTATCTCACTCCCCAGAGAAACCACATCTTCCGGCGCCATTGAACCGAAATCCACAAACGCCTCATCTATAGAATATACATCCACATTCCCGGCTACATCCCTCAGAATATCCATTGCTCGGCGGCTCATGTCTCCGTAAAGCGTATAGTTGGAAGAGCACATCGCAACATCCACCCCGTTCCTCAGGAACTCCTCCTCAATCTTGAATGCCGGCATTCCCATCTTTATACCCAAAGCCTTGGCTTCCTGGCTTCTGGATACGGCACAGCCATCGTTGTTGGAAAGCACCACAACCGGCCTCCCCTCCAGAGACGGGTCAAACACCCTCTCGCAGGAGACAAAGAAGTTGTTGCAGTCCATCACTCCCAGAAACCGTCCTTGTCTTTCTCCATCCATGAAAAATTATCAACGATTAAGCCCTCTCCCACATCTTCCCTCTCTCACATCTTCCTGATTTTCTTTATGGTATATGTAACCACGCCCCACACCATAAAGTTCTGCTCCCGCGTCACTTTTATCTTCTTGTACTTAGGGTTCTCCGGCACAAGCCACAAGACTTCTTCGCATTCATGTTCGGCCTCACCGCCTCTTCCAGGTTTTCCACTTTTCCTTTCAATGTGAATCCTCTTCAAAGTAAACTCCCCGTCCACATAGCACACTGCTATATCTCCTTCCGACGCAGAAATGCTCTTGTCTATCACAATCAAGTCTCCGTCGTCTATACCGGCCACTGTCATCGAATCTCCACTCACCCGCCCGAAAAACGTGGCTGCGGGATTCTTCACCAGCTCCCGGTTCAAATCTATCCCGCTCTCCAGATAATCCTGGGCCGGAGAAGGAAACCCCGCCCTTATGCCACCGTCCGCCACCGGCAGCACCAGAGAAACACTGCTACCTGTCATCCCTGATTATGGAAATCTGGACTTCCTGGGCGTCTCCGATAGTCTCCTCGATGAAGGCTGCTATCTCACTGTTGAAAAGAATGTTGTAGCTGTTCATAATCTTATGTTTTTGTTTGTTTTACTTTTTCACGATGCAAAGGTACTGCCGTGTTTTGACAGGTTGTGTCAATGATTGTTTTTTTATTCTGGATTCAACTATTAAATGCAACAAAATGGACAAATGTCAGAGAGAAACAAATACATAAAAAGTGTTAACTTGCAACTGTTTTAAGACAAAACATACTTACACCATGAGAAGGATATTCATACTGGCGCTTGCAATGCTGGCTTCAGCATCTTTCACCGCGGCACAGACACAGAAGGCTGCCGCCAAGACATCAGAGCCAAACGATGTGCAGGCGGCCAAAGCAGACACAAAGAAACAGGACTGGGCACAGTTCTATGTGTTCCGGAAAGACAATGCCATAATCGCCGAGAAAATGAAAATTGCTGAAAAAGACAAGGAACAAAAGGCAAAATGCGCCAAGTGCGAGTGGAAAAGCCGCAAGGTGAAGGCAGTGCTTATGGGAGACTCTATCACTGAACTTTGGTGGGACCTGGATTCCACATTCTTCCGCGACAACAACTTTGTGGGCAGGGGAATCTCCGGGCAGACAACAAGCGAGATGCTGGTCCGTTTCCGCAGGGATGTGCTGGACCTGAACCCTCAGTACGTGTTCATTATGGCAGGCACCAACGATGTAGCCCAGAACAACGGCATAATCTCCCTGGAGAACATTCTTGGCAACCTGAAGTCTATGGTGGAACTTGCCAAGGCTCACAATATCAAGCCGATACTCTGTTCCGTTCCGCCTGCAGCAGGATTTATCTGGAGGAAGGACCTCGCCCCGGCACAGGACATCATCAAACTCAACAAGATGATAAGAGAATATGCCGCTGGAGAAGGTATCCCTTACATAGACTACCATTCTCTGCTGGCCGATGAAAACGGAGGCTTCCCGAAGAAGTACTCAAAGGATGGTGTGCACCCTATTATTGCGGGTTATAAAGTTATGGAAGGATTATTGCTGGAGGAGTTCAAGAAGATAGACAAATAACACCTTTACAGCTATGAAAAAGATTATTGCACTTTTGGCCTCAGCGATAATTCTGCTGGCCCTGCCTTCAAAGGCAGATGCCCAGACGATCCGCGACAAGTACGGAAGCCAGATAGGATCCATCCAGAGCGACGGCACCATCCGGGACAAATACGGCTCACAGACTGGCAAGATAAACAATGACGGCACAGTACGGGACAAGTACGGCTCCCAGATAGGGAAGATAGACTCCGACGGCGCCATCAGGGACAAATATGGCAGCCAGGTTGGAAAAGTCAATTCAGACGGAGTGGTACGCGACAAGTACGGAAGCCAGATCGGCAAAGTGGACAACGACGGCACTATCCGAGACAAATATGGCTCCCAGATAGGTTCCGCCAGAGGCATCCCGAAAAACTGGGCCGGCCTGTACTTCTTCTTCAGCCTCAACTGACAACAGAGAGACCCTATGATAAAAAAAAGCGGCAGAATCATTTCTGTCGCTTTATTTTGTAGCGCGGGGCGGGCTTGAACCGCCGACCTCATGATTATGAATCATGCGCTCTAACCAGCTGAGCTACCGCGCCATCACTGTGCCCAGCAGCTGGCTGGACTTTCAGATTTGTTGAGATACCCGGATTCGAACCAGGACTAAGAGGACCAGAATCTCTTGTGCTGCCATTACACCATATCTCAATACTCCCAACTGGTTTTGGGGTTGCAAAAGTAAGAATTTTTATCTTATTCACAAATTTTTTCAACAAGTACTGTCGCATAAACCGCTACACCCTCTTCCCGGCCCACAAATCCGGCACCTTCCGTAGTGGTTGCTTTGACTGATATGTCCTCCATGCTGCAAGCATAGCCGGAATCCGGACTGATGCCTCTGCTGTGGCAGAAATCCTTGGCTGTGGCAGACAAAGTCTCCGCAAGGGTTTCCCTCATCTTGAGGATGTAAGGGGCTACTTTGGGCTTCTGGAGGAGAATGGTAATGTCTGCGTTCACCAAGCGGTATCCTCTCTCAAGGATGAGGTTGTAGGTCCTCCGGAGAAGGATCTTGCTGTCTATCCCCTTGAATTCCGCGCTGGAATCCGGGAAATGATGTCCGATATCGCCGAGGGAAAGAGCTCCCAAAAGGGCGTCGCAGAGAGCATGTATTGCCACATCTCCGTCTGAATGAGCTATCAGGCCTTTTGTGTGCGGGATGTCAACTCCACCAAGAACCAGTCTCAGTCCAGGAGCCAGAAGATGCACGTCATATCCGTTGCCGATTCTGAATGTCTGTTTCATATACCGCAAAGTTAAAACTTTATTAATCGTTCCTATGTTTTTTTCGCAAATTCCAGTTCACAGCGCAACATGGACATAGTAATATAGTATCGATTAAATGGCACTTGAAATAACCCGTTTGGAATATATTGAGTATATTTGAAGTTTAGACAAAGAAATGTTATTTGACAGATATGGGTTTCAAGTTTTTTCATCTGCCGGAACACAGGGTTTTTGACTATCCGAGCAGATATTACAACAAGGATCTCGAGAAATTCGAGGGGATAAACGCAGAAATCAAGGCTTCCGAGAGCGGTAAGGAATATGTGCCAGGCAGTATCGTAAGCAAGGGCTTCAGAAAGCCTTACCGGGAGCTCAAGAGGGCCGACGGGGGATATGGCCGAGGTAAGAGATACGTTGTGTATATTCTTATCGCTGTGATACTTGTGGCCTTGCTTTACTTTACCAAGGCTCTTCATCTGCTGTTCCAGGCCTACCAGATCAACCATCAGTAGGAACAAAGACTTTCTTTTGAGTTTCATCTATATTAGTTGACGGATGTTAAAAGTTTTACCTGAACATATTTACAGCCTGATTGCCGCCGGAGAAGTTATCCAGAGACCGGCTTCTGTTGTCAAGGAACTGATGGAGAACTCCGCGGACGCCGGAGCCACTTCCATCATGCTGGTGGTGTCTGACTACGGGAAAACACTCATCCAGGTTATTGACAACGGCTGCGGAATGACTTCGGAAGAGGCAGGGCTTTGTTTCCTCTCACACGCAACATCCAAGATAGACAGTGTGGAAGACCTCCAGAATCTGTCAACTTTCGGATTCCGTGGAGAGGCTCTGGCTTCAATAGCCGCCTGTGCAGACGTGACTCTCAAGACCCGCAAGAGAGGACTGGAAACCGGTGCTGAAGTACATATATCTGGCGGCAAAGTTCTTGAAACCACTGAAATAGCCTGCCCGGAAGGTTGTAACATAGCTGTCCGCAACCTGTTCTTCAACATACCTGCAAGAAGGAAATTCCTCAAGTCTGACAGCAGCGAATACCGGATGATAGTGTCTGAGTTCACCCGCGTGGCCCTGACCAGGCTGGATATAGAATTCCGCCTCATCTCAAACTCCAAGGAAGTCATAACCCTGCCAAGGGGAAGAAACCTCAAGCAGAGGCTCACTGACCTTTTTGGCTCAGCGATTGGAAAGCAGCTGATAGACCTTTCTGTAGAAACCACTGTAGTAAAAGTTTACGGCATAATCGGAACGCCGCAAAGTGCCAAGAAAACCCAGCAGAACACCTTTCTCTTTGCAAACGGCAGATATTTCAGGAGCCCGATGCTTCACAAGGCTGTGCTGAAAGGTTACGGAAACCTTATCCCGGAGGGAAACACTCCTCATTACTTCATTTTCCTTGAAGTCCCGGCCAATGAACTGGACGTGAACATAAGCCCCTCAAAGACTGAGATAAAACTGGAAAACGAACAGGTTATCTTCCAGATTATTGAGGCCGCCGTAAAGGAAGCCATTGGCAAAAACGCCTTTGCTCCTTCAATAGATTTTGACACTGAAGGCGTGCCTCCGGAAATAAGTACAGGAGACGGATTCACCCTAACCCCGGAAGAGAAGTTAATCATGCAGCGCGGCGGGTTCAAACCTCCCAAGATAGACTACAATCCTCTCTTCAATCCGTTTGAAGAAACACCAGGCTACAAAACTGTTCCCAGCTCCATCAACTCAAATCTGGAGGAAGAGCCTCAGGAAAGGCGTATCGTCCAGATAGACAAGAACATCGTTCTTGTTTCTGACGGCAAGGGAGGTCTGCTGGTTGTAAATATAGCCAGAGCACGCCAGCGGATTTTCTACGAACGATACCTGCACTCTCTCCAGAACCACCGGTGCCAGATTCAGGAAGAGCTTTTCCCGAAGACGGTTACACTGGACCACTCTTCCTTTGCCACCCTTATGGACAATGTGGACAAAGTCCGCTCCCTGGGCTTTGAAATCCGTCAGTTCGGCAAAGACTGCATAGTGGTAAGCGGCACTCCGGCAGACTTCAAGGGAGAAAAGTTCTCAGTAGAAGAAACTATGGAGGAAATTGCGGCCTACATAGAAGAAGGAAACCAGGAAGAGTTGTTCCGGAAGGCGGCGGAAGACCTGGTAAGACACTCAAACTTCTCCTACACGGCAGTGATATCCGAGCGTGAAGCCCAGAACGTAATAGACCAGCTCTTTTTGTGCAACACTCCGGCGACAGCTCCCAACGGGGGATACACCTTCTTCAGGATAACCGCCGACGAAATCAAACAAAGAATGTTATGAGAAACATACCCCCAGCCCTCAAGCACATAATAATCATCAACGTGATAATGTTCATAGCCACGCTCCTCAACGAGGAGTTCATGCTGGAACATTTCGCCCTGTTCCCGATAGGAACATACTTCTTCCGTCCTTGGCAGCTGATAACACACATGTTCATGCACGGAGGCTTCTTCCACATATTCTTCAACATGTACACGCTGTTCTTCTTCGGAATAGCATTGGAAAGAGTCTGGGGAAGCAAGCAATTCCTGCTCTACTATTTTGTTACAGGGCTCGGAGCCGCAGCCTGCCACCTTCTGGTAATGTATCTCCAGGGGGTTGACTACAACCTGCCAACCGTAGGAGCTTCCGGAGCTGTCTATGGAGTGCTCCTTGGTTACGGGATGCTTTTCCCAAACAACAGAATCACGATGATATTCCCGATTCCGGTAACTCTCAAAGCCAAGTGGTTTGTGCTGATATTCGGAGCTATAGAACTCGTGACCGGCATATTCGACACTACAAGCGGCATAGCACACTTCGCACATCTTGGGGGTATGATATTCGGAATAATCCTGATACTTATCTGGAAGAAGAAAAACAAACTGTACGAGTGGGTTGAGTAACAGACAGCCCGTCGCTGAGAAAAGAATAAAAGAATGAAGATATGACAGCTTCAAGGAAAAAAAGAAGGATTCCGCTACTGTTCGGGATAACATTCAGATTTGTCCTGACAGTTGCCGCCCTGTGCCTTTTCCTGTCATATATTTCTTCATATATAGACCCGTCCAGGTTTTCTGCACCTTTGTTTTTCGGGTTGTATTTCATCCCGATACTTGCCATCAACATCATTCTGTTTATGATAGCTCTCCTGGGCCGCAGCAAAAGTGTCTGGATACCGCTGATTGCCATCCTTCCGGCTTTGCTTTTTGCCGAAAGGTTTTTCAAGTTCAAGAGTTCAGAAGAAACAGCATCAGGTTCAAACCCCATAAAAATAGAAACTTACAATGTGGGCAAATTCCGCCTGTCTTCCGGCGGACTGTCCGCTACCGCCACCATAGACAGCATTTCCAGACATCTTGGCAGTACAGACGCAGACATCATCTGCCTTCAGGAAGCCTATCTGGACAGTACCGGTCAGGCAAAAAGTATTTTTCCGGGTTACCGCTACAGGACATATCACCTGATAAAGCACACCAACGGCAAAAGGAGCGGAAACATCATCCTCAGCAAATACCCTATAGCAAACGGAGGCGTACTGACTTTCAAGTCCAGCACCAACCTCTCCCTGTTTGCGGACATCGTGATAAAAAATGACACGCTCAGATTCTACAACAACCATCTGGAATCTTACGCAATCTCCCCCACGGCCCTGATCAAAAAGATAAGGGAAAAAAGAAAAAATTCTGAAGATGTGGCGGAAGAAATAATCAGTGTCCATACCAAGCTCCGCAATACCGGGATCAAAAGGTCCGGACAAGTAGCCGAAGTGCTCGGCCATATACAGAAAAGTCCCTATCCTGCTGTAATTTGCGGAGACTTCAACGATACCCCGATGTCCTATACTTACCACAAACTGTCTTACGGCAGTTTGGATACTTTCAAAGAAGCGGGCCATGGTTTTTCAGCCACTTATTCCATGGCGTGGCCCCTGCTGAGAATAGACTACATCTTCATTCCAAAAAACAGCACGGCATTAAGCCACAAAACCATAAAGTGCAATTTTTCAGACCATTACCCGGTAATCGCTGAGTTTGCACCAGGAGACTCTCACTCAGATACCGGAACAACCATCAACTAAAAGTAATATGGCAGCAAGACAAGCTTACAAGATGGATCCCAAAATGGAGGTTCAGATAAACAAAGCCATTGAAATCCTGAAGACCGGAGGCGTAATTCTATATCCGACAGATACAATCTGGGGGCTGGGATGTGATGCCACCAACCAAGATGCCGTAAAGAAAGTCTTTGCAATAAAGCAGAGAGAAGAGAGCAAATCACTTGTCACTCTGGTCAGCGATCTGGATATGCTTGCAAGATATGTGGAAACGATTCCGGAAGCTGCCCTGGACCTGATAGAGGTCAACGATGTTCCTATGACCATAATCTACCCGAAAGCCATCGGCCTGGCATCCAACGTGGTGGCTGAAGACGGAAGCGTTGGCATAAGGATTCCTATGAATGAGTTCTGCCGCCAGCTGTGCTTCAAATTCCGCCGCCCGATAGTATCCACATCAGCCAACATTTCCGGAGAAAACCCGCCCAAAGGCTTCAAAGACATAGACCCTCAGATTAAAGAAGCCGCGGACTATGTGGTGCATCCTTCAATGGAAGAAAAGAACTCCACCCACCGGGCATCCCAGATAATCAAGCTGGGAGCCAACGGCCAAATCCAGATAATCCGCAAGTAGAAGCCAATACTCGCTACATCTTAATGAATGACGGGGCCTGATGGCCTGTCAGATGTATGAAGGCTTCCGCATAGTCGCACCAGTACTCCATTCCGCGGAACTTTTCCATCGGGATGTGCCAGTCATTCAGAAGGTCAGGCATATCCTGGCTCACGTGGCAAAGGCAAGCCTTGTGTTTTTTCTCAGCGACAGAACTGATGTCCACATAATCGGTAGGCACAAACTTCATGCTCTGGTTGCCGCTCATGGCCTCCGCATAGAAGAGGTTGAAGCTGTAACCGCTGTATCTCCAGGCATCATAGACAAGTATCGAGCAGATGCGGTGGTCGCGATGAGTATCTATAGGCCAATGGGTTATGACAAGCTCCGGTTGCTCTTCCTTTATAACCTGGAGCATCTCGTCGTACTTCTCCTTGTTGATTACCGTAGCTCCGTCCACTTGGGACATGAACCTGTATCTTGCTCCCGTAACCTTGCAGGCCTCAATGCACTCCTTTTCCCTTATGGCCGCAGCTTCATCACCGCTCTTTCCCTTGATTCCAGCTTCTCCTCTTGTCAGATACACGCACACGACATCCCACCCGGCTTGCAGCAAAAGAATCATCGTGCCACCTGCAATAGTCTCAGGATCATCAGGATGTGCCCCTATAACCAGAGCCTTTCTCTTCTTGCCTTTCTTGTTCTTTTCGCCCCTGCCTTCATCTCCGGCCATGTCTTCTGTGCCCGAAAAGGCTTCATTCAAAGATGACGCTGAAAGGATTGAAGGAAGAGACAATGCGGCAGCTCCCGCTGCAACTCCCGCAGAAGTCTTCAGCCAATTTCTTCTGGAAACTTTTTTCATGATATTTTGTATTTAAATTGCCTTGTATATTTCTTTTTCCCGGATGGTATTAACTCTTGTCTTTATGCAAGTTTTATCCTTGAGATGCAAAGTATATTTCTGAAACAGAGACCACTGCCGCAGTTTCCACTCTGAGTCTCGACTCCCCGAGGGTAACCGGCAGGAACCCTTTCTGCAAGGCCAGCTCTATTTCCCTTGTGGAGAAATCCCCTTCCGGTCCAATCATGATTACCACACTTAAATCCTTTGAAGCCTGGCAACCATCCCCGTCTATAACTCCATCAACTCCCGGAATGGCCCGGCAACCACCTCCGTCTATAACTCCATCAACTCCCGGAATGGCCTGGCAACCATCCCCGTCTATAACTCCATCAACTCCCGGAATGGCCTGGCAATCATCCCCGCCAGGAATTCCATCAGACCTCCGGTATGCTTTCATAAACTCTTCAAGACGCTGGCGGATAGTCTTCTTCTCCCCTTCTTCACAGTGGGCTATAAGTTTCAATATCCGCCGGGCAGAAGTTTCTCCGTCTTTGCAAGAACATTTATTCAAGAAATCAGAGACACTTATGCTGTCCGAAATCTCCGGCAAATAAGATTTCAGACTTTGCTTGGTAGCGGACAGTGCCAAGGCCTCCAGCCTATCTTTCTTCACCGATGTCCTGATGGAATGCTCTGATATGACCGGTACTATCTGATCTACCCCGAGTTCAGTAGCCTTTTCCACAAACCACTCGTAACGGTCCATGTTCTTGGTAGGACAGACAGCCATCACAAGATGATAGTTCCTTCCTCCTACTCCATGGCTTTCTTCCAGTACCGCACACTCCACATGAGCCTCTCCTTTCTTGGGAAGCACAATCTTATCTATGCGGCAGTTGTAAAGCCCGCCTTTACCGTCGATGATGAAAACTATATCCCCTTCCTTGTGGCGCATCACCTTTGCACAATGCTCAGCCTCGGCGGCCGACAAGACCACTCTAGAGGCCACTCCAGATTCTGCAACGTTGTCCCCAAAAAGGGCACGGCCTTTCCTGTCCCTGATATCTGTTGAGTAAAAAAGTTCCATCGCGATAATTATTGCAATACAAAAATAACAATCTGTTCCCAAATAACATCCGTTTTTAACAAACACCTGTATCTTAAACACTTACTATTTTGAAGGGTATGGTTTAGCAACACCCCTCAAAATATTATCTTCCACATTCTCAGCGATTTGCTAAAAACGGGGTTAATGCTTATGAGATTTTAGTTATTTTTGTGTGCCCTATAGTTTGGCAATTAAAAAGAGTTTTAATATGGCACAAGTAAAGACCACCCGTTATGTAGCCCTGGATGTTCTCAGGGGAATGACCGTGGCGGGTATGATTCTGGTAAACAACCCCGGCAGCTGGGGGCATATATTCAAACCATTGAGGCACGCCGCCTGGGCCGGCTGCACTCCTACGGACCTTGTCTTCCCGTTCTTCCTGTTTGTGGTTGGAGCGGCAATGGCATTCTCTTTTGCCAAGTACGGAGAAAGTCTTTCCAAGGCAAGCGTCAAGAAGCTTCTGATAAGGGGCGCTCTGATTTTCCTGGTAGGACTTGCCCTCAACGCCTTTCCGTTCATCAAGCTCCCTATGGATCCTGACCACGGCTTCTGGTGGAATGTGGCGGAGAAGTTCAGGCATCTGAGGATATTCGGAGTGCTGCAGAGAATTGCCATGTGCTACATTGTCGGCGGACTGTTTGCCCTCTGGCTCAAGAAACCTAAGAAAATCATCAGCGCAATGGTTGTGCTGGCTCTTCTGGAAGTGCTGGTTCTCTGGCTCCTTCGCGATGGCCAAGGCGCCTTCCTCTTCGGCGAGACAGTTAAGGACACTATGGCAGGAAGGGCTTCTGGAGCCTTTGACGTGAGCTTCTTCAATGCACTTGGCCTCAACGGTTCCAACCACGTTTACCACGGAGAGGGATTTGACTTTGACCCTGAAGGCCTTATCGGAGTCCTCAGCGGAAGCTGCACCGTTCTGCTGGGATTCCTCATAGGCAATATCTGCCGCACAGAGGAACATAAAATCAATGCCGTAGCCAAACTGTTCGTCATCGGGATGATCTGCCTTGCTCTGGGTATGATATTCAGCATCTGGCTCCCGATAGTAAAGAAAATCTGGACCGGCTCATACGTTTTGTACGCCGGCGGATGGGCAATACTGATGCTGGGCTTCTTCGCATACTTCATAGATGTCAAGGGAAAGGAAAAGATCTTCACTCCGTTCAAGGCTCTTGGAATGAACCCTCTGTTCGCCTTTGTTATGGCCGGCCTGTTCTCCAAGATTCTGGGAGGAATGATCAAGTGGACCGTCCCTATGGTCCAGGACGACGGGACAATGGGCGAAAAGACCTACTCAGTACTCAGCTGGTTCTACCAGAATTGCTGCTGCCCTATCTTCCGCTCTGACTTTTTCGGCGGCAACAACGGAAACAATGAGTTCGCTTCCCTGATGTACGCCATCGTCTATGTGATTGTCTTCACCCTTATGGCTTACGCCCTCTACCGCAAGAAGATAGTCATCAAGCTATAGCAACCCGGGTAAACATCCGAGGAAAAGACGATTGGCAAGGAGATGTGCAGATGAAGAAGATGATAATGATTGGCGGCAAAATGTCAGACGCCGTGAGATGGGACGGAATGAACATCGCTGAGATAAGAGAGATGGCCGGAGAAAAGCTGATGGAACCTCATCTCTGCATGGGGTTCCTCTATCTTTTCATCGCCACTGAAGACGGCATCAGCCAGTGCAACGAGGGCGATTGGGTTGCCAAAGACACAGACGGACAACTCCACGTCCTTAAGGCAGAAGATGTTGAATAGAAGAAGTTTGCAATGGAAAACGGAAGAAGCACAATACTGAAGACTTTCACTGTCGGCAGCCTTGAAGAGATAGACAAGGTCGCTGAGGAATTCATACGGTACATCTCAGAGTCTGACCTCCAGAGCAACATCTTCGCTTTCTACGGCAAGATGGGTGCCGGCAAAACCACCTTCATCAAAGCCATCTGCAAGGCCCTGGGCGTACAGGACAACGTCAACAGCCCGACCTTCACCATCATCAACGAATACAAAAGCGCAAAGGGTTTCCCGATCTACCACTTTGACTTCTACCGCATCAACCGCCTCCAGGAAGCCTACGACATCGGCACGGAAGACTACTTCTCAGGAAGCGGCCTCTGCCTTATCGAATGGCCTGAAAAAATCGCTGAGATACTCCCTGAAGACTGCATCAAAGTTTCCATCACCACCAACCCCGACCTTAGCCGCACAATAGAGATTTCATAGCCGAAAATGTGATTATCTGGCATTATTTCTCTCCGATTTTGTGATTTTTCGGCCAAAAACAGCTCCGAAAATGTGATAACAGTAATACAAATCACTGAAACATAGCCAGATAGCTCTGCATTGTAGACGAACGGCAAATTCTACACTTTCCCGTATTTCCTCGCCTTCCTGCTGAAGCGGTTCCTTCAGGATTCCAAAAGGAAAGAATAATTTGCTTTGCCCAAATTAGAGAAGCATCAACCAGATCTGTGGTTCAGGCTTAATCTATTATTGGCTTTCTAACCATTCTTGGGCTTCAATGTGTGTGTATGACGGGCCTCCTTTTGGATACCGATAGTCAGCGTCCTTTGTTTTTTTGTTAATTGATACAATAGCAGGAATGTATAGTTTATCGATACCTGCTATCTTAATTGTTTCCATTTTCTGTTTATAGGAATCTATAATGGTCTCATAAGGAACTTTGACCTTGTCCTCAAGATCTTTCTTTTCTTTAAGCCGTTCATCTAGAGTTTCTACTAGGTCAAATAACTTGTCTCCCCATTGATTCTTAAAGCTGTATCTATCATACGAGTCCCACCTGTCTCCAACCTCATAAGAAAGGGATGCGCTGTCGATTTGATAATCTTTTATGCTGTATTCATACCAATACTCCACTATAAGAAAACGCGTCCCATCTATATCTTCGAATCTGGCTTTACGCTCACTATCCACATAATGCAGAATACGCCTAAATTCTTCAAAATCTGTTTCATAACAGTCCTCTCTGTATCCGCTCCAATTGGTTTTTAAAAAGTTTTTAGCGACCTCGTCGAAATTATCTTCCTCATATCTATTCCCATAATTATCACTGTGACTTTTATTAATAGTTGTGAATCCTTTGCCTTTTAGATCTTTTCTTAAAGCAAGGAACCTATTATAATTACAAGATTCCTTTTCTATAGCAATACTGTCTTTTAAGTCTTCAATTGTATTTTCAAGAATGCCTAAATCTTCTAGTTGACAATTTCTTATGGAATCTATAACTTGTTCAATTTCTTTTTCACTTCGTATCTCTACACTAAGTTCGTATATTACATTATAAACATCAAAATGTTTAGAAGATAATTCAGATTTCTCGCAGTCAAGCACAACAGTGTTTAACCTATAATATCTAGTATCAAATGCAAATCTATGCGGTATGCTTAATTGTTCACCGATATTATTGAACACCTCTGCATACTTGCTCGGGTAATTGCGTGAGCAACTGCAACTTAATGAGCAGAACAAAAGAAAGAATATAATGTGCTTTATCTTCATAGTGGTTATTAAACTATATATACTTTTATGATTATCGCGATATTAATGTAATGCTATTTTGGAGCTCTCCAGCTCTTGTAGAATGCATAGAACATACTCTTCCAAGTACTTTGAGAAATCTCCATTTAACATAGCAGTAAAACAACCATTCCCCAGCCACCAGTTTCTATAAGGTTCTTTTAAATACGACCACCCCCACGGCCAAGTCTGAGACTCTTGCCCTTCAAAGCAATTCAATTTTTTGCGGATGGTTGCATACTCTTCTTCATTTATTTTACCATTAAAGGTGCTTATGCCAATATAAAAGTCGTATGGTTCACGGTGCTCGCTATAGACCCAAATTACATATTTCTTCCATTCCGGCCGCTTAAAATAGAAACCCTTTTCTGTTGAAGAGTTTAGAAGCTTTTCTGGGGAAAAATCCAATTCCAGGTTGTTTACCGAACAAAAATCCTCCAGTTGTTCTTTCACATTATTTAATACGGAAATCTGAAAATCTTTCTGAACTCGAAAGATAGCTTCTATTTCTTCTACATTATGCATCATCAGACTGACCAGTTCTTCTTTTTCCTTCTTTTCCATATCCTGATTGGTTAATTGCTTTAAATGAAGCTGATACTGAATAAGAGTTTCTCTTATTGTCGGGATTTTAACCGAGGCCTTTATGCACTCCTCTAGCCATGGAATAATGTTATCCTTATATGATGCCTTACAATACTTGACTTGAAATGCACTCTCATCTGAAGCCTCCTTTCCATCCAATGTAAGATAAATGACTCTGTATTGTCCTGTTTGTTTTGATGCATATTCAGAATAATCCTTGAGTTGAGCAAATTGATCAGCCGCGTAGATTTTATTCTCAACTACAATTATTCGCTTTTCTATATCCCTAAGCAAAATATCAATGCGCCTTCCACCTGGAATTGTATATTCAGTAAAACACTCCGCCGTTTGAGTCTTGAAATCCTTGAAATCTGGTATAACATTATCAATGAATAGTTTAAGAAACATATCCTTTTGCCCATGACTTCCGTCTGGGTTCAACAACTCTGCAACTATTGCAGAGTGGGTGTTTTCATAATGATTAACGCCACAAGCTTTAAACATATTGAATTGTTCTCCCCTAGTAAAGCTTTCTTTGAGTTTAGTTTTTGACTTTACCAAAATCTTGTTGATCTCAGAAAAAGTAAAGTTGCTCATAATCGTTGATTATCTACATTTGGCTAAATTCATTTTTGCAGTTTCAAGCTGCTTTTGTAGTCCTTGGATAGCTCTGTCATGTTGAGCAGCCCGATCTACCTTTTGTCTCCTGTAACTGGCTTTGGATGAAACTGACGTAGCTCTGTTGATTCGTTCCTGAAGCTTTTGATTGTCATAGGATTTACGCTCCCTTTCCTTTGCAATTCTTTCTCTAATGGAAATGATTTGCTTTTGATAAATCTCTTTAGATCCCATAATAAATACTATATTATTTATTAATAAAAAGCGGCCTGTCTGTTCTCCTTTGGGCAACAGGTACCGCCAAGCACCTCCTAACCAAATAAGAAACAAACAGTCCGCACCCTGGCAAGACTGTATCTTCTTCCGGTTAGGCTGGAGAGTAATCTCCTCAAAATTGGCGGTTTTGTTGCCCAGAACAAGATTTGTCTAAAATGTTCAAATATGTAAAGACAGTCAAGTCTTTTGACAAAGATACAACTTTAATCGATATATACACTGTCGCTGAGATCTTTTGTCTTTAATAGTATGAACCGAGTGCGGACTTTCAATCTGTTGCTTTAATTCCGGTGATAAAAGTATGATACAACTCTGCAAAAGACTGGCAGAGTTGTAGATAAAGACTTGCGTAATAGGAAACTCTTCTGAAGGGTGCATCTGTTTTCTTCTACACGACCATATTTCAATCGTAAAAACTTTGGGGGCGGACAGCGTCAATTGTACGTTTGGGTTTGGAGATTCCTTGTGTCGTGAATTACTTTTGGCAGAATGCTAATCAACAAAAGGAGGGTTTATGAAAAAAGAGGAGAATGTGTTAAAGTATGAAACGGCTGTGGAAGATATAAAAAACGCAATTCTTCAAAGTCAGCACAAAGCAATTAAGAATGCTAATAAAGAACTCCTTCAACTCTATTTCAAAATTGGAGAATATGTTTCCCGAAATTCTAGAAATGGATGTTGGGGAAGAGGGGCAATAGAAATCATCAGCATAAGACTACGGGCCGAGATGCCTGGTTTACAAGGTTTTTCTGCTACCAGCATAAAACGTATGAGGCTGTTTTATGAAGCATGGAACAAGTTATACGACAAATCGTCCAACGCGTTGGACGATTTAGATAACGACTTATCTGGACACTTTTATTCTATCGGATTTTCTCAACATTGTATCATTATACACAAAATCAAAAGCTTAGAAGAGAGAATAAATTACATTAAGTTAGCCGCAAAAGAGAATCTCTCCGCCAGAACTCTGGAAAAGTTTATAGCCCAAGATGTTATTCACCATCGAGGTGTATTGCCCAATAATTTTCAAAAGACAATCCCCGACTCTATAACCGCACAACGAGCCATAATGGCATTCAAAGATGAGTATCTGTTGGATTTCATAAATGTTGAACAACTAGGAGCCAGGGATTTGGAAGATGTAGATGAATCAGTGATCGAGAATAGTATTGTTCATAATATCAGAAATTTCATAATGACTTTCGGAAAAGATTTCTCTTTTATAGGGAATCAATATGTGGTCGAGGCTTTTGGTCACACTCACAAGATAGACCTATTGTTTTATAACCGGGCTCTAGCGACATTAGTGGCTGTAGAAATAAAGAAAGGCAACTTTAAACCATCTTACTTAGGACAGTTAAGCATCTATCTGCAAGTTCTCGATGATTTTGTAAGGAAACCTTGGGAAAATCCAAGCATAGGAATTGTTCTATGTGGCTCTGCTGAAAAAGCTTATGTAGAATATGCCGTGCGATCATACACCAATCCTCTTGGAGTAGCTACTTATAAGTCGGCAGATGAAATGCCGGAAGAATTGAGGAAAGCATTGCCAAATGAAAAGCAATTGAAGGGACTTTTAGGAAGATAGATTATGTTGTGCAAAGTTTATTGTGCGTGTTGTAATGGGCTGGAAGTTACCACGATAACCGTAGAGGTCTCGGTTACAGACGGCATCCAGTTCTTTCTGGTGGGGCTGCCGGACAGCGCTGTCAAGGAAAGCCAGCAGAGGATAGAAAGCACTTTTGCCGTCAACGGGTTCAGGATGCCCGGTAAGAGAATCACAATCAACCTCGCGCCGGCCAACATCCGCAAAGAAGGCTCAGCCTTTGATGTAACGCTTGCCATAGGAATCTTGTGCGCATCCGGTCAGCTCCCGGAATCAGTAGCCCAAACTCTGAACAGTTTTTTGATACTCGGAGAGCTGGCCCTGGACGGAACGCTGAGGGAAATTCCCGGGGCCCTGCCAATTATCATACACGCCAAAGAGCAAGGGTTCAAAGGTTGTATCCTGCCTTCTTCCTCAGCGATGGAGGGAGCAGAGATTGAAGGTATCTCCGTCTTTGCAGCAGAAACTTTCAGGGATGTCATCCGGATACTGCTTTCCCCGGAGGAATCCGCGGACAAGATAGTCACAGCCAAGAGCATAGAACAGTACGAAGACAAGGGAAGAAACACCGCTGGACAAGATGAAGAAGTGCTGAACTACGATTTTGCCCTTGTCAAGGGGCAGCTTCAGGCAAAACGGGGACTGGAGATAGCCGCCGCCGGAGGGCACAACATTCTTCTCAGCGGTTCTCCTGGAAGCGGCAAGACCTTCATGGCCAAGTGCCTCAGAGGCATACTTCCCCCACTTTCCAAGGAAGAAGCCATTCAGACCAGCAAGATTTACTCGGTGGCCGGGTTGTTGGCTTCTGAATCAGGCAAAGAGAATCATCGCGGAGGACTTCTCAAATGCAGACCTTTCAGGAGCCCTCACCACACCATCACTGTGCCGGCACTGGTGGGTGGCGGAAACAAAGGGCTGCCCGGGGAAATATCACTCGCCCACAACGGGGTGCTCTTTCTTGATGAAATCGCTGAGATGGACAGGCGTTCCATAGAGGTGCTTCGCCAACCGCTGGAGGACGGGATTGTGCAGATAAGCAGGGTGAGGGGAAAGTTTTTCTATCCTGCCCGGTTCATGCTGGTAGCTGCCATGAACCCCTGTCCTTGCGGGCATCTGTATGATGGCAAAGGCCTGTGCAATTGCTCCTCTACTGCCATCATGAGATACCGGAGCAAAATCTCAGGCCCGGTGCTGGACCGTATGGACATTCATCTGAGAATCCGCGCTGTCAAGGCCAACGAACTCATTTTCAGACAAGGTGTCCAAGAAGAGTCCAGCCAGACAATTGCCTGTAGGGTTATAGCCGCAAGAGACATCCAGCTCAAACGCTATAAAGAAAATGACGAGTCTTTTTTCACCAACGCGGCCATACCGCCATCCAAGATTGCAAAATACTGCCCGCTGGGAAAAGCAGAGAAGATATTTATGGAAAATGTTGTCAGCAAGGCAGGTCTCAGCGCCAGAGGCTACACCCGCGTCCTCAAAATAGCACGCACTATAGCTGACCTTCAGGACAGGGCGGAAATAGATATCAACCACCTGGCAGAAGCCGTCAACCTCAGATGTCCGGAAAAGGACGAGATGCCTTGAGCTGTGGCAACAATCAGTATTCCGCCTCTATGATGTACGGAACACCGTTAAGTACCTCAAGGTTTCCGGTATAGACCGTACCGTATCTTGTCTCTTCAGTTTCTACTGTAGTATTGCAGAAGACTGAGATATACCAGTTGCCGGCTTTGGGATTGTTGATTGTCACAACCTTCCCGATTCCGGAAGAAAGGTCCTGTGCGTCTGATTCTCCCTTGTAGGCGAACTTCCCTCTGCGGGCGAAAACGAACAGGTCCGGTTCTTTTGGAGCTTGGGGCTGACCGGTGCCGGCAGATGCTGCTTTTGCCGTACTGTCCGCTGAAGCTGCCACACTCTCTGTTGAAACAGCGGGAACAGCCTTCAGGTATATGCGCAGAGTCTTTGTCTTTTTAGGTACCCTTACAAGGAAGTGGTGGTACTGCTTGTCACCGATTTTGGTGAAAGCCGGTCATGGTCGTGTGTAGAGCGGTCCATCACCCTTTCCTCACCGCTTTGGAGTTCACCCTTTACGGTCTGGTAACCGTTGCCGTCCATTGCATACAACAACATGGCGCTCATAAGGTGAAGCCTTTCTCCATAGGCGATAGACTCCGGATGGGATCCGCACATAACCTCACGGCCGGAATTCTCGTATGGCTTGTAAGCCCAGACGGAAGGCTCCCCGGCAATTGCCCGTTTCAAGTGCAAGGTATCTGTCTCGTAGGTAGCCAGAACCTCTGTTCCGGGCGGGAAGTCCAGGCCTTTGTAAGCGTGGTTTCCGAGATTGTGGTACAGGCTGTCAAGATGCAGGTCGTTCCCGAACTTGTAATATCGGAGCAGAGGAGACCTTCTCGGAATGTTCATCCCGGTGTATGTCTTGCCAAGTTCGCTTCTTCTGATAACCCCCGGCCAGATGGCAAAATAGCTTTCTTCATCGCGATAACCATTGTCCCAAAGAACACCCTTGCTGGAAAGGGCGCTGCCGGCACAGGTTCCCACATAGCTGCCGCCGGAGAGGATGAACTGCCTGATGTTCTCCCTTCCTTCCTCACCGATGCTCTTGCCGTGGGCAAAGGAACTGCCTCCGTTTACATAGAGCACACGGAATCTCGGGGCTCCGTCTGGATAAAGGAGATAGCCGTTCTCGTCATGCTCACTGCCAACAAATATCGCATTCTGCAACAGCGTATCTGTCTTTGTGTAAGGGTCTTGCTTAGTCCCCTTGGCAGACAGGAAGAACTGGGTGGAAAGATCCAGATAAATCGTAGAAGGAATGAAGGATTTTGATGTAAGGGCAATGCCTCCGTCAAGAAGAACATCTTTGTAATAGCCCTTGGCATTGTTTTGCGCCATCGCTGAGAAGGCCGCAAGCAACAACACGGCAGTTGTAAATACTATTCTTTTCATACCGCAAGTTAAGAATCAATTTTGAATTGAAGAAACTCCGTGCCCAGATGCATCTGCAAATGCCATACAAGATTCCGCAAGCCAAATGACAAAATGCTTATCTTTGGGGCCTGAAATTATCACAAAACACATTTATATGAAACTCAAGATGATCATACCAATTCTTTGCTTTGCAGCTGCTGGTTGCACAGGCGGCAAGGTTCTTACCTCCGGCCTGGACAAGGCAAACATGAATGATTCTGTTGCCCCTGGACAAGACTTCTACGAGTACTGCGCAGGTGGTTGGATGAAAGCCAATCCGCTTAAGCCGGAATATTCAAGCTTCGGACAGTTCAATGTCCTTTCAGACAATGTGGAAATGCAGTTGAAGGCAATGTTTGAAGACTATGCAAACAACCCTCAGGAACAGGGAACCCTCGGCCAGAAAATAGGAAGCATCTACCGCATGGCCATGGACTCCACAAAGAGGAATGAAGACGGCTACAAGCCTATTGTCAAAGATCTTGAATATGTAAGAGGCATCGCAAGCCGTGAAGATTTCCAGCTGGCAAACGCCGTTCTCGGAAAGAAAGGTGTTGACATTTCCATGTTCGGCATCTACTGTGATGCAGACCTTTCTGACGCATCCCAGAACCTTGTCCAGACATATCAGGGCGGTCTGGGACTCGGCAACAAAGACTACTACATGAACGATGACGAAGCTTCCAAGAAAATAATGGAAGCATACAAGACCCTCATCTGCAAGCTCTTCACAATGGTGGGCTACACAGAGGACGAGGCAAAGGCCAAGATGGAGAACATCCTTTCCATCGAATACCGCATCGCACGTGCAAGCAAGTCCAGGACCGAACTCCGCGATGTTCCTAACAACTTCCACAAGATGACCTATGCAGACCTCAAGAAAGAGTATCCTGGCATCATGTGGGATGAAATCCTCAGCGGACTGGGATATCCGGCAATTGAATATGTTTCTGTAGGCCAGCCGGAACAGCTGAAAGAAGTGGAGAGAATCATCAAGGAAGTACCTCTGCAGGCACTGAAAGACTACGCGGAATTTGGAGTAATCTACGGTGCCACCAGCATGCTCAGCGATGATTTCCGCACCGTTGCCTTCGAGTTCAGCCAGGTTATGAGCGGAGCCCAGGAAGACAAGCCTAGGTGGAAGAGAGCCGTAGGTGCCGTAAACGGCGTCCTCGGAATGCCAGTAGGCCAACTCTATGTGGAGAAATACTTCCCTGAAAGCAGCAAGCAGAGAATGCTTACCCTCGTAAACAATCTCAAAGACGCTCTGCACCAGAGGATAGAACAGCTCGACTGGATGAGCGATTCCACCAAGCAGCAGGCTTACGACAAACTTTCCACTTTCTATGTCAAGATAGGATATCCGGACACCTGGAGAGATTATTCAAAGCTTAATATTGACGACACTCTCTCATACTACGAGAACATGTGCAACGCTTCCGAGTTCTATCTTGCAGACATGATAGACCGAAAGGTAGGAAAGCCTGTTGACAAGACCGAGTGGCTTATGACACCTCAGACCATCAATGCTTACTACAACCCTACAACCAACGAGATCTGCTTCCCTGCAGGTATTCTCCAGCCACCGTTCTTCAATCCGGAGGCAGACGATGCCGCAAACTACGGAGCAATCGGAGTTGTAATCGGCCACGAGATGAGCCACGGCTTCGACGATCAGGGCAGCCTGTTCGACAAAGACGGCAACATGCACAACTGGTGGACAGCAGAAGACAAGGCCAAGTTCGACGAGAGAACTTCTGTTCTTGCAGACTTCTTTTCAACCCAGGAAGTTCTTCCGGGAGTATTCATCAACGGAAGACTCACCCTCGGTGAGAACATCGGAGACAACGGAGGTCTTAACATCGCTTACCAGGCATTCCAGAACGCCATGAAACAGAACCCTCTGGGAGAGAAAGACGGTTTCACTCCAGAACAGAGATTCTTCATCTCATACGGCTTCATCTGGGCTGCTAACTTCAGAGACGAGTACATCCGCAACCAGGTTCTGAACGACCCTCATTCAAATGCAAGATTCAGAGTGAACGCAGCACTTCCTCAGATTGACGCCTGGTATGAGGCATTCGGCATCAAGGAAGGCGACAAGCTCTACCTCGCTCCTGAAAAGAGAGCCCGCATCTGGTAGCACACCTGAAGAAAGTGCACTCTTCTGCCTGCACGCCTGAAAAGAGGCCGGCTAATGTTTTTTAGTCGGCCTCCTTTTTCACCAAAATCCTTCCATTATGCTTACTTTTGGGTTGTATTTGCCCAGGGATGGCGGAACTTTGACTGGAGAAATGCGCCTTCTGTCCCTAAATCCGGGACGGAGGGAGCACTTTGGCGGGGAAAATGCGCCTTCTGTCCCTAAATCCGGGATGGAGGGAGCACTTTGAAGGGGAAAATGCGCCTTCTGTCCCTAAATCCGGGACGGAGGGAGCACTTTGGCGGGGGAAATGCGCCTTCTGTCCCTAAATCTGGGACGGAGGGAGCACTTTGGCGGGGAAAACGCGCCTTCTGTAAACGCGCCTTCTGTCCCTAAATCCGGGACGGAGGGAGCACTTTGGCGGGGAAAACGCGCCTTCTGTCCCTAAATCCGGGACGGAGGGAGCACTTTGGCAGGGAAAACGCGCCTTCTGTCCCATTTTTAGGGACGGAGGGAGCACTTTGGCAGGGAAAATGCGCCTTCTGTCCCTGAATCCGGGACGGAGGGATCACTTTGGCATGGAAAACGCGCCTTCTGTCCCTAAATCCGGGACGGAGGGAGCACTTGCATAGAAAATATTAGAATAGAACTTCTAGTAGATGAAAAGAGTTGGACTCATATCTGACACGCACGGGTACTTTGGCCCGGAGCTGAAAGATTTTCTCAGAGATGTAGATGTTGTTCTGCACTGCGGAGACTGGGGCAGCATCCATACATTTGAGCAGGTGATTGCCTTCAAGCCTGTGATAGGGGTTTACGGAAACTGCGATGACCAGGAAATCCGTATGGAAGTTCCTCTATATCAGCACTTCAAGCTTGAAGATTTGGACTGCCTGATGATTCATATCGGAGGCTTCCCAGGCAGGTATGACTACAAAGCCTATCAACTGATAAACCAGATCCGCCCAGATTTATTCTTCTGCGGCCATTCGCACATCCTCCGTGTGATGAACGATTCCCACTTCACCAAAAGGGAATCGACCACTAAGGGAACATTCTCACAAGACTCTGTTTCTGACAGCTCAGAGAAGGGAGCCTCTAATGAAGGAAAACTTCCAAATGGCAGTGAGATGGATTTCCGCAATGAAGGAAAACTTCCAGATGGCAGTAAGAAGGATTTCCGCAATGAAGGAAAACTTCCAGATGGTAGTGAGATGGATTTCCGCAATGAAGGAAAACTTCCAGATGGTAGTGAGATGGAATCTACAGAGAAAAACATACGCAAAATGCTGGTGATGAATCCTGGAGCTTGCGGAATTATGGGATTCCACAATGTCAGGACCGCCTTACGCTTCCGCATAGAGGGCCGACAAATTTCAGATCTTGAACTAGGCCAATGGCCTCGCTGAAATAAAGCCGAACTATCAATACTTTCCTGACTGGGAACAGCAACCACCACAATCTGGAATTCAAATCTATTCTGGGATGGATTTCATCAAATCTTTTTCATATCTTTGATTTCAAACCTACAGCAATTGTCCTACGAGGACGGAGATGGTTTAGAGTTTTGAGCGAGAGCTGGTACACTGAAAGAGTCTTCATACAGGAAATTAAAAAGTCTTCCTGTGGCTGTTTCAGACAAGAAGATAGATATTAATAACTTGAAACCAAATGATTATGGGAGAAAGGATATGGCTTGTGACCACGGAGCATCTTAAAGACAACCTGTGGTTTAAGGATGAGGAAGATTTCAAGACAGGGATGAACTATGTTGCTGTTTCAAATGTCCTGTCTGATGTGGGAATTTTGGCTTTTGTACTCATGTCAAACCATGTGCATTTTGTCCTGGGAGGGTATGAAGAAAGTGCAAGAAGTTTTATATCGCGATTAAAACAAATCTACTCAAGATACTATAGATTTAAGTATTCTTCCAAGGAGTTTTTGCGCAACAACAAAGTTGATTTAAAAGAATTGAGCATCGGTGACGATTCTTTTGAAAGAGCAGTTGCCTATGTTCAGATGAATCCTGTCGCCGCAAATGTCTGCGCAAGTCACATCATGTACCCTTGGGGTACCGGCAACTTGCTCTTCTGCAATGCCAAAGCTTCTTTGCAGGGAACAAAAGTTAAAGATCTAAGCAAGCGCAAATTGTTGCAAATCACTCACAGCAAGGTTGTTTTCCCTCCAAACTATATTCTCGATGAAAGGGGATATATCTCTCCTGCTTCTTATGTTCAGTTCAAATTTGTGGAATCTGTTTTCAGAACACCCAAGAGGTTAAACTATTTTCTTAACAGCTCTTCCAAGGCCCGGCAAAATTCAACATTGCCAACCTTCTCGGATCAATCTGTTGTCTCAGCGATAAAAGACTTGTGCAACTCTGTCTATGGTGGTGCCAACCTCCTGGACCTGCCTTTTGAAAAGCGTTCTGATCTGCTCAAACAAATCAGGTATAGGTTTTCCTCAGATTCAAAGCAGTTGTCAAGGGTAACCGGCCTGTCTCCAGAAAACGTGCAAAAAGCCCTTGATACTTTTTAATCAGCGATGGAGCACTTTGAAGGGGAAAACGCGCCTTCTGTCCCATTTTTAGGGACGGAGGGAGCACTTTGAAGGGGAAAATGCGCCTTCTGTCCCATTTTTAGGGACGGTGGGAGCACTTTGAAGGGGAAAATGCGCCTTCTGTCCCATTTTTAGGGACGGAGGGAGCACTTTGGCGGGGGAAATGCGCCTTCTGTCCCATTTTTAGGGACGGTGGGAGCACTTTGGTGGGGAAAACGCGCCTTCTGTCCCACTTTTAGGGACGGAGGGAGCACTTTGGTGGGCGCTACTTGTATAGGAGGTACGGGGCGCGGTCTTTCTTGAAGGCCTTGATGTCTTTCTGCCACATTTCCTGCATCTTCTTGGCAAGTTTCCCGGCATTGCACCCCTGGTTGGAAGCGTTCTCCTTGATAAACTCGCGGCACCAGCTCTGGCCGGTTTCCAGTTCAAACATCCTGGTAAAGAAATCGTCCCCTTTACTTCCGCAACCTATGTATGCGTCAATGATGTAGGAGAGGTTGACCCTTCCGTCATTGATACGGTTGATTGGTATCTCTGTAAGATTCACGCCTATGCACTCCTTGTCCAGAAGTGGAGGATTCTTGGCTCCTGCAATGCTTCTAGGAGTGAACTTGTATTCTGCCGGAACCCTGGCATCTGTTCCATAGGCGCTTCTGCCCTGGAAAGATGTGGTTGCCATATCAGGGGAACCATAGATTTGGAACGGAACGGATGTTCCTCTCCCGAGGCTGATGCGCGTTCCTTCAAAGTAACAGGTTGAAGGATAAAGATATACGCTGCGCATATTTGGGAGGTTCGGAGATGGTTTCACAGGAAGACGATAGTGGGATTCATGTGTATAGTTCCTGCATTTGATGACGGTCAAATCGCATTTGAGGGAAAGGTCCGGCTCCCAGGTTTCCTTGGACGGGAAGTTAAGCCAGCCCTTCTCGTTTGCCATATACGCAAGTTCTCCCATAGTCATTCCATGGGCAACCGGTATAGGAAGCCCGCCCACTCCGCTCTTGAACTTACGGTCCAGCATAGGACCGTCTGTGAGGAATCCTATAGGGTTAGGTCTGTCGAGGACGATAAAAGGAATGTTGAACTTGGCACACTTGCCCATCATCTTTATCATGGTAACATAATATGTGTAGAATCTGACTCCCACATCCTGAAGGTCAAACAGCATCACGTCAAAGCCTTCCATCATCTCCTGGTCTGTCATCTTGGTGCCGTAGAGGGAACGGATAGGTATCCCTGTCCTTATATCCACGCTGGAGGAAACATGTTCGCCTGCATCTGCCGTTCCCCGGAATCCGTGTTCCGGGCTCATCAGGCAAACGACATTGATGCCCTGGGAAAGAAGAGTGTCCAGAACGTGGGTATAGAGGTTCAACGGCATATTTTCCATAGCATCCATTCCATCGCTGAGAAGGAGTTCAGACGGGATTTCCTTGCCCTTCTTGAGCATTATGCCGGTCTGGTTGGAAAGAAGGCACACTCTCTTTCCTTCAAGCAAGGGAAGATATTCGTCCAAAGATGCAGCACCTGGTTGGATGTTTCCATCATAGCTCCATAGATGGTCGGCTCTGAACGGACTTCTTTCTGAGGATGTTGCGGCTGGTCTGGATGCAGAACAGGAAGAAAGGAAAATTATAACTGAAAATGTCGCGGAAAATAAAAATGTAGTTGGGTTCAAATGTATTTTCATTGCCTTAAGAAGTTTCTTGTTATGTTCTGTTGAAATGAGTGTCTTGATATGAATATCTCTTTAGAGGGGACTTCTACAAGGGTATGATGTGTTGACTTTTTAAAGAGTATTTGGTGGGGATTTTTTAGGTATGAGGTGGAAATTTTTGCAAGGGTATGGGGTAATGGCTTCTGAAAGGGACATGAGGTTGCCGCTTAAACAGATGTGCTTTCTATAACGGATATTATCTTCTGTGTAGCTCCAAGGTTGCTTTCCACATAAGTGCGGCAGTTTCTGGCCCTGAAATCTCTGAGTTCCTTGTCTTTGACGCAGTTGTCCAGGACCTGGTAAAGCTCTGATGCAGAAGAGACGCTGGTTGCCCCGTTGCAGTCTATAAGGTCTATGGCTTCCTTGAACTTCCTGTAGTTTGGACCGAAGGCCAGCGGTACACCATAAACCGCCGCTTCGAGTGTATTGTGGATACCTACTCCAAATCCTCCGCCGATATAAGCGAAATCAGCATACCGGTAAAGAGAAGAAAGTATTCCTATACTGTCTATCACAAGAACCCTCTTCCCCTCGGAGAAAGACGGGGCGGATTCACTGACGGTCTGTTTCAGAGCATCTTCCTCTATCTCCGAATATTTGATCGGACCGTAAGTCTGATACACTTCCATCACTTTGTCAATCCTCTCTTTGTGGATTTCGTGAGGGGCCACTATCAGTTTTACCTTGGAGAAGTTTTTCATTACCTCAGCGATTATCTCGTCATCCGGAAGCCAGCTGCTTCCTGCCACCATTGTGAAGCTGTCTTTGGCAAACGCCTCTATCACAGGGAAATCCTTGCTCTCCGAAGCAATCTTTTCCACTCTGTCAAAACGTGTGTCTCCGGCTATGATCACATTGTCTTTTATCCCGATGGATTTCAAAAGGTCTTTGGAGAGTTCATCCTGGACAAATATCGCTGAGAAACATTTGAGCATACTGCGGAAAAAGCCTCCCCACCATTTGAAGAAAGACTGGAAAGGGCGGAAGATAGCTGATACCAGATACAGCTCGCAGCCTTGCCTGCGGGCCTGGCGAATATAATTGTTCCAAAGATCATACTTGGTGAATATCAGCTTCTTGGGTTTGACCGCCTTTACCATTCTACGGGCATTGGACGCGGTGTCCAGCGGAAGATAGAATACCCAGTCTGCCAGAGGGTAGTTCTTCCTGAGTTCGTAACCGCTCGGAGAGAAGAATGTCAACAGAATCTTGGTTTCCGGAAGACTTCCCTTGTACCATTCTATCAGAGGTCGAGCCTGCTCAAACTCCCCGACTGAAGAACAGTGGAACCAGACCACATCCCCGCTGACGCTTGAAAAAGTTTCTTCTATCTTCTTCAAGAGACCTTTTCTCCCCTGCCAGAAAAGCCTGACTTTCCTGCTGAAAAAAGACGCAATCCAAATCCCTGGCTGGCACAGCCAGATGCCTATGTTGTAAAAAATGTTCATTAGCATAGTTGTAATTCTCAAAATTAGTGATTTTTTCCAAATTTGAGTAAATTGCACCTCGAAGAACAGAAAAGGACGGATGAACAACTTGTTCCAAATAGCAGGAGAATACTGCCAGCTAATGTCCAGAGTATTCCGCAGACCGGAGAAATGGAGCATATTCTGGAAGCAGTTCTGGAATGAATCCGGAAAGCTCATCATAGCTTCCCTGCTTCTGTTGTTCATAGTTTCCGCTTCCATCGGAGCGGTAATCACCATCCAGACCGCCAACAATCTGGAAAGTCCGTTCATACCAAAGTATTATGTCGGTGTGATGGCAAGGGAGACACTTGTCCTTGAATTCTGTTCAACGATGGTCGCCCTCATCCTGGCCGGAAAGATGGGTTCCAGCATCTCTTCAGAGATAGGCAGCATGAGGATAACGGAGCAGATAGACGCCATGGAAATCATGGGTGTCAATTCCGCCAACTATCTCATACTTCCAAAAATCTGCGCAGCCACGGTTTTCAGTCCGCTGCTGATGCTCACGAGTTTTTTCATCGGGCTTCTTGGCGGTGGCGTGCTCATCGCCCTTACCGGCATAATAACCTTGGGGCAATACATTGAAGGCCTCCAGTTTGCATTCAGGGAATGGTACATCTTCTACAGCATGATAAAGATGGCTGTGTTCTGCTTCATAATAACCTCCATCGCCGCTTACTTCGGCTATAACGCCAAAGGCGGTTCCCTTGGTGTAGGACGTTCCTCCACCAGTGCCATCGTGGTGAGCAGCACACTGATACTGATCTTCGACCTTATACTTACCAAGCTCCTGCTATAGAAAGCATACACTATGATAGAAGTCAAAGGTTTACATAAGGAATTCGACGGCAAGAAAGTTCTCCAGGACATCAACATCAAATTTAAAAGCGGAGAATGTTCTCTGATTATCGGAGCCAGCGGCAGCGGCAAGACGGTTCTGCTGAAAAACCTTGTAGGCCTATATGAACCGGACCAGGGAGAAATCCTTTACGGAGACCATAACTTCACCACTATGCCCCTGAAAGAGAAGAAGATGTTCCGCCGTGAAATGGGAATGCTTTTCCAGGAAAGCGCTCTTTTTGACTTTGCCACCGTCCAGGAGAATGTAATGTTCCCTATGGATTTTTTCACAGACTGGAGCTTTGAGCAAAAGCTGGAAAGGGTGAACTTCTGCCTCAAGAGGGTGAACCTTGAGAACGTGAACCATCTTTATCCCAACCAGATTTCCGGCGGTATGCAAAAAAGAGTCGGAATAGCCAGGGCTATCGCCCTTAATCCGAAATATCTCTTCTGCGACGAACCAAACTCAGGGCTCGATCCTACAACCTCCATCGTGATTGACCGTCTTATCCAGGAAATCACAAGGGAATATCAGATTACAACCGTCATAAACACCCACGACATGAACTCCGTTATGGAAATCGGTGACCATATAGGTTTCATACATCAGGGAAAACTCGTGTGGGAAGGCAGCAACAAAGAGATCATGAATTCCGACTGCCAGCCTTTGAACGATTTCGTCTTTGCCAACAATCTTGCACGGCAGTTGAAGAAAAATTCTCTTTAAACATCAACCCGCAACGCTTGAATGCCCTGCCGGTGCCGAAACAGGGACGGTCGGACATTATTTCAGATGGAATCTTACACCGGCCTGAGCCTCAACCTGAAGCGGCTGATCAGTACGGATGCTCCCGGGAAGGTTGGAATCAAAATAATATACCATAGACGGCTCAAGGTATATTCCCACATTCTTGCTCTTCCCAAAGCGGTACTCCATTCCGGCGGCAGCCTTCACGGAGAACTGCACTCCCTTTACATGAGAGTCTGAAGTGGAACGGGTCCCTTTGAATGATTTCATCTGGTAATTTGCCTTAACTCCTTTTTCTATGGTTCCTCCGGTTGCGGCATAGAAATCAAGGTTGCCGGTTGACCCGAGGTTCACATACAGGTTCAACGGGATTCCGACATAATGGACATCCTGTTTGATGCTGTAGTTTACCATATTCACAGAACCGTTGTACTTGCTGTGAAGATATGAATAACTCAAGCCGGAACCAATTGAAAGATAGTTGTTTATCTTATATGTAACACCTACCGTGAAATTAAGGGGCAGTGAATAGGATACCTCAGACACGTTTTCTATGACCGGTGCATTGGAATACATCGTGTAACCTATTTCTTCAGCAAAGGCTTTTACCATAGGATTTGCAGACCCGTCCATTTTGCCTCTTCCGGAAAAATTTGATGAAGCAGAAAGGGCAAACCTTTTCCTGTAAGCAGACTTGGCTGAGTAATCTCCAGTATAATTCCTGGTGAAAGAAGACCGGGATTTGTTCTGTGCCCCTTGGATATTGCCCTGTGAATGCTGAGTATTGTCTTGATCCGCAATCACGGTCTGGGGTGCCGGAGCATTTTCCTCAGATGTCTGGGTACTCTCAGGCAGAACTGTGTTTTGGACAGGATGATTTCCTTCTGAAAAATTCTCCTCGGTACCTTTCACAACTGATTCCGCTTTTTCTTCAGAAAGCCCCTGCCGGCCTTCGGCAGGATTTGCTGCGAGGGCCAGCACAGGATTCTGAACATCCTTCTCCTGATGCGTTTCTTCTTTAGTGGCTGCCCCCGATCCGTCCGCCAAGGTTGTAGTTTTTTCAATAGGTGTGTTTTCAGGCTGGAAAGGGGTCGGGTCAGAAGAAGGTGACTTGAGCAGGAAAACGCCTGCGACAACAGCGGCTGCAACTGCGGCTGCGGCCCAGTAGAGGAAACCTCCCCTCTTCTGCGGCGCGGCCTCAGGCAGAGACTTCGAAACAGACTCCCACAGAGAAGATTTTTCCTCCTCTGTCAGAGACCATTTCCGTCCCAGGTCTTTTTCCAGTATATCTTTTAAATTTCTCACTTTACATTTTATTTAGACACGTTATGCTTCAGTTTTTCCTGCAACCACACTCTCGCGCGGCTCAACTGAGAACGGCAACCTCCTTCACTCAAACCGAGCATCTTGGCTATCTCCTTGTGGGAGAAACCTTCAATGGCATAAAGGTTAAAGACTGTGCGGAACCCATCCGGCATAGAAACGATCAGCTCCATAAGGCGGTCCGCATCCAACTGGGCAGACTCCTCAGGGGTGAGCATAAGGCTTGAATCTGAGACCGGATGCTCTCCTTCTATCTGTGCCGCCTGCTTGAGAATATCGGTCTTCCTCAGCTGCATAAGACAAGCCGTAACGAATATCCGCCTTGCCCAGCCCTCGAAAGTTCCTTCTCCGCGATAATCTCCAAGTTTGGAAAAAAGAGTGATGAAACCATCGTGAAGCACATCTTTAGCCATCTCCCTGTCTCCAATATAGCGCAGACAGACGGGGAACATCCTTGCAGAGAGCTTCTCGTACAAATCTCTCTGAGCCCTTCTGTCCTGCTTCTTGCAGCGTTCTACAAGCTTGGAATAAGGGTCCTGCTGTTCCCGTGTCTTTTTATCTACTGACATAAAGATGCACCACGTGGTTCAAAAGTTGCATTTCTATGGCAAATTTAATGTAATTTTGTGATTGCCGTATGAGAAAGTTAACAGCCATAGCAATCTGCACTGCACTCCTGTTTCTTGCAGGTCTGAATTTTTCCCGCGCCCAAGATTTGAGCGTGTCCAAAAGTGATTCCTGCTTGATTGATGCAACCCTGGCTTTCAACAACTTTCAGGAAAACAAGGCTGTGGAGCTTTGCCGCAAGGCAATAGAGTTCAACCCTGAGAATGACGCCGCATACTACCTGCTGGCCAAGATCTCCATCGCCGAGCAAGACTATCTCAATGCAGAGAAAATGCTGAAGGCGGCCTCGGACATAGATTCCTCCAATTACTACTATCTGGCCACACTCGGGGCCATATATGTCCAGAACAAAGACCTCCCTTCCGCCGTCAGGCTGCACGAGTCTCTGATAAAGAAATTCCCGACAAAAGAGGATTCTTACATAAGCCTGATGGAAATTTACTATCCCCGGGGACAGGTTGACAAGGTCATGGAACTTGCAGACAAACTTGAAAAGGCCATAGGACCTAACCAGCAGTCCACAATGATCAAATACCGTGTATATTGTTCCAGAAGGCAGACAGACAAGGCCATGCGGGTTCTGATGGAGGCCGACAGCCTTACTCCCAACCACGTCTATGAATCTTCCATCGGAGACTTGTACAACAGCCAAGGCAAGGATTCTCTCGCCCTGCTTTACTACAGCAAGGCCCTGGCTTTGGAACCTGATTATCTGCCGGCTCTTTACGGCAAGATGCAGACTCTGCTCATGATCAAGAACTTCAGGCTCTTCCTCAGCTACCTGAAAATTTTCATGGGTATGCCGCACGCCAGCCTGGAAATGAAGAAATCACTGCTTCAGGATGCGACAAAGAATCCTCTGTTCTACGATCCGCTCAAGGAACAGATGGCAGACTGCATCTTGGAAATGACAAAGGTAAACCCGTCTGACAGCGCCGCCGCAATAACCGGAGCCATCTATCTCTCCAAATTCGGCAATTTTGAGAAAGCCGGTAAAGTTCTGGACGACATCCTGAAGTATTATCCCGAAGATCCATACGTCAGAGGGAACATGACATCTTTCCTGTACAGCACACAGAACTGGGAACGCCTGGAGGGTTTTGCTGACACGTCCATGAGACTGTTCCCTTCACAGGCGATCGAGTTCTTCCAGTTCAAAGGATTCGCCGAGTTCAACCTCGGAAAATATGACCAGGCCATCCAAACGTTCCTCTCCCAGGAGAAAGCCGTCAAGAAACTCAAGGACACCACTCTCCTTCTCCAGATATACTCTCTTGTTGGAGATATGTATCACGAAAAGAATGACGACAAGACAGCCTTCCGCTATTATGACAAGGCCTTGAAGATAGATCCTGAAAACGCGCCTGTGCTCAACAACTACGCCTGGTACATAGCCACAGCCAGAACGGACGCTCTCCCTTCCAAGAAAGACTTGAAACGGGCGCTGGCCATGGCCCAAACCGCTGTGAAGAAGACTTCCGGAGAATATCATAATCTCGATACCTATGCCTGGATATTGTTCCTTGACGGAAATGCGGAGGAAGCAAAAAAAATCATGCAGCAGGCGGTGGCTTACGGAGGGAACGAGGATTCCGGCATACTCACCCGCTATTCAGACATACTTACATCTCTGGAAGAATATGACCTGGCTGTCATGTACTATGGCAAAGCTCTGCTGAAAGCCGCCGAAAGCGGAAACCAGGCTGAGGTGGACAAGATTTCCGCACGGCTGGAAAGGGTAAAGGCTTTGCAGGAAGATGCTTCTGAAAAAGCTTTGGAAAAGAAATAAGGACAAAAAGGATGAACGGAAGTTTCAGACATAGGGTAATTCTTTTGGCGGCTTTGCTGCCGATGCTTTTTGTTTGCGCTTCTGCCGCCGGCCAGAACAAAACCATAGACAAAAAGAAAGCTGAAGCCGGCAAGCTCCAGGAAGACATAAAGTTTCTTGACAACCAGATTTCCCAGACCAGGAAGAAAAGGCAGAATACTCTTGAGGAACTGAAACTTATCAACAGGAAAGTTGACACAAGGAAAAAACTCATAGACAAGCTTGAGGCTGACATCAGGAAACAGAACGATGAAATCTCTGTAAAGACAAAAGCGATAGAGGTCATGAACACCAGGCTGGACAGCTTGAGAGCCTCTTACAAGAGAATGATCCTTAAGGCTTACCGCAACCGTGATACCAGAAAGTGGTTCATGTATATCATTGCCAGCGACAATGTTGAACAGGGATACCGCAGATGGGTCTATCTGAAAAAATATTCCGCATCTCTTGCTGAAATAGCCCGCCAGATAAAGGAGGACACACGGACCATTGAAGGAGAACGCAGCCAGCTGTCTCAGCTCCAGGCTGAAAACATCAAGGACCAGAAGGCCAAGACTGAAGAGTACAACAAGCTGAAAAAGGACCAGGACAAGAGCAAGGCCTACGCCAACACCTTGGCCAGACAACAGAACAAGTACACCCAGGAGCTGAAAAAGAAACAGCAGCAGGCACAAAGGCTGAACAGGGAGATAGAAAAACTCATCGCCCAGGCTATTGCAGACGAGAAGAAAAAAGCTGAATCGGCAGCAAAAAAGAGCGGGAACACCGGCAAGAGCTCTTCCTCAAAATCTTACGCAGAGACTCCGGAAAGCGCCAAACTGAGCGGTTCTTTCGAGAGCAACAAAGGCAATATACCTTGGCCGGTCAAGAAAGGTATGATAGTAGAAGGCTTCGGCTCCCACCCTCATCCTACGATCAAAGGCGTGACTCTGCCATTCAACAACGGAGTGAACATAGCGGCACCTGCCCAAAGCCAGGTCCTCTGCGTATTTGAAGGTGTCGTCAAACAAATTATCGTGATTCCGGGTTACAGCAACTGCGTCCTTGTGGAGCACGGGAAATTCTTCACTTTCTACTGTAAACTTGGAAAGGTCAACGTCAAGAACGGACAGAAGGTCTCCCAAGGCACCGTCATCGGAACGATAGACAGCAACCAGGACAGCCCGGAGATTCACTTCGAGCTTTGGATGGGAACCCAGAAACAGAATCCTGAAAACTGGCTCAAGAAATGATTACTCCGTGAACAATCCTCCGAGTTCGGCCTGGATGGCATCGATGATCGAGCTCAAGTCTTTAGGATTGTTCTGGAAATCAAGTTTATCTACATCTATCACCAGAAGCTTGCCGTCTTTGTAGGTCTCAGCCCATTCTTCGTAAAGGTCGTTCAGGCCTTTCAGGTAATCCAGACGGATGCCCTCTTCATACTTGCGTCCCCTCTTCTGGATGTTGGACACAAGATGCTCGATGGATGAACGCAGATAAATCATCAGATCCGGCGGTTGGACCAGAGAAATCATAAGGGAGAACAAGTCCTTGTAATTCTGATAGTCTCTGGTTGGCATAAGCCCCATCTTGTGGAGGTTTGGGGCAAAAACGCAGGAATCCTCGTAAATGGTCCTGTCCTGGATGACATTCTCAGTGGAATTGCGGATATTTACCACTTCCTGGAATCTCTTGTTCAGAAAATAGATCTGAAGGTTGAAAGACCAACGAGGCATGTCGTTGTAAAAATCTTCAAGGTACGGGTTGTTGTCAACCGGTTCATACTTAGGGACCCATCCCAAATTCTTTGCCAGCAGCCCTGTAAGAGTGGTCTTTCCGCTGCCGATATTTCCTGCGATTCCTATATGCATAGCTTTTGATTGAAGTTCAAGCAAATTTAACAATAATCCCGCACTCCGCAAAAAACCAGTTCGCAAATCCGTCATTATTGAGTAATTTTGTGCCTTGCTGATGAAAGAGAAAAAGGATACCCTGCTTTACAAGGGAAGAAGAAGGATGCTCGTGAAGGAGCTCCAGGAACAGAACCTGTTTTCAGACAGGACTCTGAAGGCTATCGGCGCTGTCCCGCGTCATTTTTTTGTGCAGGACGGGCTGGAGGACCAGGCATACAAAGATACACCTGTAGCCATAGGTGCCGGCCAGACCATATCCCAGCCTTCCACAGTTGCCCTTCAGACAGATCTTCTGGAAATAAAATCCGGAGACCGCATCCTGGAGATAGGCACAGGCTGCGGCTACCAGACGGCCGTGTTGTTCTATCTTGGAGCAGAAGTCTTCACTATAGAAAGGCAAGAAGAGCTGTTCCGCCAGGCAGCAAAAAACCTGGCAGCCGCAGGCTATCTTTTTGACGATGACGATATGTCTGTTAAGACCAGCCACCGGACAGAATCAGGAAAGCTTCATATTTTTCTCGGCGACGGGTTTGCAGGACTGGAGGAGCAGGCTCCATTTGACTCCATCATAGTCACCTGCGGAGCTCCTGAAGTCCCCATTCCCCTCCTTAAGCAACTGAAACCTGGCGGAAGGCTGGTGATTCCGGTGGACCTGGAAGGCCAGGAAGGCTCAAGGGAAAAGAAGCAGATACTGAAACTCATAGTAAAGACAGAAGACGGACGCTTCAAAGCAAGGAACATATCGCGGATGAGCTTTGTTCCCATGCTCAAAGGCGTCAAAAGGAAAACAAAACAACAATAATCGCGATGATAAACGTCAAACAATTTTATTTCAACGATTTGAGGGAGTGCTGCTACATCCTCTCCGACGAAACCGGAGAGTGTGTGATTGTGGATCCGGGCATAAGTTCCAAAAGCGAGGGAGAGAGGGTAATCAATTACATCAGCTCGAACAACCTCAAACCGGTGAAACTGCTGTGCACCCACGGGCATTTTGACCATGTAATGGGGAACAGCTTCATAACAGACACTTATGGTATTCCTACATATATCCATCCGGCAGACAAAGACCTCCTGAAAGTTGCAAAGGCAACATGCAGGCTCTTTGCTATAGAAATCAAGGATCCCTCAACAGATACCATAGACATAAAAGACGGAGACAAAGTAACTTTCGGCAACAGCACCCTGGAGGTGATTTCTACTCCCGGACATACCTGGGGATGCGTGCTGTTCTACAGCCCTGAGGACAAGATCTGCCTGACCGGAGACACTCTCTTTGCCGGAAACTGCGGGAGGACCGACCTTCCGGAAGGAAGCAACGAGGCCATGTGCGATTCTCTCGTAAACAAAGTGGCAAAACTCCTTGCCCCGGACACCAGAATCTACCCCGGTCACGGTCCTGACTCCACCATGGGTGAAGAACTTGCACACAACCCTTATTTGAGAAAAGAAACCTGGTTGAGATTCAATATAGGCATCTGATGGACAGTATCCAAGTCATAGGAGCAAGAGAACACAACCTCAAGGGGATAGATGTAACTATCCCTAGAGGGCAGTTTGTGGTAATCACCGGACTGAGCGGCAGCGGCAAATCCACCCTGGCGTTCGACACCATCTATGCAGAAGGCCAAAGACGTTATATGGAAACCCTGTCCGCCTATGCCAGACAGTTTATAGGCATACTGGAAAGGCCGGCGGTAGAGAGCATTACAGGCCTCAGTCCGATAATCGCAATAGAGCAGAAGACCACAGGAAACAATCCTCGCTCCACGGTAGGGACAATAACAGAGATCTACGACTTTCTCCGTCTTCTGTACGCGAGGGCTTCCGATGCTTTCTCGCCTGTTACCGGAAAGAAGCTTGTCAGATATACAGCTGAACAAATCGCGGAACTGGTCGTCTCCGAGTATGAAAAACAGAAGTGTTACCTTCTGGCTCCACTTGTCATTGGACGCAAGGGCCATTATAAAGAATTGCTGGACAGCCTGCTGAAAAAAGGCTTCACCCAGATAAGGATTGACGGGCAGATCCGTGAGCTGGCAGACGTCAAGCCTCTGGACAGGTACAAGGTCCATTTCATAGAACTCGTGGTGGACAAGATCATCCCGTCCAGGGATGACTACAAAAGAATCTTGGCTTCAATCAACACCGCGCTTGAAAGAGGCAAGGGTACCATCGCGATAATAAGACAGGGAGAAGAGAATGAAAATCTGAGATTTTTCTCCATGCATCTGATGGATGCTGACACCGGAGACTCTCTCCCCGAACCTGCCCCGTTCACCTTCTCTTTCAACTCCCCTCAAGGAGCCTGCCCAAGATGCAAAGGCCTTGGATTCATCACCAGGATAGATATGGACAGGATTATTCCGGACACATCAGAATCCATAAACGCCGGGGGTATATTGCCGATTGGAAAATACAGAGACTCTGACACTTTCCGTATTCTGGAGGCCATGGCCAAGAAATATGGCTTTTCTCTCAACACCCAAATCAAGAATCTGCCGGAAGACATCCTCAACATGATCTTGTACGGCACACAGGAACTGTTCCGCGTAAGCTTGGAAGACGGCACCCTCCTGGCATCATTTCCCGGAGTGGCGGCCAAACTCAAACAGAGCGAGGAAGAAGAGGAGACTGACGGCAAGAAGAAGGAAACGCTGAAAGAAAGATTCATAGAAGAAATTCCATGCCCAGAGTGCAACGGCACAAGACTCAGGAAAGAAGCCCTCTATTTCAAGATCGGAGGCAAGAACATTGCAGAAGTGGCGTCAATGGACATATCGTCTTTGAAAACCTGGGTGGAAGACCTGCCAAACATCCTGGACTCCAGGCAGAACCAGATAGCAAGGGACATAATCAAGGAACTAAGGGACAGGGTAGGATTCCTCAGCGCAGTGGGTCTGGACTACCTCTCCCTGGACAGAGGCACCTCAACCCTCAGCGGCGGAGAAAGCCAGAGAATAAGGCTGGCAACCCAAATCGGAAGCAAGCTGGTCAATGTCCTCTATATCCTGGATGAGCCGAGCATCGGTCTCCACCAGAGAGACAACATAAAGCTGATAAATTCCCTGAAGAATCTCCGCGATGAAGGCAATTCCGTGATGGTGGTGGAGCACGACCTGGAAACCATGCTCAGCTGCGACCGTCTCATAGACCTGGGCCCCGGGGCCGGCAAGGACGGTGGAGAACTGCTGCTGAACATCACTCCTTCAGAACTGAAGAAAATGCCCCTTGCCAAAGTCCGCAAACTGGGAAGCCTGACTGCCGAATATCTCCGGGGTATCAGGGAAATAAACATTCCGGATGAAAGGCGGAAGGGAAACGGAAAGTTCCTTACACTCAAGGGAGCCACAGGCAACAATCTCAAGGGAGTGGACCTGAGGATTCCTCTTGGCTGCCTGGTTGGAATCAGCGGGGTGAGTGGCAGCGGAAAATCATCGCTGATAAACCAGACACTTATGCCGGTCCTGACAAACCATTTCTACCGCTCCGTTACCCGGCCGCTTCCTTACAAGGGAATAGAAGGGTTGGAAAACATTGACAAGGTGATTGTGGTGGACCAGGCTCCGATAGGCCGCACACCACGTTCCAATCCGGCTACATACGTGAACGTGTTCTCTGACATAAGGAAACTGTTCGAGAAAACTCCTGACGCCCAGATCAGAGGCTTCAAGGCCGGGCGTTTCTCCTTCAACGTAAAAGGCGGAAGGTGCGAACAGTGCAAGGGAGCCGGTGTGGAGACCATAGAGATGCACTACCTTCCAAGCGTTTACGTCACCTGCAAGGAATGTCGCGGAAAGAGATACAACTCAGAGACTCTGGAGGTCAGATACAAGGGCAGGAACATCAATGATGTGCTGGAGATGACAATCAGCGAGGCCACGGAGTTTTTCTCCAGCATCCCGTCCATATATCCGAAACTCAAGGCAATGGAAGATGTCGGACTGGGCTATGTCAAACTCGGCCAGCCTTCCACCACCCTAAGCGGCGGAGAAAGCCAGAGAGTGAAACTTGCCGCCGAGCTTTCCCGAAAAGAAACCGGAAGTTCCATCTTCCTGCTGGACGAACCTACCACAGGTCTGCACTTCGAGGACATAAAGGTACTTATGGGCGTGCTCCAGAAGATTGTGGACAAAGGCAATACAATCATTGTGATAGAGCACAACCTGGATGTAATAAAAAGCGTGGACTGGCTGATAGACATGGGGCCTGAAGGCGGCAAGGGCGGCGGACAGATAATCGCGGAGGGCACACCTGAAGAAGTGGCAGCCAACAAGAAGAGCGTGACTGGAAAATACCTGAAACCCCTGCTCAAATTGAAATAGATTCTTAACTTAGCAACTTGATAAAGAAAGAGAGTGTTATATGGAAAAAGTTAGAGTGTTCTGCTCAAACAACAGCAAATATTATGAAGTTGATGCCGGAACCAATCTCAAACAACTTCTGGAAATCATAGACTATGACTGGAACAACATGACCGTTCTGGCGGCTTACGTCAATCATGATCTGAAAGAACTGGGCACACAGCTGTATCTGGCTTCAACGATTCATTTCATAACATACAGGAGCGCCGATGGCAGAAGATGTTACAATCGTTCTCTTAACTTCCTGTGCCAAAAGGTAATACACAACCTGTTTCCAGACTGCGTCCTATGTATGGATTACCACCTTCCAAACGGCCAGTACGGGGAACTGAGAAAGAAAGACGACTTTTCCAAGACCATTCCCATGACTGAGGAAAACCTCGTAGCCATCAGAGAGGAAATGCAGAAACTGGTGGACAAGAACCTCCCTTTCATAAAGACCAAGAAAACCAATTCAAGTGCTATCAACCTTTTCCGCAGGCACGGGCAGGAAGCCAAGGCCCGCCTTACTGAAATGACCGGGGATTTCTTTGTAACACTCTATTATATGGATGGTTACGGAGACTACTTCTATGGCCCTATGGTCTATTCCACCGGAGACCTTGACAGGTGGAGCATCAAGCTTTACAGCGACGGGTTCTGCCTCCAGTCTCCTGAACCTGAGCCTCCATACTCTCTCCCTCCCCAGAGATACCAAAAGAAACTCGCTGAGGTATTCGAAGAGTACAGCAACTGGTGCAATGTGTTGGGGGTAACAAATATAGCTACTGTGAACGATGCCATAAACAAAGGTTACGGCAAACTGGCCATCTCCCTTTGCGAGGCTCTCCACGAGCGCAAATACTCCCGTATAGCAGACCTGATTTCCGAAAGGAGGAAAGACGTGAAACTTGTCCTTATAGCCGGTCCTTCCTCTTCAGGCAAAACCACAACATCCAAGAGAGTAGCCCTGCAGATGAAGATTCTGGGCCTGAACCCTGTTGTCATAGGCATGGACGATTACTTTGTGAACCGGGAACTCACCCCTAAGGACGAAAAGGGAGAATATGACTTCGAGAGCGTGTATGCCCTCAATCTCGAAATGCTCAACGACCACATCAACAAGCTTTTCAAAGGAGAGGAAGTCACTCTTCCTAAGTTTAACTTCACCACCGGCAAAAGCACCATGGAAGGCCCTACCATCAGGATGAAAGAAGGTGACATGCTGGTAATGGAAGGGATACACGCCCTGAATCCTGTACTTACAGAAAAAATCGCTGATGAAAGGAAATTCAAGATATATGCTTCCGCCCTTACCTCCCTTTCCATTGACGAGAACAACTACATCTCGACAACAGACAACCGCATGCTCAGGAGAATGGTAAGAGACTACGCTTTCCGCGGATACAGCGCAGAAGAAACCATAAACCGCTGGCCAAGCGTCATTGCCGGAGAAAGGAGAAACATTTTCCCTTACCAGGAAAACGCGGACATAATGTTCAACTCTTCTTTGTTATACGAACTGCCTCTTCTCAAGTACTTTGCAGAGCCTCTTCTGAGAAGGATATCTCCTATGAGCTACGCATACGCAGAAAGCCTCAGGCTTCTGAACTTCCTCAGCCGTATCGTCGCCCTTAATCCGGAAGAGCAGAAGATGATTCCTCCTACCTCAGTAATGAGAGAATTCATCGGCGACAGCGTTTTCACCTATTGATTGTACGGTAAATGTAAAAGACCGGCGTTATCCTTTGAGGATGATGCCGGTTTTCTTCAATATCTCGATTGATACATTTGGATCTGCCTTGAGGGCGCCGCGGAGCTTGTCTATCTGCACATCAAGATTGTGTGAGATGCTCTCATTGTCATAATCTCCCCATATCGAACCCTGGATCTTCTTGCGGTCAACGCAGCTTCCCATTTCCCGGCAGAGCATCTCGAGAACCTTGGCCCCGGTCGGGGTGATTCGGATTTCCTGCTCTTCAGCAGCATTGCCGTCAGAAGGTGGCAGTATGAGCCGCCTTGCTGTGGTGTCAAAGGTGAACCTGCCTATCTTGTAGGTCTTTGGCGCATCTTCTCCTATTCCCTTCTGCTGGAGGAGAGACCTGACGTTCAGGTCAAGCTGCTGAACTTCAAAAGGTTTCTTGAGATACATGTTGGCTCCGCTCTGCTTGAGGAATTCCAGTTTGCCGGTAAGAACGATAATAGGGATGTCGTTGTTTGCCTTCCTGATTCTCTCGATCATCGTGTTGCCGTCCATCGCGTCTCCCATTTCCAGGTCGGTGACTATTATGTCTGGACGGAAGGAAGAAAGGCAGCGCAAACCCTCAGTCCCGTTTGCAGCCGTTTCCACAATATAATCTCCCTGCTTTTCCAGCTTCTTCTTGATCAGAAAGCTGAGATTGGTGTCGTCTTCTACTATAAGCAGTCTTATCATCGCTTTTGCCCGTTTAATTATCCTAATGTCGCTATTCTGTCACTTCATATTGGCGGCGTGAAGGGAAACCCAGTATCATTTCCGTGAACAGGCCTTTACGGCTCTCCGTCCTGACATAACCGCCAAAGAATTTCATCAGCTGATAGACATAGTTGAGACCTATGCCGTGCCCCGAGATGCCTACCGTGTTCTCTCCTCTTTCGAACTTTTTGAAAAGCCTCTTTGAAGCGTCTTCGTCAAAGCCGAATCCGTTGTCCCTTATCCTGAGTTCCGTAATCTTGCCCCTTCTTACGCTGCGCGCGTTTATCTTGACCTCCCGGCCGGAATATTTGATGGAGTTGTCTATCAGGTTGTCAACGATTTCCGTAAGGTATAGCCTGTCTGCTATCAGCCATTTTTCCTGGGACATGTCTGAAGTGAATTCCACAGTCTTTACAGCGGTGGAAGAAGATGCCGGCTGAACCGTTGCCGAAGATGGATAGAGCGCCCCCAACTTGGCCTTTATCCCGTCAAAGAACTCTTCCAGGTCTATCTTCTCATACACGAACTTAAGCTTCTTGCTGTCCACCTTGGCTACATTGATGACCTTCTCGCAGATGGTGTTCAGGTGGCGGCACTCATCCCCGAGAATCCTCAGCTGCTCCGCCGTGTCCTCATCTGAACTGATAACCGGATTGTCCTTGAAATCCTCGGCGATGATCATGATTGAAGACAGAGGTGTCTTCATGTCGTGGATCATGGCATAGGTGTGATCTTTCCGGAGGTTGTTCACGAAATTGACTTTTCCCAGGGTGCGGACCATCTTCCACAGGCAGAAAATCACGAACAAAACAATCAGGAAGGAGAATATGATCAACATCCTGAGCTGTGGAAGGATGGCACTGTAAGGGTTGGTGATGATGGCGGCCACACCCCTGGACAAGTCTGAAGAAGTCGGGACTATATGTGTGGAGAGCTTGGAGAATGTGCTCCTTTCCGCCTGAGGGTCTGAAAGGAAGTCATCAGCCGTCCTGAAAACGTTGGTGTCGTTTTCTGTCTCCACTATCCTGAAATTCAACACAGGCAGTTCCTTGTCTGCCAGATTCTCGGCAAAGAAAGACCTGAGATTGCCAAGGTTCACTCGGCTGCCTTCCTTCTCAAGGATGAACTGTATGTCCATCAGGGTGTTCCGGCTGGAAGACACTATATCGGCATAGACGGAAGACGAGTCCAGGATATGGTCGAACCTGGCTATTGACTCTTCTTCAACAGCATTGCGGAAGCACTCATCTACAGTAACATACAGATTGCTTTCCAAAGATTTGTAAACCTTCAGAAGCAGTATGTACTGCAATGGCAGAAGCGCAACTGCCGCAACTATTGCCAATATCTTGAAAGACCACTTCATTTCTCAGCGATAATCCCTGCCACCTTCTTTCTGATTTCCTCCCAGGTTTGGTCACTCATCTTGGTTCCCACAACTTCAATCACCTTGGAAGAGACATAAGAGCCTGCCTTTCCGCAGACTTCCAGCGGAAGACCTTGGGCGTAAGCGTACAGGAACCCTGCAGCAAACAAGTCTCCGGCTCCAGTAGTGTCCACCTTGCGGGCCGGGAACGGCTCTATCTTTCTTTTCAACGCTCCGCTCCTGACAAAAGAACCGTCTCCTCCCACCTTGACGACGGCAACCTTGCACATTCCGGCTATAACATCCAGGGCCTCCCCCGGGCCCTTGTGCGTGAAAGCCTTGGCTTCAGCCTCGTTGGCAAAGACAATGTCCACATATTTCTCAACGATCTCGTGAAGGAAATCATAATTGTCTTCCACTACATTGAAGCTTGCAAGGTCTATTGAAACCGTCATTCCCATTTTTTTGCAAATCTCCACGGCACGTCTTACAAGAGCGTGGCTCTGAACCAGATAGCCCTCTATATGGAGTATGTCATATCCTTTGAAGAGAGCCTCTTCGAGGTCTTCTGCACAAAGTTCCAGGGCGGCTCCCATATAGTCCGCAAATGTGCGTTCGGAATCCGGAGTTATGAAGACCATCGCCCTTCCGCTGGAGTCCTTTCCCAAGAGCAGATGAGGGGTAATCCCGGTTTTCTCCTGCCCTTCCCTGAAAAGACGGCCTATCTCATCGTCTCCCACCTTGCCTATGAAACCGCTTTCCATTCCCAAGTTGGCGCATCCGGAAATTGTATTGGCTGCACTTCCTCCAGGAACAATCTCCGTCTTGCGGTCTTTGACATCGTTCCATATACTTTGTGAGACTTCCTTGCTGACCCACTGCATGCTGCCGGACGGCAGCCTGTATTTCTTGAGAAGAGAATCATCTTCCAAAACAGCCAAGACATCAGTCAGGGCGTTGCCTATTCCTATAATCGATTTCATCTGTCTAAAGATTTGCTCTTTTACAAAGGTATCATTTATTTTGTGTAATTTTGTTTTCATTCTAAAAAAAGAACTTATGGCGCAAGAAAAGAGTCTCAGCTTCTCAGCAAGAAGTATCATCCGATACTCCCTTATGCTGGCATTGGCTCTGGTTCTCCTGTACTTCAGTTTCAGGGGAATCAGCTGGAGCGAGTTCATAGCAGGACTTTCCACCTGCCGCTGGGGATGGATCGTGGCCGCCGTTTCTGTCGGATTCTTTGAGTTCCTTATAAGGGGTGCCAGATGGAAGATGATGCTCAGCCAGATAGACCCCGAGTCTTCCGTATGGTCTTCATACCACGGAGTTACCATCGGCAACCTCGCAAACTTCGCCTTTCCCAGGATAGGAGAAATCGTAAGGTGCGGAGTGGTAAGCACCCTGAAGAAGAACACCACTTTCGAGGGTGCCGTGGGAACCGTCGTGGCTGAAAGAGCCTGGGATCTTCTGTGCCTAATAATGATAGGCGTGATTTTCGCCGCAGTTTGCTGGAACGAGTTCGGAGAGTTCATCTCAAACCAGATGATAGACCCCGCTTCAGGAAAATTCAGTTCCTCATCGCTGAGCATTCTTTTCATTGTGCTTGGAGCAATCCTGCTTGCGGCAGTGCTTCTTTTTGTCTTCAGGAAGAGACTTGCAAAGACAAAGGCCGGGGCCAAGATAACTGGTTTTTTGTCAAATATGTGGGCCGGCGTGAAGTCCGCCGTAAGGATGAAGAGGAAATGGCTGTTCTTCCTCTATACGATACTTCTCTGGGGCAGTTTCTTTGCCACAAGTTACTTTACCGTAAAGGCATTCCCGGTCCTTTCCGGGCTGGGCTGGAAAGACGCTCTGTTTTTGATGATAGTCGGAAGTTTCGGATGGGTGATACCGGTCCAGGGCGGTATCGGAGCCTTCCATTTCATCATAGCCCTCGCCGCCTCCCAGGTATATTTCATACCATGGAACGACGGGGTTGTATTTGCTACCATAAGCCATGAATCCCAGGCTCTTTCCATGATTCTGACAGGAGCCGTATCGCTGATAATCTACACGGTCTTAAAAAGAAAAATCAGTACAAAATGAACATATATTTCAGAGTAAGGGTCAACACCAGACCGGGCGATGAGGTTTTCATCACAGGCTCGTCCCCTCTTCTTGGCAACTATTATCCCGACAAGGCTTTCAAGATGGAAGATGCCGGGAAAAATCCTGCAGGGGAAACCCTTTGGGAAGCCAGGCTCCAGTTTGACCAGCTGAAAGAAAGGGTTCTGTTCTACAAGTACTTTGTAAAGAGCCCGGACGGTACTCTCACTTACGAGGTCGGCGGAGGAAGGAGGCTGGCTCCGAACTCAGCAACCGTAAAAATAGAAAGCATAGACCACTGGCAGGAATATACGGAAGAGGCTCCATTTCTTACAGACCCGTTCTCACACGTCTTCTACGGAAGCAACTACAGCCCTTACACCCAAACTCACAAGAACAACAATGAGCTTATAATCAGGGCCGTTGTTCCCAATGTTCCCAATGACTGCAGGATAGTTGTCTGCGGAGAAGGAAAAGCCCTTGGGAACCGTAAACCGGACAAGGGTGTGAAGATGGCCCGTCTGAAAGGCCTCAAATGGATTGCAAGTTTCTCTACAGAAGGCTGTCAAGGACAGATATGGAAGTACAAGCTGGCAATGGTCAACAGCAAGACCGGAGACTATGTCTTTGAAACCCTCCCGGAGGGTCGGGAAAGAGAGTTCACCATTCCGCAAATCGGCCGCAACGAAACCGTCATAAAGGAACATTCCCAGGTAGTGTTTCCTCCCCTGAAAAGAAAGTTCGCCGGTTGCAGCGTTCCGCTGTTTTCGCTCAAATCAGAAAGCAGCAGCGGCTGCGGAGAGATAACAGATATGAAACTCCTCATAGACTGGGCTGCCAAAACCGGAATCAAAGTGCTGGAAATACTCCCATTGAATGACACCACACAGACATTTTCCGGCAAAGACTCTTCTCCTTACAAGAGCGTCTCCTCTCTTGCCATCAACCCTATATATATGTCGCTCAGCGATATAGGGCCATTGGCAGATTCCGCCAAAGAGAAAGCCGCCGCCAAGGAAATGAGATCTCTCAACCGCAAGGGTTCCGTGGATTACGAAGACCTCTATTACTTCAAGAAAAAATATCTGGAGCTTCTCTTCAGCGAAAGGGGAAAGAGGGATGCCGCACATCCTGATTTCTACAAGTTCATGAACGAGCACAAAGACTGGGTATGCGGCTATGCCCTGTTCTGTGCCTTGAGAGATTTCTTCTCAACTTCAGACTTCAGCTTATGGAAAGAGTTCTCCACTTATTCTGAAGATCTAACTGCTGTCTTCGGCAACAAAACACTTACAAAGACATACGCCTCCGCCCACTCTCTTCTGGGAAAATTAAACTGGGAAGACGTTCAGAAGATCCATCAATCCACCCAGTTCCATATCTGGCTCCAGTTCCATCTTTTCCGCCAGCTGGACCAAGTCATCCGTTACGCTCATTCAAAAGGCATCGCACTTAAGGGAGAACTTCAGATGAGAGTTCTTAAAAACAGTGTTGACACCTGGAAATTCCCGCATCTTTTCAATGGTGCGGACAAAGATGGTTTTGCATCTTTCAACTGGAAAGCCCTCGATGAGGAAAACTATATGTGGTGGAAAAAGCGCATCAGGGTAATGAGCTGGTATCTTGACATCTACAGCCTCGGCGACGAGCCGGCTCTCTCAGAAGGAGACCTTCCTCTCTACCGGAAGATGATCCCTCAGCTCATGTCCACATCAAACATGATGATATGGGGCAACGGATGGAAAAGCCTCAGGATGCTTTCTGTCATTTCCGCCCAAAAGGAACCAGAAAAAGCAACCTACCTCAGCGCCTCTTACACTTCAGATTCCACATCCCCGACAATGAGGATGTGGCTGGGGGAAAAACTCAGGACCATATCCTTCAAGTCAGAAGACAAGAAGCAGACCTTCTATGACGCGACAGCGGAGGAATGTATCGCCGGTGCAGAAAGCATCCTCAAAAAAGACAGCATGTTCGCGGTGCTGCCAATCCAGGACTGGATGAGCCTGGATAAAAAGCTCAGGAGCCGCTTCCCTTATTCAGAGAGAATCAGCGACCCTCAGAGCAAAGACCAGGTCTGGAAATACCGTATGCACATAATGTTAGAGAGCCTGCTCAAGGCAGACTCTCTTAACAATCTAATATCAAGGATGATATCCGATTCCGGCCGTTAGCTTTCTATTTATTGGCTGAATAATCTGAGGCCAATGAAACAAGATGCTTGAACAAAGGCAGGAAAGTGTTGTTTCCAGAGTACACGAATCCTTCCGGATGGAACTGAACGCCGAAAGACTTGCCGTCCGCGCTCTCAATGGCCTCGATGATTCCGTCAGGAGCCTTGGCTGTTACCTTGTAGCCAGGTGCCACCTTTCCGCAGGCCTGGTGGTGGAAGGAATTGACAGCTATCTTTTCTGTACCCAGAAGCTTTGCAACCAAAGAACCTTTGACAATTTCTATCGTATGGCTGCCGTATGAACGCGGAGCGTTCTGGCGGTGCTGTATGGCACCCGGAACTTCTGAAGGAATATCCTGGATCATGTCTCCGCCCATGGCTATGTTCAGGCACTGGATACCTCGGCAGATGCCGAAAACAGGAATGCCTTTCTTGATTGCCTTGCGGATGAGCATCAGGTCATAGATGTCTCTGTCCGGAACCACCTCTCCCAAAAAACGGCTTGGTTCCTGGCCGAAAAGAAGCGGGCTTACGTCCTCACCGCCGGTCATTACAAGACCGTCTATGCGGTCAAGATACTCGTCAATTTCCTTCTCGGATGTAGTAATCGGGATGACAACAGGAATGCCTCCGGCCTTCCTTACACTTTTGACGTAAGTCATTCCCACCTCTACGGTTGTTCCGTCTATTGAGCAGGAGATTCCTATCACCGGCTTCTTCTGGTTCTGTGCAGAAACCGGAATTGCCAGCAGCAGTGCCGCCAACAAAAAACTTATGTTCTTGAACAGTCTTTTCATGCTTAACGAATTTTTTGACTTGTTTTCCTCTTGATTTTTCCGGCTGCTCTATTTCCTTGTCCAGCCGCCGAAAGCCTTCTCCTCCCTTTCTCCGAACTCCTGGTCAAAGCCTGTAACCTTGCCGTCTTCCATTCTGAAAGTCAGCTCAAAGCCGTGTCCGTCGCTGCGGAAGACATAGGTTGTGCCGCTCTTGTGCTTGAGCTCCTTCTTCCACTCTTTCACTCCGGCGAACTTTGCAGGAATGCGGTAAAGCTTGCCCTTCTCGTATGTTATGATGATATCTCCGAACGGAGCTTCCTTGGTATAGGTTCCTGCAAAGATGCTCTTGTCTGCAACTTCAGGCAGAACCTCCGGTTTCGGTTTTGCATTTGCCTCAGCGATAGCCTTGTCCCTGGATGTGGTGTAGTCTTTCCAGTACTCTGCACTGTAGTCCCTGAGAGGTTCGGCTGCACCTCTGACAAGATCTATAACTCTTCTCATGATGGCGTATCTTGGGTTAGCTCCGACCTCGCAGTTAAGAAGTACGCAACCAGCCAGCTTGAGTTCAGGAACATAGTAGCAGATAGCGGTAACGCCCCAGGAAGTTCCGGTGTGGAAGTAAAGCTTGTAATCGTGATTCTGCTCTATGAACCAGCACATTCCATAAAGTCTCATCATAGATGAATCCTGGCTTACCACCGTATATCCCCTGTGCAGAGGAAGCATCGCCTTTCTCGGCATCACAAATGTGGTGTCCTTTACGTTTCCTTTTTCATCGCGGTTTACGATGTAACCGTTGTTGCAGTGGAACTGGGCATATTTGATCAAGTCTTCAACAGTGGAGCAGAGACTTCCAGCCGGGCCGATCACGGTCAGCCAGTTGAGAGCCTGCTCGTCTCCGTAGAGAGGAAGAACGTCAACCTTTCCGCCTCCGGCGTATGTGTAGTCGTGAGGAGTAACCACATCCTTTGCAGAAGCAAATCCGTCTGCATTCATCGTTGAGGATTTCATTCCCAGCGGTTTGAACACCCTTTCACGGACATTATCTTCCCAGCTCTTGCCTGTGTATTTCTCAATGAGCTTGGAGCATACCACAAATGTTATGTTGTTGTAGTCGTATCCGCTGCGGAAGCTGAAACCAGGCTTCAGAAAACCAAGAAGCTTGTATGTATCCTCCCTGTCATAGCCAAGATTCCCGAAGTATGTTCCTGCCTCGTCCACCAATCCTGTAGAGTGCAGAAGGGCGTCTCTTACAAGCATGTTGTTGGTCACGTAAGAATTGTCCTTGAACATCTCAAAGTCAGGCAGAAGGTTCTTTACGGTATCGGTCCACTTGAACTTGCCCTCATTTACCAGCTGGGCCATAACGGTTGCGGTAAAGGACTTGGACACGGAAGCTATCTGGAACAAAGAAGAAGTCTTTACAGGATCTCCAGGCTTGTTCACCACAGGTTTTACGCCGGCCTGGGTGAATTTGCATTCGTCATATTTCACTCCGGCAAAGCCGACTCCGTCGGCAGGGCGGAGTTCCTTCACTCCGTACGCCTTCATAAAGACAACCTTGTTGTCCACAGACACGGCCACGGCCGCACCAGGCAGCTGCCATGTATCCATAACCTGTACAACATAATCATCAATCTTCTTTGCAAGTTCTTCGTTCTGGGCAAAAGAAGGCGCACTCATAAAAAGCGCCAATGCCGACAATAGAAATATACGTTTCATAAGCCTTTGTTTAAAACCGGCAATCCAGTAAACAGGAATGATTGCTCCTTACAAATATAATCTTTTTCAGGTTTGTTTGCACCTAAATTACACTATCTTTATATCGCGATTAAAAAGAAGGTTATGGCAAAGGTCAAGAAAGCGTTTTTCTGCTCAAACTGCGGTTATGAAAGTCCTAAATGGCTGGGGCAGTGCCCCTCCTGCGGACAGTGGAACACTATGGTGGAGGAGGTTGTAAGCCGCTCCGAAGGAGGCCCTTCCAAAAGTTATGCGGCTCCCGGAATCAACGCCAAACCACAGAAACTATCTGAGATAGAAGCTGATGGAAACGAGGAGAGAATCATTCTTTCTTCCTCTGGCGATGGCAGCGGCAGCCTCAGCGAACTTGACAGGGTTCTGGGCGGAGGAATGGTTAAAGGCTCCCTGGTACTGATCGGTGGAGAGCCGGGCATCGGGAAATCCACCCTCAGCCTGCAGATTCCGCTTTCCAATCAAAGCCTCAAAACCCTCTATGTATCAGGCGAGGAGAGTGCACGCCAGATCAAGATGAGGGCTGAAAGGCTGGGCGGTATCCACGACGGCTGCTACATCCTTCCTGAAACATCCCTTGACAACATAATAGACCAAGCAAAGGCCATCAAGCCGGAGCTGATGATCATAGATTCTATCCAGACCATTTTCTCCACGGCTGTGGAGTCTTCCGCAGGAAGCGTATCACAGGTCAAGGAATGTGCCGTTTCCCTTCTGAGGTTTGCCAAGGAAACCAACACCCCGGTCATAATCATCGGCCACATAACCAAAGACGGAACCATTGCCGGGCCAAAGGTTCTGGAACATATAGTGGATGTCGTGCTCCAGTTCGAGGGAGACACAAGACATTCCTTCCGTATCCTCAGAAGCATCAAAAACCGCTTTGGGGCATCAGCGGAACTGGCTGTCTATGAGATGACCGGAACCGGTCTCAGAGAAGTCCTCAACCCGAGCGAGATGTTCATCTCCACCCACGAGGAAAGTCTGAGCGGAAGCGCTGTTGCCGCCACGCTGGACGGCACCCGTCCGTTCCTGATAGAGGTGCAGGCACTTGTTTCCACGGCAGCCTACGGCACTCCTCAGAGATCCGCCACGGGATTCGATGTCAGAAGGCTCAACATGCTGCTTGCCGTACTGGAAAAGAGAGTCGGTTTCAAGATCGGGGCAAAAGATGTGTTCCTGAACATCGCAGGAGGCATCAAGGTAGCAGACCCGGCCTGTGACCTTGCAATCATAATGAGCATCCTGTCTTCCAACTTCGATGTTGCCGTCAGCCAGAAATACACATTTGCGGCAGAAGTCGGCCTGAGCGGAGAGATAAGGCCTGTTTCACAGGTGGAAAGAAGAATCGCCGAGGCGGAAAAGCTCGGATTCGAGAGAATCTACATCTCCTCCTACAGCCAGAAAGAAGAAAAGCAGCACAGGAAGATCAAGGTCATCCGTGCCGCTTCAATCCCGCAGATCGTAAGGGATATCTTCCAGGAATAAAAATTTACTAAATATAAAACTTTTACATATCTTTGCAGAAAACAAAGGATATGAAAAAGTTTGAATTTCTTAAAGATCTGAGAAAGAGCCGGGGGATGACGCAGGCCCAGGTCGGATATCTGGCCGGGATGGGTAAAGCCCAGATTTCAAGGATGGAACGTGGCTCACTAGGCAGTATAGAAACAATTTCTAGGGTCTTGGATGCTCTAGGCTACAAGCCTATAATTGAGTTCCAGGATACAAGACAATCGGATGACCTGAATACAGAGACTATTTTGTCTATATTAAAAGTTTACTATACTAACAACTTTAAGGGGTTTGAAATAGAAAAGCTGGGGCTGTTCGGAAGTTTTGCCAGAGGGGAGCAAACAGATAAAAGTGATATTGATATTCTGATAACTCTCAAAAAACCAAGTCTTTTTCTTTACGGCACAATACAAAACCAACTGGAGACTATCTTTAAGAGAAAGGTGGATTTGGTTTCTTCAAAATCCCATCTGAGCGAGGCTTTAAAAAGTCAACTGAAAAAGGAGGTCATATATGTTTCCTGAAAAAGAAAGACTGATCGCTTTGCTGGAAGACGTCATCAAAGAAACAGATCTTCTTTTTAAGATGTCCGAACAGATAAAGATTCCTGATGATTTTGTCACAGACATGTCTGGAATGATTCTTTTCAGAGCTTGCAGCATGAGTCTGCAGTATATCACGGAGTGCTTTGTGAAAATAAAGAACCTTTGCGGTATGGATTATTTCAAACCCTATTCATCCATACCGTGGCAATCTGTGTTCGGGATGAGGAATTTTCTTTCACACGGCTATGGAGATGTGGACTCAGAAGGTATTTTCAACACCATTAAAACAGACATCCCCGCTCTGCTTTCCGTAACAGAAAAGATGCTTTCAGACTTGACAGATTAAAAAACTTTTGCAAAGCGGCGGCGGCCAGACAGGTCTTCCATGATGCTGATATTCTGGAAGTTTTTGTCTTTCAGCATCTGCTCAAGTTCCTCTGCAAAAAGAGGGTTGATTTCAAAGTAAAGTTTGCCGCCAGGGTAGAGAAGCTCCCTTGCCATCTCCGCAATTTTGCGGTAGAAAAGAAGAGGGTCTTCATCGCTGACAAAAATGGCCTGCCCAGGTTCAAAGTCCAGCACGTTTTTGTGCATCAGGCTCTTTTCTTTCTCAGCGATATACGGAGGATTGGAGACGATCACATCCAGTTTTCCGATGAAAGACTTCAGGACAGAAAAACCATTGGAAGGAGGCAGCACGCTCTGAAGCACGTCATAGTGCAAGAACATCGGCCAGCAGCGGTCCAGGGTAATCCGCTGGCCTTTTGCATATTGGAGAGCAGTGTCTGAGATGTCGCACCCGTAGGTCTCAAGAGTTCTTGAAGAAAACCTTGGGCTCAGGATCTTGTGGAGGCTCCAGGCGATGCAGCCGCTGCCGGTACACACGTCAAAGATCTTGAAAGAGCGATGCGCCTCGGGAGAGAAATTCCCCGCTTTTCCAGAAGTGATGCCAGTGTCCGTAAATCCGGGACACCGGACGCTTTTTACAGGGGTTTTTGATGCCGGTGTCCGTAAATTCGGAACACTGGCATCACCTGAAAGGAAATCTCTCTTTACATCCTCAGCGATGAGGTTGACAAGTTCTTCTGTTTCGGGTCTTGGAATCAGGACGCCGGGTCCGACCTTGAACTTTTCTCCGCAGAAATACTCGAAGCCGGCAATATATTGGATTGGTTCACCGGAAGCCAGACGCTCTATGACATCAGAAGGGTTCAAAGTGCCATTATCTGTTTTATGAGCGCCCTGTGAAACCCGCACACCCTGAGTTCCCAGACCCTGACCAGCAGGGGAAGAATGTTTTGAAGCTAAAACCTTTTCTGAAGCGGTGGGAATATCTTCGTCCGGATATGTCAACTGGCGGGTGCGGGAAATGCCGTAGATGTCTTCAAGAGCTCTACGTGCTATAGCCAAGGCTTCTTCCGGAGAGTAAATGGAGGAAAGCCTTTTGCAGCACTCTTTAATGAAATCTATAACAGCTTTCATAGGCGTTTTTCTTAAGCTCTTGATTTCGTGGTCTTTATAAAAATGTGGGGTAGCGAAAACGTCCACCCCACATTAAGTTATTTCGCTCACTTCCAGCCGTTTGTCAAAAACAGTCTCATCCAAGCCTCTTGAGCTGGACGGTGAAGTGGCGCATCAGCGGAGCTTCCCATTCGATGGCAACGCCTCTTGTGATGGTCTTGCGCCTGTCGTAAACGTTCTTCAGCGCTGCGGCGATGACCTTCATGTGGTTGTCCGTATAAACCCTTCTCGGAATGGCAAGACGCAGAAGGTCAAGGCCTCCGAAGCGGTTCTGTCTTGTTACAGGGTCACGGTCTGCAAGCATGTATCCTATCTCGCAGGCGCGGATACCGGCCTCAAGGTAAAGTTCGCAGGTAAGTGTCTGGGCCGGGAATTCCTCCTTAGGGACATCGGTGAGCACCTTGTCAGCATCCACGAAGATGGCGTGTCCGCCGGCAGGCCTCTGGTAAGGGATGCCGTACTCGTCCAGGAGGCTTGCAAGGTACTGGACCTGATGGATCCTGGTCTGGAGCATGTCAAACTCCGTATTCTCGTCAAGACCTTGGGCAAGGGCATTGAGGTCTCTGCCGTTCATTCCTCCGTAAGTCACATAGCCTTCAAACGGTATGCAGAAGAGTTTGGCTCCCTCGTACCATTCCTTGCGGTTGGTTCCGATGAAGCCTCCCATGTTCACGATGCCGTCTTTCTTGGCGGACATTGTCATCGCGTCTGCATCTGTGTACATCTCAAGGGCTATCTCCTTGATAGTCTTGTCTGCATAGCCTTCTTCACGTGTCTTGATGAAATAAGCGTTTTCCGCAAAGCGTGCGGAGTCTATGACAACCGGAACCCCGTACTTGTGGCAGAGGGCACAGGTATCCTTGATGTTCTTCATGGAAACAGGCTGTCCGCCCACGGTGTTGTTGGTTACGGTAAGAACCATGAAAGGAACATTTCCCTTGTTCTCAACCAGCACTTTCTCAAGCTTTTCCAGAGAGACATTGCCTTTGAAAGGAACTTCTTTCTGGGTGTCTTTGGCATCGTCGCAAGTAACGTCTATGGCCTTGGCGTGGCGGCTTTCGATGTGGCCTTTGGTTGTGTCGAAATGGGCGTTGCCCGGAACCACGTTCCCTTCCTTCACCAGGTATGAGAAGAGAACGTTCTCCGCCGCCCTTCCCTGGTGGGTCGGGATGACATATTTCATCCCGAAAATCTTCTTGACCATTGCCTCGAACTTATAGAATGAGGTGGCACCGGCATAGCTTTCGTCTCCGAGCATCAGTTCAGCCCACTGGCGGTCGCTCATTGCACCGGTCCCGCTGTCGGTGAGAAGATCTATATAAACTTGTTCTGCTTTGAGTTGAAATACGTTGTAATGAGCCTCGGCCAGCCACTTTTTCCTCTCCTCGAGAGTTGAGCGGCGCATAGGCTCAACCATTTTTATTTTCCACGATTCTGCAAAAGGTAATTCCATATCTATATGTGTTGATGTTAAACTTAGGTTCCTGCCTCTCAAAGCTTGGAAATGGAAACATAAGCTTACCGTCCAGCCTCTTCTATCAGGCTGGTTATAAAGTCTTTGATATCTATTCCTGCGGTTCTGAGCATATTAGGGACAAGGCTCATCTTTGTCATGCCCGGAACTGTGTTGACCTCCAGGAAATAAATGTCTTCTTTCTCCGTAATGATATAGTCCATTCTCACTATGCCGCGGCATCCCATATAAGAATAGATGCTTTCCGTCAGGTTCTGGATCTTTGAGGTGAGTGTCTCCGATATGCGGGCCGGACAGATTTCCTGGCTCTCTCCGAGATACTTGGCCTCAAAATCAAAAAACTCGCGGTCCGTGACAATCTCCGTTACCGGAAGAGCGCAAATCCTGCCGTTGAACTTGTATGCCCCGCAAGTGACTTCCCTGCCGCTTACCGCTTCCTCCGCAAGAATGGTCCCGCACTCTTTGAAAGCTGTCCGGATGGCCGGTTCAACTTCTTCCTCGGTCTTTACCTTTGTGACACCGAAGCTGCTGCCTCCGACAGTAGGTTTGACGAACATCGGAAGCCCCACCTGACGTATTATCTCTCGTACGGAATATGGCCTGTTGCAGCTGATGAAGATGTCGTCGGCCATCTTCACTCCGGCAAAGTCCAGGAACCTCTTGCATGAATGTTTGTCAAAAGTTATCGCTGAGACAAATGAGGAACAGGTTGTGAAAGGGATTTTCTGCATCTCAAGATAGCCCTGAAGAAGGCCGTTTTCCCCCGGCGTACCGTGAATCATTATCAGGGCGGTGTCAAAGGCTTCCTCCTTCCCTGTTTCCGGATCCTGGAAAGAAAACCGGTTCTTGTCTATGACAGGACAGCCTGAATGAACGAGAATGTCCTCCAGAGTTCTTGCAGAAGAGGGCAGTACATACCAGTTGATCCCCTCTATAAAAACCAGGCGAGGCAGATATTTTTCCCTGTCTATATGGTCCATCACGTTGAGTGCCGACTGGGCACTGACCTGTCTTTCGGAGGAATCTCCTCCGCACATGACTGCTATCTTCTTCATTGGCTATGTGTTCTTGCCTAATTCTCTTCAATAAAGTTGTCCAGATCGGACGGGTATTCTTCTGTAGCTCCGGAGGTTACGCAATCCATACTATATCCGGCAGGTTTGGTGAACTTATCATCTATGGATATGTTTATAGAAGGGTCGTCCAGAACTTTCTTCATCATGATAGCCCAGATAGGAAGGGCTACGGAAGCTCCCTGTCCCTGGCCTGTCCAGCGGAAATGCACCTGACGGTCCTCTGCTCCAACCCAGACACCTACCGTAAGACGAGGCACATATCCTATGAACCATCCGTCCGAGTTGTCGTTGGTCGTTCCGGTCTTGCCAGCTATCTCTCCACCGGTTATGTAACGTCTTATCCTGGAACCGGTTCCCCCATCCACTACACCTCTCATCATCTGGACCATCGTATAAGCGGTATTCTCTCCTATGGCCTCCCTCTTACGGGACGCGAAATTGGTCAGCACCCTGCCGTTCTTGTCCTCTATCCTGAGCACGAACTGAGGCTCCACGAACACACCCTTGCTCGGGAAGGTATTGAAGGCGCTCACCATCTGGTAAACAGGAACATCGGCACTTCCGACACAAAGAGAATGCACTGGTTCCAGATAGCATTTGATACCCATGTTGTGAGCCATCCTCACCAAGGCCTCCGGCCCGAACTGCTTCATCAGATAAGCGGCGACATTGTTGTTGGAAGCCATCAGTCCCCATCGCAGAGTTACAGTAGCTCCGTTTCCGCCGCCTTTAGGAGTCCAGACGGTATTGCCTATGACAAAGGACTGTGGCTGGTTGACAGTAACATCGCATGGAGTGAAGCCTTCCTGCATGGCTAGCGTGTAGAGGAACGGCTTGAATGTGGAACCCACCTGCCTTTGGCCCTGCATAACCTGGTCATACTTGAAATAGTTGTAGTTGGCTCCGCCCACATAAGCCCTGACATATCCGGTTTCAGGCTCTATGGCCATAAGACCTGTCCTGAGGAAGGCCTTGAAGTATTTGATGGAATCGTTAGGAGTCATCGTGGTATCTACGTATCCCTTACCTTTCCAGGAGAACACCCTCATCTTGGTAGCCTTGTCAAAACTCTTTTCAATTTCGTCCTCGCTGTAGCCGGCTTCCTTCATGTTTTTGTAGCGGTCAGACCAGCGGCGGGCCCTCTTCATCAAAGACTCCACCACATTTGCAGGAGTATTGTCTGCAAACGGGTAGTTCTTCCTGTATTTGAGGTCTTCGTTGAACTGAGGCTGGAGATACTTCAGATGCTCAACAGCGGCCTGCTCCGCATATCTCTGTATCTTGGCGTTGATAGGCGTGTATATCTTAAGTCCGTCTTTCTCAAGTTCATATTTGGTGCCGTCCGGCTTGAGGTTCTTGTTAAGCCAGCCGTAAAGCGGGTTGTCTTTCCACGACGCTGAATCCTGGCTGTACTGGTTCATGTCCGTATATTTGGACTTTACAGGCTTGCTGGCGCTCATTATCCTCTTGAGCATATCCCTGAAATACGGGGCCTGCCCATTTGAAACGTCAACATCTCCCTTGGAAGCCAGGACAATAGGCAGCTTGACAATGGAATCGTACTGGGAATCTGTAAGGTACCCGTACTTGTTCATCTGCTTTATAACGTGATTGCGCCTCTGGAGCGCAAGGTCAGGGTTGCGGACCGGATTGTATTTTGTTGGCTTGTTGACCATTCCCACAAGCAAAGCCGCCTCTTCAACATTGAGGTCTTTCGGAAGCTTCCCGAAAAATGTAGAAGACGCGCTCTTGATTCCGTAGGCGTTCCTCCCGAAGAAAACAGCATCCAGGTACATGCTCATTATCTCTTCTTTGGTATAGCTTCTTTCCAGCTTGATGGCTGTGATCCACTCTTTGAACTTGGTGATAATCAGATGCAGTTTTCCGGCGCCCGGCTCTCTTGGGAAAAGACTCTTGGCAAGCTGCTGGCTGAGGGTGCTACCACCTCCACCGCTTGCCCTGTTGCCAAGCACAAGGCTCTTTACGGCCACCCTGACAAGGCTCTTTCCGTCTATGCCGCTGTGCTCATAGAAACGGGCGTCTTCCGTGGCAACCAAAGCATCCTTCAGGTTCTGGGAAAGCTCCTCATAATTGGAGAAGGACCTGTTCTCTATGTGGTAAGTGTTGAGAAGGGTCCCGTCCTCAGCGATGATCTGGGTAGCCAGGTTGCTCTGCGGATCTTCAAGTTCTTCAAAAGAAGGTATGTCTGCAAAAATCCAAACCATCAGAAGCATGAAAAGGACAAAGATGATTGGACTGAACACCAGCAGCCACAGCCACTTCTTAAACCGTTTTGTATTCTTGATCTTCATTTTTCCAGTTTTTCCGAAAAACAAAAATACAAATAAAAATTTGGAAAGAATGGGAGTTAATGATTTACTTTGCACCTCTGTTAAAAACAAATGACGGGAATATGGGAGAGAAACTTGTAATCGTGGAGTCACCGGCCAAGGCCAAGACTATCGAGAAATTTCTTGGAAAGGGCTATACTGTAAAATCGAGCTTCGGGCACATTTGCGACCTGCCCAAGACAGCGTTGGGAATCGATATAGAGAACGGATTCAAACCAAAATATCAGGTTCCTGCAGACAAGAAGAAACTTGTGTCTGACCTGAAGGCCCTGGCCTCAAAGGCAGACACCGTATATCTGGCCTCCGATGAGGACCGCGAGGGAGAGGCCATAGCATGGCACCTCCAGAAGAACCTGGGACTGAAACCGGAAAACACTCAGAGAATTGTCTTTCATGAGATTACAAAAGACGCCATACTGAATGCCGTACAGCATCCAAGAAACGTTGACGAGAATCTGGTGAACGCGCAGCAGGCCAGAAGGGTCCTGGACAGGATAGTGGGATTTGAACTTTCTCCGGTCCTTTGGAGAAAGGTAGGCAAAGGACTTTCCGCAGGAAGGGTCCAGTCTGTTGCCGTCAGGCTGATAGTTGACAGGGAAAGGGAGATCCAGCAGTTCCAGCCAGCCCCTTACTTCAGCGTTAAGGGTATATTCCATCCTCAAACTCAGGCTGAGAAAATTCATCTGAACGCAACTTTGGACGGCAGGTTTTCTACTGAACAGGATGCCTTGGCTTTCCTCCAGAAATGTAACAGCGGATGCCGCTTCAGCATCTCGGCCATAGAAAAGAAGCAGATTACACGCTGCCCTGCTCCTCCTTTCACAACCTCCGCCCTCCAGCAGGAGGCCAGCCGCAAGCTCGGCCTGTCTGTTTCCCAGACCATGAGGATAGCCCAGAAACTTTACGAAAGCGGTCTGATCACATATATGAGAACAGACTCCACCAACCTTTCTTCTCTGGCTATCAACACAATAAAGCAAGCTATCACAGAAAGCTACGGAGAAAACTACTCAAGGGTCCGTCAGTTCCACACACACTCAAAGGGCGCACAGGAAGCGCACGAAGCAATCCGCCCTACCTACGCCGCCAACAAGACCATTTCCGGAACTCCTTCTGAAAAGAAACTTTATGAACTGATCTGGAAAAGAGCCGTGGCTTCACAGATGGCAGACGCTGTCCTGGAAAAGACATCCATCACCATATCTTCTGACAAGTTCTCTGAAAAATTCATCTGCGAAGGCGAAAAAATCCTTTTCGACGGATTCCTGCGCCTGTACATAGAGGGAAAGGACGACGAGCCGGAAGAGGAGAACCTCAACCAGCTCATTCCAAACCTGGAAAAGGGAGACGGCATGGAGGCCCTCACGATAGAAGCACAGCAGAAGTTTACTCCTAAACCTCCGCGATATTCAGAGGCGTCCCTGGTCAAGAAGATGGAAGAGCTGGGTATCGGAAGACCAAGTACCTATGCTCCTACCATCACAACTATCACAAGCAAGAGAGGCTATGTGGTAAAGGACACCAGACCTGGAACAAAGAGGGAATCCCTGAAAATCGTCCTCCAGAATCCCGGAACGGTCCCTGGAGCCGGAACCATCAAGACATCCTCCGTTTCTGAAACCGTAGGCGCAGAGAAGAACAAACTCTTCCCACAGGACATGGGCACGGTGGTAACCCGCTATCTTGAAGACAATTTCAAGGAAATCATGGACTATGGCTTCACGGCAAAGGTTGAGGAAGACCTGGATAATGTGGCTGAAGGAAAAGAGAACTGGACCAGCCTGATATCATCCTTCTACTCTCCTTTCCACAAGATTGTCTCTGAACAGAACCAGGAACACACTCACGTGAACTCGGAAAGGGAACTCGGAACAGATCCCCAAGACGGCAAGCCTGTCTTTGTAAGACTTGGCAAGTTCGGTCCGCTGGCGCAGAAAGGAAAGTCAGACGATCCACAGAAAAAGTTCGCATCGCTGAGGAAAGACCAGTCGATAGAAACCATAACACTTGAGGAGGCCCTCAAACTGTTTGAACTTCCAAGGATCGTAGGAACAATTGACGGCAAGGAAGTTACAAGCGCAATCGGAAGGTTCGGCCCTTACATAAAGTATGACGGCAAGTTCTTCTCCCTTGCAAAAGGACAAGATCCTTACACCGTTACTACAGAACAGGCCCTGGAACTCATCCAGGCCAAGGAGCAGGCTTCCCAAAACAGCGTTTTGAAGGAGTTCCCCGAAAATGACATCCAGATAATAAACGGAAGGTACGGCCCATATATCAAGCATGCCGGCGGAAACTACAAGATAGGCAAAGGAACCAAGGCGGCAGAAACTCTCACTCTGGAAGACTGCCTTGCCATAGTGAACAACACCCAGGCCACCAACTCCAGGAAAACTGCAACAAGAACCAGAAAAAAGACCAAATAGAGGACCGAAATGTCAGGCAACTATATAAAAACCGCGTACTCGAAGCTTTACAGTGTCTCAAAAGGGATGGACAAGACATCTTTGTACACTCTGGATGAATATCTGTCTGCTTCAGGAAAGAAACCACGCATCTACAAGAAGTCTGAGAAAAACGTGGACATTGTCATCTGCAAGGAAGATATTCCTGATGTCAACTTGCTTCGTCTCGGCAGGAGTTTCCCGTCCGCCCTCATCTGCTCCGGGGCCAACATACCGGTAAGCCTCATAGACAAGGTCAAGAAACAAAAGACTTTTTCTGTCATAGGTCTTCAGAAATACCTTTTCTTCCCCCAGATGGAGACGGCTCTCAACAGCTGCGGGTTTGAAACGCTGAACCTCGGTCCGCTTAGAGACGACATGCCTGTATGCGAACCTTTACTCAGGAACGTCAAATATGTGTTCCTGGACATGACAAGCGTCAAACATTCCGATTATCCGTGGGACGGGAATGAGAACCCTAATGGATTCTTTGCCAATGAAATATGCCAAATTGCCAGATACATAGGCTTTTCCTGTGACCTGAAGGCCGTGTTCATATACGGAGTGCCGGAAAACGGTTGCCCTAATGTATGCTCAAACCTGGTAGCCCAGGTTGCATGGCACATCGCTGATGCAGTTGCAAACAACATCTACGAGAACCCGCAGGCAGAAAAACAGAAAGGAAAACTTCCAGACCATTTCGAACATAAGATTGTGGATTTCTGTTCACACGGAGACACGCTCACTTTCATAATGAGTGCCGCAACCGGAAGGTGGTGGATGGAAGTTCCCGTCATCAAGAAAAACACAACGGAACTTGTGGCTTGCACCGCCAATGATTATCAGACAGCCTGTGACGGACAGGTTCCGATGAGATGGCTCTATTATTACAACCGCTTGAATGCGATGTAACATTTTTTAATTTTTTTTGCCATTAAGGTTAGGTTTTTATATTTTTGCAATAAACAAAACGGAAACCTTAAAATCCATCAATATGGCAAAGTATCAAATTGACGAAACCGATCAGAAAATACTGTCTGCATTGGTTAAAAACGCCAGAACCCCGTTCTTGGAAATTGCAAGAGACTGCGGAGTTTCAGGGGCTGCTATCCACCAGAGATTCAAGAAAATGGAATCTCTTGGAATCATCACTGGTTCACGTCTGCTTGTCAAACCTTCCACCCTCGGATTGGATGTTTGCGCCTTTGTAGAAGTCAATCTTTCTCCGGTCAACAAGTATCCTGAAGTGATAGAAGCCCTCAGAAAAATTCCTGAAGTGGTAGAGTGTCATTTTGTAACAGGAAGACATACCCTGCTTCTGAAAATGTACTGCTTCAACCACGATCACCTGCTGGATATCCTGATAAACACTATCCAGAATATTCCTAGTGTCCAGGATACCGAAACCCTTGTTTCACTTGACCAGGCTATCGAGCGCCAGGTGTGGGTCAAGGACCATCCTGAAGAAAAAGGATATCACAGGAAAGAAAAGAGAGGCCCTAAGAAAAGAGGCTAATCTTCCGGGAGGAGCATAGAGGCAAACTTGAGATCGTCCTTGGTGGTGATTTTCAGGTTGAACTTGCTTCCCTCCACAATATCAAATTCATATCCGCTACTCTCCATTACGGTTGCATCATCTGTAAACGTTGGAGAGTACGGTTTTTTATATGCCAGCTTAAGACGGGTGGAGTCGAATACCTGCGGCGTCTGGACCAACATGTAGTTTTCCCTTATCACTGGATGTGTGCCTGCTGGAGATCCGTCTTGGGAGAACTCTCTTTTCCTCATCGATTCCACTACTGAAACCGCAGGGATGACACCTGCGCATCTGCCCCCCAAAGGATAAGTGAAGAGCTCGGTAATCAGCTCTTTCGGAACTATCGGCCTTACGCCGTCGTGCACAGCCACCACGGCTCCGTCCGGAACCACCTCCAGGGCAGAACGCACAGAGTGGAAACGGGTAATTCCACCAGGCACTATGGTGTGGGGAATGTACAGGTTGTGCTTGTTGTAGTAGTCTTTCCAGATATCTATGTGGGAAGGAGGAAGGACCAGAATGATTTCCACCGGAAGGTCAAGGGAAGTAAACAGCTCTATCGTTCTGAGCAATATCGGTTTCCCGTTGAGGTCCAGGAACTGCTTGGGGACTTTGGCCTTCATCCTTTTCCCCACACCCCCGGCCGTTATGACTGCATAATACTTCATTTGTTCATTTTTAACTGGACAAAATTATAAAATATTTGACCTAAATTCTTAAATTTGTAGGTACCCAAAAAAGGTGACATCGTGAAAACAATAAGAAGAGCATTGATCTCTGTCTATTACAAAGACGGAATCGCAGACATATCAAGACGTTTGGAACAGGATGGAGTGGAAATACTGTCCACGGGCGGCACTGCTTCTTTCCTGGAAGAAAACGGTATAAAAGTTACCAAGGTTGAAGATATCACCCATTATCCTTCCATACTCGGCGGCAGGGTGAAGACCTTGCATCCTTCGGTTTTCGGAGGCATCCTGGGAAGAAGGGACAACCCAAAGGACGCGGAAGAATCCAGAACCTATGGCATTGAGCCTATAGATCTTGTAATCGTTGACCTTTATCCTTTTGAGGAATATGTGGCCAAAAACGCTTCTCACGCAGAAATCATCGAGAAAATAGATATCGGAGGCATTTCCCTGATAAGGGCTGCTGCCAAAAATTATCAGGATGTTGTTATCGTACCGTCCAGGAAACAGTACGGGTTCCTTTCAAAGATCCTCCAGGAACAAGGCTGCCAGACAAACCTGCAACAAAGGGAATACCTTGCAACCATGGCCTTCGGAGTTTCCGCTTCTTACGACAGCGCCATCTTCAACTATTTCAACTCCGACGCCAAAACGCCGGCTTTCAGCAGATTCTCCTCCCAGGCCAAGATTCTAAGATACGGGGAGAATCCTCACCAGAAGGGCTGCTACTTCGGAAGCAAGGAATCTCTCCCGGCCCAGCTCCACGGAAAGGAGCTGTCACACAACAACCTGTTGGATGTTGAGGCTGCCATTGAGCTCATCAGCGATTTTTCCGCCCCAACCGTTGCTATCATCAAGCACAACAACGCCTGCGGATGTGCATCGGCACCAACGGTTGAACAAGCCTGGGATAAAGCTCTTGCAGGTGATCCTGTTTCCGCTTTCGGTGGAATAATAGTTACCAACCGGCCAGCAGGGAAAGAACTCGCGGAGCAGATGAACAAGCTTTTCTTTGAAGTTTGCATCGCCCCGGCCTATTCAGAAGAAGCCCTGGCCATACTTGAGACCAAGAAAAACCGCATAATCCTTGTCCATGACGCACAGTCCCTCCCAAAGATGAAGTTCCGCTCCCTGCTCGGAGGCGTTCTCGTCCAGGAAAGAGACTCATACGTGGAAACTGAGGCGGATCTTAAAGTCTGCACAAAAGTATCGCCGAAGAAGGAAAAGACAGAGGATCTGCTTATGGCCAACAAACTGGTCAAACACTCAAAGTCCAACGCCATCGTTCTTGTAAAGGACAACCAGCTGATAGGCAGCGGTGTAGGGCAGACTTCAAGAGTAGATGCCCTCAAGCAGGCCATCGCCAAGGCCCACTCCTTCGGTTTCTCAACAAACGGAGCAGTCCTGGCTTCAGACGCGTTCTTCCCGTTCAAGGATTGCGTGGAGATAGCCTTTGCCAACGGCATAGACACCATAATACAGCCAGGAGGATCCATAAGAGACAACGAAAGTATTGAATTCTGCGACAACAACGGAATGGCTATGGTAATGACCGGCATAAGACACTTCAAACATTAACAGAAAACAGCAGTACAGAAATATGGCATTTTCATTTTTAACCCAAGAACTTGCAATCGACCTCGGAACGGCCAACACCGTCATTTTCATGAAAGACAAGATCGTGGTCGATGAACCTTCTATCATCGCGATAGACATGAACACGAAAAAGCCGATGGCAGTCGGTAGAGAAGCTCAGATGATGTTAGGTAAGACCAACCCTAACATCAAGACTATCAGGCCTATGAAGGATGGAGTAATTGCAGACTTCCAAGCTGCCGAACACATGATCAGGGGTCTTATCAAAATGATAAACAGCAAAAGGACTTCCTTGTTCACTCCTAACCTGAAAATCGTCATAGCCATTCCTAGCGGAAGTACGGAAGTGGAGACCAGGGCCGTAAGGGATGCGGCAGAACATTCCGGCGGCAGGGATGTCTATATCATACTCGAGCCTATGGCTGCCGCCATCGGAATCGGATTGGATGTAGAACAGCCTTCCGGCCACATGGTTGTGGACATAGGAGGCGGAACTACGGAATGTGCCGTAATATCCCTTGGCGGTATCGTTTGGAACGAAAGCCTCAAGGTTGCCGGAGATGTGTTCACTTCAGATATCCAGCAGTATCTGAGGCAGCAGTACAACATCAGGATAGGAGAAGTCACGGCCGAGAAAATCAAGATGGCCGTAGGTGCCGCCATCCCGGAACTTGAAACCCCACCAGAGCCTTTCATCGCCAGAGGTCCTAACCTGATGACCGCCTACCCTGTTGAGGTTCCTGTAACCAGCATGGAGATAGCCCATTGCCTGGACAAGTCCATAGCAAAGATCGAGACCACCATCATCAAGGTTCTGGAGCAGACACCTCCTGAGCTTTACGCAGACATCGTGAAGGAAGGCATTTACCTCAGCGGCGGAGGAGCCCTGATAAGAGGCCTGGACAAGAGGCTCAGCGACAAGCTGAAGATACCGTTCCATGTTTCCGAGGATCCGCTGAAGGCTGTGGCCAGAGGAACCAATACGGCTCTCAAGAACATGGCTAAGCGCAATTATCTTCCACCTTATCTGTTCAGGTAGCCGGTAATGAAACTTCCTCCTCTAATCTATAACTCGGTAGGAAAATTTCTGTTGTTCGTTCTCCTGGAAACTGTCTGCATACTGCTCCTTGTCAAGAACAGTATCATTCAGCAGTACAGGATAATGGAGGGGGTACGCAGTGTACAGTCTTTCTTTTGGCAAAGAAGCACAAAGATAAAGGAGTACACATCCCTGTCGGAGAGGAACCGGGGCCTGGAGGAGGAAAATTCCAGACTTCTGCGCCAGAACATCATATACAAGAACCTTCTGGTCCGCTCGCAGGAAGAGAGCCGTCTTGAAGAGCTTTCTTCCCAGCTGAAGCTGAATGCCGGAGACTCATCTCTGGTCAGCTACTCCTTCACCTTGGCAAAAGTGGTGAAGAACACCCTGAACACAGAGCATAACTATCTGATTCTTGACAAGGGAAAGAGAGACGGTATAACTGAAGACCTTGGAGTGGTTACCCCCAGCGGAGTCGTGGGAATCGTAAGGGGCGTAGGAGAAAAATTCAGCTACGTGCTTTCTTTCCTTAACCCCAAACAGAGCATAAGCGCCAAAACCGGCAAAGCTGAATCTCCGGGAACCCTCAAGTGGGAAGGCGGCAGCATATATAAGGCATACCTGACAGAAATCCCTTTGAATACGGAAGTTGCAAAGGGAGATACTGTTTACACAAGCGGAAATTCTTCTTTCTTCCCTTCAGACATACCGGTGGGAAAGGCCGTTTCTTTCTCGATAGAGAACGGGGCTCACAAAAGGGTGGAGGTTGAACTCCTGCAGGACTTTTCAAATCTGGATTATGTTATCATACTCAGGAATGAGGACAAGAGGGAGATAGACTCTCTCTCCGCACTTGTTCCCCCATCGCCGAAGAAATGATGAACTGGCTGAAATACATATACGCGTTTGTGGTGATTCTGGTGCTCCAGATCCTGTGCAGCGAGTTCATAAACTTGTGGCCGATGCTCTATATCGCTGTCATACCGTTGATGGTCATCCTGCTTCCGCCGAGTGTCAGCACTTATCTTGTGATGCTCTGCGGCTTCATCATAGGTCTGCTCACCGATGCCCTTTCTGACGGAGTGCTGGGACTGAATGCCGCCTGCTGCACTTTGGTCGGAGCATGCAAGAATATGATAACCAAGCCGATGCTCAAATACGACATCCACTCCGAGGAGTTTGATATGGAAAGCGGAGTGTTCAGGAAGGGCAAGCTGATACTGCTGCTGTTCCTGTGCTACCTTCTGTTCTTCGTGCCTTATGTGCTTCTGGACGGAGCCGGAGCTTCCGGTGCGCTTTTCCTCGTCATCAGGATAGTGGTCAATATCGTTGCAAACGTTGCAATATCTTATCTGCTCACAAGGTTATGGATAAGAAGGTTCTTCTCATAGCCGGTGTCCTTGTGGCCGCTCTGTGCCTTGTCGCCAGGATGTTCTACCTGCAGATAATAGACGAACACTATAAAGTCAGCGCGCAGAACAACGCCCTTCTGTACCAGACACAATACCCAGCCAGGGGAGAGATCAAGGACCGCAACGGCAACACGCTGGTAGGCAACAAGACCACCTATGACATAATGGTCACTCCAATTGACATCCAGGAGTTTGACACTGCAGATTTCTGCATGACCTTCCACGTGGACATAAATGACGTGAGGCGGAAGCTGAAAAACTACAGGGAGAACCGCCGCAAAATAGGGTATCAGACTTTCACTTTCATAAAGCAGGTATCTGGACAGGACTACAGCCACTTTGCAGAAAAAGCCTACAAGTTTCCGGGTTTTTACGCCATAAGCAGGACCGCCAGGGTATATCCCTATGAAGCCGGTGCCAGCCTGTACGGCTACATCAATGAAGCCGATTCCGCATATCTTGCCAACCATCCTGAATACCGCAGAGGAGACTATGTGGGAATCACCGGCATTGAGCGTTCTTACGAAGATGTGCTCAGAGGAAAAAAAGGCTACAACATAATGGTCCGCGATGTCCACAACAGGATCCGCCAAAGTTTCAAGAACGGAGAATATGATGTGGCGGCAGAGCCTGGTAAGGATTTGATAGCCAGCATTGACGGACCTCTCCAGCAGTATGGGGAAAGGCTTATGAAAAACAAGGTGGGAAGCATAGTGGCCATAGAACCATCTACAGGGGAGATCCTGGCCATAGTTTCCGCTCCCGGCCTTACGGTAGAAGACCTGTCCAACATACGCAAGGAGTATTCCCGCCTCGCTACAGACCCTTACAAGCCTATGTTCAACCGAGCGGTCATGAGCGCCTATCCTCCAGGCAGCGTATTCAAGACCGTGAACGCGCTCATCGCCCAGCAGAACGGAGTCATCAACTCTGAAACCCGCTTCTCCTGCTCAAGGGGTTTCTACTACGGCGGTGGAAAGATGGGCTGCCACGGGCACCGCTCTCCGCTCAATCTCAAGGAATCCATAATGATGAGCTGCAACGCCTACTATGCCAATGTGTTCAGAGCCATTATGAAAGATCCCGCCCATCAGCCCATATCCGAGGCTTTCAACCACTGGAAGGAGCAGGTCAACAAGTTCGGGATCGGCGTCAAGCTAGGCAGCGACTTTCCGGCTGAACTGCCTGGAACCCTTCCATCCACAAAGACATACGACAAGATCCACGGCAAAGGCAAGTGGAGCGCATTCAACATACTCTCTCTGGCTATCGGTCAGGGAGAGGTCGGAGCTACCCCTCTGCAGATTGCCAATGTCGCCGCGATTATCGCCAACAGAGGATATTATATAATTCCACATCTGATAAAGAACGCCCCGGATTCCGCCAGGAGGGCAAAATATACAGAGAAACACTGGGTGGACATAGACCGCCAGTACTTCGACCCCGTGGTTGAAGGCATGTACCTTGCCGTCAACGCTCCCGCAGGAACCGGAGGAACAGCGCGGAGAGCCCATATAGATGATATAGTGGTATGCGGAAAGACAGGAACAGCCCAAAATCCCCACGGAAGGGACAACTCCGTATTCATGTGCTTTGCACCGAGAGAAAACCCGAAGATTGCAGTCTGCGTCTATCTTGAAAATGCCGGGGCGGGAGGCACTTGGGCAGCTCCGGTGGCTTCCCTTATCGTTGAAAAATACCTGAGAGGAGAGGTCCTGAGAAAAGAAATGGAACAATATGTGGAAAACACGGACCTCAAACATAATGTTCCGGTCAAAACAAAGAAGAGATGAGAGGCGCAGCATATACCAATTCTCCAAAGGCACGGCGGGTCGATTTAGGACTTGTCCTGTCTTACCTGTTCCTGGTCACGTTCGGCTGGCTGAACATCTATTCCGCCGTTTATTCGGAAGAACATGCTTTCATACTTGATTTCAGCCAAAGATACGGTTTGCAGTTTATCTGGATATGCATTTCTCTTGGAGTGGCCCTGACCCTTATATATCTTGTGAATCCGAGAAACCTTCCGCCGCTTTCCCCCGTGTTCTATGTGATAATGCTGGTTCTGCTGGCCGCAGTCATCTTCCTGGGCAAGGAGGTAAACGGGTCCAGAAGCTGGTTCTTCATAGGCTCTTTTGGACTTCAACCGGCTGAGTTCTCAAAGATTACAACAGCTCTTCTGCTTGCCTTCATAATGAGTCAGTACGGTTTCTCTCTCTTAAACCGGAAAGATGTCGTCCGCTCGGCACTGGTGGTGCTGATTCCTATAATCCTGATTTTGCTTGAAAGGGAAACCGGCAGCGCCCTTGTCTATGTGGGCCTGATCCTGGTCTTCTACATGGAGGGGCTGGCCGGATGGGTGATTTTGCTTGGCGTCGGTCTGATTGCAATGTTCGTCATCACTATAGCAGCCTCTCCTCTGGCGGCTCTGGTGTGCGCGTTCGGAATATGCTCCATCGTGAGGTTTTTCCTCAACCGCAATCTTTTATGGCTGCTGATATCCATTGCATCAACAGTTCTGATGTGCTACATACCGGAACTGTCCAAGACGGAAACGTTCGGGTTTCTGAACATCCTGAAGCCTGAAATCTGGGCTCTTGTGATAATGACTCCATACATAGTGTTCTGGGTAAAAGACATCTTTGTCAGAAAAGAATCCAGGGAGGGCAGGTACCTGATATTTTGTCTTGCCCTTGCGGTGGTGATGGTCTTTTCCGTAAACCTGATCTTTGACAAGGTCCTCCAGCCACACCAGAAAGCCAGGATAGAGAACCTTCTGGGCATTACAGAAGACCTTCAGGGCATTGGCTACAATGTCCACCAGTCCAAGATAGCTATCGGAAGCGGCGGATTCACCGGCAAGGGATTTCTCAACGGGACCCAGACAAAATACAATTTTGTGCCTGAACAAAGTACGGACTTCATTTTCTGCACGGTGGGAGAAGAATGGGGGTTCTTGGGAAGCGTGCTGTTGCTCGCAGTCTATATCTTTATGATTACAAGAATCATACACCTTGCCTCAAAGAACAAAGACGCATTCACGAGGATATACGGATATTGTGTAGCCTCAATCTTTCTGATGCATGTGATGATAAATATGGGAATGACCATGGGGCTGCTGCCTGTCATCGGCATACCTCTGCCTTTCCTCAGTTACGGAGGAAGCAGCATGATGAGTTTCACCATACTGCTCTTCATTTTCGTCAGACTGGATATGGAGCGTCAGATGAAAGACGCTGAATTCTAATCTTCCGCCTTAGCCAGAATCATTGTGCTGTTGTGGCCTCCGAAACCGAAGGTGTTGCTCAGGGCTACCCTCACCTCTCTCTTCTGCGGAGTGTTGAACGTAAGGTTCAGCTTCGGATCAATTTCAGGATCATCCGTGAAGTGGTTTATTGTCGGAGGTATGATGCCGCTGTTGATAGCGTGGATACAAGCCATTGCTTCAACCGCCCCGGCTGCGCCAAGCAGATGGCCTGTCATGGACTTGGTTGAAGAAATGTTCAGTTTGTAAGCCGCTTCGCCGAACACTTCCTTGATAGCTTTGAGCTCAGCGATGTCTCCAAGATGGGTAGAAGTGCCGTGTACGTTGATGTAGTCAATCTCCTCAGGCTTCACACCCGCCCTCTTGAGAGCTGTTGTCATTGCAGCCTTTGCTCCCAACCCCTCAGGATGTGGAGCTGTGATATGATGTGCGTCTGCACTTATGCCACACCCCTTGAGTTCCGCGTAAATCTTTGCGCCTCTTGCCTTTGCGTGTTCATATTCTTCGAGAACAAGGATACCGGCACCTTCTCCGAGCACAAAGCCGTCCCGGTCCAGATCGAACGGACGGGAAGCTGTCTTAGGATCGTCGTTACGGGTGGAAAGGGCTTTAGCGGAATTGAAACCGCCTACACCCGGAATAGTGATTGCGGCCTCAGCACCGCCGGTAATGATCATATCCGCCTCATCCAGAAGAATGAGGTCGTAAGAACAATGGATGGCGTGTGATGAGGAAGCACAAGCAGAAACCGTAGCGAAGTTAGGACCCATAAAGCCGTACTTTATAGATACGAAACCTGCAGCTATGTCTGCTATCATTTTTGGAATGAGGAACGGAGTGAATCTCGGATGGCTGCCGCTGTTGACGAAATCGATCATGTTCTCCGTCATGGTTTCGATACCGCCCACACCGGAACCTATGATTACACCCGCACGGGATTTGTCCAGCTTCTCCAGGTCTATATTTGCATCAGCAACGGCCTGATCTGCCGCTGCCACTGCAAACTGGCAGTAGCGGTCCATCTTGCGGGCTTCTTTCCTGTCTATATAGTTGAGGGGGTCAAAACCTTTCACTTCGCAGGCAAACCTGGTCGAAAATTCAGATGCGTCGAATCTGGTGATAGGGCCAGCCCCGCTGACGCCTTCATCAAGAGCCTTGAAATATTCTTCCACATTGTTTCCCAGCGGATTGAAAGTACCAAGTCCGGTAATCACCACTCTCCTCTTTTCCATAATATCTTGTTTTTGGGTTATCAAAAAAATGGGGAAACCCCTCGCTAAAAAACTTAAGGTTTCCCCTTTAAAGGCAATTGGAGCTTAGTTCTTCTGAGCCTCAATATATTTTACTGCATCACCTACAGTAGCAATCTTCTGCGCCTCTTCCTCTGGAATGGAAATCTCGAAAGCTTTCTCAAATTCCATAATCAGCTCAACTGTGTCGAGAGAATCAGCGCCAAGATCTTTTGTAAAGTTTGCCTCTGGAGTAATCTCGCTCTCATCAACTCCCAACTTCTCAACGATGATCTCCTTAACTTTTGAAGTAATGTCTGCCATGGTCAAAAATTTTAGTTAATACAATAAGTTTATAATTTTAGTAGGCTGCAAATATAAACATTTTTTTTTAATGAGTATATTTGTGCAAGGCAAGCCCCAGCCGGGGCTATGCAAAGCAAAACAGGTGCCAAAGAAAAAATCACGCTCAGAATGTACAGAATAGCCGTTTTTGCATCGGGAAGCGGAACCAATGCAGAAAACCTTATCCGCCACTTCAACCATGGACAGAAGACCAGCCCTGAGGCAAGGGTGGTACTTGTCGTCTGCAACAAGGAAAACGCAGGGGTCCTCAAGCGTGCAGAGAACCTGAATGTGCCTTATTCAGTGCTGAAAAAGAGCCAGTTGACTCTCAAGGACAATGATATTCATCCCGATATAACTGAAATTTTGGAAGAACACCGCATAGACTTCATCATCCTTGCCGGTTATCTTCTCCAAATCCCGGCGGAGCTTATAGAGTCATATCCGGGCAGAATCATAAACATCCATCCGGCTCTGCTCCCTGCCTACGGAGGAAAGGGAATGTACGGGGAGAGAGTCCACAAAGCGGTTCTCGAAGACATGAGAAAATATATCGCTGAGAATCCCGGCAGGCCGAAAGATTTCTACAGCGGCATCACAATCCACCTGGTAGATGAAGAAATGGACCACGGCAAGATCCTGTTCCAGGCCAAATTCATCCTCAGCCCTGATGAAACGCTTGAGTCCCTGGAAGAGAAGATCCACATCCAGGAACAGGCCAACTACCCAAGAGTGGCAGAAGCCTATCTCAAAACTTTATAAAAGGAAGTGGCCCGGACTCTATAAAAGGGAACGGTCCAGATCCTTTACCGCCGCCCGTAGGCGTCAAGACCCTTTTTCAGGAAAGCCACATAGTTGTCAACATTTAGGTCGTATCCCTTCGGCTCAACCAGAGGGTTGCCGTCAGAATCCAGAACCAGATAGAAAGGCTGGGCGTTTGCGCTGAACTTTTCCATCACAAACCTGGAGTTGATCTTTCCCATTCCTTTGAGGACTTTCCCGTCCTCAAGCTCAAGATAATCTTCCGGCAGAACCTCCATCTTGTCGTCTCCATAAAGAGAGCAGATGACAAAGTCGTTGCGGAGCATCTCCAGCACTTCAGGATCACTCCATACCCTGGCCTCCATCTCACGGCAGTTGACGCATCCGTGGCCGGTGAAATCAAAGAATATCGGCTTCCCCTGTTCCTTTGAAGCCTTCAGCGCTTCGTCAAAAGTAAAGTAGCCCACAAGGCCGTGAGGAAGATGCAGCTTGTCTGAATATTTGCGGTCAGGGATATTCATCGCCGAGGAAACAGAAGGGGCTCCCATCTGATATGTTCCTGTGGCCGAGCCGCTTGTATGGGCCACTACAAAGTCCTGGGTCTGGATCGGAGGCAGATAGCCGCTGAGCGCCTTCAGGGGAGCGCCCCACATCCCCGGAATCATATACACCATGAAGGCAAAGCAGATTATGCCCAGAATGAGCCTGCCGACACCTACATGGTCAGAAGGAGAGTCGTACTTGAACCTGAGCTTGCCTATCAGATACATTCCCAGAAGACCTGCAATCACTATCCAGAAGGCAAGGTAAACCTCCCTGTCAAGAATGCCCCAATGATAAGTCTGGTCTGCAACGGAAAGGAACTTCATGCCAAGGGCCAGCTCCACGAACCCCAACACAACCTTCACGCTGTTGAGCCATCCTCCGCTCTTCGGAAGCTTCTTGAGCAGGCTCGGAGCAAAGGCAAAAATCGTGAAAGGTATCGCAAACACTATGGAGAATACCAGCATCACCAGAATCGGAGTCATAATCTCCCCTTGCATGCTCTTGATTATCGCCGAGCCCACAATAGGCCCTGTGCAGGAGAAGGAAACCAGAACCAGGGTAAGAGCCATGAAGAACACTCCTATAATTCCTCCGCGATTTGACTTGCTGTCAGCCTTGTTGACAACGCTGGAAGGAAGAACTATCTCGAAAGCTCCGAAGAAACTGAGGGCGAAAATCACGAATATCAGGAAGAAAATTACATTTATCCAGCTGGTAGCCAACCAGTTGAATATGTCGGCAGCAAGATTTCCTCCACCAATCAGATATGTAAGAAGTATGATTACAGCTATCGGAATGGTATAAATGAGCACTATGCATATTCCGTAAAGCGATGCCAGGAACTTACCCTTCCCCGGATTCTTCTCGTTCTGCTTGAGGAAGAAAGAAACCGTCATCGGAATCATCGGGAACACGCAAGGGGTAAGGAGAGCCACAAGCCCCCAAGCTATGGCTTCCAGTATAAAACCCCACAGCGAGCCTCCGCTGCCGGATTTGCCCTCCAGAGCAGACTCCGGTATTCCCAGACTCATCTCCGCCTCTTGTGGAGCAACACAACTGCCATTGGTACAAGCCTGATATTCAACCACAACACTGATTTTTCCCGTGGCTTGAGGCGTAATCCTTATCTTCTGGGCAAGGACATCTCCGTTTTCCACAAGGTCTATCTCCATTCCGAAAGTAGGGTCCATCTCTTTCCTTCCCCCCTGCTTTATGTAAGGCTCCCCGACAAGTTCCACTCCCGTTCCGCTCACTGTCAGTATCGTTGGATTAGGACCGCCGTCATAAGGTCCAAGACCGTATGTATGCCAACCTTCCTCAATCTTTGCGGTAACGGCAACTTCATAAAGCCCCTGCTCAAGTTCAGTTATCTGAGACTTCCACTTTACCGGCTCTCCCTTGTCAAACTGAGCCCAACCTCCTGAAACAAAAGCCAGCAAAAAAACCGCTGCCAGACAAAACTTCCTCATATAATTATGCATTTTCAATGGTCCTGCAAAAATAGAAAGCGGGAGCTACAAAAGCAACTCCCGCAACAACTAATCGAAAAAAAAACGAATCTATGAACACTTGTGACTAGTTGTTATTTTATCTCCAAAGATTAGACACCATATATCAAGAAAAGTAAAACAACGCATGAACTTTTTTTTGAAAGAAACTTACAGTTTCAGACAGACCCTATCGCTTCTTGCTCTTAGAGAACATCCATGACATGAAATCCGGCATCTCAAAGGCCTTCCACCAGCACACGTGCCCGCACCCGGGGAACTCGTGATAGCGGACATCGGCTCCGGCCGCCTTCAGGGCACGATAGGCATCCCTGGAACCTGAAACCGGAACGGCAGGGTCGCTGTCTCCGTGGTAAAGACTCCAGGACACTCCTTCGAACTTTCCTAACCTCTCCGGATTGATATCCCCGCAGATTGGAACCGCTGCGGCAAAGATATCGGGATGGCGGGCCACCGCATCAAATGCACCAATCCCTCCCATAGACATCCCATAGATGTACACCCTGTCAGGGTCAACATCAGGGCGCTGCAGGAAAAGACGCACCAGCTCCATCACCTGTTTCATAGTCCGGCTCTCCGGATAGTCTTTCGGAAAATCGTAGGAACCAGGGCTCACGTCAAATGCCCAGGTACGCCCCTCCGGGCACTGCGGCACTATGACAAAGCAAGGATAATCATCGCGATTACAAGGATTAAGGAACATCTGTGCTCCGAAGATAGTCTTTTCATTGTCGCTGCCCCTCTCACCGGATGTATGCAGATAAAGCACAAGCGGGTACCGCTCGACAGTATCCGACATCTGCGGCACAAGATAACGGTACAGAAGAGTATCTCCGTCCTTGCAGACAAGCTTTCCGTATTCATAAGATTGCGCATTCACTGTCAGCACGGAAAAGAATGACAGTAAAAAAATGAACCAACGTTTCATGGTAACAAGTTTAGGTAACATTTGTGCTCGGGACGGGAATCGAACCCGTACGGACATTTCTGTCCACAGGATTTTAAGTCCGGCGTGTATACCAATTTCACCACCCGAGCTCCTTTTTCAAAAAAGACCGGCCAAAATTTGGTCGGTCTTATGTGCCCAGGACAAGAGTCGAACCTGCACACCATTTCTGGCACTACCCCCTCAAAGTAGCGTGTCTACCATTCCACCACCTGGGCATTAAAAGCCTCCCGAAAACGAGAGGCGCACTTCAAATTATGAAAACTTGGAGCGGAAAACGGGACTCGGACCCGCGACCCCAACCTTGGCAAGGTTGTGCTCTACCAACTGAGCTATTTCCGCGTTTGGGACTGCAAATATAGTAATCTTTATTTTTCCTGCAAAAAAAGTTTTAACTATTGTTTCAATCGCTTCAAGTTTCCTAAATTTGGAGTATGAAAAACATCTCCTTGAAAACAATTGTCTGCGCTCTGGCATTCTCAGCGATTGTATGCACAAGCGCATTTTCTCAGCAAAACAGCAGGAATAAAGTATTTAACCCACTGACAGACAGGGTTGAAGTAAAGCACGAATTCAGGGGAGCATGGCTCACTACCGTAAGAGGCTCTGACTGGCCGAGAAAGATAAAGGTGAACCTTTCCAGACAGAAGGGTGAAAGCCGTCACCAGCAGAAACTCAGGATAGAGAGGCAGAGAGATTCTCAGAAACGGGCGCTTGTGAATGTAATAACCAGAATCAAGGAAACCGGATGCAATGTGGTCATAATGCAGTTGTGCTGCAATTCAGAAGCTTATTACAAGTCAAAGATACTGCCGTGGGACCATAACCTTACAGGAGTGCAGGGAGAGGACCCGGGATATGACCCCCTGAAGCTGGCCATTGAAACAGCCCATAGCCTGGGCATGCAGATCCACGGATGGTTCAATCCTATGAGAGTGGGCAGCGTAGATTCAGACAGGGTAAAGAACCATCTTTGCTTCAAGCATCCGGACAGGGTGATAAAGTATGGCAAGACAATGTTCTGGAACCCCGGGAATCCTGAAGTTATCCAATATCTCTACGATGTCATCTATGAGGTTATGAGCAACTATGACCTGGATGGGGCGCATATAGATGACTTCTTCTATCAGGAAGGCCTGAGGGAGAAACTGGAAGTGCTGCCTAAGCTAAGGGACAGCCTCAAGATCCTGACAGACAAACAGGAAATCGCCGCTCTCAGAAAGACCATAAACAAAATGGATGACGGAAAAGTCTGGGATGATGCCGCCTGGTTCAAGAAATACGGGAACGGCATGGAGCTGGGAAGATGGAGAGAAGAGAACGTGAACAAGATAGTGGCGGCGATGCACAAGGCCGTCCACGATGCCAAGCCAAATGCCATATTCGGAGTAAGTCCCGGAGGAAGGCTTGTCAACACCCAGAAACTCTATGCAGACCCTCAGTACTGGATTGCAGAGGGTTCAATCGACTATCTTGCTCCTCAGATCTACTGGCAGCACGGGCACAAGATCGCAGACTTCAAGAAAGTACTTGACAGCTGGGGGCCTATAATGAAAGACGTTCCTTGCATTCCGGGCATGGCCGCCTACAGGTACAAGGAAAAAGGATTCGAGAGCATGGACGAGTTCATGCTGCAGATGGAAGAGAGCCGGGAAGCACCTTACGTGTACGGAAACATCTGGTTCACCGCACATAGCTTGTTCCGTCCTGATTTCCTGGAATATATGAAGGAAAAGATATATCCATACCCGAGTCTGGTACCGAAACTGGGAACATCTTCAGACATTGTTCCGGCTCCTGTTACCATAACAGAAAAAGACGGAGTCATCAGCTGGGAGAAGAGCCCTGCTGCCCAGAGCTACGCCGTTTACAAACTGTATATATCCGGTTATTCCCCGGACGGTTTCACGGCATATTGGCAGGGAGGCCTGATAGGGCAGACTTCAGAAAACAGTTTCTCCGCCCCTGAAAGAGCTGAGAACTATGTGGTTGTCGCGATTAACGGAAAGGAAAAATCCTCTCCGAGCAACGTCATCTTCATAAGGTAAAGATGGATTCGGGTGGTTGTTACAGCACGCTGCGGAATTCTTTGAGGAAGCGCGCGTCGTTCTCAAAGTAGTGGCGGAGGTCATTGACCATCCACTTGAGCATCGCTATACGTTCTATACCCATACCGAATGCGAATCCGGTGTATTTCTTGCTGTCTATTCCACTGGCTTCAAGTACATTAGGATCTACCATCCCGGCTCCCATAATTTCCAGCCAGCCGGTTCCCTTGCAGATGTTGCAACCCTTGCCGCCGCAGATGTTGCAGCTGATGTCCACCTCCGTGCTAGGCTCGGTGAACGGGAAGTAAGAAGGCCTCATCCGTATCTGGGTCTGAGGTCCGAACATCTCCTGAACAAAAAGCAGGATAGCCTGCTTGAGGTCAGCGAAGGAAACGTTCTCGTCTATGTAAAGACCTTCTACCTGATGGAATATGCAGTGAGCCCTGGCGCTAATGGCTTCGTTGCGGAAAACCCTACCGGGGCAAACCACGCGAATAGGCGGCTTCTGCCTTTCCATAGTCCTGACCTGCACGCTGGATGTATGAGTCCTCAGAAGTATAGGGTCATCTGAAGCAGGGTCGATGAAGAAGGTGTCCTGCATGTCCCTTGCCGGATGCTCCGGAGGGAAATTCAAGGCTGAGAACACGTGCCAGTCGTCCTCAATTTCAGGACCTTCTGCAACGGCAAATCCGAACTTGGAGAAAATGTCAAGGATTTCTTCCCTTACCAGAGATATGGGATGTCTGGTTCCAAGTTCAAAAGGATCTCCGGGCTTGGTGAAGTCGGTCTTGGTATCCGTTTCAAAAACGTCAGCAAAAGCATCCCTCAGAGATTCTATCTTTTCCGCTGCCTTGGTCTTGAGTTCGTTAAGAGACTTTCCGAATTCTCTCTTGAGTTCAGGAGCCACTGAACGGAACTCGTCGAACAGACGGGTGATCTCTCCCTTCTTGCCTAAAAGTTTTACTCTGAGTTCTTCAACATCCTGAAGCTTTTCAGCCCTGAACTGCTCGATCCGGTCCAGCAGGGCATCTATATCTTTCCTGTCCATTTGCACTTGGATTTTATAATCGGGGACAAATATACTCAATATTGGAGAAAACGGCTAGATGTCGTCTCTGACAACCGGCATGGTCATGCACCTTGCTCCTCCTCCTCCGCGAGGAAGCTCGCTTCCCTCTATGGTGATGACACATCTGTTCTCCTTCTCCAGATCCACCTTGCCGGCTATTACATCATTTGCGGCAACGACATTGAAGCCTGCCTTGTCCAGGGCATTGAGCGTATGCACATTACGGGCGTAAGACAATATCTTTCCAGGAGCTATGGCAAAACTGTTGGCCCCGCTGTGCCACTGCTCCCTGTCTGCATTCCACTCGTCCTCATCTCCTCCGCAAAGCACCGGTTCCAGATCCTTGCCAAGTTTTCTGAGGGTGGAGAGGACGTTCTGCTCGTCGCGGATCTTCTTTACCTTTCCGCCCTCTATGGTTATATGCACTGTACGATACTGGTTCTCCCACAAGATCAGAGGTTCATAAATCAGGCAGGCATCCCTGTCCAGCATCGTGAATACCATATCCATGTGGATGAAAGATTCCACGTCGTCCGGCAGCTGCTGGACAATGATGTGTTTCTGCTCACCGTCATTGTCCCGGCAGAATCTCTGGATAAGACGGTCTATACCCTGGGATGTAGTCCTCAAACCGTTGCCTACCAACAGGATGTTCTTGTCTATCACCAGGATGTCTCCACCCTCCACACTGACGTTGTTCCGGACTGTGCTTCCGGCTATTCCGCCTTCACCTGCCCTTTCCTTGGAAAATTCATTGGCGTCGATAATCGTGCAGTCAAACAACCTAGGGTTGCTGAAAATAGCTTCCATAATCAGAGACTCCCTGACTCTTACCTTGTTTGCCATCTTACAGATAAGAACATCCTCGCCGATGGAAGCAGAAGCGTCTCTGGTGAAGTAGAAGTTATACAAAGGACTCAAGGCATAATACTCGTCCTGAAGGAAAGCCGTAAGCGTATCTATCTTGGCAGGAAGACCTTCCATAAGCAAACTTGCAAGTTTCTTCGTATGAGCGGCCATGAGCATGTCAAAATACTCAGGCACATTCTCTATTGTGCAGATTCGCTTTAGGAGCATTCCACGGTCTCCCGGATCGCTGAGGACAGATTCCAGAAGGTCTGTAACCTGGTATGTCCTGGTCCATTTCTCCAGCACTCCATTCAGCTGGGCATATTCTTTCTGAGCTATGGAAAGGTTCAGTATGTCGCTGTACAAAGCCCTCTGGGCAATGCGTGGAGTCATGTTCTCCACTTCGTTACCGGGTGTGTGGAGGATTACCCCCCTCAACCTTCCTATCTCACTGTGTACCTTTACTTTTACTGGATCCATATCTGTTGTTTCTTTTTTTTATAAATAATCTCCAAAATTGTTTATTGCAAGGTCTGCCGTAAGGGCCTTGATGAGTTTTTCGTCTCTTGGACATACAAGCAGGACATCCCTGGTGCTTACCACGATATAATTTTCCAGGCCTTTTACAACCAAAAGCTTGTCCCGGTCGGCAGAGACAACGATACTGTTTTTGACACCCTCAGCCATCACCTTCTCAGTGTTTATGAGGTTCCCGTTCGAATCTTTTGCGCCCTGGGCATAAAGGCTTTCCCACGTCCCAAGGTCGCTCCATCCGAATGACGCTTCAAACACCTTGCAGAGAGAAGTCTTTTCCATCACACCGTAATCGATAGATATGGAAGCGCATCCGCTGTAAACATCGTCAACCTTCTCCTGCTCCTTGTCGGTATAGTAATACTCGGCGATATCGGAGAATGACGCCGCGATGTCAGGAAGGTATGACTCAAGCTCCTTCTTGATGGTCTTCAGATTCCAGACGAATATTCCGGAATTCCACAGAAACTCCCCGCTGGAGAAAAGCACCTTGGCCATCTCCGCATCAGGCTTTTCCGTAAACGTCTTCACCTGATAGCAGGCATGCCCCTTTATGACTTCAGCCTTAGACTTGTTGGCCTGTATATAACCGTATTGCGTCTCAGGTCTCGTAGGTTTGATTCCCAATGTAAAAAGAGCATCTGAAGTGCAGGCATGTTCAAGAACGCAGCCGACAGTCTCCAGAAATACATCCTCGTTCAGGATCAGGTGGTCTGCAGGTGTTACCACCACAGCAGCATCGGGATTCTTTTTGAACAGCTTGTAGGTTGCGTAAGCTATGCAGGGAGCCGTGTTCCGCTTGAGGCTTTCCAGAAGGACATTCTCCTTAGGAATCTGCGGAACCTGCTCTGCAATAAGACTTTCATATTGTTTGGAAGTCACTATCAGTATGTTTTCCACCGGAACAATCTTGCTGAAGCGGTCAACGGTTGCCTGAAGGAAACTTTTGCCCGTTCCAAGCAAATCCAGGAACTGTTTCGGGTGGGCGTTACGGGACACTGGCCAGAAACGGCTACCGACCCCACCTGCCATTATTATGCAATACTTGTTTGAAACCATATCATTCTAAAAAGTTTCACAAGTTAATAAAAATCCCCCGGAAAATAAAATCAATTAAAGAAAAAGCTACCATAAAGGATGGAAAGCATCAGGATAAAAACTCAAGACATGGCTGCTTTCAGAAAACACAATGCTCACGATGTCAAAGACGACTTCCTGTTTTATATGCCGTTGGCGTACAAAGGCATCTGCGGCAGAAACAAGAAAACGCCGCTTTCTGTAATCTACGGTAAGTTGCGGGGCTATCAAAGGAGAAACAGGTTCCTCTGGAGCTGCACCGGTTCTTAAAACAGCTTTCCTTGAACGCACTTCCACTATATGGAGAAAGGTAGCCTGCGTCAAGAACGGACTGCCGCACGAAACAGGCATGCCTTCTGAAGAAAGCATAGGACCACCAGCTATTATATCCAATTCCAGATGATGATGCCTCCAGTTCCTCTCCAGAACCTCAAGGCCGTGGGCTTCAAGCCACTTTGAAGCAATCTCCTCGGCCACCCTTCCTTTCTCAGTTGTGTCCGTTTTCTGCATTTCTTTGATTTTTAACTTATTATGGATTTCTCTATATGCGACTCCCCCCTACCGAAAATTGCCTTTATCCTTGATTACCAAAATCTTGCCGATAACGCAAAAAAAGAAGGGATGACTTCTTTGAAGTTGTCATCCCCCTTTTGCCGTTGAATACCGGATGTCTCAACCCGTCTGCGGTCATTTCTTCTGAGGTTTGAGGAAGGTTACAAGCAGGGCTCCTTTTGGAAGAGATTCTCCCACTTTGACATTAACCTCCTTGATCTTGCCGTCCATCGGAGCTTCGATGACATTCATCATCTTCATTGCTTCGTAGATCATAAGCTTTTCCCCTTTCTTGACCGTCTGCCCCGGTTTTACAAAAATCTCCATCACGGAGCCGGGAATGTGAGACAAAACCTTCAGAGGATCGGGTGCCGTCCAAGGCTTCCTCTCCATAAATTTCTTCGTCAGATATGTCTTGTATTCACGACCCTCCTCATAAATGCGGAACTTCTTCTTGGAAGGGACGGGAAGGGAAACCACCACGGCATCGCTGATTTCTCCCAATGTATGCAACTCTTCCAGCGGCTCCTGCTGTTGAGGGTTTTCTGTTTTGTTTTTCGTTTCTGTCATATCCATTCTGCTTTAAGACAGTGAAACCATTAAAACGGTGGAATGCCGTGCTTTTTCTTAGGCATGCCGGCGTTCTTGTGCTGTGATATGTCCAGAGACTGGAGAATGAACTTGCGGGTGTCTGCAGGATTGATAACTGAGTCTATATATCCCTTTGAAGCAGCCACATAAGGGTTTGCAAACTTCTCCTTGTACTCGGCGACTTTCTGCTTGCGCATCGCCTCCGGATCTTCGGCCTCCATAATCTCCTTGCGGAAAATTATGTTGGCTGCACCCTGAGGACCCATCACTGCAATCTCGGCGGTCGGCCATGCAAACACGAAATCGGCTCTAAGGTGGCGGGAGTTCATGGCGATGTAACCTCCGCCGTAAGCCTTCCTGAGGATGACGGTTATCTTTGGAACGGTGGCCTCTGAATAAGCGTACAGGAGCTTTGCCCCGTGGCGGATTACGCCGGCATGTTCCTGGTCCACGCCCGGCAGATAGCCCGGCATATCCTCGAGGGTGACGATAGGAATGTTGAAAGCGTCGCAGAAACGGATGAACCTTGCGGCCTTGTCTGAAGAGTCGCAGTCCAAAACTCCGGCAAGGTAAAGAGGCTGGTTGGCAACAAAGCCAACGGTGCGCCCTTCTATCCTTCCGTACCCGACCACAATATTCTTAGCCCAAAGTTCCTGAACTTCAAAAAATTCAGAGTTGTCAACGATAGCCTTTATGACATTTCTCACATCGTATGGCTCAGTAGGGTCAGCGGGAACTGTCTTGACTATGTTGTATTTCTTCAGCGGCTGAGCAGGTTTCTGCTCCTGAGGCTGAACCTGGTTGTTGGCCGGCAGGTAAGAAAGCAGTGTCTTGATCTGTGCAAAGCACTCGTCCTCGCTCTCGGCAAAGAAGTGCGCGTTTCCAGTTGTCTCGCAATGGACTCTGGCTCCTCCAAGACTTTCCATGTCTATTTCCTCGCCGAGGACAGACTTGATAACCTCAGGACCGGTGATGAACATCTTTGAAATCTTGTCCACCACAAACACATAATCAGTAAGAGCAGGTGAATAAACAGCGCCGCCGGCACAAGGGCCGAGTATGACGGAAATCTGAGGAATCACTCCGCTGTTGAGGGTGTTGCGGAAAAATATCTCGCCATAGCCTGCAAGGGAATTGACTCCTTCCTGAATCCTGGCTCCACCTGAATCGTTGATGCCGATAAGAGGGATTCTCATCTTAAGGGCATAGTCCATAATCTTGGTAATCTTGCGGGCGTGCATACTGCCCAAAGAGCCGCCGGCCACTGTAAAGTCCTGTGCGTAAACGGCGACAGGCTGCCCGTTGATTTTTCCGGTACCTATGACCACGCCATCTCCGGCAAGGTCTTTCTTCTCCATGCCGAACTCACGAGCATCGTGCTGGATAAACAGGTCGTATTCATAGAAAGTTCCTTCGTCAAGGAGTTTTCTGATACGCTCTCTGGCAGGAAGTTTTCCCATCGCAATCTGCTTGGCTATGGCCTTGTCGCCTCCGCCTTGTAGAGCATGCTGGGTCCTCTCCTGCAATTCGGAAATTTTTTTGCTGAGTAAACTCATAGCGTCGGTTTTTAGTGTTTAGTATCGGGCAAATATACAAAAAATGAAAATTATCATCTGTCCCAACCTTTTAATGTAAGAAACCTTATGCTTTGATGCATTAAAGTTTTATCTTTGTAGATTGTGTTGAGGTTTGTTATCTTCAGCGACAGAGGCTCCAAACCAACAAACATAAAGCAGAAACAAAGCAAATATTAAACAAACGGTATCAATATGTCATACACTTTTGCACAAAGGCACATAGGACCAAGAGAAGAGGACATCAGGACGATGCTCTCAACCCTTGGCGTAAACACAATGGAAGAACTCGTAAGGCAGACAGTCCCGGAAAACATCCTACTCAAGGAAGACCTTAAGATGGACGCCCCGATGACTGAAAACGCCTATCTGGCACATCTGAAAGAGATGGTTTCAAAAAACAAGAATTTCCGTTCCCTCATCGGGCAGGGTTACTACGGAACAGGTGTCCTTCCAGTCATAATAAGGAACATTTTCGAGAACCCTTGCTGGTACACTTCATACACTCCTTATCAGGCCGAGATCTCACAGGGGAGACTTGAGGCTCTGCTGATTTTCCAGACGGTCATCAGCTCCCTGACCGGATTCCCTCTTTCCAACTGCTCAATGCTGGACGACAGCCAGGCAGCCGGAGAGGCTATGAGGGTGATGTTCAACCTCAGGAGCCGCGATGCCCAGAAGGCCGGAAAGAACGTGCTCTTTGTAGATGACGAGGTTTTCCCTCAGGTAAAGTCCGTTATCCGCACAAGGGCGGAAGGCCTTGGAATCAAGGTTGTCCTCGGCGACTGGAAAAACTGGGAAGTTGACCCTATGTGCTTCGGTGCATTGGTACAATATCCTGCCGCAGACGGAGAAGTAAGAGACTACAGCTCTTTCTGCCAGAAGATGCACGATGCCGGAGCTATGGTTACCGCATACTGCGACATCCTCTCCCTTGCCGTTCTGAAGGAACCGGCTGCCTGGGGAGCTGACATAGCTGTCGGAAGTGCCCAGAGACTCGGACTCCCGATGGGCTTCGGAGGACCTGTCGCCGGTTACCTTGCAACCAGGGAAGAATACAAGAGAAGTGTTCCTGGAAGAATCATCGGCGTTACCGTTGACCGCCTGGGCAACAAAGCCGTAAGGCTGGCCCTGCAGACCCGTGAGCAGCACATCAAGAGAGAAAAGGCAACATCCAACGTATGTACCGCAACAGCTCTTATGGCAACGATGAGCGGAATGTACGCTGTTTACCACGGACCGGAGGGCCTGAAGTCCATCGCCCAGAACGCCGAACGCTTTGCTCACAGGGTAGCATCCCATCTGAAAGAAGCCGGATATGTACTCACCAACGAGGAGTTCTTTGACACCATCGAGATAATCGGAAAGAACGACGAAAACGGCAAGCTCCAGCTTCTGGATACAGAGGCCATCAGGGAGAAAGCGCTGGCTGAAGGCCTGAACTTCTTCTATGCCGCCTGCGGAAAGATAAAGATCAGCTTCGATGAGCTCAGCTGCAAGCAAGAGGCCCACAAGATTCTGGGAATATTTGGAATACAGCCTTGCTGCCACCATCAGCATCCGGAAGGGAACAACTGCGGAAAAGGTCACCACTGCCAGATCGAGAGAACTTTCATGAAAAGAGAAACTCCTTTCCTGACGGAGAAAGTATTCAACTCCTACCACAGCGAAACCGCCATGATGCGTTTCATCAAGAAGCTCGAGAGAAAAGACATCTCACTGGCACACTCCATGATTCCTCTGGGAAGCTGCACAATGAAGCTCAACGCTGCTGTTGAGATGATGCCTCTGAGCTGGAGTGAACTTACCAATGTACATCCTCTGGCACCTAAAGACCAGGTAGAAGGCTATATGCAGCTCATAGACGAGCTTATGCAGGACCTGAACACCATCACCGGTTTTGCAGCCTGCTCTCTCCAGCCGAATTCCGGTGCCGCAGGAGAGTATGCCGGACTTACCACCATCCGCCGCTACTTCAAGGCCAACGGCCAGGAAAACCGCAACGTGATGATAATCCCTACTTCCGCCCACGGAACCAACCCGGCTTCTGCGGCAATGGCCGGTTTCAACATAGTTCTCGTAGGATGTGACGAAAACGGAAACATCAATGTCGAGGAACTTGAGCAGAAGGCCGAGGCTGCTGGTGAAAACCTTGCCGGATTGATGATCACCTACCCTTCCACTCACGGAGTATTTGAAGTAAAGATCAAGGAGATAGTTGACGCCATCCACAAGTTCGGCGGGAAGGTCTATATGGACGGAGCCAACATGAACGCCCAGATCGGACTGACAAATCCTGGAACAATAGGAGCCGACATCTGCCACCTCAACCTCCACAAATCGTTTGCAATGCCTCACGGCGGCGGCGGTCCTGGAGTTGGACCTATCTGCTGCACAGCTGAACTTGCTCCTTATCTCCCAGGACATCCAGAAGAGAACTGCATAGCAAGGATCTGCAAGAAGGCCAAGGGCTGCAAGGGAGAAGACGCCGTATCTTCAGCACTTTACGGAAACCCTCTCCTGCTTCCTATAACCCACGCCTACATCAAGCTTCTGGGCGCAGAAGGGCTCAAGGCTTCTTCAGAAGTGGCTATCCTCAACGCAAATTATATCGCTGAGCAACTTAAGAATGAATATCCTACGGTTTACTCCGGCGCTACAGGAAGAGTAGCCCACGAGTGCCTGCTGGATTGCAGAGACTTCATGAAGAAATACGGCGTAGGTTCTACAGACATTGCAAAGAGACTGATGGACTTCGGGTTCCACGCACCGACACTCTCCTTCCCTGTTCACGAAACTCTTATGGTTGAGCCTACCGAGAGTGAACCTAAGGAGGAGATGGACCGTTTCATAGAGGCCATGAAGACCATCAAGGCAGAGTGCGAGAAAATTGCCGCAGGAGAGTTTGACCCTAAGGACAATCCTGTAGCCAACGCTCCGCACACGGCAGAAGAATGCTGCTCAGATTCCTGGAACCATCCATATTCCAGGGAACTTGCCGCATATCCGCTGGAATGGATCAGGGAGAACAAGTTCTGGCCTGCAGTATCCAGAGTAGATGACGGTTACGGAGACCGCAACCTCGTCTGCACCTGCCAGTAACATATAAACACCGGAAGAAGAAAATACCCATTTTCCGGTATTGACACCCCGGCAACGACGCAGTACCTTTGCATCGTCTTAGATTCATAAGTGTATTTACGTTAGTTGTTTTACCGCATACGCCGCCTCTTTCACGGAGGCGGTGCTGATGCGGAAATTTTTGTAGCCCAAACAGCACTTGACAATCAGACACATTACAAAAAAGACTCAATATGGTTTCTTCTACCTCACACCTTGCAGATGTCGTAAATGCCAACCCCGGCATCCTTTCCGTTTTGGAAAGGCTCAACATACGTCTGGGGTTCCACGAGGCTACAATAGAAGATATCTGCAAAAGATACGGTTTGTCTGAGAATCTGGTTCTCAGCGTATTCAACATATACAACAACAGCGCTTACCAGCCACAGGCAGACAGCCTGTCCAAAGAAGACATGTCCAGGCTGATAGCCTATCTTCAGACATCCCACGAGTATTACTCGAGAAAAAGCTTCCCTGCACTTCACGACAAGATCCATCGCCTTCTCAAAGAAGGAGACCAGAACAACGCAAAGATCATCAACAGGTTCTATGACGATTACAGCGATGAGATGCGGCACCATTTCATCTTTGAGGAGAACATAGTCTTCCCGTTCCTGAAAGAACTTCTGGAAAAAGAAGAAACCCGAAGCGCACCATTTGACCTGCAACTGTTTTCAGAAAACCACACCAACATAGAGGAAAAGCTTTCAGACCTCAAGAACACCATTCTGAAATACCTTCCGGACAGTTATTCCCCATCGTTGAGGACAGAGATACTGAAAGACATCTATTCCATTGAGGAAGACCTCAAAAAACATACGGCCATAGAGGACAAGCTTCTGCTACCGGCCATCTGCTCCCTTGTTCACAAAAACTCTTCAGAAAAAGGTGGAACAAACAATCCGGAATCTGAAGCCGAACATGCCAGTTCACTGTCTGAAAGAGAGAAAGATATTGTGGCTGAGGTTGCCAAGGGTCTGACCAACAAAGAAATAGCGGACAAGCTTAATCTTTCCATACATACCGTGACCACACACCGCAAGAACATCTCCCGCAAAACCGGAATCAATTCCATCTCCGGTATCACGGTCTATGCCATAATCAACAAGCTTGTAGATTTGAACGACCTTAAATAACCCTCCGAACCACATCCCCGGACATCAACCAACTCAAGCACACCCGGACATCAACTTTCTCAATAATCGTCGCCCCTCTGCTCGGCACGGCGGCGGTCCTTGTCCTTGATGGACTCTCTCTTGTCGTATTCCTTCTTTCCCTTGGCAAGGGCGATGTTCAGCTTGGCGTATCCGTTGTCGCTGATGAATAGCCTGGTAGGAACTATCGTAAGACCCTTCTCTTTTACACTTCTCTGGAGACGGTTGAGTTCCTTGCGGTTAAGAAGAAGCTTGCGGTCTCTCTTTGGATCCTTGCGGTTGTAGCTTGCCCAGAAGTACTCGGCGATGTGCATGTTCTTCACATAGAGCTCTCCACCGTTGAAAACGCAGTAAGTATCAGCCAAAGAAGCCTTGCCTGCGCGGATGGACTTTATCTCCGTTCCGTACAGCACAATACCCGCAGTGAAGTTCTCCAGGAACTCGTAGTCGAACCCGGCCCTGCGGTTACGGATATCTATTTTGGCTTTCTTCTCTTTCATCGGCGCAAATGTAGCACTTTTATAATTAATCCAGCCCGTTTTTCACAAACATCTTACATTCAACATTTTAAGACATTGAAGGGTGGCTGTTTCCCATACCCCTCAATGTATCATCTGGTTGAATATCTGATAGTTACTAAAAACGGCAAAATTTTGCTATTTTTGCAATGCGCTTATGGACGACATGCTTTTCAAACGGGAATGGCTGGACTGCGATATGCTGGTTGTCATGGGGCCTACAGCTTCAGGCAAGACGGCTTTTGCGGTAAGGCTGGCCAGAAGGATCAACTCCCTATGCAAGACGGGGGAGATTTCTTATAGCGGATGTCACATCATCAGCGCGGACTCCCGGCAAGTCTATAGCGGAATGGACATCGGAACCGGCAAAGACATCGCCGAGTACGGAGAGATTCCCTATCACCTGATAGACATTGCCCAGGCCGGAGAGAAATACGACCTTTTCCGCTACCAGAAAGACTTTCAGATAGTCTATAAAAGACTCCGCGATGAGAACATCTTCCCTATTCTCTGCGGAGGCAGCGGCCTTTACATAGAAGCCGTGTGCAAGGGCTATGACCTCAAGGAAGTAGCTCCTGACCCTCAACTCCGGAAAGAGCTGGAGCAAAAGACTATGGAAGAACTTGTTTCCATTCTTGCGGACCTTAAGGCAAAGCACGGGACCGCCCCCCACAACAACACTGACTTTGACACCAAGAAACGAGTTATCCGTGCCATAGAAATCGAGCTCGCATACGACAAGATTCCTCAGCAAGAAGAATCCTTCAAAGGTCCCGAGAAGGTACATTACATTGCTCTCAACCCAGACCGCGAAATACGGAACCAGAGAATAGACCGGAGGTTGGAAGAAAGGCTCCAAAGCGGTATGGTGGAAGAAGTCAAGGCCCTGCTGGACAAAGGAATCAAACCCGATGACCTCATCTACTACGGGCTTGAATACAAGTTTCTGACGCAGTACCTTACGGGAGAAATCCCATACGACTACATGAAAGAACATCTGGCCATTGCAATCCATCAGTTTGCAAAGCGGCAGATGACCTGGCTCAGGGGAATGGAACGGCGGGGCATAAAAATCGAGTGGATAAAAGTCTGAACAACTATACCGGAATCAAGATATAAACACATATAATATGAAGAAATTTTTTTCATTGCTCTTGTTTGCTGCGGCTGCCTTTGGCCTGCAGAACGTTTATGCGCAGAAAGCGTCTGAACTCAAGTATTATGATGTAAAACAGCTTATCGCAGAAGGAAATGCAGTTATGATAGGACAGGCTGAAAAGCCGCAGAACGACAGCTGCTATTACTACCGCCTGCCTGACAAGCTGAAAGGTGTGGTAAGGAAAGAGCTTTGGGACCTTGGCTGCGACGGAGCCGGAATAGCCATCCGCTTCTCCACAGACGCCCAGTGCATAGGGGCAAAATGGACCCTGACCTACAATTTTGGTATGAGCCACATGGCCTACACCGGAATCAAGGGAATGGACCTCTATGTCCTGGACAAAGGCAAAGACTGGAAGTTTGCCGGAACAGCGTTCCCTAACGGAAAGAACTCCATCAACACATTTGTCAAGAAGATGTATGGAGGGAAGAAGGAGTATATGATTTATCTGCCTCTGTATGACGGTGTTGAGAATATGGAAATCGGAATAGATTCCACCGCCTCCATCTACGCCCCTGCCGGCAGCCTGGTGGAGAACAAGCTCCCGATCCTCATCTACGGAACCAGCATAACCCAGGGCGGATGCGTTTCAAGGCCAGGTATGGCATATCCTTCCATCATATCAAGAAAGCTCGACAGGCCTGTCATCAACCTCGGTTTTTCCGGCAACGGAAGGATGGACGGCAATATGGCAGACTGGATCAAGACCATTCCTGTCTCAGCGATAGTGCTGGACTGCCTGCCTAACTGCACCTACAACACAACCCGCGACAGCTCAGACTATTTCATCGGATGGATAGCCTACTCCAACCCTGGAGTGCCGGTATATCTGGTCAACAACTTCGAGTATCCTCAGCAGTTCATCCTGCCGGGCAACAACGACGATATGGTCAAGGAAAATATCCTTATCCGCGACATCTACAAGAGACTCAGAAAACACGGGACTACCATCAAGGACCCTGTCTCCGGAGAAGAGATAAAGACTGGCCCGCTGAAGAACCTCAAGTTCATAGATGTATCAAAGGAAAAGGGCATCGGCAACGAAGACACCGTGGACGGCAACCACATGACAGACCTCGGCACGGTCCACTTCTCAAAACGCCTGCTCAAACATTTGAAATAATCCTGCATGAAAGCATGGATTACAAAAGACATCTATAAGATTAGGTGCCTTAGGTGCCCCAGGAGGCTTTGACTTCGGCCGGGATGGTTTGGGCGTCTATATAATCTACGGTGACGAAGGATGAATGGTTCTCGTCGTAGTCGGAGTCTGTCTTATCTTTATACACGATTCTAAGCAGAATCCAGCCCTTGACATCTGCCTTGCTGTTTTCTTCTGGGAAGAAAGTTATATTGTAAATGCCCGGGCCGGACTGTGAGAAGGCTATAGGTTCCTCAACGTTGTCCCCTTCTCCGCCATCTACATAAACCTTCAGTCTTTTATGCCAGTTATTGAACAGAATCTTTGTGTTTTCATCTGAATTTGAATTGGTCTGCAGTTCAACACGGTAAACCATACGGTCTTTCCTGTAATGGATATATGCCGTAACAGCCATTGACGGAAAGATCCCGGAATAAACATCAACATTGGAAATACCGTTCACATAAAGATCTTCCGATTGGTCATCCTCATATTCAAAATCGGCGTCTTCCAGCCTGTCCGCAAAATCATCGATATTAAGATTCAGAGGAATGTTGCAGAAAGTCATATGGTCTGACTTCAGCATTGTCTTCAGGCTGCCGGAAATCTCCACGGGTTCCAGCAACTGTGGTTGCTGTGCCATTGCAACCTTTTGGCCTCCTGCGGTGGTAACTGTTTGTCCTGAAGCCTGTTTGTACGCCGGCCGGTTCTGCGCAGTTCCTTGAGTCTGGGAGGATGAAACACCCTGGCCTCCCGTCCTGACCCTTTTGCCTTGTGCTGCAGCAAATATTGAGACAAACAAGAAAATTGATAAAAGAACCAATCCCTTTGTTCTCGCTACATTAATGATCTTTTTCATAGCTATTGATTTTTTTGCAAAGTTAATCATAGCCAGATGATTCTTGTAGTGGAATCCACCACAAGGGCGACAATCCAATATTATAATTTTGCAATAACTCTTAATGCTTTTGATTATGAAAACTGTTTTTAAATCAGCGATGTTGTTTCTGCTGGCGGCCGGAGTATTTGTGAGCATATCTTCCAAGGTAAACTCCTGCTATGGGCAAAGCACACTGGAAACCTTGAGGGCCATGGGCGGGAACGCCAGAATAAATGTTCCTCCGGTCAGCGACCCGGTCTGCTGCTATTGCGGAGCCAACAGAAGTGATTCTCCAAGACGGGAGCCCCACAAGCCGGGATGCCCGAATTATGAGGGAGGGCAAAGCGCCGGCAATCAGAACAACTCTAACAGTTCCGGATACCAGGCTTATACGGGATCTTACAACTATAATGCCCAGGGAGATCACCATTATGTAACCTTTGCAGACCACGCCGGCAGTTCTTACATTCCGCCAAAACCCATAAGGGAAACTGCTGAAGGTCAGGCTATGCTGGACGTTGCCGGAGTAGCCGGAGAGGCTGCGGCAGCTCTCTTGTTCGAAGGGCTCAGGGCCCTGTTTTCCTGGAGCTCTGAACGTGTATTCAACAGAGACCACCACGTAAGGGAATATGACCGCAGCGTCAAGGACAAGAACTGGGGAATTATGCAGGTCATAGAGAAAAACGGAACGGAAGGAATCTGGGACAATGGAGCAAAAAGATGGTATGTCAAACCTGGAAAGTACCACAACATCCACATATTCGACATGTATGGCGTGGTTCTCCAGGACAAGAACGGAAAATGGGGAATGATTGAACCAACAGACAACGGAAGGATTCTGGTGCCGTTTGAATATGACGACTGCATCTTTATCTCTGAAGGAGGCACTGGTTCTCCGGTTGTGTTCGGATTCAAGGATTCACAGGGCTATATGCACTATATGATAGGCCGCAATGTTCTCGACAGATCCAAGAACGCCTACCACTTTGACTTCTACGGCGGACATTACAGCCACGTGGAAATCACCGGAAGGCAGCATCCTACCAGGGGAGAACTGATTGCCATGATTGCCAAGGACTATGATACGGGAAAGAGCAAGATACTGGCATATAACTGCAATAATATCTTTGGCGCAAGACCAGAAGAAAAATACGACGATATCATCCTTACCGGAATGATGGAGGTAAGCGAACTTAAATACAAAGACATAAACGGAAAGGAAGTTACCATGTGGGACGACTACTACAAAGTGATAAACAACGGCAAGATGGGTTATGTAGTTACGCGCCACAACACTTTTGCAGACCACTCATACGGCTCGTCCGAACTCCTGAGTTGCGATTACGACAATGTAACCCCGCTTGAGACACAGGCTTATGTATATGAAAGCATGCACAACCAATACAGCTCAAGAAGTTCCAAAGAACTGGTGATTACTGAAAAAGACGGAAAGTTCGGCATTGGTTTCACATATTCGCAATCTGCCAAAGAGCCTAAATACGATGATGTGGGAATTGTGAACATCCGCGATGCAGACGGAGACCTTATGCCCGTTGCCATAACAAAAGAAGGCAATAAATATACGGCAAGGCGCCTGGACAGCATTCCAATTTATTGGGATGACGGCAGCCGTGTCGAGGCCAACGATTTCCTGAAAGTCATAGACCGCCTCAACAAGCACACAAAAGCCTGCCCTCATGCCTGGAGAAAAATGAAAATCAAAAAATAAATCTGTATAAATGAAAAAGTTGCTCATACTGGCCGCGCTTGTATTTTCCGCTATTTGCCTTAAAGCACAGAACGCCAAAACAGAAAAAGCTGATTCTGTTTTCATCGCGATAGATTATTCACCTTTTGCAAGGTGTTTTGCAATTGTTGACACAAATAAAGACGGGATTGTAACATTCGCCGAGGCAAATGTGGCAGACACTCTTTATCTGGGATACGGCGGAAGAAAGAACATCATCTCCAACGTGGATTTTCTGAAGCACTTCCCTAACCTGAAATATCTCAACCCTGGAAACGCCACGGTTGAAGAATTAGACCTGAGGCACATGAAAAAGCTTGAAGTTCTGGACCTTACCCTTGCGCCCTTTGTAAAGAAGATTACGATAACCACAGGATGTTATCCTAAGATTATCTACCCGAGCGGAGAAGGAGATTTTACCGTAACCAGAGTTTACGACCCTAACGACCAGTCGTCTTGGTGGCATTAGGCAACTCCTGGCGGAGCATAGGTTTCTTGAACCTGTAGCTGAAGATGATGAACAGCAGGCCCGCAACCACGAACGGAATGCTCAGGAGCTGGCCGTTGTTCAGAAGCCTTCCGCCAGCAGCAGCCACGGCGTCAGAACCTTCCTGAGGAAGTTTGCAGAACTCTATCAGGAACCTTGCCCCGAAAAGAAGCACAAGGAAAAGCCCGAACAGAAAGCCTCTGTAAGGAGCTTTCCTGTTGTCTTTGTGTCTGCGATATATCCAGTTCAGTATGAGGCCTATAAGAAGATATGACAGGGCTTCGTAGAGCTGTGTCGGATGATGCGGAACGCTTTGCCCGTCGCGGACGAAAATGAATCCCCAAGGAACACTGGTCTCGTATCCGTAGATTTCAGAATTCATCAGGTTGCCCAGTCTAATGGCCATTCCGGCAAAAGGAATCGCAAGGGCCAGGCGGTCGCAAATCCACACATAGTCTATGTTGTACTTCTTGCCGTATTTGTGGGCATACCACCATATCCCGAACAGGATGGCGATTGCTCCCCCGTGGCTGGCAAGCCCGCCGTGCCACACCTTCAAGATTTCTCCGAGGTTATTCTTATAGTAACCCCACTCATAGAAGAACACGTGGCCCAACCTAGCTCCCACAAGAGCGCATATCAGAAGCATATACAGCATCGGGTCCAGGAGCTTGGACGGAAGGCCTTCTCTCTTGTAGAATTTTGAGAACAGCCAGTACCCGAATATAAAGCCTGATACGAAAAGCACCCCGTACCATCTGAGCTGGAATCCTCCTATGGAAAAGATGTAAGGGCTTACATCCCATTTGACTGCCAGGATATTGAATATACTTGCCAATGTCATATCTGTTGTTTTGTTTTTATGGAATGAATCTTCTAGTAAAGACGCTCAGCGGCATCACCTTCCCGAAACGGTCTTCAAGAGCAAGCTCTCCGCTTTCATACTGAGCAGAAGATCTTGCTTCTTTTTCAAGGTCGCCGAACGCTTTCTTGAGCAAAGTATCTGCCAGAAGAGCGGAATAGCCGTTGGAATAGAGGTTCAGCACCACAAACGAATGCTCTTTTGAAACGATTTTGGAACATTCTTCCAGCATCTCGAACAGAAGCTCATCCAGCTTCCAGCGTTCTCCGTCAGGACCGTGACCGTATGCCGGAGGGTCCAGGATCAGCCCGTTGTAAACATTTCCTCGGCGTATCTCTCTCTTGACAAACTTCAAGGCATCATCTACAATCCAGCGGATGTTGTCCAGAGAAGAAAGAGCCATGTTCTCCCTTGCCCAATTCACCACCTGTTTTACGGAATCCACGTGCGTAACTTCAGCCCCTGCGCATTTTGCCGCAAGGGTAGCTCCTCCCGTATAGGCAAACAGGTTGAGAACTTTAACCTTATTTCCGCCAGCATTGTTTTCTTCGCGATGCAAAGAGTTTACCTGAAAGGTGTTGCACAGCATCTGTGTGTGAGAATAAATCCATTCCCAGTTGGACGCCTGCTCCGGAAAGACCCCCACGTGCTTGAAAGATGTAAGCCCGAGGCGCATCTTCAGATACAATCCCCCGCTTTCAGAAGAGCCGGCCGTTCCGGGAACCGGGATTCCATGACGGCGGCTGCTCCACTCCGACGCCATACGGTCTCTCCCCTTGTATTCGATGAACCATCTGTCAGGCATCTTCTTTAGCATCTCCCAGGTTCCCACATCTTCCTTTCCGGCCTTGCCGAATCCGGCACCGGGATGGAATACGGTGTGAGCCATCCTTCTCCACTCCGCATCGCTGAGGCTCTTGCTCCACAATGCCTTAGGCTCAGGCCTGGACATTATGAAATCTCCAAACCGTTCCAGTTTGTAGCCATCTCCGGAATCAATGATTTCATAGTCCTTCCACCCAGCCGGGCTCTCGATGGATATGTTGTGCTCTGTCTGTGCCATATAATATTGCTCCGCAAAGATAATGCTTGTAAAACATAACGCGGCTATTATTTTTTCCGTTTCTTTTTCGGGAATGGGAGTTCATCCGCCGGCTGAATGTAATCTATCGCCTTTTCAGAACTCACAACACTGTGTCCGAGTCTCTTCTCAATATCTCCGCGAGTGGATTTAGCAACCTCGGCACCTTCGTTCGCTATCGTCGCGTTCTCTTTCAACCCCTCTGGATTTCGCTCTTTGCTGATTTGGGTTGCGGTTTCTTCTGCAAGGGCATTCAAAAGCAGCTCAATATTGGTCATGTTATCGCGGAGATTCTCCTTTGTTAAACCCTTGAACTTCTTGTATTCTTTTGTTGTAAAACCACTCCAGGTTTTGGACATCAAATCAGTGAGAAACGCGAAATCAACTTCTTGGGTAACACCGCCTCTTTTCCACTCGTCAGTGAGACCCTTTCTTATTTCTATTGATTTTATTCTGCGATTGATCCAGGCCTCCGAATAACCCAGTCGGCGATAATCAGCCATTGCCTGGTCTATACTCTTTTCGGGGTCTATCATCTGGTCTATGCGCTCAGAAGCAACTTTTGCCATCCAAACTTTAAAAGGCTCAGCTCTCTTTGACGGAATAGATTGTATAATCCTGAGCATTTGCTCCATATCAGCAACATCTGTCAGATATCTTTTACCATCTTTGGGGGACACCATTTTCAGTTGGTTACAATTTGTAACCGATTGATTCCCCTCCTCCATTAGCCTCTTTTTCAGGACCTTCCAATAATTACGGGCTCTGTCCAGACTTGGCTGGTCCGTGAGAACCCAACATACATCCACCACGGAAAAGAACCACTTCTCCTTCTCTTCGTCCCAAACGGAACGGATCTTTCTGTCCTCGAACAGTTGAATCTTTTCTTTCTCGCTCATAACCTGAACATTTTAGTCTAACTGTACAAATATAACCTTTTCTGTCTTTGAAAATACTTTTTTATTTTTGCACCCGAAAAGCATTATTTGATTGTTTAAAACTAATATCAATATATTATGCAGAAGTTTATCGACACTTACGATTTCAAAGGCAAGAGAGTTATTGCCAGGGTGGACTTCAATGTTCCATTGGACAAGGATTTCAAGGTTACAGACGATACCAGAATCCGCGCCGCAGTTCCTACAATCAAGAAAGTGCTCAGTGGTGGAGGTTCCATAATCCTGATGTCACATCTGGGAAGACCGAAGGGCGTGGACAAGAAATTTTCACTTGAACATATAGTTTACAAGGTAGAAGAGCTTCTCGGACAGAAGATCCAGTTCTGCCCGGACTGCATGAAGGCAGACGAGGCCGCCAAGAATCTAAAACCGGGAGAAGTTCTGCTGCTTGAAAACCTCCGCTTCTATGCAGAGGAAGAGGGCAAGCCAAGAGGGCTCAGCGATGACGCAACTGATGAAGAGAAAAAGGCAGCAAAGGCCAAGGTGAAGGAAAGCCAGAAAGAGTTCACCAAGCATCTTGCCTCTTATGCAGACTGCTACATCAACGACGCTTTCGGAACCGCTCACCGTGCACATGCTTCAACAGCACTGATAGCCAAGTTCTTCCCTGAGGACAAGATGTTCGGCTACATAATGGAAGGTGAGATCAAGGCCATCAACAAAGTGGTGAACGAGCCTCAGCATCCGGTTACCGCCATCATTGGCGGAAGCAAGGTTTCTTCCAAGATCGGCATTCTCCAGAACCTCGTGGAAAAAGTTGACAACCTGGTGATTGGAGGCGGAATGGCCTACACTTTCGTAAAAGCCAAGGGTGGAAAGATAGGAGCTTCTCTCTGCGAAGACGACCAGATGCAGGTAGCGCTGGACATTCTTGCCGCTGCCGAAAAGAAAGGCACAAAGGTCTTTCTTCCAAAATACAGCGTCGTGGCCAACCGCTTTGAAAACGACGCCACAAAGATGATTGTCAAGATAGACGAGATTCCTGACGGATGGATGGGAATGGATGTCGGAACGGATTTCCTTGTAGAGGTTGAGGATATCATCAACAGCTCCAAGACTGTCCTGTGGAACGGTCCTGTCGGAGTGTTTGAGATGCCTTGGTTCGCACAGGGAACCCTCCACATAGCAAAGGCTCTTGCAAAGGCTACCCAGGAAAAGGGCGTGTTCACCCTGGTGGGCGGCGGAGACTCAGTAGCCGCAGTCAACCAGATGGGTTACGCAGACAAGGTCAGCTACGTTTCCACTGGCGGCGGTGCTATGCTGGAAAGCCTTGAGGGCAAAGTCCTCCCTGGCATCCAGGCTATCGTAGAGTAAAGAGAAACTGTTACGGCATCAGCGGAATGGTCCTGAGCCGCAGACGGCAGGCTTCCGTCTCTTCCTGGTTTTCAGGAAGTTTCTGAAGAATCTTGAAGCCGTAATCTGTAGAATTGTCCTCTGGGTTTTCCTGGAGGACATTTTTGTATATCCTGATCGGGATTTCCGGTTTTCCCTCTGCAACATACGCTATGTCCAGGCGCTTGATGTTGTTTTTCTTGTGCCACTCCAGAGGGAAGAGATCCAATATGTGGTCCAGATAGCGCATGGAGTTGATGTGGCCGTTGAAATCCACATCGCTGAAAAAAGTTTCCACCTCTCTTGCCAGAGAAAGATCCTCCGCCTGGATGCGGACTGGCTTTGAGATAGGGACTTCAAGGAAATCAGGAGAATCCGTTTCAACCACGAAATCCTGTATGGCTCCATCCTTTATTTCCAAAAGGTTTACCGGATGACGGGTGGTGGTGTCTATCATGGCCCACACGCTCCTTCCCCATCCGAGAACCTCATTGGTGGAATCCACACTCATGCGGAAGTTTCTGCTGGTAAACAGCGGATGGACCTTTTCCACCCAGGTTTCAACGGCTATGACTTCGTGGCGGGAGGGAATCCTCATCATCTCAACGGCAAGACGGGACAGCACCCAGGTCTTGCCGTGAGCGTTGAGATAATCCGTTCCGAACCCCCTTTCGGAGGAATGATAGTCTGCAGCACTCAGCATTGTGTTCACAAGAAAACTGAATCTCAGCATCTTGCGCACATTACACTGGTACTGTTCTATCTTGAATGTATATCTGCCTTTCTTAGGGAGAAGCATAGTTATAAAAACAACCTAAACGGTCATTATTTCCTTCTCCTTGGCGGCTACGATTTCATCAACCTTCTTGGTAAAGGTGTCTGTGTGCTTCTGGATTTCAACCTCCGCATCTTTGCATACGTCTTCTTCCAGACCGTCTTTCTTGAACTTCTTGTGGGCCTCCACAACATCTCTTCTGGCGTTGCGGATGCTCATCTTGGCGTTCTCTCCGGCAGCACGGGCCTGCTTGCAGAGATCCTTTCTCCTTTCCTCTGTCAATGGCGGGATGTTGATTCTCACATTCTCACCGTTGTTGATAGGAGTGAATCCCAGATTGGCATCCATAATAGCCTTTACGATAGGACCTACCATCTTCTTCTCCCAAGGCTGCACTACCATGCTCTTGGGATCAGGAGTGGTGATGGAAGCTACCTTTGGAACTGCGGTTGGAGTGCCGTAATAGTCCACCATCACATTGTTGAGTACGGAAGGGTTGGCTTTGCCGGCCCTGAAGGTCTTGAGATCTTCCTCAAGGTGAGAGATTGCGTTCTGCATCTTCTCCACGCCCTGGGCGATGTTGTCTTTTGAAACTTTGATTTCCATATCGTCTTGTTTTTATTTGTTATCCAAAAATGCTGAAACTACCTGTTGCTCACTACAGTGCCCACGTTCTCCCCGGAGAGCAGACGGTTCAGGTTTTTCGGGTCTGTCATGTCGAACACCTCTATAGGGATGTCATTCTCACGGCACATCGTAAACGCGGTCTGGTCCATCACTTTCAAATTGTCTGCCAAAGCCTTGTCAAAGGTAAGACGGTCGTATCTTGTTGCAGTAGGGTCCTTCTTCGGGTCTGCGGTATAGACTCCGTCCACCTTGGTTCCCTTCAGCAGGGCGTCAGCCTCTATCTCACAGGCTTTCAGGCTCGCGGCAGAGTCTGTGGTAAAGAACGGATTGCCGGTTCCGCCGGTAAAGATTGCAACCCCGCCATCGCGGAGGATCTCCATAGCCCTGTCTTTGCTGAAATGCCGCGCAAAAGGCTCCATCGGATGCGGGGTGAACACTTCTGCCTTAACTCCCTGTTCCTCCAGGAAAATACCTATAGCCTTACCATTTATGACGGTTGCCAGCATTCCCATCTGGTCTCCCTTGACGCGGTCAAAACCTTCTTTCACACCGCTCATTCCGCGGAAGATGTTTCCACCTCCCACAACTATTCCTATCTGCACACCAGCCTTAACGGCCTTTGCAATCTCAACCGCATAAGACTTGATGACTTCTGAATCCAGGCCCTGGCCATCCGCCCCGCCCATGGCCTCACCGCTAAGCTTGAGCAATATTCTGTTGTATTTCATAAATCTGATTTTCTTTTACAAACAACGAAATTAACTAATAAATGCAATAATTGCAACTTAAAGTATTACTCCTTTTATACCATTTAGAATGGGGGAGGGCACAGGTTTAGTTTAACAAATCAGTTCAATTGGCCATAAACCCTTTGCTTATCAGAAAAATCGTGTGTATATTGCATCGATTTTCAGGGAATCGCTGAGAATTAAGGTTTGAATAATTAAAACTACTGATATTTATATGGCTAACATATTTACAACTTCTATCGGCAAGAAGGTTATTATGAGTTTGAGCGGATTGTTTCTGATCCTGTTCCTCACTATGCACGCATGTCTGAATGCAGCTTATCTGTGGTCTGCGGAAGCTTTTGACCATGTCTGCGAGTTCATGAGTCTTCCAATCATCAAGATTGTGACTCCTGTTCTGGCATTCGGCTTCATCATCCACATCATCTATGCCTTTGTCCTGTACCTTCAGGATTACAAGGCAAGAGGAAAGGACAGATACGAAGTGGCCAACAAGACCAAGTCAGACGGTTGGGCTTCAAAGAACATGCTCGTGCTGGGTATCGTTGTCCTGCTGGGTATCGCTCTCCACCTGACTCACTTCTGGGCAAAGATGCAGCTTCAGGAGTTTCTCGGTAACGAGCCTATTTCAGGATCTGATGCAATCGCAATGACTTTCAAGCCTCTGTGGGTTCTGATTGTTTACCTGGTCTGGTTCTTCTTCATTTGGATGCACTTGACTCATGGTTTCTGGAGCGCTTTCCAGTCTATGGGTTGGAACAACAACAAGTGGATCAAGAGACTCCAGTGGATCGGATACATCTACTGCACTGCAATCATCCTGATCTTTGCTGTAGTGGCAATCAAGGGATATTGCGTGGCAAACGGAATCTGCGGCTAGTTCAGACGAACAAATCTCTTATGATACCGTCCGAGATGAAGAAATGCTCGGGCGGTATTTTTATTGCCCCGGCCTTGTCTATAGATATGAGGCCGCTTTGCTGAAAATGATGGACTTTTGGCAGAAGGTCTGAAATGAAAAGGCTGGACTGGGGGCTGCTTTGCCTCAGGTCTTCCAGAGCTGCTCCGTCAGCTGTCCTGAGCCCGAGCATCAGGATTTCATTGAAAATATCTTCAGGAGAAAGGCTTTCCCCTTCTCTGATTTCAACGATATCCGGGCTGCAGTAGGAGGCTACATTGGAGAAGTTCCACTCCCTGTGCCGTCCGATGAAAGAATGAGCTCCCGGGCCAAGGCCCAGATAAGGGATTCTTTTCCAGTAAGAAGAGTTGTGGCGGGAACGGTAATCCTTAAAATGTTCCTGATTGTCGGAGGAAGGAGCTTTAAGGCAGAAGTTTGAGACTTCATACTGGAAGTATCCGGCCTCAGCGAGTCTGCTCTGGAGAGTTTTGTACATCTTTTCGCAAGTCTCATCGCCTGGGAGTGAGAAACGGCCTTTTTCAGCGAGTCTTTCAAGTGGAGTTCCCGGATCTATCCCCAGCTGGTATGCGGAAATGTGCTCGGGGCCAAGGGATACGACCTTGTCCAGATTGTCTGCCCATTCTATTTCCGTCATAAGAGGGAAACCGAAGATAAGGTCCAGGCTAATGTTCCGGAAGCCTGCGCATCTCAAGGTATTGAATGCTTCTACGGCCTGGAGGGAAGTATGGCGGCGGCACATCCATTTTAGATGAGTATCCTGGAAAGACTGGACGCCCATACTTACCCGGTTGACTCCGAGTTGCCTCAAGGAATGGGCATAATCAGGCGTTATGTCATCCGGATTGACTTCCACCGTGAACTCGAATTCGTCCGGATTATCAGTTTGAAAAGCTGCTGCCGGAAAAGAAAACTCATCGCGGAGTAAAGATATGGCTTCCTTCAAGATACTGATATCCAAGACAGACGGAGTTCCTCCTCCTATGTATAGTGTCTTTACGAGACGGTCAGACGGATACAGGGAGGAAAAGAAATTCCTGCGCCCGAGGATTTCTCTTTTGAGCGCAGGAATGAATTTGTTTCTGAAGTCTTTTGAAACTACTGAGTAGAAGCCGCAGTAAATGCACTTCGAGTTGCAGAACGGAATGTGCAGATAGATGCCTGCCATGGGAGTAGCCTCGGCTGCCTTGTCTTTACTTGAGATATACTTCAGCTGTCCCGAGTTTACCTTTTGTGGTATAAGCCTCAGCAGTGTAGGTTCCTTTTGCAAGTTCGGCACCTGGAGTGAAGAAGATGTTCAAGTCAAGTTCCTGACCCTGGTAGTCAACCTCTCTGGCGGCGGAATAGATGAGCTGCTCTCCGTTGCAGGTAAACACCTGCTGGCCACCGTCTGTCATAAGTATCCCGTCCGGATCCTTTATCCTGATATAGACTGTCATAAGACCGGTCTCCGCGATAGGGTTCTCCACAAGAGAAAGGCTTACCCTGAACTGCTCGGCGCGGCTGGAACGGTCCATGGACTTTCCTCTCTTGTTGAGAGCCACTATGGAAAGTCCCCTGCCCTTGACTGCAGAACCTTCTGTTATCTTCTTGCTCTGTTCCTCTATTTTCTTTGCCTGAGCCTCATTCTTGGCGGTAGTTTCCTGGACCTGCTTCTTGGCCTCTGTAACTTCTTCCTTGAGGGCTATGTTCATCTGGTTCAGGGAATCTATCTGCTTGATGTAGCTCTTCATTATCGACCTCAGAGTTCCAAGTTCCTTCTCATATTTGCGGAGCTGGGAAGCGTTGGAAGCCTCTGTCTTCTTGACCTTTTCTATAAGTTCGGCTACCTTGGCCCTCTCTATTTCAAGCTGGGTGTTGATCGTATCGTTGGTGGAAGAAAGTGAAGAATACTCCTGCTGCAGCAGAGCCAGAGCATTGGTAAGACTGTCTTTGCTGCTGGTGACTTCCATAACCACTTCCTTGATTTCTGTTTTCTTGTTCAGCTGGGCAATGAGCACTCCGGCCAAAACCAATATGACGGCTGCGAGCACTCCGATTATGATTTTAAGTTTCTTTTCCATATCCTTTGGTTTTCGTTTGTGGCAAAAATAGCAATAAAAATGTTTACTTTTGTGGCTGTACTATAATAGTTGCGTTTATGTTAAGATATATTATCCGTTCGCTCAAGTGCCTGTTTATGGTAGCATTGCTTTTTGCAATAATAGTTGTGGTAATGTTCTACACCTCTGAACATGATGCAAACCTCAGGCCATGGAATCTTTTCGACGGTCAGTGGACCAAGGTAATATTGTTTTTTGTAGCGTATGCTGCCGTTTATCCTCTGATCGGCTACAACAAGAGGGAGATTGCTTTCGGGGAGGGCTTCTCTGAAAGAAGACAGGAAATTGCAAATCTCCTCCGCGAAATGAACCTGGTACCGGAGAGAACAGAGGTTTCTGAAGGCAACCCGAATGTCCTGAAACTTCACAACAACAGTGTCATTATAAGATTGTTGCGTATGTTTGAAGATACGGTTACCCTCACCTCAGACCAAGGAATGGTAACTGTGGAAGGCCAGAGAAAGGATGTGGTAAGAGTATCAATGAAGCTTGAAAGATACCTCCAGCAGAGGGAAGAAAACGAAAACCAAGGACAATAATATTTTTCAGCGATGAGAACCTTGAAGAAATATCTGAACGCTTTTTCAGCCAACATAGCCAAAGGCATGTTGGAAAACGAGGGCATCCCCGCACAGGTGATTCACCAGAACATACCTTACATGGGCATCTCTGACAAACTGGCCGTGGAGCTCATCGTAAATGACGAGGATTACGACCGCGCCAAGAAGCTTCTTGAAGAGGCGGAAAACAACCAGAAAGAACTGGGAGAGGAAGACTGGAAGGAAGTGTCTGACTAGGAATCTCCCTCATTCTCCAGAAGCTTTGCCGCCAGGCAGAGTTCTTCATAGAAAGACCGTCCGAATTTATGTATTATGGGTTCCTTGAGGAACTCATATACTTTTATGCCTTCCTCCTTGCCTTTTTTGAAGGCGTCCGAGCAAAGGTGTTCCCTGCTGAGCATAAGACCCTGCGTGCCGTTGCTGAACTGTTTTATCCTTATCGGGAAAATCCAGCAGGAGAGAGGTTTGCGGATACCTCTGCGGCACCTCTCAAAACCCTTCTCTACAGCGCAGAACGTATTGCCGTCCTTGTCGGTCACGGAATAGGCACATCTGCCGTCTCCTTTTACCAAAGGGGTTACCGTATCCCCGTCTATGTCCACGACAGAGAAACCCTGGGCCTTGATGGCAGAGGCCCCGTCAGGAGCCAATATCGGTGAATAATCTTCAAACTGATTTTCAAGACTCTCTTTCTCGGTTCCTTCAAGAGGGGCTCCGCTGTCGCCGATGATACAGCAGCAGCCCTGGCATTTGGCATAGTCACAGCAGAAACATTCCGTCAGGATTTCCGTGCTTACAAGATAGTTGCCGATTTCAAGAATCATCCTCTTTCAGAATTTTCTCAGTCCACGTCAAAGAAGTTCTTTATGAACTCGTTCTCCCTCAAAAGCTGAAGGGTAGGAATGTCCGCGGTGGTACCGTCCATTATCACGGTTATCCTGTTGGCGGAAAGAACATCCTTGACAAAATCGCAGAAATCTTTCTTGGTAACAGCATCCACGGCAGAGCCTATGGTGGAAAGGTCTTTGCCTGACATCTGTTTGGTCTGAAGGATATCCAGCCAGAATTCCGGTGCGGACGATACGGTGTTGTAACGGTCTTTGAGCTGTCTTTTCAGCTGGGAGAATTCCCCATCCGGCAAGACTCCCCTGGAGCATTGCTGAAGTTCCCCGACAAGAGACTCTATGCAGGAATGAACGCTGGCGGAATCTGTCTCAAAGACCAAGTCCAGCGTATAAATCTGCTCGGGATAATACTCCAGAGCACTCTTGACGTTGTACAGCGGAACATTGGTGTAAAGTTTTGTCTTTATGATAGATGAGACAAAGTTCTCCATCATCTCGGAAAGGACGAGATTTTTGGACGAGAGACCTTTTGCACAAGAAAGCGTAAGACCTGCATAACTCCTCGGGACATTCATCTTCACGAGAAATCTCTTTTCCGTATGACCTTTTGCCAGATAATTAGGAACCACTATCCAGTTTTCCTTCTTGGCCGGATTGCCCGGAATGCCTCCGATATACTTTATCGCGAGGTCTCTGAAGGCAGAAGAGTTCTTCCCGGCAAAGAAGAATACAAAGTCTGCGGCGTTGCTGAACCTCTCCATAAGAGTCTTGTGCGTGTTATCATAGCTGTAGGAAGCAACTTCATCCTCTGTTATCCTGCGCACAAACTTCTTGTTGGAGTTGCGGTAGTAATCCACCGAATCCCTGAAAACGGTATTAGGAGACAGGCGGTTGTACTGAAGGTCATACATCACCTTCTTGGTGTACAGCTCGTAGGCGGAAGGGTCCTGGCGGCGGTCCGTCATGTTCAGATAAACAGCCTGCATAAGTTTCTCCGCGCTTGAAGGAATGGCAAAACCCTGCATCTGCTCGGTATTCTGGTCTATGCGCGATGAAAGTGAAAGGTGGTTGAAAGCATAAAGGCGGCTCATGTTGGCGTAAGAAACATCAGCTATTTTCCCCACATTCAACAACCCGTTGAAATACTCATGGTTTCCAAGTGACGCCCCCCTTATCAACGAGAATCCTCCCTTGCTTACCGCCCTGAAAAACAGAGAGTCTGATGAGGCCGGCAGATCTTTGAACACGAGTGTGGCTCCATTGGAAAGAACTATGGTCCTAGTCCCGTAAAGGGCATCCTCCGTATCGGAAACAACTGTGGAGGTCAAAGCCGGCACTACATTCGGCCATACAGGAAGGGAACTCTCCCCTTCTTTCAACGGCTTGTCAAGCGGCTGGGAATATGCAGCCAGCAACCTGTCGCGTGAAATCTGGTTGACACCGGCGGCTTTAGGGATGAAGCAAGATATTACAATGTTGCTGTCCTGGGCCAAAGTCGCCGAGGCATATTCAGAAAGTTTCTTGTTGTTGAGTGAAAACAGGACCTCCTTCATTATTTCAAACTGCATCTCAGTGGAGGCCAGGCTGTAGCCATCGTAATAGGCTCTTAGCGCCCTGTCCAGGTAAACCTGGTTTGAAGCTGACGAGCGGTTGTCATAGAAAGCTTCCAGCCCCTTCCAGTAAACATCTGACGCCTTTGCAAACTCCCTGGAATCCACGCCATAGTCGGCAAGCTTCTTGATCTGCCCGCTGATGAAAGAAACAGCGGCATAGACAGAAGACGGAAGGGTCTCGAAGGAGACTGAAAGACTGCTGCTCTTTTCCAACCCCATGAACTTGCCCTTGTTTATAGAAAGGTTGTACAAAGGAAGGTTTTCCCTGAGAATCCCCTCATCTATGCGACCCTGCAGCAGATGAATTATGGCGTCATCCATAAAATCCTGGATATAAGGTAGATTTGTCGCCCTGTACTTTTCCTTAAGAGGTTGCTTGAGAAGATCTATGGAGACAACGCATTTTTCAAATTCATCATCCTGCATCACGAAAGTCTTCACGCCGGAAAAAGGTTTTGGCTCATACCAAACCCTCTTGGTACTTTTCAAAGGCTTCGGAATCGTGGAAAAGACAGATTTGATCTGAGTCTCCAGCTTGGCAGGATCAACATCGCCCACAACAATCACACACTGAAGTTCAGGACGGCACCAGTTGTAGTAGAAGCTTCTCAAATCTTTTGAATTGATGGAATTTACGCTTCTGATTTCTTCAGGGCGCATCTCGCCGTGGTATGGACTGTCCGGATAAAGTTCACCAAGAAGAGCTGTTTCCATCCTGTGGAGAGGAGTCCAGCCGCCCAGTATTCTCTGGGCAAGGGTAGAGCGTTCGGGTGAAATGTCGCTCTCATCTACATTGATGGAACTCATCCAGTTGTACAGTATGAGAAGAGACGAGTCTATGGTATTGGTCCTTCCGATAGGAACATCCTTTATCATATAGGTTATCCTGTCCGCTTCTGTAGAGAAAACCGTGTTGTCCGCTCCAAGTCCGAGGGTTTTCAGATAGTCCGTAATAGCTGAGCCTTCAAAATTTCTCGTACCCTTGGTGGCAAGCTGCTGCAACAGCATAAAAGAGCCTCTGTCAGCGCCTTTTTCAAGCGATGTCCCAACTTTTTGTGCCACGCAGAATGTGGCGGTGGACTTTTGGGCCTGGTTTTTGATAATGATGTAAGAAAGGCCGTTTGAAAGCTTGCCGCTTTTAGCCCTCGGGTCTGCAGGCAGAGCAGGAAGGTCCTTGGTGGAATCCTGGGAAAAAAGCTGAGCCGGAAGAACGGAAGCCAAAGCGATGATCAATATGCAGGATATTTTCTTCATGATGTCGTAACTGGTTTGACGCAAAATTAAGAATTATACGGGAATAATCCATGTTTGCGCGATATATCCATTTTTTTTAATTTTGCATCCGTGTGTTTTGAATTTAAGAACCAAAAAAACTTTATACAGAGATGAAAAGAATCACCAAACTTTTTTTGACCGCAGCAGTGGTACTGTTTGCGGGAAGCGTATTTGCTCAGGATATGACTCAGGCAGGCGAGTTCTACCAGAAGGCCACTGAGGCTTATCAGGCCGGTAACGAAATGGAAGCCGTGAAGAACTTCAAAGAAGCTTTGAAGATTGCAGAGGCTGCTGGTGACGAGGGAGTGGAGATGGCTCAGGGCTGCAAGGACATGATTCCTCAGATTCTTCTCTCTGCTGCCGGTAAAATGGTTGCTGCAAAAGATTACGCAAAAGCAGAAGAAACTTACAACGAGGCACTTGCTGCCGCCAAGGATTTCGGCAATGAGTCAGTAGCCAAAAACGCTGAGGCAAAGCTGGCCCAGATTCCTCTTCAGCAGGGCAACGACGCTTATAACGCAGGTAACATGGACGAGGCCATCGCACTTCTCCAGAAGGCCGTGGAAAGAGACGGCGACAACGCCAAAGCTCACCTGCTTCTCGGTATGGCATACAACAAGGCCAGCAAAGATGACGAGGCTGAAGTTTCTCTTCTCAAGGCCAAGGAGCTCGGCGACAAAAACGCAGAAAAGGTTCTCAGCGGAATGTTGCTCTCTGCTGCCAATGACGCAATGAAGGCAAAGAAGTTCAACGAGGCCATAGCAAAGGCAGAGAAGGTTCTTGCCATCGGCCCTAACCCTACCGCCAGCCTTATAGCAGGAATGTCTGCATACCAGGCAAAGAACTTCAACAAGGCCATCACCCACCTTGTAAACGCCCCTGCTACAGCACAGAACACCTACATCCTCGGCTCATGCTATGAGAGCGTAGGAAAGAAGGCTCAGGCTTGCGCAACTTACAAGAAGGTCAATGACGCCAAGTTCGGCCCAACCGCAAAACAGAAAATTGCCAAGCTGGGCTGCTAAAACAAAAAGCTGATGCGTGAGATAGAACTTCTTTCTCCAGCAAGAAATTCGGAAATCGGTATCGCGGCAATTGACTGCGGTGCCGATTCCGTTTATATAGCGGCTCCAAAGTATGGCGCCAGGTCCCAGGCCGGCAATTCGTTTGAAGACATTTCCGTCCTGTGCGCCTATGCCCATAAGTTCAATGCAAAAATCTACCTCACGCTCAACACCATACTCTTTGAAGAGGAACTCAAGGAGGCTCAGGATTATCTGTGGAAAGCATACGAAAGCGGGATTGACGCCGTGATTGTCCAGGATTTGGCCCTCCTTAAGATGGACCGCCCTCCTATTCCGCTTTTCGCCTCCACACAGACAGACATCCGCACTCCGGAAAAAGCTGCGCTGATGGAGAAGCTTGGCTTCGAGAGGCTGATCCTGGCAAGGGAACTGTCGCTGAAGCAGATAAAGGAAATCAGGAAAGCCACCACTGTTCCACTGGAGAGTTTCGTTCACGGAGCCTTGTGCGTAAGCTACAGCGGGCAGTGCTACCTTTCAAAGTACATGACCGGCAGAAGCGCCAATCGCGGAGAATGCGCCCAGGTCTGCCGCTCCAGCTACGACCTCGTTGATGAAAGTGGCAATATCCTGGTAAAAAACAGCCCTCTGCTCTCTCTCAAAGACATGGACCGCTCCTCCAGGATAGAAGACCTTATAGACGCAGGCATAACATCCTTCAAGATTGAAGGCCGGCTCAAAAACATATCATACGTAAAGAACATTGTCAGAAAATACGACCTGGCTATAGACAAGGTCATAGACAAGAAGAGGAAAGAAGGAGATGACATTTCCAGAGCCGCCTGGGGAAAAAGCCGCTGCACATTCACACCAGATGCGGAAAAGACCTTCAACCGCGGATATACCGACTTTAACCTGGACGGGAAGAGAGAAGACTGGAAGAGCAGGGATTCAGCAAAATCAATGGGAGAATACATCGGCAAGGTCACCGATGTAAAAGGAGGAGGAAGGTCTTTCGTGAGCTTTTCTTACACTCCGCAAGGTGGACTTGACAGCCAGAAAGACAAGACCATCCACAATTCAGACGGACTTTGCTTCGTTTCCGGCAACAAGATAAGCAGCGGGAACCGCGCCAGCCGGTGCTTTGTGCCGGAAGGCAAAACCGGGCAACCCGGAGTTGAACTGTTCAGCAAAGACGCCAACATCAAAAAAGGGGACGCCATCTACCGCAACTTTGACTGTGAATTTGAAAAGCAGCTGGAAAATACCCCTAAAAGGATGATAGACATTTCCCTGAAAGTTTTCCTCAGCGACTCTCACATCACAATCCAGGCAGAAGGAGACGGCATTTGTAAAGCGTTCACGCTCTTCCTTAAAGGAGACCGCGCTGAAAATCCGGAAACAGCCATCGGTCTTGTAAAAAAACAGCTCGGCAAAACTGCACTGCACTTCTCTTTTACGGTAGAAAGCGTAGAGGGAGACGATATCTACTTTTACAAGACATCAGCCCTGAACGCCATCAGAAACGAACTGGCGGAGAATCTGGATCTTTATCTTCAGGAACTTGCAAAAAAGCAGAAGGCCTCGCCGGCAAAAAGCCTTGATGCAAAAGCAAAGAGCATCGCTGAGGATGAAGAATTGAAACATCTTGCAGAAAAAGCCTTCAAGGAAGGAGGCGGTTCTTATCTGAGAAACTGCTCCAACAGCCTCTCAAGGGAAATCTACACCAACCTAGGGCTCAAAGATATAAAGCCTTCATACGAGCAGGTTCCTCCAAAAGGTGCCCTCCTGATGAGATGCAAATACTGCATCCGTTACCAGATCGGACTGTGCAAAAAGGAAAGCAAAGACTCCCGCCGGCTCTATCTGAAAAACGGCAACAACACCCTCGCCCTTGAATTCGACTGCGCCCGCTGCGAAATGCTACTTTATAGTGTGTTTCGTACGATTTGATTATCTTTGCCGGGTATGATATTTTCTGAGATTGCAGGACATAAAGATCTGGTTGAAATGCTCAGGGGCATGGTGCAGAAGGGCCGGATGCCTCACGCGGTGCTTTTAAGTGAGCAGAGCGGTTGCGGAGCTCTGCCGCTGGTGCTGGCTACCGTCCAGTTCATGTTCTGCCGAGCCAGAAAAGCATTGGCCGGAGGAGACGAGAAGTGGCTGCTGAAAGGGCTCTTCGGAGACAACCCTGAAACCGCAGCGCCAACTACAGACAGCTGTGAGATATGCTCTTCCTGCATAAAGATACGCAATCTGTCTCATCCCGACTTTCATTTTGTCTTTCCGATAAACACCACACAGATAGTGGAAAAGGGAAAGAAAGCGCCTATAGATTCTTACTATGAGATTTTCCGGGACCTTGTAAAAAAGAATCCGTATTTCAGCGAACAGGACCTCTACAATGCGATGGAGCTGGACAACAAGATGGGGCTCATAGGCGTAAATGAAGCCAACTGGCTGATAAACAAACTGAGTTTCAGCGCATACGAAGGAGGAGACAAGGTTGTTCTGATAATGTTTCCGGAAAGGATGAACCTGGAAGCGGCAAACAAGCTGCTGAAAAGCATAGAGGAACCAACGGAAGACACATATTTCTTCCTGATAACCAATGCTCCGGGAAAAATCATACAGACCATTCGCTCCAGATGCCGCCTGATAGAAGTTCCTCCTATCGAGAACGAAGCCCTGGCTGCGGCTCTGGCGGAAAAGTACAAGATGGCTCCGGAAAAGGCAACGATGTGGGCATCTTGCGCTCAGGGAAGCTTCGGAAGAGCCATCGAACTGATAGAGGAAAGCGAAGACGAGAAGGAAGATTTTGAAGATTTTGCATCGCTGATGAGAAAGACCCGGGACAAAGACCTTCCTGGCCTGATAACCGCTGCGGCGGAACTTGCAAGGAAGGGGAAAGAGGCGCAGAAGAACTTCTGCCGCCGCGCCCTCAAGATTCTCAGGCAGATGTATGTCATAAAACTCGACAAGGAAGAAATCGCCTACTTGAATCCTAACCAGAAAGAAGAGATAGAGGCTCTGGCGGAGAATCTGAAGGCGGAATCATTCGAGAAGTATTACGGAATATTCAACGATACCATAGAGTGCATAGAGAGGAATGTGAATGCAAAATTAGTTTTCAGCGACCTGTGCAATGCACTCTACCTAATTTCATGACGATGGACAAGAAAGATATTGTCTATGACTGCCACAGAGGCTGTCAGAAAACCATAGGAAACGACGGGCAGTTCTGCTGCAAATACGACCAGAGCTGCTGCAAGAGAGCAGTCTTCGACTGGCTTCAGGGAATGCCTGACGAAGATATGGACAACCTGTTTGAAGTCCGCTTCAAGAACACACGCAAGGGCATCTACATGAACACCTCCGGACAAGTTGTCCGGGTTGGGGACATCGTGGTTGTAGAGGCTCAGAACGGATGCGATGTGGGTATAATAACCCTCTCGGGAGCAATCGTGGCACACCAGCTCAAAAGGAACAACATAGACTTCAAGAACTACGAGTTCAGGAGGATTTATCGCAAAGCCCGCCCGATTGACATCCAGAAATGGCAGGAAGCCATAGCCCGGGAGCATCAGACGATGATACGCTCCAGAGTGCTGGCCGCCAACCTCGGCCTTGAGATGAAAATCGGAGACGTGGAGTTCCAGGGGGACGGAACCAAAGCCATATTCTATTACATAGCAGACGGCAGGGTGGATTTCCGCCAGCTGATCAAAGACTTTGCGGAAGAGTTCCATATCAGAGTGGAAATGAAACAGATAGGCGCTCGTCAGGAAGCGGGTCTGATTGGAGGCATCGGTGTCTGCGGACAAGCCTTGTGCTGTTGCCGTTACATTAACGACTTCCAGTCCATAACCACAGCCGCGGCCAGGAGCCAAGACCTGTCTCTCAATCCTCAGAAGCTGGCCGGCCAGTGCGGAAAACTCAAATGCTGCATAAACTACGAGGCTGCCGTTTACATAGACGCCAAGGAAAACATGCCTCACTTGTCAGAACCTCTCCATCTGGAAGACGGAGATGTAAAACCGGTAAAGTCAGACGCCTTGAAACAGACTGTCTGGTTCTGCTATACCGACAAGGACTCCGACGAAGCCTACCCTATCAAGGCGGACAGAATCAGGGAGATACTCAAACTCAACGCAGAAGGCAAGAAGGCTCCGTCCATAGCAGGAAACAAGACCGAGAAAGTCATAGATTTCAAGAGTGCCGCCGGAGAAGACAGCATAACAAGATTCGACGAGGTGAAGAAAAAGAAAAGAGGCAAGCCGAGAGGAAGACAGAATTTCAGGAGAAATGGTTCGTAGAACTGCCATATACGTTGTCCTTGCCCTCGTTCTGGCCTTCTGCCAAGAACCACTCAGACAGTCAAGCTTCCGGAATGTGGAAGGACTCTTCGGCTGGAGAAGCGATGACACCATCCGCCTGTCTTTGGACCTCAGGTCTGACAACGGCTTCAACCGATTGTTTTTAAGCTCTTCCGCCAAGAAACAGGCGGCAGGACAGAGCATGAGACTGTATCTGACTTTCATTTCCCCTTCAGATAATGTTTATCGCGATACCTTGAGCCTCACTTTTGAAAAGACTGAAGGAGGGGAAATGATGGACAAGGGAGGCAAGATACAGATCCAGTGGCCATATATGGAAATCGGCAGGCTGAGCGAAGACGGCCGCTGGACGATTCTCCTGCAACGGGAAGAAGAAGAGAATCCTGCCTATTCCCAGATTTACGGAATGGGTATTTCGGTTTCAAACTGACCTTGATATGAGCACTATTGGAAAACTTGAGAAATTTAGGCAGAACAGCACTTTCAAATGTCTGATACAGCCCAAGATGGAGGAGGTCTTCAGGAAAGATTACCCCCTGAAAGGCAAATGGGGGCGGGAGGTGTTCGGCAACTCAAACCCCATCACCCTGGAACTCGGATGCGGCAAAGGAGAGTACACGATAGCGCTGGCTTCTCTCTACCCTGACAGAAATTTCATAGGCATAGACATAAAAGGCGCAAGACTGTGGAAGGGAGCCAAGGAGGCCGAGACCAAAGGCATGAAAAACGTACGGTTCATCCGCACCAACATAGACTTCATTGAATGGATTTTCGGCAAAGACGAGATAAGCTCCATCTGGGTGACCTTTGCGGACCCTCAGCTCAAATCGCCGAGAAAGAGACTGACGGGTGTGATGTTTCTTGAAAGATACCGCAAGTTCCTTGTTGATGGGGGAGAAATCAACCTGAAGACAGACAGCCGGTTCCTGCATGAGTACACATCCGCCCTTGTCAAAGCCAACGATCTGGAAACCATCTGCAGGAGTACGGACATATACCACCAGGAAAACCCTCTTTTTCCCCAGGAACTGAAGACCATCCAGACTTTCTACGAGCAGCACTTCCTCAAGATGGGACTTCCCATAACCTATCTGAGGTTCAAGCTGGAAGGCCCTTCATCGCCGAGAACGAAACCCCTCCTGGAGCCAGAATGGGACGACAAGAAATGGCTCCTGGCAGAATCAGAAGGTAGAATACCGGGAAGAATAAGATAAACAGTCATGAACACAAACTTTGATGTAAATCCCAACGAATTTGATTATCTGAAGGAAGTCAGGCACAAGATCCACTCCAGACCTTGCCTGAGCGGAAATGAAAAGGAAACGGCAGACATAATCGCTGAAGAACTTGAAAAATGTTCTCCTGACAAACTGTGGAGGAACATAGGAGGGCACGGAATGATTGCCATGTTCAAGGGAAAAGAGGATGGCCCGTCCGTCCTTTTCAGGTGTGAGCTGGACGCGCTTCCGATAAAAGAAGCTGTGGAGCGTCCTTATATGTCAAAATACGATGGAATAGCCCATTGCTGCGGCCACGACGGGCACATGGCCATAATGTGCGGCCTGGCATCGTGGATAGCCGCCAACAGGAAAAAGCTTCTGGAGAAAGGATGCGTTTACCTTCTCTTCCAGCCGGAAGAAGAAACCGGAAGCGGTGCCGAAAAAATGGCAAGATGGATGAAAGAAAACGGAATGTCATTCGACTACGCCTTCGCTCTCCACAACTGGCCCGGATTTGACAAAGGGAATGTAATCATCTACCCCGGAACTTACGCATGGGCTTCCACCGGTCTGAGGATGGACATAACAGGCCATACCGCACACGCCAGCGAGCCTTGGGAAGCCGCAAACCCGACAGCCGCCATAACAGAAATCATCAAGATCATAAATTCCTTTGACCGGGAGACATCTTTTTCAACGATAGTTGGAGTCAGAATCGGCGATGAAGACTATGGCATAACACCGGGCTGGGGATTCGTGGCAGCAACCGTCAGGAGCCAGACTGATGAAGGATTGGATATCCTCAAGAACAAGATAATATCTTCCGCCACACAGATCGTTGAAAAACAGAAGAACCTGAAGATGGTTGTTTCAGAAACGGACTATTTCCCGGCAACCCTCAATTCAGAAGGCCCGACATCACTGGTAAGAAAAACCGCCAGGGAAGCAGGATACCAGACTCTGGAAAACAATATGGGTACCAGGGGCAGCGACGACTTCGTCCATATAGCAAAGATGGCCCGCAAGGGGGCCACTTTCTTTGATGTGGGATGCGGTAAGAACCATGCACCTTTGCACCGTCCGGACTTTGACTTTGAAGATGAAATCCTTCCGGTTGGTCTGGATATCATGCGTCGCGTCTGCCTACAAATACTGCAAAGTCAGCAAGCAGGTTTTTAGCCTCTGAATCAGGAAGAACCGAAAGAGAACGGACCGCATCTGAAGACAGCTCCTCCATCTTTCTGGTCGAGTATTCTATGCCTCCGTTTTCCATGACGAACGCAGACACCTCCGCCACTATGTCCTCTTCCTCTTTGGTGAACTTTCCGTTAAAGACGTTCACTATTTCCCTGATCCTGGACTTTATGCGGCTCTCCTGACGGGGACAGTTGGCGAACGCCCCGAGAAGAGGGAGGGTTATCTTCCTCTCTTTCAGGTCTGCTCCCGGAAGTTTACCGGCTTTCAAGGAAGGAGTGTAGTCTATGATGTCGTCCCTGACCTGAAAGGCCAGACCGATATTTTTTGCGTACCGGACTATGGCATCCGTCCTTTCCTGGTCAGCACCGGCGGCCAAGGCTGCTGATTTGAGCGACGCGCAGAAAATGGCAGCCGTCTTGCCATATATTATCTTGAAATAGTCTTCTTCCGTAGTGTCCAGACTGTCAGCCTTGTCCAGCTGCAGCAGCTCAGCCTCGCTCATCTTCTGGATAGCCATGGTGAAGTTGCTCAGTATCTCGTGGGAACAGTTCCGGATAAGGACATCCAGGCTCCTTGCCAGCCAGAAATCTCCGGTAAGGACAGCAGCTCCGGCTGAAAACATCGCTGAGACAGAAAGCGCGCCCCTTCTCATGTTGGCGGCATCCGCAACATCGTCGTGCATCAGAGTTGCGGTATGAAGCATTTCGGTAGCTGCGGCTATGTGATAATTTTCAGAAGAGAGATTTCCTGAAGCCATTCCGGCAAGAAGAGACAGGACGGGGCGGATTTCCTTTCCTCTACGCCCTACCACATACTGGTTTATGGCATCAAGATATGATTCGTCTGAACGTATTGCAAGATTTAGGGTCTGACGGTATTTCTCGAAGTCAGACCCTAAAAACTCTTTTGCGCTTTCTGTGTTTGCCATCAGATCAGAATGTGAACGCTACCGAGAATTCAATACCTCTTCCCTTTGAAGCCTTCCACTCTTCGCCGGCAACCTTGATTCCTTTTTCTCCGTCACCGACTTTTGAGAAATCCCAGTTGTACCTGGCATTGAACTGGAACCTCCACACATCTACACCGGCACCGAGTCCGATTCCGTAGCCGAACCTGTTGATATCGTCCCAGGAGCCAACCTTGCTGCTTTTTCCCAAAGCATAGTTGATATAAGGCACCACCTGCAAGAACGGCCTGGCTACTATCAGATTAGGTCCATACTGCAAACTAACCGGAAGCTGCATATACTTCATTGCATATCTTCCGTCCTGAATAGGGTCCCCTTCTGTCTTGGCCTCAAGTTTAGCTTCCTTTGCAACATACAGAAGTTCCGGCTGAATCACGAAACTTGGAAGGACGTGCAGCTTGTAGAGCACACCAGCCTGAAAGCCTACGTTGTTTTTAAGCTTGAACTCCTTGATGTCAGAAAATTGGGAAGTGTACAATCCGGCCTTGATACCGAACTGGGCAGCGGCCTTCTTTGGGGCGGCTACAAGAGCAAGGGCGAGCACAAGGGCTGCCAATGCAAACTTTGCGGTCTTTTTCATATCTGTTTGTTTTAGGTTAATGATTTCTAAAGCAGAGCCTTGAGCTTAGCCTCAATAGCGTCTTTGGTGTTGGAACCCACCATTTTGTCCTTGAGCTCTCCGTCCTTGAAGAAAAGAAGGGTAGGAATGTTCCTGATGCCGTAGTTCACCGGAGTTTCCTCGGCTTCCTCCACATTGCACTTGGCTATAACGGCCTTTCCCTCATACTCTTTTGCAAGCTGTTCAACAATAGGAGCAACCATACGGCAAGGGCCGCACCAGGTAGCCCAGAAATCCACCATTACAGGAAGTTTGCTGTCCAGTACCACTTCCTTGAAGTTTGAATCAACTACATTAATTTCCATCGCTCAAATAATTAAAGTGATAAATACCAAGTGCTAAATTAGCATTTATTTTTCAGAAATCGTACTTTTGTTACAGCAAGCAACTAAAAACAACGAATTATATGTACAAAGATTTTCAATCTCACCTGAAAACTGAGCTGACTTCAATAAAGAAAGCCGGCCTGTATAAAGAGGAAAGAGTTATCACTTCCCCTCAAAGGGCAGATATCACCGTCCAGGGCGGAAAACAGGTCCTGAACTTCTGCGCAAACAACTATCTTGGTCTCAGCGACAACAAAAGGCTCATAGAGGCAGCCAAGAAGGCTCTTGACACCCACGGCTACGGTATGAGCTCCGTAAGGTTCATCTGCGGAACAGGAGATCTCCAGAAGAAACTGGAGGAGAAGATTTCCGAGTTCTTCGGAACTGAAGACACCATCCTTTACACATCCTGCTTTGACGCAAACGGAGGTGTATTCGAACCTCTGTTCACAGAAGAGGATGCCATCATCTCGGACGCCCTCAACCACGCTTCCATCATAGACGGCGTAAGGCTCTGCAAGGCTGTCCGTTACAGATATGCCAACGCAGACATGGCAGAGCTCGAGGAATGCCTCAAGAAAGCCCAGAAACAACGCTACAGAATCATCGTTACAGACGGCGTGTTCTCAATGGACGGCAACGTTGCACCTGTTGACAAGATCTACGCCCTGGCCAAGAAATACAACGCAATGGTGATGGTTGACGAAAGCCACTCAGCCGGCGTTGTCGGAAAGACCGGAAGGGGCACCACAGAACTCTACAAACTCAGAGGCAAAATCGAGATACTTACCGGAACCCTCGGAAAGAGCTTCGGAGGTGCAGTTGGCGGATTCACAACCGGAAAGAAGGAAATCATCGCGATGCTAAGGCAGAGGTCACGTCCTTACCTTTTCTCCAACTCCATCCCTCCAATGGTTGCAGCAGCCGGCATAGAGATGTTCAACATGATGAGCCGCACCAACCGTCTGCAGGACAAGCTCCACGAAAACACGGCATACTTTGTGGACAAGATGAAAAAAGCAGGTTTCGACATCAAGCCAACCCAGAGCGCTATCTGCGCCATCATGCTCTACGATGCAAAACTTAGCCAGCAGATGGCCGCAAAGCTTCTGGACGAGGGCATCTATGTTGTAGGCTTCTACTATCCTGTTGTCCCTAAAGACCTTGCAAGAATCCGTGTCCAGGTTTCCGCAGGCCATTCAAAGAAACAGCTCGACAGGGCAGTTGCCGCCTTCACCAAGATCGGCAAGGAACTCAAGGTTCTCAAATAAACCGTCATCAGATACGGTAAAAACAAAACCCCGAAAGTTCAACAAAAAACTTTCGGGGTTTTCCATAATGACTCCAATTTATGTTTAATCTGTTACATTAAGATTTATTCTTATGATGCTTGAATGAGGAACTGAGTTTGTTGTCAATGTTACCACTCTAAAACTAATCAGGCATAAAATCAACATAAAAACAGATGCCACCCCTCTTTTATTCATAATACTCTTTCCCGTATAAATACTTATATAACATTCGAGAATCTTGGTTTTTCTCTTTATTCCCCAAATACTCGTCATAATTTTTAGTATTTCTCAATTCTACGCGGACAAATAACTCGTCAAAATTCTCGGCATACAAATCAGTTAAAACCTTACTCGCAAACGAAAGGGATTTTATTCTTTTTCTCCAATACTCTTTGTTGGGATCTTTTACAGCAAAATAATTTGAGGCCGCTCCAAAAGTAGGTCTAAAATATTTCATAAGAGTATTTAGCGTCTTTTTATCTGTAACAACAACAAAATCCTTGAAAACCACCTCTGTCTCTGTTCTTAACCTGTTCTTGAATGGCTTTCTGTAAACATTCCACTCTATGTTGTAGAATGGTGTATTATCAGAACTTGTTGCATTTTCTGGAAGTTTCCAATTAACTGACATGTTTACAGAAGATGTTACTATTCCACCTTTTATTTGCGCGTAGTTGACCGTCCATTTATATGGGGTCAGCATAACACTTGGTGCAGGATACTTCAGCAACATATAGGTAGAAAACCGGTCTTCCATATTCTCTACGGAGAGACTTAAAATATCACCCTCCTTGGTAATAGACATTTCTCCCGAACCGAGCAGTTTTGTGTGATTAGGAAACCTTCCCTGTTTTGTTGTAAAAATAATATTGTAAACTTCTTCTCCGTTTTTTTTGAACACAGATTTCAACTTATAGGAGTAATCTTCTATATGCCTTGTGCTCAGGGGTGAATATATTTCTATTGACCGTTTAATATCTAACAACTTCAAGTTAAAAATATTCACATAATTAACGTCAAAGCAACTCAACCCACCAAGAGACTGATCTACTACTTCATATGTATTTACAGCCGTCCTTGTGCCTGGGATTAAAAAATCAGTGACAAAAGAATCAAGTGCGAGAAAACCTCCCATAAGATTTCTGTCGTCCCACATTTTACCCCCAGATTTTTGATTAAAACCAAAGGAACTCCACAAACCATTTATCAAATAAAGCTGTTGAATATTAGAGCCAGAATATATAATCCTACTATAATTAGCCTTAGCTACGTAATTTTTTAGATAGTTTTTGGAAAATTTGTCCGCTGTCTTCTTCAATAATAAAAGTATGTTTTCCTGTGGCATGACATATATATCATCAAGACTAATGGAATTTGAATGTACCACAAGTTTGCTCATCCTCTTCAAAGACATAAAAGTTACTGCTTCTGAAGAGTAAAAATCAGAGCTCGCAGTAAATTTCATTGTATCTGGCACAGAGACGTGGGATAAATCTATAATTCCCTCAGAATCAGATAGAAGATACATTTTTTTATCAACTGAAACAAAATAGAGATATGGAATAGATATTTCGTCTTCAGAAACAACCCTTACTTTTTGCGCCGTGCTGACACACGGCACAAAAAGAACAAGACCTGCAACTACTTTAAAAAAAATATGTTTCATATTTCATTAAAATTAATGGTGAATTTTATGATGACAAATTGCTCATTTTCGTAATCCGCTCTCTTGAAAGCGTAATAATACCCATCTGCGCCTCGCCCTAAAATTTGACAATTATAGGGCAACATTACATCTCCTATCAAATCATTGTTCTTGTATATCTGAAGTTTACATTCTCCATCGCTTATATGGCAAGTACGTAAAACATAATCATGGTCAACATAGAGTTTATCATAATATCCATACTTTTTGCGTTGTTTTTTAGCACGTTCTTCGAATTCTTCAAAAGTAGAAGTAGATGGATAGTCTCCCTTTATCTTTGTATCTGGAAAACCTAACGAGTACAGCGGATTTCCTTCTACATCCATAACATAGATGTAAGGATCTGCATTAAACGACACATATACTTTGTTCTCACTTACACAAAAGTCATATCTGCTGAAAACTGGCAGATTATTCTTTTGATATACAGATGGATAGTGCCCTAACATTTTGAAAGAAGACGCTATTCTTAAAGGGTCGTAACATATGAATGTATATGCGTTCTTCCAGAAATCCGAAGCATGGGAACCTTTTTCATACCCATTATATGAAACATGTTCTGTAATGATGGGCATGAATAACTTACCAGAACTATATGATATTCTTCCCACATAACTATTGTATTCATACATCTGGGGGATTTCCGGATTAGGAGATTTGTACAGATTCTGCCATGAGCGATTATTGAAACTTGAATCTATGGCAACAAACCAAGATAATGGTTCATAAAACAACCTTGTAGAAAAATCATGAGAAAAAATATTAACTCCTGAGTTGTGGTCAAGACTTATAAAATTTCCGTTTTCATCAAAACATGCACTTAGAGAAGGCGTTGACATTTCAGCAGGACCACGTCCTTGGGTTATGAAAGTTGTGTCATATTTTCCGTCTAAATAATACGAATACACTCCTACAGCATATCTGTCTGCGAAGAACAACTTGTTTCCCGCTGGAGAGATAAGCCACTGCCCGGAAAGGGAAGTCATTGAAGCATCAAAAAAAATACTGTCCACCGATATGTGTTGTACTGATATTCTTCTATCGCCTCTATGTTCCAAACCGTAGTAGAAGTCCTGACTATTCTTGCAGGAGAGAGATAAAAACAAAAATAAAGATAATATTAAACCTTTTATGTCCATAGAATATTTTCAGCCTTGATTTTATTGTAACGTTACACCTTCCTTTTTAAAAAAGCAAATACCGGAAGATACAAAATGATTGCAAGCAATGAAAAGACAAGAGAGCAGATTACTCCCAAGGCAAAATCAAACCAGAAAGCCTCCTGAGGACCGTCCAAAAGAAACGGAATAAGCCCTATTACCGTAGAAACAATCGTAAGCAAAACAGGCCTTATCTCATGCATGAAAGATTTTATGTAAATGTGGGTGACCTTTATGTTACTTGTGTGTTGTTCCCTTAAAGCTTCACCAAGATTCCTCCTATAAGTCCACAACAGATAAATTCCGGCATTTACAGTTATCCCGGCGGATAATATCATCGCTGAGAAACCACCCTGGTCAAATATATATGAGGACAAGCCAAAAACCAGAAACAAACCTGTAAGGGACACCGGAACCAAGATAATAATGGAAAGAGGATATCTCAGAGATTCAAAAAGGATTAAAAGTATTATGAACACTGCTATAAGTATAAGCCCTGTCAGGTAAATATATCCGAGAGTTATTTCTTTGATATCAAAGCGGTACGTTGTTGACTTTGCTCTATAGCCAACCGGAAGGACTTCTGAATTCATATAGCTTATGGCATCCTTCTCCACCCGCGCATTCATTTTCGTTTCACCAAGGAAATCATAGCATACAAGTAGCTTGTAGGACTGGTTCTCCTTTATGATATTGATTTTTGATTCAGATTTTCTGAGCTCTCCCACACCGGAAAGTGAAATTTTATGGCCGGAAACTGAGATGGGAACATAATTGGCCTGCCACAAATCATAGCTGTCTGAAAGCGAAGACCTCAGCAAGGTCGAATGAGAAAGCGGGAGACTTCTTCTGTAAAGAAGTTCCTGAAGCCTGCCATAATACATACGAGGATTTACTCCAGATACTGCCAGCATTTCAAAATCATACTCCATATCTATTTGGGTAAGAGGGTGTTGCTCTCTTGAACTCCTTATCTGTATATTCTTTACTCTGGAGTTTCCGGCCAGATAATCGGATAGTTTCTGTGCATATGATTGCAAATCGTCATAATTATAACCGGTAAGTTCTATTGCATTGCTCCTGCCCTCTCCACTTATATAGTTGCTGAAATATCTGTCGTCTATCCCGCTGACGGTCCAGTTGGCTCCACCGAAGTCAGAGGCGGCGGATATTACATCCCGCTTCAGTTCCATAGGAAATGCCGTGTTTTCATATTCTGCCTTGAAGAACACTTCTATCAAAGCTTTGTCGTATGATTGTATCCGAGTTGTGAACAACTCTATCTGCGGAAACTGCGCCAGATAATTTTCCATCTGCCGGACAATCTGGTCAAGCTGCATTACAGTATGGCCGTGACTCAGACCTGTTGTAACAAGAAGACTCTTTTTTTGAGGAAGTCTGCCAAAATCCACCCTTGACAAAGACTTGTAGAAAACGCGGAAAGAAAAGAAAACTCCAGCAACCAGAACTATAAACAACATCCACCTGTATTTTGCGGAGAAAATTATGTATTTTTCATAAAGCAGATAAAATCTTGCCGTTTTCCTCAGCGATTCAAATGTAAATTCTTTCCGTCTCGCCTTTTGCGGAATATAATAAAACAGGGCAGGCACAAAGAAATATGCCACAGCCAGAGAAACGGCAAGATTTATTGAAATGGCATAAATGAAATCTGGGAAGTTGGCGGTCTGTTGTTCGGGAAAAACAAATGTCATGAAGAGAGCCACCACGGTTGTTGCCACAGCACCAAAAACAGCCCAAAAAACAGCGCGGTTTCCTTTAATGCTGTAGTAATCTGTCATTATGATGGTAGAGTCTATCATCATTCCCATTGAAACTGTTATTCCTGCCAGGGTATAAAGATGAAGATTCAGACCTGAGATATAATAGACCAACAACGCCACAGCTATATTGGCCGCAATCGTAATCAATATGGCGGCCATATACCTGACAGACCTGTAGGACAACAGCACAAAGACAAGAAGCGCCGCTATTGATATAATAGTCCGGGAAACAATCTTGTCCAGCTCTGCGGAAATGAATTCCGAAGAGTCGTAGCCCACAGAACAGGTAATCTCTGGAGGAAACATCAACATAAGTTCTGTTACCTTGTCTTTCAGTTCCCTGATGGTTTTCAAGCTATTTATTCCTGGGCTGGTATAAACGGAAACCGTCAGTGTATTAAGTCCGTTTATCCTATAATGAGAGGAACTTTCCGCCTCTTCCTTGCTGATTGTTGCAATATCAGACAGATGTATGACAACACCATCTCGAACTGCAACTGGAATGCTCTCAAGAACCTCATTACTGCCCGTCTCAAACCTTATGGAAATCATGTTTCCCTCCTCGTCCCTTGATATTCCAAGGTTGTCGGACAGATAGGCCCCTGAAAGAGACTCGTATATCTCCTGAGGTGTTATATCCAGAGATGCTGCCTTTTGCGGGTCAAATTCAACCACACTGTTGTATGGAACATACCCATAAACATCTACCTGCTCAACTCCGCTAAAGGAAGAGAGAGGAACCAAAAGCAAGTCCTTGGCTGCTTTATAGATCTCGGAGGTGGGGAGATCTCCCTTCAATACAAAAGCCACAGATTCCTTGGAAGCAGAACCTCGTGTACTCAAAGATATGTCGGGATATGAAACACCGGCAGGAAGAGAAGGGTACAGACTTCTTATCAGCGTAGCCGCCTCCAGACGGACAGCCTGCATATCGACGTCTTTTCCAAAGGCAAGATATACTCTTCCGTATCCTGAAGAAGAGATTGACGAGGTTGACTCACATCCTTTTATCGTGGACAAGGCCGCCTCCATGACAGAGGTGACATTTTTCTCGGTAACTATAGGGATTGCACCATCATAGGAGAAACTGACCACAATGGTATTGCGCTCTTCTTCAGGAATATAGCTCAGGCTAAGGGACCGGATGCTCAACAAGCCGGTAACCGTCAAGGCAACGGCTACCAGAATTGTTGAAAAAGGTGATATGTTTCCCTTTTTGTTCATCCGGAAGAAATCAAAGTTTACCGTACAAAGCCCTGTAGAGAGCCGGAACTATGAAAATACTGACAAAAGTTCCCACTACCATACCAACTATTATCACCACAGACATAGGGTACTGCAGATAATCTCCCAAACTGCTTCTGCCAAGGAACGGCAACACTGCCAGTATTGTCGTAAGGGATGTCATGATTATTGACTTCAGCCTTCTTTGCCCTGCTTCCCTTATTGCCGCCTCCAGTTCCTTCCCGGAAAGAATAAGTTTGTTTATCGTATCTACCTTAAGAATGGAGTCGTTGATAACTATACCGCTCGTTACAATCAAGCCTATCATAGTCATCACATTCAAGCTTATGCCGGCTATCCAAAGGAAAACAAAAACGACAAAGAAGTCTATCACCACTTCAGAAAGAATAATCAAAGGCTGCTTCAAAGACTCAAACTGAGAAGCCAGAATAAGATAGAGTATCATCAACGCAATAGCCAATGCCACAACCAACTCTGAAGCAGTGCGTTTTCCGGAGAACCAGCTCCCGTTGAAAGAGACATCAAAATCACCATTGTCTTTTACAGCCTCCCTGACAGATTCCATTGCCTTTGATTCTTTCCCTTTATCAACTTTAAGCTCAACCGGAACAATCTCGCCGGTAATATTTCCCGATACCGTCTGGAAATCTTCCGTAAAAGTTTCCCTGAGAAATTCTCTGACCGGAATCCGGCTGTTCTCCTTTGAGATGAAAGTTTCATCCAGCATTTCCCATATATTGCCACCTCCCGACTTCATCACTACAGCCTTTATCTGGGCTGTTTCCGCTATATCAAAGATTTTGATTTCACCGATTTGCCTTTTGAGCACATCCGCCAATTCTGCGCTAGTTATACCATATAACGCCATTTTTTCCGCATTGGCCAAAAGAACGATTGTGGGTCTGAGCCTGAGCGGAGAAATGCTTATGTCCTGATTCTTTTCTATCTCAGACAGCAGACCTTCTAACCTGAGGATCCCTCCACCGGAAAAACCAGGTCCGAGGGGACGGAAAACAGCCTGAAGATGTGCCTGTCTGTCTGAAAAGACAAAGTCAAGGATGTTGGATGATTCTCTGAATTGACAGTAAGCCCTGCCATAGTTTTCAGACAACTTTCCGGAAAGGGATTCAATGACCGTCTCCAGCATCTGTGGCGTCTTGCACCTTATATAGATTTCAGCCATGTTCCCGGCCATATCTTCCGTATGCCCAAGTAGATATTGCTGATGTCCTGCATAAGTGACAAACTCCTCAACAGACTGCCCCAGATTATTTTCCAGATCCAGGATGCGCTCAAGATTTGCCTCAAGACTCAGAGGTTCATTCCAATCTATGTCAAGGACAGTCTCTGTATTCTTCATTTCTGGAAGACGTGTCTTTGGCAGAAGCCCAAAAAGAATAATCAGACCCAGCAGACAAACCGGCAAAACAACAAAGATTGCTTTCCGCTTTCTCAGGAACCAAGATGAGATCCTTTCACATCTTACGGCCAGACGGCTGTTTATGTCTGGTATTTTTTGCAGCAAAGCACATAAAGATTCCTTTCCGGAGCGGAACCATGCATAATAGAATACCGGAACACAAACCACTGTTACTATATAAGATGCCAGAAGGGTGATTACAATAGCAGCCGCCTGTTCTGAAAACAGAGAAGCTGCTATACCTTTTGTGAACACGACCGGAATAAAAACAGCACAGGTGGTAAGGGTTGAACTCATCATCGCGCCGGCAACCTCTCTTGTTCCGTATATGACGGAATCTTTTGTCTGATCCTGTTTGTAATGTTCTGTTAGGTTGTCTATCAGAATTATTGAGTTGTCAACCATAAGCCCCACTCCCAGAAGAAGCCCGGAAAGAGAGAGTATATTTACGCTTATTCCAAATATCCAGAAACAAAGCAAAGACAACAGGATGGACACAGGAACTGTCAGTGCAGACAGCATGGAGAGTCTTATATCGCGGAAGAAAACTATAATGACAAATATGGTAGCCAGAAGAGCAAACAGTATGTTCTGCAGAAGACTTCTTATGGAATAGTCCAAAAGTTCGGACTGGTTTCTTGTTATCCTGAAATCAATCTCCGGATAATCCTCAGACATGGAAGATATAAGATCCTCTGTCTCTTTCCTTACTTCTGACATTCTGCAATTGCCTTGTTTTATCACGGCTATGCTGATGATTCTCTGTCTCCCGTCATAAATGCACCCGACCCTTTCCGCTTCCGAAGAATAAACTTTTGCTACATCTTTAAGCTGGATTATACGCGAGTCTTTTTTGAAGTAGATGTTCTCGATATCTTCTTTGCCACCCACCAGAGACTTGAAGTTGATGTCATATTGATATTCCCTATCCCTTATTGTAAGGTTTCCGAGACTGATGTCAGATGACTTTAGGCAGTTTTCAAATTCCTGCAAAGAAAAGCCCAGCTCCTGCAGTTTGCCCATATCTGGCTCTATTACATATTGAGGAATATCATATCCGCTTGCATCAGCGATGGAAACAGATGGCAACTGCTCAAGCCTTTTGACAATTAAAGAACGAGCAAGACGGCTCAATTCTCCAAAAGAACTTTTTGCCCCTTCTTTCAGGGATATGTTCAAGTAGAACACCGGAATATCCGATGCACTGTACTTTATGAGTCTCGGACGCTCTATAGGGGGCAGGAACATCATTGCCCTGTCAACCTTCTCATTTGCCTCAATGAAGCAATAGTCTATATCCGTCCCGAAGTCAAAAGACAGCAAGACCGTACCCCTGCCGTCATTTGCAGAGGTTGAGAGGTCTTTCAGTCCGTCAATCTGCGCCAATTGTTGTCTTAGGGGATCCAGTATTTTTTCTTCCATTTCCCTGGCAGAGTATTGACGGTGTGAAACCTGGACCGCTATATAAGGAACATCAACTTCAGGTATCAGGGAAACGGGCAGCCTGAATACAGCTACAAAGCCAAGCACAATGGCAACCAGCACCACCATTGTTACTGCTATCGGCCTGTCCAGCAACTGCCTGAGCATACTACCTCCTTATTTCTACCTTGGACTTGTCGGCAAGGTTAAGATTACCGGAAACTATAACGGCGTCTCCTTCACAAAGGACCGCATGGCGGCTCTTGTCTGCAACAACAGTGTAGTGCTCTTCATTGGATGCCGTAATTTCAACATAGACCCAATGGGCCATGCTGTCCGAATACGTAAAAAGCACATCGTGATTATCTCTCACAACAACTGCCTTTTTAGGTACGACTAGCTGGTCTTGAACAGATTTTTCAACGACAACCTTTACCTCCTGTCCATCCAGCAGACCTCCTTTATTCAATAATGTTGCGGTTACCACAATCTGGCCGCTTTCATTTATTGTCGGGTTGATATTTGTTATCCTTCCTGAAAATCTGTGTTTTTCACCAGAATACGGAATTATCACCACCTCTGAACCAACTTTGCAGACGGAAGACTCCTCAGCCATGACAGGAAACTCTATAAACAACTCACTGTCATCTATAATACGGCAAAAAACACCCGATGACTGCTCAAACTCCCTCTTTGAAATATCCGCAATCTTGCCGCTGAAAGGTGCATAAAGACAACACGATTTCAAGTCATAGACACATCTTTCATAAGCGCTTTTTGCCGCAAAATACCCACTTTGCATCTTTACGCTTCCCAAAACTTCTGACGGGACGGAGACCGTATCCCTTGCCTTATATCCCAAGCCGACAAGATAATCATACATATCCAGTTCCGCCTTCTGAAGAGTGATTTTTGCTGCATCAAGATTAAGTTTCTGACTTCTGGAATCAAGCTCAGCGACAACTGAACCCTTCTTTATAAAACTACCGTTAGATACTTTGATAGAGGAGATATTTCCTGCGGCAGAAAAGGAAAGTTCCGCCTTCCTTTTTGCTGAAAGCCTCCCGTTGGATATTACCTGAATAGCAAACGGGCCCCTGCGGAGAGTAACAGTATCTACAACATTGACATTATGAAGATACTGCAACTTTGGCTGTTCCTGCCTTTCCTGCCTACCAGAACCTCCGGTACAGCCAACAGACAAAAACACCAGCACAAAAAAAGTTATTGACAACAGATGCCTTATAAATATGCCTGCCGATTTCATGATATTCTGTTTATTGTCATTATCTGTTCTGAATCTGCTCAAAGTCCACGATTATGTCGCTTTGCTTTATAAAATCATACAAAGTACTCTTCCTTAACCTGTAATAATATGTCCAGTAATTGCACATATCGGAAATGTGTTTCAACTCGGCTGTATCTTTCTCCGTCTGGGCGTCTATCAGGTCTGTCACTGTAGCCTTTCCTTGCCTGAATCTGTCAGATACGAGTACATATCTTTCTCTTGCAAGTTCCGCTGTTTTTGCTGAAACAAGGCACTGACCGCGTTGATTGTTGAATTGAGAAACTGAAAGATATATGCTTCGCCGATGATTGTTTTCCTCCTGTTCTATTTTAGCCATTACAACATCTCTTTTTGCCTTTGCCTTCTGCACGCGCCCATATCCGACACCCCAGTCAAATACAGGTATGGAAAAACTCAACCCCACAACTTCCTGGTCAAGCGGGGAGGCATACACCCTGGCCAGTGTCTTGTCGGTCTTGGAAAGACCCAGTCTTGCCATGAAAGACATGGATATTCCTCTGGAGGCTTTTGCTCTTGCCACCTCAGAATCTGCATTAAGGACAGCTATTTCGTTATTTAAGCCGAAGGAAGAATTGTTTGCGGTCAAAGCAAGGACTTCATCATAGTTAATGTCGAGTAGCGGGAGGTCTGCTGTTTCTTCAACCTTGACAGAAAAAGTTTCATCCTTTGCCAACATGGAGTTGAAACGCATCTGGGCCTGGCGTATATCTGTCTGGGCTTCATTGATTCTGACACTGTCTTTAAGTATGTTCAGATCCAATTTTAACAGTTCATCCTTTGTTATACGACCCAATTTCATTCTCTCAAACGCTATTGAGCGCAACGCCTTCGTCATTTCATAATTGCCCCTGGCAACTTCAAGCTCCTTCTGGGCCGAAAGCAACCCAAAATAACAAGCAACAACCTCTAAGGCTATATCTTCCATAGCCTCAAGGTATTTCTTCTTGGCCAATTCATATTCCTTCGGGGATATTTTTCTGCTCCACTTGAACTGGTTGAAAGAAAACAACGGCTGCGTATAGGAAATGGTAAATGGCTGTGAGTACCACGTTGCCCCCTTTACCGCTCCAAACTGGTCTATTCTTGAAAGGTCTGAATACACAGAAAGCGTTCCTCCTGTTGCTGCCACATTCTGTGAAACGCTCAGACCAATGCTGTTCTGAAGATTGTATGTCCTGGCATAATGTATCTGTCCTGTATTGTAATCCTGAAGTAATGTAAGGGAACGGTCAAAAGACATTATGTTTCCGTAAATCCCGACAGAAGGCTTAAGGCTAGCCAGATATGACCTGTATTGCCAATAAGAAGACAGGAACTCGCTTCTTGCCTCAACCGCAGCCACAGATTTTGCCTTTGCTTCTGATATAGCCTCTTCCAAGGTTATTTCCTGCCCCCAAACCTTCATCGGAGTGACAGCAAGCAATGCCATCTCTAAGACCAACAAAAAGCAATATCTCAAATAAAACTTACTCATATTTTTCACCTGAGAAGCCTTTTAACTTTACTGAACTCTGAATCAAAAAAACTCTTTGACGAACCAATCACTGCAGAACCATATATATAACAATCCTCATCACAAATATACCCGACAGCTGAGAATGCTTTGTTTGGGAAATTCAGGTTTTTAAAATCTCCTTTATAATCCAAGTATAGAGAAAATTTGCAGCCATAATCACACAATGTTTTTACAATCCTGCCCGTATCCCGCTCCGTGCAACTTATGTAAAAAAGGAAAATCCAGTCAGGATTGCCTGATATTATGGAATCTATTTTTCCTCTTGGTGTTTCTGACAGCACTGTTCTTAAAGTAGCAGGAGTAAAATAACTGATAACCTTCGGACCGTTTCTGTTTGTCTGGTTGACTTCGTATAGACCTTTACCGCTAATCTCAAAACTTAACTGCGGCAAACAGACTTTCTTTCTCCCAAGACTACTGCAGGACAACAGCAGACAAGTCGCTGTCAACAATATGCAGCCTATCAGCATTAAACAACTAATCTTCATTCTTTTTTCAACTTTCATTTCAACTGATATTTGACTATGATGGGATTATTGTTGTCTTCCACCTTTTGCAAATAAGTTCTTTGCTCCGAACTTATATTAATAAAACCATTAGTAAACAGTTCTTCAATAATGTTCTTTGGAATTACGGCATATAGACAATTATCGCTCTCCAAAGAGAACGGAATGCCCTTTTCCAGTGTAAAAATATTGTTGTCGCTTTTCCTGACAACCACATTTAGAGATGAGTTACAACTAAACAAAATGATACTATCTGTTTCAACAAAGTTGTTTACTGAATACACTTTATCAGTTGTTCTCCACTCCTGAAGTTTGTTAATATAGTACCTGTCTTCTTCAAACTCCTTTATTTCAAAAGGATTTTCTTCTTTATCCCCAAAAGAAAAAGAATATTTTAAATCAAATCCTCTGTGAGTTATCCTATATATCTGCTTTCTAGCAGAAGCCAAAAACAAAAGTCCACCATTATATGATTTAAATGGAGAATTAGATGCTTTGAATGGTGTTTTATACTCTAGACACCTGTTAGAAACAGTCATATCAGATATAACTCTGCCATTCTTAGAATCAAATAAGCACGCCTTGCCTTCTGAACTGGAATAAAAAGCAGCAATTGAATCATTTACTGGTTGAAAATACGATGCGTTTTTAAATGGCAACTCTGTTTCTTTCAGAAAATAAAAATCTGCATCATATGTTATGATTGAAGAGGAGTAACTGTCTAAAACTTGAATATTCCCAGATAATGGGTCTATATAAAAATCATTGATTATAACATATTCGCCCGGACCTCTTCCTCTCCTATTGAGTTTCCTTAAATAATCACCCTTCAAATCAAACTCAAAAATGATGTTTTGAATTTCATCTAGAATGTATATGCTGTTTTTGTTCACAAGAATCTTCGTCGCACGTATAATGTCATTATCTTCTGACGTTTTAAGCGCCACAAAATCTTGGTTCACTACAATATCCTGCAAATAAATCACATCTGTTTTTTGGACATTAATGACATCCCCGCGTTGCGTTCCGCTAATTATGCATGATGCTGCCAACAGAGACAATAAGCAGTAATAGACCTTTTTCATTGTTATATTAGGGTTGCTGATCTCCCATTGAAGGAAGATTTAAAAATGCTACCATCGATGCAGTACATCTATCTACAGGACGTCCTGTCCATTTGCAGTAAAAATAACTGATAACCTTCGGACCGTTTCTGTTTGTTTGGTTGACTTCGCATAGACCTTTACCGCTAATCTCAAAACTTAACTGCGGCAAACAGACTTTCTTTCTCCCAAGACTGCTGCAGGACAATAGCAGACAGGTCGCTGTCAACAATATGATTATTTGCCCTGTCCTCTTTCTCATATAGTTCTCATTTAATGAACACCTTCATCACAACATAGTTATTATCATCCGACAAACCTCCTAAACAAGTTTTATTAACTATGGTTCCAGATAATTCTTCAGGAATCTCTCTGAGACACTCAGGGGCAACCAAGAAATACAAAACATCGTCACAAGATATTGTCCTAAAAGCTCTCCCGATGGAATCATAGAAGCCGCCTAAAGAAAACCAACGCCACTCACCTTTATAATACAAACCATGATAAGGTTTCCCTTCTCCATCTTGTGTAAGAATATATTCCACAAATTTCACATCAGAACCTTCGGCATATCTATTTATATATGCATAATCTCTGGAAAACAGATATTCAGCAGCTTCCATCGGATTCTTAAAAGAATAGTACCTTTCTTTTACCTCAAAGCGTCCAAGATCAAATAGAATATAAGGTGACAGTTCCTCTGCGTCATATTTATAAACAACAGGATTGAACGGATCCAATATAAAAACATCCTTTGATTTGGTAATAACTGGAGACAACGGGGTGAAATTAAATACATTATTATTTTTTGTGTCTTCAATGAGCTTCTTTTTTAAAGAAGAACTATCCAACAATGCCGCTCTATAATTCAGCCCAGTTCCATATCCCATATAAGTAAGAACATCCTTGCCCACCATATATGAAGACATTCCCAGATTGGATATTTTGCGTCTCGAAAGAAGCTCTCCGCTTAAACTGAAGTTCAATACCTTGTCTGGATAAGAAAAAACCGTCAAAAGACCATCCTCATAAGACCATCCGTCTATTCCGGAGAATTCATCAGGACCATTTCCCTTCCTGCCAATGGTATTAAGAAATTTTCCCTGCAAAGAATATCTGAAAATTGAGGCATTCTGCCAATCTGATACTATAAAACAACTGTCCTCAACCCAAAGCTCAGGATTTTCTCCCAAGATATGAACCGAATCCGTTTCCAAAGGTATGAATTCCACCTTGTTTACAACCTCTGCAAAAGGAGCAACTCCGTCCCTAAATAAAACAGGCACCCCTTTCTTACTATGGTTGCAGGAGCAAAGTGCAGACAATAATAAGAATATGGAGAATGCCTTAAAACAAAACAACTCAAATCTTCGTGGAAGAAAACCGGAGAAAAAGCTTTTTAAGGTATTCGGTTGTGACAGAAGGTTCCAGCTTTGAAGAAATATAGACATCTCGGACTTGTTTCTTTTCATAATAAAACCAAACACATTGATCCAATTGTTCAAAACATCCATTCCCAAAATCATCTTGGTAGAAGATAGGTGAATAATCTTTACTTCCAGATAGCCTTGCTCTCAAATCTCTCTTAAGGAAAGTCGGCGCTATTACTAAATAACAAACATTGCTCTTAATTTGCAAAAGACATTCTAAATCTCTATCCAAACAAGCTAAACAAATATTTTTAGGAATAAAGAGGCAGACGAAAGAGGAGTCATAACCTACATTTATAATAATCTCAGATAAATAATTTTCTAATTCTCCTAACCTTATGGATGCATACTGGTGTAAGTATTTCGATAATTCTGAAGAATACAACAAATATTCATTTTTATAAAACTCTATGGATTTCTTTTGTTTTAAGTTGTTAGACAAAAAAACTGTCAGCAATGCTAGTGCTAATAAAACCTCAACAACACAAGATTTCTTGAAGCTTGTCATGTAAGACGCAATTTGTTCTAATTATCTGTGAGACAATAGTATCTTTGACATAAATTTGCAAGGTTTCTTTTTGTACAGGCAAAAACTGGCACGGTCTGGTCTGGACAATATCGCATAGTTTGGTAGTATTTGGTAAGCTCGTTTTGATCACCCATTTGAGGGTCATCATCCCCTGCATAAAGCATGTTAACTCCCACAACAAAAAGCAGCACTAACATGAGAGCAGCAAGATTGTTCTTTTCTTTTTCATAAGTCAGATTGTTTAAGATTTAATTTTTTAGTGAATAAGTTGAATAATTTTTTGTTAGCTAAAGGATTGCCAATAAAAACAGGTGTTCCATCATTGTTTATTAAGAACGTATGTAAAATAGTGCTTGTTGGTATACCGGGATTTAATTTTTGGAATTGATTGTTAATGTCTATATAAACAGGAAAGTTGTAGCTTAAACTGTTTTCGTTCAAAAGCTTAATTATATGTTCTGCCATATCAGCACGGGGAGAAAAGACAACCATCAACGAAAAAGCTCCCGTTGCTTTGGATATGGAGTCTAATCTATTAAATTGAGATATATTTGCTATTGCACATTCAGAACACTCGAAACTTGGTACAAAATGAATTAGCTTATAGTTATTTGCCTTACTATTTATATCTACTTTATTCTGGTTCAAAACAAGGAAGTTTTCGTGTAAAACTATTTTTGATGCCTTTAACTGCTGATATTCACTTTTAATCAAACTTTCTTTGCACGACACAACAACTAGCATCGTCAACAACATCCAGGACAATTTCATAATAACCGAATATTTAGTAATGTTTGTCTTTCTCAAAATGTCTTATGTATATAGATTTTAAGCAAGTATGTCTTACTTGACTCTATATGTAATTGCTCTGCAAATGAAGAAATTGCCTTAAACATCGGCCCGTGGTTCTTTTCATTATCTACCATACAATTAAATATCATAAAGAAGGAAGAGTCGTCTGATGCAAGGAATCTTATATCACCATCGTTTGGAGAAGTTGTCCATCTAAACCCTTTATGTGTATTTCTATCGAAGACAAATGAAACATCATCTCCTCCCCGACCGGCACAGCGGAAATAAACATGATTTTCGGTCTGATATAAATCCAAGGGTATTTTATAGTAATCTGAAGACATATAAACGCTAATATCTTCACTGGCCTTGTTATAAAAGAACCTAGCAGGTATGTTCTTTTGCCCAAAATCAATCTTAAGAGATGGATATATTCCGTCTTCTCCTAAACAATAAAATATGTTTTCATTGTTTTGAGGTCTCAAAAAATACTTGTTTCCAGAAGATTGTGTGATGTTAAACAGGGAAAAAGTACAGTCTTCCCTATCAATGAATTCCTCAACAATCCTGCCCGTATCGTCAATTGCAAACAACATGGGGTCTCCTGTTTTTCTGTTATCGTGGAATTTGGGAGCAAAAGACGAAAACACATATACCCCACTTTTTCCAAAAGGAGCTATCGCATCGCCTGGTGATTTTAAATCAAGTATAAAGCTTTTGTGTTTACCTCTATTGTAAACCGGGAAATAATGTATTGTCTGGTTGTCAAGTATTATAAGAGTATCACCCCTTATTGCGATGTCAGAAGCGGACACATATTCATTGGATGCGCGTCCTTTTATTACAGGCTGACGAACTTTTGAACAATTCTCCTCAAAAAGAAGAACTTGACCCGTTGCATCAAGCAACAATAAATCTCCTCTTTGAGTAAGCAGAGCTTTAGAAACAACTCCAAACGGCAAAGAGTCGTTAATTGGGATAAACACTATTTCTTTTATATAATCTGATATGTCGGACGCTTCTACTGCTTCAGATAAGCTATAAACCGGTATCTTCGCCTGTTGTTTATTGACACAGCTCGTGATTGACAGTACTAATATGATAACGGCTACTCTGACCATATTATTCGCAGCCGATGATTAAGGACGAACTGCAATTCCCCGCATCGGGGCAATTATCATAATTCTGATTTGGGCAACAATAGTTTTTCCAATAATTGAAAGCCGTTCCTCCACATCCGACTGTTCGATATCGACCATGGGGTTTTTCATCTTGACCGGTCAGCGTACCAAGATTATCATCAGCATAAACTGAAACTCTGGCACATATAACAATAGCCATAACAAGCAAAGCTGTCAATAATAAAGAAGCCTTTTTCATAGTTGTAATAATTCAATAAATAATAAATAGGTTGCGTTCTGTAAAACAAATATAACTATTTAATTTTTATATGCAACTATATTTTTTAGTTTTTGTTACAAAGTGCTTTTACATCCTGAGGCCAATAACCTCTCAGACTAAGGTCATTTCAGCAAAAAAACAGAGACAGAACAACAGAACTATCGGGATATAACAAACTTTAAGCTTGCTGGCTGATGATGAATCATTTCTGGACAACATAACTATCCTGTCCTTAAGGGAGTTGACAAAGCATAGAGCGCTGAAAGAAATGTTATTGTGATGCATGGCCGTTTTCAGCAGAACAGACAGGTAACCAATTCTGTCTGGTTCAGAATCCGCCACATAAGAATCAGCTTGGAACTCTTGGATATCTTTTAAATATTGTCTGAAAAGATAAGCAAAAGGATTGAACCACTGTAATGACACCAATATATCAATAAAAATTATGTCGTATGAATGTCTGGCCAGAACATGACCACATTCGTGTTTTAAAATGTAATGTTCGTTTATTTCATTGAGATTGCTTTCTTGCTCGGATATAACAATATTATTCATCCAGCTAAAAGAATAACCATGCTCTGTCAAATAAACTTTTATCAACCGCCCCCTAATTGTAAAAGTTTTTATCACCCTGCTCCTTCTTAACTTCCTGCTAACAGATATTATAGGCAGCACCTTTATTAAGAGGCTGATGAAAACACCAACAAAATAAATGGTCGTTATTCCTTGAAAAATGGCTGTTTCATGACTTGAAAACAAAAACCTGAAAGAAGTATAATGGAAACCAGTTATTTGAACAATCCCGGTTATTGGAGAATAGGTATATGTAAAGACAAACAATGGAACAATAAAAGCAGCAATACAAGATACGAATATAGCCCACCTGTTGAATTTATGAAAGGTTTCCTCTCTCAAAAACACATTGAAAAAAACACATAGGACAGCTAAAACAGCAGCAGTCCTGAACAAATATTTCAGAAAGAGCAGACTCTCCATTATTCAGAAGGCTTTAATGTTTCATCGCTATTTTAGCAAGCGTTGAAATGAGGTAAAGCACTAAACCGCAAAGGATTTGAAAAACCATAATCTTGAGGGCTGAATATATAAGATATGGTGCTACATCTCCATTCGATGCTTCAAGGGCCCCAAGAGCGGGAATAAATCCGTATAGCGAATAAGCTACACAAAAAGCCAGCCCGAAAGAACCAATCTCCTTAATCTTTTCCGGCTTGCGGAAAAAACAATAGAGCATAACAAAAAAGATTACCACAACGAGAACAAAAAAAAGCGTTGGAAAATCGTGATTTTGAAAAAAATCTGACATAATTTATTTCCGTTTGAGTGATTCAACTTTTGCTACAAGTTCTTTCAGTTCATCAACTGATATTTTATTCTCATCAACAAATGCCGAGACAACATTCATATAAGAATTGCCAAAATATTTGTCAATGATATTGGAAAGAGACTGCTTTTTATATTCATCTTCAGTCACTATAGCATAATACTGATATGTCGGACCATAATCGTTATGGTTCAGAAAGCCTTCAGCCTCCAGATTTCTTACAAACGTTGAAAGAGTGTTGAAGTGAGGTTTGGGATCTGGATACAGAGCCCTTAACTCCCTGACAAAAAGTGGCCCCTTTTGCCAGAAATATCTCATTATTTCCTCTTCTCGGCGTGTCAGTTTTTTCATTGATGCCATTTGATTGTCACTTGATCTTTTTTTCGTTGGTCTCGTCTTCCTCGTTCTTGATCTGCTTTATGTAGATGTCTCTCTGAGGGAACGGTATGGTAATGTTGTTGGCGTTGAGGGTGTTGTAAATAACCTCGTTGGCAGCCGCATTGTACTTGTAACGCTCGGTGACCAGAACCTGCTGGTAAACCTTGATAAGGATGCTGCTGTCTCCAAATTCCATAAGACGGACAACTATGCCATATTTAGGTTCCAGGATATACCGCCCGTACTTGTCTCTTACGTTGAGCTTGATCAGGGCCTTCTTAAGCAGGCTGCGGACCTGGTCAACATCTGTTCCGTACTTGACACCGACGGGGATAATAAGAAGCTCATAGGCTCCGTTCCTTGTAAGGTTCTTGAAGTTCTTCTGGTAAAGGTTGCTGTTCGGGAAAGCCATTATGCTTCCGTACTCAGTTTCTATGAGAGTGCTCTGATAGTTGATGCTGTCAACAACACCTCTCACTCCGTCACATTCCACATAGTCTCCCACCTTCAGTCTTCCGCTCATAAGGGAAACTCCGTAGAAAAGGTTGTTGATTACATCCTTCAAGGCAAAGCCGACACCGGTTGCAAGACCCGCCGTAACAACCCCGATCGCTGCTGTCGGAATGTGCATCAGCACAAAGCAGGTGATAATGTATATACCCCAAATTACAATGCCAATTATGGAATTGCTCAAGGTGAAGTTTATCATATTTTCAGGAAGCTCCTTCTGCCCTGTCTTGGCCAGGGTTGACCTTATCTTGTAAACACGGTAGAACGCTTTTGCCGCATAACTGAGATAACTGAATATAAACCAAAGAGATACGGCAGTAAGTATCTTGGTAACGGAAAGGTGTATGAAATTGTAGTTAAGGAAGTCCTTTTGCAGATACTGCACGCTCACGGAAGAAAGGTCAAACACATTCGAAGCCATATAGACACAAAGAGGAATAGACCAAGCTGAAAGAGCTGGAAGTATGGCCCTGCTCAACATGTCATATACCCAGGTCACCTCAATGTGAGATCCTCTTATCTTGTTGTTTATCAAGAAAGAGTGAGTGCGGCGGTAAGCCATCTTTCTCTTAAGCATATAGTTCTCATAATAAAGCTTGAGAAGGTCTGTTGCCGCCGTTATGCTCTGGATAATGGAAAGCTGGAATATCCACCAGATTATGATGAGGATGCTGAGCAGAATATATCCGCTTAAAGACAAGATGGTTGTAGTTACAAGAACCAGAAGGGTTATATAGTTGTATATGAGATCATAGAACGGAAGTCTGCTTTTCAGTTTACGGCAAACCCTAGCCTGCCATATTGTAAACAGCAGGAGCATAGGAGGAAGCACAATGTTTATCAGGGAGTTTGGCGCAAATGATATTCTTATGAAAATGATTATAAGGCAGAGTACCATTATAGGAGTATATGCTCTGACACCGTTCTTTACCTGGTCTGCGTTCAGCCTTATTGCAAAAGAGAGGAAGATGGCAGCCAGAAGCCAGGCGAATTCCACAAGAAGCTTTGTTCCCATCTTCATGAAATTCTGCTCCGAATACATCATGGCTATGGTTATGGTTATGGCAAAAATCACCACTATTCCAAACATGGTCATGCACTGCCCGTGATTCCGGAACCTTTCACTGCGAAAATACTTGACTCTTCTCCTTAAAAGCCTTATTATCAAACTGCTCAGACCAACAGCCAATGCAAGATAAAAAACCACGAACAAAACCATTCCCACAAATGTCTGAAGCCTCCACTGACTCCTCACCCCACTAACGGAATATGAAGATGCCCACCACTTGTCTCGCATGTCCATCTTCATCCTCTTCCAGTAGCTCTTGAATCTTTTGAAGATTGTATAATAACCGGCCTGTCCGTCAACAAAAATGTTTTTCTGGACTTCCGCATACCTGTTCTGGGCATAATTATAGGCCTCCTGAAGCTGTTTCCAGGTTGCGTCATAGTTTACACTGTCTATTATGATGCGGCTGCGGGCGTTCTCATAAATTTCCAAAAGCCCTTCTGAATAGAACAAGCAGCTGTCCCTGTTTGCCAATGAACTTCCGGAAAGAATGAACACATAAGTCTTTTCTACGTTTTGGCTGGTACTGTCATTCAAATCCAGAATCTCTCCGGTTGAAGATACTGCCATAATGGAAGACGAGTCCATCAGCTCATGACGTTTGTCGCTTTTGGCATCGGTTTCGACAGAACCGGTAAGGAGGGTGCTAGCCAGGGATTTCAGTATTCCTCCGGTAGTGTTGAGTCCTTCTGTCGGAGATGCATCCAAGCTGTCTGCCTTTGGTTCGGCTACGGGTTCAGAATTATGTGCTGTATTCCCTGTCTCGGCCGGAGTCTCTCCGGTTTCTTTTTCTTCCTCAGCGACAGGCAATTTCTGACTGCTCTTTTTCTTTTTAACGCCTTTGGCCAGGATTCCTCCGTTTTCAGCCTCCTCGTTTTTCTGGTGGAGGCTCATGGCTTCTTCCTGGAGACGGCTGGCCATGATGAAGGTAGAGTCGGCCATAAGCATAGGGTCATCCTCTATCTTGACCGGAGGCAGGCACTTGAGGGTATATATGAGTTTCTGATACCTTTCAATCTCTATATCCATCTGGTTGATGATGTCCACAAAAGGCCTGCGGTTGCGGGAAAAGTCACGATACCTGCGAGACACCTCTTCAAGAGCATAAGTCAGGTCAAACGTGAAATTCTGCTTCTGGGAATAAAGGATGATGGAAAGCTCGTTGCAGTCTTCCATCAATTCAACCATCTGCCTCTGCTGGTTTTCCCTGGATGCGCTCATGGCTGCGGTAGCCCGGCTGGTACGGTTATAGACATTCCTGAGTTCCGCCTTAAGAACCTTCAGTGTCTGGGTAAGATCACTTTCCTCAAACACGGCAGCTACAGGCTCTATCACCCCAAAGAGAAGGAAAAGTATCAGAAGTGTCTTAAAAAATCTTTTCATCTATCTGTTTTATTTGTGTCAAGTCCAATCTATTTTATAAATATCACATTGCTTCTCTGGGAATGGGAACCTCCCTTGCAAGCAAGGACAAAATAGTTTCCGGCTTCACGGCACTTGTAGATGAAACCGTGGAATTTCTCCTTGAAGACAGCCTTCCAAACAACGCCGCCGGAAGAGGTGCGCTGTCCGGAATCTTCCAGCCGGTAAACGGCAAAGCTGTCTGCATTTTTGACCTCGCCCCATCTCAGATGGTTCCCCATGCGGAACACTTCCGGGCTCTGGAGGATGTTTCCGCCGTTTCCGATGTTAGGTGTCAGCGTTTCATCCTGATAGAAAGTGTTGAGCATCTTGCTTGTGAATTCGTCACCGATGATGCTGTGGGTTGTAAACCAGCACTGACCTATCACATTCTGTCTTTCAGGCCCCTCAAGGTAAGGAGCCTCCCTGCATTCTTTCACCTGGAGTTCATATTCTGAAAACTCCGGAAACGCTTTGCTCTTGTATCTGTATGCAGCCATACCCACTATAACCGGAACATCTTCCAGAATGCCGGACCAGCTGTCCAGAACCTTTTTGAAGTCTGCAATAGCGTGGCCGTGCTGCCAGTAAATCTGAGGTATGAGGTAATCTATGGTGCCTTGCCTGGCCCAGTTTCTGGGATCTGCATAGAGAGCCTGGGTGTTGACAAGCCGTCCGGCAGGAGAAACTCCGAAAACAGCATCAGGTCTTGTCTTGTGCACAGCTTCGTGCATAACCTTCACTATCTCGTCTATATTGCTCTCCCTCCACTGGTCCAGAGTCTTCCCGTTGCCGTATTTCTTGAAGAGGGCTTCATCGTTCCACACCTTTTCTCCATTCTTTGACTTGGCCTGCTCGCCGCTCCCCTTGAGTCCGTCGGGATAAAAATAATCATCGATATGAAGTCCATCCAGCTCATACTTGCTCATTATTTCAGTTGCAAGGTTTCCAAGGTATTCTCTCATCTGAGGATTGCCCGGATCCCAGTAGAGCCTGCCGTTATGTTCCTGGACGAGTTCTTTCTTTACATAGCAGATGTTGTCTTCCCTTCTTGGAAAATCCACCTTGCCTATCCTCAGAGGATTGATCCATGCGTGAATCTGCATTCCAAGAGAGTGCGCGGTCTTGACCGCAAGAGCAAGAGGGTCATATCCGGGCCCTTCTCCCGGAATATCCGTAAGGCTCGGCGCCCACTGAAGAATCTTGGACGGATAGAGCGCGTCTGTGTTGCTGACAACCTGGAACATCACGGCGTTGCAACCCGTGCGTTTAATGGCGTTGATAAGGCCGACAAGATCCTTTTTCTGCTGCTCCCTCTCCTTGGAAATCCTGGCCTTCATTTCAGAAGAACTTTCAACAGAACCGTCTTCCTTGGTCTGGCGTGTCAGATGGATCTTCACTTTAGGCCAGTCTATGCTTTCAACGGTGGAAAGCCATGCTCCCCTGAATTCAAAAGGAATGTAGATACTGTCCTTTTCCACGTCAAAAGCAGCAGAACTGTTTTCAAAGTCCTGGGAAAAACCAAACAAGAACAAACCGGAAACCAAAAAGGCAACCAAAGAAACGACAAGCTTTTTCATATCGCGATAAAGTAAATTCTGTACACACCAATCCAAAGTTACCAAATATACAGATTTTTGTTCAAACTGAGAAAAAGTTGCCCTCGATGACATCATATTCTTATTTTTGTGACAGAATCGGTTTTTAGGATGATCACAATTATAATAATCGCGATAACGGTGGGGGTCAGCCTTGCCGCCCTTTCAAACGAGAGGATGCTTTCTGCTTTGATGTTCAACGCTTACCGGACTTACAACCACCGGCAGTATTACCGGATATTTTCTTACGGCCTGGTGCACGGGAGCTTCTCTCATCTGTTCTTCAATATGCTCACGCTTTATTTCTTCGGAACTGAAGCGGAAGAGTGGTTCAAGGCGGCCTGGGGGAACTCTGCGGGCAGCATATTGTTTGTCGTGCTCTATGTTTCGGCCATTGCGGCAAGCTCCGTGGCGGACCTCGTAAAGCACAAGAACGATCCAAGTTACAATGCCGTCGGAGCATCCGGAGCTGTATCTGCCGTACTGTTCGCATCCGTGCTTTTCGACCCTATGATGGGCATTTACATATACTTGATTCCAATACCGATTCCTGGCTTTGTCTTCGCTCCTATCTACCTCCTGTATTGCTGGTGGATGGCAAAGCGCAACAAGGATAACATAGGACACACAGCCCATTTCTGGGGAGCCGTTTACGGATTCGTGTTCCCTGTAATCTGTATGCCGTCTCTGGTCAGCCACTTCCTCTCGCATTTCATTAAATGATGGTTTTGCACGGTATTTGCTAAAAACAGGTAAAGCAAAAACTACGTGCGATGAAAAGGTCATTTATATTCACGGTGATTATTACGGCGGCTTTGGCCACGCCGCAGATTCTGCCGGCTCAAGGCCGCGTTTACATGTACGACTCCGGACGCCAAAGTCCAAGAACGGGCAGGTATCATCAGCAGACCTATCGTGGTGGCACTTACATAGGTTTCAGGTTCGGACTCAACGCAACTGAAGTGAGTTCTCAGGCCACTTATCTGGAAACCAGCTCTCCAAGATGCGGCCTTTATGCCGGGGTGATGCTCGGACAGCAAGTTACGCCTTCCGTACCTCTTTTTCTGGAATCCGGACTCTCGTATTCTGAGAAAGGAGGAAAAAGCGATTACGGCGGAGATTTCAGCTACAATCTCAACTATCTGGAAGTGCCTTTCAACTTCAAATACATGATAGACATCCCGGGGCCGGGCATGAGCATCCAACCGTTTATCGGTCCGTATGTGGCAATTGGAGTAGGAGGATATGTCAAGGACTTCGGGGCAAGGGAAGCCTATCATTCCTTTGGAAGTGAAGACTATCAGTTCAAAAGATTTGATGCCGGGCTGAAGATAGGATGCGGATTCAGCATCCAGAATTTCTATGCTGAAATGAACTATAACGCCGGCCTTGCCAACATAGGCCACGACATGTTCGACGAAACCCACAACCGCGGATTCACCTTCACTGTCGGAGTGAATTTCTGATTGGGTCAGACCATGCAGAACTCGTCCCCGTCTTCCAATACCGGAAATTTGGAACGGAAACGATTCAAGGCCTCCATGTCCAAATCTACGGATATGGAGGTTTCTTTTCCCTCCGGGCAACTGTCCACAACATTCCCCATAGCGTCTATGACCATTGTTCCGCCTATGTATTCGCAGACTGGATCATTCCCCATACGGTTGACGGCCAGCACATAGCACTGGTTTTCAATAGCTCTTGCAGGAAGCAGTTTCTTCCAAGTGGGAACTCTCTTTGCCGGCCAGCTTGCAACATAGATTATGGCGTCATATTCAGGTTTCCCGTCATCTGCGATGCTGTTGCGCACAAACACCGGAAATCTCACGTCATAGCAAACCTGAAGGAGAATCTTCACTCCCTTCCAAACGACAATGACCTTTTCCTGCCCGGCAGAATAATTCTTGGTCTCGCCGCCATATGTGAAAAGATGGTGCTTGTCATAGGAAAAGCACATATCCGGAGTGACAAAATAAAGACGGTTGAAAAAACGCCCGTCCGTTTCCTTGACGGCCACGCTTCCGCAAACGGCGCAATCCAGACGGGAAGCTTCTTTTCTCATCCATCGCAGAGTAAAGCATTCCCCCTTAGGGTCAAGTTCCTCAGCGATGCCTTCTGGAGAAGTTGCAAAGCCTGTTGAAAACATTTCCGGGAGAACGAAAAGGTCCGTTCCCCTCAAGGATTCCATTATCGCCGAATTGGCCGCCGCGTTTCCTTCAGGATCCGCCCAAATCACATCGCGCTGTAAAAGACTTACTTTCATAACACTTCAAATATAATTGTATTTTATTGTTTTTCAAAATCTTTCCTTTAATCAGCATATAAATAACTTCTTGTATATTATTAACACTTTTTAACAAATTTTCTTAGGTCTCCGATAACCATCTCTATACTTTTGCTCCAGAAAACAACATTTAATAACGATCTTAAAATCATGGAAAATAAAAACATTCCCGTTGATCCTTACGGAGAAAAAATTGAAAAGAATGCAAATTATGCAAAAGCCTTAGACTGTTTGTCAAAAGGAAAAACCGAACAATGGCTAATGAGGGCTATTGAACACGGCTATGAACCAACACAAACCAATAAAGTGTACTTGGCAGAAGGTCTTATTCACTATAAAGAAGCTTACAATAATCTTCTTGCTGCATTAAAAAAAGAGCAAATTGAGGTTGACCTTCTTCCGCTCACCCAATCACCAAAGCATATCTGGGTACGAGACTTTATGCCCATTCAACTAAGCAAAAACCTGTTCTTTTCTTATAAGTATCTGCCCGATTATCTGTATGATAGCCAAGACTATATTCCGGATTATAACACTATCATAAACTGTCTTCACTTAAATTGCATTTCTTCAGATATTGTCCTTGACGGTGGTAATGTGGTAAGGTGTACAGACAAAGTCATAATGACAGATAAAATTTTCAAAGAAAATCCTAAATACGGAAAAATAGAACTCCTCTCAAAACTAGAAGACCTAATGCAAGCCCAAATAATTCTCATTCCCTGGGATCGACACGAAATATTCGGTCATGCAGACGGTATGGTACGCTATATCTCAGAAAGTAGAGTCCTGCTTAACAACTATGCAGATTTTGACCCTTCTCTACGCCGAAGGCTGGTGGGTGCCCTTTCGCCTCATTTTATTGTAGAGGAACTTGAATATTGTTCTCCGCGATACAACAAATTATCGTGGGCTTATCTAAACTTTCTTCAGACCAATAATTGTATCTTTATACCAGGATTGCACGCCAAGGAAGACTTGCTGGCCGCAGAACAAATACGGCAATACTACCCGAATTATAAAGTAATTCAGATACAAGGCTGCCGGCAGCTTGCCAAAGAAGGCGGGGCTTTGAACTGTATTTCTTGGAACATTTTTTAACTTAATTTTATATGGCAACTATTTTAGAAAAAGCACTGACTCAGTTTAATGCCCGAGATGATGAGGAACAGGTTAAAGAACCACGCATTAATACTCGCAAGAATCTAAATAACGCGGATGGAACGCCAGATACTAAACCTTGGCGTTTTACAAAAGTTTGATCATTTTTTGCTAAATTGCACAAAAGTTAAACGGTCAACCAATTTTTTAATTCCACATAATATGAAAAAAATGATCATTTGTCTGATGGCCGCGCTGATTATTGTTCCTGGGTGCGGTAACATGAACCAGACAACTTCAGGCGGACTTATCGGCGGAGGTGCCGGAGCTGCAGTAGGAGCAGGAATCGGAGCTTTGATTGGTAAGGGTAAGGGCGCTGCCATCGGTGCCGCTATCGGTAGTGCCGTAGGAGCAGGTGCCGGTGTTGTCATCGGAAGGAAGATGGACAAGAAAGCCGAGCAGCTTCAGAAGGAGCTTGAGAATGCAAAAGTTGAAACCGTGACCGATGTCAACGGACTGGAAGCTATCAAGATAACTTTTGAGAGCGGACTTTTGTTCAAGACCGGAAAGAGCGACCTTTCCGCAGCTTCAAAAAACGACCTTGCAAAATTTGCAACTTCCATGAAGGATATGGCAGACACTGACATTACAATCTACGGCCATACAGACAACACCGGAAGTGCACAGGTTAACGAAAGGCTGTCTCTTGAAAGAGCCGGAGCCGTAAGAAACTATCTCCACACTCTCGGCATCGCAGACACCAGGATGAAGAGCGAGGGCAAGTCTTTCAGCGAGCCTGTGGCAGACAACTCCACCGAGGCCGGAAGAGCCCAGAACAGAAGAGTTGAGGTTTATGTAACAGCCAACAAGACCATGATTGATCAGGCTGAAGCCGGAGTTCTCAACTAATTGAAGAGTTCTCCTGAAAAAAAGAAGGGATGGCCATTGCCATCCCTTTTTTCATATAAGCCCATCCTGTCAACCTCGTGCCTCAAGCAAAGAGGCAAAAGCTTCAACATCCTTGCAGACAGAGATTCTCCGGCGGTAGTCTCCCCTTATCATGCCTTCTTTTTCCAGATGGTCCAAAAGACAGACCAGCGGATCCCAGAAACCGGCTGTGTCCATAAGGACCATTTTCTTGGAATGATAACCTATCGTTGCGGAAGACACAACAGAGAATATCTCGTCAAGGGTTCCGATTCCACCTGGAAGCGCAACCAGAACATCGCTCTTTGCAATTATAATGTCTTTCCTTTCAGAGAGGTTCCTGCAATACACAATATCGTCCATTGGAGAGAAAGTCTTTCCCCTTTCTTCTATTATCTGAGGGACAACGCCTGTAAGGATTCCCGTTGCCTTCCCTTCTGAGGCGGCTTCATCCCGTGCCTTGAGAAAACTCCTCCCCACGGTTTCCATAAGCCCCAGGGAACATCCGCCCCAGACGAGGCTGTGCCCTTCTTTGCCTATCCACATTCCCAGTTCCTGTGTCGCTGAGAAATATGAAGGAGATATGTCTTTGTTGGCTGAGCAGAAAACACCTATGTTCATAACAGTTATTTTTTTCAAAGATAACAAAATGAAAAAAACCGGCGGACAAGATATGCCGCCGGTTCTTCAAAACCTGAGACTCATTTCACAGGGGTTTTTATAATCACAACACTACTGTCCGGGATGCAAAGCCTTGCATTTATATAGGTCCCGTCATATTTGTTCTTCTTGCTGATGAGCGTAGGGTTCAGCCTTATCAGGGAATCTTTGACCTCTACCAGAGTCCTTGTCTTCTCCGATTTGTCTTCAGAGTTCTTCTTACCCATTAGGAAAGATACCGTCCCTGCTGAAATCTCCAGGTCTGCCCTGATGGTGGTGTCTTTTGTAATCCTCCGGGGAACAAAGGTTACCGTTGAGTCTTCCGCGGATATATAATCCTCTTCTTCAATTGCTGTAGAACCCTTGTGATCCACCTCCAGCCTTGGATAGACAGCATAAGCCTTGGTCTTGCCTTCGGAAACAAAGAGGAAATAATCACCGTCAAAAGATCCTTCTGAATCTATGGTGTATTCATCCTTGTCCTGGTAATCGTCGATAGGTTTGCCGTTCCAGGAAACATACATTCCGGCACTGTGCCTTAGGCGGCGGTGGAAACGGTCCTGGATTTTCTGCCAAGTGACAGTGTTGCCTTCAACAGTCTCAGGCAGGGCGGCATATTCCACATACATAGTGTCATAGTACTTCGGGAATGTCTTTGTCTGATAAGCCATCCTCCCGCCGCTTCCAGGCCAGAGGTCAGAAGCCCTTCCGGCCAGAACGGAACAAACCACAACCGCCAGAATCCACAACACGAACATCAGAAGTCCTGGATGGTACTTCGGACGCTTGAGGTTGAAAAGCCATCTTATACCCAGATAAAGGAACACGATGCAAGGAATCATCACCACAAGCACAAAAGACACTTTCAGAAGCACCCTCAACCAAGGGTTCATATCCAACAGGCTGAGTGCTCTTATGGGATTGGAGCCAAACAAGGAATCGGATCCGGCCAGCGCCCCTCCGGCAAGAAGCAGCATAAACAGGCCCATGAATATGAAAAACAAGCCCAGCAGAACTTTGGCAAGACGCCCCAGCCACCATCCGGTTGGTCTCTGCGATGAGGAGTAACTCTCTTCCGCTCCTCTGATTCCGGGGTCGGAACCCGTCATCTGGCATCTCTGGGTGTAGGTCTTAGCAGACGGAACCACAATCCAAAGGATAATATACCCAATCAAGCTTATTGTGAACAGTGACGGTAATATGTGAATCCTGAAAACGCTTGGCCACCAGAAGCCTCTGGCAAGAAAATGAAGCACCACTATAACCGCGAGGATTATCCTGAGTATGGACGGGTCAAACTTGAAATAATGGGCTATACCGCTGCACACGCCACCTATCATCCTGTCCTGTCTGTCTCTGAAAAGACGGCGTTTCGGAGTTACCGGTGCGGAATAATATCGCTGAGAATCATCTTTTGCCCCGGGTTGGAAATCTCCGGCCGGACCGCCTTCATTATCAGGCTCATCCCCAAACTGGTTTGGAGTACCCATTACAGATATCATATCCTCCACTCTTTCCAGATTGACCACGTCCTCCTTGGTGTGTTTTTCCAGAAGGAGCTCGGCGATGCGGCTTTCAATGTCATCCACAATCTCCTTTCCTCCGGGACGGGAAGAATAATAAGACTCAATTCCTCTCAAATATGTGTCCAGGCGGTTGAAACCATCCCTGTTGATGATAAAAGGAACGCCACCTATACTGACTTTCAAAACCTCTTCCATAACTAAACCTCCTTGTCAATTTCTATTCCGTTCTTGATGTAGTCCACGGTCTTTACCACCTCTGTCCAGGCTTCGTCCATAAGCTGCAGGGCTTTGCGGCCTTTTTCGGTAAGAGAATAGTACTTTCTCGGAGGACCGCTCGGGCTTTCCTCCCACCTGTAAGACAGAAGGCCCTGGTTTTTCTGGCGGGCAAGAAGAGGATAGAGGGTTCCTTCAACCACTATCATCTTGGCCGCCTTGAGTTCAGCAATCATCGGCGAGACATAAGAGTCTCCCTTGCGGAGAATGCTCAGGATACAGTACTCCAGCACTCCCTTCCTCATCTGGGCCTTTATGTTCTCGGCATTAAGATCCAGATCCTGGCTGTTGATGTTGTCTTTTATCTCCATGACATTATCTTCTTCTTGTGAATCTTTCAATGTTTTCCGCTGTCAAAGGCAGGCCGTACATCTCGCATTTTTCCACCGGAGTCTTAGCCGGAGGAGCCACGATCCAAAGGATGATGTAAAGCAGCAGGCCTCCGCCGATGAACAGGAACAACAATATGAATATTATCTTCAGCAGAGTGGTGTCAAAATCCAGATAGTGCCCAAGTCCGGCGCAGACACCGCCGATGAAAGCCGCGTCCACATCACGGTAGAGTTTCTTCTTCGGCCCCGGCTGATAAGCATAACCTGCGGAATAATTATAATAGCCGTTCGGCCCGGCCTGCTGGTTCTGCTGGAAATTGCCGCCGCTCTGACGGGTATAGGCAGTTCCGTCAGGCATGCCAAGCTGAGCTGTGATTTCATCGATCATGGCAACGTTCACCACATTTCTCTCTGCAGAAATCTTTATGGACAGTATCTCAGCGATTCTGTCTTCAAGTTCAAACATGGTGGCTTCAGACTGCACACCAGCGGAAGATTTGCTTCTGAATGCCTCCAGGTAATCATTCAAAGCCTGGCAGGCATCTTTTTCAAGTGTAAAACCTTTGTTGCCTATAGCAACATTTACAACCTCTTTCATCTTATTGTGTCAATTATTTGATTCTTGTCGCAGAGTATTTTGTACTCACTGGTATTTTGCAATGCAAACATAATACATTTTATTAGTACTTTGTATCGCAAGGTAGTGGGGTTTTAATAAAACCTGACGCTTTTCCGGCTTTTTTACCTAAACGTCAGGCTATTGTAAAATTGTTACGTTTTTGTTACAATTACTGCTGCGCCGGTGTTTCAGCTGGAGCTTCTGCAGGTGCTTCTGCCGGAGTTGCTTCGGTCTGAGGCTGCGCGTTAATAGGGAAAGCAGGTGCTGCGTTGGCAGGAGCGCTCTTCTGGAGTTCCTTGGTAATGTCAAGGTTTCTTCTCTCCCTTGATGAGATGGCGGCAGTAGCGGCAATGCTGAAGACTATTATTATGGCAGCAAGCCACCAAGTTGACTTCTCAAGTATATCTGCGGCCTGTCTTACACCGAAAGTCTGGTTACCGGCTGTGAAATTGGAAGCAAGTCCGCCACCCTTCGAATTCTGGAGAAGGACGGCAATGGTAAGCAGTATACTTGCTATCACGATTATTGTTACAAAAATTCCGTACATATCAATCTATATTATTCTTCAAATCATTTACAAGGGCTGCAAAGTAAGCACTTTTTTGCGGATATAACAAAATTAGTTTCGAGAAAACCTCAATTGCCTTGTCATAAAAGCCCTGTTGGGCATATATGTGACCCAAGGTTTCCGTACAGAAAGCAAGATCATCAAAATTAACCTTGCCGTCTTCTGTCATAAGAGACGATGTCTTTTCCGCCCTAGGCCTGGAGGCACTTTCTGTCTCCGCTGAGGCTTTCTCTTCAGAAGGACGGTAGAACGGGCTGGTCCTGAGTTTCAGTTCCATATCTTCTTCCGGAGCAATGCTCTTCAAGTCTTCTTTGGAAAAGAAATCTCCGCCTACAACCACAACCTTAGGCCTCTGCACAGGTTCCAGTATTTCTTCCCGCCCAACGTCTTCCGCCTCGGGCTGATGCTCTTGTTCAACTTCAACCGGAGAATTGATTCTCTCATAAAGCTGCTTCCTGGAAGAAAGGAACACCGCCGTCTGCTGGAGCTGCTGAAGGAAGGCCTCCTTGTCCAGGCTGTACAGTTTTTCCATAAGACGCTCTCTCAGGAAAGAAAACCACGGGCACTCCTTGAGAATGGCCTCCATTTCCATCACGTCCAAAGACGATATTCCTTTGTATGTGAGATTCTCTACCTCCATTCAGCTACGGTCGCATTGAAAATATCCTCTACCAAAGTCTCTATGATCTGTTCACAAAGAACATCTTGCACAGAGTCCAGAGAATTGTTTGAATCATAGTCCTGATAAGCGGCAAAAGACCTGCCGTTAGGGAAGCCCTCATCAGGATACTTGTTGTTCTTGTAAAAAATCCTGACTGTTATGGTAAGGCGGTTGCGGGCAGCAACTTCATCGGCGGTCACTGCAGTAGGTGTAACCTCGTAGCTTGTTATGTATCCTGAAACCTCAAGGTCCGCCTCGTCGTAAACCATCTCAAGCTTTGTAAGACGGCGATACTTGTCCTGAAGAGCCTGGGTAAGGTTTCCTGCAAGCGTAGGGTTTATCTGCATAGCCTTGTTCTCCAGATTGGCAACCAGAATTGTCTTGATGTCAGGCTGCAAGGATGTTCCGGAAAAAGAATAAATTCCGCATCCTGCAAGCACCATGGGCAAGAGAGCAAAAACCAGTGTTCTAAATGTCAGTTTCATGATCTTTTCTTTTTCATTTCTATGCCGTATTCCTTTATCTTGCGGTAAAGGGTTCTTTCTGATATTCCCAACTCCTCGGCTGCAGCCTTGCGGTTCCGCGGAAACTTTTTCAGGACATCCTTGATTCTTTCTTCATACATAGAACTGATAGACAAGTCTTTCTGTTCTTGTGTGGGTTCGTCCAACTTTTCCATATCAGAGGGCGTTACATCTATCACGCGGCCCTTGGCAGGAGGGTCTGAGATTACTATATTGTTCCCCGCAACTTTTTGAGGCAGGGCCCCGGCAGAAACCATCTGCTTAAGGTTCTCCACATCCTGCTTGAGAGCGTAAATCATCTGGAGTATCATCTCCTTGTCATCAATGAAACCGCCGTCTGGAGAAGAAAATCCGGTCACAACCGGATGCAGGTCCTCATCCTGGAAAGGAAGATATTTTTTCAGAGCTTCTCCGTCTATCTGTCTGGACGGCTCCAGAATGGTGATCTGCTCAACGATATTCTTCAGCTGACGGATGTTCCCCGGCCATCTGTAAGACAGCAGCATAGCCTGGGCGTCTCTGGTAAGGGAAACCGGGGGCATATTGTAACGGTCTGCCGTATCTGCCGCAAACTTTCTGAACAGCAGGAAGATGTCACCTTTCCTCTCTCTGAGCGGAGGAAGGTTTATCGGTATCTGGTTGAGCCTGTAGTACAGGTCTTCCCTGAACTTCTTCGCGCGGATGGCCTCCTGAAGGTTCACGTTGGTTGCGGCAATAACCCTGACATTTGTTTTCTGGACCGTGGAAGATCCGACTTTGTAGAATTCTCCGCTCTCAAGCACCCTCAAAAGCCTCTTCTGGGATTCAGCGGAAAGCTCTCCCACCTCGTCCAGGAAGATGGTACCGCCGTCTGCAACTTCAAAATATCCCTTCCTGTTTTCATTGGCTCCGGTAAAAGATCCTTTGATGTGCCCGAACAGCTCAGACTCCATCGTTCCTTCCGGGATGGCCCCGCAGTTTACGGCTATGTATTTGCCGTGCTTGCGAGGACTGCTGTTATGTATTATCTGTGGTATGGATTCTTTTCCCACACCGCTTTCTCCGACCACCAGCACAGACATATCCGTAGAAGCAACCATCTCTGCAATCTCCAGAGCACGGTTGAACTGCGGATCGTCGCCGATAAGGTCAAAACGGTTTTTCAAACTCTGCAATTCCATAAATATCTGTTCTTTTTCAACGTCTGAGGCAAAGTTAACAAAATACTGACATTTTTTCAGTATTTTTGTCTGATGGCTTGATTACAACTTGCCTGATTTTTGCAAAAAGAAAGCTTACATGAACAATATTTTGGCAATTATACCGTCGCGATACGCATCCACCAGATTTCCCGGGAAGCCTCTGGCGCTTGTCCACGGGGTGCCTATGGTGATCAGGGTGTACAACAGGGCCAGTTCTGTCTTCAGCGATGTCTGCGTTGCAACAGATGACCAAAGGATTTTTGACACCGTCCGGAAGGCTGGAGGAAAAGCGGTGATGACCTCTTCTTCTCACCGCAGCGGAACAGACCGGTGCCTTGAAGCCTTGAAAAAATACTCAGCGCAAACCGGCAAGGCGTTTGACGGTGTAGTGAACGTGCAGGGGGACGAACCTTTCATAAGTCCACTCCAGATAGAAACGCTCGCCAAGACATTGATGATGGACGGTGTAGATATTGCCACCATCGTCAAAAGAGCATCCGGCGTATCAGAGCTGCAAGACGCCAACCGCCCCAAGGTGGTGGTTAACAAGAATATGGAGGCTTTGTACTTTTCCCGCAGCATGATTCCTTTTCCAAGAGGAAGAGAACTTTGCGAAGCCACGGTAAAAGAACTGCCATACTACCTCCACGTAGGACTTTACGGATACCGGAGCGCTGTGCTTGAAAAGATATGTTCCATGGAAGAGAGTTTCCTGGAAAAGACGGAAAAGCTTGAGCAACTCCGTTGGCTGGAGAACGGCTTGAAAATCAAGGTAGCCGAGTGCAACGAACCTTCTTTCGGGATAGACACCCCGGAAGACCTGGAGAAAATAAACAAGATGAGTATAGACGAACTTTGAACTGATATCGGATAAATAAAAACAATAATTATATGAAGAGATTTTTCAAATACTCAATTCTGATGGCGGTTGCGGCTCTGGCTGTTTTCTGCGCCAATCCGCAGCAGATGGCCAAACTGGCCTCAATGGTCAAGACAGACTGCACCCCAAAGATTCTGGAATGTGCCGGCGGACAGATAGCTGCCACATATAAGATAAGCTTCCCGGCAAAATATTTTCTCCAGAACGCATATATGAAAATAACTCCGGAACTGGTTTACGGAGACCAGAAAGAGGTTGCCGCTGATTTCTGGATGCAAGGAGAAAAAATCCGTGACAACTACCACACGGTTCCGTTCAAGACAGCCAGCACCGTTACAAGGGATGTAGTTTTCCCTTACAAGAAAGGGATGGAGAAGGCCGAGCTCCAGCTCAGGGTAACCATCTACAACGCTTCAAAGTCAAAGAGCTGGGAATACCCTATCCCATTCAAGATCGCTGAGGGAACAATCACCACATCCCTTCTGGCCAGGACAGACGGAGTTCCTTATCTTGAAAAAAACAACTACGAGTTTGAAACCATAGAAGAAATTGAGACTCAGATTCTCTATGACGTCAACAAGTCAGAGGTGAAGGCATCCAGACTTAACACTGATGATATCAAGGCTTTTGAAAAGTTCCTCAAAGAAGCCGGCTCTGATTCCAAGACTGACATCAAGGGCGGAAAGATCATTGGATATGCATCTCCTGAAGGCCCGGAAGACAAGAACAACAAGCTTTCCATCCAGAGAGCCAAGAGCGCAAAGGCCGCTTACGACAAGACCATCTCCAAGAACGCAAACCTGAACCTCAACATGAGCGTGGAGGAAAGGGGAGAAGACTGGGAAGGCTTCAAGAAACTGGTGGAAAAATCAGACATAGAAGACAAAGACCTCATCATCAGGGTACTCTCCATGTATTCCGATCCTGTTGTCAGAGAAAGGGAAATCAGGAACATGTCCCAAGTGTTCCAGACCCTCAACAGCAAAGTCCTCCCTCAGCTCAGGCGCAGCCGCATCGTGGCTGAAGTAAACCGCAAGAACTATTCTGACGAAGAACTCCGCCAGATGATTGAAGTTGACGACAACCGCCTTACAGAAGAGGCTCTGCTTTATGCCGCCAATCTTTTTGACGACAATTCCAAGAAAGAATCCATCTTGAAGAAAGCTGCAAACAAGTTCAACAGCTGGAGAGCCTGCAACAACCTGGCAGCCCTGGCTATCCAGAACAAAAAGCCAGAGGAAGCAAAGCGCTGGCTGGACAAGATCCAGAACAAGACAGCCGGATATTACAACAATCTGGGAGCCATTGAGATGCAGAAAGGAAACGCAGACCAGGCCGCTGAATATTTCTACATGGCAAAGGGAGAAAACGGTGAATTGATAGACGCAGCCAAGGAGAACCTCGGAGCTCTTCTTATCCAGGACGGAGACTATGACGGAGCTTTGGAAATCCTGGATGGTGTTGACGGATTCCATCACGGCCTTGCCCTTATTCTCAAAGGAAGAAACGACGACGCCCTCAAGGTTCTCAAGAAAGAAAACGACCCGGACGAATCTTATCTCAGAGCCATCATAGCCGCAAGAAAGGGAGATGTGACAACCTGTGAAAACGAACTCGTGAAATCTTTCGAGAAAAAGGTTTACGAAGACAGGATAGACAATGACATCGAGTTTGCTCCTCTTCAGTAGAACAAGTCAAGATGAACGATCCGCATAGAGTGAAGCTCGTCCTTTTTTCCGACACGTTCCCGTTCGGAATGGGCGAGTCTTTTCTCGCTGACGAAATACCTTATCTTGCCAAAGCTTTCCACAGGATAACGGTGTTCCCGCTTTATCGCCCAGAAGGAAGAAAGCGTAAACTTCCTGAAAATGTAGATGTTGCAACCCCCCTTCTTCCCTGTGACCATAAAGACGCCGTCCAATTAACCAAGCAAGGCTTGCTCAATACGGCTCCTTTTTTCTTTGCAGCAAAAGAATTCTTCCGGGCACTCTTGGGTTTTGGCATAAAGCTGGAGGTAAAACCGGGGGTAAAGGCCAGCCCTGTACACAAGAAGGCTCACATAGGGCAAAGACTCAGGATATTCTTCAACTACTTCCTGATGCTCAGAACCATCCTCGGCAGAAAGAAACTGATGGAAGAACTCGTCAGGGAATGTTCCTTTGCGGACAAGATCTACTTCTACTGGGGAGACAAGAGCGCAATGCTCATACCCTTCCTGAAAAAACTCATAGCCCCAAATGTGGAAACGATGCCGATGTTCTGCGTAAGGTTCCACGGGTCAGATCTTTATGAAGGAGCTAAAGGGTATCTTCCTTTCAGGAAACAAATATTCTCCTCCACCGATTACGCCATCCCCGTTTCCTATAACGGGATGAACTATATCAAGCATAACTATAACCCATGCCCTAAGATAATGGAGGTCTGGCATCTGGGGTCTTTTCATCACGACGAGAATTTTGCAAACCTCAGTCCGGAACAGACATCGCCCAGGACATTCAGCATTGTAAGTTGTGCAAATGTAAATCCCCTGAAGAGGGTGGATATGACCGTCAAGGCCCTGCATCTGCTCTCCATAGACAAGGAGGCTGCTGTAAAAATACGGAACCGTGGTTTTGACAAGATTACCTACACCCATATCGGCGGGGGCAAAAAACTCCCGGCCGTTAGGGAAATGGCAGAAGAGATGAACTCCGCACGCAAGGAGATAGAAACAAAGTTTATTTTCAACGGATCCATGACCCATACCCAGATAATGGATTTCTACAAGGAAAATGGGGCGGACCTGTTTGTTTTGGCCAGCAAGTCTGAGGGTATTCCGGTATCCATAATGGAAGCCATGAGCTTTGGCATACCGGTGATAGCCACCAATGTAGGAGGAGTGAGCGAACTCTTCCGCAACTGTCCGGTCGGTTACATCATAGATGCAGACTTAACAGCAGAAGACCTCAAGAACCAGATTTTGGAATACATCCTTCTTCCTGAAAACATCCACAGCCAGATGAAAAGAAACTGCTATGAAAACTGGAAGGAAGAATGGGATGCCCAGACAAACTACACCCGTTTTGCCGAAGAACTCCTCGGCGTATAGTCAAAACACAGAAATCCCTTACTCTGGAAATAGAAAGAGACGGAGCTAAAAGCACCGTCTCCTTCAGCTTCGATGATCCTAAAATCTGATCAAAAATATGTTTGAACCGCAAAGGCGAATTGGTCTATAAATATCTTCTTAAAAGCCGATATGTTATTCTGTTCGTAGAAAATAAGCATAGCCTTCTTATAGTCCACAGAATCTACTGTCCTGAAAGATATGGGGCAACAATTGTTTGCAATGAGAATGGCGTTGCTGGTGATTCTGGCTGTTCGCTTGTTTCCGTCGGCAAAGGCCTGAATATAAGATATCAGCACCAGGGATAAGAATGCTTTCTCAAAGACGTTCTCTTTGCTGTTGATGAGACGGCAAGTATCCTCCAAGGCCTCGCGAATCTGGTGTTCGTTGTCCAGGGGGCGGTAGTTTGTACCAGTTACACCCACACGGCGCTTTCGAATTCCTTTATCCACATCCAGTTCTTTAACCAGCAACGTGTGCAATTCTTCTATGCGGCGGACAGAAAGAGCTTGGAAGTATTCGGGTTCAGCCAGAACAAAGTCCAGTGCGTCCTTGTGGTTGAGCAGCATTACAGCTTCTTCTTTTGTTTTTCCGGATGCAGTCTGCTTTTCCCTCAGGAGTTTTTCAGTTTCCAATAGAGAATATGTATTGCCTTCTATTTGAGAAGACTTCCAGCTTAAGTCTATACCAAGGCGCTCCATTTCCTTGCGATATTCGGTAGGCGTTATTCCCTCCAGATTCTTGATGAATTGAGCCTGCAGGCCGGCAAGCCGCTCCTTCTCCTCAGCAGTGAATATTTCCACCTGGGGAAGAATATCATTTATGAGTTCGAAATTAAAAGCAGTTTGTACTTCGCGCTCGTCTGTTTCTTTCTGGAAGTATGTGTCAATGTTCAATTCCATTGTTATATGCGCCTGCGGTGATACGCTATAGCGCGTAGCGCGTCCTTGGCCAGTCACAATGGCAGATTTGCTTTGAACCAGAGAAGCGAGAAGACGCTTTACAGTGGCGGGGCTTTCTTTCATGTGCATTCCGGCTTCAATCTCGCTCCTGGAAGAGCTTGGATGGTAGTGGAGGTACTGTAGTATTTCGCTTTCTTTGGTCATATCTTTTGAAGTTTACGGCTCAAATATAACAAAAATACGGCTCATTCTAGAGGTTTTTGAGCCGTAAAGTGGGTTATTTTGGCTTTTTTTGAGCCGTATTGATGATTTAAATATAGTCTATTTGCAGACTGGGCGGAATACTCCGGAGCAGAGGCGCCGATGTTGCGGTGTCAGCGACGTTTTCGGTGATTGCCTCGGTTTCCGTCGGTTGGGGTTGGGTTAAAGTTTAAGGACGGCCATGAAGGCGCTCTGAGGTACCTGCACCTGACCTACCTGACGCATGCGCTTCTTTCCTTTCTTCTGTTTTTCAAGGAGTTTACGCTTTCTTGAGATATCTCCGCCATAACACTTGGCGGTAACGTCTTTCCTTACCTGGCGAACGGTTTCCCTGGCAATGATTTTGGCTCCTATGGCAGCCTGGATGGCAATGTCAAACTGCTGGCGCGGGATGAGGTCCTTGAGCTTTTCGCACATCCTCCTGCCGAAGTCGTAGGCATGGTCTCTGTGTATCAGCGATGAAAGGGCGTCCACCTGCTCTCCGTTGAGAAGGATATCTAGCTTGACAAGTTGTGCCGGGCGGTAGTCGGTAATGTGGTAGTCAAATGAGGCATAGCCTTTGGAAATGCTCTTGAGCTTGTCGTAGAAGTCAAAGACTATCTCGCTGAGCGGAAGGTCGAAGTTGAGCTCCACACGGTCGGTAGTGATATAGTGCTGGCTGACAAGGGTTCCCCTCTTGTCAAGGCACAGCTTCATGATAGGGCCGAAGAAGTCCGCTTTGCTGATGACCTGGGCCCTTATGTAAGGCTCTTCTATGTGGTCTATCATCGTGACCTCCGGAAGACCGGAAGGGTTGTGTACATCCAGGCACTGGCCGTCTGTAGTATAGACCTTGAAAGAGACGTTCGGAACTGTGGTGATGCAGTCCATGTCGAACTCCCTGAAGAGTCTTTCCTGCACTATCTCCAGATGCAGGAGCCCGAGGAATCCGCAGCGGAAACCAAAGCCCAGGGCCATCGAGCTTTCCGGCTCGAACACAAGCGAAGCATCATTGAGCTGAAGTTTCTCCAAAGAAACCTTGAGCTGGTCGTATTCGTCTGTCTCCACGGGATATACACCGGCAAACACCATCGGTTTCACTTCCTCGAATCCGGCGATTGCCTCCTTGCAAGGATTCTGCACGGATGTGATGGTATCGCCGACCTTCACCTCAACGGCACTCTTGATTCCGCTTATGATGTAGCCTACATTTCCGCAGGTGATTTCCGGTTTAGGGTTGAGCTTGAGACCCATAGTTCCCACCTCATCGGCAACATACTCCATCCCTGTGTTGAAGAACTTAACCTTCTCTCCCTTATGGATGCTTCCCGCCTCAACCTTGAAGTATGCGATAATCCCCCTGAAAGGATTGAACACGGAGTCGAATATCAGAGCCTGCAGCGGTGCCTCCGGGTCTCCCACAGGAGCCGGAACCCTGTCAACGATGGCGTCCAGGATTTCAGGAACTCCCTGTCCGGTTTTTGCAGAGCACATCAGCACATCCTCCTGCTCACAACCCAGAAGATCGCAGACCTGGTCCCTTACAAGTTCCGGTTCAGCAGCTTCCATATCTATCTTGTTCAGGACAGGAATGATTGTAAGATCGTGGTCAAGAGCAAGATACAGATTGGAGATAGTCTGAGCCTGGATACCTTGCGTGGCATCAACCACAAGCAAGGCGCCTTCTGAAGAAGCTATGGAACGGGATACCTCGTAAGAGAAATCCACGTGCCCCGGGGTGTCCAGGAGGTTCAGAGTATATTCCTGCCCGTCCTTGGTATATTTCATCTGCACGGCGTGGCTCTTGATGGTGATGCCCTTTTCCTTCTCCAGATCCATCGAGTCCAGCACCTGCGCCTCCATCTCACGGCTGGTAACCGTATTCGTGGCCTCCAGCATCCTGTCTGCAAGCGTGGATTTGCCGTGGTCTATATGTGCTATTATGCAAAAGTTCCTGATATTTTTCATCTCGATGCAAAAATAACTAAATTTGAAAGGATATTTGAAAACACCGCCAAGAAATAAACAAACCAGATAAAATATACGATATGTCTGATATTCAAAGACTGAAAGATATTGCCTGTCAGATAAGAAGGGATATCCTCCGTATGGTGACAATGGCAAAGAGCGGGCATCCGGGAGGAAGCCTCAGCTCCACAGATGTTGTAACCGCCTTGTATTTCAGCAAAATGAAGCATGACCCAAAGAACTGGGACAGGAGCGGAAAGGGCTTTGACATGTTCTTCCTTTCCTGCGGACACGAGTCTCCGCTGCTTTACAGCGCCCTTGCCAGGAGCGGATATTTCCCGGTAAGCGAACTTGCAACTTTCCGAAAGATAGGAAGCCGCCTGCAGGGCCATCCGGCAACGGACACCAACCTGCCAGGCGTATTTGAAGCCAGCGGCTCGCTTGGACAAGGCCTGAGCGTAGCCGTCGGAGCTGCTCTCGGAAAGAAGATCTCCAAAGACCCTAACAAGGTCTATTGCCTTGTGGGAGACGGAGAAAGCCAGGAAGGTCAGATCTGGGAAGCTGCACAGTTTGCCTCCCACCACAAGATAGACAACCTGATAGCCTTCACAGACTGGAACGGCCAGCAGATAGACGGCACCACGGAAGAAGTCATAGGACCGGATCATCTGGACCAGAGATGGAAGGCTTTCGGCTGGAATGTTGTAATTGCAGAAGACGGCAACAGCATGGAAGACATTTTCTCGGCGATCAAGCTTGCGGAAGAACTTCAGGCCATTGAACCTAAGCCTGTCATGATTATGCTCAAGACCGTTATGGGAAAGGGTGTGGACTTTATGGAAGGCACCTGCAAATGGCACGGCAAGGCTCCGAAGCCGGAAGAATGTGAGGCTGCCCTCAAGCAGATACCGGAAACTCTTGGAGACTTTTAACACTTAAAGAACTGAAACCATGACTAAATACACAAATACAGGAAACAAGGACACCCGCTCAGGATTTGGAGAAGGACTCCTCTCCATTGGGCGTGAATGTGAAGAAGTTGTAGCTCTTGCGGCAGACCTTAAAGGCTCTGTCAAGATGGATGGTTTTGCAAAGGAGTTTCCGGACAGGTTCTTCCAGTGCGGAATCGCTGAGGCAAACATGATAAATGTAGCCGCCGGACTTTCTCTCAACGGCAAGATTCCGTTCGTGGGAACATTCGCGGCTTTTGCCGCCGGAAGGGTCTATGACCAGGTAAGGATGGCTGTGGCCTATTCAGAGACCAATGTCAAGATAGCCGCCTCCCATGCCGGAATAACACTCGGTGAAGACGGGGCCACCCACCAGATCCTGGAAGACATCGGCCTTATGAGAATGCTCCCCGGAATGACCGTCATCGTGCCTTGCGACTTCAACCAGACAAAGAACGCCACCATAGCTGCCGCCAAGTGGAACGGCCCTGTATATCTGAGGTTCGGAAGACCGTCCGTACCAAACTTCACTCCTGAGAACGAGGTCTTTGAAATAGGCAAGGCTTATAAGCTCAACGACGGGAAGGATGTTACCGTCATTGCAACCGGACACCTTGTATGGGAAGCCCTGCTTGCTGCAGAAGAGCTTGAGAAAGAAGGTGTAACGGCTGATGTGATAAATCTCGCCACGATAAAGCCGCTGGACAGGGAAACCATACTGGAATCTGTGAAAAAGACTGGATGTGTTGTTACAGCCGAAGAGCATTTCATCTTCGGAGGAATGGGAGAGATGATTGCCGGGCTTCTGGCTTCCTGCAATACCGCCCCGTTGGAGATGGTTGCCATCAACGACAGGTTCGGACAAAGCGGAACGCCGGCAGAACTGATGAAGGCCTACGGACTGGATGCAGAGCACATAGCAGCCGCAGCAAGACGAGCCATTTCAAGAAAGTAAATGACCGACAAGGAGATTCAGGATATATATCAGTCGGAAGGCGGGCAGATTCAGGCATTCAACCTGATAGTGCGGGAGTTTTCCCAGAGGCTTTACTGGCATCTGAGAGAACTCGTGATGAGTCATGAAAACGCCGACGATCTCCTTCAGAACACCTTCATGAAGGCCTGGAAAGCCTTGCCAGGGTTCAGGTGGGAAAGCGGGCTGTACACCTGGCTCTACAGGATAGCGACCAACGAAGCCTTCACCTTCCTCAAGAAAGAAAGACTCGGCAACAAGTTTTCGCTTACTCCTTACGAAACCCGCCTGGCAAACCGGCTGGAAGCTGATTCCTATTTCAAGGGAGACACCATCCAGCTGTTGCTGCAGCAACAGGTAGCTCAGCTTCCTGACCGTCAGAGAGCCATATTCTCGATGAGGTACTTCCAGGAAATGGAATATGCGGACATTGCAAAAATCCTGGACAGCAATCCGGATGCTGTTAAAGCTTCTTATTCTCTGGCTTACAGGAAAATAGAAAAGGCTTTGAAAGAATCTGGAATGTAGAGACTTTACTTTGGAGAAAAATGTAAATCTAAGTTTTAGAAAAAAACTGGAAAAAGAGAAAATGAAAGACGAAAGATTAACAGATATTCTTGAAACTGAGGAGATGAGAAAGATTCCTTTCTCAGTCCCGGAAGGTTACTTTGACAGCCTGGAAGACAGGTTGTCTGAGAGTATTTTCCACAAGAACAAGGAGAGCTGGATTTCATCGCTGAAGAAAACCCTTAAGCCAGTAATGACACTTGCCGCCTCTTTCCTTATTGTAGCCGCTATGGGTTGGGGAGTCATGCGCCTGACAAAGTTGAGCCAGAACAAGATAGCCCTCAACAGCCAAGAAGAAACCTCCGAAGAAAGCGCAGATCTTATGGACAGTCTCATCAACAGATATGGAGCAATAGAAATTGCAGAGATCTACAGCAATCCTCCGATTGAGACAGACAATACCGGATCTGACATTCTTTCACAGGAAGAAAGCGAGGCCCTGGAAGAATACATCACCGTCATGGCTCCGTCTTTCCCAGGTCTGATTGCCGAAGAACTGTCAAACAGCCACTAGGCCTTTCATTATTTTTGAACCTCACAACAGAATTTAAACGGTTTTTATATGAAAAAGATATTCTTTTTGATTTTTGCCTTGATGTTCTGCAGTTTGGGATGGGCTCAGAACAACAATGAAAACAAGAGAGAAGCTCGTGAAAAATGGATTGCTGAAATCCAGAGCCGCAAGATAGCGTTCTTTACAAAACATCTTCAGCTCACCCCTGAAGAGGCTCAGAAATTCTGGCCTGTTTACAACAAATGTGAAGAAGAAAGAAATAGCATCAGACGTGAGATACGGAAGAGCGCCTGGGCCTTGCACAAAGCAACCAAGGAAGGGACAGCAACCGACGAAGATATCCGCGCCCTGGCAGAGACATACTATGAAAACCTTTCAAGGGAAACTGCCGTTCAAAAGTTACATTATTATGAGTATCAAAAAGTTCTCCCTATAAAAAAGGCAGCAATGGTAAGAATGGTTGAAGAGAGATTCATGAACGAACTTCTGTCTCAGTGGAGAAAGCAATCCCAACCAAAGCCAAAAGAAGATAAGAACTGATTATGATATCCAAATAAAGTTTTCAAGTTTTTATCTACAGATTGTTTCTAATATATCTTCCCCCTTTTTACATGACCATTATAGGATAAAAGATTGCCTTGATAATCAGAACTTCAGATAAAAGTCTTTTGTGAGATTCCTATATTCGGGGGTAAACTCAAGAGAATGTTCCATAATGCAGAGGTCTTCAGACAAGATCTCTGCATTTTTTTTCAGCGAAAGCTCCATCAGGACCCTTTTGGGAAACTCTTCTCCTCTTTTTGAGAAAACATTGCATTTTCTTTTGATGCAAAAGCCTTTTTCCTCAGCGACACTGGCGAAAACAGATGATTCTTCCCAGGGCAGAATAACTGAAAGAATGCCGTCTGCAACCAGTAGTTTACTTGCACCGTCCGCCAAATCATCATAACTCAGAGAATCCGTATGACGTGCGGTTTTTTTTACCTCAGAGGGATTCTTGAGGGAGTTGTTGAAATATGGGGGATTGGAGACAACAAGATTGTATTTCTGGGGTTGCTCCATTGCAAAAGACTGGAAATCCGCATTATAGACTTTCATTGTTTTCCTCCACGGGGAAGAGGTGAAATTCTTCAGGCACTGAACGGAAGAAGGGCCATCAATTTCAACTGCTTCCACAGAACAGTCCACAGCTTGTGCATCCGCCAGCCGCTGTGCCAGCATAAGGGCAATCACCCCGGTGCCGCTCCCGATGTCAAGTGCCTTTGCGTTTTCTGAAAATGGAACGGAGCACCACGCACCGAGCAGCACTCCGTCTGTATTGACCCTCATGGAAACATTCTCCTGTTCCACATTGAACTTCTTGAACCGGAAGTAACTGTTTCCCATATCTGAAAAGTTATCGTCGATCAGACAAATACACCATCCTTAAGAGTAAGGCAGCGGTCACATCTTTTTGCAAGGGACTCATCGTGAGTAACAATCACAAACGTCTGGCCGTGGGTATCCCTCATCTTGAAAAAGAGGCTGTGGAGTTCCTGTTTGGTATGGCTGTCCAGATTGCCGCTCGGCTCGTCCGCAAATATGATCTTCGGGCTGTTTATCATAGCCCTTGCAATGGCTACCCTCTGCTGCTCGCCCCCGCTGAGCTCTGACGGACGGCTATCTTCCTTGCCCTTAAGGCCAAGTTCTTCAAGCAGTTCTTCGGCCTTCTGGCGGATCTGCCTGTCTGTCAGGCGTTCTGAAGAAGCACCTTCATATCTGCCTATCAGGGCGGGAAGCATGACATTTTCAACTGCGGTAAACTCCGGAAGCAGATGGTGGAATTGGAAGACGAAACCTATTTTCTGGTTGCGGAAAGAAGAAAGGTTTTTCCTGTCCAGAGAAAACACATCCACTCCGTCTATAAGAACCGTTCCGGAATCGGGAACCAGTATTGTGCCAAGGATCTGAAGAAGAGTGGTCTTGCCGGCGCCGCTTGCCCCGACAATGCCCAGAACTTCTTTTTCGCTGGCGGAAAAACTAAGGCCCTTGAGAACCTGGTTGGTCCCAAAGGCCTTGGTGATATCTTTACATTCGATAATCATTATTCGTCTTTTTCGCTCTCTTCGTAAGCCTTGAGCAGCTTCTCCTGAACATCTGCAGGAACCTGCTGGTACTCTGCAAATTTCTGGGTGAAGGTAGCCCTTCCTGAAGTCAGGGAGCTGAGAGTTGTTGAATATCTGTAAAGTTCTGCAAGAGGGATTCTTGCCTTGAGAACTTCGAAACCGTTCTCGCTCTGCATTCCCTCGATGAGGGCGCGGCGGTTCTGAAGGTCGCTCATTACATCTCCCATGCAGTCTGAAGGAACCATTACCTCAATGTTGTAAATAGGCTCCATGATCTTTGGACCAGCCTTCTTGAAGGCCTCCTTGAAGGCGTTTCTTGCAGCAAGCTTGAAGGAAAGCTCGTTGGAATCTACCGGGTGCATCTTTCCGTCGTAAACATAAACGCGGATGTCACGGGCGTATGATCCGGTAAGAGGGCCTTCCGTCATCTTCTCCATTATACCCTTGAGGATAGCAGGCATGAAGCGAGCGTCGATGGCACCACCGACAACGCAGTTGTAGTACTCGAGCTTTCCGCCCCACTCCAGAGGATATTCCTCCTTGCTTTTTACGTTAAGAACCATCTCCTGGTTGTTAACCTTGAACTTGTTGTTCTCAGGCTTGCCCTCGTAGTAAGGCTCGATAAGCAGATGAACCTCACCGAACTGGCCGGCTCCACCTGACTGCTTCTTGTGACGGTAGTCTGCGGTTGCAACCTTGGTGATTGTCTCTCTGTAAGGAATCTTCGGAGCCATAAGCTCTATCTCCAGCTTGTCCACGTTGTTGATCTTCCACTTAAGGATGTTGATATGATGCTCGCCCTGTCCTGAAAGGATGGTCTGCTTGAGTTCCTTTGAATACTCTACCACAATTGTAGGGTCTTCTGCTGATGCACGGTTAAGGATTTCGCCGAGCTTTTCCTCGTCCTTCTCCTCCTTTGCCTTGATGGCTGTACGGAACTTAGGATCAGGGAATTTTGTAGGAGCATAAACATTCTCGCAACCGTTGCAGAGAGTCTGGCCTGCCTTTACGCTCTTGAGTTTTACGGTGCATCCGATATCACCGGCCTTCATCTCTGAAACCTTCTCCCTCTTCTTTCCTGCGGCAGCGTAGATGATGGATACTCTCTCCTTGTCTCCTGTCTCAGGATTAACAAGGTCCATACCCTCTTTCAGGGTACCGCTCATAACCTTGAAGTAAGCAACATCTCCCAGGTGCTGCTCCAAAGCAGTCTTGTAGAAATAAAGGGCTGTAGGGCCGTTGGAATCAACCTTGACATGTCCGCCGTCCTTCAGTTCAGCATCGTGCTCGCCAGGATTAGGAAGGGTGTTGATCACGAACTCCATAACCCTCTTTACACCAATGTCTTTCTTAGCTGAAAGGCAGAAAACAGGGAATATCTCATCGTTGAGCATACCAGCTCTCAGTCCTGAACGGACTTCATCCTCGGTGAGGCTGCCCTTCTCAAAGAACACTTCCATCAACTGCTCGTCATTCTCAGCGGCCTTCTCAATAAGCTGCTGCTGAAGTTCTTCAGCCTCAGCCTGGAGATCTGCAGGAATATCAAGTTCCTCACGTGTGCCGTTCTCATCCTTGAAACGGTACATCTTCATCTTGAGCACATCCACGAAAGAGTTGAAATCTGCGCCTGCAGATACAGGGAACTGTACCTGGACGATTTTGCCTCCATAGACATTCTTGAGGCTCTCAATTGCCTGATGCCAGTCTGCCTTTTCGCTGTCCAGCTGGTTGACGGCTATAACAACCGGCTTGTTGGCCTTCTGGGCCTGACGGATGAAGAGCTCTGTTCCAACCTCAACTCCCTGGGTTGCGTTTACCAGGACGATACCGCTGTCGCAAACTGTGAAAGCTGAATAAACTCCGCCAACGAAGTCATCGGAACCCGGAGTGTCTATGATGTTGAACTTGGTGTCGTTGTACTCAGTGTACAAAAGTGTTGAATAAATAGATCTCTGATAAATCTGCTCTATCTCGGTGTTGTCACTCATTGTGTTTTTGGCCTCGATAGAGCCACGGCGGTCTATGACCTTGCCCTCGAACATCATACTCTCTGCAAAGGTTGTTTTGCCTGATTTAGGGCTACCCAGCAGAACGACATTCCTTACGTTTTTGGTTTCGTATGTCTTCATTGTTATAGATTTTGATTTCTTGTTTTCAATTCAAGATGCCAAATATATGAAAAAAAACGCCCTAATCCTATAGGAGAGCGTCCATTTCCATAGCCGCGCAATAGGCCAGCTGCCTGAGAAGGGGATACTCGCGCTTCATCCTTGCCTTCATATCCTTCTCAATATCTGCCAGTTGGAACACCCTAACCGAGGCACCTCCACTGGATTTGGCCAGGTCTTCAAGCTCCAGGGAGCTCTTTCCGCAGAAAAGCCACAGCCGTTTTTCTGAAACATCAGGGCAACAGGAAACGCAACGGCAGCATCCTCCTACTACCTTGCCGCTCAAGCTCTGGATATCTATGCTCCCTTCTCCGCTTATGACAATATCCGCCTCGGCGATTTTTTCAGAAAGGCCCTGCAGTCTTACTCCGAAAAACTCGAAGCCGCTCACAGAATCAGCGCCAAGGAAATGCAGGAACGCAAAGCCTAATCCGCCAGCAGCACCAGCCCCCGGAACCAATGCGTCCTGAGACGCATCGTTCTTGGAACGGGAATACTTTCCAAGCCTTGAAACCAGAGCTGACATATCCCTCTCCATCTTGTCCATAGCTTCTTTGTCTGCTCCTTTCTGGCCTGAATATATGTAAGTTGCACCGGTAGGGCCAAGAAGCGGATTATCCACATCGTTGACTATCAAAAACCTGATTCCGGACAATCTCTTTTCCAAATCTTCCGGCTCGGCGATGGATTTTATGTCAGCCATAGTTCCGCCTGAAGCCTTTTGCCCTTCCGGCAAGCCCAAACTGAACCCAAGGCCCTGGAGCATTCCTGTTCCACAGTCATTGGTAGCGCTTCCGCCAAGGCTGATGCAGATGGTCCCGGCTCCTCTCTTTACGGCATCCAATATCATCTGTCCCAAACCGAAGGTTGTGGTTGCAAGAGGATTTCTCTTTTCCTCAGGAACCATAGCCAGTCCGCAAACCCTGGCACATTCTATAAAAGCAGACGGCTTTTCTCCCAGGGGAGACGCTCCACGGCAGAACATATAGGAAGACTCCACTTCCTCCCCCAACGGACCGCAGACTTTCAGACAAATCTCTTCAGCGCCTGAAAGTTTCCGGAACAGGGCTGCGCTTCCGTCACCTCCGTCCGCCATCTCCACAGGCAGAATTTCCGCAGATGAAGAAAACGCCGACATCTCACCCTTCCTGAAAGAAATATAATCCTCCATACCTTCCTTGATGGCCGCCGCCACCTGACCAGAGGACAAGCCTCCTTTGAACTTGTCCGGGCAAACGACCACTTTACATATCCGCTTTTTGTTTTCTGATGCCATTTTACTATTTTTACGAACGACTTTCAAAGTTATGAAATAAACACCAAACAGATTCAATATGAAAAAATTCAAACTCTTAGCTCTTGCACTGATGCTGGTTGTACCGTTTTCAGCATTTGCAGACGAAGGAATGTGGCTGCTGCCGCTGCTGGAAAAGATGAACATCAAAACGATGAAGCAGAACGGCTGCAAGCTGACCGCAAAGCAGATTTATGACATCAACAACTCGTCTTTGAAAGACGCAATCATGATTTTTGGCGGTGGATGTACCGCAGAAGTCGTTTCCGGTCAGGGTCTGGTTTTCACCAACCACCACTGCGGATACGGCAGCATCCAGAAACTCTCAAGCACCGAGCACGATTACCTCAGAGACGGATTCTGGGCCATGAACCAGAGTGAGGAACTCCCGGCCCCTGGTCTTACCGTAACATTCATAGACCGTTTCATAGATGTTACCGACCAGATGCTTGAAGCAGAAAAGAAAGCTGAGGAACTCGGCGGAAGAAAGGCAGAAGAGTTCATCAGAAAGTTCCGCGACTCCCTCACAAAAGAAGCTGTCGGAGACAACAAGTACCTCAACGCCAGAGTTTACTCCTTCTATCAGGGCAACGCCTATTACGTTGTGGTTTCCAAGACCTTCCGCGATATCCGCTTTGTAGGCGCACCACCTTCCTCAATCGGAAAGTTCGGTGGTGAGACAGACAACTGGGAGTGGCCAAGACATACCGGAGACTTCTCTGTTTTCAGAATCTATGCAGACAAGGACAACAACCCTGCAGACTATTCAGAAGACAATGTTCCTTATTCTCCAAAGAAATTCCTGAGCATTTCCCTCAAAGGCTACAAGCCTGGTGACTTTGCGATGATCATAGGATTCCCGGGAAGCACAGACCGCTACCTGACAAGCCAGGAGGTCATAGACCGCAGAGACGCCCAGAACGAGCCGAGAATTGTGGCAAGAACCGCCAAGGAAGATGTGTGGAGAGCCGCTATGAGAGCAGACCAGAAGACCAACATCCAGTATGCCAGCAAGTTTGCCTCTTCTTCCAACTACCGCAAGAACTCCATCGGAATGAACGAGACCTTTGCAAAGCTTGGAACAGCAGACAGAAGGGCAGAAGAAGAGAAACTGTTCAACGAATGGGCATCCCAGACTCCTGAAAGACAGGCTGAATACGGAGACTGCATCGAGACTATCAACAAAGCCGTTGAAAAGAGAAGCAAGCCTTATGCTGCTCTGGTTTACCTTATGGAAACCCTCAACAACGTGGAGGTGCTCCAGCCGGCATCAAGGGCCTTGAGGGCAAAGAATGCAGAAGAATTCCTTAAAGCAACCGAGAACTTCTACAAAGACTATTCTCCTGAGCTTGACCGCAAGACCAGCAAGGTCCTCCTGAAGACCTTCAAGGAAAACGTTACCGAGCCAACATATATTCCTCAGGTTTACAAGACTATAGACGAGCAGTTCGGAGGAAGCATAGACAAATATGTGGACAACATCTTTGACAAAACCGTCTTCACAACCAAGGAAAAAGCCAAGGCCGCTCTGGATGACGAGAATTTTGATCCGAGAAAAGATCCTGCAGTACAGTATCTTATGGAATTCTCAACATCTTACCGCCCTATGATGGAAGAAGTCAACCAGGATTCAGAGGCCTTTGCAAAAGCCAAGAAGACTTATATGAAGGGCCTTTTGGAGATGAACGGAAACAACCCTATCTATCCTGACGCAAACTTCACCATGAGACTTACCTACGGAAAGGTTGGCGGTTATGCACCAAAGGATGCCGTAACCTACAACTACTACACAACTCTTGACGGAGTAATGCAGAAGGAGAATCCTGACGACCCTGAGTTTGTGGTTCCTGCAAAACTGAAGGAGCTTTATCTTGCCAAAGACTACGGAAAGTATGCACTGCCAAGCGGAGAGATGCCTGTATGCTTCCTCACCAACAACGACATCACCGGCGGAAACTCCGGAAGTGACGTGCTCAACGCCAAGGGTGAACTTATCGGATTGGCTTTTGACGGCAACTGGGAAGCCATGAGCGGAGACATCATCTTTGAGCCAAATCTTCAGAGATGCATCAATGTGGATATCCGCTATGTGCTGTTCATCATAGACAAGTTCGGTGGAGCCGGATACCTCCTCAACGAAATGGACATCAAACAGTAAAATATGATTAGAATATCTGATATTGAAGAGGCTCTGAACTCTGTCTTCCATCCTGAATATGAGCGTTCTGTCATGGAACTCAGCCTGGTCCAGAACCTGGAATACAAGTCAGAGGGAAACGATGAAGACAACGCCGGAACAATAAAGTTCCGGCTTGTTTTCCATCGCAACGACCCTATGGCAAACTCAATCAAGGCTTCCTGTGAGAAAGTCCTGAAAAAAGCCTTTCCAAACGCAAAGACAAACATTCTTGTGCTGATAGACTCAAAGAATGCTACCGGGCACAAGAGCGGCGAACTCGGAAGGGGAGACCTTGACAAAAAAGAGCTCGACAGCGTAACCAGCATAATAGCCATCGCCTCAGGCAAGGGCGGGGTCGGCAAGTCTTCCGTTGCCGTAAACCTTGCAATAGTCCTGGCGGAAAAAGGTTACAAAGTAGGCTTGCTTGACGCAGACGTTTACGGCCCGTCAATCCCAAAGATGACCGGAACGGAAGGGGAACTTCCTCCTGTCACCAAGGTGCAGAGGAAGGGTGTCGAGAAAGACCTGATTGTCCCTATAGAAAAATTCGGGGTCAAGTGGATGAGCGTAGGCTACTTTGCAAAACCGGAACAAGCGCTTATCTGGAGAGGTCCGATGGCCTGCGGGGCCCTCAAACAGCTCACTTACGAAGTGCTCTGGGGAGACCTTGACTACCTGCTGATAGACCTTCCTCCGGGAACCGGAGACATCCATATCACAATGGTACAGGAGATTCCGCTGACAGGGGCGATCATCGTCACCACTCCCCAGAAGATAGCCCTGGCCGATGTAGAAAAGGGAATCAACATGTTCCGCAGCGACAAGGTGAACACCCCAATCCTCGGCATCGTTGAAAACATGAGCTGGTTCACACCTAAGGAACTTCCTGACAACAAGTACTACATCTTCGGACAAGGTGGAGGGCAGATGATGGCAGAAAAATACGATGTCCCTCTGCTGGGACAAGTTCCACTGGTGATGGGCATTATGGAAGGCGGAGACAACGGCAGGCCGGCTGCTCTAAGCGATGAAAACGTAAAGGCAGCTTTCTCTGCCATCGCCGAGGCTATAATATAGCTTCTTTCAACCGGCTCAAAAGAGTGTGGGATCCGGAAGCAGGCGGAAGCTCATCCTGTGGTATGGAGTAGGACCGTATTTGGCTATTGCATCGCGATGGTCTTTAGTCGGATAGGCCTTGTTTTTCTTCCAGCCGTATTGAGGATAGATTTCTGAGAGAGAGTCCATTATATGGTCTCTCTCTGTTTTTGCCAGGATGGATGCGGCAGCAATGGACATATATTTTGCATCTCCTTTGACGATGGTCTTGTGGGGAATTATCATGCCCGTAAGGACAGATGTGTAGCTGTGAAACTTGTTGCCGTCAGAGATGATGCTTTCTACAAGAGACTCGTTTTGATGCCTTCCGGCAAGCATTCTTTCCGCCTCAGCGATGGCTTTGTGCATGGCAAAGATAGACGCGTTGAGAATGTTGATGCGGTCTATCTCATCTGCTTCCACGCGGGCAATCCCGTAAGCCAGGGAATGTTGCATTATCAGCGGACGAAGCTCTTCCCGTTGTTTTTCTGTCAGGCGCTTGGAATCTGTCAGATGCGGGTGTTCAAAGAGAGGGTTTCCTTTTACCTCTCCAATCTCTTTCCCGTCGCGATAAAAAGGAAGAATGACGGCAGCGGCAACAACCGGCCCGGCAAGAGGCCCTCTTCCGGCCTCGTCCGTTCCAACTTCAAAGGCTCCCTCCACAAAGTAAGGAGAGAGCCTCTGAACTGTCTTTTCCGCCTGCTTCTTCATAACCCCTGACGGTCTGAAACCGTGTTTTAAAGAGCAGAAAGGGCGGCTTTGACGGCATCTGCAATTGCCTTGCCTTCAGCCTTTCCGGCAAGACGCTTGGATGCGCATCCCATAACCTTGCCCATATCTTTCATGGATGTTGCTCCAACCTCAGCGATGATCTTCTTGACCTCCGCCTGGATTTCTTCCGCACTCATCTGCTTTGGAAGAAACTCCTCCATTACTTTGGCTTCTGCAAGTTCTGCCTCCGCAAGTTCCGGACGGCCGTTCTGGGAGTAGAGATCAGCGCTTTCCTGATGCTGCTTGACAAGCTTCTGTATAGCTTTGAGAATCTGGTCATCAGAAAGGCTTCCGTCTTCCTCCAGTTTAGCCCCTTCGGCTGTCTTGGCAAGCAGTATCTGGGACTTGATTGCACGTAAACTTTCCAGACGAGTCTTGTCCTTGGCAATCATCGCCTGCTTGATTCCTTCCTGGATCTGTTTTTCAAGAGACATGATACTTATACGTTATATTGTTAATTATAATCTGTTTGTGGTTCTTCACGAGGAAAGCGGTCATATCACTTTCCTTCCTTGGTGTAAGTGCTCTTGAGGAAAAGCTCGTCCATCTGGGCATCGTCGATTACGGACGGAGCCTCTGCCATCACATCTCTTCCCATATTGTTCTTAGGGAATGCGATGTAGTCACGGATGGTCTCCTGGCCGCCGAACAGGGCGCAGAGCCTGTCGAATCCGAACGCCAGACCTCCGTGAGGCGGAGCGCCGAACTTGAAGGCGTTCATCAAGAAGCCGAAGCGGTACTCGGCCTGCTCGTGGCTGAAGCCCAGAATCTCAAACATCCTCTCCTGAACCTTGCGGTCGTGGATCCTTATTGAACCTCCACCTATTTCGTTTCCGTTGAGGACGATGTCGTATGCGTTAGCCTTGACGTCTGCAAGAGCTGCCTGGTCGTTGGAATAGAACTTGTCCAGATCTTCCGGTTTAGGAGAAGTGAACGGATGGTGCATAGCGTAGAAGCGCTGGGTCTCGTCGTCCCATTCCAGAAGCGGGAAGTCCGTAACCCAAAGAGGTTTGAACACATCTCCCTTCCTGAGTCCCAGGCGAGAGCCCATTTCCAGACGCAGGGTTCCCAGGGCAACCTGTGTCTTGTGCCTAGGTCCGCAGAGAATCAGTATGAGATCTCCCTTCTGTGCATCGCACCTGGAAGCGATTTCCTGAATCTGCTCAGGTGTGTAAAACTTGTCTATGGAGGATTTGACCTCATCGCCGAGTTTAATGAAAACCAAGCCTTTGGCTCCAACCTGAGGGCGTTTTACCCACTCGGTGAGTTCGTCTGTCTGCTTGCGGGAATAACCGGCACAGCCCGGAACGGCGATGGCTCCCACATACTCAGCGCTGTCAAACACGGAGAAACCGTGGCCCTGGACGGTGGAAGTAATGTCGTGCATCTGCATCCCGAATCTCAGGTCCGGTTTGTCTGACCCGAAATACTCCATTGCCTCAGCGTATGTAATCCTCTCGAACGGCTCGTTGAACTCAATGCCCTTGACGGCTTTGAAAAGGTGCTTCAAAAGCCCTTCGAACATCTGGAGCACATCCTCTCTTTCCACGAAGCTCATCTCACAGTCTATCTGGGTAAATTCCGGCTGGCGGTCCGCCCTGAGGTCCTCATCCCTGAAGCATCTTACTATCTGGCAGTAGCGGTCAAAACCGGCAACCATCAGAAGCTGCTTGAATGTCTGAGGGCTCTGTGGAAGGGCATAGAACTCTCCCGGATTCATCCTGGAAGGAACCACAAAGTCACGCGCTCCCTCCGGTGTACTCTTGATCAGGAACGGAGTCTCTATCTCCATGAAGTCTTTGCTGTCCAGATATTTTCTGGTCTCGATGGCCATCTTGTGGCGGAGAGCCAGAGCTCTCTGAAGCGGGCCTCTCCTCAGGTCCAGATAACGGTATTTGGCCCTGAGGTCTTCTCCGCCGTCGCTCTGGTCCTCAATGGTGAACGGAGGAGTTGCCGCATTGTTGAGGATGTTTATCCTGTCAAGTTTTATCTCGATGTCTCCGGTAGGCATCTTAGGGTTCTTGCTCTGCCTTTCGCAGACTACGCCCTCGGCCTGGATGACGAACTCCCTTCCAAGAGAATTGAGCACCTCCAGAACTTTAGGGTCCGCATTGTCGTCTGCCACCAACTGAGTGATGCCGTAACGGTCTCTAAGGTCCACAAAGTTGAGGCTTCCCATCTTTCTAATTCTCTGAACCCATCCGGCCAGAGTCACCTTCTTTCCTGCATCGCTGAGCCTAAGCTCTCCGCAAGTATTTGTCCTGTACATATTTAAGATCTAAATTTCTCAAAAAACATTGATGCCGCCGGGAACGACATCCCGTTAGCAGCCCCCAAAGTTACTCAAAACCAAAAAAGAAACAAAAACCTAGAAGCGGTATCCGATGCCAATGGAGAAGTCCGCGTACTTGAAAGAGATAGTTCCGGCCTTGGCGCTCAGGCAGAAAGAATTCCACCGGCCAAGTGTCAAGAGGATTCCGGCCTCAGCCGCCACTCCGGAATAAGAGCAGTCCGTGACCTTCATCCACTGCCCGCTGCTGTTTTCCCAGAACAACAGCCTTGTGCCGTAACCCGCTCCGGCAAGAACACTTACGTTGTCTGAAAGCCGCAGGAGCCCTCCCGCCGTAAACACCATCTTGGTCTTTTCCTTGCCACCTGACAGCCAGACCGGACTTCCAGAGGAAGTTCCGTCGCTGAGAACTTCCAGATCTGAACTCATAGACTTGAAGTTGCCCAGAAAAGACAGATAAGCCCCGCCTTTGCTCTTGAGAACCCCTATGCCGGCTCCGAAAGCCATCTCGGGAGCCGGGGATATCTGAGCCAGGAAGAATATTCCGGTCTTGCCTATAGCATATTCATAATGCCGTTTGTCCGGACTGACATAACGTCCGTATCTTACGCCCGCAAGTTCCTGCCTGATACTGTCGGCCTCATACGCCGTAAGAGGGACGGCTGAGACAGCCTGAGCCTGCGGAAAACTCTCAACCTCCGGACCGTAATTGTAACTGCGGCGGATGCGGTTGAACCTCCTGGTCTGTTCTGCGGTCAGCCCCTGCGGAACTTTCTGCAGGTTGGAGCGTATGCTTCTGACTTCCGCCATAAGGGAGGACACCTCCTGCGTGGAAATGGTCTCTCCACGGCGGATGGCATCGCGGAGTTCAATAAGCCTGTTGCATACCAGCTCATAGCGGTCAAGAGCCTTGTCTCTGGCATCTTTCTGCTGCCCATAAGCCACTGTGCAGAACATCAGAAAGCAAACAACAATGATATGTCTTGACATACGCAACACTCTGAACATACTTGTCATCTGCCATCCTCCTTTTCTTCAAAAAGATCAGTCACAGACTCAAAAAGCTTGTCTATATCAGCCTCGTCCTCAATTACTTCCATCTTGCTGGTCTTTTCATCCGCAAGCTGTTTCCCGGATTCCTTGCCGCCGGATTCCGGCTTGTTTTTGTCTTTACCCGAGCTCTTTTCTGAATTCTTCTCCAGTTCTTTTCCAGAAATTTTTCCAGATTCTTTTTCAGAAAAATTCCCCAAAGGACTGCCGTTTTCTTCTCCGCGATCTTGAATATTGGCATCCGATGCAGATGTGGTAAGGTTTACTGAAGGAGCTGTCTGACTGGAAGGTTTATCGCCGCTCCGGTTGCCAATAATCAGAAACAAGACCGCCACAACCACAGCAGCCACGGCAACAGATGCCGGCAAAATCCAGGCTTTCCCGGTATCCTTTTTGAGGATAGCATCCTTCACATCTGCCACACACATGAATCTTTCTGCCGGATCTTGCTTGCAGCAACGCCTGACAATCTTCCCGTATCTTGTTGAAATCTGTTCAATGACCTTCCCGAGAGAATAAATATCGCTGAGCACATCAGCCTTCTTTCCTTCCAGAAGCTCCGGTGCAGCGTATGACTTTGTTCCTCCAGGTATCTTGAATTCACTCTGACAGTCCTCCAACGACAGCCCGAAGTCAATGATTTTCACATTGTTGCCATTGTACGTCACCAGAATGTTGGATGGCTTAAGATCCTGATGGGCAATCTGGTGGGAATGTATGCAGCCTAGCGCATCGCAGATTTCCAGTATAACCTTGCGGGCAAGAAGAGGATCCTTGCGGCATTCTTCCTTTATAGCATCCAAACTGCGTCCGTCAACCCATTCCATCTCTATGCAGTTACCAAGGTCAGGGTGGCAGTAGAAAGAGTAGGTCTGGCATATATTGCTGTGGCTGAGAGAAAAGCCTATCTCATATTCCTTTTTGAGCAATCCTTCGTAGAGAGGAAGCCCCCGGTAATTTTTCTTCAGCGATTTGAGCACCCTGAACTTCCCTTCACTCTCCACAAGATACACCTCGGACCATCCGGTAACGGAACCGCCTATCCTCTCAGGCGTTCCCGCTCCCCAGGTCTCCTTCGCTGAAGAGACAAAGAAAAATCCGGATTCATCTACCATAGTTCTACTCTCTTACTGTTACTTCCGTTCCGTAATCAGCTGGGTTCACCTCGGCTCCGGAAGAGTCATAGAAATGATATTCTCCGCTTCCGATCCACAGTTTATCAAAATTGGTTGACTGTGGCCATGCTTTCAGGCTCAATTTCTTGCAAGAACTCACATCCAGTTCATGCAAGAAGTTTTCATAGCATTCAAGCTCCGTCAAAGCCGTGCAACCTCTTACGTCGAGTATATCAACAACACATCCGTTGCACTTGACAGTCTTCAGGTTTATGCAGTCTCTTAAATCAATATTGTTCATAGCCACGCTCTTGTTGCTGAAGTCAAAAGATGTCAGCTTTTTGCAACCTCTTACATTAAAAGAGATAAAATACAGACCGGCAAAGCTGTCCAATAAGCGTTGGTCAAACACCAGGTTTTCGCAACCGGATGCATCAAAGTATTGCATACTCCCGTTACCTTCACACTTGAGGGTGGTCAATTTTTTCAAACCGGCTATGTTCAAACTCACAACGACCTGACAGTAACTGCAGTCGAGGTATTCGAGAGAAGTACATCTTCCAAAATACTCTTGCCCCATCGTATGGCTGCAGTCTATGTATTTAAGTGCCGCATTATCCTGCACATAAACAGTAAAACATGCATTCGAATGGCAGTCCAGATATTCCAGGGCAGTGTTATCGCTGAAAGAGAACATATTAGCATAATTATCCAGCATATTTGAACTGCAGTTCAAGTACTTAAGACGGGTGCAGTTCTGCAGGTCTAATGATTCCAGCCTGTTAAACGGGCATATCAGTGTTTCAAGCTTAACATTCTTGCTAAGGTCTAAAGAAGAAACCTCTCCCCTCCGGCTATCATCGTATCCTACAGCTTTAAGGTATTCCAGGTTGGTAAAGTATTCAATGCCTTCAAGCGTTTTTATCTGCAGGTCATAAGTATTGATGTCCAGACGGGTGATCTTCTCGGCCTCTTCCATTGAGAGCTTCCCGTTCTTGTCCTGGTCATAAAGGCTCAGGATATAAGACTTGAAAGCCGCATCCGGAATCGGAATGGAAGACATCTTACCAGTACGGGCAATGACAGCATCAGACTTGACCTCCACCTGCCCAGCGGTTATATATGCCTGGAATTCATAATCTGTATTGTATTCAAGATCCTTAACTACCAACGAGAATGCCCCATCTGTGATTACCTCTGCCCCCATCTTCCCGCCGTTCATATAGAAGCCCCAGCCATCCACTTCATCTCCTTCAAAGGTACAGTGCAGCGTTAGTACATTCTCGTCAGCCTCCCAAGATATGCCGAGAATCGCTGGAGCAACCACCGGCTTAGGTTCTGTACGCACCGTTCCTGTATTGGAGCGTATTTCTTCCTTGCCCTTTACAATCCAGGCATAATAGCCGTAATCTGTGTCATATTCCAGGTCTTCAAGGGTCAAAGAAAAAGAACCTTCTTTAGTCATCTCTGCTTCTTGCCTTTTCACTTCCTTCTTATCTTTTGTCAAAACAAATCCGCAGCCTGATGCCTCCAATCCTTCATAAGTGCAGGCCAGATGAACCGAATTGCCTTCTGCTTTTGCGGTAACGCTTACAAACACCTGCTCTGGTTCCGGTTGCTGATCTGTATGCACGGTTCCTGTGTTGGAATGGATTTCTGCGGATCCATTTGATATCCAAGCATAATAGACATACTCTGTATCATACTCCAGATCCTTGATGTTCAGAGAAAAGGAACCGTCACTACGGGTCTCGGCCTCCTGCTTTTTCACAACAGATCCGCCCTTTGTGAGCGCAAATCCGCAAATACCCGCTCCGCGGCCTTTGTAGGAGCAAGTAAGATAAACCGAGTTCCCGTCTGCCTCGGCAGATACGCTCAGAAATACCGGAGCTCCCAGCCCCTCCAGGCTCGGATCGCCCGAGCAGCCTGTCAGCACCCCAGCCACCAAAGACGAAGCGGCAACAGCAAGAACTACAGTGAAAAGTCTCCGAAGTTTAGACATATTCCCAGTTTATTCAAGACTCAGCAGCCAATCAATGGCTGGAACAATATTTATAGTATGCCCTCCAACCGAAACCGTTTCAGAAGTATCAAAGGTGACAAGAGTCAATTTCTCACACTTCAAAGAATTTGCTCCAGCTAAAAGGCCATTTATCTCCCTGTTTCTTGTTTTATCAGAAGAAATATCGTAGCAGACCTGTATAAGTTCTACAGGTTTTCCGGCATCAGCGACAACGAAGTCCACCTGATTCGTTGAAGTCTTGAAATAGAACAAATCGCGGAAAAGAGGCTTGGTTCTGCGAAGCAGCTCAATGCAGATGATATTTTCCAGCCTCCACCCCATATTTAAGCTCGCCACAGTAGCTTCCCTGTCTGTTGCAAGAGCTGTGTCCACGACATATACTTTCTCATTTCTTATCCTCTCTTTGCTCTTGTGAGAGAATCTGTTAATCCCGACCAGCAGAAAAGCTTGCTTCAGATATGAATAATAGTTCTCTGCAGTATGATCAGAGATGCCAAATTCTTTAGAAACGTTCTTTGCCACAAACTCCTGCCCGTAATTATCGGACAGGTATATTGCCAGCCTACGCAGTACATCTTTATGCCTGATTCTAAATCGTTTGGCAACATCATTCTTGATAATGGCATCAACAAGACCACTGATATATCCTTTCCTGTCTGTTTCAGACAGAAGCTCCGGGAAACCACCTTCAGACATATATTTTTCAAGGGCATTCTTGCGCAAGGCGCGTGCCTTAGTGGAGAAAGACTTGGTGTCCACTTCCAAGATATTGCAGTATTCTGAGAAAGAGAACGGATAAAGGTTAATTTGGTGATGCCTTCCCGTCAGATGCGTCATAAGCTCGCTGCTCAGCAGTCTAGAATTCGACCCGGTAATGAGTATGTGTATTTTCTGCCTAAGCAACCTGTTCACGAAAAGCGGCCAGCCGTCAATGTTCTGAATCTCATCGAGAAAAAGGTATTGGAAATCACCATACAAACGGTAAAGAGCCTCAAGAAGCAAGTCAAGTTCTTCAGCCTTAAGATCTACAAGCCGTTCGTCATCAAAATTCACATAGGCGAAATCCTTAACTTTTTCTCGAAGGACTTTTTCACAGATGGTTGACTTGCCGCTACGCCTTACCCCAATAACAACCTGTGCCATCTTGCTATCGAGGTTAATCTGCGATTCCTCGTATCGGCAGACGAGCGAAGACAGTTCATTCGCCCCCAATTCTTCCTTTTGGGTTGAGAGAATAGATAATAACTGCTGGATAGTCATAATATCTGTTTTTATCTACGCAAATATAGACGAACTTCGATAAAATTCAAATTTATGTCGTAAAAACTTCGATAAACTCAAATGTTGCAACTGGTAAACTTCGATAATTCTTGTGACCCTTCTCAGCATTTCTCCAGCACGGAAAGCCCGTGAATCCGTCCTGCCACATAGGAAGGAAGAATCTCCCCGTCGCGATAAACAGCTGTGATGTAAAGCGGGAAGTTCAGCATGAACCCGTCTGACTCAAACTCGTCACCGACCTTCAGTTTGGAATTTGTGCTGGAGAGCACACGGAAACGGCCGTCTCCGAGATACCTTACACGAACCAGCCTGTCCGGCACCCAGCCAAGCGTTAGACTATCGCCAGAGGAAAGGTCTGACGTGCGGATGCACCTTTCCGTAAAGAACTGGGAATCCACACCGCTAACTTCTGTCAGCCAGGAGCAGAACTCCTTGAAATCCTTCTTGCCGCAATACCTTGAAAGAATGTCCAGTGTATCTGCACGAGGAATCCTTCTGTCTCCGACATACCCCCACAGCCTCTTCAGCGTGGAAGCAGACAGCAGCTCCCCGATCTCGTGCTCAATGACCACAGAAAGGGACTCAAAATCAGTTGTCGTGGAAACTCTTCTGCCATACACCTTCTCCACCTCTTTAAGCAGAGAATTAAGTTCCGGAATTTCCTTGGCTGCCGTGTTTTCTTTTATGTCTTTTATGTCTTTCATGGTTCACCCGCTCTATAATACATAGTTACAACTTTTCCGCGATTTGCAAAACAAAGTGTTGATCACTGCAAATATCTGAAAGCAACCAAAGCCAATCAAGTTCATTTTAGTTCACTTGGTTTACGCAACCAAGAAGCGCTTTTCCATGAAAAATCAAACACAAAAAGCACGCTTTTCCAAAGAAATCAAAGACAAAAAAGAGCGCTTTTCCAAACAACAGCCATTGTCAAATCCGACTTGGCTGGGCTGCGAGACTGATGTCATTGTATAAAGCCAACCCTTTTACCGTCAGCAGGTATTTTTGTCGCGGATGACGGGGAGAACCAGGATAAAGCATACGGACATATCCCTCGTTCATAGATGGATTAAGTGAGTAGTCAAGAAAATTCTCCCTGTCTTTCAACCCGATTCTCTCCATCATTGCTTTGACGGACAATTGCTCTTCTCCCAAAGCCTTCACTAGTCTTATAATATTTTTATTGTTGGTATGAATGAAACTTGTCGGGGTACTTGTCGGGGTACTTGTCGGGGTGTTTATCGGTTGTTTTGAAGGAGCTGCGAGGATTGGCTGTTCTTTCCATTCTGCGGGTGGGTTAATATGCAAATAGCGATTGCGAAGATCCCATTGTTCCCCCAATAGCAGATTGCGGAAGAAACGTTCCAGAAAAACCGGGCTATAGTCGATGCCCTTTATGGCATTTTTGTAGTTAGCTCTTACAAGTGCATTACGGAAGTACCACGAATGTTTAGCGAACAAGTCGTTCTCCACATTGAACCCCAGTGAACGAAGATATTGAATAGTAAAAACGGCCGTAGTGCGAGTATTTCCCTCGCCGAAGGCATGGATCTGCCACAATCCAGAGACAAACTTGGCTACATGAGCTACCAGCTCATCGCTGTTAAGGCCCTTATAACTGAAATCACGTTCCTGCTGGATGTCATAATCAACAGCCCTGCGCAGATCTTCCCAATTCAGGTAGCTTACGGTGTCACCCTCCAAGACCCACTCACGTTTGGTGATGTCATATTTACGAAGTTCACCGGCATGCTTCATTACGCCTTCAAAGATTCTGCGATGAAGGGATACATAGCCATTTGTCGAGAAGTCACAAGTCTTTACCGAAAGTATGCGCTTGATGTTCTTCGAAGCTTTGTCGGCCTCCTGTCTATAATCATCGTCAGCATCATGAGTCGTTTTACTCTCATAGTAACTGTTGAGCAACCGTTCCACCTCATCGATGGTAATTTCACCCTCGATGTTTCTGCGAGCCAAGTCATTCAGATATTCTGACGTTTTCAGCCCATCCACTGCCTGAAGTCCAATAGCCGTGCTCCATGCATATGCGGCTTCACGTTGTGATGGCTCTCCCTGACGGATATACTCATCAAAGTTTACGTATAGTTCCTTATCTGTTTTCTCATTCATATCACGTCTTCCCTTTAATAGTGCTGGTTGGCTCAGTTCCAAAGGTACACAATTTACGAACTTCTTCAAAGAGGATAGAGTTTCAAAACATGGAAACTTTTTCTTTATAAACTCAGAATAAACTGGAACGAGCAACTTTGAAAGGAAAGAGAATGTCGTACAGGCAGGAACGATAGAAGAATCGTAAGCCTCCGGTGAAGTACGATTGCTATTATTTAACAAGTTTGTGCAAGTTGTGCCTTTTCTTCCACTCGGCGGCAGAAGATCTGCCATATCCAGAGAATCTCATTCACCATTGATGCTCATACGATAAAAAAATGTCAAAAGTGGGCTCACCTGCAAAGTTCCGTGTTTAAGTTATCCAAAGATCTTATAGATTCTATACATGAAGAAGGTATAGTCGCTTACACCTCGTAGTTGGGATCTAA
>ONEF01000021.1 GCA_900316795.1 uncultured Bacteroidales bacterium | reverse complement strand
TCAAGCATATCCATATACTTGAGTCTATCTTCATAAGTATACTTTTTGTACATAACAAAACCCCGAAAGTTTTTTGTCTAACTTTCGGGGTGCATGTCAAAAAAGGGCAGGTTTTTTGTTTATGCTGAACTCTGTCAGAAATCAAACTTCATGGTCAGTGTAGAAGTATATACCCTCCCGTTCTCGTCCGTTATCTCAACCTTGATGTCATAATCCCCCGGAACATCCGGCAGCTCCTCAAAATACAGATATCCGATAACCCGACTCAAAGAATTACTCGCTCGATCCCAAAATGGTATCATCATAATGTCTCCGGGTTTTAACTTATTCAGATAGGATTCAACCGGATAGTAAGGAGCAAAACCTGAACCATACCCAAATTCAGGATAGGACCATAAACGACTAAAGTATTGTTCGCAATACTTTTTAAAGGCTAAAGAACGGGTCTCTTTGTTGTAATTATAAGCATGGGTATAAGAAGAACTTATATAAGGATGAAGGGAAAACGACATTAGCTTGACAATATCATTCAAAGAAGAGTTTTCAGCATGATTCGAATTAAAAGCACTTAAGGAAGTAATGCTTATCTTCGATATATCAGGGGTTATAACTCTGCAAAGTTCAAGACCAATTCCTGTAACTGTTTTATTGTAACCTAAGTCATTATATTTCTTGCTTAGATCTAAATATCTCTGTTTAATTGTTTTATCTTTGGAAAACTGATAAATATAATTATGTGCATCATCAGTTGTAAGCACAAGACACTGCAAGTCAATTTGGGACACTGATATGTCTCCGTAATTGACATAGCTCTCGACGAAGGATTTCATTTTTAATTTTGTTGGATGATCACAACTTTGCCCCATTATTAAAAAAAGAACAATGGATATGACAGATAAAAAACTTCTCATAATTTATTGGTTGAGATTATCGTAAGTGATTATTCTATAATGCCATTTATAATATAAGCCAATCAAATGTTCGCCACCTTGAGTTACTCCCTCCACACCCTCTCCTATTTTAAACAGTTTACTCTCATAGTAGCCATCCCATTGGAATGTTTCGCAATTTAGTTATTATTCTTAACTTGCAACGAGAAATAAGCATAACAACAAATGAAATCAGTTTATTATGGCTAGAACAAGACTTATATCTTTTCCAAGGCGAATCCTGACATGCCTTGTCTTTTCCCTGCTTCTGTTTGGAGCAACAAGACTATCAGCTCAGGACAAGAGAGATTTTACACCTCAGCGATATTTCGAAGTGGGAGGAGAATATGCTTTCTGCCTCAGCAGCGACTGGAACGGAAAGGCCGGAGCCTATTTCATCATTGGCAAGCAGAAGTCAGCTAAAACCTCCATAGGAGTGGGTATCGGATTTGATTATTATCGCGATAAAAATGGTGATGTTAAAGTAGGAATTGGAGATGCAACAGGCACCGTGCATGAGAAAACATTCAAAAAAGACAGATACAATGTTCCAGTTTTCGCTGATTTCAGATTCAACTTCTCTCAAGGCAAAGATCCATTTTATCTCAACTTGAGGGCAGGTGCCACATTGGGGTTCTCTGACAGCGATCTTGAAGATGGAGGCATAGTGGCAAGTGCAGGCATAGGAAAGGCTTTCAATGCCGGATCTGTAACCATATCACCGTATGTGCGAGCTGATGTAGGGACACTGTTTGCAGGAGGTGGTGCCGGAGCATGGATAGAACCGCTGATTGCCCTTGGAGTAAACTTCAGGTTCTAAGCTGTTACAGATACATCTACAGCACAAAGATCTTTGTAAGCAAGGCGTTCAGGAGGGCTCCGTCTGTTGCGTTTCCGCCGTAGTTGCTCTTGGATTTGAGGTCCGTGTCTTTCATCAGCGATATGGCCCCCATCGTCTTCTGGAGAGGGAAGTTTCTTGCCGCCGTCTGGTACTCCCTCACTCTCTGAGTTCCGAAGACTCCGGCCCTCTGGCAGGCGGAGTAGAAGTCTCTTTCCCCGGCGCTAAGTTCCGCCTCAACAGTCAGAAGCTGGTTGAAGTAGAAAAACATTGCACCCAGAGTAGCCTGGATCGGGTATTTCTTGGAGTTGGAAGCAAACACCTCGGCGATTGAAAAGGCCCTCAGGATGTTCCTTTCTCCTATCGCCTTGCAGAGCTCGAACGGGTTGTAGTCTCTTGAAACGCCAATGTTGATTTCCACGTCCTTAACCCTGATGACGGTGCCGTCCGTGCCTTTTATGAGCTTGTCTATCTCCAGTGCTATCTTCCTCAGCGATACTCCCGCGCTCTGGGCCAGAAGCTGGGCTGCGTCGGGCTCAATGCTGTAGCCCTTTTCCTGAACATGGCTTATGATCCACTGCGGCACCTTCCACTCGTCCAGAGGGTAGGATTCCAGAACCTCGGCCTTGTCTTTGAGGCTCTTGTAGAAACCCGTGCGCTTGTCAAGATTCTTGCCCGTAAAACTCAGGACAAGGATTGTATCCGGAGCCGGGACTTTCAGGTAATATTCAAAAGGCTGGAGGGAAGAAAGCTGCTGAGCCTCCTTGACTATGATCAGCTGGTACGGGCTGGCAACAGGATACCTTCTGCAAAGGCAGACAATCTGTCCCGCATCAGACTCGTTGCCATAGACTATGCTCAGGTTGAAGTCTTTCTGGCTCTCGTCCAGAACAGTAGAATTAAGAGCATCGATGATTACATCAGAATAATACGGCTCCTCGCCGGCAAGAACATATATGCCCGCAAACTTCTTCGCCCGGATATTGTCCATTATCTGCTGGAACTTCCTTACACTGCCTTCCTTATCTACCTTCTGTGCCATAAAAAGTCTATCTTCAAGCCAACTCAAAAATACAAGGTTATGGCAAATAATCCAAATATTAATTAAGCGTTTTTCATAAAAGCCTTAGTAACAGTACTTTGAGAACATGAAGGGTGCCGTTTCACCATACCCTTCAAACTCTCTTCTAACTCATTGTCAGTCATTTACAAAAAACGCCCCAGAAATGAAATCTATTGCTATCTTTGTACTGCATTGGTTTCTGGCCTATGGAAGAGATTTTTGACCCGCTGAGGAGAAAGAGAGTGGCGCTCACCCCGGAAGAGAATGTCCGCCAACAGTTTATCCGCTATCTCAACGAGAAGCGGGGCTGGCCGCTGCACATGATGATGAGTGAGACTGAGATAAGCCTCGGCGATGTCAGGCTCAGGTGCGATGTCGTATGCTATACCAAGAACAAAAAGGCCAATAGCAAGGCTGGAGCTTTCGTTCCAAAGATGATAGTCGAGTGCAAGAGGCCATCGGTGAAGATAACTTCCAAGACATTTGAGCAGATCTGGCACTACGCTCTTATCCTGAAAGTTGAGTATATTGCAGTCACAAACGGGAAGCAGACCTTTGCCTGCCGGTATGACCAGGAGAGAAAGCAGTATGTCTTCATAACGGACATACCGGCATACGACACGGGCGAGGTGGAGCAGAAAGACACCCGCCTGGACGGAAAGCAGCCCGACACGGGCGAGGTGGAGCAGAAAGACACCCAACTGGACGGGAAACAGCCCGACACGGGCGAGGTGGAGCAGAAAGACACCCGCCTGGACGGAAACAGCCCGACACGGGCGTAGTAAAGTAGAGATTGAGAAATGAACAGCGGAAACGACATATTTCTTAAGGACAAGATATTCAAGATAATATCCCAGACGGCGAAGGAGCACGGCGTAAGAGCTTTTGTCATTGGAGGCTTTGTAAGGGACTGCTTCCTCCAGAGGCCTCGCAACGACATAGACGTGGTTGTTGAAGGAAGCGGGATTGAAATAGCCAAGGCTGTGGGCGATAAAATCCACAGCAAGGTATCCGTATTCAGGAACTTCGGAACGGCAATGTTCAAATGGAACGGCATAGAAATAGAGTTTGTAGGTGCAAGGAAGGAGTCTTACAACCGCAACTCCAGAAAGCCGATAGTTGAAGACGGAACCCTGGAAGACGACCAGAAAAGAAGAGATTTTACGGTGAACGCCCTGGCTTTCTCTCTCCAGGAAGAAGACTACGGCAATCTGGTGGATCCGTTCGGAGGAGTGGCAGACCTCCAGAAAGGCCTGCTGAGAACCCCTCTTGATCCGGACATCACCTACTCCGACGACCCTTTGAGGATGATACGCGCCATAAGGTTTGCAACCCAGCTCAACTTCACCATAGTGCCTGAATCTCTGGAGAGCATAAAAAGGAACCGCAAAAGGCTGGAGATTCTCAGCCGTGAGAGAATCGCTGAGGAAATGCACAAGATACTGATGGCGGAAAAGCCTTCGATAGGGCTCAACCTTCTTCAGCAGACAGGCCTCATGGAAGAGTTTCTGCCACAGCTGTCTGCACTCCAAGGAGTTGAAACTCTCGAAGGTAGAGGCCACAAGGAAAATTTTGCGCACACCCTCCAGGTGGTGGACAACATAGCCCCGCACACAGACAACCTTTGGCTCAGGTGGGCAGCCCTGCTCCACGACATAGGAAAACCTGCAACCAAGAAATACGAACCGGGAACAGGATGGACTTTCCACGGGCACGAGATAGTAGGAGCCAAAATGGTCCCGGGTATCTTCAAACAGCTGAAGATGCCGCTGAACGAGAAGATGAAATATGTCCAGAAACTCGTGGGACTGCATCTGAGGCCTATAGCCCTTGTGGAAGACATCGTCACGGACTCTGCGGTGAGAAGACTTCTGTTTGATGCCGGAGACGACATAGACGATCTTATGACCCTCTGCGAAGCAGACATAACCTCAAAGAACGAGGCAAAGGTCAGGCGCATCAAGGCCAACTTCCAGAACGTGAGGCAGAAACTTGTAGAAGTGGAAGCCAAAGACGCAATCCGCAACTTCAAGAATCCGATTACCGGAGAACTTGTGATGGAGTATTACGGACTGAAGCCGTCAAAGGAGATAGGATTGATCAAGGAGTTCGTCAAGGAATCCATACTGGACGGCAAGATTGAGAACAACTTTGACCAGGCCTTTGAGCTTATGAAACAGAAGGGAGCCGAACTCGGTCTGACTCACAAAGAAGACTGAAACATAAAAACAAAGCGATATGAAAAGGATCATTTTATTCGTTGCGGCAGCCACTCTGACTTTATCCTCAGCGATGGCTCAGGACACAACTTCCACCCAAGCCCGGAAACCTCAGCAGGAGCACCGCCAGATGCCAAAGAGACTGTCTCCGCAGGAAAGGGCTACCATGCAGACAGACCGGCTCAAGGACACTCTCCAGCTCACGGAAGACCAGTACAAGAAAGTCTATAAGGCTATCCTCAACCGGGAAAAGGAAGTTGATAACATGATGCCTCAGGGAAGAGGTGGCGGGATGAGACCTGGCGGAATGGGCGGCGGAATGAGAGGCGGAGCACCTCAGGTATCCAGAGTAAGCACCGGAATGAACAGCGTCCAGGAACAGATGAAGGCTTCCAGGGAAAGATGCGACAAGAAGATCAAGAAAGCTCTTTCCGAAGAACAGTATGCAACATATCAGGAATACGAGGCCAAGAGGCTGAAACAGCAGCAGGAGATGATGCAGAGAATGAGAAACAGGAACCGCCAGGGCGGACAGCGTCCTCAAGGCCAGAGACCAGCACAGCAGAATTAAAGGGAAATGAAAACACTGACAGCTATAATGGCAATGGCCGTGATGATCTTGGGATGCGGAGTTGAATCCGCCGCCCAGAAGACCGATACGGACAAAGCAGCCAGAAAAGTCCACTATTCCGGGACTTTTCCAAAGAACACATCTTACATCGTGATCTCCAAGAAGGAGTACAAGCTCTATGTCTATGCAAAGGTCAAGGGAGAGAAAACCCTCATCGCCGAGTACCCTGTATGCGTTGGAAAAAACAAAGGCAACAAGCAGAAAAAAGGCGACATGAGAACTCCGGAATCAGCTCCGGACAAGCCGTTCAAGATTTCCAAGATCCAGCCCTCCGGATACTGGAAGCACGACTTTGGAGACGGCAGAGGCAGCATACTCTCATACGGCAAATGGTTCCTAAGGCTCAACACCTACAAGTGGAGCGGCATCGGCATCCACGGCAGCACCAACAACGAAGAAAGCGTACCCGGAAGGGGCAGTGAGGGCTGCATACGCCTCCGCGATGAGGACATCATCCACCTGAAGGAAAACTATGCCTGGGTAGGTATGCCGGTAACCATCCTCCCCGACTAGCGCACTTTGACGGGGAATTTGCAGAAGATTGCTTTTTTAGGTATCTTTGAACATAAGAAACACAGTTTCTGAAACGAGTATAAATACATATTCTGAGATATGGCAGACAATAAAGACATCAGCAGAAGAAAGGCTCTGAAAATTTTCGGGCTCGGAGCGGCAGCACTGGCAGCAAGCACCGTTTCATTCAAGAACAATCCGTTTCTGGAAAACCTCCAGGCAAAGGCTCTTGAAGGACAAATAACCCCTGTTGACAAGAGGAAGAACCCCAAGAACGGAGACCTTGTTTCCATGATAGGCTTCGGCTGCATGAGGTTCCCTACCAACGGGCCGGGAAGAAACGCTCCTGTAGATGAAGCCAAGGTTCAGGAACTGGTGGATTACGCCTACGCCCACGGTATCAACTACTACGATACCGCTTATGTCTATCACGGCGGAAAGAGCGAAGGCATCATAGGCCGCGCCCTCAAGAAATACCCGAGAAACTCCTATTTCCTGGCAGACAAGATGCCCGGCTATATTGTAAGGCAGAAAGAAGATATAGCCAGAATCTTTGAGGAGCAGCTCCAAAGATGCGGAGTGGATTACATAGACTACTATCTTCTGCACTCCATATCCGACATAAAGTCCTATGACAAGGTGTATGAAGAAATGGGCGGCTACGCGTACCTGGCAGAGCAGAAGAAGAAAGGCAGAATCAAGAACCTCGGATTCTCCTTCCACTCTGACCGTAAATGCTGGGAGCATATCATAGACCTGCATCCTTGGGACTTTGTCCAGATCCAGCTCAACTACATAGACTGGAAGGAAGACGGCGAATACCTCTATGAATCCCTGGCCAAGAGAAACATACCTGCCGTCATCATGGAGCCTCTGCTGGGAGGAAGGCTCGCCAACCTTTCCGAGAGCGCCAACAAGATCCTCAAAGACCTCAACCCGGACAAGAGCATCGCTTCCTGGGCATTCAGGTATCTAGGTTCACTTCCAGGAGTGATGGTATCGCTGAGCGGAATGACATACATGGAGCACCTGGTGGACAACGTAAAGACTTTCACCAACTTCAAACCATTGACACTTCAGGAGCAGACAACTCTCCAGAAAGCCATCCTGGAATACCAGAGCTACAAGAGGATCAACTGCACCGCCTGCCGCTACTGCATGCCGTGCCCGTTTGAAGTTGAGATACCTTCCGTGTTTGCAACCTACAACAAGATTGTCATGGACGGAAATGTTCCTAACAAAGAGACCCAGAGCGCAGAGGAATATGCCAAGAAGAAAGCCGCCTTTGCAGACGCCTTCCGCAAGGAATTCGCTACCGGCGGCGGTCCTGACCAGTGCGCCAGCTGCCAGGAATGCCTTAGCAAATGCCCTCAGCATCTGCCGATTCCTGAACTGATGGAAAGAATCGTCAAGGAATTTTAAATATTTTATTATATTTGCGGAGGAATTACTGGAGGTGACAGCCCTGCCTCCTTAATAAATACCAGGGGGAGCTTTGGTGGTATTTGATGATTCCTTGGAATAAGCTGTGAGTATCCAGTTTTTGGACTCCAGCTTTTTTCCATTTATACGGTAGTTCCTCCTTACTATAACTATAAAGCCATTTTTTCTAAAAACAGCTTTATCTTTATTGTTCAGGCTTATATGCCCTGTTTGGATTATATCTGATACTTTTGAAATCATATCACTCACGGTAGGAAAATCTCGACCGTTAATATGCTTTTCTAAAATATGACGGACCCCACAATTGCTATCTCCCCAAATTAAATCAATATCCCCTATTTCTTTCCTTGTAAAGACGCCTTCTAAATCCCCTTCCTGACAATCTATCAAGAACCAAAAAGCTTCAGCAGGTCTCCCTCTAAATGAACCATAGATATTTCCAAAAGGTCCAATAGAAACCGGATATTCATTTGGCTGAGGACATGGCACCTCACATATTTCTTGTTCAGAGGTATAGCCTACAAGCATTTCGAATCTTACCCCCAAAACATTTGCAGCTTTTCTTATTGTCTCTATATTCTTTGTCTTGAACAGAACATTTACATTTTGTTTTCTTATTCCCATTCTTCGGGCAAACTCCGCCTTACTCATACATAAAGTTTTCAGAAGTTCAGCACCCTTTTCTTCAAAATACATTGCACTCATATCAAACTACTTCTTGTACAAAAGTAATAAAAAATTATTATTAAGATATTATCAAAAGTTTGCTATCTTTGCACAGGAGCAAATAGGGTTGTCTATTTGCAAACATAATTGCTGAGCTTTTTGCTCAGCGACACATAATAACACAGCACAAGCTATTTGTTCGGTTACCTGAAACCTAGGAAATTTCAAGCAATCATCCGAACAGGTCAGTTGGTGCCTGCGCTTTGGCGTGGGCAGGACTTGTTCAGATTGCGGGCTTCCTAGGGCCTCAGGTATGGATAGGATCTGTCCATGCCTTTTTTGTGCCCTTCTAGCCCGACGAATGAGTCGCCTGTGCCTAAAAAGAGCGCAGAATGGGCACCCAGATAAAGTCAAAAGATCGGGTCGCTGCCCACGGGGAGGTATTTACGAATCCACGTGAGGTCAACGCAATGCTTGATCTTGTAAAGCAGGAAACAGAACGTATAGATTCTCGTTTCCTGGAGCCGGCGTGCGGAGACGGCAACTTCCTCATTGAAATCTTGCGGAGGAAGCTTTCTATATGCGAGTCTCGCGTAAAATCAAAGCAATACACTCAACTGCAATACGAAAAAGACTCTGTCCAGGCATTCTCTTCCATCTATGGAATAGAAATACTTGATGATAATGTCAAGGCCTGCCGGGAAAGACTACTAGATTTCTTCAAAAAACAATACTCCTCACTTTACAGCGACAAGTGCAAATCTGAATGCATACAATCAATAAACTACATCCTGTCAAAGAACATCATCCTCGGAGATGCTCTTACCTATAAACGCATAGACAAACCAGATGAGTGGATCCATATCTCCGAATGGGGTTTCATCGGTAATGGAATGGTTAATCGCCGAGATTATGCTTTTGATAGACTGGTTGGTGATGATGGCGGAGGGGAATTGTTCGCAGATGAACCAGCTAGAACTTTCAATCCCGTTTACTTCCTGAATATCAACAAAGAAGCTTATGGAGAACAATAAAACTCATATAGCAGATCTATACAATCCTGACGTTCTCAACTGTATAGCAAACCTAAGCAATGACGAGGTATTCACTCCCCCTACCCTCGCAAATCAGGTTCTGGACCTTTTGCCACAAGAACTCTTCAAAAGCAAAAGCACAAAATTTCTCGACCCTTTCACAAAGAGCGGTGTTTTTCTAAGAGAAATCGTCAAACGTCTAGATAAAGGTCTAGAATCCCAAATCAAAGACAGGCAAAAGCGCATAGACCATATCCTCCATAACCAGGTCTTCGGGATCGCCTGCACGGAACTGACATCTCTGCTATCCAGAAGATCTGTTTATTGCTCCAAAACAGCCAACGGAAAGTATAGCGTTTCCAAATTCAGTTCGCCTGAAGGGAATATCCTATACAACAACCTCCAACATACTTGGATTAACGGTAAATGCAAATACTGCGGCGCCAGCAAGGATGTATATGACAGAGGCTTAGAATCAGAGCAATACGCATATCAATTCATACACACAGACAATCCAGAAAAATTCTTCAACAACATGAAATTCGATGTCATAATTGGCAATCCGCCATATCAACTCAGCGACGGAGGAGATACTGAAGAAAGACAAAGAGGTGGTGCTATACCTTTGTACCATAAATTTATAACACAGGCAAAAAGACTTATGCCTAGGTATCTTTCTATGATTGTTCCATCACGTTGGTTTGCAGGAGGAAGAGGTTTAGATGATTTCAGAGAAGAAATGCTTCATGACAACCGAATTAGAAAAATCGTTGATTTTCCTATTTCTTCTGATTGTTTTCCTGGAGTTGAGATAAAAGGAGGAGTATGTTATTTCTTGTGGGATAGAGATAATTTGGGGCTTTGTCAGGTTACAACAAAAAGAGGAGATATTGTTTCAATATCAACACGCCCTCTACTTGAAAATGGTTCAGATGTTTTCATACGATACAATGAGTCTATCACAGTATTACATAAAGTTCAACAGAAACAGGAAAAAAGCTTCTCAACTATTGTAAGCAGCATGAAACCTTTTGGGTTGAGAACTTTTGTTAAAGGAAAAACTACTCCATTTAAAAATTCCGTTAAATTATTTGCTAATAAATCTATCGGTTACATTGAAAGAACTGATATTATTCAAAATAACAGTTGGTTAGAACACTATAAAGTGTATATCAGCAGAGCCTATGGAGCTGGAGAAGATTTTCCACATCAAATTCTTAATACTCCCTTTGTAGGAGAGCCAAATACTTGCTGTACTGAAACATATCTAGTAATTGGACCTTGTCCCAATTTAACTGAAGCAAAGAATATCGTGACATACATTAAGACAAAGTTCTTTAGATTTCTCGTCTTAATTAAGAAGAATACACAGGATGCGCCAGCACGAGTATACCAGTTCGTTCCTCTCCAAGATTTCTCTCATCCGTGGACTGATGAAATGTTGTATAAGAAGTACAAACTGACAAAGGAGGAGATAGATTTTATCGAGAGTATGATAAAGCCTATGGAATAAAATAATGGAAATATATGGCGTACTATAATGTTTATAATATATCTATATACGATAGTCTATGTAATATACATCATAAGTAATACATCTACATAGATTAAGTATGATATTATTCTATATAAGTTACTTATATAGCAGAAAATTAGCTAATTGCGTTCTTTGACATACTGGCAAGAAATTATTGAAAACATTTGCTTTTTTAGAATGATTGTTCCTAACTTTACCAATGTAAAGATTAGTGCGTATGAGCAAGAAAGAAGCTTTGCAGTTGTTCGGTGACAGAAAGATCCGCACTGCGTGGAATGAAGAAGAGGAAAAATGGTATTTCTCCGTTGTTGATGTTATAGCTGTCTTGGTCGACAGTAGAGATGCGTTAACAGCAAGAAAGTACTGGAATAAATTAAAACAACGGTTGGTTGAAGAAGGTAACGAAACGGTGACAAATTGTCACCAGTTGAGAATGACAGCTGCTGATGGGAAACAGAGGTTAACAGATGCGGCAGATCAGGAGCAATTATTTCGTCTGATTCAGTCAGTCCCATCTCCCAAGGCAGAGCCATTCAAATTGTGGATGGCAAAAGTGGCTAGCGAGAGAGTCGATGAAATCCAGGATCCTGAGCTGGCTATAGACCGAGGATATGAGTACTATCGTCGTCTGGGATATTCAGAAGCCTGGATAAACGAGAGAATGAAAGGTAAGGAAGCAAGGAAAGCCCTTACTGATGAATGGCAACGGACAGGAGTTGCTGGACAGCAATATGCATCCCTGACTGATATCATTACCAAAGAATGGTCTGGAATGACTACCAAACAGTACAAAAAATATAAAGGTCTCAAAAAAGAGAATCTAAGAGACAACATGACACGTACTGAAAGCGTATTGAACACACTGGCTGAGGTTGCAACTACAGAACTGTCCCAAAAAGAGGACCCGAAGGGATTCAAAGAGCAAACCGTAATCGCCAAGAAAGGAGGTAATGTTGCAGCAACAGCACGCAGAGCCTTAGAGAAACAACTTGGGCGAAGTGTTGTTACAAAACAGAACGCCAAGTCTCTAAAACCCCATAAACCACCAAAAGAACTGGGTGAATAATACTTTTCCTTAGAATAATTCTTGCTGGAATGTCAGAGTTCGCCTAATTGTATGATTATGGCAACTACTGATTTGTTGAGAAAAAGGGTAACAGAAAGCCCTGTCATCTATGCTTATGAACATATTGGAGTACCAGCTCACCAAGGCTGGTTAAAGGTCGGTTATACTACAAGGGACGCTGCTACCAGAATCGCTGAGCAAAACAAGACCGGAAACATTGAGTTTAAAATAGTACTTGTTCGGCCTGCAATGAGAAGTGACGGCACTTCCTTTGATGACCATGCAGTGCATAAGATTCTTAGAAAAGCTGGTATAAGGAACCCAGAGGGGGAGTGGTTTGTATGTGGCCCTAAAATGGTGGAGAAAGCCATTGAATCTGTATCCTGTGGAGCTGACAACATACTGGAGAGAACTCTGTCCTTCAAAATGAGACCGGAACAGAAAGCGGCCGTTGAAAAGACTGCCTCCTATTTTCAGAAATGGAAAGAAGATAAAAGAAACAAAGGCATCGTTCCTCATTTTCTATGGAACGCCAAAATGCGTTTTGGCAAAACATTTACCACATATCAGCTTGCTCTCAGGATGGGTTGGAAGAAAGTGCTCGTCCTTACTTTCAAGCCAGCAGTCAAGACAGCATGGGAAGAGGATCTGCTGACACACATTGATTTCAAAGGATGGCAATTCTGCCAAAAGCAAGAAGACAGAGAGTTCAACTATGTAAATGAAAGAAAACCTTTTGTATGTTTTGCTTCGTTCCAGGATGTGCTTGGAAAGAACGAAGCCGGGGGGATCAAAGCCACAAATGAATGGGTATCAGAAGTCCACTGGGACTGCGTTGTTCTGGATGAATACCATTACGGAGCATGGGGAAAAAACGCAAAAAAGTACTATAACTCCAAAGATCCGGCATTGATTACGGCTGAAGAGGTCAGCAATATGTTAAAAGAAGATGCATATTCTGCAAAAGAGATGGAAGCCAGAGAATTATATGATGAAGGACTGATGCCTTTGACCACTAATGCCTATCTATATTTATCAGGAACCCCTTTCAGGGCAATCTCATCTGGAGAATTCATTGAAGAACAAATATTTAACTGGACATATTCAGACGAACAAGCCGCTAAGGAAAAGTGGAACAATGAGCATCCAAAGGAATACAATCCATATGCTGCCTTGCCTAAGATGGTAATGCTGACTTATCAAATGCCGGATTCTATTAGAGAAATTGCCTCGCAGGGTGAATTTGACGAATTTGACTTGAATGAGTTTTTTGCAGCAGAATCTTCTGGAGGAATTGATTGTTTCAAGAATGAAGAATATGTTCAAAAATGGCTGGATCTTATAAGAGGAGCCTACAAAGAAAATGTTGTTACAGAACTGAAGCAGGGAAAAGACAAACCACCAATGCCATTCTCAGATATAAGGCTTCTTGATTATGTCCAACATTCATATTGGTTCTTGCCTTCCGTGGCATCATGCAGAGCTATGGCCAAACTGTTGAGTAAAAGACAAAACAGGTTCTATTCAGATTACAAGATAATCATAGCTGCCGGCTCTGAGGCGGGTATGGGTGCAGAAGCGGTAGGACCTGTATATGAAGCTATGGAAGATCCTCAGAAGACAAAGACAATTACACTATCTTGTGGAAAACTGTCCACAGGGGTCACTATCAGACCTTGGACTGGAATACTTATGCTCAGGAATTCATCCTCTCCTGAAACCTATTTCCAAGCCGCCTTCAGAGTTCAATCTCCTTGGACTACTCGAGATGAAAACGGCAATGAAATTATCTTGAAACCACTTTGCTATGTCTTTGATTTTGCCCCCAACAGGGCTTTACGCCAAGTGCAGGAATATAGTTGCAGGTTAAACATAAACGAAGCAAACCCAGAAAAAAAAGTTTCCGATTTCATAAAGTTCCTTCCTATTCTCGCATACGATGGCAGCTCCATGAAGCAAATAGATGCCGCAGGTATTCTTGACATTGCAATGAGCGGCACTACTGCAACCCTTCTTGCAAGAAGATGGGAGTCCGCTCTTCTTGTTAATGTGGACAACGCCACCTTACAGAGGTTATTAAACAACCCAGATGCTATGAGAGCTTTGATGAACATAGAAGGATTCAGGAACCTTAACTCAGACTTGGAGACAATCATAAACAAATCCGACAACATCAAGAAGCTGAAAAAGAAATCTGACAGGTTAACGTCTAAACAGAAGAAAGAGCTCAGCGATGAAGAAAAGGAATACAGAAGCAAGCGTAAAGAGATTCAAGAGAAACTTATAAAATTTGCAACCAGGATTCCGGTATTTATGTATCTGACTGATTTCAGGGAATATAGTCTTAAGGATGTTATACAACAATTGGAACCTGAACTTTTCAGAAAAATAACCGGCTTGACACTTAAAGACTTCAGTCTCCTGGTAAGTCTTAATGTCTTCAACAGCGAACTTATGAACGATGCCGTTTACAAATTCAAAAGATATGAAGATGCTTCGTTGGAATATACAGGCATCAACACGCATACAAGCAATCTAGTGGGTGGTTGGGATACGGTCATTTCAAAATATTAGTATCTTTGGAGTTGGATAGAACTTCAAAAAATGGTAAAACAGAGTTTTGCAGTCAAGAATATGATGTGCGCAATGTGCGTGGCACACGTAAGGAAGGCTATAGAAGGTCTGGAAGGTGTCAAGGACGTGAACGTGAACCTTGCGTCCAACAGCGCGCTCATAGAATATGACGAAAGCAAGATTACCCCTGCCAAGATCAAGGAAGCCGTTATAGCTGCCGGATACGATATGGACACAACCCCGCTGAGCGCGGCATCTGACAGTTCGGAAGAAGAAAAAAAAAATTCCGGAGGCTTCTTGAAAAAACTGTTTGGGCGATAGTTGTAGCCGTACCTGTTGTAATCATCGGGATGTCCTCCATGAGACATTCCGGTGGTTTCTTTTTGCCTGACAAGACTGCAAACCTGGTAATGTGGGCTCTGGCCACGATCTCCATAGTTTTCTTTGGAAGAGTTTTTTACGTAAATGCCTGGAAGCAGGCACGGCACGGCCACGCAAATATGGACACGCTCATTGCACTTTCTACCGGAGTGGCTTATCTTTTCAGCGTGTTCAACACCCTTTTCCCGTCTGTATGGACCAGCCGCGGCCTGGAAAGCCATGTCTATTTTGAATCCGTGTGCGTGATAATTGCCTTCATCCTTCTTGGAAGGCTTCTGGAAGAAAGGGCAAAATATTCCACTTCCTCAGCGATAAAGAAGCTCGCCGGGCTCCAGCCAAAGAAGGTCACCATCCTCAAACGCTCGGACGCTGTTGAAGTCAGGATTGAGGATGTTGTGGTCGGCGATATAGTTCTGGTAAAGCCCGGAGAGAGCATACCGGTGGATGGGACCGTTCTGGATGGAGAATCCTTCGTGGACGAAAGCTCTCTTACCGGTGAAAGCATCCCGGTGGAGAAAACATCCGGCAGCAAAGTCTTTTCCGGAACCGTCAACCAGACGGGCAGCTTTACATTCAAGGCTGAAAGAATCGGTGAAGAAACATCCCTGGCTCAAATCATACGGCTTGTAAGAGAGGCTCAGGGAAGCCGGGCCCCTTCTCAGAAGCTTGCAGACAAGATTGCGTCAGTGTTTGTTCCGGCTGTCATGTGCATAGCAGCAATTGCATTCATAGTCTGGAATATATGTGGGATGGCTACGGGCAACAACCTGATAGCCTACTCGCTGCTGGCTCTGGTGACGGTGCTGGTCATAGCCTGCCCTTGCGCCCTGGGGCTTGCAACCCCTACCGCCATTATGGTGGGCATAGGCAAAGGAGCACAGAACGGCATCCTGGTAAAAGACGCAGAGGCTATGGAGAATGCCCGAAAGATTAATGTGGTGGCCCTTGACAAGACCGGAACCATTACAACTGGGCATCCTGAGGTGACAGATGAGTTCTGGTTTGAGGAAACTGGGAGCGGTAAAGACTATAAAGCCTTCCTCAAAGGCATATTCGCCTCAATGGAGGCTACATCCTCTCACCCTTTAGCCCAAGCAATTGCCGGGTACTACAGGCAAAACGGAGTGGTTCCAAAGAACAAGCTCAAGATAAAAGACATCCCGGGGATGGGCATCTTATGCCTGCCACAGCCTGTGGGAGCGCAACAGATGAATGACACTGGCTTCTTTGCCGGCAACGCATCGCTGATGAAAAAAGAAGGTATCCTGGTGCCTGAAGCCGCCGCAAAAGAGGCAAAAGAGCTTGAGCAACAGGCAAAGACAGTTGTATTCTTTGCCGCCAAGGACTTCAGCGATACCGCAAACGGAAAAGTCCTGGCAATAGTTGCTGTGGCTGACAAGGTAAAGGAGAGTTCCCGTCAGGCTGTCGGGGAGCTGAAAGAGATGGGAATTGAGGTCGTGATGCTTTCCGGAGACAATCTCCAAACGGCCAAGGCCATCGCTGAGGAATGTGGCATAGAAAAAGTTGAAGCCGCCATGCTTCCTCAAGACAAGGAGATTTTCATCAGGAATCTTCAAAGCAAAGGCAAAGTTGTAGCTATGGCCGGAGATGGTATCAACGATTCAGCAGCTCTTGCCAGGGCTGATGTAAGCATCGCGATGGGAAGCGGAAGTGATATAGCCATGGATGCCGCTAAAATCACGATTATGGGCTCTGATCTAAAGAAAATCCCCCAGGCGGTAAGATTGTCCAGGCAGACGGTCAAAACCATCAGGATGAACCTGTTTTGGGCATTTATCTATAACATTATCGCGATACCGGTTGCCGCAGGAGTGCTTTATCCCATAAACGGTTTCCTTCTCAACCCTATGATTGCCGGAGCGGCTATGGCAGCCTCAAGCGTATGCGTGGTCTCAAATTCTCTGTTGTTGAATTTCAGAAAAATATAACCTGCAATTGTATAAGACTCTTGAATGCTTTACCTGTCTAAGCCAGGACACAGCTACTTGATGGTTTTGATGTTGGTGACATCTACAGGGAACTGGTAAACTTTGCCGTTGATCGGAAGGTTAACAAGAATCTGCTTTACGCTTGGACTGTACTTGGCGTATGCAAATCCTGTAATGGATGTATTAGGCTGGATCTTGTAGTTGCGCAGATAGCCGATGTTGTTGTTTACAACCTTGGCGTGAGCCTCGTTGAACATTCCTGAGATAAGCATGCTGGAAACAACCGCAGACTGGCGGATGAGGAAAGCCGACATATCCTGTGCCAGGTCTCTCCCGAAGGTGCGGTGATGGCGGCGGTTCTGGCGATAGAACGTTTCATCAGAGATAGCCTCCAGAGTTATTGCGGTGGCAAATGTGGCAGCCTGGATGCCGAACTGTGCCCAGCCCTGCCGGCTGTTCATGCGCTTCTGGAAGTCATTCTTGGAGAACAGTTTCAGGTTGCCTCCCGGAGTTGCCATGGAAGTGTTGTCAAACGAGTAGTAGGCTTCTTCAGGGGAGTTGTTCTGTATGAATACCTGCAATACATAATACTTGCCGTAGTAATGCTGGTAAGCTACATCTATTGATACGTACAAGCCGTTGATGGCATAGGCGCGTATGGTCTGCCCCTCTTTGGTCCTGTAGGATTTGAGGTCTGAAGTGGTGACGTCTTTCCATACAGGCTCTTTTGTGGTGGTGTCATAATCTACCGAGTAACCGCTGCCGCTTTGGGTGTAAGTATCGGTCACAAGCTCACCGTCTTTATATTCCCACTGCTTGCAGGTCTTGCCGTCCTCCTCGAAGACGGTCTTCACACCGTCCAGGACACCCATCTTGTAGTATTCGTGCTGCTTCATCAGACCGCTCTCGTAATACTCTGTGAATTCTCCGTCGTTCTTGCCGCCTTTGAAGAACTGTTTGATCCAGACCTTTCCGTTTGGATGATAAGCTATGAACGCTCCTTCAAAAACCGTGTTGGCATCATCCGAAGCGTCAATGCTGGAAACCGTTCCGCTGGCCCTCAGAGAGTTGTCCTTTGAGTAATAGTCGTTGAAGGAGTTGTTGCTTTCCACTACGCGGTAGTAGTCCGCACTGTCTCTGTCCATCACTCCATAAGAGTTGGAATCGTAGTAATAGATGCCGGCACAGGACACTCTTTCCTGCGATGCGGAAGGATCAGCAGGTTTTGTAACAACTTTCTGGGCAAAAGCAAACAAGCTGGACAAAACCATCGCTGAGAAAAGAAACAACCTCTTCATGATCTTTTTCTATTTAATAACAGGTTCAGACTATGAAGATACAAAAATTATGCTAAATGAGTTCCGGGCTAAACCGGCCTTTCTTCAAGCCAGCCGCCGTATGTGATAGGATCCCTGAACTGGCTCTCCACTTTTACCACAGCGGAACCGTCGTGATAAACGGCTATCTTGAAATAGAGCACCTCGGTGCTGACCTTGTTCCTCACCGTAAATTCGAGCAGAGCGTAATACTTCTTGTACGGAGGCCTGACAGTAACTTTAGGAGTGATGGAAACATTTTCAGCATTGAGAGCCACGGCGTCTTTCTTGGAAAAAGAGTATCTCAACTCTCCAATGTAAGGAAGCCGGCAACTGAGGATATCGTCCTTGATTGAAATCGTGCAGGACCCTTCAGCACTTGTCACAGGATTCTTCTCAGGCTTTATCTTCTCGATGTCGATATAGAAATCATTGTTCTCTATGGAATTGAGGACGATCTCACTTGCTTCTGCAGGAACTGAAGAACCGGAACCGCCGCACCCGGAAAGGCAGACTGCAGCCATAGCCACCGCTGCAAACATACCTGCAGCAAAAAACAATCTTTTCATATTCTGTTTTTATTTGAGTTGTCAGAAACTGTTTTTCGGAGTAAATTGGTACCGGGTAAGGGCCCCTCCAGCTTTCACAACATAAAAAACCTGGTTGGTTTCCGGACTCCTCAGACCTCCTTTCTCAGCGATGTAAGGGCCTACTTTGATGAAATCAAAATTGGATATGTTTATCGCTGAGGAAATTTCATCCCTGCCTGAATACCACGCTGTCTTAAGATGCGGGAATTTCTTTCTGATGTAAGAGGCCAGGACATCTACCTGCTCCGGTGCCTGGTCCCCGCCCATAAAGCATACGCAAGTGATTCCGGAAGAGTATTTGTCTATCAGAAGGGAAAGGAAATTCTCGTCCAGAGGTACACCTTCGTCTCTCCAGAGCCAAGGACTGTGGCAGCCCACGCAGTGGATCGGACATCCGGAAATGTTCAGGGCTAGAGTTATCTGGTCCGGAATCTCCTGACAGACAATATCAAAATTATAACACTTGATCACTTGACTAAAAAAATAAAGGCCGCCCTTTGGGACAGCCTTTGAATTTAAACCTCCACGTGCGCCCTCTCTTCTTTTACGGCCTTTTCCGCCTGGGCGGTTTCTTCCATGTTGCGGACATCTTCCATGGTAAGGGCTGTAGCTATCTCGCCATGGTCTGTGGCGTAATACCTGCGTGCGGCTTCCTTCTGCCTTGCAGCGGAGAAGTTGCTTACCCTCTTCATGTAACCGATGATACGTGTCATGTAGTCCACGTTGGTGCTGTGACAGTGAGGGCACTCCTTCAGGTAACGCTTGTCTATGTGGCCGCAGTCGTTGCAGATGGTGTTAGGGATGTTGAAAGTAAAGTAGTTGCAACCCTCTTTTGCAGCAACTCTCAGAAGCTGCCGGTACTGGGCCTGTGACAAATGCTCCTCCAGGTTCATGTGAAGGGCGCTTCCTCCGGTAAGATGCTCGATGTATTTATGCCCGTGAAGCTTGAACTTGTCAACGATGTTGAGAGTCTTGTCTTCAACGATGTAGAAGTAGCTGTTATAGCAGTCCCTAGGCACGAAGTAACCGTCTTCCTTGTCCCACTTGGCGTGCTTTACGCCAACATTCTCTGCAGGAATCATCTCGCAGTTGAACATGGTGTCCTTGGTGCGGTACTTCTTGTTGTACTTCTCGACCAGGCCGAGAACCTCCTGAACATAGTGTGCATATTCAGGGTTGTCGTCTATCTTGTAGCCGAGGAATTCCGCAGCCTCTACCAGACCGTTGATTCCGACTGTCAGATACTGTCTTCCTATGTTGATGTATCCGGCATCGAACAGAGGAAGCATGCCCTTTGCCTGAAGGTCCTTCAGGTTCTCGTTGTAAGCCAGCTGAACCTTGTGGACGAGGTCAATCACTTCGCCCAGGAACTCCATATAGTCCATCTTGTGCTTTACGGCATACTGGATGCAGCGGTTAAGGTTGATGGTGAGCACGCTCTTGCTTCCGGTGGAAACTCCGCCGGCGCCAAGGGTGTAGCTGAAACCGTTGTCCTGGATCTCGTTTCTTAGGCGGCAGCAGCTTGAAAGCGAATCTGCGTTATCAGACAGGTAAGTGAAGAAAGAGTGTCCCTCAGCATACATCTGGGCGGTGAAATCTCCCCACTCCTTGTCCTTTACGTCTCCGTTCTCTGTGAGCAGAGCCATTGTCTCGACAGGGAAAGTAAGTGGAGTCTTCAGCCTTTCTGCGTTGAACCACTTCATGAACAGTTTCTGCAGCCAGGAAAGGCTCTCCCAGTGAGGAGCGCTTCCGTCAGGGAAGCGGAACTCTCCGAACAGGCTCTCGAAGTAGTACCTGTCATAATATGCCACATTCCAGAACACAGCCTGGAAGTTTCTTGCACCGGTCGGCTGGTTGATTGAATATACAACCTGCTCGAAGCAGTCGGTGATCACCTTCTTGATTGTCCTCTGCTTGATGGACAGGTCCACAATCTGGTCTCCCCTCTTGTAGTAGTCTTCTCCGTACTCCTTCTGGAGGAAGTAGTTCATGTACATCAGAAACTCAGGAGTTGCGCAGGCGCCGCTGAGCATGGATGAAACTATGAACACCAGGTTCACGAAACCGCCGCAGAAGCTCTTCAGGTTGGTAGGCTTTGTGGAGTTGCCGCCGATGCTAAGGGTTCCGTTCAGAAGCCAAGGATACATCGTGATGCTGGCGCAGTAGTTAGCCAGGGAAGTCTCGTCGTTCTTGTAGATGAAATGCTGAGACAGCAGCTTGAGATACTTGTCCGCAAAGTCCTTGCCGTACATATTCTTCAGACGGTCTGTCAGAAGACGCCTGTTCAGGCGGATGAAACCGGCCTTCGGAATCTCTCCGATCAGGGTTGCTATATTCTTGTGCTCAACGTTGGCGTTGGCGTCATACTTGCTTCCGGTTGCCGCGTTTTTTGCACTGCAGTAGTTTGCAAGAAAATCCATACGCTCCCTAACATCACGATCCTCCATATGCCTCTGGCGGTAGAGCATATAGTTCTTTGCAATCTGATAGTACTTCTCCTTCATCAGTGCAATTTCAACCTGGTCCTGAATCTCCTCTACGCTCATCCCGTTGCGGATGGCCACGTGCGACAGAATAATGGTCAAGTCTTCTTCTGAGGCATAACCTCCAGTTGCAAGGAAAGCCTTTCTAATTGCGTTCTTAATCTTCTCGATTGAAAACAGTTCCTGTTTTCCGTCCCTCTTTACAATAGAAATCTGACTGGCTGACATAAATAAGTTCTTAAATATCTTGTAATTAAATCTAGGTTTGAGTAAAAAAGCCACAACAGCCCGAGGGCAATTGCGCAACACAAATGTAAGAATAAAAAGCGGGGCAACCCAACATGTCAAACAAAGAAATCAACAAGTTGTAAACAATATTCACAATGCCCGAACTAACAGCATTTTATATTATTAATAACTTTTTTTCGCGATACCGTAACAATGTAACAAAAAATATACTATATTCGCCCTTCCAAACAAACCTCCAGGAGAGATGGCTGAGTGGTCGAAAGCGCCCGTTTGGAGGGCGGGTTGGCGGGTAACCGTCACTAGGGTTCGAATCCCTATCTCTCCGCAAGATGGAAATAGGAAACGCGCCAAGCTTGCTTGAGCGCGTTTTTTATTGACAGATTGGACTGCCCCGCCGCAGGCGGGCAGGGATGCCGGAGGGAGCCAGCCAGACGGAATCCGGAGAGATTGGATTGCACTTGTGGAATCTGTGCAGAAAAGACTTCATGAGCTGGGCTTGTGGCTTACATCATAACATTAAGACTTCCATTACCACATCTTTGCAAGGGCACCTTCGTCAAGCGGCAATGGAATGCGTACGCGAAGCCGAGCATAATCCTCTGAGCAAAAAAACCGCCCTAACACGCCTGCAGGCAAATATATCGCTGAGCCATCAAAAACAAGTCTGCAAGCAAACTCCCTAACGGTCAACCAATTACAACTTTTCTAGTGATTGAGATTACGCACTAGAAAAGTAATATATTGTTAAATATCAGGTTTTTATCTTGCAGCCAGATTTTGACGCGCACTTGCTATGCAGCCTGGATTTCAGCCTCTCGCTTGCCTTGCAAGAAAGAATTTGAACTCAATCACTTGTTTATTAACACTCAATCGCTTACATTTGTTGAGTAAATATTTAAGAAGGGGCGAATATGAAGGGAAGAACTCTTATCTCCAATCCAGACAAAATATCATCAGGCTTAATGGACAGGATGAACAACTGCCCAAACTACAATTATATCCAAAGGGAAAAATTAGTTTCCAATGCCAGCAAGAGATCTAGAACTGAATTGCATTCGGTTTCTGATGCAGAATTTATCACCAAATATCCTGAAGTGGAAATGCAAACCGGTAACCTCTGTCTGGACGATATTCGGGAAATCGATTCCGAGCCATCTTTCTACCACGTTTATCAACGAAGCGTAAACAAAGAGAAGATTTTTCACTCTTGGATAGATGCTCTTGTTTTTATATCTATACTTCATACAACAGCATTGAAGTCTAAGGTTGAAATATCCGCTTTATGCCTAATGGACAATCACTTACATTTATTGGTCAAGGCTAATGCCAAAGCATTGTCATCCCTTGTTCAAGATTATACAATTCCGTTTGCAAAGTCCTACAACAAAGAATATGGAAAGACAGGCCCTTTGTTCAGCAAGCGATTTGGCAGGGCAGAGAAGTATCAGGTAAAATTCATTAGGACCTGCATAGCTTATATCTTCAACAATCCTGTTGAAGCTCATAAATGCAGCAAGGCAGAAAAGTATGCCTGGAATCTTCTAGCCTTTGGCTACTCATCTAATCCATTTTCGGAGACTTTAAGCTTACCTTCCGCAAGATCATGTATGAGGCAAGCTGTCAGACAAATCAAAGCACTTTGTTCACGGGGAAAAAGCTTAAGTTACCCTATGCTGAAACATCTATTTCAACTACTGAATAAGCGAGAGGCTTTGCAACTCCGTGATTTGATTCTCCGTTCCTACAATCCTATAAACTATGACCTGATAATAAGTTTGTACGGAAGCTTAAAGAATGCCATGATAGCCATCAACTCCAATACTGGAGCTGAATATGATATCCAAGAAGATGACTGACTTCGTATAATAGTCGCTGAGGGCACCCAAACAAGCCTGAGGCAAACTCATTGCCAAGAAATCTTCAAACTAACATCGCTGAAGACTCTTCAAACAAACCGATTTCGGGAGCGCCCTCATAGTCCTGGGAAACAAACTCGCCTATAAAAGCAAAAAGGCGTCAGCCCGACGGAATCCGAAGAGAGATCTCACTTATTACCAGACACCGGCTTTCTTAAGACTTTTGTATTCCTTAGGAGAGACATCTGTGTAGACTAAATCCGTATTTTCAATTTCAATGATGCTTCCCTGTTGAGTGATTATTTGCGTAGATATTGCTTCCGGCAACAACATTCTCCCGGACCTGGCAAGTTTTAGAGTTGTTTTAATTGAAGCAAAAGAGATATACAGGAAAGCTGAATTCTCAATGACTCGTGTAATTTCAACAACCTGTTTAACTTTAGGATTGTATTTAATAGTCGTCTCATCTTTTCTCTGGTATCTTCTGTCAAATACCGTAAACAGTATGTATTCTCCTTCCTTTTCCTTGTGAAGCAGGAGTTCAAGATCCTTATGTTTTTCTTTGAATTTCTTGTTCGGCATATCCAGATAGTACAATGTATGTCCTGCCAGCCATACGTTCCAAGCACTTAACCTAGTTGCCGTGGAGTCATAGTCAGGAGACAGCGGATAAGATATTGCCGGATGAACACCTCCATTGCTTCCGAGCTTATAGACAAAACAGGTATTGCCCGTCTTGTCAGGAGTCTGCTTTTCACTACCGTAAAACACCTTGTAAGTTGTCTGGAACTTTCCAAAGTTGTTGTGCTTGATATGCTTTACAGCATCAAGATAATCATCTATTACCTTTCCGTCTAAATCTTCTATTGAAATGACATTCAAAGAATCAACAATATCATCATCTTGTGCTAACAGTCCTTTGGTCATCAATATCATCACGATAAAGATTGTGACTTTAATTGTATTCTTTAACATATCGATGAATATAGCTATTTGATTCTTATTCAAACACCATACCAGCAAGACAAGCCCCTGCACGCAAAGCCTCTGTTTATCAGTACATTATGAATTTTATAGTGCTTCTCTTTCCGCACCAGAAAAGTCATATATCATTAAATATCAGATACTTGCCTTGCAGAGGCTATTGCTTCTTTCTTCTGCGATTATACAACAAAGAGCCTCGGAGAATGCAAGGAAGTTGCTTTGCGGGAGGGGGTAAAAAGGATAAGGTTATTCCTGATAGTACTTTATTACGCGGCGTTCCAGGTATTCGTCCTTGGAGATCTCAGGATCGCCTGCTCCGCCGCAGTCGCGAGTCTCTTCCTCCCAGACCACTTGCCTTTCAGTCCAGTTGCCGTACTTGTCGTATTCTTTGTAGGTATAGGTAATCTTGCCTTTTATTACCAGAGATTCCGCAGTGCTTTCATAGGTAGCTTTGGTCGGATAGACATTTCCGCCAAAATACTCGTACTCATAGTCTGTCATCCATTCCCAGCCGCTGTATGTGGCCTTGATAACTCTGCCGAGTTCGTCGTATTCAAAATTCTTGGCTATGTATTCGTCAAAGTTGATCTTTGAATAATCATCTATTCCCTCAATGCTGGTGTTCGCATAGTTTTTGATACGGCCCTTGTCGTCACGTACCATCACTGTCTTGTCCGAGAAGCCCTTGATGAAGTTGCCGTTTTCGTCATAATAATACTTGCATCCGCCAAGGCCGTCCAGGGTAACTCTCCCGTACTGGTCAAAGGTCATTTCCAGAGTGTTGTCTTCCAACCACGGGTCTCCCTGCTCCTCGGTGGAAGTGGTGGACAGAAGAGCCTTGGAGAGACGGATTTCCTGAACAGGTCCTACCACCCCGAAAGTACGGCCGTCTGTCGGATTGTATTTTGAGTTTTCAGCGGCAGGAGCTCCTGATTCCTGAAGCTGCCCGCTTTCCCGGCCGGTAGTATCAGAGGTGGTAACAGACTGGTTGACATTGCCGTTTGTCTTGCAGGAAGCCAGGCAAAACATAATCGCTGAGAAAAAAACAAAAGAAAGTTTCATAGTTTTTACGATTTGAAAGTTTATTTTTCCAAAGATAGCATAATTGCCTGGCTCTGCCAAATTACATACGGGGCAGGCTGCCATGATAAAAAGTAAGGCTGCTATGGAACAGAGAAAAATTCTTAACTTTACACCAGAAAGACAAGACTCTAATATTCAAACATTATGAAAAAATTTTTCGCTTTGGCCGCTCTTGCCGCAGCAATTGTAATGCTGGCAACCGGCTGCTCGCCTAAGGTTGCCGGCAACATTGACAAAGAACAGATTCCTGAAGTACATCCGCAGTACGCTGTCATCTACTTCTACAGAACAGGGAATTATGTCAAGACCCCTTATGACGTGCATTTGAACAACGAGGTTGTCTATCGTTCAAAGAACAAAACCAAAGCTGCAGTAAAGGTTTACACAGCTGGAGATTATGAGATTTGGGGAAAGACGGAAAGCAAAGAATCCCTCAAGCTCAAGGTTGAGCTGGGCAAAGAATACTACGTGAAGACTTTCGTCCACTTCGGAGTTGCGATATGGAGACCTTCCATCGAGCTCAGGAGCACAGAGGAAGGCAAAGCTGAATACGACTCGATACAGTAAAGCTGGCTATTGGGTGCTATACTCTGGTAAGATTTTTTCATTGTGAACAAAGGTAAAGGATAAATATATGACTACATTCCTTATTTGTCTGGCTGCTTTGATCATAGCCTATTTCACCTACGGAAAGTTCCTGGAGAAGGTTTGTGGAATCAAGAAAGATTCCGAGGTCCCTTCCAAAACTTCTTTTGACGGGGTTGACTATATCCCGATGCCACGGTGGAAGACTTTCCTGATCCAGCTCCTGAACATTGCCGGCCTGGGACCTATATTCGGAGCCATACTGGGAGCTACATACGGTCCGGTGGCTTTCCTGTGGATAACCTTGGGCGGAATCTTCATGGGCGCCATGCACGACTTCATAGCCGGAGTGATGAGCCTCAACCATAACGGGGCAAGCCTCCCTGAAATCATCGGCAAGTATCTGGGACTCACCACCAAACAGGTGATGAGGCTGTTTGCGGTAGTTATGATGATAATGGTGGGAGTGGTCTTTATGGTAGGCCCAGCCGGAATTCTGGCAGACATGACCGGCTGGGACAAAAGCATCTGGCTGTACATAGTGTTCGCCTACTATATTCTGGCTACCATGCTCCCGATAGACAAGATCATCGGTACCATATATCCAGTATTCGGTTTTGCACTGATATTCATGGCTCTTGGAATTTTGTACGTATTGTTCTCCGGCTCCCTGACCATTCCGGACCTTACAACGTTGGACAACTTCAAGACAGACGCCGCCAAGTTCCCTATCATTCCCACGATGTTCATCACGATTGCCTGCGGAGCCATTTCCGGATTCCACGCAACCCAGTCGCCGATGATGGCAAGATGCCTCAAAGACCGCAAGGAGAGCCGCTTCGTATTCTACGGGGCAATGATTTCAGAGAGTATCATAGCCTTGATATGGGCAGCTGCAGCTATGGCATTCTTCGGAGGATACAACGGTAGTGAGAATTCTCTTGCCGGCCTCAACGCCGCCCTGGCTGACCATGGCAACGATGCTTCCTGGGTAGTAAACAACATAACCAACTCCACGCTCGGAAAGTTTGGAGCCATACTGGCTTTGCTGGGAGTGGTCGCCGCACCTATCACATCCGGAGACACCGCCTTCAGAAGCTCAAGGCTCATAATTGCAGACTTTATGGGTTTGGAACAGAAAAGCATACTCAAGAGGCTCTATATTTGCATCCCGATGTTCGCCCTGGGCTACGCCATAACCTTCATGAAGTACGATATACTCTGGAGATATTTCGCCTGGGCAAACCAGACACTGGCCGTGTTCACATTGTGGGCTATAACAGTATTCTTGTACCTCAGAAGCAACAGGTTTCTGGGCAGCAAACCTTACTACCTGATTTCCCTGATTCCGGCCATGTTCATGACATTCATCTGCACGGACTTCCTCTTTACCTCAGGCCAGATGATGGGCCTGGACCGGAGCATCGGAGCAATCCTGGCCGCCTGCGCTACCGCAGTGGTTACAATTGCCGTAAGCCTGCACATGAGAAGAGTTCTGAAAAAAGAAAACTTCAGTTAGACAGCATCCAGAATTCCCTGACCCTGTCGCTGAGAAACATCCAGATCAAGACCAGGTGAAGAAGAACCTTCTGGAGTTGAAATTGAACCACCTTCAGAAACTCTGAAAGAATAGAAAGACGGTATGCGGCTTGGCGTTCCGTCTTTTCTTTTGCAAGCTGCTTCTAATATGTTTTCTGCAAGCATCTTGCGGGCGAAATTCCGCCGGTCAAGTTTTTTCCCAAGTATCTGCTCATAGAGCCGGTGCAGCTGAGGCATAGTAAACGTCTTGGGCATAAGATGACAGGCAATATCTTCATTCACAAGAACTTTTCTGAGCACATCCAGAGCCTCCGAAAAAATTTGTCTATGGTCAAAGGCCAGATCCGGCAGATTTTCAATGTCAAACCATCTGGCATCAGAAGCATCATCTCCAGCTATGACACCGACATCCCCAGCTACTGATCCTTGGTCAGACTCCCCGCAAGCAGATGATGTACTTTGAACCAACTGAGCACTACGCCACAAGCACAAAAAAGGAATCGTCATAGTCCTCTGGCGAGGATCCCTGTCAGGCGCGGAAAAAACTCTTATTTGCCGCATGAACTCTGTCCTCAGCGATGTCTCTTCCAGAAGTTCCCTGGCTGCCCCAGCCTCAACCGTCTCATCCGGATTGACAAAACCGCCCGGGAAAGCCCAGCAGTCTTTGAAAGGTTCCCCTCCCCTTTTGATCAAAAGAACCTGGACATTTCTCCCGTTATATGAGAAAACCACGCAATCTGCCGTGACGGCTACTTGAGGATATTTGTAGCAGTGAGGGTAGGCCTCACCCTTTCTGTACTTGTAAACACTGTGTGCCATAATGCCTAAATAGAAAGTTCAACCAAGATGACGGCCATATCGACCGTTACAATGCAAATTTAAATATTTGCGTTCAATCAACGCATATCGCTGAGGAAATTGCGCCTTCTGTCCCAAAATCCGGGACGGTGGGAGCACTTTGGCGGGGAAAATGCGCCTTCTGTCCCAAAATCCGGGACGGTGGGAGCACTTTGGCGGGGAAAACGCGCCTTCCGTCCCAAAATCCGGGACGGTGGGAGCACTTTGGCCGGGAAAACGCGCCTTCTGTCCCAAAATCCGGGACGGTGGGAGCACTTTGGCGGGGAAAATGCGCCTTCTGTCCCAAAATCCGGGACGGTGGGAGCACT
>ONEF01000023.1 GCA_900316795.1 uncultured Bacteroidales bacterium | reverse complement strand
CTGCGTTCCGGTTTTGGCGAAACGGGCTGCAAAGGTAGAAACTTTTTTCTGCTTTGCAAATTTTTTTCAAACTTTTTTTTGTGCGCCCTTTTCGTTCCTGATTTTTTCCGCCCCCCGGAAGAGGCGTTTTTCCGAAACGGGCTGCAAAGGTAAAACCTTATTCTGAAATTCCAAATCTTTTTTTGAAAATTTTTTTGAGTCAAATATCAAAACATTATTAATCAGCATATTAAGTGAATAAAAAATCTTCCGCAAGTTTTGCGGAAGATTTTCAAAACACTTCTATGCCTTATATAATAGGTATAACTATTTCTTTTCTTTAAGAAGATCTCTTATTTCTGTCAGAAGCTTTTCCTCAGCAGATGGTTCTGCAGGAGCTGCAGGAGCCTCTTCCTTCTTTCTCTTCATCTTGTTCAAACCCTTAATTACAAGGAAAATAGAGAAGGTTACAATCAGAAATGAAATAATAGTGTTGATGAACTGGCCATACTTGAACAGCACAGCATCCTTTGCCGGAGTTATAACCTCACCGGCATCGTTGACAACCTCGGGAACTGCGGCCTTGAGGGTAACGGCCAAGTTGGCAAAATCAGCTCCGCCTATCAAAACGCCGATGCAAGGCATTATCAAATCGTTGACAAGAGAAGTCACGATAGCTCCGAAAGCACCGCCGATTACAACGGCAACCGCCATATCAACGGCATTGCCCTTTACTGCAAATTCCTTGAATTCTTTAAGAAGTTTTCCCATAACCTTATTGTTTTAAAATTTGTAATTCTCAACAGTTTGTTTGTCTGAGGTCTGTTTGCCCGGAACAGTTATTTTACATAAAGTATTTCCCTCATCATCATTGCCTCAAAATTGACACCATACATTTGGGCTATAAGAAGGACAGCTTTTTCAAACGGCCCTACAAGTGCCTGCTGCAAAGTATATTTCGGATTAATGTCAACTATGACAAGACCATTCACTCCGCGTTCTCCCACCAGCTCTTGAGCCTCATCTGAATTGTAGATTACAACTTCCCCTATCGCTTCAGGCTTGAAGTCGTTGAAACTTCTGACAAATGCCTTGCGGTTAAGCGAATCAATCGCCAGAATAGGAGTCGCACGGTTTGGGTTGAAGAACTTGAAGTTCCGGAATGAAATGTCATCCGTGCCGTAATTGTCAACATACGCCTCAAGCCTGGATGCAAATTTATCCTCAAGCACCAGATCAGAAAGAGCCATACGAGTCACAAAAGCTTTGCGTGTAAGGTTGTCGCCGTCAGGAAAAACCTGGCTGCTGTTCAGGTCCTCACCATCTTTCAATGTAATGGAAATCAGGCCATTTGGAAAAGATTTCTGCAATTTCTTCGGGAGGGTCTTGCCATGGAGAAACTGTATTCCCCTTATGCAGTCCAATTTTATGTCGCTGAAGAAAGTAACTATGGAGTCTCCTACCATATAGGTTGGCATCTTTATGCTGTCACACTCCATGATAGCTGAAAGAGAAACTACCCCGTCCACGCCGGAGGAACAATTGTCATAACGGACACAAAGAACTCTTAATGAATCTTTTACATCACCTGAAAACTGAGCGTGCAAATTTCCTGCAGCAAACAGCAGGAACAAAAACAGAAAAGTTGAAACTATATTTTTCCTGTAAGCCATATCCTTGCCTTATAATTGATGCAAATCATCAGGCAGCATAAACCCTGCCCGCGTTTGTTGTAAAAGCAAATGTAATAAAATTGTCTGACAACAAAATACATTAGACTCAGCGATTTTTTGTAAATTCGCTCTGCATCTGATTTTCGGAAAATCAACAAATAAAAGATATGTCAGAAGATAAGAAAAACCAGAAGAAGCCGGAGTACAAACCACTTCTTGACCCTCAAAAAAAGCACAAGGAAGCAACAGCGTACAGTGTTACCATTGGTCTTATCATGACCATAATCTTCTCTGCCGCCGCCGCTTACCTCGGGCTTAAAGTAGGACAGGTGTTTGAAGCTGCTATCCCTATCGCAATTATAGCAGTGGGTCTGTCAACTGCACTGAAAAGAAAGAACGCACTCGGTGAAAACGTAATCATCCAGTCTATCGGAGCCTGTTCCGGTGGTATAGTTGCAGGTGCGATTTTCACTCTTCCTGCGCTCTACATCCTTCAGGCGAAATATCCTGAGATCCAGGTGGATTTCATCAAAGTGTTTTTGTCCAGCCTCTTGGGCGGAGTGCTTGGAATCCTCTTCCTGATTCCTTTCCGCAAATACTTTGTCAAAGAGAAGGATGGAGACTATCCGTTCCCTGAGGCAACGGCCACTACCCAGGTAATCAAGAGCGGAGAAGGAGACAGCGGCGGAGCCAAGCTGCTGCTGATAAGCGGTCTTATCGGCGGTATCTACGACTTCATCGTTTCGTCTTTCGGATGGTGGAGCGAAACCATCTACACCACCGCAACCCATTGGGGCTCAGTACTGGCGGACAAGACCAAACTTATGTTGAAATACAACGTGGGAGCAGCCGTCATGGGCCTTGGCTACATCATCGGACTCAAGTATGCGTTCATAATCTGCTGTGGCTCAATGCTTGTCTGGTTTGTAATCATCCCGCTAATGAGCTGGCTCTGCGGCCCTGATACCGTATCTTTCCTCGGAACCACTTTCGATGGGGTTTCCCAGATGGGTCCTGAAATGATATTCAAGACATACGCCAGGCAGATAGGTATCGGAGGCATAGCCGTAGCCGGCATAATAGGAATCATCAAGTCTTCCGGAGTGATCAAGTCCGCTTTTGGACTGGCCACCAAGAGTTTCTCAAAGAAAGGCGGAGCCCAGACAGAAGAGATAAGAACTCAGAGAGACCTCAGCATGAAGATAATAGCCTGGGGAGTTATACTCGCCCTTGCAGCAACTTTCATCTTCTTCTACTTTGGAGTGATTCCAGACGGCAACAAGCTTCTGCTTGCAATAGTTGCTCTGCTTATAGTGGCCATCATCGCGTTCCTGTTCACAACCGTTGCCGCCAATGCCATAGCTATCGTGGGCAGCAACCCGGTAAGCGGAATGACACTTATGACATTGATTCTAGGCTCTGTAGTCCTTGTAGCCTGCGGTCTGAAGGGAGTTCCCGGAATGGTAGCTTCACTGATAATAGGCGGCGTGGTATGTACAGCACTCTCCGTGGCCGGAAGCTTCATCACTGACCTTAAGATCGGATATTGGATAGGCAGTACCCCTAAGGTTCAGGAAAGCTGGAAGTTCATAGGAACACTCGTAGCCGCTGCAACCGTGGGCGGAGTGATGATCGTGCTCAACAAGACATACGGATTTACAGGAGAAGAAGCCCTGGTAGCACCACAGGCAAATGCAATGGCCGCTGTCATAGAGCCTCTTATGAGCGGTCAGGGAGCCCCTTGGGTACTGTACGGGATAGGAGCCATAATCGCCCTAATCCTCAATTTCTGCAAAGTGCCGGCTCTGGCCTTCGCCCTTGGAATGTTCATCCCGATAGACCTCAACCTCCCGCTTCTGGCAGGTGGAGCAATCGCCTGGTATGTAGGCTCAAGAAGCAAGGACAAAGCCCTCAACGAAGCTCGCGTCAACAAAGGAACCTTGCTCGCTTCCGGATTCATCGCAGGCGGAGCGCTTATGGGAGTTGTTTCAGCTATACTCAAGTTTGCCGGCAAAGACTTCTTCGCCAAGGAATGGGCAGAGACAGGCAGCGCCCAGGCCGTTGCCATCGTGGCTTACCTTGCGGTTGCCGCCTTCCTGTTATTCTCTTCGCTGAGAGCCAAAGCCCCTAAGAAAGACTAGTTAAAATCATTCAATATGGAAAAAGTACAAGATAAATTCCTCAGATACGTGGGCGTATGGACCACTTCCGATCCTGAATCCACTGAAGCCCCTTCCACAAAAAGGCAGTTTGACCTTCTGAATATGCTCAGCGATGAGCTCAAGGCTCTGGGCGTCAAGGTAAAAGTTTCCGCCAAAGGTGTGCTTATGGCAACCATTCCATCAAACGTAAAGGCAAAGAAGGGCGAGAAGCCGCTTCCGGCCATCGGCTTCATTGCGCACGTGGATACGGCTCCGGATGCAGAGGGCAAGGACATCAAGCCTCAAATCATCCCTGACTACAACGGCAAGGACATCATCCTCAACAAGGCAAAGAAAGTCAAGCTTTCTACCGCAATGTTCCCGGAACTGAAAAACTTCAAGGGCCAGACTCTGATCACCACGGACGGCACCACCCTTCTGGGAGCTGACGACAAGGCCGGAGTCGCCGAGATAATGTGCGCCGCCGAGTATATGGTAAACCACCCTGAATTCAAGCACGGTACCATAAAGATAGCCTTCACTCCGGACGAGGAAGTCGGACGCGGGGTGGAGAACTTCTCCGTCAAGGATTTCGGCGCAGACTTCGCCTACACTATGGACGGCGGAGATGTCGGGGAACTGGAGTTTGAGAACTTCAACGCCGCATCAGCCAAGATAGAAATCCAGGGCTGCAACATCCATCCGGGCTACGCCAAAGGAAAGATGATTAACGCCATCATCGTGGCCAACGAAATCCTCTCACTCCTCCCGCCAAAGGAAAGGCCTGAGCATACGGCCAAGTACCAGGGATTCTACCATGTGGTAGGAATCAGCGGAAGCGTGGAAAACGCATCGGTGAACATCATAATCAGAGACCACGACACCAAGATATTCAACGCCAGAAAAAAGCTCTTTGAAACCATCCAGGGCAAGATGGACAGAAAGTACGGCAAGGGCGTGGTGAAGATTACGGTCAAGGACCAGTACTACAACATGCGCAAGATTGTGGAGCCTAAGTATTACATCGTACAAAGGGCCATAGACGCAATGAAGAAAGCCGGTGTAAAGCCAAAGATCCAGCCTATCAGAGGCGGTACTGACGGCGCAATGCTCTCTTTCAGAGGCCTGCCTTGCCCTAACATCTTTGCCGGCGGACTCAACTTCCACGGCAAGCTGGAATATGTTCCTGTAGAAAGCATGGAAAAGGCAGTGCAGGTAATCCTCAACATCGCCGAGGCCAGATAGCTTGCTGCTCTGCAACAGCGGGCCGGCGATGGTGGGCTGCAAATAACTAAAACACAGCCACATACAAAAAGCACCCCTCCAAAAACGAGGGGTGCTTTTTACAACTATTTGGTTTTAAGACGCTTACAGAGGACCATCGCCTCTTTCTCCACCCTCTATCTGTAAATTCCAACTGCGCGGAAGTACCAGCTGTTGGCATTCGTGTACACGTACTCGAATATGGAGTTGCCCACAACGTAGTAGGTTCTTCCGTAATACACTATCTCCTTGTAGTCACTTGGCATGTCGTAGAGGATGGCACCATCCGGAGCATCTACTACTTCAAGCTGGTAGTTGCTGACCTGAACATAGAAGTTAGCGTAAGAATCCACGTAGTAGTTTTGTGCAAATAAGCCGGAGCTATATTCAAAATCTACAGGGTAGAGAGACTCCGCGATGTATGAGATCGGAACCCTGGTTCCTACCGGAGGCCTGTGGATATTGTAGTATCCGTAAGCGTGCCAGTACCAGACGCCTCCCCAGAAATACATGCTCATTCCGTTGATTCTCACTTTGAAATAATGTCTTGGGCGAGAAACGACACGGTAGCCGTAATCGAAGTAGGTTGGAATTGGAGCCGGACGGTGGATAAGGCGGCCGTCGCGGAACGGATTGTAGCCCAGGTGACGGTTTGGATTCATCCTGTCATACTTCGGAGGTGGAGGGAGCTTGGTTGCGGCATCTCCTCCGCGGCCCGCGTAGTAAGTAGGACGAGGACCATTGTTGTTAGGGCGGTTGACATTGCCGTTGTTCGGGCGGTTGTTGTCCGGACGGTTGACATTGCCGTTGTTCGGGCGGTTGTTGTCCGGACGGTTGACGTTGCCGTTGTTCGGGCGGTTGTTGTCCGGACGGTTGTTAGTGCCGATTCCGCTTTCTGTGCGGATATTACCCATGTGGTCGTTATAGTTTCTGCCGGTATTTACTCCAGAAGAGTTGCCACGGCTCTGAGTTGCCTGACGGTCTGCAGAACCGGTTGAGTTCCTGCTGGAAGATACATTGCCGGAAGAAGTGTTCCTGTTCTGAGGAGTGGCAGTGCTGCGGTTCCCGGAAGAGGAAGTGCTTCTGCTACCTGAAACGTTGCCGTTGGAGGTTGAAGTGTTTCTGTTCTGAGGAGTGGCAGTGCTGCGGGATGAAGGCTGTGAAACCGGAGCCGCCTTCTGCCTGCTGTCTGAGGAACGCTGGGTTGTAGCTGAACTGTTGCCACCGGAGTTGTTTCTCCTGCTGGAAGACTGTGCTGAGGCGGTAGCTGAAACCGAAACTGTCAGCACGGTTGCAACGATTGCAACGAAAGCAGTGTAGATGGTGTTGGTTTTCATAGCTGTTTAGTTTAAGTGGTTAGTACTTTACCCTTAAACTATCAAAATGCTTGCCAAACCAAAAAAACTAGTCGTAGAGGTAGTATTTGCGGCTTTTTTCCTTGAAAGGCTTCTCGTCCTTCTCGAAAAACTCTTTGATGCTCTCCCAAGTGTAAGTCTTGGAGAAAGTCTTGCGGATGTAGTCCGAACCGCATACGATATCGAACATGCGGAACCTGCCCTTATCGCAGTTCTCAAAGGTCTTCTTGTCCGGATACAGCTTTGCAAGTTCCTGCATTACAAGGAACTGGATCTCAACAAGGCGAGCCTTGGAATAATCGGTGATGAATACCTGAACACCGGAGCAGGATATGCCCTGCTTCTTTCCGAAATACGGGGTCTCGTAGATTGTGCGGAAGCGGATACCCGGAAGGTTGAGGGCGTTCATTCTCTCACACAGTTTCTTTCCGTCTATCCATTCTGCCACAAAGAGCTGGAAAGGAAGGGTATAGCCAACTCCTTCAGATATGTAGCCAAGCTCTCCCATGATACCGCTCACAGGATAATAGTAAGCATTCACTATCTGTGGCACCTGAGGAGAAGGCAGTATCCAAGGCAGCTTGGTGTCTTCATAGAGCATGTTTCTCTTCCATCCTTCCATCGGGACAACGGTCAGCTTGCACTGCACACCGTTCTTGAGCATTTTCTCGCCGTTGAGCATACGTGCAAGTTCTCCAAGTGTAAGTCCGTAAACATAAGGGATTTTGAACTGGCTAACAAAGGAATAGAATCCGTCTTCCACCAAGTTGCCCTCCACTCTCTCTCCGCCGAGCGGGTTAGGACGGTCCAGGACAACGAACTCTTTGCCGGCCTCAGCACAAGCTTCCATCATAAGCCCCATTGAACTGACGAATGTGTAGCTGCGGCAGCCTATATCCTGGATGTCAAAGACAACTGCATCTACATTGCTCAAGAACTCCGGAGACGGCTTGCGGTTCTTGCCGTAAACTGAATAGACAGGAATTCCGGTGGCGGAATCTTTCTGGTCTTTCACGGCTGCTCCGGCGTAGATGTCTCCCCTTACTCCATGCTCAGGAGCGTAAAGAGCCACCAGCTTCACATCCTTGGCATTGTGGAGGATGTCTATTGTTGAATTGAGGTCTGAATCAACTCCGGTAGGGTTGGTCAGAAGACCTACCCTCTTACCTTTGAGAATATCAAATCCACGGTCGCGGAGAACCTCAATACCAGGTTTCACCCTATGAGAGTGAGAGCATTTTTGTTCCTTGCGCTCAGCACAGCCTTCGCTGTGATGCTTGCCGCTCTGGCAGTTGGCCATAGGAAGAACCATCACCAACGCAATTACAGTTATCAGTATCTTCTTCATCTCAAAACTATATCAAATTCAATAATTCTATTTACTCAGCGATTATTTCTTTCCGTAGTTCGGATCTACCTTTCTCTTTGCCAGGAAGGTAACCATCATAGTTGCAATACCGCAGGCAACCACAATCCAGAAGAAGGCCTTGTAGCCCACTGCCATCTGGAGGTCTCCGGCAAAGAAGCCCGGAACCATCATGCTTGCAGCCATGAAGGCTGTGCAGATTGCATAGTGGGATGTCTTGAAGGAGCCTTCTGAAAGGTACATCATGAACAGCATGTAAGCGGTAAATCCGAAACCATAGCCGAACTGCTCTATAGCAATTGCCACGATGATGGCAACTACATTGGTAGGCTGGAAGATAGCCAGGTAGCAGAAGGTAAGGCAAGGCAGGATCATGCAGGCGGCCATAGGCCAGAGAGACTTCTTAAGTCCAACCTTGGAAGCATAGATGCCGCCCAGGATTCCGCCGGCAAGAAGTGCCACAACTCCAATCGTGCCGTATGCCAGTCCTATGGTTTCAGTAGGCAGTTCAAGACCTCCGCCAATGAAAGATCCGTCAACGAGGTTCTCTGCACGGGCATCTTTGAGGAACGGCATTATCATCTTGATCAGGAATGCTTCAGGAAGCCTGTAAAGAAGCATGAAAGCTATGCCAAGCCATACGAGAGGCTTCTTGAAGAAAGTGGCGAAAGACTGTCCGAAGTCTGACCAGATTCCTTTCTTCTTCCCGTTTTCGTCGTACTGGATATTAGGCTTGTCGCTCTTGGAACGAGGAATTGCAAATGTGTGGTAGAGTGTCACGAGTCCAAAGATTACAGCAGTGATCACCATAGTCCAGAACCATGCTCTCGGAATGTCTCCCTTCTTCTCCAGAAGGCCGGCTATGAACACCAGAACACCCTGTCCGAACACTGAAGAAATCCTGTAGAATGTGCTCCTGATGCCGACAAACGCACTTTGCTGGTTCTGAGGCAGCGCAAGCATGTAGAAACCGTCTGCGGCAATGTCGTGAGTAGCTGAAGCAAAGGCTGTTACAAGGAAGATGATAAGAGTTGTATAGAACAGGCTTATGCTGGTGGATTTAGCTGCTATGGTAGCTGCGTCAGGCCTCGGCAAGGTAACCGCCAAGAGGATGAACGCCGCAGAAATCAGAATCTGCATAAACAAAATCCACCACCTCTTGGTCTTCACGATATCCACGAACGGCCCCCAGGCAAACTTCAGAAGCCAAGGCAGGTACAGAAGACTTGTGAACCTTGCGTTCTGGTCGTTCGGAACACCCAGGTTGGTGAACATCAGAACTGAGATGGTATTCACGATGAAATAAGGGATTCCCTCCGCAAAATAAAGTGTAGGAACCCAGAGCCAAGGATTTCTCTTTGTCTCCTTCACATCAGAATGTGCGTCTATCTTATTCATAATCTATTATTTAAAACTTTTTCAAATTGTCTTTTCATCAGCGATTTTCAGACTTTCTCTGATTTCTCAGCTGATAAACTTTGTCTGGTCGATCTTTGTCGCTTGGCTGAAATCAGTACTTCTTCACAATTTCAGCATTAGGGTAATAGTGGTAGAGGATGGAGTCATAGGCATAACCTTTTGCCCCCATTACGGCGGCCCCTATCTGGCAGAGGCCAACTCCGTGCCCCCAGCCGGCTCCGTAAAGCTCAAACTTGGCCGGAACTTCATTTGACTCTTCAGGAAGATACTTTCCGGCAGCGTTGAGTCTCTTGGCAACAAAAGCTGAGCTGTAGAGGTGGCTGGAAGAAAGGATCCTCCTTATCTCCAGTTCCTTGCCTATAATCATAGTCTTCTTTGTGCCAACGATTTTCAGGCGCACAAGTCTTCCGCTTTTGCCTCTTTCTATCGGGACAAGATTCACTATCTGCCCGAAATCTTCCCCGCTCTTGGAATTAACCAGATTTGCAATCTCATCCTGAGTGTATTCAACCTTCCAGCGGTAGAAGTTGGCTGTCTCCTGGTCATAGTTGTTCAGAACCTGTGACAAGATTTCAGCGTCTTTGGTGTTGCAGAAGGCATCCGGATTTGCAAAGATCCAGGCCTCTGCCTTACCCTCGTCAGTAAGGTCGATAATGGTTGCCGCATCCTTGCCGTATTTCATCTTGGACGCATCTTTTTTCTTCAAAGCCTCCTCACGGGCAGCCACTTCAACCTTTGCACTTTCTTCGCTGTCTCTTACTACCTCAAGATAATCGTGATGGTCATCCTCCCAAGCATTCTCGAACTCTTCCAACATTCCGCCGCAGCACTTGTAGAAACGGGCGTCGCAGATTTCTCCTTCGTAGGAAAGGACTTCTCCCCAGGTCTGGTCTATGGCTTTCTTCACGGTTTCAGTGGAAGCGCGCGTAAGCCCTTGATATCTTTGGCAATGGTCATCCGCACAGACATCAAAGTTGTGGTGGTCGTCCCTGTCATACCACTTGATGAGTTCAGGACACCCGTGTTCAGGATTATCTTTCAGAGTGCATGAAGGTTGCTTCTCTTTTTCAGAATGTTGCATCTGGGCAAGAAGCCAGCTTCTGGAGATGACCGCATGCGCTTTGAGCAGGTTCTCGTTGGCAGTCGCACTCATCTCTGAAGATATTACACTTGTAAGGTAGTCCTCCACTCCCAGAATGTTTATCGGACATACCTGACCGTTTTCAACGATGAATTTAAGATTTCCGGCAAACATCTGGTCTTCTTTCCTTTCCCAATGGAAGTTAACTCCAATGACAACATCGCGGAGCCAGAAAGAACCATGACCGAGAGTCTGGACAGGTTCAAACAAAAGCTCATCAAAAAGGCCACCTTCAAACAGAAGTTTGCCGTCTTTTAGTGAAACCTCGAGATTTCCTTCATACACAGGGCCTTTAATGTTGTTTATGCCATTTTTCTCAACAAGGAGGTAAGGATTGTTGAGCGTGAATCTGATCTTGTCCGCGTGCATGATACCCACGCTCACCTTAGGTTGGTTTCTCATCTTTCTAATAAGTTTTTCTTCTATGTCTTTTGAAATGGAAACATCGTCAAAGATTTTCTTGACGTTCTCTGCCCGGAGACGGAGGAAATCGTCTTCCACAGGAGTTATGATAAGCCCTCCCATCTCCACGCAAGCAGGAGACACAAGGAAGTGGTCAGCCCCTTCGGCAAAGTAGCATGAAGGGCGGAGTTTCCCTCTTGCAAAAAGGGCTATCTTCCAAAGACCTTTTTCCCACCAGCAGATTATGTTCATCATCGGCTCCCACATTCCGCCTTCCTGGAACACCTTCATGTCTGAAGAAACGATATCGTCCGGGTCAAACCGTCCGTTGCCTCTTCCGGTAAGTGCGGAAAGTATGGTGTAGATTTTTCCTACGGCGAGAATCACGACTTTTGGAGATGCCGCCTCTATGATGAAACTTCCCCTGGCATAGTTTGTCAGCCGATACAGCCTCACATAGTTGCGGGAAACTGTTTCTGACGGCTTGCAAGCCGGTCCGGAGGAAAGAATGACCTCTTTCTTGAATTTCTGGTACTGAGCCTGTATAGGAAGCACTCCTTTCAAGCCTGCCTGGAAATGGAAATGGTCCGGAACGGAAGCTCCGCTGTTAGGACCGTTGTAGAAAACAACATAGTCCGGAAGAGCCTTGGCCAAGTTCAGCATATCCACCATCCTGGAAGAATCCAGCTCCTGGCGGGAATGTGACTGGCTCTGAATTACCAGATGGCGGCGGAAAATAGGATAAGGGTTCACCTGGACGATATAGTCCGTGGTGACCCCTTCAAACCTTATTCCCACCTGCTCCTTTGGACGGCCTTCCTTGCAGAAGAAGCACTTGCGGTTCTTGATGGTCTGTGCATCAATCTTGGCCGTGGAAGAAACCATTCTGGAAGGGTTGAACTGAACCTGTATCTCCACAGGATTCAACTCCCCGTCATCCAGAGGGAAAGACCGTAGCTTGACATCTTCCAGCGCCGCATAGTTTTCTCTTGCAAGAGGCCATCTTTCCAGCTGGTCTTCAAACAGCCGGTTCAGAGCAGCCTGATTAAGCACTATGTTCGAGAAAGAATTCATCCAGGGCTTGATGCAGCAGGAACTTCACTTACTTTTTCTTGGCATTCAATGCAATACGGGCTTCAAGCTCCCAGGTGCGCACCCTGTCTTTGTAAGTGTTGTTCATATTCTCCTTCTCAACGCTCAGCGATGCATCAGAGTTCTCGTCGTGACGGCGGCAGAAGTAGAGCACGTCATAGATACGGCCGATCTGATAGCGGCGGCTGATGGCAAGACCAACGGCGTAGTCTTCTCCGTAGTTTACATTAGGGAACATCACCTTTCTTGCAACCGGAGTGAAGAATGCTCTAGGAGCCCCCAGACCGTTGATACGGAGGGCGTTGTTGCGTCCGTTCTCCGGAGTCCACTCGCGGTGGTCAACCTTTCCCGGAGGCAGCATCTTGAGGTTGATGTCGGTGAGCATATAGCTTCCGATAACCATGGCGCATTTCTGCTCGTAGAAAGCGTCCACAACCTTCTGCAGAGTGTTCTCGTCTGAGTAAACGTCATCTGAGTCGAGCTGCACGGCAAACTTTCCGCACTTAGGATGATTGAGTGCCATGTTCCATGCACCGCCCACGCCGATATCCTTTCTTGTAGGGATAACGTGTACCAGCCTCTTGTCCTTGATAGACTTGAGAACCTCAGTTGTTCCGTCCCAAGAGTGGCATCTCGGACCATTCTCAACAACTATGACATTGAACTTGAAGTTAGTCTTCTGGCTGAGAGCGCTCTCAACGGCGTCCTTGATAGTCTTTACCCTGTTAAGCACCGGAATCACTACAGATGCCTCATACTCAAACTTCTCCCTTCCGAAAGGAACCTTAGGGAAAACAGGGGCAAGATAGCCTCCTATGTCCTTCAGATGCTGAGTGCAGCACTTCTCCATCTCCACCTGAACCTCACGGTTGCGAGGGTCAACATAATCGAAGAGTTTCTCTCCGGTCTTTCTTGTATCTTCCTCGATTTCAGAATACAGGTACTCGTTGATATGGACAAGGCGGCCCTTCTGGCTAACCTTCAGCCTGAGGTCATACAGGGCGGCAAACTTGTAGTCCACCTTCATCCTCTTTACTGCAGCCTTGAAAGCAGAAGCCTTGTAAAGCAGAACGGAACCGAAGTCAAAGTCGTTCCTGAGGCTTCCGAACTGATAATCTATCACAGGCTTGTTGGTTCTCTCACCGTTCATGAATGCATAGTGGTCTGCATAGAGCATTGCGGCACCGGTTGCGTCTGCAACCTCAACCATTCTCTCAAGGGCCAGATAACCGAGGCTGAGAGTTGTCTGCTTGGTGTAAAGCAGCACATAGTCGCAGTCTGCCTTCTGGGCAATCTTTCTCATCGTTGAAGTAAGGGCCATCGGCTCCTTCTTTGCGTCCAAAGTCACAATCTCATTAACCAGAGCGCTTTCCTTTAGGCTCTTGACAGTATTCTCCACCTGCTTCTTGGAGGTGAAAGGAACAAAACAATTGATCTTTATCATAATAAAACTAAAATAAATATTTACATCTAAAACGCTCCGGTTCTCCAGCCAGAACAAATAAACATTCAAAGTTACGAAAAATATGTGTAAAAGCCTACGGCAGATACGCAGGCAGATTTTGGACTGCAAGAAGCCCTGCCGGATAAAAGCTTAGTTATCTGCACATTAAACAATCTCCCTCGCCCGAAATTGAGCGAGGGAGATTTAACAAATCGCTGAGCATCAAACATTTGCCCGGCGGAACAAACTAGCTGTATTGTATCGTTTCTAGAACTTCACGGTAAGCTGGACATAGATGCAGTTCTTGTCCCGGAAGCCGCCGCCCAGCTGACGATAAGTGTAGTTGAGCTTGAGGTCCAGATACTTCAAAGGAGCGTAGGTAATACCGGCGGTATAGTCCATCTCGTTGATCTTCTTTGAATCTGTATCCTCGTCCATATAGTCATATCTGGCCACAAATTTCCAATGGTCCGTGATGTTGGCTCCTGCTGCAAAATAACCTCCGAGGCTGTTGAAGTTTCCGGTGAGGTTATCTGTATGGCCTCCTATCAGTTCAGCTCTTGCAAAACCCCAGGAATCGGTATAGGAAAAGCCTCCACCGTAACGGAACATCTTCAGATACTTGTTCTCATCCTGCGGAGTGTACTTTTGAGTTTCGTCATCGAATGTAGGATAAGCACCTTCTCCCCTCTGGAAGTAACCGAAGAGGGAGAGAGGCTTGATAGGATTGACAATCAGACGGCCAACGATGTCCTTGCTCTTGTTGTTGTCCGTGGTGTTGAGTTTGTAGCCGTTGAACACCGCCAGTTCGTAGTTGATGATGCTGAACCCGTCTCTTTCAAGTGCACTTCCGAGGAAGGAGAATCCGAGGTCTCGTCCAGAAGCGGACAGTCCGCAGATATCCTGGTCAGACATTCTTGCAAGCCTCTGTACAGCAAGAGAGTAATTGACAAACTCCAACGATGTTGGACTCCTCATTGAGTTCTCCCAAGTCAGCGGACTCTTGAACTGTCCGAACTTGGCTCCGAATTCTTTCACAGGCATATAGGTCGCGAACGCGTCTATTACCTTAGGGGTTCCTGCAAACGCAAACTGGAGTTTGTAGTCAACAGATCCGTAATCTCCCTTGTAGAGGTTTCCAGCAAGTGTAAGGTTCACGTTCTTGATCTTGAAGGTGGATGTCCCGGCATCGTTCCAGTCATATCCGCCAATCAGATATCCGCTAGGTGTGATATACCTGCTGATCTTGTCCCAGGAAGAGGTTCTTGTCTTTACGGTTTTCTCCAGGGAAGCCACCCTTTCCTCAAGACTCTTGGTCTCGTTCTGTGCAAAAGAGGCCGCACTAATCAAAATGGCAACAGCGGCCAAAAACAGTTTTTTCATAAATATCTTTGTCTAAAAATTTATTATTGCGATGAGCATAACAGCCGCAAAGATAATAAAATTTTATACAGTACGATATTTTACTATTCTTTTTACTCGCTCGCGTCCGGAAGGATTCCCTCTTCCATCGTCGACTGGAATTCTTCCTCGGTCGGGTAGGTTACACATATCCTTCTCTTCAGATTGTCCCACGACTGGAACTCAAACTGAATCTCCCCTATATCGTCCAGGAACAGTGATATCCATCTCTCCTTGGGCTTGAGCTCTTTCTTTTCAAAGTCAAAACCTGCATTAAGTGTGACCTTGAGTGCCGGATACTTGTCGGTTGCTTTTGTAGTGAAAACCCAGTTGTAACCTTCAGAATAAACTTGCTCATAATCTGAGAGAGGGACCATCTCGAGCACAACATCATTCTCCCCGCCGCTGAAAGTGATTTTGTTGTCCTTGATAACAACACGGTTTACCGGCCACAGGAAAGACGGAATTTCAGAAGAATCCTTGCGGTAAATGTTATAGAACTTGGCGTTCTCCATCAAAAGTTCCGGGAACGGCTTGGACTCGGGATAGTTAGCAAACATCCGCCTCTGGAGATCAAACTCATTCTGGATTTGGAAGTAATGCCCCTCCTTGGTCTTTAAGATGAAACGGTCTATATCCCACTTTCTCTTTTCCCCGAAAATCTCCGTCCTGTATTTATCCACGACAATAGTGTCACAAGGCAGAGAAGTTTCTCCCTTTCCGGACACGATAAAGTTCCATATGTACTTTTGAATTTCAACCGTCTCATAGCTCTTCTCCTTGTCTATGATGTAAGTGCTGCAAACGCTGTCCTTAACCACAACAATGCTGTCGGGATAAATTGTCGCCGATGTAACTTTAAATAACTCTCTGTAAGCCGTTTCCAGCTTAAGGGTGACGCCTTTCTGTAAAGGGCTCACCTCCTGAGATTCAACATTGGAAGGAGTGTTCTGAACCTCTGTTCCGTTTCCGTTATTTTGCCCGCCTTTGCAGGAATATGCAACCAGCGTCAGGCCGGCAAGAGCCATCAGGCCCATCAGAGAGGAAAGATTGTGTTTCATAACCGATAATGTTTTTCTATACAATAATACGAAAAAACTGCAGAAGATAAAACATCGGACGATTGCATTTAAACCTTCACGGCATAAAGTACAGGAATTATCAAACGATTACCTTTAGTCCTTTTGGGCAGACGGAGATCTCCAGTTCTTCTGTGGAAAACAACGGCTCACCGTCCAGATGGACAAGCCCAGCATCAGAACGGCGGACGGTAAACGCCTTGCCCCTGAAATGCCGGACCTTGCTGCTTTTCAGCAAAGACCGGTGGAAAAGGCGCCAGGAAAGAGAGGCTGCGGCCAATACGGAAAAAGGTTCAACGACAACAAGATCCAGAAGTCCGTCCTGCACAGAAGCCTCCGGAGCCACATAAGCATCATTTCCCCACTGCCCGGCATTTGCGGCGGTAACCAGAAAAGCCTTTGAAGAAAACACGGTATTTCCATCAGAATCCTCAATCTCGTAATGGGACGGAGAGTAACGGAAGAACTCTTTTATAACGGTCTTTACATAAGAGGAACGCCCCCTCTTGCCGCCGAAATTCCACCCCACCTCGGCATCAAAGCCGCATCCGCAGGTGCAGAAAAACTTCTTTTGGTTCAACAGTCCGTAATCTATCAGAGCCGTGTGTCCCTCAACTATCTTCCGCACAGCCTGCTTGACATCCCGGGGAATGCAGAGGTGACGGGCAAGGCCGTTGCTACTCCCCACCGGAACAATTCCCATCGCGGAGGAAGAGCCTGCTACAGAACAAGCCACCTCGTTAACAGTTCCGTCTCCTCCCACAGCCACGATTACCGGCACACCTTCTTTAACCGCATTGAGTGCCAGCTCCGATGCATGTTTTGGCCTCTGAGTGTAAACTATCTCGTAAGATCCGCCCTCCACACAGGAACTGCCTTTCCCGTCCATCTCCAGACAGGAAGCAATCTCCTCCGCGATATTTCCCTTCCGGGAAGTCCCTGCCCCCGGATTGACTATGAACACAGCCTTCTTCATCCTTAATCCGATTTCTTCCTTATCAGAGTCCAGCCGGAGGTGACAATCGTGTCTCCCCTGACGGAAAGAGTGTCAAGCCTTGGCAGTTCTATACTGCGCCAGTCGCCTTTCATTTTCAGAGGATGTCCTTCCACAGTTCCCCAATCGCAATAAGCCTTGCAGCCATAGATGACCATACTTCCGTCTTCCATTTTAATCATGCTGTCCGGCGCGAACTGGATGGAAAGATTTGGACATTCCAGGGAGATAACGTTATCGGGGGCAAACAATTTGCGAATCGTCTCATTCCTCTCTTCCAACTTTCTCTGAAAAGCTTCTTCCACAGCATCAATGGACTCAAAATCATACCTGGCTTTGGCGGATTCAACGGCACTCTCCAAGTCTTCCGGCAGAACTATCCCGTAAATCGCCATCGCTGAGTAGCCAAGATCACTGCCAGCATTCATCTCCCCGTGCCAAGAATGGCCGGACTGATCCAGAATCAAACCGTAAAGAGGTCCGGAAAGATATGCGAAAGAGCGCGTCAGGTTATCTGATCCGTACAGATAGTCCAACTCCGGAAGGCTCTGTAAAAACTCCTTGTCAGACGGAATCACGATACGCCTTCCCGTGTACTCTGCAAGCCCTTCCAGTATTTCCAGAGAGTTTTCCTCGGCGATGAAATCCGGATACAGCTGCCTTCTCCTTGCACGGAAACTCAATGCATCCTCCAGAGCAGCCCTCTTCTGCTCACCCTCACAAGAGGCGGCAACCTTCAGCGCATTCCACTCCAGCTTCAGAAGCGTACGGGCATCCCTGTTTGAAAGATGAGAATTGTTCGGATCCCTCTCCGGATAAAGCCCCACCTCCGGCTGGTGATAATGGAACATCTCGTGAATCAGGACAATGGACTGGTGCTTTATATCTCCGGACAGAGGCCACAGGACAATTGTCCAGCGCCTGCCATCCAGTTCTATTGTGGAATTTGCAACCGGCTTATCTGCAGGATAAGATTCCGGCGCATCTGCAACATTGCTTACAATATTCCTCAGCGAATCCACTCCAATAACGGGAGCATACAGATTTTCGCCCCATAGCTTGACTTTGTCCCTATTGCAAAGTTTCTCAACGTGATCAAATACAGAAACTCTCTCAGTGCGGCAACCCATTAGCAGCACCAGGACCGCCATCAAACAAATACTCTTTCTCATATTTGTAAAGGTATGAAACTTTCAAATATGAAAGACGTCCAACCATACCAAAAGTTCATCGTGAGAATGTGCATTTTTATTCACTATACTGCACAAAAAGCCGGATTTTATGCAGTATGCCTTCAAAAATGGATAAAAGTAAGATGGATTTGCCCGGCAACAATTTTACACTTGCTTTTAGACTCTACAGTTAATTATCTCGGGACGACAAGGTTTGAATTAATAGAAATATTTAATAACTTCGCACACTTTTTAACAATTCATTTATGAAAAATATAATATTCCTATTAATAATAGCTGTCGCTATTTGTTCTTGTCAAAAGGAAGAACATACTACAACACAAGTATTACAAACTCATAATAACAAAGAAGGGGTTGTAAAAATAAATAGTGAGGAGAATCTGAAAGAGATTATTAATCAGATGAAGTTGTCTAAAGTTTTTAATGTTAGATGTATTCTTAGAACAAAAGCTTCTGACACAGAATTTGATGAATCTTTTGTTTCCTTAAGAGAAAATATGATAGAGAGCGTTATGATGAGTTTGTCAGAAAGCGAACTTTCGGAAATTCAACAAGAAGAATTATTGTTTGAACCTGAAGATTCTTTAATAACTGATCCATATTATGCAGCAATTCTGAATGATAATCGTGAAATACAAATAGGAGACAAGGTTTATCGATATATTGAAGAAGGTCTGTTGGTTTATGACTATGATCCGAATAACCCTTTCGTTCCAGAAACAATTGAGCAATATCCAGAATTGAACGAAGGTGAATCTTGTCCTGTTTTTGATGGTAATGGAAACCAAGCTAATCTTTATGGTATGTGTTATGGTACAGAGGAAGATGACCAAACAGGAAGAGAAGGGTCTGGGAATCATGATTTTGGATCATCTCAGCCTGATGTAAATAATCCTCAGCCCCTTAATGATAACACACTAAGTCTTCTTAGTGGTGTAATAATTCCAGCTCAAGATATTAAAAGCGTTGTTTATAAAAAGGGAAATGGAAGTGGAAGTTGGCTTCAGAAAGGTATTTCGGCCTGTTTCGGAACAAACGTTACCATAACAAATCATTTTAATTCAACACATAGGATGAAATTACGTATGTTTTCTCAAGACTATCTCATTTATCGTTCTAGTGGTTTAACCGTGAGAATGCAAAAAAAGAAGTTTGGAATATGGTGGAGAAAGAAGGCTGAAGAATTTGTTTATGGTTGGTCGCCGATAGAATTAAGGTTTAAATACAATAGTATAAAGGTTCCATTTGATAACCCTAACTCTCAGCAACAAGATTACCCGACTGCGATGTCTAAGAAATTTCCGTTTAGTAATTCTAATATTGAATTGTTCTATATACCATTCGTTGATTATAATGTTACCACCGGAAATCTCAACTCGGTTTATAAGGCCCTAGTAAAACGACTTCTTGGGATTATCAAAGGATGGTTTAAGGATCCGAACGCACAAGAGAACCAGAAGCATAGATTAGGTTTTTATACAGTAAAAGATGATAATGAAATGCTTGTTATTTTTCCTCAGGGAGAAGAGCACAGTGAGGGTCACGGCAGAGATGTTGTACGATTTGAATCAGGCTGGTTTGAGGGTGAATATACAATAGGTTTTAAAATCGGTATTGATAACAATAGTTTCGACTTTGATAAAGCTAATTTCAGCAATGCGGGTACTGTGAAAATTGAAAGAGGGAAAGTCTTCGCTTCTGTAAAATATAATGGAGTTTGGAAGGCGTGTGAGATTTATACTCAATAAGCATTATTATGAAAAGGTTTTACATTTTTACCAGTTTTTGTCTTCTTCTCTCTTCTATTTCTCTATCTGCTCAGAATAATATAGGCTCAATAGAAGGAGGCTTGTTTGTTGGTCTTAATTATGCAACAGACAAATGTGGTTATGCTTCT
>ONEF01000005.1 GCA_900316795.1 uncultured Bacteroidales bacterium | reverse complement strand
GTTCTCAAATGCATCCCCCGCAGAAAACTTTTATAAAGACGGCAAATTGATTTCTCGAGATTTTGTGGGCAATAATAAGTATTCAGTTTGCATACTGCCTAGAGTTGGGATTGAACTTTTCAACCGCTTACGTTTCTCAATAGAGTATAAAATTGAAGAGAAGGCTAGCAGCAATATTGCTTTTAATGTTGGTTTTACAATTGGAGGAAAATAGTAAACTAATTATAACGGTTTATTGTTAAGAATTGGAATGGAATAATATCAACCAGTTTCCAGTCCGCTCTGTGTCCAGATATTCCATCCTACCGGAGCAGAATCTAATGTCCTTACCATTACCTGCTGCTGGAATGACGGGATATTCAAGAATGATTACTATGTGGTAGGAATAATCGTTGAGACTACGGATTGGGACGCTATCGTCAATGGTATAGTTCAGAAATAGAACATAATAGGTGTCGCAATTGATAGAGCCTCTCTGTTATGGGAGGCTCTATCAATATCATTAATAAGAAATGATTTCTTTTTCTGTTATCCAGATTTCAATTATATTAAGAGCAAATAAGGCACAGTCCTGAAGTTTGTGTAAATGGTAAATCTGGAAAAAGTATAACTTTAACCAGCCAAACCAATGGAAACACAAACACTACTGATGCCAAAGAAAAAAGAAAAAGTTGATCTATCCCGCAAGTACTCTCTTCCCGAAGGAGTCTTTAACGATGAATTTCTGAAACAGCTTCATACAGAAGAAGATGTGGAGCGTTTTATGAACGACCTTCATGCTCAGCTCTACGAGTGTCTTCTTCAGGGTGAGATGGATGTACACTTGGGCTACAAGAAGAACGACCCAGCCGGAAACAATAGCGGTAACTCCCGCAACGGAAGTTATCCCAAGACTATCCAGACCATCCACGGCGAACACGAAATCGAAGTGCCCCGTGACCGCAATGGCACCTTTGAACCTCTAGCCGTTCCCCGTCATGCCCATCGCGGATTCTCCCTGGAAAAGCTAGTCATTTCTCTGTATGCCAAGGGTATGAGCGTCTCCGACATAGAGGAGGAGATGCGCGACATCTATCAGGTAAACTTGTCCAGTTCCGCAATATCGGTCATAACCAACAAGGTGACCCAGGCAGCCATAGAATGGCAGAACCGCCCCCTAGAGAGCCAGTATCTGATAGTGTGGATGGACGGGATAGTATTCAAGGTTAGAGATGGCAGCAAGGTGATAAACAAGACCGTATACCTGGCTGTCGGCCTTGACAGGACCGGGCACAAGCAGGTGCTTGGAATGTGGGTCGGCAAGTCTGAGAGCGCCGCCTTTTGGATGAGCGTACTGACCGATTTGAATGCTCGGGGCGTGGAGGATATATTAATTACCTGCACGGACAATCTAAACGGCTTTACGGAAACAATACGCAGCGTATTCCCGCAGGCAGCCACTCAAGTGTGTGTTGTCCATTAAATCCGCAACAGTTGCAAATATGTGGTATACAAAGACCTCAAGGCTTTTACCAAAGACATGAGGGATGTATATGGTGCTATAAACAAAGATATGGCTGCCACCGCCTTGGACAGGTTCGAGGAAAAATGGGGCTCCAAATACCGGTATGCCGTTAAAAGCTGGAGGGAGAACTGGGATGATCTTACGACCTTTTTCGGTTTCCCTATGGAAATCCGGCAGATAATATACACGACAAACCTTATTGAAAACCTCAACGGAAAAATCCGGAAATATACAAAAGCAAAACTCTCTTACCCCAGTGACGATGCCGTCAAAAAGTCCGTTTTCCTTGCTATACTGGAGATTGAAAAGAAATGGACGATGCCTATCAGAAACTGGGGAATAGTCCTTAATCAGTTTATTGCTATATTTGAAGACAGAATCAGATTATGACAACGACCAGAAATAGTCATTTACACAAAACTCTGTACAGTGCCGGATAGATGTTTTTGCCGATAATAACGTGATTTTTATCCTGTTTCAAATAATTTCGATTTTCACAGCCTTCAATTTACCAAAGCGTTCGTCGTCTATCACCATCTGGAAGAACTCAACTGGATATTCTTCCTTGGTATTAACAACAGTACACTTGATCTCATCCCAAACACTTTTTTCGTTCACCCATTTACGTCCTTTCAGAATATCTATTATCTTACATTGCTTATCTGTCGGACATTTCAAACCAAAATATATAGCAGCAATGTTGTCCTTTGCATCAATGCTAGCATAGTCTCCTGGCCCTTTCTTATTACAAGCGAGCAATCGTAATATACGTCGTAACCAGTTAGTAGGTTTCTGCCCTTTTTCTTCCAGATTATATGCGAGCAGACGCAGTTCATTCTCATATTCCCATGCTTCACCTTTTACAAAGAAGGCATCTTGTAAGTTAATTGCACCATTCTTTCTAAAGACATCCATATCTGATGTGTATTTTATATCTCGAAAGTATGCTATCTGGCTTTTGGTCTCATCAGCAAACTTTGTAAAGTCATTATTGAAGTGGTACTTTATACACACGCCCTTATGATTATCGGCATAGTGAGCCCACATAAGTTCATTCAGATATTCTTCTGGATCATCATCGTGTTTTTGTATCCATATTGGGTCGTTTCTTTCATCAAATTCTGGCTGTACTTTTGTATTCTTTACAAAACATGTAATTTTCAAGCATTCCCTGTACGCTTCACTGGCAAGTTTGGATATGTCATCACCATACAATGTCAGAAGCTCCAATATGGGACAATCGAAAGGGTCATTGAAAGTCGTGGGTGACGACATACTTAATTTCTCTTTCTTAAATGAATTAATAATATACTTGCTAGCAGACCTGTAAGCATAACACTCTACTTTATATGAAGTATGATTTGCTTCCGCCAGAGAATAATAAATAGCTTTCTTCAGATAATCTTTCAATTCCTCTCTAGATGCAAGAGATAATTTATGGAGACATTTAACAAGATTGTAATATAGAAGATTCTTTAATCCATATTTATATTTAACCTTCCCCTCAAAATCTAACAATTCTTCCTGCAGCAAGTTTACTTTATCAGATGAAAGATGATTCGACAAATGAAGATTATTTGAATACTTGCAGAGTGCATCTCCATATAACTGTTCGCCATCCTCACCACTTACAATAAAACCTACGACATCTTTCCAACTCTTATAGTGGTTCAAGAACTCTTCCACGACTTTATCGGCAATAACTGTATCAATCGTTTCTTGATTTGAGGAGGCAAACTGCTTTAGCGTTGGAATATCTACATACCCCAGATTCTTAGTCACTACTTCTGTACTCATATTTCAGTCCGGAGAAAAAATCTCCGAAAGGTTTTAAATAGTTTAATTTTAATAAATTAAAAGACTCGGAAAATTTTTCGATTAGAACTCATAGATTTGCGGAAAGACGTCAAGACGCCATCCGCAAAGCATGAATAAAGGAAAAACAATCTTCGCTCAGATTATATCTCTCTTCAATGAATATGAATTTCAGAAGTGTGTCAGCCGTTATAATGAAGACCGGCACTCCATCAAGTTCAATTGCCGTGACCAGTTCATGGTAATGAGCTTTGCTCAGTTCACTGACAGAGCTGGTCTGAGAGATATTGAGACTACACTTAACCTCTGCGGAGACCTCTACAGATCGGGAATCAAGGCTATGCCTAGATCTACACTTGCTGAGGCCAACGAGAAGAAGGATTGGCACATCTATCAAGACTTTGCAATGACTTTGGTTAAAGAAGTCATCTCGCTTTACAAGGATGAAAAGTTGCGGATTGGTCTCGAAGAGATAATTTATGCGTTTGACAGCAGCACTATCGAGCTCTGTCTGAATTTGTGTCCTTGGGCTGAGTTCCATCATGGCAAGGCTGCGATAAAGATGCATACTCTGATGGACTTGCGCGGCTCTATTCTGACATTTGTCCTGCTTACGCCAGGTAAGGTAAATGATGCCAGAGGGATGGATAAAGTTCCCGTCGAAGCGGGAGCTTTCTACTTGATGGACAAGGGATACGTTGCGTTTGAAAAACTTCACAGGTACTTCCTGAAAAATGGCGCCTATTTCGTTACCCGAGCTAAGGATAACATGGTCTACGGGGTTCTTTAATCCGGGTCTGTCAATAGAGGCTCTGGTTTTATTTCTGATGAGACCATCAGGCTTTCCGGATATTACTCCTCCAGAAAGTATCCAGATACGCTTAGACTTGTTGTATATGAAGACTTTGAAACGGGGAAACTCTTCCGTTTCTTGACCAACAACTATACCATCGAAGACCCTCTGACAATTGCAGAACTCTACAGGGAAAGATGGCAGATAGAGCTCTTCTTCAAGTGGATTAAGCAGCACTTGCACATAAAGACATTCTACGGTACTTCCCAGAATGCCGTCTATACGCAGATATGGATAGCCGTTTGCGACTATCTGTTGCTTATCATTGCGAAGAAGCGTTATGGTCTTGTTCCAAGTCTTCATTCTATCTCTAATTCAATCGGACAGGTACTTTTCAAAAGGGCAGACATCCGTGAAATGTATAATCAGCCTACGATTCCCGTAGTAGTTCCTGAAAGGGAATCTGTCAGCCAACTTTATTTATGTAAAATTTCTCCGGACAGCAATGAACCCAAATATACAAAATCATCTAGAACCATTCTTTTACAGATACTATATGGATTTCCTTGCCCTTGTATTCTGTATTCTCATCATGATTCCATGTGATAAGCAGAAGATTCTCGCAATTCAACTCTTCTGATGCCTTTACCAACGCTTCAAGTTCCCTTGTGCGTGTCTTAGGTTTAGAAATGTCATAGCAGACTTGTATCAAGGAAGTTACAGTTCTTCCCTTTCTCGTTACAAAGTCGATTTCCTTGTCGTTGGAGGTCCGGTAATAGAAAAGAGATTTCTTTAAGTCATAACCTCTTCTGAGCAACTCGACAAAAACCAGATTTTCCAACTGACGGCCACTATTGCCGGAAAGTTCAAATGAACGGGTATAAATGAAACCATTATCGACAACATAAACTTTCCTCGGAGCCTTCTTCCTTTCCTTCAGCTTATTATTGTATCGCGGAAGAAAATAGAACAGATATGGTTCCGCCAGGTATCCGCAAAATTTCTTTACTGTTGTTACGCTGCCTAAAGACAAATCTTCAGCTATATCGTTATAACTCAATGTATTTGAGTAATTGCTGATAAGATAGTCCGCCAAATCGTACAACTCCGTTGTTTTGCGGATTTTATGACGCTTGGCAACATCTTTCAGGATGATAGAATCAAACAGGGCTGAAAGGTACCCCTGCTCTATCTCACGATTGTTCAATATCTCCGGGTAACCGCCCTTGATAAGATAATCTTCCATCTCTAAAGCAAGCGCAGCCTTCTGATTTGGGAGTTCAGACTGCATAGACATACCCTTGTATTTTAACGTCTCTTTCATTGAGAAAGGAAGAATCAGAATTTCAACATACCGCCCAGTAAGAAACGTTGCCATCTCGCTAGACAGCAAATTAGCATTGGAACCGGTAATTATCAGATTAACTCCTCGGCGATAAAGTTTTGACACCCACACATCCCACGATTTCAGATTCTGCACTTCATCCAGAAGCAAATATTCATAACCCGGATAGACCTCGGCGAGAGCCTGCATCACTGAATCCTCATTGAATCCACCCAATAACTGATTGTCATCAAAGTTTAAATAAGCATAATTCTTCCCGGATAAGATTTGCATTGCATAGACAGACTTCCCCGCTCTTCTGGGACCGGTTATCAACTTAATGACATTTGACTCCAAATAAGATGAGACATCCTGAATATTATGTCTTGTATAATACGGCCTAGATGCAAGATTATCCCTTTCTGCCCGCTGGTTTAAAATCAGATTTTTCATCACTATTTTTATTGTACTGCACAAAAATAGCGATTTTTATTCAGTATATCGTTAAAAATGGATAAAAATGTTCGATAGGGCATAAAAAAAGAAGACCCGTTAAGGTCTTCCTTTTGTGGAGAACAAGGGAGTCGAACCCTTGACCCCCTGCTTGCAAAGCAGGTGCTCTAGCCAACTGAGCTAGTCCCCCAATCTGTAGGCCCGCGCGGATTTGAACCGCGGACCCCCACATTATCAGTGTGGTGCTCTAACCAAACTGAGCTACGAGCCTATAATGAACAAGTATTGTCAGGTTTGACTGACACCCCACTGTCTCAATGGGGTTGCAAAGGTAAACGATTTTTCCAATTGTGCAAAATTTTTTTCCAAAAGTTTTAAAAAGAGTATTTTTGAGCCTTGCAATGAAGAAGTTTCCACTCAAAGACACGGATCTGGTAAAGGATAATCCTGAACCTACCGCTCCAGTAAAGGAGAGGAAGGTGTCTCTTTGGAGCCTGGCCACCACATTCACCAAGGTTGGAATGTTCACCCTGGGCGGGGGCTATGCCATGATTCCGCTGATAGACCGGGAAGTGGTGCAGAAACGCCACTGGCTGGAATCTGACGAGTTCTATGACATACTTGCCATTGCACAGAGCGCCCCGGGGCTGCTGGCCGTGAACATTTCCATCTTTGCCGGATACCGGGTAAGAGGCAACAAGGGCAGCATAGCAGCCACGATAGGCACCTGCCTTCCGTCTTTTCTTATAATCCTGGCAATTGCCATATTCTTTGCAGGTTATCGCGACAATATATATGTGGAGAAGATATTTAAAGGCATTAGGCCTGTGGTTGTGGCTCTGATTGCCGTGCCGGTGGTGGATATGATCCAGAAATCACATCTGAACATCTTCAGGGCACTGCTGGCAGTTGGAACAGCAGCTGCCATCATATTCCTGAAGATATCCCCTGTGTACATACTGCTGGTGTTCTTCACTTGCTTTTTCTTCATAAGATACGTTAAATGGCACGGTAAGAAAAATTCAGAAAAGGAGGATGGCGTATGATATTCCTGGAACTGTTCTGGACATTTTTCGTTATTGGAATATTCTCCTTTGGAGGCGGATATGCCATGCTGTCTCTCATCCAGAGCAAGGTTGTGACTGAACACGCATGGATAACGGCCGAACAGTTCACGGACATAGTTGCCATTTCCCAGGCAACACCGGGGCCTGTTGGAATAAACACCGCAACTTATATGGGTTATACCGTAACTCATAACCTGGGTTACAGCGAATGGGCCTGCATAGGAGGTTCGGCACTTGCTTCATTGGCCGTGGTACTGCCGTCTTTCGTAATCGTGCTATCTATCTGCTGGCTCTACCAGAAGGTAAGGAAAAGCAACCTGTTTGCATCGCTGATGAAAGACATAAGGCCACTTATAATAGGAATGATAGCAGCGGCGGCCGGAATCCTCGTTACTCCGCAGAACTTCTTCCACTGGAGCAGCTGGCTTCTTCTGGCCGGAGCATTTGTAAGCTGCAAATTCTTGAAAATAAGCCCTATCTGGGTGATTCTGGCAGGAGGTCTGATAGGCCTTGCAATATACTGACGCTGTGCTATTCTTCTGAAGAGCCAAAGCCGCTTCCGTCTTCTTCCTCAGCGATTTCCTCATCAGAGTTCTCTTCGAAGACTTGCTCTGACGGTTCTGCCTGCACAGGCTCGTCGTCAAAATCTGTCTGGGCCGGCTCCTGGTCTGGTTCGATTGGTTCAACAACAATCGTCTGCTGGTTCTGCCTCATCTGCTCAGCCTCCTGCTGCGCTGCGGCACGGAGTCTCTTGGCCAGCTGATGAACCTTGTAAGCCATGAACATCTCCGACAGACCTAAAAGCATCAGGCAGATTCCGAAAATGATACACAAAACGGAAATGTTTTCCTTAGGGTAGAAGCAGAAAACTATTCCCACAACAAATATCAGGCAAGGAACCAGGAAGAACCAGAACCTCTCCCTGATGCCCTTTGAAGAACGGACGGCAAGAATAAGCTGAAGCAGACCGTAAAGTGCCAGAAGGAAACCGAGGACAAACCCGATGAACTGCATGAAGAAATCTGTCTTCAAAAGCAGCATCAATCCCACAATCGTAAACAAAAGCGCACTTGCTATTGTAATGATACTCATACCCTTGAAATCCTGGAAGGAGTTTGTGGCCAAACCGTAAACCACAGTTACTACGGCTGAGAGAATCATGAAAATTCCCAAGGCTTTAAGAAGAACCACACCGGCCTGGTTAGACCAGACGACAAGACAAAGACCGACGAGGAATACAAGAAGTCCTCTTAAAATACTCTTTAACATATATCTTTACTATTAACAATTTCACTGTTTGTTCTCAGCGACATTATTTCCTAGGATCGCTGAGGTTCTTTCAGCAAATATAGCAAGAATCCGTTTTGGTTAACAGGCAGCAGACATTTCAGAACACCTGAGAAACTATGCTGCGGATATTCTCGGCCTTGCCCATCGTGTAGAAATGGATGGCCGGAACGCCGCTTTTCACAAGTTCCTTGCACTGGTTCACGCTCCACTCTATGCCGAAAGAATACAATTTGGTTTCAAAGTCCGCATCTGAAGAACTGTTTTTCCTGATAAAAGCTATCTCGGACGTAAAGGCCTGCGGCAAATCCAGATTGAAGGCCTGCGGCAAGGTCTGTATCTGACGGATGGTTGACACCGGCTTTATTCCCGGGATTATCGGGATGACGATACCTGCATTCCTGCATTTTTCCCTGAAACTGAAGAACTTTGTATTGTCAAAGAACATCTGGGTTATTATGTAGTCCGCTCCTGCGTCCACCTTCTTTTTGAGCATGGCTATATCGGTTTCAAGATTGGGGGCCTCTATATGCTTTTCAGGATAGGCTCCCACGCCTATGCAGAAATCTGTCGGAACGGGGTCCTTCATGTTCTTGTCCAGATACAATCCGGCATTCATATCCTTTATCTGAGCCACCAGGCTGCTGCTGTGGCTGTGTCCTCCTTCAGCAGGGCGGAAATACTTTTCTCCCTTGCCGGCATCTCCCCTGAGAGCCATAACGTTTCTTATGCCTATGAAGTGCAGGTCCAGAAGCAGGCGCTCGTTCTCTTCCTTGGAAGAGCCGCTGCATATTACATGCGGAACTATCTCCACATCCCTGAACTCACGCGCCAGGACAGACACTATGGCAAGAGTGCCAGGCCTTTTTGAAACAACCACTTTCTTGAACGAACCGTCCTGGTTGGGTACGAACTCCACCTCGTCTGTGTGGGCGGTAAAGTTCAAAACCGGCGGCCTGAACTCCATCAGAGGGCGCACCATGTTAACCAGCTTTGCACCATCGCTGCCCTTGAGAGGAGGAACGATTTCAAAGGAGGCAAACGGACGGCCTTTCCTTTCCTTGAGAATTTCTGAAACTTTCATATCCGGAACATCATATATCAAACAACTTGGCCTCCGGGTGGCAAATCAGAAGGCCGCATACAGAAGTAACAGGAACAATGGCATCTGTTTGTGTAAGATGCACTCCCAGTTCCTTTTCAGCATCCAGAATCTTTATGGCCACGCGCTTGTGAGAGTGGTCCGGGCAAACCGGATAGCCGAAAGCCGGACGTATGACTTTCAGCTGACAGTCAAGGCCGTCATGCATCTGTCCAAAGACTCCTTGCAAGGAAGTTTCCTGCATCCATTCGGCAAGGGCCTGGGTCAAACGGGCGCAGATGCTGTACCTGAGAAGATATTCAAAACTCTTGTGGTCCAAAGAAGCGGACAGCGAGTCCTCTACCCTTGCAACAAAAACTCCCACACGGCCCGGGACTTTGCCGTCTTTCACAAGTTCTTTCCTGCACACGAAATCTGAGAGCGAAAGGTGTTCTGAATTCTCCAGGCACTGCCTCGGAACCTTGAAGGCGGCTACAACCTCGCGGCTTTCAAGAGGAACTCTCACAAGCTGCCACTGAGAATCTTCCGCCAGGTTTTCATACAGGTCAATGGCGTCGTCCCCATCCTCATCAACAACAGAAACCGCATCGTAGAACGCCAGGCATACACCCGCCTTGACTGAAGAAGAAGATATCATTTCAGAGAGTGTATCCAGTGCCTCCTGATACAAAGTCTCCGCCTGCGGATTTTCATAGACAACTGCCGGGAACTTTCCCCTGAACCCCCAGAAGTTCAGCAGTGAAGTCCAGTTGATTTTTTCAGCCAGGGGAGCCAGGTCCAACCTGTCCGCGCAGAGATTCAAGTTCCAGAGATTGTCCGGGAGGGAAAAAGATTCAAGGCTGAACTTTGGAGCAAGCTCTCTCGCCTTGGCCAAAGGAATGTAATGTCTGTCACGGCTGTTATACTGCCTGCGTATTTCCGCTTGGGCACGTCTTATAAGTTCTGCATAACCTCCGCGAGGAAAATCGTTCTCCTGTCTTACTACAGGAAGAGCTGAATCTTCATCAGCAATTATTCTCCCATATGCAACGGAAGCGTTTGACGCATCTCCACCAAACAAAGTCAACCCGCTGTACAATGGAGCAATCCTCACCGCTGTATGCACGGAAGAAGTAGCAGCCCCTCCGACAGCTAAAGGAATCAGGTATCCCAACTCTCTGAGCATACGCTCCCTGTTATCTTCAAGCAAAGCGGCAAGTTCCTCCATATATCTCAGCGACGGGGTTATCAGACCGCTGACCCCTATCAAGGAAGCCCTCCGCTGTATAGCTTCCTCCACTATGGTACGGTTGTCTGTCGCCACTCCCAGATCCACTACTTCCATCCCGTTGCAGGACAGGACAATAGAAACGATATTCTTGCCGATATCGTGTATGTCTCCCTTGGCTGTCGCCAGAATCACGACCGGCTTCTTCGGACTGCAGGCCCCGCATCTGCAATGCCCCAGACTTTTATTCTGGATATAAGGCTGTAGGATGTCCACTGCCTCCTTCATAACCCTTGCACTCTTGACTACCTGGGGAAGGAACATCTTGCCCTGCCCAAAAGCTTCTCCGACCCTCTCCAGACCAGCCATAAGCGGACCTTCTATAATCTCCACCGGCTTCATCGTCTCCATAAGGGTCTTCAGCAAAGGGCTTAGAGCCTGCGAGTTTCCCTTGACCACAGCACTGGACAGGCGTTCTGATACAGAAGCATTATCCACAAACTCAGCTACGCCGGTTCCACCGCTAAGTCCGATATCCACACTGTCAGCCGCCTTCCCTTCCTCACGTGCCCGTTTCAGCATTTCCTCCCGCTTCCTGACTTCATCAGCTATAGAAGCAAGAACCTCCACCGCAGGAGAAACACTGGCGGCAGATCCGGCTCCTGATACTGAAGTATCAGATGCACAGGCACAAGAGCCTGCACCTTGCACAGAGCTCATCGCTGAGAAAAATGCTTGTGAATATGGAGAAGGAGATAGCTCCTGAGAAGAAACTTTTTCCAACAAAGAGAAATCGTTGAGAACAACAGCCTCAGAGCAGACTCTCAGCACGGGGTCCAGACTATCGTAAAGATCGGTCATGGACGGATTTACGATTGCCATATCCAGGCCTGCGGAAATCGCATGATAGAGGAAAACGGAGTGCATCGCCCGCCTTACGGAATTGTTTCCGCGGAAAGCAAAGGAAAGATTTGACACGCCCCCGGAAGTCTTTACTCCTGGAAGGTTTTTCTTTATCCATCTGACGGCCTCTATGAAATCCGCAGCATAGCTGTCGTGCTCTTTCATCCCTGTTGCAACTGTCAGAATGTTGCAGTCAAAGATAATGTCAGAAGGAGCAAAACCTATGTCTGCAAGCAGTTTATAGGCGCGGCTGCAAATATCTGTCTTCCTTTGGAATGTGGTAGCCTGGCCCTCCTCGTCAAACGCCATCACTATGACGGAAGCTCCCAGATCAAACAGCTCAGTTGCTCTTCTGACAAATTCTTCCTCCCCGTCCTTGAGACTGATGGAATTTACTATAGGACGGCCTGGAGAATTCTTGACTCCTGCAAGAATGGTGTTCCAGTCAGAAGAATCAATCATGAACGGAACACGGGCAATGGCCGGCTCCGATGACAGATAACGCAAGAAGCTCTCCATCAACTCAGTACCATTGCTCATAGGCTCGTCCGTATTGATGTCTATGATGGTGGCGCCGTCTTCTATCTGCTTGAGGGCTATCAGGGATGCAGACGCAAAGTCCTTCTCCCTCATCAGAGAAGCGAACTTGGCGCTGCCGGCTACATTTGTCCTCTCGCCGATATTGGTGAAATTGTTCTTAGCCCGGTTTATCAGAAGATTCTCGAGCCCGCTCACGTTCAAGTCGTCAATATCCTGGACTACATGCTCCCCGATATTCCTTGGAGCACAGTCTTTCAATGCCTCAGCGATGGCTTTTATATGTTCTGGTGTGGTACCGCAACATCCTCCCGCTATGTTGATTGCAGACTCTGAAGCAATTTCCCTGATACAAGAAGCCGTGTACCGTGGAGTTTCCGCATACCTTCCCATCTCATCAGGAAGCCCGGCATTGGGATATACGCTTACCGCACAAGATGCGGCAAACCCGGAAATCTCACGAATGCAGTCTTCCATGTCCTTTGCCCCGAACGAACAGTTCAGTCCGAAGCTCAACGGGTTATATCCCCGCAAAGCCGTAAACAGAGAACGCACATGCTGCCCGGTAAGAATACGGCCATACTTGTCGTTGATAGTGGCGGAAACCATAACCGGAATATCCCATTCCGATTCCGAGCCAGGCACCGCATCATCCATTCTCTCTGAATCCAGTCCTTCACCTGCAACAAAATCCAATCCCCCTCCAGCAACAGACTCCAATCCTTCTCCGGCAACAGGCTCCAGACGCTTTTTCCTCAGCACCTTGCGGATGGCATAAAGAGCCGCCTTTGCGTTCAAGCCGTCATAAATGCTCTCCACAAGCAGCACATCCACGCCTCCATCTATCAGAGCCTCAGCCTGAACCATATAAGCCTCGGCCATCTCGTCAAAGGAAATGTTCCTGAAATCAGGGCGGGTCACATCCGGAGACAAAGACAAAGACTTTACAGTCGGGCCCATACTGCCAGCCACAATCGCGCGGGCAGGTCCCCACTCCTCTTTCCATAAAGCATTTGCAGAGGCAACTCCTGCAAGACTCTCTTTCCCATCGGAATCATTTGCAGAGGCAACTCCTGCAGGACTCTCTTTCCCATCTGACTCATTTGCAGAAGCCACACTCCCTGAAGAGTCCGCATCGCTGAGGAAACTCAGGCCCTTCTCCTCAGCAACCATTCTTGCAATCCGTGCACCCTGAAAGTTAATCTGACGGACCTTGTCTTCACATCCATATTCGTGTTGGGAAACAGAAGTACCGCTGAAAGTGTTGGTTGCAATAATCTCCGCTCCGGCTTCAATGTAAGATTTATGGATATTTGCAATCCCCTCCGGATTGACAAGATTCAGCATGTCCAGATTACCGCCAACACCTTTGCCGGCAGAAGGATTGTCAAGATGAAGCATCTGGATCATGGTACCCATAGCACCATCAAGGACAAGAATCCTGTCCCTCATGCGCGCCAGAATCTCTCTCCGTGTTATCCTTCTGGTTTCCAAACTATAACTATTTAGATATCTTAAATTTAGCTCCGGTTTTCACCTTATGGCGATTTATAAGATAAAGCCCACATCCGAACGGGATCGCAAGTAATGTCAAGAGTTTTTTCGGCGATTCTTTCAAAAATTTTCCGTTCCGTGAACGTATGGAGTGGTTCACATAGTGAACATTGAGCTGGAAACGCCGTTTGAGGCTCCTGGCATGCTGCATATCAAACTTGCGGCAATGGGCAAAACCTTTAGGATTGTTCCAGTACTGCTTCCACATGCTGAACGAGGAACCCTCCGGCTGATAGTCCACATTCACCATTACCTGATTGCAAACCAGCAGCTTGTAGTCCTCATCAATCATATTGTAGAGCAAGGCCAGCCCCACATACCGCTCCCCCTCGAACAAAGGATAAGGAGGATATTTCTTAACGACGTCCGTCCTGTAAACAAGCTTCTTGTCACCGATGCCACCAAGAACCTCATAGTAGTCCCTAAGCGTGGTTTCCTTCAGACCCTGAGGAAACTCCTTTCCGATCACCTTGCCGGAAGTGTCAGCATCCAGCCCGATGATACCCGCAATGCGGTCCTTGTCTTCATCGCGATAATTATCCTTCCAGAAAGACACTATCTTTTCCACCGCATCATCCGGCATGTAGTCATCGGAATCTATGCAGACGTTGAGTTCCGTGGAAATATTGGCATAAGCGGTGTTGTGCGCACCGTGCATGCCCTGGTTCTGCTGATAAATGTAATGGATCGGAATCTTGCCTTCATAAGCCCAACCTTCCACAAGTTCACGAGTGTTGTCAGAAGATCCGTCATCCACCACCAGCCACTCGAAATCCTTGCAAGTCTGCCGGAGCAGGCTCTCGTAAGTCCTCACTATCGTATGGGCCCTGTTGTATGCCGGAGTAAAAACCGTAAGTGTCTTCATAACGGACTTCAGAAAAAAACATTCAAAGATAACAAAGATGAAGTCCACTGCCAAGAAATCATCAAACTCCCCCAGATCCAAGCCCGTCAAAACAGAGCAGCCTCAGCATGGCTATCGACACAGACTCCAGGACGTTAGCCATGCTCATCCGCCATATCTGAAAGTCAATGCCCCAAGATCTGCCGCATCTGGCGCTTGGCCGTCTTGCGGTCGTACTTCTTCTTGCTCTTGGCTATGCGTGTAGGACGGGTGGAGATCAACTTCCCGAACTTCTCGATCTCCAACTGCCGGTCCACAGCCTTGACCGCGGCAATCACCGATTTCTTCCTGATTCTCTTCATCTGAAGCCACCTATATTAATCTGAATTCAACAATCATCAGCTATAATATACCGACCCGGACATCAAACCTTTCAGCAAAGGTAATCACATAAAGATAAAAGAAGAAAACAATATACTTTGCCGTCTAAATAATCAGCGGAACTGGGATGTGAGGAATGTTAAGAATAAGAGTCATATGTTAGAGTTTTGTGAAAATCCCACTGAACTCGATAGGAAACTGGGATGTGAGTCAAGGTAGAAAGAAGGCAGCAGCCAACAAGTATATCATTCCCGAAACTTTTATACCTTTGCAACTGCCAGCAAGGAGGAAAGTTAAAGATGTGAGTTCCTTGAAAGGGGATTTTTGAAAGATGTGATGGAAAAGGTCCGCTACGGAAGAGAAAAGGGGAGAGGCTTGAGCTGAGTGTGTGGACTGAATGAAAGGCGACGGATGGAAGGGAAGAAGGAACGATGAAGGGTGAGAGCACGGACGGAAGAAGAGGCGGACGGTACGATGAAGAGTGAGAAGACGGACGGAAGAAGAGGCGGACGGTACGATGAAGGATGAGAAGACGGACTGAAGAAGAGGCGGACGGTATGATGAAGGATGAGAAGACGGACTGAAGAAGAGGGAGATAGTACGATGAAGGGGGGAGAAGATGAGTGAGTGTGCGCATGGAACTTTAATTGACGGGAGAGAGATATGAGGAAAGATTACTGGCTGGTAACCACTGAACACCTGAAGGACAGGCTGTGGTTCAAAGACGAAGAAGATTTCAAAGTGGGAATGAACTATGTGGCAGTCATGGCCGCAAGCATCCCTGTTGTGGAAATTCTGGCATTCATACTGATGTCCAACCACGTGCACTTTGTTGTAGGAGGAACAGAAATCGTGGTCGCTGAGTTCATCAACCGCTTCAAACTATTGTATTCCAAGTATTTTACACACAAATACTCCTCAAAAGAACTTCTTCGGAACAACAAGGCGGACTTCAAACTGCTTGACTGGAGAGACGAGTCTATGGAAAGGGCCATCGCCTATGTTCAAATGAACAGTGTTGCAGCTAACATTTGCCTGCAGCCAAGCGGATACCCTTGGGGAACCGGAAGCATCTTCTTCAACAAGACTGCTCAAACAGGAGTGCAGATCGGCTCTGTTTCTATAAGGCTTCAAAGAAAAACCCTGCACAGCAAAACTACCCTTCCGCCAAACTATATCCTGGACGAACGAGGTTTCATTTCTCCTATGTCCTACGTAAAAATCCAATTGGTGGAGCAAATCTTCAGGACCCCTAACAGGATGAACTATTTTCTGCAAAACTCCTCAAGAATCAGAAAGTCCTCTGAAACAGCAGCTCCAACCTTTTCAGACCAAGTTGTTCTCTCAGCGATGCTTAACCTCTGCACCTCCGTTTTCCATAAGTCGTCGTTGAAAAACCTTGACGGGATGGAATTGGCCCAACTGCTGAACCAGTTGAGATACAGGTTCTCCGCAGACTCCAAGCAACTGGCCAGAGTAACGGGCATAGAACAGGAGAGAGTTTTAATGCTCCTCGACACTTTCATTCAGCGGTAAAGCCCAGAAACGTGGCTATCGGCACAGAGATTGGGACGTTGGACACATTCAAGCCCCGAAACGTGGCTATCGACACAGGAATTGGGACGTTGGACACATTCAAGCCCCGAAACGTGATTGGGACGTTGGACACATTCAAGCCCCGAAACGTGGCTATCGACACAGAGATTGGGACGTTGGACACATTCAAGCCCCGAAACGTGGCTATCGACACACTGAGCGGGACGTTGGACACAGCAAGGAGCTTTTGAGGAAAGGAAAAACGCCCCGGAAATCCGAAGCGTTTGGGAGGGTGAAAGAGTATTCCCCGACTTGAACCAAATTCTACCGTGGCTTGACAGGATTTGGGACTTGCGGGATATGCTTCCTGAACTCAAATCTTGAAGAAATCCCGACATTTTTGCCATAGTTGGTTTCAGAAGGTTCCGACAACAATAAAACAGGGAAAATGCCCTTCTCTCAAAGACGTGTCTTAATGTCAGACAAAATTCCATCCTCAGCATAGTAGAAAGCCGTTTTTCATATCCTATAGCCCCCATATCCGTTTTCCAAAATTTGGCGTTATCCCCCTTACGATTGTTGGGCGGGAAGTAGCCGTAATAGGCATACATCAGTTGCTTCCGTTGGTTTTTCTTGGGGACTGAAAAATTTTTATTCTACTATCCCTACTTTTTTCACTTTGCCTACTATTTATATTAAAACAGATAGCGATGACAGCATATAAAAGACAATACCGCCAATTGAGCGATGATACGAAAAGACTTCTGTCCTTAAAGAACCGAGGAAGGAAAAAGAGTGAAACCCATAAGCAACATATCTCCCAAAGTATGATTGACTATTGGAAAAGCGTTCCGAACAAACCGACTTCAGGAGAAACCCTATGATTCACTACTTATCAAAGAGTAATCTGTATGAAAAATAATACAAGTAATAAAGCAATGAGTGATAACATTAGACAAGATAAAGATAGTTACAGAGACAGAGCACATGACCATTCTCGATATGTCTCGCTTCAAGAAGATAGAGAAGCAAGGCAAGATTTGCTCGTTCAAATTCAGTCAGCGAAAGCCCTTTCTCCTAACCATTGAAAAGGACTATGTGAGCGGTAAAGTGTCAATAGAATTCACGGGAAAAATTCTCGGCTCTGACTACCCTAAACTCATTTCCAAATATACCATAAGGCAATGCTTCGAGAATATCAATGCAATGGGATTTTGCTCTCTGAACATAGATGAGATTATGTCCTCCGCTGAGGTTGTTAAAGCCGATGTCACCAAAGATGTGAGGGGTATCAATACCGAGCAATTAACCTCCTATATCCAAAGCCACATAGTCAATTATAACATGTACGTATGCAGGGTGCTTCACAATAGAAACCTTATCGTTGAAAAGAATGTTGTCTCCAACCGATGCAAGAAACGAATTACGATATACAACAAAGAAAAAGAGATGCAGAAATCAGATAATGTAAAGTTTGCTAACAGCAATGGAATAACCAATCAGTTTGATGGTGTCTGTAGATTTGAACTCAACCTAAACACAAAGGAACAAGTCCGACAGGCACTATGTATCCCCGACAACAAGTTGTCCTCTGTCTTGGAAAGCCAAGCCAATCCGATATACGATTTTCTCTGCGATGTGGTAGCCCCACCTCAGCCGATTTCCACAACAAAATGGAAGTCCTATACCACGTTGCTTGTCCTGAAGGATTGTGACTATAACCTTCAGCAAGTAGAAGCCCGAATAAGGGGTGCATATCCACGTGGAACCAGCATTAAGAATGTGATGAAACCCTACAGGGCCATGATGGAGGAAATCAGCAAGGGAGAGTGCTCCGATTATTGGAATGACTTGCTGAAGAAACTTGAGTAATGTATCAATACTTCAGATGTATCAGTTTAAGATTAAAAAAGAGGTGACACACCCGCTACAGATGTATCACCTTATGATTTTGTGTTAAAATCATAATTATTATAGGCTTTATTATGTTTCTTTCATAAAGAAGAAATCAGAATACTTTCTTGGATTGTTTAATATCTCTGTTTGTTTGAAATAATCAGCCATTTGCCGAAGGATTGAATATAGGTTCTCTTTATTATCAACACCTATATCATTCGTGACATTAAGGATAATAAAGATGTTATAACTGACAACCCTTGCGGCAAGAAGGGATTGATTGTTTATACCCTCTTTTATTTTAGCAATAGCATCCCTGTCATAGAACTCACGATAACACTCAACAACGGCTTTTATATTAGAGTCTGTTAAGTCGTTGATAAACATATTTGAAATACTATCGTGTCCTTTAGGATATATTATTTCAAATGAGTGTGAGGGCAGGGAAATTTCAGTATCTAAACTCTCCTTTAGCGTTTTATTTAACGACAGGTTCTCCTTTTTGCTCTCAATTATTTCTTTCATTGATTCCACAAAATCCTTTGGAGCTTGGGGATTAGATGTGGCAATATATAGGATAAGACTATCTTCCGTTGATATTTTTAAATTACCATAGCTACATTCAGGTATTCTATAATTAATTCCAAAACGTCTATCAGGTAATCCATTTTTATTGGGATATCTCCAACTATGTCCAACAATTATAGCATCTTTGGGAGGTGCTTCGGTTAAATAGGTGAAAACAGAATATTCCAAATTCAGTTTATCATAATCTACAATAGCGACGCCTTCATTATCATAAATAAATATGCCATCAGGTAAAAAGAAAATTTGTTGTTCTCCTACTTTTATAGAAGGTATGGATATATTACTTTTAACCCATGGTGGATTGCTTTCTCCAACTTTGACCGGAAAGGTGGAAATAACAGAGCCAGCACCAGCGTGTAATTTTGACATATGCGTTCCACACACACTTGTAGAACTAACATAAGAAAACAACTCACCACAATTGGCAATGTGATTATATGCATCAATGGTTTTCTTAAAAGAACTAAAACCCTCATCATCTAAATCATAGAAAAGTAGAATCGTCCTTTGTTTTCTTTCAAGAATAGAAAGTAAAGAGAAAATTACAATCCCCAAAACAAGTGCAGAGACACCTATCTTATTGTTATAAAAAAACAAGGCAATAGAACATATTCCACATATTATTCCTGAAACATAATCCAACCGAACTTTTTTATATGACTTAGTTAATTGTTTAAGAAGCTCTTTTCTTGATGATGTGAATTGAGAGGTAGAGGCTTTTTTATAGAAAGTTGTTTTTAAGTCGGATGTCAAAACACTATAATCTGAAGCGTGAGGTATGTTATTAGCAAACGCTCCTTTTGTTCCTTTACCAAATTCATCATAATAGAAGAAACCATCTCTTCCAGCTCTAACATAGTTCTTGCCATTAGGTTTAACTCCTATTCGAAATCCTTTAACTCCGACAGAATAACCTACACCACTTTTTGAAAGGTTAAAACGAACGGGCCCTAAACTTAAAGAGCGTTTTAAGTACCAAGACATTACTTTTAGCGTTGTTTTATATTCTTTGAGAATTATTCTTCAAGGGTAGTTTCTTTTTCACAGCTAAGAAGTGATTTTAAAGTTTTTTTAACTTCTAAAAATTTTTCTTCATCAACGCAGCTGAGGACTTCTTTAAGAAGCTTATTCTCTTCAATTAAATATGTTAAACATCCAGTTTTATCATCGGCAGATAATAATTCTCGGTTCTGGTTATCTAAACCTTCAAAATATCTTTTATAAGGGAGATTGTCAATCAATATATTTACTCTATCCTCACTATCTATCTCAAGAGAAACACAACAAGTACAAATAAAATACTTTTTATGGCTATGTGGATTGTATATTCGTCCGTAAATGCTAATATACCCTTGAGAGAATATAGTAGAGATATCTCTCTTTGCAACGCCCATATCTTCAAGTAAGTAAGAAGTGTTTGCAATATCAATCGCAAAAGGGAAATACTTCTTAAGGATTTCTAAACTATCCATATTATCGCATTCTTTTTGTAGTTATTAATATTCCTCGTCTGATGACACACTTTGAATTGGAGTAGGGAGTATCTTCTTGAATGTTGAGATTTTTCAGATAAGAATATGACACCCCGATAGCATCCTTGTTCCAATGGTCACAGAGTGCTTTCAGATTTCCATAGTAATAGTGTTGTCCATCTTTCTCGAGGTGGACGATGGCTCTTTCTTGCTTCTTAGATTCAGTCATCTTGGTACTTTTTGGACAACCAAATTATGCAAAAGTGGCAAATAATCAAAATTAGCAATAAAATGCTTGCATATATTAAATAATAGCACTATATTAGCTATAGAAATCAGATATGAAACAGATATGGAAAAGGTAGTCATTTTAGCAAGAGTCAGCACAGACAGGCAGGAGTATGAAAGGCAAGTCACAGAATTGAGAGAACATTGTGACAAAATGGGTTGGAGCGTTGAGGCGGTATTCAGTAACAAGGTTAGCGGAGCAAAGAAAATGGAGGACAGAGCAGAAATAATGGAGATGGTTGAGTACGTTAAGAGCAATGACATTTCAAAGGTTGTTTGCCTTGAGATTAGCCGACTTGGGCGTAACACACTCGAAGCATTGAAGGTTATCCAACTCCTCAGCGATAAGGGAGTATCACTCTACGTTAAGAATTACAATCTCGAAACACTCACAGACGGGAAGGTAAATCCTGTAGCCAGTCTTATTTGTACCATCTTACTTGAGATAGCATCGATGGAAAGACTAACCATCAAGGAGAGAATGGAGAGCGGACGGAATCAGTACATCTCAAGGTGCAAGAAGGAAGGTATAAAGATGGGACGTCCTGCCAGTTATAGGAAATCTGAAGCATCCTACAAGAGCCAATACAACAAGGAAATTTCTCTGTTAAAGAAGGGCATATCGCTGAGGAATATAACAGCCATCACAGGCACATCTGTAAATACATTGAGGAAGTTGAAGAAATATGCTTGACAATTTTTAGGGTTCCCCTTATTCTTTAGATGAAGCGGGCTGAATGGGCTTGCTTCCCTCCAGAAAGGAGGTGAATAAGAGAATAATGTTTAACCCTAATGTTACAAGTTGAGACATGTAGAAGAATTCTAAAAGAAAATGGTTACAGACAAAACCTAAAAGACAGTGACATTGCCGACATCAGAGATTTCCTGACAATGTTGGCTCTGATTGAAAAGAATAATGATTCAAACGAAATGGGCCATGGAGAATGAGATTAAGAAAAGGGCAATCATATATTGCCGTGTGAGTTCAGATGACCAGGTGAAAGGTGGCTCACTCAATTATCAGGAAACAACCCTTAAAAAGTATTGTGAGAGTAAGGGAATTGAGGTTGTAGAAACCTATAGAGAAGATTTCTCTGCTAAGACGTTTAAACGTCCCGAAATAACTAAAATCTGCAACAAGTATCTGCGAAAGAAAAAGGAAATAGAAGCAGACTATCTCCTTGTCTTAAGATGGAACAGATTTACCCGTGATGCATCTGATGGATGGGAGTTTATTTCAAAGTTCCGAGAATATGACATTGAAGTGAATGCCATTGAAGAACACATAGATTATAGTATTGCTGAATCCAAGATAATGTTGGCTATCTACCTGACGATGGCTGAGGTTGATAATGATAAGCGAAGCAAGGCAACAAAGGATGGAATCCATCAGGCATTGGCTGAAGGAAAAAGCGCAGGACACGCACCATACGGATATGACAACAGAAGCAATGGCAAACATAACAGTTGGGTGGAGGTAAATAAGTCTGAATCGGCATTTGTCATAGAAGCATTCAAGAGAGTAGCCCACGGAGTTGAAGTTCCGACATTAGTCTATCGTGATTTACGAAAGAAAGGTATGAAGATAGGTGAAACGTCCTTTTTCAGAATGCTCCGAAGCATCTACTACATCGGTAAAATAAGAGTACCCGCCTATGGAGACTATCCAGAAATGATAGTTGATGGAAAGCATCAGCCAATAATCGACATCAACACATTTGCTATCGTTCAAAAGTATCTGAAGAGATTAGAAAAGAAGAATATCGAAGTAAAGAAAATACCCGATTCAGCATTCTACATGAGAGCATTTATGAGATGTCCTGTTTGCGGTAGTCCCGTATATGGTTCTTTCAGCAAGGGGCGAAACAGGAAATATGCCTACTACCACTGCAATTATTGCAATAAGTTTAGAATTTCAGCAGACAAGGCAAATGAAAACATGTACAGATTCCTTGACAACATTAAACCCGATAAGGCAATCGTGGCTTTATACAAAGAGATTCTGTTTGACTTGAAACAAAGCGATAACAAAGAAAAGCAGGACAATATCAAGGCCATGAAAAAGAATCTTGAGAGCATCAATGAAAAGATAAATAAAGTTCAAGAGAAATGGTTGGAAGGGATTATTGATGATGACACATTCAAGAGTATGAATTCTCGATTAAATAAGGAAAAGCAAGACTTAGATATGAACTTGTCAGAACTGAAGGAAAAGACTATAGCCAAAGACGCTGATGTTAAGTTTGAATATGCTCTGAATTTTATTGAGAAAATGGGCTCCTGCATATCTGTAGCCCCGATTGAGATTAAACTTCATATACTTGGTTCGATTTTTTCCGAAAAAATCATTTTTGAAAATTTAAATCCTCGAACCGCAGAACTTTCTCCGCTCGTTTCTCTAATTACAGGGAATACAGAAGTTTGCAAGGGGGTAAAAAAAGAAGGGCTCTCGAATTTCAACGAGAGCCCCGCTAAGGGTGGCTGGTGGGTCTCGAACCCACGACCTCCAGAGCCACAATCTGGCGCTCTAGCCAACTGAGCTACAGCCACCATATATGTCGAAAGCCTTTCGGCTGAAGCCGGCGGGGACACTAAACTTAGCGATGCCGCTTCCGTCGGGGATGCAAAGATAAAATCTTTTTGCCAAACTGCAACAACAGTTGGTCAAATCTTTGGACAATCTTCAGATTTATTGGAAGAAATCGTTTGTGAGTCAGCAATCTTTTCTTAAATTTACCTTCTGTAAAACCGAGGTTGCTTACGATTTCTCGTTTTTTACATGCAGTGGACTACGAATCTAATTCACTTAAAAACTATATGGCAAGAGAAATAAAATTCTCCCTTCTTTACAGGGACATGTGGCAGTCTTCCGGCAAGTATGTGCCGAAAGTAGCTATGCTTAAGGAGATTGCACCAGTTATCATCGAAATGGGATGCTTTGACCGTGTTGAAACAAACGGTGGAGCCTTTGAGCAGGTTAATCTCCTTTTCGGAGAGAATCCTAACAAGGCTGTCCGCGAGTGGACCGCTCCTTTCAACAAGGTTGGAATTCAGACCCACATGCTCGAAAGAGGTCTGAACGCTCTGAGAATGTTCCCGGTTCCGGATGATGTCAGGGCTTTGATGGCTAAGGTCAAGAAAGCTCAGGGAACCAATATCATGCGTTCTTTCTGCGGTCTTAACGACCATCGCAACCTCAAAGGTTCCGTAATCCACGCCAAGGAGGCCGGAATGATTGCTCAGGCTGCTTTGAGTATCACCTATTCCCCTATCCACACCGTCGAGTACTACATGGGTGTTGTGGACAAAGTTGTTGAGTACGGTGCAGACGAAATCTGCCTGAAGGATATGGCCGGTATCGGAAGGCCTGCTTTCCTTGGCCGCCTTGTAAAGGCTATCAAGGACAAATATCCTCACATCAAGGTCCAGTATCACGGTCACTCAGGACCTGGTTTCTCTGTAGCTTCCATGCTGGAAGTTGCAAGAGCCGGCGCCGAGTACATCGACGTAGCTATGGAACCTCTGTCATGGGGTAAGATCCATCCGGATGTAATTACTATTCAGGCCATGCTCAAGGATGCCGGATTCCTTGTTAAGGACATCAACATGAACGCCTATATGGAGGCAAGGGCTCTGACCCAGAAGTTCATAGATGACTTCCTCGGATACTGGATCGCTCCGGGCAACCACCAGATGAGCAGCCTTCTCGTAGGTTGCGGACTTCCTGGCGGAATGATGGGCTCAATGATGGCAGACCTCAAGGGATTCCAGGGTGCGATCAACGCATCGCTGAGAAACCAGGGAAAGAAGGAGCTGGATCTCAACACTCTGGTTGTCATGCTGTTCCAGGAGGTAGAATATGTATGGCCAAGACTTGGTTACCCTCCATTGGTAACACCATTCAGCCAGTACGTGAAGAATACTGCATTGATGAACCTGATGCACATGCTCAAGGGCGAGCCTAGATGGAAGACCATAGACAAGGATACTATGAACATGATCCTCGGCAAGATGGGTAAGCTTCCTGGAGAACTTGCTCCTGAGATCAAGGAAATTGTCAAGCAGAAAGGTCTTGAGTTCTACACCGGTGTTCCTCAGGACGCATTCCCTAACGATCTGCCTCGCTACATCAAGATGATGGAAGAGGAAGGTTGGGACAGAGGCCAGGACGACGAGGAACTCTTCGAGTTTGCTATGCACGAGACCCAGTACAGAGACTACAAGAGCGGCATCGCAAAGGAGAGGTTCGAGAAAGAACTGGAAGCCAACCGCGCAAAGGCAGGCGCTCCTATCGTGATTACCCGTCCGGTAGTTGAGGTTCCTGCGTTCGACGTTGACAAGATTCTTGCCAAGTATCCTGACGCTAAGCCAGTACACGCTACCGTAAAGGGAGAAGTGGTTTGGCAGTACGACGTTGAGGACAAGTCTTCAGCTCCTGCAGAAGGAAGCGATGTCAAGATGGGCCAGACCCTCTGCAACATCCAGGCTTTCTACGGAATGGAAGAGATCATCTGCCCGGCAGACGGCAAGCTCGTTGCTGTATGTGCAAAGCAGGGCCAGAAGGTTGTCAAGGACGAGATCATCGCCTTTGTGCAGTAATTTTGCTCAGCGATGACACAGCGTCTGCCGGGAGCGTTCCTAGCAAGTCGCTGAGTATTAGCTGACTAAGAAAATGAGGGGTGTCGAAAAATAGCACCCCTCATTTATTTATATCGTTGAATATCTGATAATTAACAAAAACGCATCAAGCCCTTGATGGTTTGAAGTTGTACTCTGGACGCCCTCCAATAGGACATTCAGATTGGAACGGCTGCTTCTTTGATGCAGGGCCCTGGCGCGCTCCGGTTTCTTTGAGGTCAGATTTGCTTGCCGCCCACATAGAGGCAGATACCGGTATCCAGCTGACGGCTCAGAGCCTTTGCGTCAATTTCAAAGTAGTGGATCGGGAAAAGGTTCTTCGGGCGGATAAGGTTGGCAGCTTTGATGAACTCCTCGTCACTCATCGTGTAAGGAAGGTTCTTAGGCAGGAAAGCCACGTCTATTTCTCCCTGGAGGAATTTGGCCCAGGAATGAGCTCTGACTGCCCCCGGAGCCAGCTCGTTCATTTCAGGGATTGGTTCTGTATCTCCGGCAAAGTATATGTCAAAACCCTGCATGGAAATCAGGTAGCCGTTGCCTTCTCCTTTGATGTGGAACGGATGGCCGTTTTCCCTGCGGCGGTTGATGTTGTAGGCTGGTATAGCAGTTATAGTCAGACCTATGGATGACACGCTGTCTCCGTTCTCCAAAGTCACTACCTTGCAGTGACGGAGCTTAGGGATGTTGAGCATGTTCACAAGGTTGGTTGAAGGGTCAACATTCAGCGGATTGTTGTCCAAGTCCAGTTTAGGGAGAAGCTTTCCGTCCTTGTCACGGGCAGTACCGCTGCGCATTGCAAGAAGATCATTCTGGAGGACTGTCCTTACACCACGGCTTACGATGAAGGTAGTGTTAGGCATGGCTATCTCTTCAATGGCCTTGGTATCGTAATGGTCTGTGTGAGCATGTGTAAGAAGAATCAGGTCAGCTTTCTTGCAGCCGGTGAAGTCAAAGAAATCTGAACAAGGATCTACATAGATATGCATACCCTCCCATTCCATGTGAACCGAACCATGTGCCAGATGCTCAATGTTCAAAAGCCCCATCGGGGTGTAGAAAGAGTTGTATGTACTTGTTTTCATAATATATTTTATTGCTTTTTCCTTTTCTCTGCGATTATAAAGTTAAGGAAAAAAACGAGAATCCCAAAAAGATTGCCGGTGAGATGACACAGCCCCGGAAATTTTTGTCAAAATCCCGTGTTATCCGATGCCCCGCCAGGCAGGGAAACGGCTACAGGCGGAACTTCACTCCCGCCATGAACCAGAACCCGGGTTGAGGAATTCTTCCGAAGTCGGTATATCTGGCATCAGTAAGGTTGTTGGCCTCTATGTAAAAGTCAAAACCCTTCCACAGGTATCCCGCTCTTGCATCCAGCACACTGTATGGTTTGTAGCTCTTGACCTGGCCTTCGGAATCCGTATATGTACCGACCCTGTCCTGGAAACGGTAGAACACGGAAAGTGTAAGGTTCTTGACAATCTCTACATCAACACCGGCTACAAACTTGTGCCTGAGGTATTCTATGGCGTAAGTGCTCTGGATATCCTTGTCCTGGTTCTTGGTCTGGTCTATGTAGCTGTAAGAAAGGTTGATGCCTTTGAGGTTCAGGTAATGGCCGTGAAGGTTTGGACTCAGGTTCGTCTGGAGAAGCACTCCTTTGGAGATTATCTTCCCGAAGTTCACACTCTGCCAAACAGCATCTTCTCCATCGGCTGTATTTCTTATCCAGTCAATGAGGTTAGTCAGGCGGTTACGGAAAACACTGGCGGAAGAGGTCATCGCTGAGGAATTGTATTTAAGCCCCAGTTCCCACGCCTTCACCTCTTCAGGTTTCAGGTGTTTGTCAGCCTTGAAACCGCCTACAGAGTAGTAAAGTTCCGTTACTGAAGGCATCCTCAGAGATGAGTTGTACGAGGCAAAAAGCCTGAGGAGCCTGTTGTCTTTCTTGTACAAAGACACGGACAAGTCTGCGGACGGATAAACCTTCATGTTCATCTCAGCCCAACTGTTCTTTATGGCCAGAAGGGCGGCTGAAACTGAGAAGCGCTCCTGTATGATGTTATGTTCCAGAAAGAAACTTGTGTTGGTACGGTTCAGTCCATGGTCATAGTAACGGTCTGTTCCCTTGATATGTTTGGGATGGTCCTTAGGCTCCCCAAGATTACCGCTCAATAGATCTTCGTTACGGATTTCTCCACCAAAGGCCGTGGTTCCGCCCACCCATCTGAAGTAGTTGTTCAGATTCAGTCCATAGACATCCGTCTTGTGATAGTTGAAGGGATAGGCGTCCGGATTGTTCCTGAAAAGTTCAAATCGGTCGTTGGTATGGTTCCAGTATATGGAAGGACTGATTGTTACAAAGCCCTTGGTATTATGCCCCTTGACGGCTGCAAACGTCTTGAAGGTATGCTCAAACTGCTCGTCATACTTTGCATAGAAACGGTTGGAGCCCCAATCCTTTGAACTCAAACCTGCAAACCAGTCAAGCTCAACGTCCTCGTTCTGATAACGGCCTTCGTAGTAAGCCTTAACCGTCTTGTAGTCCATGTTCAGATGGTTGTCCGCGCTTCTGGAGTAACCGTCACTGCGGGTGTAGCTGGCTGAGATTGAATTTCTGAAATGCCCGGCAGCCGCACTACTGGACACCCCGGAAGCAACTGCATCATAAGCCCCGCCGCCAGAAGCAACTGCGTCATAAGCACCGCCGCCGGATGGTACCCTTGAAACATTTCTCTCCGCAGATTTGCCGGAAAGGTTGGCAAGGTCATACCTGAGTCCTACGCTGAGATAGCCGTAGGAACCCGTCTCCACATTGGCAAAAAGTCTGTTGACATCAGATATGCGAGTGCGGATGTTTATTGCTCCCATCAAAGATGAACTTCCGGTAATCTTGCCGGACGGACCCTCAAGAATGTCAATCCCGTCTATCTGCATCATAGTCAATGGCAGGTCAAAGGAATTGTGAGCTGTCTGCGGATCAGAAATGTTGATGCCGTTCAACAGCACTGCAGACTGCTCGCTGGTACCGCCCCTGATACCCACATCTGTCTGGGCCCCTATCGGCCCACGCTGCCTTACATCCACGCTGGCCGAATATTTCAACACGTCATTTATGCTCTGCGATGGAGTTTTCTGTATAGCCTTAGCCTCTATAGTGGTTGTCATGCGGGCCTGTTTGTGCCAGACAATCGGCACCCTTGAGGCCAGAACGCTGATCTGAGAAAGATATACCGTAGAAGTGTCAACAACAACGCTATCCATCTTAACTCCAGATGCGCGCCCGTCAAAAGAACCTCCTTCCTTAACTCCAGATGTGTGCCCGTCAAAAGAACCTCCATTTTCTCTTCCGCCGCCTAAAAGCCTTGACGGATAGGTTTCGTGAAAGACTGAACCGCTTGCCCTATCAGCTGCAAAACCTTGATTACCGGTCCAGCAAAGGGACGATAGCATTATCGTTGAAAATAATATTTTGATTTTTAGTTTATTACAAGCATTCATATTAATCCGTTCAAAGAAAACAGATGCAAAGATAGCAATTTTAGCCACTCGGCGATGGTAGTCTGTATTACATTGATTATCAGGCGATTCTCAAAAGCACCCACCCAAAAACGCAGGGTGCTTTTAGGGGAGTGCTCATAATCAAGGTTTTACAAGGCACCATCGCCGAAGTTGCGGTGCACTTCAAGCACCATCGCAGTGCTGAAGGCAACAAAAAAGCGCCCGCATACAGGAATATGCGGACGCTCTAAAAAAGACTTTCATTGCAGAGCTCAACTGGCAGTTTTGCTCAGTGTGCTGGAGGTCTTAACTCAGTGTGCTGGAGGTCTCAACTCACCATGTTGGGAGTGTCAACTCACCATGCTGGGGGGCTCTGCAGACTGCGTGCTACTTGCCGGCGAGTTTCTTGTAGCCTTCGTAGCGGAGTTTAGCGTACTTCTCTGTAAGTGAGAAGAGCTCCTCTGCTTCCTGAGGGAAGGTCTTCAGAAGGGAAGCGTATCTTACCTCGCCCTTGATGAAGTCCTGGAACTTGCTCCAGTCTGGCTCTTTGCTGTCCAGGGTAAACGGATTTGTTCCCTCCGGAGCATCAGGATTAAACCTGTAAAGATGCCAGTAACCGCACTCAACGGCTTTCTTCTCTTCCAGCTGACTGTGTCCCATTCCGGCTTTCAGGCCATGATTGATACAAGGAGCGTAGGCAATGATCAGAGATGGTCCGTCGTGAGCCTCAGCCTCTTTCAAAGCGTTCAGGTACTGAGCCTGGCTTGCACCTGTAGCAACCTGGGCTACATATACATAACCATAACTCATGGCCATCATTCCGAGATCCTTCTTGCGGATCTTCTTGCCGCTGGTTGCAAACTTGGCAACCGCTCCTGCTGGAGTACTCTTGGATGACTGTCCGCCGGTGTTGGAGTAAACCTCAGTATCAACGACCAGGACATTGACGTTCTCGCCGGAAGCAAGCACGTGGTCAAGTCCGCCGTATCCGATATCATATCCCCAACCGTCTCCGCCGATAATCCACTGTGAACGAGGGATTATGCAGTCTATGTACTCGGCCACGGCCTTGCAGGAAGCGCACTTGCACTCCTTCAGAGCTGCAGGAAGAGCTGCTGCAATCTCTTTGCATACAGCTACATCGCGGAGATTCTCAAGCCACTTCTTGAGAAGGTTCTTTACATCCTCAGAGCAGTGCTCGTCTGCGATGGCTGCCTTTGCCCTCTCTTCCAGGGTTGAGCGCAGTCTTGCAAATCCGAGTCTCTGACCAAGACCGAACTCAGCGTTGTCCTCGAACAAGGAGTTTGCCCAAGCCGGGCCTCTGCCGTTACGGTCCTTGCAGTAAGGAGATGCAGGGAAGCTTCCGCTGTAGATGGAAGTACATCCTGTTGCATTAGCAACCATCATCCTGTCGCCGAAGAGCTGGCTTATCAGTTTGATGTAAGGTGTCTCTCCGCAACCTGCACAAGCTCCTGAGAATTCAAACAGAGGCTGTGAGAACTGGGATGCCTTGACGTTGCTGTCCTTCTTCATAACCTCATCTTTGTAGCCTACCTTGCTGTGCAGCCAGTCAAATGCCTTCTGCTGGTCTGTCTGGGTATCAGCAGGTTTCATGACCAGAGCCTTTTCCTTGGCCGGGCAGATGTCAGCGCAGTTGGCGCAACCGGTACAGTCTGCCGGATCTACCTGCATTACAAACTTGTAATCCTTGAGGTTTGCCTTTCCGTCAGCCAGTTTGAGAACCTTGGCAACGCCCTTAGGTGCCTTGCCGACTTCCTCTTCAGTGAGAAGGAACGGACGGATAGCTGCGTGAGGGCAGATGGTAGCGCACTGGTTGCACTGGATACAGTTTGCAGGATTCCACTCAGGAACGTGAGTAGCGATTCCTCTCTTCTCGTAAGCAGCTGTTCCGGCAGGAATAGTTCCGTCCGGGAAGTTCTGGAATGCGCTCACCGGAAGATCGTTGCCACACTGCGCGTTCACAGGGTCAGCAATCTGCCTTACCCAATCCGGAGCCAGACGGTTGTAGCTGTCCGGAACGAACTTGCTTGGAGAAAGGTTCTTCCACTCGAACGGAATCTCAACCTTAACATACTCTCCGCCGCGGTCAACGGCTGCATAGTTCATCTTGACAACATTCTCGCCCTTCTTACCGTAGCTCTTCTCTATCATCTTCTTCATTTCCTTTACAGCATCCTCATAAGGGATGATGCCGGTAATCTTGAAGAAAGCGCTCTGGAGGATGGAGTTGGTACGGTTGCCCAGACCTATTTCCTCAGCGATCTTGGTGGCGTTAATGATGTAGAAGTTAAGCTTCTTGCTGACAATCTGATACTTGATGAAATCAGGAAGTCTCTTCAGGGTTTCTTCAGTATCCCAGAGGCTGTTGAGAAGGAATGTACCACCCTTCTTGATACCTCTCAAGACATCATACTTGGTAAGGTATGAAGGCACGTGGCAAGCCACGAAGTCAGGAGTTGACACCAGGTATGGAGAGTTGATAGGATTGTCTCCGAAACGGAGGTGAGAACAGGTGAATCCGCCACTCTTCTTTGAATCATAGTCAAAGTAAGCCTGGCAGTATTTGTCTGTGGTTCCGCCGATTATCTTGATAGTGTTTTTGTTTGCGCCAACGGTTCCGTCTGAACCAAGTCCGAAGAACTTGAGTTCGTAAGTTCCAGGCTTTGCAAGAGAAATCTCCTCCTTCTGTGGAAGGGAGAGGAAAGTAACGTCATCAACGATACCGATGGTGAAGGAGTTCTTAGGCTCCTTGGCCTTCAGGTTCTGGAATACGGCCAGGATTTGTGCAGGGGAAGTGTCCTTTGAAGAAAGACCATAACGTCCGCCTACAATCTTAACCTTTCCGGCAAAGGCTGTGTCAGCAAGTGCACTCTTTACATCCACGTACAGAGGCTCTCCGACTGCTCCCTGCTCCTTGCAGCGGTCAAGGACAGCTATCCTCTTCACGCTCTTAGGCAGTGCCCTGAGGAAGTACTGGGTGCTGAAAGGTCTGTAAAGCCTTACGACTACTACACCAACCTTTTCGCCCTTGTTGTTGAGATACTCAACAACCTCGCGGACAGTATCGGTGACAGAACCCATAGCAATGACAACTCTCTCTGCTTCAGTGTCTCCATAATAATCAAAAGGCAGATAGTGACGGCCGCAAAGCTCGCCAACCTCACCCATGTATCTGGCCACGATATTAGGAACCTCTGCATAGTACTGGTTCCTGGACTCGGTCTCCTGGAAATATACATCTGCGTTCTGGGCAGTTCCTTTTGTTACAGGAGCATTAGGGTTGAGAGCTCTCTTGCGGAAAGCTGCCAGAGCCTTTGTGCTGATCATCTTCTTCAATCCTTCTTCAGGAAGAACCTCTATCTTCTGGATTTCGTGAGATGTACGGAATCCGTCAAAGAAATGAACAAAAGGAATGGAAGACTTGATAGTTGAAAGATGAGCCACAGCTGCAAGGTCCATAGCTTCCTGGACGCTTGCTGAAGCCAGCATTGCAAATCCTGTCTGCCTTACGGCCATAACATCCTGCTGGTCTCCGAAGATACTCAGTGCATGAGTTGCAAGGCTTCTTGCAGTAACATGGAAAACAGCCGGAAGCATCTCGCCAGCTATCTTGTACATATTAGGGATCATCAGCAGCAATCCCTGAGATGCGGTAAATGTTGAAGTAAGTACACCTGCCTGAAGGGAACCGTGAACAGCTCCGGCGGCACCGGCTTCGCTTTCCATCTCAACAACCTTTACAGTCTCTCCGAAGAGGTTCTTTCTTCCGAAAGCGGACCATTCATCTACGTGCTCCGCCATAGGAGAAGAAGGCGTGATAGGATAAATAGCTGCCATCTCGCTGAAAAGATAAGCTACATGAGCGGCTGCCTGATTACCGTCGCAGGTTAAAAACACTTTTTCTTTTGACATGTCGTTAGTTGTTATATACTTTAATTAAATATCGCTGATAAATAAAAATTCAGTTCAAATTAATGCCTAAAACAGTTGCCATAAACGCCTAAAGCAGATGTTAAAAATGCGTAAGAAGGTGTATGTTATTGTCCGCCAAATACTTATGCCGCACAAATCATGTTTTCAGGCGTTCAAAGATAGCAAATAATAAGGGCTTAAGCAAAGATTTCTTACTGAAGGCCTTTGATAAGAGTCTCTGCCGGTGCAAGTTTCTTAACCAGACCCTGAAGCACACTGCCAGGACCAAGCTCCACAAACTCGTTGGCCCCATCCTCAACCATTTTCTCAACGATATGAGACCATCTTACAGGATTTGTAAGCTGGATGAGAAGGTTCTTCTTGATTTCCTCCGGGTCTGTATGAGGCATTGCGTCCACGTTCTGGTAAACCGGACATATCGGCTTTACGATAACCGCCTTCTCTATCGCCTCAGCGAGTTCCACCCTTGCAGGATCCATCAGAGGAGAATGGAAAGCTCCGCCTACCTGCAGAGGAAGTACCCTGCGCGCACCCTTGTCTTTGAGAATAGCTCCGGCAGCTGCAACAGCGTCAATGTCTCCGCTGATAACAACCTGTCCGTGAGAGTTGTAGTTTGCAGCCACAACCACGCCACAGCCACCCGCAGCACTTTCACCACCGTCCTTGCAGACACCCTTCGCCGTAACTTCTGCGCACACATCCTCAATGACTTTGTCCTCAAGGCCAAGGACAGCGGCCATGGTGGAAGGCTTGATTTCGCAAGCCTTCTGCATTGCAAACGCACGCTTTGAAACCAGCGTAAGACCTTCGTCAAAGCTCAATGCACCGGCAGCAGTCAAAGCGGAGAACTCTCCAAGAGAATGGCCGGCAACCATATCCGGATCAAATCCAAGGATACCAGCTTCAGCGGCTCTCTTTCTGAAATCGCTCTCAGGAGCACACTCAGCAAGGCATTTTGCCAAAACAACTGAATGTATGAAAATAGCAGGCTGGGTAACCTTTGTCTGCTTGAGGTCCTCTGCACTTCCCGTGAACATCACGTCTGAAATCCTCCATCCCAAAATCTCGTTGGCCCTTTCAAACAAATCATGGGCAAGAGCCTCGCTTTCGTAGAGTTCCTTACCCATTCCTGTAAACTGGGCACCCTGGCCCGGAAAAACAAATGCTTTCATTCTTTTAAGGTTTTAGTATTAGCTGCGGCAGATAAAGCCCCGCCGCAAATTTGGGCAAAGATAAGAATTTTATACCTTTGCAAAAGGAATCGGGCCCTAAATGAGCCCGATCAGCATCCCGCCCCCGTAGTTTAACGGATAAAACGATGGATTCCGGTTCCATTGATAGGCGTTCGATTCGCCTCGGGGGTACAAAAACTACTGGACAAATGGCTTGAGGTCCTTTGCAGCCTCGGCAGCTGTGATTTCCTTTCCGCCATTGTCAAGGTCGATGAGCTTATAGCGGTTGTTGCCCATTCCAAGCTCCTTCATGTAGGAGAGCTGGCGCAGTCCGTGGCGGGTTTCCATACGCTCTACCATCGCCGCATGCTCTTCCGCAGTCATGGCGTAGATGATGTCCACGCAAGCCTGATCTACAGCCAGAATATCCTTGGAAGAAAGGATTCCTACGTTTGGAGTTACCACAGGCTCTGCTGCAACGCCCTCGCAGTCACAGGAAACAGACATATTGCGCATCACGTTAACGTAAGTCACGTGTTTGCCGAAGTGGTCTATCGTAGCCTTGGTGGATTCTGTCATCCTTTCCATAAACTCTTCCTCAGCGATGCTCCACTGGTCGTCTGAGCCCTTGACGGTATGTATCCAGGCCTTTCCTACTCTGCCGTCCGCACAGCCGATTCCGATGTTCTTGTTGCTACCTCCGAAACCTCCCATCGTGTGACCCTTGAAGTGAGTCAGCGCTACCAGAGACTCGTAGTTCAGCATATTCTTTCCTACGGACATCTTGTCAAACCACTTTCCTCCTACCACCGGGATGGTAACGGTGTCCTCGGCATCCATAATGTCCACCGGACAGAAAGTCCATCCGTTCACCTCCAGTGTCTTGCGGTGCTGCTCTGTGGTGTAGCGGTCACCTTCGTAGTAGGTGTTTGTCTCAACGATTGTGGCATCCTTGAGGTCCTTCTCCAGAAGAGCCTTCACCCACTCTCTCGGGATGATGTTCGGTCCGTTCGGCTCCCCGGTATGCAGCTTCACGGCCACCTTTCCAGTTATATCCTCACATACCTGCTCGTATGCCTTTATCAGACCTGCGGCAGACAGATCGCGAGTGAAATACACTACAGACTCATCTCCGGTCCTCTCCTCATACGGCACATATTTATCACCGCCTGTTCCCGCCACGGGAGCTTGAGATTCGGCATTCTCAGCCTCTTTAGCTCCACCTCCGCCGCAACCTGCTGCAACAGAAGCACAGAGCATCATTGCTCCCAAAAAATTCCATGTATTCATATCTTCAATGTTTAATAATTTCATGCTTAACTCCAGGAATAGGTTTAAAAGTTCTTGAAGGTGGTCCAGCTGGTGTTCTTCTCAGCCGTAGTCTGGAGATTTTCCGGCAGGTTCACGAAGAAGTTGAAACCGGTCCAGGCCTCGATCTGATCCACACTTACCGCATAAGGAGTGTAATCATTGTTGCTGTATTGCTTGTGCTCCAACCAGAAACCTATCGCTGAGGCTGATGTAATGTTGGAGCCATTCCTTTTGACTTTCAAGAGAACTTTCCAGTAGTAGTTCGGTACCGGAACGTTTTTGTCCGGATCTCCCTTAGGCTTGATGGTCTTGATGCTCTCGCTGCCACCTGTCTTGCGGAACGCGGCTCCTGTGACAACATAGGTTGTGTCTGAACCGAGCTGGCCCCTGATGCCGTTCTCCAGAGCGCTCCAGATGGTTCCGTTGAATCCGTTCTGGATCTGCGGAGTACTGTTCGTAAAATAGTAGGTCTGGCTCTGCATAGTACCGTTGGCCTTGCGGTCTCCGTTAGGTATCTGGTGTCCGCGGGAATAGATGGTGCCTGCCACACTCACTCCATAACTGGACTTGAGGTAAACCTGCTTGCTCTTGTCTATCTGAGGGTTGTAGTTCCAGCTGGTTGCCTCGCTGTACATTGTAGGATATTGCCTGTTGTACGGGCCGAGGTCTCCGTGATTCTGGCTGGCTTGAGGTGCTGAACCGTTGGCTGTTTCAGAATACAGCGGATAAGCTGTCCAGAGAGCGGTATATGTGCTGTACTGGTACAGGTATGTGTAATTGCGGTCATTGCCGGCTTTGAAAGTTCCGGAGAAATAGTCGCTCCCGCTTGTTGCAGCCGGAAGTTCAAGCCATCCGTTGGCAGCCTGGTCACCACCCGGGCCTGCTCCCTGGTTGACTGATACCACCACATCTTCTGCACCCGGATACTTGAGAGTTATGGCACCCGCTCTTGAAGAGGTGTTCTCTCCCTGGTAATCTACATAGAAGGTCACAGCCGTTGCACTTACGCTGACATTCCTTATCCAGGACACATTCGGTGCAGCTGTCAGACTGGCCTCGTCCACAGGATTTGTAATGGTGTATTCAAAGTACTGGGATCCGCCAGTGTATTCAACATCTATAGAGTTGCTGCTGACATTGATCACCGGAGCGTCCACCGGACCTGGAGGCGTTATGTCAGAACCTCCTGTCTTCTTGTAGAGTACAACCGGCTTCTGGGCAGACTTGGCTATGTAGCAAGCAAATCGCGGAGAATCAGGATTATACTGGAGCATCCTTGTGTTGTCTGAAGACGCTGATATCACTGTTCCCTTGCTGGTTATAGATATAGACCAATTGTATGAAGAGGTCTGCTCCGTGCTTGTGTTGCCGGAAGACCAGGCCAGATAATAGCCGTAAAAGGAATCGCTGGAGCTGCTGTTCTGGAATGTCCAGTAGCTGCCGTTCTTCTTGAGAGTGAACGGCACAACTTCAGAATCTGCATCCAGTTCTATGGTCTTTCCCTCATCTGTCTTTACCACAGCGTCATAATCGTGGAACTTTTCCCCGTTCCAGCCTGCCATTGCCCGGTCGTATCCGGCAGCCACCACAATGTACACGCCCTCAGTAAGTTCAGACTCTGCTTCTACAAGGGTGTAGGTGTTGGCTGAAGATGCTGATTCCCTGTAGCCGGTCATATCCACGTTGAACCTGGTCATCTTGCCCAACGGCAGGGTCAGCTTTCTCCCGAATGAACTTGCAGGACGGTTGTATGAAGACTGGTCAGTTGTAACCGTAACGCCCAAAACAGCAGCCTCCTCTACCGGAGCACAGTTGAAATATACAGGGAAGGTGCCATCCGTCCCCACTTCCATTCCGCTGTAGTTGAGCACTATCTTCTTGTCCTCTCCGTCAAAATGTCCGTCTTCCTGGAGAGTTCCAGCTACAACCTTGTCCAGCTCTATCTCTACTTTTGAAACCACCTCCCCGGCTTCCAGACCCTTGAGAGTCATCTTGTTGACTGTCACCTTGCGTTTGAGGAAAAACTTGAGGGAAGTAGCCGCTTCCTCTTTCTCCAGAGGTTCGGACACAAGTATATCTGCAAACTGGTCATAGGAAGTCAAAGACGGATACTGTACCGCAGAAAGCTTCGGGTTGCCGTGGTTGGATATATTATCCGCAAACTTGGCCGTATAGACATACTTGTCAGCGGCGGCAGTCGTAAAGCTCACGCTGAGAGTGGCCTTGCGCATATCATCAGTGAACTCCACATCCTCTACCGTACCCTCAACTCCGTTCTCATATACAAAGAAATTGTTGTCGTCTCCTTCGGTCCACACGAACTGGGCATTGTCCTCTCCTTCTACCACTGCCGTCTTGGTGTCCAGCCCTTTGGCCAGTTCCACCTTGACCGTCCTCTTGAACGCCTGCTTAGGCTCTTCTCCCTTATCCTTGCCGCAGCCTGAAGCAACCAGCCCCATAACGGCAAGAGCCACGACTATTCCTGAAAGACCTGATGTCTTGAACCATCCAGATATAAACCTTTTCATAACCGTTTCTCCTATCCGTTAAATGTCACCTAAATCGTTGTAATCTTCATCTTCTCCCGGTTCCCCCGGGCTTGATGTCATTATGGAACTTTCGGCCTCAAGAGGGCTTACCTCTACCTGAGGAGCTTCATAAAAGGCCTTGAGAGCGCTTTTAACGCCATTTTCTTCCAAAAATATTTTTTTCATCGCGATAAACACTTCTAATACAGGTTCGCAAGTTATAAAATCTCAAACACAAAACAAAAGCAGGGACCCAACGGAATCCCGGCCAAAAACTGATTTCAGAAATTATAATCTGCGGAATCTCCAAAAATTTCATAGATTCCGCAGATTATAATTATTCAAAAAGCTGGTCTAGCACTACCTGGGACTGAATACTGTCGAAATAGATATTATGCTTTACCCCAAATGTTGTAATCATTGTCAAATGCACAGCCTTTTTGATTTTTGTCTGCCTGCAGAACACGTCAGATTTATGCCTAAGCTCTTCATCATACTTTTTGTCTATGACATATTCATCCGACGCCCATTTCATTTCACACAAATTGACAATATTGTCAGCTCTATCGATGATCAAGTCTATTTGAACTCCATGCTCGCCTTTTTCCAGCCGGGATGAATCTGAATGCCAGCCATGTTGCCTGGAAGCAACCGCGGCTATTCCTAAAGCTTTCTTTATCTGAGGCACATGCTGCAAGCATACTCGTTCAAAAGCCAATCCACTCCAAGCCTTGACCCCCTGACTGTTGGCAGCGGATGTCCAAAACCCGTCAATATTCTCGTTTTCTTTTATATACTTGAAATAAAAGATCGTGTAATTGTCAAATAACTTGTAAATGGAATCTCTCTTGTTTTTCGGATAATCCTTGCTGCAGATGATAAATCCGCACTCTTCCAGTTCTTCCAATTTCTCAGAGAACGCTCCGTTGTCATTTACCCCCAACTTAGATATGAGCTCCTGCCTAGAAAGTCCTCCGGAAGTACGACCAAGCATATTGATAATAGCCTTATAAGGCTCGGGATTCTTGTATAATGAGTCATAGAGTTCATTGAATTCGCCCCGCAATTTGGCTTTAGGGCCAAAGAAAAGGAGGTCTATATTCTGAGCTGCGGAAAACCTCTTGTCCAACATTTTCCAATACAAAGCAACTCCACCCATTGCCAGATACAAGTTCAGCAACTGGTATCTGTTAAGCCTTAAACCCTGCATTTTTGCGTACAATTCGCACTCCTTCAAAGTGAATGGGGCCAGTGGTATTTTGTATGTAACTCTATTGTGCAGGCCTCCTCTATTTCTGAAAACTTTCTTGATTATCCACGATGTAGCTGACGCACAAATCACCAGAAGTATGTCTTTTCGTGCAGTGGCCCAGCCATTCCAAAAATTTTCGAGGGCTGAAACAAACCCGGATTTTGGAGTGTCAATCCAAGCGGCTTCATCTATGAATACTATCTTCTTTTTCTGCTTGGATGCACGTATCAGCTCCTTTAGTCTCTCAAAGGCGTCCATCCATGACTTTATATCAGGACAGCATTTATCCCCTGACGATATTAAAGATCTCTTGAATGCTTCAAGTTGTACCCGCATAGATTCGTTGGCAATGCCTGAATGCTGAAAAGTAAATGAATAGTCAAACACTTCTCTTACGAGAAATGTCTTGCCAACACGCCTTCTTCCATACACTGCAACAAATTCTGACTCCCTTGACTTGTAAGCTTCTTTCAATAAACGTATTTCCTCAGTTCTCCCGATAAGCATAAACAAAATTTCTATGCCGTAAAGATATTTATAATCTGCGGAATCTCCAAAAATTTCATAGATTCCGCAGAATATAGCACGCCATTATCTCTGTTTTTTCATTATCTTTGCACCAAGCGTTTCGGGAATCGCTGAGGCAGAGTGGAGTCGTTTAGAGACCCTGTTACGGGGAGCCCCGTTTGATTTTTTGCCAATCTGCTGAGATTCCTGATTCAGGGCACTAATAGTAACATTGCCGGGCGGCACTTGCCGTTCCGGATTTGTTTAACTCATTAACATAGTGTTACTATGGTGTCACAAATCTACAACGAAAGGCAACGGTACATCATTCCGACCTCTGATTGGGGCTTCAAGAGACTCTTCGGCTCCGAACTCAACAAAGGGCTGCTTATCGGTCTTTTAAACAAATTTATTGACGACAAGAATATAAAAGAGCTGGAATACCTAGACGGAGACGTACCCATACCACTGAAGTCTATCTGCAAAATGAGTGTTGACGTGTACTGCAAATGCACAGACGGTTCTAATATAATCGTGACAATTCAGAACTTTGCAAAGCCCGCATTACCAAATGATCCTATAGAATACACGGATGATTACGTAGACTCATATATTGAGGGGTATCTTGAAGGCCTTGAAATAGGACACAGGATATTTCTCAGAGAAAAAGCTGCTAAAATGCTTGAGCAAGGCATTTCACTCGAGACAATATCTATTTGCACAGGCCTGACACCAGAAGAGATCTCCTCTCTCAAAAACTCTTAAACTCTAACACCCAAAAGTCTCTTATAAAAGTGTCCGGCAGAATCCAAATGCCGGACGCTCTTTATAATATGTTAAGCCCTCAAGCAGAGACCCTCAATGGAATCCTGTTTATTTGAGCCTCCGATCAGATATAACAGCAAAAGGCCCGGCAGTTCTGTTTGCCGAGCCTTTATCTTTCTCCGCGATTGGGAATCAGAAGTTCTGGAAGGTCGTCCAGTTGCTGTTGCTCTTTGCGCTGCTCTTCAGCGATGAAGGCAGATTTGCAAAGAAGCTGAACCCTGTCCACTGCTCAATCTGGGAAACGCTGCAGACATAGGAAGTGTAGCTTGAGGATTTTTCATACTGCTGATGGGGAATCCACACTCCTACCGCCATCGCTGAGGAGACTTTTCCTTCACCGCTCCACTTCACCTTCAGCAAAACCTTCCAGTAATAGTTAGGCACCGGAACTCTCTTGTTCGGATCTCCTTTAGGATGGATATAGGTTATTTCTTCTGATGTACTTCCTTTCCGGAATGCAGCACCGGTTACAACATAAACAGTATCAGTCCCTCTTGCGCAGCTTCTCACAGCCGTTTCCAGACTGCTCCATATAGAAGAGTTGAACTTGTTCTGGATCTGAGGGGTGGAGTTGGTCGCATAGTAGGTTTCTGTCTGATACTTGGAGTCCTCACTGCGGTCAGCGTTAGGAATCTGGTGCCCTCTGGCATAATAGTCAGAGCCCTGCGTAGAAGACCATGTGGTATCACCCAGATTCACATTGTAACTGACGCCGCCACTGCCTTCCCAGACATTCACTTGCTTGGCCTCGTCTATGAATGGATTCTTCTTCCATTCCGTAGTTCCTGCATTGCTGGACATTGTCTGCCCCCAACCGTAACGTGCCTGAGCACTGCTCCAGTCCGGTGCAGCTCTCTCAACCATAGTGTTGCTGCTCATCACACCAGAATACAGCGGATATGCAACCCACAAGGATGTGTATGTACTATACTGGTACAGATAGGAATAGTTCCTGTTGGTACCTACTCCTGTCTGAGTTCCGCCTCCGTACAGCACACCTTTGTAGTATGAACTGTTGGACGCCACAGCAGAGCTGGCTCCAAAGCCAGCCCCGCTAGGCAGTTCCAACCATCCCGTCACAGCCAGGTCCTCACCAGACCCTCCGGAGTCTCCCCCTCCGGATTCACTTCATTCGTAGGTAACTACTATAGCATTTGATGTAGCAAGTTTATTTGTTCCTGAAGCTGCTTTACCATTTTGATAAAAAGCAAAGTAGGTAAATTTATCCGTGGCAGCAGGAGTCCATGTCAGTGTTTTATTTGTTGCATCCCACGTACCAGCAGTACCCCCTGTAGTAGCGGTAACTTCAGAGGTTCCACCTAAGAACATCAATTTAGAAGCATCTGAAACCGTTAAAGCGGAGAAGGTTATAACCACTTTTGTTATTCGACCTGGAAAAGCACTTGTATTATAGAACCTGAACTCATTAGCAGCTGAACCTTGATTTGTTTTAATTTGAAGATTGCTAGGATTCCACTGGTTCATATTCCAAGCGATTCCGCCATAAGTGAAGCTAGTCATTGATGTGATGTAACTTGTTTCAGTGCGGCCAGTACTTTCGCTATTAGGTGTCATGGAATATGAGTTAGACACGGCCCCAGCACCTGCAGCCTGGTTAACCACTACTTCTACATCTGGAGCGCCAGTATAGCTAAGAGTGATGATTCCAGACCTTGCAGGGGCACCAGATGTTTGAGCGGCAACATTAAATGTAACCTGGCCTGAAGCAACTGCAATGTTGCTAATCCAAGAATCTGTAGAAGAAGCAGTCAAAGAAACTCCAGTAACAGGGTTGTTTATGGTGTACGCAATAACATTGCCGGTGCTTGCTGTATTGGCAACTGAAATAGGAGTAGCAGTAGTTACATTGATAACAGGAGGGAATACATAAGTTCCGCTAATTATCTGAACATTAGTCAGAATCGCACGCTTTTGGTTAGTTGTTATTTTAACCTTGGATTTGTTTGTAGCTGCATCAAAATTGAAGATATAGTCAGTTGCTGTTGTGGTTGATGTCATTGACTCTTCTGCAATCTTTGTAGTTTCGCCATCAACAACAACCTCTATTTTGCTGTCATCGCCCGCATTATAAGCATATGCTGATACGATAACATGGAAAGCGCTGCTTAAATCCAATTCTGCTGTTGTCAGATGTCCCGTAGCTGAACTGGTTCCTATACGAACAGCTCCTGCCGCCTTGCCTGCATATGCTCTCTCAAATGCAGACCATTTGTCATCGACATCTTCATCTGTTAAGCCTTTTTCAGATGTAGCAGTCTGCCAGCTGAAGTCATCAACAAAAGGAAGGGCAAGACCTGAACTGCTGGCAGTTACCTGAGCGTCAGAAAGACCAATGTTAAGGGTTGTAATCTTGCCTGCTTCCAGGTTAATTCCTCCCGCAGGAATAGTTATAACCTTGCTAATCTCGTAATCTTCTGTGCTTGCACTAACCGTAAGAGTAGTACCAGCTGTAAGTTTTCTTGGGTGAACAACAACGTATGCTGCGTTTGTGCTGTTAATCAGAAAATGGGTTGATGATGTGTAATTTGCTGTAACCTTGTTTGATCCGTTGTAATATATTTCTCCCAAACTCTGATTTACCATATCAACTTTCTGCCTTCCTGCGAGGACGTCACTCTCTCCAGAAGTTTGAAGGGAAATAACACTTGGATGCTGTTCAGCAAGAACATGTCCTGTTGTATTATCCTTGAGGACAATCTTTACCACAGCTCCAAGACGCTTGAACTGTAATCCGGAAACTGTTGTATTTTGAGGATCGATGACAAAAGATTTGGCAACCATCACATCAGCCTTGCCATCAAAGGATGTTGGCGTAGGATTCTGATTAGCTGGAATATCTACCTTTGCACCATTTTCAACCCCATTTGAAGTATATGGGTAATATGCGTATAAGGTACCAGAAACTGTCTGACCAGTGAATGTTGCCGTTGAAGAAGCGCTCTCAATTGAAGTAGTAAATTGATCGTTTGAAGTAGTGCCATTTGACACACCGATTGCATCACCTACTGACCAATAAGGAGTTGTACCCTGAATTTCAGTTTTAGTTCCTGGATCAACTTGAGGGTTACCAGCTATGATAGTAACCTTTAAAAGATTGTCCTCATCGGGAATTATTGTTTTCTCTGCCTTACTACATGAGAAAAGAAGCATTGAAGTCAATGCAATTGCAAATGTTGCTCTAAATAACTTTTTCATACCCTAACACATTTTAAAGGTCATATTCACTTCCTCCACCGAGGTCTCCACCGGCCTCACCGGAATCTCCATAGCCATCACTACCTGCAATCACAGACTCAACTGTAATGCGGTACACTTTGCACTGTGGGGCTTCATAGCCCTCGTGCAGAACTGTTTTTGTTTTCATAAATGCTTAAATTTTAATTTATTGTTTATATTATTAGTTATTATTTGCATCGCTGAGCAACTGCCGGATCAGAGCAGCATTGCGCATATTTGGGCGAAAGATAGGAAAAATATCAATAGCTTCAGATGAATCGCTGAGAAAAATTGCGCTGCAAGACAAGTAGCTGAGATTTAGCATATTAAGCTTTTCCCAGTGCTTTATTTGGCGCACAGGAAAGTGCTTATATCGCTGAACGTCAGCGAGTTTGCTTGCAGCCTGAAGGAGCTCCAGATTTGTTTACATTCCAATGACCAGAGGTTTTTTGACAGGTATTTTGCTATCTGTCAAATTTTGTATATTTTTGACATTTGGAAGAAGATCTGTCAAAAAATGGAACCATACGATAGGAATACCCCTTACAATGCATTGCCTCCTCTTCCGCCAGAGAAGGAATTGTATATGGATGATGATGTCTTAAAAAAGCTTGTAGCGGCAAGTAGGAGACTTTCAGAACTTAAAGGGTTAGCTTCTGCACTGCCCAACCAATCCATATTTGTCAATACCATCGCCCTTAGAGAAGCAAAAGCCAGTAGCGCCATTGAGAACATCTTTACAACAGACGATGAGTTGTATAAATCTCTTTCGTACCAAGAAGATGACTATCTGGAAGGGCCGGCTAAAGAGATTCTTCATTATAGAGAGGCCCTTTGGAAGGGTTTTCAGGGAATTGCAAAAGAGAATGCTATGACAATTGATACAATTGTAAATGTGTATCGTATTGTCAAGAACTCAATGGATGGCATTCGTCCATATCAAGCTGAAATCGTCATCAAGAAGCGTGGATGGGGTTCTTTGATAGCAGACACAGTTTATACTCCGCCACGTGGAAAGGGTATTGTAGAAAAAAAAATGGGAGAGCTGTTGAAGTTCCTGAACGATGATGAATCTTACCCGTTAGATCCTCTTTTGAAGATGATATTTGCTCATTATCAGTTTGAGGCAATCCATCCGTTCAGAGACGGCAATGGCAGAACCGGAAGAATTCTCTGTATCCTGTATCTTATTCAGAAGAGAATACTGGATCTTCCTATACTATACCTCAGTTCCTATATTCTTCAGAACAAAGATGCTTATTACCAAGCATTAAGCGGTGTTACTGGTATGCGAGACTGGAAGAGTTTTGTCTTGTTCATGCTCGACTCAGTTTCCCAAACTGCAGAATATACAACGGACAAGATTCTCAGAATCAAGTCTCTTATTGAAAAGACACAAAATCTTATCCGTGATAATAAGATCGCCCCGTCCAGGCTTGAAGTCCACAAGCTTTTTGAGCAGCCATATATTCGTCCCAAGAATCTTTTATCTGACAAAATCAAGAGCGTGAATACGGCCAAGAAATATTTGTCAGAACTTGAGAACTTAGGCTTTCTTGCAAAGGAAAAAATCGGCAAAGAATTTATCTGGCTCAATACTGAACTAATGAATATTCTCAGCGATTGATTTGCAGATAATCTTGATATAAAAAAACGGGTGGGATTTGCGTCCCACCCGTTTTTTTTTAAAAGTGTATTCTTCAAAGATTATCGCATATTCTGCGTTCAGGCTCTTATCGAACAGGGATCTTCCCTTTTTATTCGTATTCAACTTGAACGGCGGTAATCCTTACCTGTCCATTTGTTGCTGAAGTAGTGTTGCCAACAGTAAATGTTTTTGATGTGCCAGACAAGTTAACTTTGGTTCCGGAAGCAACCACTGTGCTGCCATCCTTCAGCGTTCCAGTATTAGATACACTATAAGTGAATTGTACTGCCTTGAGGGTATGACCGGCAGATACAGAGATCGTTACGTCACCGTTCTTATTCTGATACAATCTCCACTGAGTATCGGTTGCTCCCCAGAATGATCCGCAGTTTCCTGTTCCAGAAGTTGACATAGTAACAACGCTGTTTAAAGCCAGGGTAGGATAATTTGTCACACTACTCCCTTCAGAAAGAGTACAATGATTAACCGCTACATAGTTTTCCATCGTCATTGTCAAAACCAAAGTTGATGATGAAACAAAGTCCGCTGCAATGGTTACATCCTCACTTCCCATGGTAAATGAGGTGGTAGCCTTAGTGGCATCACCAGGAGTTGCTCCGGTTACAGTCCATTTGTTGAACTTGAAGCCAGATGCCGGAGTTGCCTGAATAGTAACAACTTCGCCTTCCATAACCTCATCGCCGGATTTGATTTCAGTACTGCTGTTGCTAGCATAGCATACATAGAAAGTACCACCTGTTGCAGGCTGGGTGTAAGTTACTTTGTGCTTGGTGGCAGTGTGGGTAAATTCAATGTCTGCAACTTTCCAGGCTTTGATCTGGTCATTGCCACTGAAGTTAGCAATGGTTCCGACAACTGAAGTTATGACATCCCCAACAGCTAAGCCGGAAACGGCGGCGGCTGCAGAATAAACCACATAGGTATTGGAACCTTTCTTCACGGTTATGTTTTTGCCGTTAATTGCCGTAACCTCAAGGCCTTCAGTTACCTTTACATAAGCGTTCTGCCAAGTCTCCAGATTACCTACAAGATCAGCCAAAGTAACGGTTTGAGGTTCTACTACAGCTCCTCCTCCTGATACCGTTGCATTGAATGCTGTAACTTCACTGCAATTGTTGTAGGTAGTAAGTGTAACGTTTACATCTCCATTGATTGTCTGACCCTGCTTCAATGTCATTCCACCTCCGTCCAAGTAGTAAAGAACAGAACCGGTAGCGTCTTTTATAACAGCGTTCTTTCCGTCAGGAACAAATGAAACAACGGCATTGGTAAGCTTACCTATGTGAGATGTGGGGGTAGAAGTTTTCAGTGCATTGAGCTCAGCGACGGTGGTAAAGTCGTAGATGACTTCTGACTTGTCGTAAGTGAAGTTGATGGTCTTCTTCTTACCGGCTGCAAATGTGTAATTCTTAGGGGCGGAGATAACCTTTTCCTGCGCACCGTTGGTGGCAGTTACAGAAACTGTGAAGTCATCTCCTTCGTTAACTGTGAAAGGCTTTATCGCAAGATAGAACGTAGCTGACTCTCCAGCTGCAATAGCCTCTCCGTCTGTTACTTCCAAATTTGCCGTGTTACTTACTCGACTACCCTGAGATGGTGCATAAGGAGTAAAGACCGGATTGTAAGGATTGGTAAAATCAATGTAATACTGACCTACGATGTCCTCTCCGTCTGTTGTAATGGAAACCCTGGTGACAGTTATAGGATCAGCCTTCAATCCGTTGGTAACCTTCACGGCAACGAGAGAAGACAGATGCCTCATGTAAATCACTGGCTTTTCTGTCCCAGCTACCTTTTCCATAACGCCTGCAATAGGATAATTTGTTCCTGCGATGTGCTCGGTGCTGTTGTTTCCTTTCTGGATCTGAGCCCTGTCTGAACGCCCGCCTACATAAGTATAACCGGCTGAAGTGCTTTCAGGATCAGTTTTCTGGCTGACATAAGGATAGAAAGCGTACCAGTTATAGGTCTTTGTCTCGTCAAAGCTTGCTTCAAGATCACCGGTAAAGACAGCGGTAGTTCCGCTCTGTGAAGTGGAGAATTTACCATCGCTGACGTAGGTCATTTCTTCTCCTCCAAGAGCGGCATGGAAGAGGTTGATGGCATCGTTTGCTGCCCAAAGGGTGGACATGCCATCGTTAGTAGTCTTGGTTGATACTCCGGAAAGGGTTACGGAAAAGTCCTTCTTCTGAACCTCAGGCATTCCCTCGTCGTTCTTTGAACAACCGGAAAGTGCTACGGCAGCTACTGCCAAAGCACTCAAAATGTAAGATTTGAAATTCTTTGTCATAACTGCTGATTTTTAGATAGTGATAGGATCATCGTCCTCCTCCCAGTCCTCAATGATACCATCTCCGCTTGCGCAGATGATACCCTCAGATTCGAGATTGAGGAACTCAACCGCAGGAGTCCGGTAGAACTCCTTTGTTTCTTGAACTTTAATGAGTTGTTTCATAATATACGATATTTGCAAATATTCTAATGTACTCTCTGGGCAATGAACCATAGAGCATCCAAAGTTATGAAATAAAACAATACTCAGCGACATTATTTTTGAGATATTTTCAAAATCGCCGAGAAATGATGCCAGAAGTGCACTCTGGTCAGAAACAGTAAACTACAATGTAGTACATCATGAAACCGCAGGAAATGAGCTTCAGGAGAGTGCCGCAGACAAAGCCTGCAAAGGCACCGAGGGCCGGGACTATGCTCTGGCCGGCCTTTTTTCCGGAGAAGGCGGCTTCGCAGATGAAAGCACCCAGCATAGGGCCAAGTACGATTCCCCAAGGAGCGAAGAACAATCCGACAAGAACTCCGGCAAGTGCGCCGCGGGAAGCGTATTTGCTGCCACCGGAGACCTTGGTCAGGTATGAAGGCACAAGGTAATCCAGGACAGTTACAACAATCGTGACAGCAAGCCAGATGAGAAGAAGGCGGGTTGACATCGTATCTCCCGAAGAGTCTGTCCCCTTGCCCCAGAAATAGAGGATCATCATACCGGCCCAGCTGATAGGAGGACCCGGGATGACAGGCAGCACGCAGCCGATGATACCTACAATTCCGAGGAAGATGGCAAGTCCTATGATTACGTATGAAAGCATATCAGTCTCGGCCTTTGTACGGATAGTCCTTGAGGTTAACGTTGCACCAGGCGTCCATCAGTTCGTTGTCTTTGCTCTTGAGGGCGCGTTTGTACTGCTCTCGGATGATTTTCATGAAGTTAAGGGAACGGCCCTCACGGAAGGAACTGGTACCTACATCTTCCCCTCCGCCCCAGCTGTAGTACATCTCCCTGGTGGTGGAGCAGATGCGGGCATAGGAACCTGTATAAGGCTTGAGATCGTCATCTGTCAGATTGAGATAGAATTCCAGCTGCTCTTCAGTACACTCGGCCAGTTGCTCGTCTCCTGCTTTCATCTTCGGATCCTTTACATACACCGTTATGCCGTCTTTGAAAATATATGGCTCATAATAACCTGCCGTGTACATAGCTTCATAAACCACACCCCTTACGGCAAACTGGGCCCCGCTCTGCCAGCGGATAAACCTCAGCAGGGTGTTGGTATAAACATAATCCAGGCTGTGGACGGTTTTCCAGCAAGCGGAGATAGTCCAGTATGCAAGCTGCTCAGCTGTAGGCATCAGAAGATAAACCCTGCCTTTCTTCGGGCGGCCGGTCTTTACATCCTTGGATGTGTAGTAGGTATATTCTTCTACCGGGAAGCCTTCCCAGCCAGGCACATCATAATGCGTAGCGACATATTCTCCCTTCATATATGCAGCCTTGAGGACAACCTCGCATCTTTGGATGAGAGTCTGAAGGCTGTCTTTGACATACTGCTTTACCACCTTGTCTTTGAACGGGTTCATTTTCCTGAGCCGTTCAACCTTTTCTCCGTTGGTGGCCAGAAGGTCTTTGCTCTGGGCCCCGGCATACGGTGCTGAAAAGGTGAAGGAAAACGCGGTCAAAAGCACAACAGCCATTAAACCGCATACCTGATGCCCGTTGCGGAATACAAATGAAAAACAGCCTCTTGGAAAAACCTTTCTGCAAGACATATCTGATAACCGATTGTTTGACATATATCTTAAATTACTATCCGGCAACTACTTTGCTTCACTCTGCTCCTTCCGGTTGTAAATCATTACAGGACCTTCCTTCTCAGCGATTTCTTCCCGGGGTCTTTCTTCCTCTTCCCGGGATTCCATGCTCTCAGCATCCTCCCTGCGGCGTTTTTCAAGGTCCTTGGCCTGCTGCCGCTCCCTTTCTGCACGGTCCTCTTCCCTTATCTTCCGGGTTATGGATTTTGACAGTTCGTTTATCTGGCGGAAAGACTCAGGGAAAAAGTCTTTGGTATGATAGAAACGCGGAAAATGCTTTTTGCGCATAAAGCCCCTGGCAGAAGGTTTGACCTTCCTGTCTGTCAGCTCGTTGCGTGTTTTAGGCATCTCGTCCACACGCCACTTGAAATCTCTCAGACGCTTCTTCTCCAGAGGAAGTCCGTATGTAGGGTGGATATCGCTTTTCACATCCTGGATGTAGCGTACCCTCTCAATGGTCTGGTCAGCGATTTTTGCCGTCAGGAGCTTACATTCTTTCTGGTTCATGAGGGTCACGCTGCTGTCCTTTTCGCGGAGGAACAGCAATGCCTGCACTCCGCCCATAGCGTCAAAACGGTAAACATCGTTGTCCTTGAAGTAGGCCACCATCTCGGTGCTCTTTATCTGATGGAAGTGGATGGAATCCTCCTGGCTTATGATGAAGGCGTGCTCAATGAGGTTAGCCTTGTAGATTTCATTGTTGCGGACAGAAAGCTGGATGCTGTCCGCCGTGAACTGGTTCTTGTCTTCATTCCACAGAGCAGGGTTGCGGTAGAAACGGGCTATGCTGTCTATAGTGGTGTAAATCAAAGAATCACACACGCCTCTAAGATCACTTCTGAAAAGTTTTACCTTGTGGAACACGCTCATGAAAGTTACCGCAGTGCTGTCCACGGCAGGTATGCTGTCCTGCGCCAGAGAAAGTGAGTCTGCCAGGGAGAGTGAATCGCTGAGGACGGAAAGTGTATCTTTAGTCTGACGGTTCTTCAACAATGCTGCCTTGTCCGGCTTACCTGCAAAGGTCGGATTCTGGATATGCCCTTCAAAGGATGGCGTTTCCGGGTGTTCCTGCTGAGGAGAGTTTTCTTCCTGAGGCTTTTTGGCAGGGTTCGGCGGAGGAGGAATCTTGCCCTCGTTGGCTTTGTTGCGGCGGTAGGCGGCAAACCATTCCCGGTTCTGGCGGTCAATCTCCACCATAGGGTCCAGATCCGCAAGCTCACGGCGCTGCCTGGCGGCTGAGACTTCACTGGAATCTATCTGGTACATAGGGAGCTGCCACATCTTAAGCGTATCTCCTCCAAGGAACAGGGTGTCACGTTTGTAGATGGGGCGGTTGGTCAGAGAATCCACCCCCGTCTTCTCTTCCGAGTACATTCCGGCAACAGCATTGTCGGTCATATATACAAGCATAGGGTTCTGGACATAAATACCCTTGTCGCCCATTATGATGGCAGACTGTGCCTGGTCCCTTACCTGCACGTTGTCATACAGTTCAGCGTTTCCGGAAGAACGGTGGTAGTCTATCCACCCGGCCCAGAGTTCCTGGTCCTTGGTGGCAATGTAGTTGTCCGCCTTCAAGGCAAGGGTCTTGTTCTGGACATTGTACTCCACGTTGTTGGAAAACAGAGTGTCTCTCTCCTTCCAGGCCACGGTATTCTCGCTGAACATCGCAATCTCCACGGAAGAGTGGTATTCAGCGGCATCGGAAGAGACAAAGACGGAGTCTGAATACATGCAGACATCATCGTTGAACAAAAACAGCCTGTCAGCAGCGTCATATATGCCTTCAAGCCCCTCCACAATGTCTCCCTTGGCAGAACGCATGGCACCGCCATTATAGAAAGTGGCCACGCTGTCCGCAGTGTTGTAGTCAAGGAACTGTGTTTTGAGCTGATCCCCCTTCTTGTTGTAAAGTTTTACTACAGTTCCTCTGAACTGCACAAGATTGTCATCAGCGATATAGGTGGCAAACTCGCTCTCCAGGTAAGTGTCGTTCTGGATAATCTTTACATTGCCCATCGCGTCTATGACGTTGGAGTTGACATCCCAGGCTGCACTGTCGCAGAGAAGATAAGTATTGTTGTGAAGGAAACGGGCAGGGCCCTGCACTATCCTGAAAGGATTCCCGTCTATTTCGGTAAGCTTGATGGCTTTGGCGGAAACCAGACGGACCAGGCTGTCCCTGTCTTCTGTAAAGTCCTGAGCATAAGAAGTTACCGCACCAAATACAAAAAAGGCCAGACAGAGGAACAATCCCCTGAATCCGCCAGTCTTTATGTTTGATGATGCAGGCATCCGGACAGAATCCTACTTCTTTTTGTCCTGACTGTTCTTTACCCAGCCGTCCATCTGGAAATCGCAGTCCTTGAACATGTCATCTATGCGGATGAATGTAGTCTTCTGCTTTTCTTCAATGAACTTTTTGATAGCCTCTTCCTGCTTTATTGTCTGGGCGAAGTTCTGAACTGCCAGGAAGTCCTGGTCTATGTTGGCAACGTGAGCCGGAATTATCTCCTCAAGCTTGATAATCTTGAAAATGATCTGCCCCCTGCCCTCATTGTCCTGGCTCTCGAACGGAGTGGAGATATCCCCTACCTTCATGTCTTTGAGAACAGCATAATCTGATGGCTTGAGCATATCTTTCTCAAAATAGATGCTGCCGGTACTCTCTTCCACCATCTGCCCTCCGTTAAGGACAGACTTAGGATCTTCGGAATAAGTAAGTGCAGCCTTCTCAAAGGTTATGCTGTCCATAAGTATCGCATTGCGGATACTGTCCAGACGAGTGATGCATTTCTGTTTTGCCTCAACTGAATAATTTGGCCTTAGAAGTATATGGCGGGCATTGAACATATCCCCGTTCTTCTCTATCATCTGGATAAGGTGAAAGCCGTCCGGAGTTTCAACTATCTGGGAAATCTGTCCTTCCTTCAGACTGACAGCCGCGTCAGTAAAGGCCGGCCAGTAAAGATTCTTTGGAGCCATTCCCAGCTCTCCGCCTCTTAAAGCAGTTTCCTTGTCGTCTGAATACAAAGCAGCCAGAGAAGAAAATCTCTCGCCGTTGAGAATCCTCTGGCGGAACTCCAGAAGTCTTTCCTTTACCTGCATAACAGCATCTTCCTTAGCCGGATAGAGAACTATATGCCTCAAACGGTACTGAGTTGAGATTTCAGGAAGAGTGTCCTTGTTTACATTCTTGTAGAACCTGCGCACCTCGCTTGGGGTAAGCTGCGGCACAGTTGAAACTATCTGCCTCTGCTCCTGGCCAATGAGGTTCTGCTCTCCCAAAATGGCCCGCCAGTCTTCTTTCAACCTGAAAAGCGGCTTACGGAAATACTCCTCAACATTCTGCTCGCCACCAAGACGGAACAAAACATTGTCCACTCTTTCCTGAAGCTGCGCTTCCACCATATCGGAACTAATCGTGAGACTGTCCAGTTTTGCCTGATTGAGGAAAAGTTTCTGCTGCAAAGTCTGCTCCAATATTTGGCAACGCATTTTCTTCTCATCAGTCATAGGAGTGCCGTTGGCCAGCATGAGCTGCACCTGCTCCTCTATCTGTGAAAGAAGTATGGACTCGTTGCCTATCAAAGCCACTGTCTTGTCTATCAGTCCGTTCTTGTAAACCTGCGCATTTGCATTCTGGGCGGAAAACAACACAGACAGCGCTGCCACAGCCACAACACTCTTTACAAATGAGGCAAATGAATAAATCTTCTTAAGGAACATATTTCTTCTAAATTATTTCTAACAAATTCAACACAAACTCCAGTCTGGCCAACTGCAGCACCTACAGGCCGCGGCTATAGTTAGGAGCCTCCCGCGTAATGGTCACGTCGTGAGGATGGTTCTCCCTCACACCAGCTGAAGTTATCCTTACAAACTTGGCGGAACGCAGGGTCTCGATGTCCTTTGCTCCGCAATATCCCATACCTGCCCTCAAGCCTCCTGCAAGCTGGTAAATGACCTCGTTGAGCTGCCCTTTGTATGGAACCTGGGCTACAATTCCTTCAGGAACAAGCTTCTTCACATCGTCCTCCATATCCTGGAAGTAACGGTCCTTGCTGCCCTGCTGCATGGCTTCCAGAGAGCCCATTCCGCGGTAGGATTTGAACTTCCTGCCGTTGAGGATGATGGTTTCTCCCGGAGATTCCTCAACACCTGCAAACAAAGACCCTGCCATAATGGTACTTGCACCTGCCGCAAGAGCCTTTACGATGTCTCCGGAATAGCGGATACCACCGTCAGCGATTACCGGGATTCCACTACCCTTGAGCGCATTTGAAGCCAGCATCACTGCCGTAAGCTGAGGAACACCCACTCCGGCAACCACTCTGGTCGTACATATAGAACCAGGCCCTATACCCACCTTTACAGCATCCACTCCACATTCTGCCAAAGCCAAAGCACCTTCAGCCGTAGCCACGTTGCCTGCTACTATCTGGAGCTTAGGGAACGCTTTACGCACTGCTTTGAGAGTCTTCAGCACTCCCTCGGAATGTCCGTGAGCGGTATCTATCACTATAGCGTCAACCCCAGCTTCAGTAAGCATTGAAACCCTATCGTTAACATCTGCAGTAACCCCCACGGCAGCAGCAGTCATCAATCTTCCCATCGAGTCCTTGCTGGCGTTAGGGTTGTCTTTAATCTGATTTATGTCCTTGTAAGTTATCAGACCTATCAGAACGCCCTGCTTGTTGACTACAGGAAGTTTCTCGATCCTGTATTTCTGGAGCAGACGAGTGGCCTCTGCCAGATCCGTACGGGTAGTTGTCACAAGGTTCTCGCTCGTCATCACCTTATGTATCGGGGTCTTCTTGTTGGCCACGAAACGGAGGTCCCTGTTGGTAACAATACCAATCAGTTTCTTGCCTGAATCCACCACCGGAATACCTCCAATGTGGTTATCTGCCATAAGACGCAGAGCATCAGCAACCACAGCGTCCGGAGAAATGGTTATCGGATCAAAGATCATCCCGTTCTCGGCTCTCTTCACGCGGCGAACCTGGTCAGCCTGAACTTCAATAGGCATATTCTTGTGTATCACACCGATACCACCTTCACGGGCAATGGCGATAGCCATTCGGTAATCCGTCACAGTATCCATCGCAGAAGAAACTATAGGAACCTGCAATGTAATTTCTCTGGTAAACTTGGAAGCAATATCCACTTCCCTTGGAAGCACGTCAGAATGAGCTGGAACCAAAAGGACATCGTCAAATGTCAGACCTTCAAGAACAATCTGGTCTGCCGGGTTGGTTTTGTTAACTTTCTTCTGCATAAGGCAAACTGTTTTTCTCGCGATAGAATAATTGGGCGAATATACTCAATTCTTCCCAAAAGCCCAAACAAGAAAACCCGCCGCCCCCACTCAGCGCCACTCAACCCTGCTGCATAGCCATACGCTTGCGGAGCATATCCAAAAGCTCTTGGTAACGAATCAGGCCCCAGCCCCTCTGCAAAGGAGAAAGGTATCGCGGAGGAACCTCACTGGCAAAGCGGTCTATGTAGATGTCCGGCCTCAGGCGCGGAATGAACTCCGCCATAAAGTCCAGATAACCGTCAAGCGTAAACTCGTGGAAGTCTTCCCGATGCTCCCTGAACTCCTGCTCCATAGCCGTACCCCGGATGATCTGCAGCTGGTGGAACTTGACTGAAGTCAGCAGCAGGGAGTTGATGATTTCCGCCTCATCCATCATTTCGCCCAGGGATTCTCCCGGCAGCCCGAAGATGAAGTGTGCGCACTGGGTAAGGCCTCTCTCCGCAGTCATCTCCACAGCCGTTCTGGCGCAAGCGAAGTCGTGCCCACGGTTGATCCGTTTCAGAGTCCGGTCGTAGCAGCTTTCAATGCCGTACTCCACAATCACAATCTTCCCTGAATCCTGGATGCCGGAAAGGAGGTCAAGCTTTTCTTCGTCCACGCAGTCCGGGCGGGTTCCCACCACTATGCCCTCTATCTGAGGATGGCTCAACGCCAGACCATAGAGTTCCCGGAGCTTTTCCACAGGCGCATAGGTATTGGTATAGGGTTGGAAATATGCAATATATCGCTGAGCATGGCGATAACGCACACGGTGAAACTCAATCCCCTCCTCTATCTGCTGGAACAAAGGCTTTTCCGGTGTGCAGTAGTTGGGATGGAAAGCGTTGTTAAGGCAGAAAGTGCAGCCGCCCACGCCCTTTGAGCCATCCCGGTTCGGACACGTGAAACCCGCATCGATCACAACCTTCTGCAACCGCGCCCCGTACTTCCTACGGAAATAATCCACAAACGAATTCAGTTCAGCCATATAACCCAATAAACCAAGCTACCCATAAATAAACAACGCCACCCCAACCAAAATCCAAACATCCCCGGGGCAAAGTTATCAAATATCTCCGCCCTCTGAAACCTAAGCATCCGGTTCCAAAACAGAGGCTGGAGCAGCTTCCTCAGGGGGTTGGGACGAAGCGGCAGTCTATGCCTTCTTTGGTAACCTTGACTACTTCGAAGCCAGAATAGCCGCGGCCGAGGGGCATTCCCACCGGCCCGGCAGTGACGAACCGTATGCCCTCAACGGTAGTGTCGTAATCCATGTGGGTGTGCCCGGCGAAGACCACATCTACCCCATATTTCTTGAACAGTGCCATGTATTTTCCCCTGGGACCTCCGATTGCGGCATCAGCGCTTCCGGAAGTATCCGGAGCTTTATGGAAATTGAAGTAATCATTTTCTTCATCGATGCTCTCACGGATTACCGGGCAGTGAAGGAACACGAAGATGTATTTGTAGCGGCGGGATTTCCGGAGTTCCCTTTCCAGCCACTTGAACTGCTGTTCCTCAGCCTTTTCCTGGCCGTCTTTGATGCAGTTGGAGTCAAAGCCGATGAAGGCGCAGCCGCCCAGCCGGAAGGAGAATCTTTCATAGCCTCTCTGCTGAAGATAGTGGGCGTGATTTTCAGGGTTCCACGGGCGGATGTCGTGGTTGCCGGGGACTTCATACACCGGTGCTATTATCTTGGCTCGGTTGGCCCTGTAGATGGAATCCTGCAATGTGTCATAGGCATCGTTGATGAGGTCTCCGGTAATGATCACGCACTTGGGACCACGAGCGTTATCAGCGGAACCGACCGGGGAAAGGGTGTTGACCGCCTCAACGGCCCTGCTGAAAAGAGAGTCGGACTTCCTGAAGCCTGGAGTGGGGTCCCTGAACCCGATCTGCGGATCGGTCATCTGCACGAAAGTGAACTCCGTAAACCTCGGGCTGCAAGATGCCAGAAGGCAAAGTGTTATGAATAAGCTAAGGGCTGTATGCTTTCTCATACGAGAATTACTTGACTCTGTAGTACAGGGTGCCGTTTACGTAGAGGGCATCCTTGTCTCCGATGTATGCAACGGAATAGGATACCGGAATATCTACCGTCCTTTCCAGCGGAACCAGAAGATTTCCGTTTTCGTCATAGGCTGATTTCTTGTAGTCCCAGTCGCCTTTGATGTACCACCCGTCTTCAATGGCCCCGGAATATACAGGATTGGCGGCATCCTCTTCATATTGGTAGAGTTTGATGATGTCTCCGTTGGTTTCCAGCGGCTCTTCAAACAGAGCGTCAGAGAAATGGACACTGATCACATAGCAGCTGTCATACTTTTTCAGAAGCTCCTCCGGGCCTGGCTCAAATTCCCATTTCTCATCATTCATTATGTACAGAGGCTGGCCGTTTCTGCTGGACTTGAAGATGGTGACCAGGTTGCCGTCCTTGTCTTTGAAGACAATCCTGTCCCCTACGAGTTCCGTTGTAAGCTGGTTCTGGTTATATACTACCTTTTCTGCCTTGGACTTGGGGAAGACGAAAGCGCCATATACGTTGCCGTCTTCGGCTTCTTCCGGCATAAATTTGTAGTTGTCTGCATCGTAGTCAAGGATGGAGATGAATTCATTGTTGTCATCGCAGATCAAATCTCCCTTCCTGAAATTGTAGGCGCTTGTTACATCGCTGAAATCTTCAGTAGCGTAGTATGCGGTCAAAGTTCCGGCTGAAGGAGTTTTCACCACAGACGGCATAGTCTGGGTGTTGGACTTGCAGCAGACGGACAATGCGACCACCGCAAAAATGGCTGAAAGGGAAAGTATTCTTTTCATAGTAATCAGTGTTTTTACAAAGTTACCAAAATTTGTATATTTGTTATCTGTAAATTTTATGTAAATATCCATCGCGATGAAAAAAATCTACTTGCTGTTGTCTGCAGCCCTGCTGCTGAATATCGGAGCCTTCGGGCAGAACGTGAACGCTCTTTTCAACAAAATCAGCAATGATGTGATGAACAAGTACGCTCCCGACGAGAGGGACAAGACCTACGATGTCTCTCTGATAGAGAAGGATGGAAAGCTGATACTGGTTGGCTCTACCACTGAGAAGGAGGCCGTTGAGGCTCTGGTTTCCAGGCTCGCCGATGCCGGGATCACGGCTCAGAACAGGATAGACCTGCTGCCAAGCAATAGTCTGAAAGGCAAGACTTACGGCATCGTCTGCATGTCCACTGCAAGCTTCAACTGCGACGGAAGGTTCAGCGGAGAGTCCGGAACGCAGGCCCTGATGGGAATGCCGGTCAGGATACTTGAGGAAAATGACGACGACTGGTACCGCTGCATCAACATGGAAGGCTATACGGCTTGGGTAATTACCCGCAGCGTAAAGGCCATGACCAAAGCCGAATACGAAGAATATCTGGCAAAGCCGAAGGTATTCGTAAACAAGAAATATTCAACCCTCTACTCTGAGAAGAACGTAAGCAGCCTTCCTGTAAGTGACCTTGTCTGGGGCTGCATACTCATCGATGAAGGCAGGCAGGGAGTCTGGAGGAAGGTTTCCGTAGCCGACGGCCGCACCGGATATGTTCCGGAGGAGGATGTCATAGATCTCCACAAATGGATGGACAACGCTGTTCCAACGGAGAAGAACATCGTTGAGACAGCCAAGCAGTTCTGCGGATTTCCTTATGTGTGGGGCGGAACTTCCATCAAGGGAGTTGATTGCAGCGGCCTTACCAAGAGCGCATATTTCCTTAACGGATATGTCCTCAGGAGAGATGCTTCCCAGCAGTGCAAGACCGGAGACAGCGTAGATGTACACAAGTTCGTGGAAGGGACCTACACCAAGGCTGCTCTTGCCAACCTCAGGCCCGGAGACCTCCTGTTCTTCGGACGCAAGGCTGAGAACGGCCGCAAGGAAAGAGTCACCCACGTGGCCATATATATGGGAGACGGCAAGATTATCCATTCTTCCAACATAGTCAGGATCAACAGCCTGATTCCTGGGGAGAAAGACTACTACGCCGGAGCCAAGAGGCTGCTCAAGGCCCGCAGGATAATCGGCACGGCAGACCAGGGCAAAGGCGTCGTCAGCGTCAAGAACGCCGGGCTTACGAAGTAGTCCCTATCGCTGAAAGCAAATTTGCAGAAAGCTGAAGCAAAGAAAAATCGCTGAGAATCAAAAAGAAAGAACAACATTTAAAACATACACACAATGACCGACAGAAGAACATTCCTGAAGAGTGCAGGCCTGCTTACAGCAGCAGCCGCTCTTCTGAGTCCATCCCAGATTTTTGCACGCGCAAAGGGAGTATCAAAACCTTCCGGGAAAAAGGAGCTGGAACTCGAATGGTGCCCTTTCACCGCCAAGATGAAACACGTGTTCACCATCGCCAACAACTCCAGAAGCACAACCCCTATCGTCCTTACCAGAATCACTTATGACGGATATACCGGATATGGTGAGGCTGCCATGCCTCCTTATCTTGGTGAAACTACAAACTCGGCGATCGACTATCTGAAGAAGGCAAGGCCTGTATTGAAGAAGTTCAAAGATCCTTGGATGATCGGAGACATTATGGCCGAGATGGATGCCATAACTACAAACAACTGTGCGGCAAAGGCTTCTATAGATATAGCCCTCCACGATCTGGTTGGCCAGATGCTTGGACAGCCTTGGTGGAAGATCTGGGGATTCGACCCTAAGAACTGCCCTTACAACTCCTTTACGGTAGGACTTGCATCCAGGGAAGAAGTTCTTCAGAAAGCTAAGGAAGCCGCAGCTGAAGGCCACCTGATCAAGGTTAAGCTCGGCAGGACCGAGGAACAGGACAAGATGATGATCAACACCATACGCGAGGTTACAGACACCACCATCTGCATAGACGCAAACCAAGGCTGGAAAGACAAGTTCTACGCACTGGATATGATCAACTGGCTGGCTACCAAGAATGTTAACATGATTGAACAGCCTATGCCTAAGCTGATGCTCGAGGAAACCGGTTGGCTTACAGAGAGAAGCCCGCTTCCTATCATGGCAGATGAGGCTTGCCAGAGGCTCACCGATGTACGCAAGCTCTACGGCCACTACTCCGGAATCAACATCAAGCTTATGAAATGCACCGGACTTCACGAGGCAAGGGAGATGGTATCCCTGGCGCAGGCTCTGGGCATGAAGCTGATGGTAGGATGTATGACGGAAACTTCTGTAGCCATTGCTGCGGGCGCCCAGATAGCTCCTGTATGCGAATGGACTGACCTCGACGGAAACTGGCTGATAGCAAATGATGTATTCCACTCTTCTACAGTTGAAGACGGAAGGATAGTTCCATCTTCAAAACCAGGCCTCGGACTGGAGATGAACAAGGGCGTCAACCTCAAATACGCCGCAGAGGAATAATCATTTATGTCCCAAGCAATAAAAATGAAATTACGCCTTTTCATCTTAGCTGCCCTTTGCGGACTGTTGACAATGTCCTGCGAAAAGAATGACGATTGCTCCAGGCATAAGCACGTTACCCTTAACTGCAGGAAACCGGACTATCTGAAAAAGGGCGACAAGGTCGCGCTTATTTCCCCGTCCTTTTTCACGCCGATGGAGAATGTGGAGAAGACTGCCGAACTGCTTCGCACATGGGGCCTGGAACCAGTTATCGGGCCGAACGTGGGCAAGAAGTATGACGGCCAGTATGCAGGAACCGTCGAGGAGCGGGTAAGCGACATCCGCTGGGCCCTTAACGATCCTTCCATCAAGGCCATCATCTGCAACCGCGGCGGATACGGAACCATCCAGCTCATCGACGAGCTGAAGCTCAAAGAACTTTCCGCCCATCCGAAATGGCTCGTGGGCTTCAGCGACATCACCACCCTTCACGGCCTGCTGAACCGTGCCGGCGTGATGAGCATACAAGGTACTATGAGTTCATTCCTTGCCAAGGGCGGCCAGGATCTGACCAGCACGCTGATGCGCGATCTGCTTCTGGGCAATGTGCCGCTCTATGAAGTTCCGGCTCATCCCCAGAATATCGAGGGTTTTGCACGTGGCGTCCTGGTAGGCGGCAATCTCTGCACCTTTGCCCCTAATCTGGGAACTCAGGCTGACGCCACCGCCGGAAGCGACCTGATCCTCTTCATCGAAGAGGTCGAAGAGTCTATGCACAACATCGACAGGCAGTTTACCATCCTTATGATGAACGGGGTCCTGAATCGCTGCAAGGGCGTCATCCTTGGCGAGTTCACCGACTGCGGCAAGGAATTTACCGACGAGAGCGTGGAAGCAATGCTGCGTAAATACTTGAAGTCCTATAATATCCCTGTCCTGTGCGGCTTTCCGGCCGGACACGGAGACGTGAACCTGCCGCTGGTGATGGGCGCACCTGTCACCATGGAAGTCCGCAGTAACGGAGCATCGCTGCGCTTTGACATCAGCGGAGAACAGCACAATATACCTGCCGTCGGCCTCGCAGCTCCCCTAACCCCGTTATCCGAGCGTCTTCGCCTTTCCGGCAAACGGCCGTGGTGATTCCCTCAGGACTGATTTTTCTTTTTTTTACATAAAACAATCAATTAAAACATTACAAATATGAATCTTCGTGATATAAAGAAAGACGTTGAATTCCTTGTTGCAGAGCTTGTAGACGACTGCTTCATCTATCTCGAACTCAACGGAGAAGAGAAAATGGACAAAGTCGGTGAAATCATCGGCGATGCCCTTGACCTTCAGGATGACATGATAGACAAGATCAACCATCGCCCTGAGGAGATCAAGGCCGACAAGTACTACAAGGGAGTTTCCAAGGAACTGGTTGAAGGCATCGATGCTCTTTATGAAAGGCTGAGCGCCCTCAGCAAGAAGTAATTACAAACAATCAAACTTATATTATGAAAGCATGTTTTTTGACAGTTTCCACAGTCTGCCTCGCCATTCTTGCCGGATGCAAAGGCAAAACTAACGAAGTTCAGGTTACAGAGACAGACTCCACACAGGTTTCCGCAGTCCAGGCTCCTGAGGGTGAGGTTGAGCCAGACCAGGCCTATACCGGTCCGGACTACGCCCAGGAAGTTCTCTGCCTGATAGACCGCAGTCTGATTCCGGAAAGAATCAACGACTCAATCTACAAGGAAGCCACAGAGACAAAGCGCGTGTTCGACGAGTACACCTCTCCAAACAGAATCAGCTGCATGAACGGCGAGGGAGGCATCTACAACATTGCTTATGTCAACTGTTACCACATGCTCAACGACAACGGCCTCTTTGTGCTTTATTACACGGAAGCCGGAGTAGATGGTGCCGTACTGGACATAATGAAGACCTACACCTACCGCAACGGCTTGCTGACTGAGGTGGAGAACCCTATCAAAGCCCCCGATTTCAACGAGTTCTTCGACGGTGTGGATGTGCCTGAAGACCTGAAATCTTCTCTCAAGGAAATGAAGCGTGAGTATGACAGGGAGAAGAACTCACTCCACGGCCTGGACCTGAGGTTCGGGGAGCAGGATGATAATGTGCTTTTGCTAAGACCTAGCTACATCGCCGATGACAGGCTTTGGGAACTTGCAAAACCGGTTGAATACCAGTTTAACGGAACAACTTTCGTCAAGACTCAGAGATAACAGCTCCGAAACTCGGCTCTTTTCAAGATTTAAAGGCAAGAGCTTCAGAGTTTGACTCTCTTCAGACGGGCGGACAGGACCTTTTCCTTTCCGTCCGTTATTGCGTTCAGCAGTTTGTGGAACCTGTCGCTGTGGTTGGGATAGACCAGATGACAGAGTTCGTGTGCGATGACGTAATCCATCAGTTCCTGCGGCAGTCTCACAAGATTCATGTTCAGATTGATGTTCCTGAGAGTTGAGCAGCTGCCCCAGTTGGAAGAGTTGTTCTTGATGGCAACCCTGTTGTACCGGAAAGGATCTTCAACGAGATTTCCACGGCTGTCCCGTATCTTGACCTTGCTGCTCATAAGCTCATACATCTGCCGTGTACGCTGCGGAAGAATCTTGTGGGCAAGTTTGTTTATCTCGTACAAGGAAGGTGCGCCGGTCTGCCTGGCCGTTTCAAGACGGCTGAGGATTTCCTTGCGCTTGGCAACAATACTGCCCCCGACAGAGAACAGGAACCGTTCGGCTTCCTGATAAGACGTGTATGTCGGCAGAGTTACCTTTATCTCCCCCTTGGAAGAAACCATAACCCTTACGCTGCGGCTCTGAGGGTACTTGGTGTAAGTAACCTCCCCAAGGCCGTTGTCATATTTGACCGTTCTGCTTTGTAAAGTCATAGTCTGCTCTGCAAAAGTATCAAGAATTTTCTCCTAAAAAATAAAGGACATCTACTAAAATTTTTAGGAGATATGAAAATAATTGCTATATTTGCATTGTAAAACCAACTGTCCGATTGACGATGAAACAGAAACTGACGGCAAAAGAAGAGATGCTGATGAACATATTCTGGGCTCATGAACCCTTGTTTATCAGAGATTTGATCAGTTATATCCCAGACCCGAAACCCCACTACAACACAGTGGCCACGCTCGTGAAGTTCCTGGAGGAAAAAGGGTTTCTGGAAAGGGAACCGATGGCAAACTCCTTCCGCTACAAGGTTAAAATAAGTGAAAGCCAGTATCACGGGGATACCGTTTCCGAGGTGGTTGCCCGCTATTACGACAATTCTTATCTGCGTCTGGTTTCCCAGTTCGTGGAAGAAGACAAGATGAACCTGCAGGAGCTTAAAAACCTCATTGCCCAAATAGAAAAGAACAAGAAATGACACCATTCCTTCTATATATCGCGCGAGCCGGGCTATATCTTAGCCTGTTCTACGCCTTTTACCTGCTGGCAATGCGCCGGACCACGTTCTTCAGGCTGAACCGCGGGCTGCTGCTTTCATTAAGCTATCTCTGCCTTCTGCTGCCGCTTATAAAGGTCAGGACAGTCTCGGCTTTTGTCGGCGGTGCCACGGAACTGACTATGGTGAAAGTGGGAACGGAACCGGAGGCAACCCAGGCGCCTTTCCCTTGGAATGAGGTCCTCTTGGCAGTATTTGCCATCGGAGCGGCCGTCACTCTTTCCATCTATCTGGTATCGGCCTTGAAGATGCTCCAGATAATCAGAAAAGGGAAATCCGCTAAACGGGAAGACTGCAGCCTGATAGTCCTGGAAGAGGATGTACCGTCCTTCAGCTGGGGCAGAAAGGTTGTCATAAGCCGGAAAGACCTGCAAGAAAACCCTGCAATCTTCACCCATGAGCTGATGCACGTGCAGAGAAGGCATTCTCTTGATCTGCTCCTTTTCCTGCCCCTCCAGATTATCTTCTGGTGGAATCCGCTGGTTTGGATAATCAACGAAGAACTCCGCCTGGTCCATGAATACGAGGCCGACGAGGGTGTTATTAAAAAAGGCATCGATGCAACTCAATATCAACTACTTCTTGTGCGAAAAGCCGTGGGGGAACATCGTTTCTCCCTGGCCAGCGGCTTCCAGCACACCAAACTCAAAAACCGAATTGAAATGATGCTCAAACATTCTTCTTCTACCTGGATGCGCTGGTCGTATCTTGTACTTATCCCTGTACTGGCTGCCTTCATGTTCGCCTGCAACCCTTCCAAGAACACTGCCGAGCCAGCCCCGGCTGACGGAAGTGAACCACAGGCACAAGGGACATTTGAACCTCAGGCTCAAGGAAACTTTGAAGCCCAGGCTTCAGAAGCTCCAGAACAAGATGCTCTTCCGTTTAACACCATCGAGATCAAACCTTCATTTAACGGAGGTGATGACAGCGAGTTTGCAAAATGGTTCTACAGCCAGATAAAATATCCGGAGCAAGCCATCAAAGACAAAGTTCAAGGACGCGTTCTGGTACAGTTTACCATTGGAACCGATGGTGCTGTCCGCGATGTGAAACTTCAGAAAGGAGTGCGTGATGACCTGGATGCAGAAGTCCTGAGAGTGGTTGAATCCTCTCCGAAATGGAAGCCAGGCACTCAAGACGGAAAAGCCGTTCCTGTCACCTATTCCTTCCCGGTAGTCTTCAAGCTTCAATAATGAGAAAATTCCTTCTTATCGCGATATGGATGATGGCCTGCGTTCAGCTGTGGGCGCAGACCTCCCATCGCGATTCCCTTCTGGCCGAAGCCCGGTACCTGAAGAGCATATACCGCACGGACGACGCCATTGAAAAACTGTCTGGCCTGGTTCAGCCGGAGGCTATGGACGAGGTTGTGCTGGCCGAGCTGGCCGACTGCCATTTCCAGAGCGGGGACTTTGAAAATGCGTCGGGGACATATTTCCTGCTTTCGTCTCTTAAGCCGGACAATATCCTCTACAAGGTCAGGCTGATGCAAACCTTCTACCGGCTGAAGGCCTATCCACAGAGCATCCAGGCCGGAAAGGCTGTGCTGCAGCTGGATTCAATTCCCGCCGTGGTCAGCTATATCGGTGACGGCTACCGTCAGATAAAACAGACAGATTCAGCTCTCTGGTACTACCACAGGGCCTTGGCTATGAAACCTATGAACGAGACTGTCTTGTCCAAGGCGATGGGCCTTCTTCTGGACGTCAAGGATTATGACGGGGTAATAGCCATCAGCGAGCCTTTCCTTGCGGAAAATCCCGACAATCCAACCATTGCGCCCCTTCAAGGTGTAGCCCATTACAGGAAAGGAGATTATGATGCCGCAATCAGTGTTTTCCAGAGACAGGAGGATCTGGGAAACGACTCTTACCCCATCCACTTCTTCCTGGGGCAGAGCTATTGGCACACCCAGGCCAAGTATCGGGCCGAGCAGGAGCTTCACGCAGCCTGGCAGATCGATTCCAGCGACGTGAACCTTGCTTATACGATAGCCTCGGTCAAATCAGAATTCCTGTATCCATTCGAGGAAGTCGTGAAGCCTTGGCTGGACAAGGTAATGGATATGCTTCAGCCGGACCCGGCCATGATGTCCCGCGTGCATCAGCTCTACGGGCTGGGATATTACCGTAAACAGAACTCCTGGGACAAGGCTATCGAGCATTACAAGGAAGCCTACCGGTATAATCCGAAGTATTTACCAGCCCTGTCCACCATTGCCTATTGCTATCAGGTAAAGAAAGACTACAGACAGGCAATCGAATGGTATGAAAAGTACCTGAAGCTTGTCCGCCCCGGAACCAAAGGCTATGAATTCGCCAAGGAGAACCTGGATTACATCAAAGGCGAATTGTTCATGGAAGAAAGGTGAGCCATAGTTTGAAATAAAGAAAACTTTTATATCTTTGCAGCCCCGATGTCAGCCTTTACAGGCTTGTATCGGTGAGCAAAACAATTATTAACACACAAAAATCTTAAGCAAATGGCTGAGTATTTGAATTCAGACAAGAAGCAAGAGATATTTGGCAAGTACGGAAAGTCTAATAAAGACACAGGTTCTGCTGAAAGTCAGATTGCTTTATTTTCCTACCGTATCGCTCACCTTACCGAGCATATGAAGAGGAATAAGAAAGACCACGCAACACAGCGTGCACTTCTTATGCTCGTTGGTAAGAGACGCCGCTTCCTGGACTATCTTAAGGAAGTTGACATCGAGAGATACAGGAACATCGTCAAGGAGCTCAATCTTAGAAAGTAAGACTCCTTCAATTTTGGCGGTGGCAGCTAAATGCCTTAAACACTGCTAAATACGAAAACACCCTCCCGGAAAACTGCAGGAGGGTGTTTTATTATTTTACTGATTCTCAGCGATTTGTTCGCCACCGCGGGATTCCGGTTCCGGGCGGCTGAGCTTGAGCCATATTCTAAGGCCGTTGATGGAGTTTAGCAGGTAGAACGAGTACTTGATCACCATCACGATGGTATAGCTGTCGCTTCCCGCGCTCATCAGGCGGTTGGTCCAAAGAAGGATCGAGAAGACGTTGACCAGGTTCCACAGGTACCACTGGTCCATATAGGCCCAGGACATAAGTATCTGGCCGATCAGGTTAAGCACCAGGACAAAGGCGTCCAGGAAGAGCTTGGCCTTGTCTATCTCGGCAATCTTTCCGGCTTCAAGCAGCCTAAGGTCCACCCAGTAGAGTATTCCGTAGCAGATGGCCGTACCTAGAACAATGGATATTCCCACATACACCCATTGCTTTCCGGTAAGCCTGCGGGCCTTGACCTTGGAAATCTCCGTCTTGACCTTAGCGGATTCTACATTGCTCCCAGAGACTTCCGCCTTGACTTTGGAAACTTTGCCGGCTCCGCGCTTCCTCCACTGCCACCAGCCGATGAACTGCATCGGTAGGAAATAGAAGGCGTGCTGGGCGAACTGGCCCATGTTGCCGCTGTCGTAGTTGGCGTAGGCTCCGATGCTCACATCCAGCACTCCGAACAGGAATGTCCAGATGTTGCCGTTGGCGCTAAGGACTGTGTTAACAACACCCATTATGGCTCCGACAGTAACCACAATCTGCTTGACTGTCACAGCATGCTGGGCCTGGATCTTGAAGATGTTTACCACCAGGACAGCAGTGATCATCCCCACCAGGATGAACATGTTGAACCAGAAGTTGAACTTCTTGTCGTTGAAGCGTGACTTTTTATCAGCGATGCCAGTGACTTCTTCCATATGTACAGCGTTATTTCCCTCAATCAGCAATTACCTCCGTTGGCGAGCGTTGTTCTCCTTAATCTTATCAGCGATTACCTCCGTTGGCGAGCGTTATTTTTCTTTGATCAGCGATTATCTCCGTAGGTGAGCGTTGTTCTCCTTGATCATATCAGCGATTACCTCCGTAGGTGAGCGTTATTTTCCTTGATCAGCGATTACTTCTGTTGGTGAGCGTTATTTCCCTTGATCAGCGATTACCTCCGTTGATGGGCGTTTTCTGTTGTTGTTTGACAATCAGCTTATTAACAATTTGAGGGGTATGCGTTCTGCCTACCCCTCAAACAATCAATCTGCTAATTGTCAGCCATTTGCTAAAAACGGTTATTATTCGCCGTTTTGTTGGTCACCTTCCTGGCTGCGGCCGTGGTTCTCATGGCCGTTGCCGTGGCGTTCCTGATGGTCGTTGTGGTTGTTGCTTCCATTGCGGCTGCCACCAGGACGGTTTTCGTTTGAATGTCCGTTACCGTTACGGTTGTTGCCGCCGTTGCGGTTGCCACCGGCCGGACGGTTTCCGTTAGAATGTCCGTTACCGCCATTGCGGCTGCCGCCTTCCGGACGCGGACGCCTCTGAGGCTCAACATAGCCTTCCGGTTTAGGAAGCAGGGCCTTCATAGAAAGGCGCATCTTGCCGGTCTTCTCGTCAATCTCGAGGAGCTTGACATCTACCTCATCGCCGAGCTTTACAACATCCTCGACCTTTTCGGTCTTCTTCCAAGCCATCTCGGAAATGTGGAGCAGGCCTTCCTTGCCAGGAAGTATCTCTACAAAGGCTCCGAAGTCCTGGATGGAAGTTACCTTTCCGTGGTAAACCTGACCTGGCTCAGGGACTGTGGTAATACCCTTGATCCAGTTGAGAGCTTTCTCCATGGAATCCTTGTCCGTTCCGAAGATGTCAACGGCTCCGATGCTGGTTCCGTCGTCTTGCTTCTCCTCTGTGATTGTAACTGTTGTACCGGTCTCCTTCTGGATCTTCTGGATAACTTCTCCACCCTTTCCGATAACGGCACCGATGAAGTCTCCAGGGATTCTGATCTGGACGATACGCGGTGCATGAGGCTTGAGCTCAGGACGCGGTGCGTCTATGGTCTTCATCATCTCGCCCATGATGTGCTGGCGAGCCTGGTGCGCCTGTGCAAGAGCCTTTGCCATAATCTCTTCAGAAAGACCGTCGCACTTGATGTCCATCTGGGTGGCGGTGATGCCGTCCTTGGTTCCCGCTACCTTGAAGTCCATATCGCCGAGGTGATCCTCATCGCCGAGAATATCAGAAAGGATGGCGAACTTGCCGTCCTGCTCTATGAGTCCCATTGCAACACCTGCAACCGGCTTCTTGATCTGGATACCGGCATCCATAAGGGCAAGGCATCCGGCGCAAACACTTGCCATTGAAGAAGATCCGTTGCTCTCCAAAATATCTGAAACAACTCTGATTGCATAAGGGTTGTCCTCTCCTGTAGGAATCATTGGCTTCAGGGCTCGCATAGCAAGATTACCATGCCCGATTTCTCTTCTGGAAGTTCCTCTGGAAGCCCTTGCCTCTCCTGTAGCGAACGGAGGGAAGTTGTAGTGGAGAACAAAAGGCTCTGTACGCTCAATGAGCACCTCATCCATCTCCTTCATATCCAGCTTGGTTCCAAGTGTTACCGTAGCAAGGCTCTGGGTTTCTCCGCGAGTGAAGATTGCACTGCCGTGCGCACAAGGCAGATAGTCCACCTCGCACCAGATAGGGCGCACATCCGTGGTTGCACGTCCGTCCAGACGGCGGCCTTCGTTGAGGATGAGGTCTCTCATGGCCTTCTTCTCAACAGCTGCATAGTAACGGTTTACCATAGCCGTCTTTTCCTCTCTTTCCTCTTCAGGAATCGTCTGCATGAATTCTTCCTTAAGGTTGTCGAAAGCTTCTGTGCGTTCCTGCTTAGGCAGGGCGCTCTTGGCTATCTGATAGCAGCGGTCATAGCAGAACTTGGCACAAGCCTCACGGATTGTCTCGTCGTTGACCTCGTGGCAATACTCTCTCTTAACGCGCTTTCCTACAGCATCTGTGAGCTCCTCAAGAACAGCACAGTGCTTCTTGATTTCCTGATGTGCGAACATGATGGCTCCGAGCATGACTTCCTCGGAAACTTCCTTCATCTCACCCTCTACCATCATTATGTTCTTGGCTGTCGCACCGACCATCAGTTCCAGGTCTGCTCTCTCAAGATCCTTGAAACCAGGATTGATGCAGTACTGTCCGTCTATGCGTGCAACTCTGACCTCGGAAATAGGTCCGTTGAAAGGTATATCTGAAACAGCCAGAGCTGATGCTGCTGCAAGTCCTGCAAGAGCATCAGGCTGGGTGTCCTTGTCTGCTGAAATAAGATTAACGGTTACAAATACGGCTGCATGGAAATCATCCGGGAAAAGTGGTCTGAGAGCACGGTCTATAAGCCTGGCTATCAGAATCTCATAGTCACTTGCCTTACCTTCTCTCTTCATAAAACCTCCCGGGAATCTTCCGGCGGAATAGAACTTCTCCTTGTAATCTACCTGCAATGGAAGAAAGTCCACGTCCTCTTCTGCTTCCTTGGCGCATGTCACGGTGGCAAGAAGCATTGTGCCACCCATCTTAACTACGGCCGAGCCATCTGCCTGCTTGGCCAGTTTTCCAGTCTCAATCTCAATGGTACGTCCGTCTGCGAGCTGGATTGTTTTCTTTATAATATTCATAATCTCTACTAAATGTTCTTGTATTGCCTCAAAAAGCAAAGCACCTGCCGGAAAGCAAGTGCTTTGGGAAATCCGTCACTACCAGATGTTCAGCGGACGACCAACCATAAGCTGCTCTACCTGGTGGCGAACATCCTCGAGAACCTTCTCGTCGGTTATATTGTTGAGAACCTTGTCTATCAGTTCTACAATATGCTTGATATCGTTTTCTTTCAGACCCCTTGTGGTAACAGCAGGAGTACCTACCCTGATTCCTGATGTCTGGAACGGAGAACGTGTATCAAACGGAACCATATTCTTGTTTACGGTAATGTCTGCCTGAACCAAAGTATTTTCAACGACTTTTCCTGTAAGATCCGGGAACTTGGTCCTCAGGTCAATCAGCATCATGTGGTTGTCTGTACCGCCGCTGACAACCTTGTAGCCGCGTGCCATGAACTCATCAGCCATGACGACTGCGTTCTTGTGAACCTGCTCAACGTAAGTCTTGAACTCAGGCTGCAGGGCCTCGAAGAAAGCAACAGCCTTGGCAGCGATGCAATGCTCCAGCGGACCGCCCTGGATTCCAGGGAATACGGAAGAGTTCAGGATTGCGCTCATCTTCTTGATTTCCCCTTTAGGAGTCTTCTGCCCCCAAGGATTCTCGAAATCCTTACCTACCAAGATTATACCTCCGCGAGGTCCTCTCAGTGTCTTGTGAGTTGTAGAAGTTACTATGTGAGCGTACTTTACAGGGTTCTTCAGAAGACCTTTAGCTATCAGTCCTGCAGGATGAGCCATATCTACCCAAAGGATAGCTCCGACCTTGTCTGCAATGGCTCTCATCCTCTCCCAATCCCACTCTCTGGAATAAGCGCTGGCACCGCCGATTATGAGCTTTGGCTTGTTCTCAAGAGCCTTCTTCTCCATATCGTCGTAATCAATCAGCCCTGTCTCCTTATTCAAACCATAAGCTACAGCGTGGTACATCTTACCTGACACATTTACCGGGGAACCGTGAGTCAGGTGTCCTCCCATATCCAGGTTCAGACCCATGAAAGTGTCACCAGGATTGATGCAGGCCATCATAACGGCCATATTTGCCTGCGCTCCTGAATGTGGCTGAACATTTGCATATTCTGCGTCAAAAAGCTTGCAGATACGGTCTATAGCTACCTGCTCTATCTTGTCAACTTCCTGGCATCCACCATAGTATCTGTGACCAGGATAGCCCTCGGCATACTTGTTAGTACAAACGCTTCCAAGGGCAGCAAGCACCTGGTCGCTTACAAAGTTTTCAGAAGCAATCAGTTCTACGCCTCTGGACTGACGATTTTCCTCTCTTTTAATGAGTTCGGATATTTCGAGATCTTGTTTCATATTGTATAAACGTTGTTAATTTTATCAAAAACACCTATGCCTCCCAAAACGGATTGCATAAGACGGGCAAATATAACAATTTAATTACAAAATCCTTAAAGAAGACGGCATAAAATACAGAGAGGAAAAGACTTTAGCCATATAGCTCACCGTTGCCCGTTTGGCGGCAGGCACAAAAAACTCCGGTGAGCCGAGAAAAACCTGACTCACCGGAGAAAACTTTCCAGACTTGCCTCGGGCAAAGCCTCGGAAACTATCAGTCTTCACTGCCGGCAGATGGTTCTATGTGGCAGACAATACGGAAACCTCTGTAGCCGGCACGCCTCTCAGGAGAGTTGTGTCCGCGATAAGAGACACGGCAGCGGGATGCAGGATTGTGGAAGCTTCCACCTCTGAGGACACGCTCCTCTCCCATTGCAGGACCCTCCGGGTTGAAAGTTTCAATCTTGCTGTAAGCACCGTACCAGTCATAGCACCATTCCCATACATTTCCGCTCATATCATAAAGATCCAGTTCGTTAGGCTCGAGCTGACCGACAGGATGAGTAGAACCACGGTCATACCAAGCAACCCTGTCTATCAGATTGCTGCCTGCATATTTGGTGCGGCTTCTAGGATCGGATTTCACTCCTCCCCTTGCAGCAAACTCCCACTCAGCTTCTGTAGGAAGAGTGTATTTCTTGCCGGTCTTCTTGCTGAGGATCTTGCAGAACTCCATAGCCTCTTCCCAAGTGATGTAATACATTGGATAGTCAGGGCCTACACCGTTAAGCTTGTCGAGAGTAAGCTTAGCGTCAGCTTTCTTGCTCTGCTGGACTACACTTGTTTCCATAACAGCTTCCCACTGGGCCTGGGTGATTTCAAACTGGCCGATATAAAAATCCTTCACAGTTACCCTGTGCAGAACTTCGTCCTTGTCAGCTTCTTTGCCCTGCTCAGAAGTACCGCCCATCATGAACTCACCGCCCTCTACATAAACCATAGGGATCTCTATTCCGAATACAGATTCCTTGTAGTTCTCTCTGTTTTGCCCGAAAGCAACGACAGAAACCAACAGTGCCATAAAAATTCCGATTGCTTTTTTCATAGTACAAATGTTTTTGATTTAAGATATCTGAACAAATATAACGTTTTTAGCCAACTTCTCAAAATTATTCATCGACAAAGAACCTATTGCATTAACTTTGTCCCGATCAACAACCTCAATTATTCTGAAAATGACTAACCGCAAACTTCTCAACAGCGAACTCGGAAGGCCGGACATAGAAGAATTCAAGAAAAAAGAGAAAGTGCCGCTGGTGGTTGTCCTCGACAACGTGCGCAGCCAGTTCAACATAGGAAGCGTGTTCCGCTCCAGCGATGCATTTATCGCGGAGAAAATCATACTCTGCGGAATCAGCGCCACTCCTCCATCCGCAGAAATCCACAAATCCGCACTGGGAGCAGAGTTCTCCGTCGGCTGGGAATACTTTGAAAAGACTGAAGATGCAGTCCTCAAACTCAAGCAAGAAGGATACCGGGTCTTCAGCATTGAGCAGACAGAAAACTCCATAATGCTCAGCGATTTCAAAACCTCAGACGGGGAAAAGTATGCCCTTGTCTTCGGGAACGAGGTGCACGGAGTTCAGCAGGAAGTGGTGGACCTCAGCGATGGAAGCATCGAGATTCCGCAGTTCGGAACCAAGCACTCCCTCAACGTCTCCGTATGCATAGGAGTCGTCCTGTGGGAATTTCTCAAGAAGATGGGCAAAGTTTGAATGTGTTCCTGAAATAATTGCTTATATTTGTTTTTGCCTGCAAAGGGCATATCCATCAACCGGAATTTAACAACTAAAATATCATAGCACTATGAGAATGGATGGAAGAAGGACCAGCTCCAATGTGGACGACCGCAGGGGAATGTCAGCTGGCAAGGCTGCCGGAATGGGAATCGGCGGCATCATCATCATCGGACTGATAACATGGATTATGGGAGGTAATCCTCTCAGCGTAATCCAAGATGCCGCTAATAACGGAGGACTTCTGACTGGAGGCGGAGTTGAGACATCCCAGGACTACCAGCCTACAGCTGAGGAAGAAGCCCTCGCTGAGTTCTCAAAACAGATACTGGCTTCTACGGAAGATGTTTGGTCAAAGATATTCCGCGAGCAGGTCGGTGCTGAATACGAACCTCCAAAGATGGTGCTCTTTACCAACGCCGTCCAGACCGGATGCGGCGGAGCGAGCGCTGCGGTTGGGCCTTTCTACTGCTCTGCAGACAAATCTCTCTACATAGACCTGTCTTTCTTCTCCCAGATGAAGCAGCAGCTGGGTGCAGACGGTGAGTTTGCATACGCCTATGTTATCGCCCACGAGGTAGGACACCATGTAGAGAACCTTCTTGGAACCCTCGGACAGGTTCACCAGAAGATGCAGCAGTCAGACAAGACCACCGCAAACAACTGGAGCGTAAGGCTTGAACTCCAGGCAGACTTCCTGGCAGGCGTTTGGGGCCATCACGAGGACAAGATGTTCAACTCCATAGACCAGCAGGACATCCTCAATGCCATCAACTGCTCAAAGGTTATCGGAGACGATTATCTCCAGAGGAAAGCCCAGGGCCGCGTTGTTCCTGACGCCTTCACCCACGGAACCAGCGCACAGAGAGAAAAGTGGCTCAAGCGTGGCCTCCAGACAGGAGACCTCCGCTACGGAGACACCTACAACATCCCTTACAGCCAGCTTTAAGAATACATCCAACTGCGCCAGTGGTCCATCCGTGGTGTCACCGGTGCGTTATCCTTGAGCGGCAAGGTATTTGAGAAGAATTTATCACACATGATTTAAGATTAAGGATTATGAAGAGATTTTTTGTTGTTGCCGCTTCGGCACTGACTCTGGCACTGATGTTTGCCACAGATTCCTATGCGCAGGTTATAGGAAAAGACATCAAGACAAAGAATGAAATCTCAGTTTCATACGGAGCCCTTTCCAACTCAGATTGGATTGAAGCTTTCGGGGAGGTTGTCACGGTCATGTTCGGCGGAAAAACAAAGCAGAGCAGCGCCGTTGGTCCAATTTCCGCAGAGTACTTTTACCGGGTTTCTCCCGTAGTTGCGGTAGGAGCTGTAGGAGTAGCGGCTTCCTTCAAGGAAGATATGCTGGGGGAAGTTCCGGGAAGCGGTGAAGCAGAGGTCAAAACCGGAGACTATACCCGTTCTTATTTCACGCTTATGCCAGCCGCCAAGTTCAACTGGCTCAGGAAAGAGCACTTCGGGATGTACTCCAAGGTAGCCGCCGGTGTCAGCTTCGTAAACACCAAACTCCACCAGTACGTGGAGGGAGCTGCTCACGAACAAGACAAAAACTGGATGTTCAACTGGCAGGCATCGCTGATAGGCATAGAGGCAGGCGGACAGCTCCGCGGCTTCGCTGAGTTCGGAATGGGAGAGCAAGGTGCAATCCTTGTCGGCATCCGCTACAACTTCTAAAAACTTAAGCGGTAATCGTGGCAGCCAACCTGCTATGATATCGGAAGGCGTGGCAGCTAACCTGCTTATTCTCAAGGCAAAACATATAAGGCCCTGCGGTGATATCGCCGCGGGGTCTTATATTTAACCCATTATACAACAAGCACTTAGCCGCCACGAGTTACGCTACCGCGGATTACACTGCCGCTCACAAAACCTTCATTTCAGGCATTAGCCAGTGAGGCTCCACAGTTTACACTGCCGCTCACTTAGACCATTACTTCTGCCTCTGGTCTGTGATAGCGCGTCTTACTCTCTCGTAGAGGAAGCGGTTGTGGGCTCCGTTGAGGGTGGTGGTGCTGGAGGATGCTGCCTTGAACTTGTTCTGGAGCATCTCCAACTGGCCGAGAATCATTGAAGAAACATCTGAATTGCCTTTCTCGCCAGGACTGTAAACTGCGGTTGAGCCACGGGCAATGAAACTGCGTCCGGAGTACATATCGCAGAGTTTCTGGACATAGATTTTCTGCATCATTCGGCGGAAAGCTGCCTCCTGGGGGTCAGAAGGTATAGGGGCGAAGATGATGTTGTTGAGGTCCGTGAAGTAGTTCTCAATGGTGTAGGCGTTCTTGCCAAGAGATTCTTCTGCCTTGCAGATGTTGCCCAGGACGCGGCTGTCCACAAGTCTTGTGAGGACTGCGTTGTAGATGCCCTGCATTATGTTGAGTTTGTCCTTCTTGGTCTTGGTGAAGATCTCCTCCTTGAGCAGCCACTTGGGAGTGGTGAAGAAATGCTTCTTGAGAAAACTGAGGGCTTCCTGCTGCTTTGCCTTGGATACAAATGTTATGACGCTGCCAGGCTCTTCCTCCAGTTTCTCTTCAGTCATTACTCCGCCTATATACTTGGCGACATGGTTGATGTATCTCTTGTACTGGTCCACCACCTGGTCGTAGATATCGCTGAGATTGGTGAAAGGCTCGTTGGGAGTTGCAGTCCAATTCTCGATGTTGTCCATCACAACCTTGAGGTTATTGATACCGAGCTCGTTGCTCTCCATCTGGTTGGCACCAAGGTCTTCGCTCTGGTAACGAGGGTCGGAAGGATCTATATCGGTTCCGTACTTGTATATTCCGGAAGGGTCCTTGAGCTTTTCAGTGACAACCTTTTTCAGGTATTCGCTTTCCTCCTGAGGAGTCTTGAACTGAGGATAATATCTATATCCCCACTCAATCGCCCATTTGTCGTAAGGGCCTATGCACGGGAAGAGAAGCTCCTGGGGAATATTGTCCTTCTCTTCTGCAAGATACAGGAAACGGGCATAGTCCATAATGGAAGACGAGTGGCCGTACTTTTTCAGAAACTCAACACTCTTGAGATTGTCAACGGTGTAGATCGGGCAGTTGCTGCCGCCAAAGTTATGCATCAGTCCGAGTGTGTGCCCGACCTCGTGCGAAGAGACAAAGCGGATGAGCTGTCCCATAAGCTCCGTAGGAAGCTGCATGCTCCTTGCCATAGGGTCTGAAGGTGCGCACTGTATGAAATACCATTTCCTCAACAAGTCCATGACGTTGTGGTACCAGTTGATGTGGGTCTCGATGATCTCGCCGCTCCTTGGATCGGACACGTGAGGTCCGCTGGCGTTGGCAACGGTGGACGGCTTATAGACGATTGCCGAATGTGTGGCGTCGTCCAGAGACCAGGTAGGATCCTCCTCCGCTGACGGAGCCTCCTTTGCCATTATGGCATTCTTGAATCCTGCTGCTTCAAATGCAGCCTGCCAGTCGTTGACGCCGGCAATCAGATAAGGAACCCACTCCTTTGGAGTTGTCGGGTCTATGTATATCACGATTGGCTTCCGGGGTTCTACCAGTTCTCCGTTGAGGTATTTCTGGAGATCCTCCGGCTTGGGTTCCAGTCTCCAGCGGGCTGCAAAACTTACTTTCTCAACGCCTTGGGGATTCATGTCAAAGTCCGTGAAACTTTCTGTGAAATACCCTACCCGAGGGTCCATTATACGGCCCATCATCGGCTCCTTTGGCAGAAGAACCAGAGATGCGTTGTACTCGTAGGTTGCGCTCTGGCCGTTCTCCTTGCCATAGGTAATCACGCTGCGGAACTCTGTGTTGATCGGGTAAGTCTTGATCTCGGAAACATAGCTGCGCTCCTTCACCATGTTCTGCAGGGTGAATGTCCGCTTCATGGATTTGTCAAAGTGCAGCAATGGGTTTTCCGTAAGCAGGAAATTGGTGACATCAATCACATTCTCGGACTTGTCGCCGTTCCAGGCAGCGATGTCAAAGGAAGCCACTATGGCCGCAGTGTTGGAGTTTTTCACATTCTCAGCCATGCTTTTGGCGGCTCTTTCCTCAAGCATCACGTGATGGAGGAAAATCTTGTTGCCGGGGCCTTTGGAGAATCTTACCATTTCGTGGCTTAGGATGTCACCGGCATAGCCTTCGGAACCTTTTCTTCCGCCCTCGGCGCTCTTTGAAATCCTGGATACCAGCTCAAGGTCTCTTCCGATTATGGAATCGCTGATGGAAATGTACCATTTGTCATCCTGGTTATAGACAGTGGTAAGGCCCTTCATTACCCTGGCGTCTTTCTTTATGAACTTGTCCATAGATTCCGGACCTTTCTTCTTAGGAGCCTGTCCGTCCTTGGCAGGAGTATTCCCGTCCTTGGCAATAGCCCCGGCAGCTGGAGTGCCTTTCCTGGAATCCTTGCTCCTTCTCTGGGCAGAAACTTGTGATGCACTCAGACACAGAACCGCAGCTATCATAAAAGCTGACATAAAAGCTGACATAAAAAAAGACAGATATGACTTCATAATTGACTTCATAAGACCTTGGAACTATTTCACATTTACAATATTCAAATATAAGAATAAACTCAAGATTATTCCTCAGCGATACAAAAAGCCTCGTCGGACCCTTTAGAAGCTGCCTCTTAAAATATTGAATATAAGAGTTATACGAAAAGTAGTTCCTGCGTTTTTGCAGGAACCACTTTTAGCATTTTATTGAGTATCAAACATTTAGGCTGCAGCGTATCAGGCTGAGTGTGAGCGAGCCTGATACAATTCGCCGATGCTAAAGGCCAAGTGTGCAGGCGGTGCCGAATTCTTCAGATGCCGCACCTTCTTCCTCAGCGATGCCGAACGGTGATGCTGAAGGAGTTGAAGCCTTCTGCCTCTGGTCTGTGATGGCTCTCCTTACCCTCTCGTAGAGGAAACGGTTGTGGGCTCCGTTGAGGGTTGTAGTGTTGGTGGATGCTGCCTTGAACTTGTTCTGGAGCATCTCCAGCTGGCCGAGAATCATTGAAGAAACATCGGAGTTGCCCTTCTCTTCAGGAGTGTAGATGACGATCATTCCGCCGGAAGAGTTGCCGTTGCCTGATCCTGTGTACATGTCGCAGAGCTTCTGGACATATATCTTCTGCATCAGACGGCGGTAAGCTGCATCCTGAGGATCTGCAGGGATAGGAGCGAATATGATGTTGTTCAGATCGTTGAAATAATTCTCGATGGTATAAGCGTTCTTTCCGAGAGCCACCTCTGCACTGCACATGTTGTCAAGAACACGGTTGTCAACGAGCTTGCCGAGGGTTCCGTTGTAGATTCCCTGCATGACAGTAAGCTTGTCCTTGCGTGTCTTGTTGAAGACTTCGTCCTTAAGGAGCCACTTAGGTGCGGTAAAGAAATGCTTCTTGAGGAAGTTGAGAGCTTCCTGCTGCTTTGCCTTGTCCACGAATGTGCGGATGTTGCCCGGTTCCTCGGCGAGCTTGACCTCAGTGTAGATACCGCCGATGTACTTGGCTACATGGTTGACATATCTCTTGTACTGGTTCACAACCTGGTCGTAGATGGTGGAAAGGTTGGTGTAAGGCTCGTTTGGAGTGGCAGTCCAGTCTTCGATGTTGTCCATTATCACCTTGAGGTTGCGCATACCTACCTCGTTGCTCTCGATCTGGTTAACGCCAAGGTCCTCGCTCTGGTAACGAGGGTCGGAAGGATCGCTCTCGGTTCCGAACTTGTAGATACCTGTAGGATCCTTCAGCTTCTCCGTAACCACTTTCTTCAGATATTCGCTTTCTTCCTTCGGAGTCTTGAACTGAGGATAGTACCTGTAGCCCCACTCTATGGCCCACTTGTCATAAGGGCCTATGTTAGGGAAGAGAAGGTTCTGAGGAATGTTGTCCTTGGCCTCGGCCAGGTAGAGGAAACGTGCATAGTCCATAATGGATGAAGCATGGCCGTATTTCTTGAGGAACTCAACATTCTTGAGGTTGTCAACTGTATAGATAGGGCAGTTGCTGCCTGTGAAGTTGTGTCTCAGACCAAGGGTGTGGCCAACCTCGTGAGAAGACACGAAGCGGATGAGTTCTCCCATGAGTTCGGTAGGAAGTTCCATCTTCCTGGCCATAGGGTCTGAAGGAGAGCACTGTACAAAGTACCAGTTTCTAAGAAGGCTCATCACGTTATGGTACCAGTTGATATGGGTCTCTATGATCTCACCGCTCCTCGGGTCGGATACGTGAGGACCGCTGGCGTTGGCTACGTCTGATGGCTTATAGACAATAGCTGAATGGGTAGCATCGTCCAAAGACCATGTCGGGTCCTCTTCCTTGGTTGGAGCCACTTTTGCCATGATCGCGTTCTTGAAACCGGCCTTTTCAAATGCAACCTGCCAGTCGTTGACGCCGGCTATCAGATATGGAACCCACTCCTTTGGAGTTGTAGGGTCTATGTATATCACGATTGGCTTCTGAGGCTCTACAAGTTCCCCGTTGATATATTTCTGCAGATCCTCCGGTTTTGGTTCCAGTCTCCAGCGTGCTGCAAGAGCAACTGATTCTACGCCCTGAGGGTTCATGTCAAAGTCTGTATATCTGACGGTGAAGTATCCGACCCTAGGGTCCACGATACGGCCCATCATAGGCTCCTTAGGAAGCATGACAAGGGAAGCGTTGTACTCGTAGGTTGCGCTCTGGCCGTTCTCCTTGCCGTAAGTGATGACGGTCTTGAACTCGGTGTTGATAGGATATGTGTTTATGCCGGAAACATAGCAACGGTCCTTGATGAAGTTCTGAAGGGTAAAGCTGCGCTTGATATACTTGTTGAAGTGAAGCATCGGATTCTCGGTAAGAAGGAAATTGGTGACGTCAATCACATTCTCGCTCTTGTCTCCGTTCCAAGCAGCAATGTCAAATGAAGCTACTATAGCAGTTGTATTTGAATTCTTCACGTTCTCGGCCATCCTTCCGGTAGCCCTCTCGCGGAGCATTACCTGATGGAGGAAAATCTTGTTGCCCGGGCCTTTGGAGAATCTGACCATGCTCTCTGAAACCTGGTCTCCGGCATAGCCGTTGAAGCCCCTTCTTCCACCCTCGGCGCTCTTTCCGATTCTGGATACCAGTTCGAGGTCTCTTCCGATAATGGAATCGTTGATGGAAATGTACCACTTGTCGTCCTGGTTATAGACGGTGGTAAGGCCTTTCATCACCTTGGCGTCTTTCTTTACGAATTTTTCAAGAGATTCAGGACCTTTCTTCTTTGGAGGCTGACCTGGGGTCTGTCCATCCTTAGGAGGAGTCTGGGCAGTTGGAGCGTCCTTCTTGGAGTCCCTGTTCTTTCTCTGAGCTGAAGCCTGGGACACGCTCAGGCACATTACAGCAGCGATGCAGAGGGCTGACACAAGAGTTGTCAGACGTGCTTTAGTTGTTGATCTCATATTGACAGTTAATTTTGGATTGATTATTTGTCACGATTAATAACACTCAAATATACAAAAAGTAATGCAGTTAACGTTATTGTTAGACTCTTTCCCGAGCTAAAAGGAAAGTCATTCTGCTTCTCGGCGATGGTGCCTTGTATGTAGCCTCTCAGCTCTCGGCGATAGTGCCTTGTATATAGATGATCCTCAAGGATATACAAAAAGCACCCCCTTAAAAATCGGGGGTGCTTTTTAGAATGTGCTGATTCTCTGAATGTTGCAAAGGACCATCGCCGATTGGAAAAACCTCCTAAAGCCCGTCACTTGCAGACATCTGCTCCACCACCCAGTCAACGGCAGCGGCGGCAGGTCCGTCGGGTTCAAGCAACTTTGCATTGTTGTAGGCCTCAAGAGCTTCTCTGTAAAGTTGCTGACGGCTGTAGAGGTTTCCGAGAAGATACCAGGCATAGGAATTCTTCGGCTCCTTCTTCAGAAGGTTGGAAAGGCTGGAGTGCGCCTCCTCGTTTTTCCCCTCTCTCATAAGAGCCTCAATCTCCACGGCGGAGATTATCTGTCCAAGTATTTTCTTTTTGTCTTCCAATTTATGTTCTGCTTATTCTAAACATTTCTGCAAGGTCCCTGCTTCTGCTTTTAGACGATTCCCTGGAAGCCCATGAAAGCAAGAGCCAGAAGGCCGGCTGTGATCAGAGCTATAGGGGTTCCCTTCAGAGACTTTGGAACATTGCTCAGTTCAAGCTGCTCCCTCATTCCCGCAAAGAGTATGATGGCTATTCCAAAACCTATGGCAAGGCTCATTGAATAAACCACGCTTTCTCCAAGGTTCATCATGTGAGACTCGACACCCTTGGCTGAGAACTCCTTGGTTACAACCAGGAGGGCGGCTCCCAGAACCGCGCAGTTGGTGGTAATCAGAGGAAGGAAGATTCCCAATGCCTGATAAAGTGTAGGGTTTATCTTCTTGAGGATGATTTCCACCATCTGTACCAGTGCTGCAATAACAAGGATGAACACGATGGTCTGCATGAAGGTGATGTCCATCTTTTCTCCGAACCAGGTGTTGATGAGAACATAGTTCTGGATAAGGTAAGTCACCAATGTAGCAAGTCCCATCACAAGCACCAGCGCAAGGCTCATTCCGAAAGCAGTGGAGACTTTCTTGGAAACGCCCAGGAACGGGCAAATTCCCAAGAACTGGCTAAGTACCACGTTGTTTACGAATACTGCCGAAATTATGATAATCAAATATTCCATAATCTTTTCTATTTAACTGCCTAGGCCTTTTTCTTGCGGTCTTTAAGCTTGTTGAACAATACCATAAGATAACCGAGCACCAGGAAAGCTCCGGGAGCCAGTACAAATACCAACATTCCGTCTGAGGAAGAGAATTTGTTCTCGAATACGGAAAGGTTTCCGAGGATTTCTCTTATCAGACCTATGCAGGTCAGAGCCAGGGTAAATCCGATTCCGATTCCGAGGCCGTCCAGCGCGCTCTCTCCTACGGAGTGCTTGTTTGCGAAAGCCTCGGCTCTTCCGAGCACGATGCAGTTTACCACAATCAGAGGGATGAAGATACCCAAAGTCTCATACAAACCAGGTGTGAAAGCCTGCATGACAAACTGTACAACAGTTACAAACGCAGCAATCACCACAATGTAGCAAGGTATCCTGACCTTGTTCGGGATAACCGGAGCAAGGAGAGATATAACCATGTTAGAACATATCAGAACCGCCATGGTGGCAAGTCCCATACCCATACCGTTTACAGCAGATGTTGTTGTTGCAAGAGTAGGGCACATACCCAGAACCAGAACGAAGGTCGGGTTGTTCTTTACAATACCGTCTATAAGATATCTGAACTTGCTCATAACCTATTGATTTTCTGTGTTGATATTGCTGAAAGTGTTGGCTGCCCTTTCCATGGCATCGCAGAAAGCTCTTGAAGATATTGTAGATGCTGTGATGGCATCAATGTCTCCACCGTCTTTCTTGACGGAGAGGTTAACGCTTCCGTCTGTAAGGTTCTTGCCTTTCCACTGTGTGATGAAATGACTGCCTTTGTCTGTGATCTTGGCACCCAGGCCAGGAGTCTCGGAATGAGAGAGAACTGAAGTGTTGAACACTTTTCCGTCCGGAGTGAAGCCCACCATGATAGAGAAGGCTCCTCCGAAACCTTTCTTGGTTGTGCTCTCAACTGCGTAGCCGACAACCTCTCCACCTTTTTTGGCCACATAAACCTTGTTGGTCTCCTCAGGTTTCTGGAGATCGGCTGCAACCATAAGAACTTCCTCGGAAGGATTGTTGTCAAACTGAGGAACAACTTCTTCTATCGCCTTGTTGGTCTTGGCGACGGAAGCAGCGGCAATAGGATCTTTAGTGACAGCGTAAACTACTGCCACGGCGGCAGATGCGCCCAAACATACCAGAGTGAGCACAAGTACCATGTTTCTGAGTGATGATTTGATAGCCATTACTTTTTCTGCGCCTCCACCGCAAATCTCTTAGGTTGGAATTTATTCAACAGCGGAACGGTAGCGTTCATTATCAGGATAGCGAATGAAACGCCTTCCGGATAAGCTCCGAAAGTTCTGATAAGAACCGTTATGATACCGATGCCTATACCGAAGATCACCTGCCCCTTGGTTACCATAGGAGAGGTTACATAGTCTGTTGCCATGAAGAATGCTCCCAAGAGCAGACCTCCGTTAAGTATATGGAAAACAGGATCTACGAACTTTGCAGGATTTGCAAGGTAAAGAATTCCTGCAAACACGAAAACCGTAACAAGTATGCTCAGCGATATCCAAGGCTTTATGACTCTTCTGCAGAGCAGATAGATGAAGCCCAGAAGCAGAGCTATTGCAGAAAGCTCTCCGGCACTTCCGCCCATGTTGGCGAAAAGAAGCTGCGTGTAGGAAAGACCAGGGGTAGCCATGATTTCTTCCATTGCCACACCTTTGGCCAGCTGCTCCTTCACGAATCCCAGCGGAGTTGCGCCGGAAGTTGCGTCAAGGGCTGCGGAAGCAAAGTCTCCGTTGCCAAAGAGATAACCTGTCTCAGGAGCGTGGAATGCGGTTCCGGTCATAAGGACAGGGAATGAAACCAGCAGAACCACACGGGCAACCAGAGCCGGATTGAACAAGTTCTGTCCGAGTCCTCCGAAAGTCATCTTGGCTATGCCGATTGCCACAAGGGCACCTATGACAATGAGCCACCAAGGAGAGCATACCGGAAGGTTCAGGGCCAGCAGCACTCCGGTAACCACTGCTGAAAGATCTCCTACGGTGCTTCTTCCCTTAAGCAGAAATTTCTGGATAAGAAACTCGAAAACCACACATGCAAGGACGCTCACGCATACAAGATGTATGGCACTCAAGCCGAAGAACCAGATTGAAACCAGAACAGCCGGCAGCAATGCTATTATCACATCGCCCATCAGCTTCCTGGTAGATTCCTTCCCGTGAACGTGAGGGGAAGGAGATACAATCATTGTATTCATTTGTTGTCTGTTTTATAATTCTCGTTGGTATTGAAGAAGCCTTTACTTCTTTGGACGGCTCTTCATGATCTTCATAACTGCAGCCTTGCTCAGACGGATAGTGTCCAGCAGAGGTATATATGCCGGGCAAGTGAAAGAGCAGCATCCACATTCGATGCAGTCATATACATGATGCTCTTCCAGCTCATCCATTCTTGAAGCTCTGCCGAGCTTGTTGAGCAGGTATGGCTCCAGCCCCATAGGGCAAGCAGCCACGCACTTTCCGCAACGTATGCAGTTGCTTTCAGGCTTTCTCTCTGTCTGCGCTGATGTAAGATACAGTATTGAGGACGTTCCTTTGAGAGTTGGAGCGTCTATGTTGGAAACGGCCTTGCCCATCATAGGACCGCCGCTGATGATCTTGGCTGCATTTTCCGGAATTCCGCCGCTGTACTCCATGATGAAGCTCAAAGGAGTTCCAACCCTGTGCACGAAATTACGCTGAGTCTTGGCGCAGTCTCCGGTTACGGTCATGATGCCTTCGAACAGAGGCTTGTTTTTCTGGACTGCCTCATAAACGGCAAAGGCTGTACCTACATTCTGGACAACAGCCCCCGTATCAACAGGAAGCCCCATGGAAGGAACCTTCTTGCCGATAACAGCGTCAATGAGCTGCTTCTCACCGCCCTGAGGATATTTCTTCTTGAGAGGAACTATCTCTACTCCGGGATATTTTGGAGCAAGCGCGCTCAGTTTCTTTATAGCCTCCGGCTTGTTCTCCTCTATACCCACATAGCATTTGTTGACACCAAGGGCCTTCATAAGTATGGTTCCGCCAATGAGCACCTGCTCAGGCATCTCCATCATAACCCTGTAGTCTGATGTAAGATATGGTTCGCACTCCGCACCGTTGATGATGACGCAGGTCGGTTTTGCGGTAGGAGGAGGAGAAAGTTTTACGTTTGTAGGGAAGGTAGCGCCTCCCAAACCTACTACCCCACATTCCTTGATGCGCTCAACTATCTGTTTCTGGTCCAGAGTAATGTCTCTTACTATAGTATCTGTCCTGTCTATAGTATCCACCCACTCGTCACCTTCAACTTCAATAGTTATTGTGTTTACCGGTCTTTTTGCAAGATCGTTTACCATTCCGATAGACTTTACAGTTCCGCTTACAGAAGAATGTACCGGAGCAGAAACAAAGCCTGTAGGAGTTCCTATCAACTGCCCCACCTTAACCTTGTCGCCAACCTGGACACAAGGAGCGGCAGGAGCACCAAGATGCTGCCCCATTGAGATATACACCATCTTTGGAATAGGAAGTTTCTCTATCTGTGCGTTCTGTGAGATTTTCTTGTCTGCTGGATGAACGCCTCCCATTCTGAATGTTCTCATAACTCTATTGCTTTTGTACCGGTATTTCTTTCTTTACTTCTTCAGCGACTGGGCTTGCAGGCTTCTGAACTGGTGCGGCCTGAGCAGCTGGTGCAACCGGTTTGGTTGCTGATGCTGCAGCCGGACGTGGTGGGAAGTTCACCTCGTGAATGGCTCCGGTAGGACAAGCGGCAACGCACTTGCGGCACATGCGGCACTTCGTGAAATCGATGTACGCAAGGTTGTTCTCCACTGTGATAGCACCAAAGGCACATTCCTTGGCGCACTTTCCACAACCGATGCAGGCCGCAAGGCAAGCCTTCCTGGCTGGAGCACCCTTGTCCTTGTTGCGGCAAGCAACCCAGATTCTCCTGCCCTTAGGACCCTTGTTCCTAAGTTCAAGCAACTGCTTCGGACAAGCCTTTACGCAGGCTCCGCAAGCCGTACATTTTTCCTCATCCACTTCAGGGAGGCCGGTCTCAGGGTTTACCTTGATGGCTCCGAACTGGCAGGCTGCTTCGCAGTCTCCTTTTCCGAGGCATCCGAAGGCACAGTCAGTTTCCCCTCCATAAAGTGCAGCTACAGAGGCACATGTTGAAATTCCTTCATAGACGCTGGTCTTCTTGCGCTTATCGCAAGAGCCGGAGCATCTGAGCACTGCCACCTGAGGAGCCTTTTCTTCAACGGTCTGTCCGAGGGCTTCGGCAACTTTCTGCATTACAGCATTGCCTCCCACCGGGCAAAACAATGAACCAACCCCCTCTTTTACAGCAGCTTCCGCAAATGCTCTACAACCTGCCTTTCCGCAACCTCCGCAGTTGGCGCCAGGCATCAGAGACTCAACGGTGTCAATCCTGGGATCTTCTTCCACCTTGAACTTCTGAGCTACAATGTAGAGCACAATCGCCAGCAGCAACCCTAAAATTGCCAGAGTGGCGATAGTAAAGATTATTGTATTCATTTAATTGTTTGTTAGTTGTCTTCTTGTGCCGGGGAAATGGTAAAGTTGAAATGACGCCCGATTTTCTTTCTGAAAAGGAAGAGAACCACGAAATAAACCGCGATAGCCCCCAAAACAGCCAATCCAGTAGCCAGTTCACTCACTCCCAAGCGCTGCAAATATAACAAAAATGTTACTAAAATGACTGCCGGTATTGCATATACCAGCCAGACAGCTCTCATCCCCATTGATTCTTCCATATTTACGCTGACTCTGTCTCCTACTTTGAAAGCACTGGTATCCCGGGATTTGACATCTATTATCTTGTCTGCCATGTCAGAGGCCGAACAAAGACCTTTTGCGTGGCAGCCGGCACATGCGCTCTTGGACACTATGGAAACCTTGTAACCGGTGGCTGTCACTTCTGACACCACACCATCGTGTCCTACAACACCTTTTTTCATCGCGATAAAAATTATTTGATTTTGGAAGTGAGAGGGTACTTGTTCCCCGATATTGAAGAAATCCTGCCCTGCACCTTACCCACTATGACAGGAGATTCGAAAAAGACAGGTATCTTGTTCTGGTCGTCAGTCACCCATATCAACAGATCTTCCTTTCCGTCAAAGACATTGCCTGCTACAACCTTTGCGGCAAACTTCATTGTCCGGCAGGTTCCGAACCCCGGGATCTTCTTGTTCTCTTTACCCAGATAAATGAAATAAAGGTTGTATATCTCTTTGTCTATCACAAACTCAAGTGGTCTCTTCTGGCCGATGTTGCTCTCCGTGAAGGTCATCGTCCTGTACTTGAAAAAGAGCGTCAGAAGATCCATGGTGTTGACAGAGCCTCTGAGCAAAGTGTCAACAGGAGCTCTGTCCTTCTTCTGGGTGCGGCTTGAAATAGTGTAGTCAGAATTGAAAGTGAGAGTGTTTTTCATGTGGTACTTTCCTTCGAAAGCTTCTCTGAAAAAGCGGCTTGGACGGAAGGTTTTCTCATCAAACTTCACCTCAAACCTTTCCCGAACCTTGAAGAAAACGTCAAAAAACTTGAAAGAACGGCCGGTCAGAAGCACATTGTACTTGCCGTCCGTATATGTGACTGTACAGTTTGCGCTGCCGACATCAGTGATTACACCTCCCCAAGTGTAATTCATGACGAAATTGAGACTTTCTCCAGACTTGAAAGGATAATTGTTGTTCTCCTGGGCGCTAACATTTCCTGAAAAAAGCACCAGGGCCAAAGAAACTGCTGCGAGAAATCTTTTCATATCTGTAAGTTTTATCACAAACTATATCATTTTCTATGCCATTGGGTCATATTCGTCTTCAGGACTGGTAGTAAACTCGTTGAGCCCTCCTGAATTTATCCTTGACTGGTAAGAGATCGGAGACGGGCCGGAAGAAGGCATGGAAGCGTAGGAATCGTTTCTGTCCACAAACTTCATCTGCGATGCTATGAACTTGAGCTGGACTTCTCCGGTTGCGCCGTTACGGTGCTTGGCAATAATCACGTCCGTAAGGCCGGGCTCCAGATTCAAGTCTTCAAGTCCGTAATACTCAGGACGGTGGAGGAAAAGGATTATATCAGCATCCTGCTCTATGGCACCGGACTCTCTCAGATGTGTCAGCTGCGGTTTCTTCTGCCCTCCAGTTGTGGATTCTCCCTGACGGTTGAGCTGGGCAAGGGCGATGATCGGGACATTAAGCTCCTTGGCTATAGCCTTCAGAGTCCTGGAGATTTCAGCAACTTCCTGCTCACGGTTTCCCTTCAGTTCCCTGGAACCGGTCATAAGCTGGAGATAGTCTATGATTATAAGCTTCACTCCCTGGCTTTTTACAAGCCTGCGGGCTTTTGCCCTCAGATCCACAATCGGGAGAGACGGGGTGTCATCTATGTAGATAGGCGCCTCTATCAGCCTCTTTATGCTGTCGTCCATCTGGGTCCAGTCTGCCTGGGTCATCTTGACACTTCCCTTTATTTTCTCGGACGGCAGGCCAGACTCCGCTACCAGAAGCCTCTCTATCAGCTGTGTAGGAGCCTGCTCCAAAGAGAAGAACGCTATAGGTATATTGAAATCCACCGCCATGTTCCTGGCCATTGTCAGAACGAACGCTGTCTTTCCCATACCCGGACGCCCTGCAATGATGACAAGATCAGAAGGATGCCATCCGAATGTTATCTTATCCAGTGCCATGTATCCGCTCTGAAGACCTGTCTGCCCCCCTTCAAGACTCTGGAGTTCTTCAAGGGAAGTAAGCTTGTTCTTTATTATCTCAGCGATGGACTGCTCTTTGCGGCTCATATTCCTCTCTCCCAGCTCAAAAAGTTTCTGCTGTAGTGAGTTGAGAAGGTCATCCACCGGCTCGCTCTCGTCGTAGGACTTGCGGAGGGAGTCATTGGTGATGGAGATCATCTCCCTCTGTATATATTTGTCCACCAGAATCTTGGCGTAGTAGTTAACGTGCACTGCTGCGCCGATGTCAGATGTCAGCCTGGTAAGGTAGTCCAGCCCACCTGCAGCGTCAAAGTCCCCGTTGAATTTAAGACGGTCAGCCACCGTCATCATATCCACCGGAGAAGAAGCTGCGCTGAGCTGGCTAATAGCCTTGAATATCATCCTGTTCTCAGGCTTGTAGAAACACTCTTCCTGAAGAACCGTCATCAGCTCTTCCACAATGTCCTGGTCCAGCATCATCGCGCCCAGCACAGACGCCTCCACCTCAGGAGCCTGAGGAACTTTCATCCCGTGCTCCAAGGCAGATACTTCGAGGTCAACCTCGCCTTTCCTGTTTCTTGTTGTCTTTGCCATAGTCTATCTCTCCAGTTTGTCGAGCGCCCTCCTTACCGCCTCAATGCCAAGTTCAATCTCCTGGTCTGTGATGCACAGCGGAGGAGCAATCCTGAATGAGGTCGGCTGGAAAAGGAACCAATCCGTCAGCACGCCCTCATCGAGTAGTAAATATAGCATTTTTTTCGCCATTTCCTCATCCCCCACATCCACCGCCAGCAGCAAGCCTGATGCACGAATCTCTTTGACAGCAGGATGGGAAATCAGGGCATCGTATATTTTTTTTGACTTGCGGTCCACTTCCCCTATCCAGTCTTTTTCCAGAAGAAGCTTCAGCGATGCCAGAGCGGCCGCACAGCAAACAGGATGACCTCCAAAGGTGGTGATGTGGCCAAGATGCGGATTGCTCTGCCAGGCACTCATCCTTTCTGTGGAAGTCACCATCGCTCCAAGGGGCATCCCGCCGCCAAGAGCCTTCGCCAAGGTAAGTATATCGGGAACAACCCCATATTTCTGGAAGGCGAACATCTTGCCGGTGCGCCCGAACCCGGTCTGCACCTCGTCAAACACCAGCAGGGCCCCAGTCTCATCGCACTTTTTTCTCAGCTCCTCCAGGAAACCAGGCTGCGGAACCTGAACTCCACCTTCTCCCTGAACCGGTTCTATGATTACGGCGGCAGTCCGGTCATCAATCACATCCAAAGAACTCACATCGTTGAACACTATATGATCCACCATAGGGAGAAGCGGACGGAAAGAGCCCTTGAAATACTCGCTGTCCATAAGGCTCAGAGCGCCTTGGGTGCTGCCGTGGTAGGCATTCCGGCAAGAAACCAGCTTCCTTCTGCCGGTTATTCTCTTTGCCAGTTTCATGGCGGCCTCGTTGGCCTCGCTTCCGCTGTTCACATAGTACACGCTCTGGAGAGATTCCGGTAGTATTGATGCAAGAAGCTGGGCGTGAAGTACCTGCGGAGATTCTATCATCTCACCGTAAACCATCAGGTGCGCATAGTTTTCCATCTGCTGCTTTACGGCTTCTATGACCTCCCTCCTTCCGTGCCCCACGTTGCTGACGGAGACCCCGGATATGAAATCGAGATATCTTCTTTCTTCCGTGTACAAAAAAACACCCTCTGCCTTCACTATGGGTAATCCCAGCGGGGAAGAGGATGTCTGTCCTACGTGTCTGAAGAAGAGATCCCTAAGAGTATAGGACCTGTCCTCCATATCTTATTTTTTCTTTGCTGTAGCCTTCTTGGCTGTCTTTTCTTCCGGCTCTGAAGCCTCGCCTTCGGCAAACCTTGAACTTACGAGAATCCTTCCGCAGTACTCGCATACCACAATCTTGCGGCTCTCGTCTATATCAATCTCCCTCTGAGGCGGTATCTTGTTGAAACATCCGCCGCAAGCACCTCTGACAACGGTAACAACGGCCATCTTGTTGCGGACATTGCTCCTTACCTTGTTGTAGGCGGCAAGCATCCTCTCGTCCAGCTGCTCCTGATATCCGGCGCTTACCTGCTGAAGCTGCTCAACTTCCTTCTCGGTCTCTTTCTCTATGTTATCCAGCTCCTTGCGCTTGTTTTCAAGGTCAGCCTCACGGCCTTTTGTCTCCTCTACCAGAAGCGCCAGTTCCTCTTTCTTCTCGACAAGCTTCTTGGTGCCTTCGTTAGCCCTCTTCTCTGCAAGCTGAACCTCCAGCTGCTGGAACTCTATCTCCTTGGAAATGGACTCGAACTCACGGTTGTTGCGGACGTTGTTCCTCTGCTGCTCGTACTTCTTGATGGAAAGACGCCTCTCCTCCATCTCATTCTTCTTCTCGGCGATAAAAGCCTCTATATCCTTGATTTCCTTCTGAATAGCAGCCTGCTTGGTCTTGAAGCCGGCTACCTCATCCTCCAGATCCCGAACCTCAAGAGGAAGCTCTCCCCTGAGCAGATAGATGGAATCTATCTTGGAATCTGTCTGCTGAAGAAGGTAGAGAAGATGGAGCTTCTTTTCCATTTCAGCGGCATCCGCGTTCTTTGTAGAAATCTGCAGGGATGTGAAGGTTTCCCCGCCAACTGTTTTCTTCGTATTCTTTGTTGCCATATTACAAATAAAATATCGGGCTTTTGTCGGCCTCACTCAATAAGGCCACAAATTTAGGAAAATTTTTCTTAACAATGGCTTCCAGAAGCCCGATTGCAGGAAGTTCACTGAAATGATGCCCTACATCCACTACCATGAACCCCTCCGGGCAATAGAAGTTATGATGCGTCACATCCCCCGTAACAAGCACTTGCGCTCCGGCACGAACCGCATCTGAGATTGCGCCCTGCCCTCCTCCTGAAGACACAGCCACAGAAGTTATCTTGCCTCCAATCAGAGCGGAAGTTCTCACTTTGGAGGCCCCGAAGGCCTTCTTCACCCTCTCCACAAATGCCATCGTTGAAACCCCACGGGAAAGTTTCCCTATCCTTGAGAACCCGTCAGCCCCCAGAACGGAGACATCGACCAGGCCAAGCCGGGAAGCCATTATGTCGTTCAACCCTCCCGGAGCCTTGTCCAGAGGAGTGTGAGAAGAATAAACCGTTATCCCGGAACGGATTGCAAGCATTATGGCATCAGACCTCAAGTCTCCTTCCAGAATGGAAAGGCAAGGCCTGTGCACAATCAGAGGGTGGTGGGTGATTATCATGTCACACTCTTTCTCCACAGCCTCCCTGACTACTTCCAGAGAGCAGTTCAGGGCAATAAGAGCCTTAGACACCTCCGCCTTTGGATTTCCTACTGTAAACCCGCTGTTATCCCACTCGGCCTGCAAACAAAGCGGAGCAAACTCCTCAATTGCCTCGGCAATCGCTGAGGCCTTTACCTTAAAAACTTCCGGTTTCAGATTCTTCTGTTTCATAAACTCTCACTTTCTGTCAAATTGTTATCTGGACTATCCGGATTATCTCCTTCCCCAACGCCGCCAAAGCCACCAATTCTTTCAACTGATTCCACTGACTCAAGAGCCTCAACATCTTCCGGTTCCTCTGACAGCTCCTCGTCCTGCATCACCGCCACAAGCTTAGCTCTTATGGAACGCAGCTTCTCTATCACCTCCAGCTTGCTGTCTGCCCCGGACAGGTTCTGCTTGAGCCTGGCCTTGGCACCTTCCAAGGTCATACCGCTCTCCTTTACCAGATGATGTATCATCTTGAAAGTTCCGATGTCTTTCTGGGTGAAAAAGCGGTTGCCCTTCTTGTTGCGGACCGGCTTGATGAATGACGAAAACTTGTCTGACCAGAACCTTACCAGAGACGCGTTCTCTCCAAGAATCTTGGAAACATCCCCTACCGTGTAATATAGCTTGCTGCCTTCTTCCATAATATGCAAAACCATGTCCTGCAAATTTAAGCAAGAAATCCCAGATGTTCCGCAATTATTACTTAAATTTGAAATGGGGGAGGGCACAGTAGGATGGGGATTATGTTCGGAAACAACCTGATACTACTAAGATACTATCTTTCCATAGCATGCATAAACTCTGAACATATCCGCAAAAATGTTATTTTTGCATATTTATAGCAATTTTATGGAATCAAGAAAGATAAGAGAAACGTTTCTGGAGTTTTTCCGCAGCAAGGAACACTCTATTGTGCAGTCTGCACCGATGGTCGTAAAGAACGACCCTACGCTGATGTTCACCAATGCCGGCATGAACCAGTTCAAGGACATCTTCCTGGGCAATGCCGCACCGTTTGCAAAGAGAGCGGCGGACACGCAGAAGTGCCTTAGAGTCAGCGGAAAACACAATGACCTGGAAGAAGTGGGGCACGACACCTACCACCATACGATGTTTGAGATGCTGGGCAACTGGAGCTTTGGAGACTACTTCAAGAAAGAGGCGATAGAGTGGAGCTGGGAGCTGCTGACCAAGGTATTCAAGATAGATCCTGAAAGGCTCTATGCAACCGTGTTTGAGGGATATGAGCCGGACGGACTCGGCCTGGACGAGGAAGCCAGGGACAACTGGCTGAAGTTCCTTCCGGCTGACAGGGTGCTACTTGGAAACCGCAAAGACAACTTCTGGGAAATGGGAGAACAGGGACCGTGCGGCCCTTGCAGCGAAATCCATATAGACCTCCGCGATGATGCGGAAAGGCAGAGAGTTCCGGGAAGGGAGCTGGTAAACAAGTCTGACCCGCTGGTTATCGAGATATGGAACCTGGTGTTCATGCAGTTCAACCGCAAGGCAGACGGAAGCCTGGAGAAACTCCCTCACAACAATGTAGATACCGGAATGGGATTCGAGAGGCTCTGCATGGCACTGCAGGGAAAGAAGAGCAACTATGACACTGACGTGTTCACCCCGCTGCTTTCAAAGATCGGCGATATTGCAGGAAAGGACTATGCAACCGCAGACGAGAAAGTGAGGATTGCGATGAGGGTGGTTGCAGACCACGTCAGGGCGATAACATTCTCAATAGCGGACGGGCAGCTTCCGTCTAACGTCAAGGCCGGATATGTAATCCGAAGGATCCTGAGGAGGGCGGTAAGGTATGCTTACACCTTCCTGGGTGTGAAGGAGCCGCTGCTTTACAAGCTGGTACCGACACTGGTGGAGCAGATGGGAGATTCCTATCCTGAGATAGCTAAGCAGGAAAGCCTGATTTCCAAGGTCATAAAGGAAGAGGAAGACGCATTCCTCAGGACATTGGAAAGAGGAATCCGCCTTATGGACGACCTGGTTTCAAAGTGCAGGGCAGAAGGGAGCAAAACCATCAAGGGAGCGGACGCTTTTGTACTCTACGACACTTTCGGATTCCCGATAGACCTTACTGAACTCATCGCCAAGGAGAACAACCTGGAAGTGGATCTGCCTGGCTTTGAGGCCGAACTCAAGAAGCAGAAAGAAAGAAGCCGCAACGCAGACGCCAAGAAAGAAGGAGACTGGGTATATGTCTCTGCTCCGGAAGAGGAGTCTGTGTTCACAGGCTATGACAACACCTGCGAGAACAATGTGAAGATACTCCGCTACAGGGAGGTCAAGACAAAGGGCAAGGACCTGTTCCACATCGTCCTGTCCAAGACACCGTTCTATGCGGAAAGCGGCGGCCAGGTAGGAGACAGCGGATATATCCAGAACCAGGCAGGAGAAAAAATCGCGATAATCAATACAGTAAAAGAGAACGGCCTCTCTATCCATGTTTCAGAGAAGCTTCCTTCAGATGTGGAAGGAGTGTTCACGGCACAGATCGATGAGGAAAAAAGACTTTCCACTACCGCAAACCACAGCGCCACACACCTTCTGGACTATGCACTGAGAAAGATTCTCGGAACGCATATTGAGCAGAAAGGCTCCTTCGTGAGCCCTCAGGTGCTGAGGTTCGATTTCTCCCACTTTGAGAAAGTGCAGCCGGACAAGCTCAGGGAAGTGGAAAAGCTCGTAAACTCCCTTATCCGCAAGGACATCAGGAAAGAGGAGATGAGGGACATGCCTATTGAAGAGGCAAAGAAACTGGGTGCAATAGCCTTGTTCGGAGAAAAGTACGGAGACAAGGTAAGGGTCATCAAGTTCGGAGACAGCGTGGAGTTCTGCGGCGGAACCCACATACCTTCAACAGGTATGATCGGATATTTCAAAATAACGTCCGAAAGCGCAATAGCAGCTGGCATAAGGAGGATAGAGGCCACAACAGGAAAGAATGCAGAGAACCTTATCTATGCCGCAGAAGATATGATGATCAGCCTCAGGGAGCTTTTCAAGAACTCCCCTAACGTCATAGATAGCGCAAAGAAGCTGATGATGGAGAACGAAACATTCCGCAAGCAGGCTGAGGAGATGATGAAGGAGAGAGCTGTTGCCATCAAAGACAGCGCTAAGCAGAACAAAATCAGCGTGAGCGGCATAGACTTCATACGCCTCAAGGGTGAATTCCCTATGGAGCTTATGAAGACTGTGGCTTTCATGCTCAGAAGTGAATGTTCCAATACCGTATTTGCTGCGGGTATCACAGATTCTGCAAAACCAGGCCTGGTACTGATGTACACAGACGATCTTGTGGCAAAGGGAATGAACGCAGGAAAGGACATCCGCCCTGCCGCCAAGTTCATTAACGGAGGCGGTGGCGGCCAGCCGTTCTTCGCCAGCGCCGGTGGCAAGAATGTTGAAGGAATAGATGCAGCTTTGGACAGCATAAAGGAAAGTTTGAGCAAGTAGTTTAAGGGATGGCAGAAGAAACCCAGGCACGGCAGCCCGTCGGGAAAAGAATCAAGGAATCTCTTAAGGGATTCCTGAAGAGACTTGGCGTGAAGACTTTGGACATGTATATGCTGAAGTCTTTCCTGGGGCCGTTCATTGCCGTGTTTGCCATAGTGACCTTCATCCTGATGATGCAGTTCTTGTGGCTGTATATAGATGAACTTGTAGGAAAAGGTCTGAGCTTCAAGATAATACTCCAGTTCCTGATGTGGGGTTCAGCAACCCTTATCCCGTATGCTTTGCCGCTTGCCACCCTTCTGGCATCCATCATGACTATGGGAAACCTGGGAGAAAATTCGGAACTGCTTTCCATGAAGGCGGCCGGCATCTCTCTCCAGAGAATCCTCAGACCTCTGAGCTATGTGGCCGCATTCATTGTCATAGGTGCATTCTTTGCCTCCAACAACCTCATTCCTGTGGCCTATAACAAGATATATACTCTCCGCGAAGACATTACCAACACCAAGGAGGAAATCAAGATACCTGTAGGTATATTCTACGACGGAATCGACGGCTTCTCAATCAGGGTCGGTGCACGAGACAAGGACAATCTCATGCACGACATCATGATTTACAACCACACCAAGGAAAGCGGAAATTCCGACCTGACCATCGCAGATTCCGGAAGGTTCTCGATCACTCCCGACAAGAAAGGTTTCCTCATAACTCTCCACAACGGAATCAATTATCAGGAGACTAACACCCGCACCTACACAGACACTTCCCTTCAGCTTCAGAGAATCAGGTTCAAGTTCCAGCAGATTGCCATTCCTCTTGAAAACTATGCCTTTACACAGACAAAAGAAGGAAAGTACGGGGCGGAAGTCATGGCTAAGAACCTCTCTCAGCTAAGCAAGGACAAAGACTCCCTTACCATTGCCAACGACTCCTCCCTAAACTTCCACACCAGGAGAGCTATGCACGCAGACTACCTGGGACATCTTGATCAGCTGGACACGGCCCGCAACAAAGGTTACAGGAAAAGTTTCAAGGAAGAGGAACTGTACCACTGGAAAACACAAGGCGACAAAATCAATGCTCTCCAGAGTGTTTACGGAGCTCTCAACAACGAGAAAGTTTCCCGTCCGTTCTACAGCGCACAGATATACCAGACCGCATATCCTCTCAGAAGGACTATAATAGAAAGATACCGCAAGTTCACTCTCAGCTTGGCCTGTCTTATTTTCTTTTTCATAGGAGCGCCAATCGGAGCAATAGTAAGGAAAGGAGGACTGGGAACTCCGGCCATAATCTCCATCCTGTTCTTCGTGCTTTACTGGGTTGTGGACATCAGCGGAAAGAAGCTGGCTAATGACGGAGCGATAACCCCTTTCCTTGGAGCATTCATCTCCACCGTGGTGCTTGCCCCGCTGGCCGCATATCTTACCTGGAAGTGTACGCAAGACTCCGTGACATTCAACATTGAGCAGTTCGGCAAGAACATAAAAGACTTCTTCCAGAGACTTTTCAGCAAGACCAAGAGGCTCCAGCACAGACTCAACCTGCAGAGGATCCTCAAGGAGGAACAGGAAAAGGAGAATGAAAGACTCTCCGCCAGCAATCCACAGCAAGTGACAGAAGTTCCTGACAAGACAGTAACGGAAAGCCAAGAGGCAGACCATCCGGAAGAATCTGCCGGTAACAAGTAAGACAATGAGAAGCAGACTGAGAATAATATATATGGGCACCCCGGAATTTGCAGTGGGCCCTTTGAAGGCATTGCTTGACGCAGGATACGACATACCTGCCGTAGTAACCGTACCCGACAAACCGAAAGGCCGAGGTCTCCAGCTTTCGCAAAGCGACATCAAGAAGTTCGTACTTGAGAGAAACGCCTTGACCCAAATTGATATCCTTCAACCGGAGAAACTCCGCGATGAGAACTTTCTGGAAAAGCTCAAAAGCTATGATGCAGACCTTTTCATCGTTGTAGCTTTCAGGATGCTTCCGGAAGTTGTATGGAAGATGCCGCGCCTTGGCACATTCAATCTCCACGCCTCACTGCTGCCAAAGTTCAGGGGCGCAGCCCCAATCAACTGGGCTATTATACAAAGAGAAAAGGAAACAGGAGTCACCACTTTTTTCATCGACGAGAAAATAGATACCGGAAAGATTCTGCTTCAGGAGAAAACTCCGATAGCTGAAAGAGAAACCGTGGAAACTCTCCATGACCGCCTGATGGAAATAGGCAGCCGCCTGGTGGTCAAGACTGTACAGGGCATTGAAGACGGTTCCATATCACCTGTTCCCCAGAATACAGAAGGCCTGACTCCTCAGCTTATGCAAGCACCTAAGCTGAACAAGACAAACTGCCATATAGATTTCTCCAAAAGCGCAGAGGAAGTTGATGCTCTGGTCAGAGGGCTTTCTCCATACCCGGCAGCCCTTGCAACCCTAAAAACCGGAAGCGGAGAAACCATAGACATGAAAATCTTCTCCACTAACAAAAGTTCTGAGAACCAATGCGGCAGAGAACATTGCAGCACAGGAAAAGCCAGAATCAAAGGCAAGACTATAACTGTTTGCTGCCAAGACGGAGAGGTGGAAATCACATCTTTGCAGCCGGCCGGAAAGAAAAGGATGGGAGCCGCGGACTTTATCAACGGCCACAAGATTCTCACGGAAGACAACAACCTGTTATTCATCTAATCCTGTAAGGAAAATGACATCTTCTGCAAAAACAACCGCCGCCAAGACTTTCATAATCCTCTGCGACGGGGACTTTCCTTCAAAAGGCCCTGCAAGAAAACTTCTTGAAAAGGCGCAGAAAGCCAAGAAAAGCCACACGGTAATCTCCTGTGACGGAGCCATCTTAAGCCTTCTGAAAAACGGAATGGATGCAGACTATATCGTGGGTGATATGGACACACTTCCCAAGAAATGGCAGGCTAAGTTCAAAGACAAGATCTACAAGGAGAGCGAACAGGATTTCAACGACCAGACAAAAGCTTTCAGGTTTGCACTTTCTCTGATCGAAAAACAAATCGCCGAGAAAGAAAACTCAAAAGCAAAGCTTGTTGCAGACAAAACAGCTTCAGGTACTGAATACCGAATAATAATTTTAGGGGCTACCGGAAAGAGAGAAGACCATACTCTGGGCAACATATCCTATCTTCCTGATTATGCTCAGACCCTGCGCCAAAAATTCCCAAAACTTAAAATAAATATTTCTACAGTAACCGATTACGGAGTATTTTTACCCATACTTGACACAACACGGCTTAAAGGGGAACCGGGAGACCGTATCTCAATATTCGCCTTTGACCACACCCTCCGGATAAAGTCAGAGGGATTGGAGTACAAGACAGACGACGTGGTCTTTGACATGTGGTGGAAGGCTACACTCAACACATTCAAAAAGCGGGATGTGCTGCTTAGATTCAGCCATCCCGCCAAAGCTCTTTTGTATTTTCCTTTCTGACTGATGCGGAGTCCTTTAAGCCAGGAACATACCTACCATTGCAGCAGATACGAGCGCTACAAGCGCTGAGCCCAGCAATGCCCTTATACCATATTCTCCAAGTATGGACTGCTTGTTAGGAGCCATTCCTCCAACACCTCCGATTATGATACCGATGGAAGCAAAGTTCGCAAATCCGCAGAGCACGTAAGTTGCCATCACAATGGACTTAGGAGAAGAGAATACGTTTGTCTGCAGCATCTCGGTAAGAGAACCGTAACCGATGAACTCGGTGAGGATGAGTTTCTCTCCAAGGAGTCTTCCTACATATCCGATATCTGCACTTGGTACTCCGATAAGCCATATTACAGGATAGAAGAGATATGAGAGTATGCACTCAAGTGAAAGGTCTGTGTATCTTCCGTCAGTGGCTGCTGCAATCCAGCGGTCCATAGCAGGGAAGCTTATGATGTTCAGAATGTAGTTTACACCGGCTATAAGAGCATAGAACACAAGAAGCATGGCTGCCACATTTGCAGCAAGCTTCAGGCCCTGGGTAGTACCGATTGATATTGCGTCCAGAACATTGCTTCCGAGTTTCTCCTTGGAAACCTGCACAGACCTGTCTATCTCCTCAGTCTCAGGCTTGAGGATCTTTGCCATTGCAATTGCTCCAGGTGCTGCCATTACAGATGCACTTAGAAGGTGCTTTGCAAACTCAACTGTCATCACCGGATCTCCGCATCCCAACATTCCGATATAAGCCGCCAGCACTCCGCCGCTCATGGTAGCCATACCGGAAACCATGATCAGCATCAGCTCGCTTCGGGTCATCTTAGGAATGTACTCTTTGACCATCAGAGGAGCCTCAGTCTGTCCCAGGAACACGTTGCCGGCGCAGGAAAGGGACTCTGCTCCTGAGATACTCATCAGCTTTGTCATTACCCATCCCATTCCGTAAACAACCTTCTGCAGGATTCCAAGATAGAACAGCAGAGATGTCAGTGCTGAGAAGAACACGATTGTTGGCAGAATCTGGAACACGAAGATGTAACCTACTCCGGTTGTATCCATCAGAGGCCCGAACAAAAAGTCCGCTCCAGCCTTTGTCCATCCCAGAACAGCCACGAAGCATTTTCCGAACACCTCGAAAAACCTCTGTACGGCAGGGAACATCAGCACGCAGAACGCTATGATAAACTGAAGCAGCAGTGCCATTCCAACAGTTTTCCAGTTAACCCTCTTGCGGTCAGTTGAGAAAATCCATGCGATAAAGAGGATGACTATGATTCCGAGGACTCCCTTTGCAATGGATCCGAAGCTGAAATGCAGCTGCTTTTCCTGGAGGATGCGGCTGAACATCTCCTTACGTTTTGCAAGAGCCTCGTCTTTGGCTACCTTTTCAGGATCATCATTCCCTGCTGAAATACTCTGTGCCGGAGTTCCACCTTCATCAGCATTTGCTCCGTTAACCTCAGCTGCGGTCTCTGAGGTCTGAGGTTCAGCAACCTGCGGCTCAGCTGCAACGGCCTGAGGCTGAGCAGACTGGGCTTCTGCAACCTGTGCGGTAGCTGTTGGTTCATTCTGGGTAGTTACCGCTGCATTAACAATGCCGCATATAAACCCCACGGCAATGATAACCAGCGCAACTTTCAGAAACTTAGGCCCCATGAATCCAATCCGAGGCCCGCTTTTCTTTGTAGTTTTATTCATATAGATTTGGTTTTGTCTTTCCAAACTGCATTGATATTACAAATATACAATTTTTCGTACTTTTGCCACGTATGTTTTTTGAACTGGAACACAAGAATCCCGACAGCTTTGCAAGAGCAGGAATTCTCCACACGGACCACGGAGACATTCCTACCCCTATCTTCATGCCCGTAGGCACGGTGGGAAGCGTAAAGGGCGTTTATCATAGAGACCTCAAGGAAGACATTAAGGCAAAGATTATCCTGGGCAACACTTATCATCTTCTGCTCAGGCCGGGAACTGACCTGATAAACAAGGCCGGAGGTCTTCACAAGTTTGTCAGCTGGGACAGGCCAATCCTCACCGACAGCGGCGGATTCCAGGTGTTCTCACTTGCTTCAAGAAGAAAGATCACTGAAGAAGGCTGCACCTTCCAGTCTCACATAGACGGATCAAGGCACATTTTCACTCCGGAAAACAATGTTGACGTGCAGAGGATGATTGGAGCGGATATAGTGATGGCCTTGGATGAATGCACCCCGGGAACTGCTGATTTCCAGTATGCCAAGAAGTCTATGGAAAGAACCCACCGCTGGCTGAAAAGATGCATCGCAAGGTTCAAGGAGACTGAGCCGCTTTACGGCTACCGGCAGTTTTTCTTCCCGATAGTGCAGGGTTGCATTTACCCCGACCTCAGGAGAGAGGCCGCCAGGATAATCGCCGATGCAGATATGGACGGATGCGCAATCGGAGGACTTTCAGTGGGAGAACCTACGGAAAAGATGTACGAGATGCTGGATGTTCTCAAGGAAGAATTGCCGGTCAGCAAGCCGAGATACCTGATGGGGGTTGGAACTCCTGCAAACATACTGGAGGGCATAGACCGCGGAGTGGATATGTTTGACTGCGTGATGCCTACCCGCAACGGAAGAAACGGAATGCTGTTCACCTGGGAAGGCACAATAAACATAAAGAACAAGAAATGGGCGGAGGATTTCTCACCGATAGACCCTCAAGGAACATCTTTTGTAGATAGCACCTATACCAAGGCATACCTCAGGCACATGTTTGTTGCAGGAGAAATGCTGGGAGCCGAAATTGCAAGCTATCACAACCTTGCCTTCTACCTTGATCTGGTAACTAAGGCAAGAGAGCATATCGTTGCGGGAGATTTCAAGAAATGGAAAGAAGAAACCGTTGAAAGAATATCGCGGAGGATAAGTTAAAAATGAATCTGAGCAAAGAGCACATAAGGGAAAGTATCAGAGACTTCAAGCCTCAGATCACCACAATGGACCGGTACATCATCAAGAAGTTCATCGGTACCTATATTGTTGCCCTGCTGCTGATTATCGGCATCGTGATAATCTTTGACCTCAGCGAGAAGGTAGATAAGTTCGTCACGAACCAGGCTCCGCTCAAGCTCATCATCTTCCAGTATTACGCCAACTTCATTCCTTACTTTGTGAACATGTTCTCCCCGATGTTCGTCTTTCTTACCGTGATTTTCTTCACGTCCAAGATGGCCGCCAACACGGAGATCATTGCCATACTGGCAGGAGGTATCAGCTTCAAGAGACTGATGTGGCCTTACTTCATTTCCGCCACCGCCATAGTGATCTTCTCCCTGATACTGAACCTGTATGTCATACCGCCTTGTAACAAGGGCAGGCTGGATTTCGAGCAGAAATACGTCAGGAAAAAATACACGGAATTCTCAAGAAACGTCCACTACCAGATCTCTCCTGGTACATTCCTCTATGTCCAGAGCTTTGCACCGTCAAACAACACAGCATACGGTTTTGCCCTGGAAACCATAGAAGGACACGAAATCAAATCCAAGCTGTCCTCTACGGAAGCCCAGTGGGATTCCACACTCCAGGCCTGGAAATTAAGGGATTACGTACTCCGTACATTTGAAGATGGAGTAGAGACCGTAAAGACCGGCAGGGCCTTGGACACCGCCCTTACAGTAACCGTGGAAGACTTCTACAGGAGAAGGAATACCGTGCAGACGCTTCCTAACGGACAGCTTAAAAGACTCATCAGAGACCAGAAGATAAGAGGAGACAAAGACGTGATGTTCTCACTTATCGAGCAGAACGAGAGATGGTCCATGCCTTTTGCGGCATTCATCCTTACACTTATCGGAGTTTCGCTTTCATCGGTGAAAAGAAGAGGAGGAATAGGCCTGAACATAGGAATCGGCATAGCGTTGAGCTTCTCCTACATACTCTTCATGAGGTTTGCGCAGATGTTCGTCTATTCAGGAGCACTGCCTCCGTTCATTGCCCTGTGGCTTCCGAACGTGCTGTATCTGATCATAGCCATCTACCTCTACAGGATTGCCCCTAAATAAAAAAGAGGAGTTTAGTATTCTCCTCTTTCTACTTTTGCCTTGCAGACCTTAAGCATGTCGTCTATCATTTCCTGAAGGCCCCATTTAGGATTCCAGCCCCATTCCTGCCTTGCGCAACTGTCGTCCATGATATCCGGCCAGCTGGCTGCTATGGCGGCCTTTACAGGGTCTATCTTGTAGTCCCAGGTAAAGGAAGGAATCCTCTTCTTTATCTCAGTGAAGAGCTGCTCCGGGGTAAAGCTCATGGATGCGATGTTGAATGAGTTGCGGTGGACGAGCTTGCTCGGGTCGGCCTCCATCAGCTGGGTTGTAGCCTCCAGGGCGTCAGGCATATAGACCATGTCCATATAAGCGTCTTGAGGAACTTCGCAGGTATATCTGCCATTCTTGAAAACCTCGTAGAAAACCTCCACGGCATAGTCTGTCGTGCCGCCGCCGGGAAGGCATCCGTTGGAGATGATTCCAGGGAAGCGCACGCTGCGGGTATCAACCCCGAAACGTTTGTGATAGTAATCGCTGAGGAGCTCGCCGCTTACCTTGCATACTCCATAGATGGTATCAGGCCTCATTACGGTGTCCTGAGGTGTCTTGTAATGCGGGGTGTTGTTTCCGAAAGCGCCTATGGATGAAGGAGTGAAGAGGGCGCACTTGAATTCTCTTGCAAGATTCAACGAGTTGAGCAGTGCTCCCATGTTTATCTTCCAGGCAAGGTCCGGATTCATCTCTCCCTTGGCTGAAAGCAGGGCTACAAGATTGTAGATTCCGTCTATGCCATATTTCTTTATGGCATTGCCATATCCTTCAAAATCAAGGGCGTCCAGCTGTATTGCCTCGCAGGTCTCGGAAAGTCTCTTGACCACCTCAGGCCTTACCTCGGCTGCAATGACGTTATCTTTTCCGTATGTCTTCTGCAGGTGAGGAACCAGTTCAGTTCCGATCTGTCCGCCTGCCCCTACTACCAATATCTTTTTCATAAATATCTCTTATCTTTATATCCCGATTGAGTCTTTGCTTCATAGGCCAGGATACGAGGGTTAACAATTTTGATGTTTATACCTGCGTTGCCGTAAACCTTGAAGCATTTGCTTGATTTGGGCGCAAAATTAATAAAATAATACACAAGTTTGCATAAAACTTCTATTTATTAAACCATTGGAGACTAAAAACCATAAAGAAGAACTTTGGAAGGGCATCTGCAAGATGGCCCGGGAAACGGGTTTTGCAGACTGCGGATGCGCTCCGGTGGCGCCGCTTGGCGGAAGCAAGGAGGAATGTCGCTACCTGGAAGCCGAAAGGCTGGGGCAGTTCGGACAGATGGAGTATCTGAAAAGGAATGTGGACAAGAGGATGGACCCCTCTCTTTTGCTCCCCGATGCAAAAAGCGTCATAGTGTTCCTCGCTCCTTTCTCCAGCGGCGGATGCTGCAAAACAGAAGACGGGCTCAAGATCTCCGAGTTTGCGCTGGGGCAGGACTACCATACAGCCATCAAGGACAAACTGTTCAGGATTGCATCTTTAATAGAAGGCCACAGCCGTGTGTTCACCGATTCCGCTCCGGTGATGGAACGTGCCTGGGCGGTAAGGGCCGGACTGGGGTTCATAGGAAAGAACAACTTCCTGATAAGCCCCAAAGCCGGCATCAAGAACTTCCTGGGCGTGATAATAACAACTGCCGAGCTGCCTTATACGGACAAGACGGTTCCAAACGGTTGCGGACAATGTACAAGATGTCTGGAAGCCTGCACCCGGAAAGCCCTCTATGCCCCATTTAAGGTTGATGCGGCTAAATGTTTATCATATAAGACAATAGAAGCACCTCTGGATGAGGCAGACAACGAGCGGACAAGGTATTTGGAAGGAGAAGGGGAAAAGCGGCTTTCTGGAACAGCCTCACAAAAGTGGATATTCGGGTGCGACGACTGCATGAACGCCTGCCCGTGGAACCGTTTCAACAAGGATGGATGGCCTGAGTTCACCTCAAACAGGCCGTTGCTCGAAAAGTGCACAAGAGAGTTCTGGGAAAACCTGACAGATGAACAGTTCAAGTCCACTTTCAAAAACACCCCGCTCCTTAGAGCCGGACTTGAAAAAATCAGAAAAAACATATCGCGATGAAAATACTTACAACCGTTGACATTCCTGAACCTGAAAAACGGATAGATTTTTCTTCAAAGATCCTGTGCCTGGGAAGCTGCTTTGCAGACAGTATGGGTGAACAATTGAAGATGTATGGATTTGACTGCCTGGTGAACCCGTTCGGCACACTGTACAACATTTGCTCCGTGTTCAACTCCCTGATGAGACTGGGAGCGGTCTCCGGCCTTCTCAGAAGTAGCGACAACCCGCTGTTTTCCAAAGAAGACGTCTTCCTGCGTCCGGACGGAAAGTTTGTCACCTGGAGCCATCATTCAAGGTGCGGAGTGAGGCAGACAGACGGAACGGCGGAAGATTTCCTCAAAAAGGCCAATGAAGACCTTAAGGCTGCCGCAGACTTTTTCTGCAAGGCAGACACTGTGGTCATAACTCTCGGAACCTCATACGTGTTCAAGCTCAAAGGAACTGAGTTTGTCGTTTCCAACTGCCACAAATTCCCGGCAAAGGATTTTGAGAGGGTGTTTGTCCCATCTGAAGATACCAAAGAGATGATCCTTCAGATTCTGGGAATGTTCCCGCAGAAACGTTTTGTTTTTACGGTAAGCCCTATCCGGCATCTTGCAGACGGGGCTCACGGCAACAACCTATCTAAATCCGCCCTTCTCCTTGCAGTGGACGGAGCTCTGAAGGAACCGGGCGGTACCTCATCTCTATGCAACCTGGATTACTTCCCGTCTTACGAGATAATGATGGATGAACTCCGAGACTACCGCTGGTACGGAGAAGATATGGTCCACCCGTCCGAGGCAGCTGTAAAATACATCTTTGAAAGATTCTCGGACTCTTTCATCGCCGAGGACTGCAAAGAAAAGATGCAGATGAACCTAAAGCGATGGAAAGCCTCCAATCATCTGATAAGGTAAACAACCCTGAACAACTACTTGAAATAAATCGTAAATTGCGTTTGAATAGATATACACTACAATGAAAAGACTTTTTATCTCTTTGCTCATGATCCTTGCGTTCTCCGCTGCAGCCAGCGCAAGCAAGGTAGTAACTGACAGCATCTACTCCAAGACGCTGAACTTCACACACAAATACAATGTTTACCTGCCTGACGGATTTGACAGGTCCGACAAGAAATATCCGGTTGTATATCTGCTCCACGGAATGTATGGCGGATATTCTGACTGGCAGGAGATGGGCAAGATGAAGCTTGTGGCAGACGAGCTGATTTCAAGCGGAGAAGCCTGCGAGATGGTTATCGTGATGCCAAATGCCGGAGACTGGGACATCTACAAAGTGCAGAACGGATATTACAATATACCCGGCTGGAACTACGAAGATTTCTTCTTCAACGAGTTTTTGCCTGAGGTTGAAAAGAAATACAGGGTTCTAAGCGACAAAGGACACCGCGCCATAATGGGCCTTTCTATGGGTGGCGGCGGAAGCGTTGTATATTGCCAGAAACACCCGGACATGTTTTCCTCCTGCTATGCCATGAGCGCCTGGCTGGACACAAAATACACTGATGAAGAAAAGGCCCGCCAAGGAGATATGCTTCACATGCTCAACCGCAGCGTCAGGCAGAATTCCGCCCTTGACTTTGTGGACAACGCAGACGAAAATACGGTAAAAGCTCTCAAGAGCGTCAAATGGTTCATAGACTGCGGAGACGAGGATAGCCTCCTGGACCAGAACGTGCTCTTCTACCAGAAAATGAGGGAAAAGAAAATCAAGGCTGAACTCAGGGTCCGCAACAGCGGCCACAACTGGGAATACTGGCACACAGCCCTCAGGCTTGCCCTGCCGTTTGCATCGCGGAGCTTCATCCAGTAAGGCTTTTTTCTTAATTTTGGATAGTGAAATCATTTATCGCGATTATGAAAAAGCTTATTCTTTCCCTGATTGTCCTGCTGGCTTTCTCCATTGGTGCCAGTGCAAGCAAGATCGTAACGGACAGCATCTACTCAAAGAAACTCAACTGCTGGCAGAAATACAACGTGTACCTTCCGGACGGGTTTGAAAAATCCGGCAAGCAGTATCCGGTGGTTTATCTCCTGCACGGCCTTTGGGGCGATTACTCCAACTGGGCCAAATCCGGTAGCATGAAACTTGTGGCAGACGAGTTGATTTCAAGCGGCGAAGCTCGCGAGATGGTCATCGTGATGCCAAACGCCGGCGCATCTGATGCCCGCAAATACCAGAACGGATATTTCAATGTTGAAGACTGGCCTTACGAGGACTTCTTCTACCAGGAATTCCTGCCTGAGGTGGAGAAGAAATACAGGATCATCGGAGACAAAGAGCACCGCGCCATCATGGGCCTTTCCATGGGCGGAGGCGGAAGCGTGGTTTACAGCCAGAGACATCCGGACATGTTCTCATCCTGCTATGCCATGAGCGCTTGGCTGGACAACAAAGGCGGTGATGTAGCTGGAGGCTACAAGATCAAAGACAAGCTTTGGATAGTCTGCCAGAGCGTATGCGACAATTCAGCAGTGGATTTTGTGGCAAACGCAGACGAGGAAACCATAAAGAAACTCCGCACCGTCAAATGGTTCATAGACTGCGGGGATGACGATATCCTTTTTAACGTGAATGTGCTCTTCTATCAGAAAATGAGAGAAAAGAGAATCAAGGCGGAGCTCCGTATCCGGGACGGCGTCCACAACTGGGAATACTGGCACACCGCCCTCCGTACCGCCCTGCCGTTTGCATCCCGTAATTTCAGTCGCTGAGACACAATCCAAAACGGTAAAACAAAGAGGGAAGGCTGAATCAGTCTTCCCTCTTTTTTGTAGGTCAGGTTTTATGACCTTCTTGGCCTTATTCGGCTTTCTTTTCCTCTGCCTTTGGCTCTTCAGCCTTAGGGGCAGCTTTCTTGGCGCGGCTTCTTCTTGTAGTAGTCTTCTTCTCAGCCTTTACTTCCTTCTCTACAGGAGCAGCTGCAAAGTCAACCAACTCAATGTAAGCCATATCTGCTGCATCGCCGGCGCGGAAACCGGTCTTGAGGATACGGGTGTATCCACCAGGACGCTCAGCGATCTTAGGAGCAACTGTACGGAAAAGCTCTGTAACAGCCTCTTTCTGCTTCAAATAGCTGAATACGACACGGCGGTTTGCTGTAGTGTCGTTCTTGCTCTTGGTGATAAGAGGCTCAACATAAACTCTCAGAGACTTAGCCTTTGCAAGTGTTGTCTCGATGTGCTTGTTCATAATCAGTGAGCAAGCCATGTTGGAGAGCATAGCCTTACGGTGTCCGCTCTTGCGACCAAGATGATTTACTGTCTTATTGTGTCTCATTTCTTAAACTATTTTTCGATGTTATACTTGCTTATGTCCATTCCGAAATGGAGGTTGTACTTTTCTACCAAAGCCTCGATTTCTGTCATGGACTTCTTGCCAAAGTTTCTGAACTTCATAAGCTCGCTCTTCTGGTGGGATACCAGGTCTGCGAAAGTCTCGATGTCTGCAGCCTTAAGGCAGTTGATTGCTCTTACAGAAAGATCCTGGTCTGTCAGCTTGGTATTGAGAAGCTGACGCATCCTCATCTCGTCCTCGTCCAGAGGGTTGTCATCTGTCTTGCCAGGATCCTCTATCTCTATCTTTTCTTCTGAGAAGAGCATGAAGTGATAGATAAGTATCTTGGCAGCCTCCAAAAGCGCATCTTTAGGGTTGATGCTGCCGTCTGTGGTAATCTCAAGAGAAAGACTCTCGTAGTCAGTCTTCTGAGCCAGACGATAAGGAGCTACAGTGTATTTGACATTGATGATAGGTGTAAAGATGGAGTCAATGGCGATAGTTCCCACAGGGGCGTTCTCGTCTTTGTTCTCTTCTGCAGGCACCCAACCTCTACCCTTGCCGATGGTAAGTGTAATCACCAGCTTTACAGATTCCTCCATTGAGCAAATATGCTGCTCAGGGTTCAGAACCATGAAAGAAGAAAGCTTCTTTGAAATATCTTCGGCGGTAAATTCTTTCTTACCCCCTACTGTGAAGGTTATTTTCTCTCCTTCTTCAGTACCTATCATTCTCTTGAATCTTACCTTCTTGAGGTTGAGGATGATATCAATGACACCCTCGATGACTCCAGGGATGGTTGCAAACTCATGTTCTACACCCTCGATCTTTACTGAAGTGATAGCAAAGCCTTCGAGTGATGAGAGCAGTACCCTTCTCAGAGCGTTACCTATGGTAATACCATATCTTGGTTCGAGAGGTTTGAACTCGAACTTTCCGATGGTATCCGTAGATTCGAGCACCAGAAGCTTTTCGGGTTTTTGAAATGCTAATATCGCCATATTAATTATTATTTAGAGTAGAGTTCAACGATGAGCTGCTCGTTAATGTTCTCAGGAATCTCAGATCTTTCAGGGAGGTTGAGGAACTTGCCCTCAAGCTTCTCAGGATTCCACTCGAGCCAGGAATAATGAGCAGGAGATGCAGCCAGGGAAGCCTGAACAACTTCAAGGCTCTTTGACCTTTCCCTTACTCCAACTATATCACCAGGCTTAACGTGAGCAGAAGGAATACCCATGACATTGCCGTTGAGAACAATGTGACGGTGGCTAACCAGCTGTCTTGCCGCTGCCCTGGTAGGAGCGATGCCGAGTCTGTAAACAATGTTGTCCAGTCTTGACTCAAGGAGCATGATCAGGTTGACACCCTTGATTCCCTTCATCCTTGAAGCCTCGCCATAGAGGTTACGGAACTGTCTCTCGAGAACTCCGTAAGTGTACTTTACCTTCTCTTTTTCCTTCAGCTGGGTACCGTACTCAGATACTTTCTTTCTCTTCTTTGCGGCACCGTGCTGTCCTGAAGGGTAATTCTTGTTGTCCCTTACCCTCTTTTCATAAGCCTTGTCAGGTCCATATATAGGCTCGCCAAACTTGCGGGCGATCTTTGTCTTTGGTCCAGTATATCTAGCCATATTCTTAAACGATTAATCAGTTAAACTCTACGGCGGCCTTTTGGACGGCAACCATTGTGAGGAAGTGGAGTAACGTCAACTATCTCGGTCACTTCAATACCTGCATTGTGAATAGTCCTGATTGCAGACTCACGGCCGGCGCCCGGACCCTTAACGTATGCTTTTACTCTGCGAAGGCCAGCGTCGAATGCAACCTTTGCGCAGTCCTCTGCAGCTACCTGGGCTGCGTAAGGAGTGTTCTTCTTTGATCCTCTGAAGCCCATCTTTCCGGCTGAGGACCAACTTATTACCTGACCCTTAGAGTTTGTCAGCGTAACTATGACGTTGTTGAATGTAGAGGAAATGTGAGCCTGGCCCACTGCATCTACCTTTACAACTCTCTTTCTGTTTGAAACTACTTTCTTTGCCATAATCTAAGTCCGTTTATTTGGTTGCCTTCTTCTTGTTTGCAACAGTCTTCTTCTTTCCCTTTCTTGTACGGGCATTGTTCTTAGTGCTTTGCCCTCTTACAGGCAGACCTAGTCTATGACGGATACCTCTGTAGCATCCGATATCCATAAGACGTTTGATGTTCAACTGAGTTGCGGTACGAAGCTCGCCCTCAATCTTATACTCGTCTGCAATCGTCTTTCTTATTGCAGCAATCTGGTCATCTGTCCAATCCTGCACCTTGATGTTGCGGTCAATGCTGTTTTTGTCAAGGATTTTTTGGGCAGAAGAGCGGCCAATTCCGAAGATATAGGTAAGACCTATCTCTCCCCTTTTGTTTTTTGGTAAATCTACACCGGCTATACGTGCCATATTCTAATTTTTTGCTTTGATTTTATATTTTTCTGTTATACAAACGTTTTCAGAGCAATCTCCCGATTAACCCTGACGCATCTTGAACTTAGGGTTCTTTTTGCAGATGATGTAAACGCGTCCCTTGCGTCTTACGATCTTGCAATCCTCGCTGCGCTTTTTTACTGAAGCTTTGACTTTCATTGTATTGAGTTTTTTAATTATCTTTCTTTCAACGATTACATTACTTGTACCTGAAGGAAATGCGTCCCTTGGTAAGGTCATACGGAGACATCTCCACCTTTACCCTGTCGCCAGGAAGTATCTTGATGTAGTGCATCCTCATCTTTCCGGAGATGTGGGCAATTATGATGGGACCGTTATCCAGCTCCACCTTGAACATGGCGTTGGAAAGTGCTTCCAGAATAACGCCGTCTCTTTCAATAGATTCTTGTTTTGACATATCAATATTCCTTGATCTTTTTAATGTAATCGAATGTCGTCAGTATTTCAGGTTTACCTTTGCGTACCGCTACGGTGAACTCAAAATGGGCAGACTTCTTGCCGTCTGTGGTGGCGATTCCCCAACCGTCTCTCTTTTCATAGACCTCTTTGCCTCCGGCATTGATCATCGGCTCGATGCAGATGACCATACCTTCGCGGAGTTTCTTGCCGCTTCCTGCCTTGCCATAGTTGGGAACCATAGGATCCTCGTGCATGTCTTCCCCTATTCCGTGCCCTACAAGCTCCCTTACTACAGAGAAGCCGCGAGCTTCGCAATAGGACTGGACAGCGTGTCCGATGTCTCCTGTCCTGTTCCCGTCCACTGCCTGGGCGGCTCCCAGATAGAGGCTTTCCTCCGTCGTTTTGAGAAGAAAAGCCGTCTCCTGGTCAACCTCGCCTACAGGAAAAGTGTAGGCAGAATCTCCATAGAGGCCCTTATAGACAGTACCGCAGTCCACTGAAACGATATCACCATCCTTGAGTACATAGCCATCGGGAATCCCGTGCACTACCATGTCGTTTACACTCAGGCAGAGCGTTGCCGGAAAACCTCCGTACCCAAGAAACCCAGGAACAGCCCCGTTGTCGCGAATGAAAGTCTCGGCCACCTTGTCCAGCTGCTTCAAAGTCACACCCGGAGCAACGTGCTTTCCAACTTCAGCCAATGTCTTTGACACCAGGATAGCATTCTCTTTGAGAATCTGAATCTGTTCCTCTGTCTTATAGTGTATCATATTACTGACTTCAATGACTCTTTAAAACTTTCTGCTATCTTCCCTTCAATCTTCCGGTCTTTGTCAAGCCGTCATAGTGCCTCATGAGCAGATGACTCTCAATCTGCTGCAATGTATCCAGCACAACACCTACCATGATAAGCAGGGATGTACCGCCGTAGAACTGTGCAAACTGGTTGTTTACTCCAACTATCATGGCCAGTGCAGGAAGGATACCTACTATAGCCAGGAAGATGGAACCAGGCAGAGTGATACGGCTCATTACTGAGTCTATGTACTCAGCGGTATTCTTGCCAGGCTTTACGCCAGGGATGAATCCGCCGTTCTTCTTCATCTCGTCTGCCATCTGAGTCGGGTTGATGATGACAGTTGTGTAGAAGTATGTGAAGATTATGATAAGGAATGCAAACACTGCATTATACCAGAAACCTTTGACATCTGAGAATGTTGCGGCAAATCCTCTTGTTGCGTCAAACTGGGAGAACAAGAGAGGGAACATCATAAGAGCCTGTGCAAATATGATAGGCATAACGTTGGCAGCATTTATCTTCAAAGGGATATACTGTCTTACGCCACCATACTGCTTGTTGCCAACGATCCTCTTTGCATACTGTACAGGAATCTTGCGGGTTCCCTGTACAAGAGCAATTGTGAGGGCGAATACGACAAACAGGAGTATGAATTCCACAATGAGCATCAGAGGACCTCCGATGCTTGCGCTCATCCTGGTTCCGATCTCAGCTACAAGGGCATGTGGCAGTCTGGCAACGATACCTATCATGATGATCAGAGAGATACCGTTTCCTATTCCACGGTCTGTAATCCTCTCGCCGAGCCACATGATAAACATGGTACCTCCGATAAGCACCAGAGTGGCAAACAGGTTGAAGGAGAAGCCCTGAAGCAGGAACGCTTCTCTAGGAAGCTGGTTGTGGAGGTTGGTAAGATAAGCAGGACCCTGGATAGCCAAAATGACTATGGTCAGGTAACGTGTCCACTGATTCATCTTCCTTCTTCCGCTCTCACCTTCTTTCTGAAGCTTCTGGAAGTATGGAACCATAATGCCGAGGAGCTGGAGAACGATAGATGCAGAGATGTAAGGCATTACACCAAGTGCAAATATGGACGCGTTTCCAAAGGCTCCTCCGGAGAACATATTGAGCAAGCCGAGAAGACCCTCAGAGGTCTGAGCTGTCAGGTTGGAATCCGCAATCATGTGCGGATTGATTCCCGGCATCACTACAAAGCTTCCAAAACGATAGACCAGAATGAGGAGGAAAGTATAGATTATCCTCTTCCTCAGATCCTCGATCTTGAAAATGTTCCTTATAGTTTCTATTAATTTCTTCATTGTTTGTTACTTGATTACTGTTGCGGTTCCGCTCAAAGCCTCTATCTTGGCAATTGCTGACTTGGAGAAAGCATTTGCAGAAACATTGAGTTTGGCTGTAAGAGCACCGTTGCCGAGAATCTTCACCATGTCATTCTTGGAAACAAGACCGTTCTGGATCAAAGTCTCGCGGCTGATGGTGTCAGTTCCGAGCTTCTCGCTCAAAGACTGAAGAGATGAAAGGTTGATAACCTTGTAGATAATTTTGCGGGTGTTGGTGAAACCGAATTTAGGAAGCTGCCTCTGGATTGGCATCTGACCTCCCTGGAATCCAATCTTGTTGGAATATCCGCTGCGCTGCTTTGCACCGTTCATACCACGAGTGGAAGTTCCGCCATGTCCGGATCCTTCTCCGCGACCTATCCTCTTTTCTCTTCCCAAAGAGCCCTTAGCTGGTTTTAATGTATTGAGTTTCATCTGTAATCCTCCTTAAATTTCCTCAATCGTTACAAGGTGACGGACTTTCTCTATCATACCCTTGATGACTGAGGTCAGTTCAACTTCTACGGAATGGTGAATCTTCTTGATTCCTAAAGCCTCGAGCGTAGCGATCTGCCTTTTTGTAGCGCCGCTCTTTCCTCTGACCAGTGTTACTTTTACTTTAGCCATATCTGAATCTCCTTATCCGTTAAAAACTTTGTCCATACGAACACCTCTCAAACCGGCAACAGTGTAAGCGTCTCTCATCTGTGAAAGAGCCGCGATGGTAGCCTTCACCAGGTTGTGAGGGTTGGAAGAACCCTTTGATTTTGCAAGTATGTCGTGGATACCGACAGACTCAAACACTGCACGCATAGCACCACCGGCCTTTACTCCGGTACCAGGAGCTGCAGGCTTCATGAAAACCTCAGCGCCGCCGAATTTGGCAATCTGCTCATGTGGAATAGTGTTCTTGTAAACAGGAACCTTCACAAGGTTCTTCTTGGCATCCTCGATAGCCTTGGAGATGGCTGTGGTAACTTCATTGGCCTTGCCAAGTCCGTATCCTACAACACTCTTCTCGTCTCCTACAACTACTATGGCTGCGAAGCTGAAGTGGCGACCTCCCTTTGTAACCTTGGTCACCCTGTTGATTGCTACCAACCTGTCCTTGAGCTCAAGGTCTGTAGTCCTTATATCTTTGTTCTTGTTATTGATCTCTGCCATAGTCATTAGAATTTAAGACCGCCTTTACGTGCGGCATCTGCCAAACTTTTAACTCTTCCGTGATAGAGGTAACCTCCGCGGTCGAAAGCTACTTCAGTGATACCCTTGGAAGCAGCCACCTTAGCAGCCTCAGCTCCTACAAGAGCAGCAACCTCTGTCTTGGTCTTGCCCTCGGTCTGAGCGGCAACAGCCTTGTCAAGAGATGAAGCAGCGGCGAGAGTTACGCCATTAACATCGTCGATGAACTGAACATAGATCTGCTTGTTAGATCTGAACACGCTCATCCTTGGTCTTTCCGGTGTTCCGCTGACAACTTTGCGGATACGGTAACGGATTCTCTGTCTTCTTTCTATCTTATTCATATCCTATCCTCCATTATTTAGCTGCAGCAGTCTTACCAGCCTTTCTGCGAAGCACTTCGCCTGTGAACTTGATACCCTTGCCCTTGTAAGGTTCAGGCTTGCGCAGTGAACGTATCTTGGCTGCAACCATACCGAGAAGCTGCTTGTCAGAACTCTTCAAAATAAGTATCGGGTTGGCACCCTTCTTAACCTGAGGAACCTCAGCGGTAACCTCGTCAGGAAGCTGGAGATAGATATCGTGAGAATAACCGAGGCTGAACTTGAGAAGCTGGCCTGCGGCCTCAACACGGTAACCTACACCTACGAGTTCCTGGCTGGTCTGGAAACCTTCAGAAACTCCAACTACCATATTGTGGATGAGAGCACGATAAAGCCCGTGCATAGCTCTGTGGCGCGGCTGGTCTGTAGGTCTTTTTACAGTAAGCACGCCTCCCTCAACGGAGACCTCCATGTCCGGATCTACCTTCTGGCAGAGCTCTCCCTTAGGGCCTTTAACCTTTACCACATTGTTATCTACGGAGACTGAAACTCCTTGTGGAAGGCTTACAGGTAATTTTCCTATTCTTGACATATCAATAATGTTATTCTGTTAGTAAACGTAGCAAAGCACCTCGCCGCCTACATTCTGCAGCCTGGCTTCCTTGTCTGTGATGATTCCCTTGGAAGTTGAGAGGATTGCGATTCCGAGTCCGTTGAGAACTCTTGGCATGTTCTCCACTCCCCTGTACTGCCTAAGACCCGGACGGCTTACCCTGACAATCTTCTTGATTGCAGGAAGCTTGGTCTCAGGATGATACTTGAGCGCTATCTTTATAGTTGCCACAGGCTTTCCCTCCACAACCTTGTAGCTAAGGATGTAACCCTTTTCGAAGAGCACTCTTGTAAGCTCCTTCTTCATCTTGGAGGCAGGAATCTCAACAACCTTATGGTTGGCCCTGTAGGCGTTCCTGATTCTAGTCAAAAAATCTGAAATTGGATCAGTCATTGTTGTTAGTTTTAATAATCGATATCCTTTAGTTAATTGTTTTTACCAGCTGGCCTTGCGTACGCCAGGGATGAGGCCCTTTGAAGCCATCTCTCTGAACTGTATTCTGCTGATTCCGAAAACCCTCATGTATCCTTTAGGTCTTCCGGTAAGAGAGCAGCGGTTGTGAAGCCTTACAGGAGAAGCGTTCTTAGGAAGCTTGTCCAGAGCTGCATAGTTACCCTCAGCCTTGAGAGCCTTGCGTTTTTCAGCATACTTGGCTACTAACTTCGCACGTTTTACTTCACGTGCCTTCATTGATTCTTTTGCCATATACTTACTCTTTTGTTATTTCTTTTTGAAAGGTACTCCGAAGGCTGCAAGAAGAGCGCGAGCCTCTTCGTCCTTGGTTGTGCTGGTAACGAAGGTAATCTCCATTCCGAGAACCTTTGATACTTTATCTATATCAATCTCAGGGAAGATAATCTGCTCCTTGAGTCCGAGAGTATAGTTGCCCTTGCCGTCAAACTTCTCCTCAACTCCCTTGAAGTCTCTGATTCGAGGAAGAGAAACCTTGATGAGCCTCTCCATGAACTCGTACATCTTAGCCCTTCTGAGAGTAACCTTGCAACCGATAGGCATACCCTTTCTCAGTTTGAAGGAAGCGATATCCTTTCTTGAGTAGGTAAGAATTGCTTTCTGACCTGTAATCATAGCCAGTTCCTCAGCTGCGTTCTCAACGATCTTCTTGTCTGCAACACCGACTCCGACGCCCTGGTTGATGGTAATCTTCTCGAGTCTTGGAATCTGCATGACAGACTTGAAGTTGAACTGCTTCTGGAGTTCGCCGGCTATCCTTTCCTTGTATTCTTTCTGCAGGTTAGGAATCCATCCTTTAGGAACTACCTGCTCACCGCCTTTCTTGGACTTTGCCTCGCCCTTAGACTGCTTTGCATTCTTGGCGGCCTGCTCTTTCTTAACTTCCTTTGCCATTATTTGATTTCCTCCCCTGATTTTTTAGCATAACGTACAAGCTTGCCCTTGCTGTCCAGACGGCGTCCGATTCTTGTAGGACCACCCTTTGCAGGATCCACAAGCTGCAAGTTGGAAATATGTATAGGAGCCTCCTGCTTGATGATACCACCCTGAGGGTTGTTGGCATTAGGCTTAGTGTTCTTGCTTACCATGTTGAGACCTTCAACGATGGCGCGCATGTTCTTGCGGTCTACTCTGAGGATTTTACCGGTCTTTCCTTTTTCATTACCGGCGTTCACGAAGACCATATCACCTTTCTTTACGTGGAATTTTACGTTCATTGCAATACCTCCTATGATTAAAGTACCTCAGGGGCAAGTGAAACAATCTTCATATAGTTGTCGCGGAGTTCCCTTGCAACAGGACCGAAAATACGGGTTCCTCTTACCTCTCCCTGGTTGTCAAGGAGAACGCAAGCATTCTCGTCAAATCTGATATAGGAACCGTCTGCACGGCGGATTTCCTTCTTGGTTCTTACAACAACTGCCTTTGACACAGAGCCTTTCTTGGCGTCTGCTCCTGGAATGGCGCTCTTTACGGCTACCACTATCTTGTCTCCGACACCGGCATAACGGCGTCTGGTACCTCCCAGGACACGGATGCAGAGAACTTCCTTTGCACCACTGTTATCGGCTACCATTAATCTTGATTCCTGCTGTATCATAGCTTATTTAACTTTTTCAACGATTTCAACTAATCTCCAGCGCTTTGTCTTTGAAAGAGGACGGGTCTCCATGATCTTTACGGTATCACCTTCAGAGCACTCGTTCTTTTCGTCATGCGCTACAAACTTTGTGGTTTTATTTACGAACTTGCCGTAAATAGGGTGTTTCTCCTTGGTCTTTACAGCTACGACGGCACTCTTGTCCATCTTGTTGCTGACTACAACACCTATTCTTACTTTCCTAAGCTTCCTTTCCATTATTTGCTCTGTTTTTTGTTCTCGATCTCGGTCAGGACTGTAAGCATCCTGGTGATATCTTTCTTGGCCTTTTTAATCTGAGACGTATTCTCTAATGGAGAGACAGCGTGGTTGAGAAGCATCTGGTTCAGAGCTGCGCGGCTAGTCTCGATGCGCTCTCTGAGGTCCTTCTCGCTCATTTCACGTATTTCTTTGATATCCATAATACTAATCTCTTTTACTGTTTAACATAATCCCTTCTTACTACGAACTTAGTAGAAACAGGGAGTTTCTGGGCTCCGAGCCTGAGAGCTTCCTTGGCTATTTCCATAGGAACACCCTCTACCTCAATAAGCATTCTACCAGGGGTTACAGGAGCAACGAATCCCTCAGGACTACCCTTACCCTTACCCATACGTACTTCTGCAGGTTTCTTGGTGAAAGGCTTGTCCGGGAATATACGGATCCAAACATATCCTTCACGCTTCATATAACGGACCACTGCCTGACGTGCAGCCTCGATCTGCTGACCTGTCATCCAGCAAGACTCCATGGTCTTGATGCCGAATGAACCGAACGCAAGCTGAGTTCCTCTGTGGGCCTGTCCTTTCATACGGCCCTTCTGCATTCTTCTGAATTTGGTTTTCTTTGGTTGTAACATAGCTAAAATTGCTTTATCTCGTTAATTCTCAACACTTTGGCTGTAACGGAACCGAAATGTCGGGACGCAAAGGTAAAACAAATATCTGAATCTGCAAATTTTTTCGCTAAAATTTTTCAAAGTTTTGGCCAAATTTTTTTGATAGCCAACCCTCCAATTCTCAGCGATTTATAAAAATGAAAAACCTTACATAAAACCCGCTTTTGGATTTCTCGGCGATTTTTTTTTGCAAAAAAAAGCACCCGCATGCTCATTTTTGCAGACGGGTGTGCGCTTCCGAAAATCTCGCTTCCTACTTGAACCGGGCGGCGTAGTCTTCGCAGGCTTTCCACACGCGGAGAAGGTTTCCGCCCCAGAAGGCTTTGAGCTCTTCCGCTGTCCAGCCGCGCTTGAGAAGTTCCACGGTAAGATTCTTCATCTGGGAAGAGTTGTCCAGGCCGACGATTCCGCCTCCTCCGTCAAAGTCGGTGCCCAGGCCGACGTGGCGGTAACCGACAAGGTTTTTGATGTGGTCTATATGATTTGCCAGAACGGCAACGCCCACCTTGTAGTAAGGAAGGTCATCGCTGAGGAAAAAGCGGCCGGTTCCTACCTGGATGACTCCGTCAACGGCGGCTATGGCGCGGATTTCATCATCCGTGAGGTTCCTGGTCTGGGAAGGCTTGAGAGCTTTGCAGGAAGAGTGTGAGGCCAGAACCGGAGCCTTGATTACCTTCAGCACATCCACCAGGGACTCTGAGGAGATGTGGGAAACATCCACCATTATGCCCAGCTGCTGCATCCTCTCCACAACCTTGTAGCCGAACGGAGACAGGCCATGCCCGGTGCTCGGGTACCAGTAATATGTTTTGGGATAACGGCTTCCGTCGCAGATCTGGTTAGGGGTGTTGTGGGAGAGGGTTATATACTTTACCCCCATCTTGTAGAACTCGTCCAGATCTTCCAAGGTGCGTACAGGATAGCCGTTCTCTATGCAGAGCACCACTATCCTCTTTCCTTCTTTCTTCAGGCGATAGACATCGTCAGTGGAGTAGGCCACTTCGGCCTCGTCGCTGTGGAGGGAGACATAGTCTTTCCAGCTCTGGATCTCGTTGTGGCACCAGTTGTACGCAGAATCCAGAGACTTCTGGTTCTGCCAAGGGCCCTGGTCGAGATATATTGCGAAGAAAGCCCCGTCCTGGCCTCCTTTTCTCATAAGTTCAAAGCTCACCTGACCCTTCGCTACGGTATAATGGCCTTCCGGGTGAAGAGTGTAAGTCGGGGTGTCTATATGCGTGTCGAATGAGATTGCTACCTTATGGATGCTGTCTGCCAGGGCCATATACTCGGCGTCTGTCAGGTTGAGCGCACCGCTTCTTTTGCATTTTCCGCAATGAGCTTCATTCTGTGCATAAGCGCTGCCGGCAAGAAGCAAAGCCGCAACCGCTACAAATACGAAAGCTTTTTTCATCATGAATCTTCTTTTATTGTCCTGTTTAATACTTACAATTGTGTTCATCAATCCGTCCTGTTCATTCCTCAGCTATGCTTTCTGACAGGGTGCCACCACTTCATCGCGAATGAAAGCAGCACCAAGACTGCACTGAACAAAAGGCAAATCCACATCAGCAGCGCTCCCCAGCCAGCCGTAAAGGCAATCGGAACCAATGTTATAAGAATGATTTCAACAGGCGCTATAGGAAGATATGCCAAGGCATAATCATCCATTGTCTTGCTCTTCATCTGAGGGTCCACGATCCTTTCCAAGGCTATTCCCATGGCCATAGTGCCTGTCCACCAGCCCCAGGAGAAGATGGAACGCTCAAACCAGTAAGACGGGCTGAGCCGGCGTCCGAAGTAGAAAGTGATGAAAAAGACCACGAGAACTCCAACAAGTATCAAGACCAGAAGCGGCAGCCAATACTGGACAACCACACCTATTTTTATTGATGCCACACCGCAAGTGACAAGAAAATCGGTGAACAGGCTTCCTTCTCTCTGGATTGTCTCATGGCTGACAAACCTGGTAACCTTGGTAAGGTCAAAGAATTTTTTGAGAATCAGACCGGCTACGAAAGCGCAGGAGAAAACAGGAAGCTCAAGTCCGTTGTAAGGAGCCTCCAGGCCACTGCACCAGTTTTTTACAGCGACGCTCAGGGCATATCCCAGAAAAGCCACAAAAAAAACTATGGCAAAATGAAATGTAAAGTGCTCTATGGAAATAGACGAGGTAGTGGCTTCTCCCAGGGTGTTTCTTTTTCCTTCTGGAAGGAGGCCGGTCCTGAGCTCAGGAGGAAGGTCCTTGAAATCCGTAATGAACTTGGTATGCTTGTGCCTGGCCCCCCACTTTATGATAAGAAGCCCCACTACGATTGCCATAACCACACCAACCGTGGCGGTAGTCATGCCAAGCGTCATGGCATCTTCCCACTTCAGCCCCCCTTCCAGATTTGAAAAGGCGCTGCCGATGGCCGCAGCCGTACCGTGTCCACCGTAGAAGCCAGTAGGAAGCATTGCCCCGAATGCACTGTTAAGGTCAGGCCATACGGTCTTGAAAAGATAGATTCCCAGAAGACCCATTATACCCCACTGGAGCAACATTCCAAGCTGGGCATATACCCACATCGGTCCGACTCTGGTCACAATCTCCTTGACAGAAGCCTTTTGTGAGGAAAAAGGAAGGGTGGCGAAAACCAGCGCTATAAGAACGGCGGCATAAGAAGAGAGGTGCCCCGTAAAAGGAATCCATCCAAGGCCGTGCGGCCCCAAGGCCAATCCCAAAAGCCCGGCAATAAGGCTTGGAGGGATGAAAAGCTGCTGTACAACTTTCACTTTAACCCTTATGAGCTTTCCAACAAGAAGAAGACAGGACAAAAAGCCCATATCCACAAGAAAGCCCCATGGAGTAAATTCTTCAAAATGAAAAAAACTGTTCATCTCGATAAAAATAACGCCAAATCAAAAGCGATGATAAAGATAGCAAAAAAAGTACGAGATTTGCAGTAGAAAAATCCAGGGATGAGAAAAAAAAACGGCATATTGATCTTTATGCTTCTGCTTTGCCTTCTGATGCAGACCTCTCTGTCTGCGCAGGAGCCGGACATCCTCAAAGACATTTCCAAATCCGACATCGAGAGAACTCTTGAAGACAAGCGTGCCATAGAAAAACGCATCAAACAGAGAGAGAAAAGGGCCCTTCAGCTGGAAAGGGAGAAAGCCAGGAAAGGAGCCCCGGCTTCAGGATGGGCAATGACCTACCAGATAATAGACGGAGACACTGTTTTTACAGGAAGCCTCACCCCTGTTTTCAAGTTTGACCGCATGAGGGGCAACCGCAGCCGCAAATCCTGGAGACAATACAAAAGACTTGTCTATAACTTCAAGAAGACTTATCCTTATGCCCTGCAGGCCAAAGAAATAATCCACGAGGCAGACAGCGTCCTGGCTACCAGAGCATTTTCAGATTCTGAACGGGAGGAATACATTTCCTCATACCAGAAAAAACTCTTCAAACAGTTTGAAAAGCCTCTGAGAAAACTGACCATAAGCCAAGGCAAGCTGCTTATGAAACTCATAGACAGAGAATTGGGCAGGACATCCTTCTACATAATCCGGGAATACCGGGGAAAACTTGCAGCAGGATTCTGGCAGACAGTGGCCAGGGTTTTCGGGAATGACCTCAAGAAACCGTACGACAGGTTCGGAGAAGACCGCATGGTGGAAGACCTCATCATGCTGTACAACGCCGGTGCATTTGACGCATTGTATTATTCCATGTTCTACGAATAAACAGGACCGGTGCCTACAAAGCCTCTCCGAAGGCATGCCTTTCAACAGACTTGCCGTCAAAAACCATGTATTCAGGATTGTGGATCCAGTCTCCAAGTATGGAAAAATCACCTCCGCCTTCTATTTGGGAAGTAAACGGCAGGTGATAGTGCCCGAAAATGAAATGGTCTATCTTCTGGCCTTCAGGAAGGACGGACTGGTACTTTGCTGCCCATTCCGTGCTCAGTTTGAATATCTTGTCGCGATAAGCTTTCTGGGATTGGTCATTTTCCCCTTCATATCTTGTCAACCTGTTGTGCTTGCTCCAGGAGTTGCCGAAGAGGAAGGCCCAGCGAGGATGGAGGGCACTGAAAAGAACCTGCACGAAACGACATTTGAACACTTTCTGGAGGGACCTGTAAGTTCCGCTGCTCTCCCAGAGAAGATCTCCGTGCCCCAGACAGAACCTCTGGCCTTCAAGCTCAACCGTCAAAGGCTGCTTGTGGAAAACGACACCTATCTCCTGCTGGAAGTAACTGTAGGTCCAGATATCGTGGTTCCCGTTCAGGAAATGAACTTTAACGCCACGGTCGCAAAGACTGGCCAAAGCCCCCAAGGTACGGGTGAAACGCCTTGGTATCACGTTTTTGTATTCGTACCAGAAGTCAAAAATATCTCCGAGAAGAAAAACCTCGGAAGTCTCGGCCGGAAGATTGTACAGGAAAGAAGCGAACGCCTTCTCCCGGGCCTTGTAATCTTTGTAATCCAGGCCCAGATGAGTGTCTGCTATGAAATAATACAGAGCCATTTATCTGATAGCGTATGGCAGGACTATGCAAAGAACGCCAACTATGAAACAGTAAACGGCAAAACCCCAGAGCCTGAACTTTTTGAGAAGACCCACCATCAGGCGGCATGCAAAAAGCCCTGAAACAAATGCAGCCAGAAATCCGCAAAGCACAGGGATGGTGAAGAAATGCCCCATGTCACTTCCGCGGAGCACTTTCAGAAGTTCCAGGAAAGCCTCGCCCAAAATCGGAACTATCACCATGATGAACACGAACTGGGCCAGGGAAGTCCTCCTGACCTTTGCCATCAGACCGGTGGCTATAGTGGAACCGGAGCGGGACAGGCCGGGCAGAACAGCAATGCTCTGAGCCACTCCAACCAAAAATGCCTGCCAATAGTTTATGCCGTTCTGGAGAGTGAATATCTTGCGTTTTTCCGGACCGCTCATTTCGGAATTGACGGTCATCCTGTCTGCCAGTTTCTGTTCCTTGTCTTCCGCATCCTTGCCTTTTTTGAGGTCTCTTACAGCAGAGATGATCTCACTGATAAGAAGAAGTATTGCTGTAACTATCAAACAGATACCCACAACAAGCAGAGGATTGCCGGTATGACGGGCTATTCTTTCCGTATCAAAGATCCTCTCCACCGTATCCTTGAGAAGAAAACCCACCAGGAGAATAGGAATCATTGATACGAGAATCTTCAAGACATAATCTTTCTCCCGGTTCATTCCTTTGGCAAACAGCCCCTTTCCGATACCGAAAATCGGCTTCCAGAAAATCACCAGGGTGCTGAGCACCGTAGCAACATGAACCGCTATGTCAAAAGCCAGATTGCCTTCTCCTCCGATTCCCAGAGTCTCCTGCATTATTGTAAGATGTCCGCTGCTGCTAATAGGAAGAAACTCCGCAAGGCCTTGAACCAGGCCCAAAATCAGACCGTGCCACCAATCCATATTTTAACTGTTTTGATTATTCTTCTTGTTTTTGTGCATTATCGCGATGACAACCAGAGCGCACCCCAATACAATAACCAGAGGTGCCACCACCATCCTCCTGAAACTGAAAATCGCCGGGGAAAACTCAGAAGGATCTGAGCTGCCGCCACCGCTAAGCAGTATATAACCCAACACCATCACCGCAAACCCGATGATTATCCAAAGGAGATTCCTCTTGGGAAGGGCAAAATCTTTATTGTTGTTGTCAGCCATAAAACACTATATGTAAAGCCTGTCCACGGACAAGGCCGTCATTTTTCTTACTATCAAATAAGTGCACCCGACGCACATGAGTACGCCGAGGACCAGCAATCCGGCGCTGCAATATAGGAAAGTTTCCGTTCCGATGATAGCGGAAAGCTGAGGAATCTGCTTTTTGAGCAGCACCCCGAAGGCCAGAAGAGCGGCAATAGCCACCAAAGCGCTAAGCACTCCCTGAAGGAGGGAGTTGAGAAGGAACGGGCGCTGGATGAACCCCGGAGTGGCTCCCACCAGCTGCATTGTCCTGACCGAATGTCTTTTGGAAAAAATATTGAGGCGTACGGTATTGTTTATCAAGACTATAGAGATAATTGCCAGAAGTGCCGCCAGACACACGAAAGCTATGGTAGCCCGTCTTAGGTTCCGGTTTATGGAACTGATCATGTCTTCCTGATATTCGACACCGTCAACCATAGGGTCCTCCACGAGCAAATCCCTGAGCTTGGCTATGCTGTCCGCTTCAAAATATGCTTCCTTGAGCTGAAGCTCCACGCAGGAAGGCAACGGATTGGTCTCGAATTCCTCCAGAAAGTCTTCGCCGAGGATTTTCTTCATCTCCTCCGTGCCCTGCTCCTGAGTGATCAGTTCAGCCGACATGACCTGAGGCATCTTTGCAAGATTTGCGGAAAACTCCTCTGCCTGGGAAGAGGCTACGTTGTCTGCCAGGATAACAGAAATCTTCACGTTTTCCTTGAAGTAGGCCGAAATTCTCCTGGTGCTGAAAAACAGCACTGCAAACAGACCAACTATGAAAAGAACCAAAGAGATGCTGATCACAGAAGATATGTAAGAACGCCAGAAACGCCGGCGCAAGATGCCCTTATCCTTCCTGTTCATAACCAAGAGACAAAGATAATGTTTTCTTAAAAAAATTTGTTATCTTTGCATAAACTATTTTACGGATGAAAGCGCCTGTAAGAATATTATACATCAGTTCAGAAATCACTCCCTACATTCCGGAGAGTCCATCTGCAACAGTTGGCCGGTACATGCCTCAGGCTGCACAGGAAAACGGGATGGAGATAAGATCTTTTATGCCAAAGTACGGATGCATCAACGAGCGCCGAAACCAGCTCCATGAGGTAATCCGCCTGTCAGGCATGAATATCGTGGTGAACGATGTTGACCGTCCGCTCGTCATTAAGGTGGCTTCTATTCCTCAGGCCAGGATCCAAGTCTATTTCATTGAGAATGAAGACTATTTCAAAAGGAAATTTGTCTTCCGCGATGAAAAGGACAAGTTCTTTGCAGACAGTGACGAAAGAGCCATCCTCTTTGCCAAAGGAACATTGGAAACCGTCAAGAAACTCAGGTGGCAGCCAACGATAATCCACTGCAGCGGATGGCTGGCAGCTCTTGTGCCGCTTTATCTGAAAAAGACCTTCAAGGCAGACCCTATATTTACTGACAGCAAGATAATAGTCTCCATCTACGACGAAATCGGCAAGGAACGTTTTTCCTCCTCTTTTGCCAAGAAAATCATAGCAAACAACATCAAACCATCCGATGTTGAGCTGCTCAATACGCCAACTGGTACAAATCTTGCTAAAATCGCTGTCAAGTATGCAGACGGTGTTATCTTCGGAAGCAAGAACGTAAGCAAGGAAATCACTGATTTTGCCGCTAAGGAAAAGATTCCTTCCCTGGCTTATTCAGAGATAACAGAAGGCAACACGGCTGCATATACCAGCAAGTACATTAAGTTTTACGGTAAATTTTTGAAAGAATAATGCATTCAGTTTTCAAGGCTTTGGCCTTATCAATGACAGTTTCACTGGCATTAATATCCACATCCTGCATAACTGTTGACAAGACGCTCGGAGCAGACAATGTTCCAGACGAACAGGCTTTGCACCTTCAGACAGCTACTTTTCATCTTCCTCTGAGAACCAAGATGATGGATGACATACAGGCTCTCTCTACCAGCAGTGCTGTCGTCGGAGCGTTCAGGACTGAGGAGTTCGGTCTGGCCCATTTTTCCTTTGCCACCAACTATGCTCCTTATTACACCACAAAAAAGTTGAACTGGGGAACCAACAGAAAGATTAAAAGCGCCTACCTTACCATACAGAAGTCTTCAACCAAGATTCTTGATGACGCCCAAGAGGGCCTTCCTCAGAATTTCCATGTTTACAGGATGAACCGTGTGGTTGACACAACCTCGAGATACGCAGGGGACCTCAAGCCGTCAGACTACAACCACACCCCTGTTGACACCGGAAGTGTAGTCTATACCGGATCAGACACTCTCAGGATATGGCTCAAAAACAGTTTCGGGCAGGATCTCCTCAACGCTACCCAACTTGAGTTGGATTCTTCCTCAAGGTTCATGGACCGCTTCAAGGCTTTGTATTTTACCTGCGATCCTCCTGAGGAGGGAACAACCGGAGGAAGACTGAATATATTCTCGACGACCGGAGCATATATTTACCTGACCTTCTCATTCCAGCCAACCTGGCAAAGCGGACTGGCTGTAAAAGACACTACGGTGCTGATTCCTCTGGGAGACAATACCTACACCCAGAACTTCTCAACCTATGAGTCACAGCCGCTTGAAAGTGAAGAGGAGAAAGAGTACATCTATGTAGAGGGAATCGGCGGGCTCAAGGCTTATGTGGATCCATCCGTGCTGAAAGACACCCTGGACAACTGGATTGCAAAGAAAAACTATGATGCGGACAAACTTCTGGTAGCAAAAGCTACTTATAAACTGCCTTTTGTAACAGACAACTCTACCGTAAGTTTCATCAACAGATGTTTCCCTGCCAGCCTTTATCCTCTTAACAAAACCTGGAACACAAGCAAGACCAGCTATATGTATTCTCCTATAGGAGACATTTATTCAGCATCCAACAATGCAGGCAGCGTAAACAGGTCTCTCAGCTGCTATACAGGAAACATCTCCAGCGTCATCCAGAAACTGATCGGCCTGAGCAAGGATGCCGTAGCCGCCAACTGGACCGAATATGCAATGTGGTTCTCACCGGTCAGCGAATCCACATCCAGCAACTATTATTCATCATCTACGACCACAACCTACTCAACTGATTTGACTTCTTACTTCATAGGAAAGCTCAACGGGCCGCTGCACACTGACTATCCTACGGTTGAAGTGGTATTTGCCGTGATGAACGATTAAGTTCCTTTAGAGAAAGATTTTAGGGTAATAATATTATAGCCTGAGGCTTACGCGTCTGCTTGTGGTCTTGGACTTACGGATATAAAAAAAGGGAAGCGTGATGCTTCCCTTTTTTTGTCAAGGATCAGACCTTCTTTAGAAGATAAGTCTTACACCGAACATCATTCCCCAAGTTGAGCTTGTTGAAACTGTCTTCTTCCAGGAGTTGCTGCTATAGAAGTTGTCTATAACACTCTGAGGATCGTTGGCAGTAGCATTTGCATTGAGCCTGAAGGTTGGAACTCCACCGGCATTGCTTACGAAGGTAAGAGGACGGAGGTTGTCATAGCTCTGGTTTGCCATGCTCTTGTAAGCACCCCACTTCTTGTTGATCAGGTTACCTACGTTAACGATATCCAAGCTGGCCTGGAGAGTGAATCTGCGGTTGGTTCCAAAGTTGGTGAAGATATCCTGCATAACTTTGAAATCCCATCTGTTGTGCCAAGGAGCGGTGTATGCGAATCTCTTTGCATATTCTCCCTTGTGCTTGCGCAGATACTTGGTGTCGTTGACATACTGCCAGAAAGCGGCCTGAGCCTTTGCAGCCGGAACCAGGACATTGTGCTTTGTTCCTGTACCGTCTGTCCAGCTGTATGTTGCGTCAACAAACTTTATGTCGTTTGCATTGCGAGGAATGTACATAAGGTCTGCGGAATAGCCGTCCTTGTTCATATCGTTGGAGTACATCCAGTTGCATCTTCCCTGAGCACTTCCTGTATAAAGGAGGGAGAAGGTGGTTGCAAAATGTCTTGCCCACTCGAACCTGTAGGAGATGTTTCCTACTACCCTGTGAGGAACGGCAAAGTTGGAGTAGCTGAGTTCAGGATCGTTGAGCTGGTAGATTGCAGGGTTGGAGCTCCATGCAGAAGCTGCAGTAGAACCAGGGTTTGAAGTAACGTCTTTAGCTATGGTGTAGGTATAGGCGATACTTCCGCTCAAACCTCTGGAGGCGTTCTTGGTCAGCTGTGCGGTCAGAGAGTTCTGGAATCCCTTGCTGGTGTTGGTCAGCAGCATAGCAGAACCGATGTTGCTGTTGATCTTCTGGGTAGTCCAGTAAGGTCTGCGGTCTGAACCTGAATAGTAACCGGCTGCATACTCCATATTGATGTTCTTCTGCATAACTGCATTGATATCCTTGGTGAAGATTTCCTCAAGGGTGAATACCATGTTCCAAGGAAGCTCGAAGTCAACTGCAACGTTGGTTCTCCAAACCTGAGGCATGCGGAACTTCTTGTCAACCTCAGCGAATGCAGGGCTGTTAGGAAGTTTGCCCGGAGTTGTAGGGAGAAGTGTAGGGTTAGCCTCTATCTGCTTTCTGAAATCAGGGTTGAATGTGATGTGGTTGGCAGCAAGTGTTGCCGCGCTTGTGATCAGAACCTCAGGAGACTGGATCATACCAGCACCGTTAGGCTGGTTGGTGAACCATACGAAAGGAAGGAAGCCTGAGAACAGACCTGTACCTCCACGAACCTGGATGCTTCTGTCGCCCATAACATCCCAGTTGAAACCTACCCTAGGAGAGAACTGAACTCTGCTCTTAGGCCACTTGCCGCTCTGGATGTGATAGTTCTTCTCTGCAGTCTCACCTACCTTGTAGTGGTCTCTCCAGCTGTTGTTCCACTTGTTGAAACCAACTTCGTCAACAGCAGCGTTGGCGTCGAGCTTGTTGAGGTAGATAGGAAGTTCTGCCCTCAAACCGTAAGTGAGTTTGAAGTTGTCTGTAACCTTCCACTCGTCCTGTGCATACAAAGAAGCCATTCCGAATGAGAGCTCAACACCTGGCATCTCGCCTGCCTTGTAAGCATACTGGATAGCAAAGGCTGTTGGGGTTGCACCTGCGTAGAAAGCTTCCATACCGTCTGTATAGACGATTCCGGTTGCAGGGTCTGCAGTATTGTTGTAGTTGTATCTGTAGTATGAAGTACCCTCTCTCATATAGTTGTTCTTGAAGTAGAGCTGGTCATAGCTTGCACCTACTGTAATGTCGTGTGCTCCAAGAGAGAAAGAAAGGTTATCCTTGATGGAAAGGGTATTGTTCTTCACGTCATTGTTGTAAGAGAAGAGCTCCAGACCGAAAGACATGTACTGGTCACCACCCTTGTAGATATCAACGAACGGGAACACGTCAGAGTCAGTGGTTCTCTTGTCTTCTATCATGGTATATGAAGCCAGGAAATTGTTGGATACCCTGCCCCAGTTTGAGTTGAGCTCGGCGGTTATGCTTCTTACCGTATTCTCGAAGCCGTACCATGCATTCTGGAAAGCAATGGACTGTGCGGAGATACGGTTTGATCCTCTTGGGTTAGGAGCTGATGTTCCGTTGGTAAGAACATCTGAAGTTCCTACAACCTCGTTGTAACGGAGAGTGAACTTGTTGCTCTTGTTGATGTTCCAGTCAATTCTCGCGAGGATCTTGTGGTTCTTCTCCTCGAAGTTGCGGAAGTTCTGGTATGCACCTGCCTCATATCCGTAGGTTGAAAGCAGATAATCGTGCATCTTCTGAAGGTCAGCAACCGTTGTACGTGAAGTTCTGGTAGCATTGTCGGCAACTCCAGTGGTGCTAGGCTCCCAAGAACCTGAAGGCCTGGTGGTCTTCTCATACTCACCGCTGACGAAGAAGAAGAGCTTGTCCTTGATGATAGGGCCGCCGAAGGTAACACCGTAAGTCTGTGACTTGGAATCGTGTGCTCCTGCAACCTTGCTGTTTCCAACCTTGTCTCCAGTGAAAGATTTAGGTCTGAAATAAGTGTAAACACTTCCTGCGAAGGTATTTGTACCGCTCTTTGTTACAGCGTTGATGGAAGCACCGGTAAACTGGCTCTGACGGATGTCGAACGGAGCAAGGTTTACGGTGATTTCCTCGATAGCATCCAGTGCGATAGGCTGAGCCTGTCCTCCAGGAAGTATCTGGGTTGTGCTCAGACCGAAATTGTTGTTGAATGCGGCACCGTCTATAGTGATGGTGTTCATTCTGTTGTCTCTTCCGCCGAAGGAAGTACCGTTTGCCTGAGGAGTCAACTTGGTAAAGTCTGTAATGCCCCTGCTTATGGAAGGAAGCTGACGGAGCTGGGCAGAGCTTACGTTAGTTGAAGCACCGTTCTTGTCAGAATTGAGCATAGGGTTGTTCACCCCACCCTTTACCACAATGGCATCCAAAGCTACGGACTGCTCGCTGATGGTTATGTTGCGTACGAAGTTCTCACCCAATTTCAGATAAGCTCCTTCTGTCTTTGCATCTGCATAACCCAGGAGAGTAGCTGTGACTTCATAAGGACCACCGACACGCATGTTTGGAATGCGGTAGTTTCCGTTGTTGTCTGTCACGGAGTAGTACTTTGTTCCAGAAGGAGTATGGGTTGCTATGACGGTAGCACCGGCAACTCCTGTTCCGTCCTTTTCGCTTACCTTACCGCTCATTGAGGATGTTGTAACCTGCGCAAGTACATTGCCGGCTACAAACATGCTCAAAACCGTTAAGGCAAACAACTTGATTGTTTTTTTCATAAAAATTAAAATATAAGGTTTTGTTTGTTGTTTCAATCCACGGGCGAAAATACAAAATAGCAAAGAGATTTCCCAACAAAGACCCTACAAAATATTTCGCGGAGAAAAATATAATTGATTTCTCTTGCTTGATGTACAAAAATATGATACTTTTGCCGCCGTATAACCGTTAGTGGAAAGATTTGACTGCTTGCAACCACATTAAAAAATGCTAAAACGAACAGGGCTGATGTTTCTTTAAGCCCGCTTCCGGATGCAAGTATCGTCATTTCTCAGACACTGGAGTTTTGTCAAAATCAAAAATATTTAGTGTTATGGCATATTTGTTTACATCAGAATCCGTGTCAGAAGGGCATCCGGACAAAGTTGCGGACCAGATTTCAGACGCTATACTTGACCAGTTCCTTTCCCAGGACGAATCCAGCAAGGTTGCTTGCGAAACATTTGTAAGTACAGGTCTTGTAGTCATAGGCGGAGAAGTACGTTCAGAAGCTTATGTGGATATACAGAAGACTGCAAGGGAAGTGATAAACCGGATCGGCTATACCAAGGCCGAATACAAGTTCGACGGCTCTTCCTGCGGAATACTTTCCGCCCTTCACGAGCAGAGCGACGACATCAACCGCGGAGTTGACCGCAAGAAGAAAGAAGACCAAGGTGCAGGAGACCAGGGAATAATGTTCGGTTACGCCTGCCGGGAAACCGAAGACCTGATGCCGCTCCCTATTTGGCTCAGCCACCATCTTCTGCTCACTCTGGCCCATATCCGCAAGGAGACAAACCTGATGCCTTACCTCAGGCCTGACGCCAAGAGCCAGTTCACCATAGAGTATTCAGACGACCGCAAGCCTCTCAGGGTACACACCATCGTTCTCTCCACCCAGCACGATGAGTTTGACAAGGACGCCCGCATGCTCAAGAAGATAAAGGAAGACGTGAAGAACATCGTCATCCCGATGATGCTGGAAGACATGCCGGAGAGTATCAGGAACCTTTTCAGCAAACCGTACAAGCTGTATGTCAACCCTACAGGAAAGTTCGTCATCGGAGGACCGCACGGGGACACCGGACTTACCGGACGAAAGATAATCGTGGACACTTACGGAGGAAGAGGTGCCCACGGCGGAGGAGCCCTCAGCGGAAAAGACCCGAGCAAGGTTGACCGCAGCGCCGCCTATGCAGCCCGTTACATAGCCAAGAATCTGGTTGCGGCCGGAGTCTGCGACGAGTGCCAGATACAGATATCTTATGCAATCGGAGTGGCAAAGCCTCTGAGCATCTTCATAAACACTTTCGGAACAACCAAGGTGAAGAAAAACGGCAAGGTGCTGACCAACGGGCAGATAGCGGAAGCCGTAGGAAAGATTTTCGACCTCCGTCCGGCCAAGATAATAGAGAAGCTGGGGCTGAAATACCCTATCTACGAGCCTTGCGCCGCATACGGCCACATGGGAAGAAAACCTTACGTGAAGGAAGTTACACTTGAGCGCAACGGTAAAACCTTGAAAAAGAAGGTGCAGTTCTTCGGTTGGGAACTCACAGATTCAGTTGGGACAATCCGCAGACATTTCGGCCTGAAGTAACAGGACCAGCCGGATCAGTCAAGGTTGACTACTGTAATACCTGCCCCTCCCAGTCTGACATCCTCATCGCTGAGGCTGACGACGGAGGGGTTGGTTTTAAGCCATTTGCGTATTTCTTCCTTAAGCACGCCGGTGCCTTTGCCGTGCAGGATACGCACCTTTGAAGCCCCCACCAGAGTGGCATCGTCCATGAACCTTGACACGTTTACCAACGCTTCCTCCAGTCTCTGGCCCCTTATGTCTATCTCGTCTTTGAAAGTCAGCTTGCGGCGGCTTATGCTCTCATCCAATGTTACGCTGTAGTTCCTCAGCGATGACGCCGGAGACGGCCCTGTCTTGCTCTGGAACTCCTTGTTGGAAATGACGGTAACGGAATCTTTCTTGACGCGGCTGGTAATGTCGCCCAGAGAAATCGTAACCCATTTGCCCTCAATCTGCATGACTTCTCCTATGAGGCTGCCGCCTTCCACCTTAACCTTGCTGCCCACCTCCAGAACAAGAGGTTTCTGCTCCTGAGATTCATGGGTTTCCAGGCTGCCGGCCTTCTCTCTTTTGGCCTTCCTCTCCATCTGCCGCTCTTTCCTCTGCTGCAAAGACTTCATCTTTGCCTCTATCTTTCGGTCTCTATCTGTATCCCCTTTGTTTTCAATATGTTCTCCTGCGGCTTTCAAATCCTGCCGAGCTTTCTTGGTAGCCTCCTTCTCGGCCTGTGCTTCTTTTATCTTCTTGATGGTTGACTCCACCTTCCTGTTAGCCTCAGCGATAATCTGACGGGCCTCTTCCTTGGCCTCTTCCAAAATCTGCTTCTTGGCCTGGCGGATGTCTGACAGTTCCTTTGAATATTTCTCTGTCACAGATTCAAGAGTCTTGTCCGTATTCCTTATCCTGGCCAATTTCTCATCCAGCTTCCTACGGTTCTTTGAAATGGTGCGGAGCTGGCGTTCAAGGTCTATGAAGTCTTCTCCGGCTTTCTCTTCAGCCCTCTTTACGATATGCTCCGGAAGCCCCATCTTGCGGGCAAGGTCAAAGGCGAATGAATTGCCGGGAACTCCTATCTCCAGCTTGTATAGCGGAGCGATGTTCACGCTGTCAAACAACATTGCCCCGTTTGCCACTCCCCTGCTGCTTTCCGCATAAACCTTGAGGTTGGTGTAATGGGTGGTAATCACCCCGTAAGTGCCTCTGGATTCAAGCTCCTCCAGTATGGTCTGGGCAATGGCACCTCCGGCGGCAGGCTCGGTCCCGCTTCCGAACTCGTCTATCAGGACCAGAGTCCTTGAAGTTGCCTCTTTAAGCAGATTCCTCATGTTCAGCAGATGGGATGAGTATGTGCTCAGATCGTTCTCCATACTCTGCTGGTCTCCTATATCGATGAGTATATTATCGAATATAGGGAACTCACTTTTCTGGCTGCATGAAGTGGGCATGCCCCACTGGAACATATACTGGAGAATGCCTGTTGTCTTCAAGGCCACGGATTTGCCTCCGGCATTAGGCCCGGAAATCACCAGGATATGCTTTTCAGGACTTAAGAACAAGTCTATGGGAACAATCTTCTTTCCCTCCTTGGTTAGAGCGGACTCCAGAAGCGGATGCCTCCCTTCGTATATCCGCATCGTCCCGTCTTCAGAAAGGACGGGTTTCCCGGCTCTCATCTGATGGGCACATTCAGCCTTCGCCCTGAGGAAGTCAACCTCGCCGATGAATCTTGCACCATCCATCAGTTCAGGGATATACGGTCTCAAGAAGTTTGTAAAGTCCAGCAAGATGCGCTCGATTTCCCTCTGCCTGTCGAACATCAGGCGGCGGATGCGGTTGTTCAGTTCCACAACCTCCATAGGTTCAATGAAGAATGTCTTGCCGCTGGCACTGGCGTCCTGAACAATACCCGGCAGGCTGCGCTTGCTGGTGGCGTTTACCGGAATGAGCATCTTGCCGTCACGCACGGATATGGTGGCGTCCTCGTCTGCAAGGTTCTCATCCTTTGCCTTTTTCAGAAGAGACTCCACCCTTCGGCTTACGGACACCTGGGCCTGACGCAGTTCGGAAGAAATCTTGTGGAGTTCAGGGGTGGCGGTCTCCTTTACCATCCCGTTTTTGTCCAGGATGGAATCTATCTTTGTCCTGAGGTTCGGAAAATACTGGACGGGAAGAGCCAGAGTCTTCAGGAACGGATACTTGCCCTCTTTGGTACCGCTCAGAAAAGAAGTTACCATCCTGAGGTTATCCATGAAGGCGGACAGCCTCTTCATGTTCTCGATTGAAATTATGCTGCTCTCCTTCTGCAAGGCCGGAAGAAAGACGGTGCAGTCTGTAAAACCGCCCTGGGGAAATTTGCTCTCCATGACGGCGATCTCCATCATCTCTTCCACCAGGGAAAGCCTGCGCACTATTTCCTCGGCATCTGAAGAAAACTCCTCTCCCTCAGCCCGTGAAGCCGCATACGGCGTGGTGCAGTGAGCCTTGATCCTCTCTCTTATGAATGTGAATCCTATCTTGCTTTCAAGCTGTAAAGTATCTTGCATTTGCTTCTGTTTTCTTCAATATACCGTATAAAACCGCCACTCTTTCACCTAAGGCCTGTATAGCTGCGGTTTCCTTTTCTCAAAATACGTCAGATACGGAAACCCGCACTCGATGCAAACCGCCGCGAACTTCCCGAACTTGTCCATCAGGCGGTCAGCTGAATGAGAGTCCGAACCCAAAGTTACAAACTCTCCCCCAAGTTCCCTGAACCTTTTGAGGATATTCGTGTCAAGTGTCTGAAGATGATCCACGTGCGTATCGTAAGTCTTGGTGTTTATCTCCAGGGCTTTGCCTTCCTGGGCAAGGAATCTGAGAATCGCGTCCAGCTCATCCGGAAAGTCCGCATACCTGATGTCCCTGACTTTGTAAGGAGCATATCTGGCCACATAGTCAAAATGGCCAATTATGTCAAAATCCCCGAATTCTCTGGCGGTCTGGTATATAAGTTCCAAAGCCCTGCCGTAGGAGTGGCGGAAGTCCTTCCCCTCATAGTAGTTTCCGTAGTATGGATCCTCCCCGTCCACGAAATGGATGGAGGCCGTAATCTGGTCAAAGCTGAACCCGGAAATAAAGTCCCGGCTATGCGGAATGCTTTCAGGCTGAAGGCCTATCTCTATACCCTTGAGCACCTTGCACTCTCCACCAGGAAAAATCTGCCGCGCCTTTTCTTCTATTTTTCGCTGCTGCTCAGCGATGGAAAATTCAAACAGTCCCGGATTCCTGGGCGCATCCAGATCCAGATGGTCAGTGATTGCAATTCCACCTGCACAACATTCCCTGGCACGCAGAAGAAGCCCCTCTACCGTGGCTTTGCTGTCCGGAGAAAACTCAGAATGTGTATGTGTGTCAAAAAAAGGCATACCAAAACTATCCAAAAGCGGAGCAAAAACTTCAATTTACCACAGCAAAGCGATGTCTTTACCGGATGGCGTGCAAATTTACTTAAAACTTCCAACCTTGCGCATCCTTTGCCGCAAAACCACAAGCCATGTCCAACCGTAAAGACCTTCATATAAATAAATCTATCAGATTGTGGGGCAGAAGCATTGCTTCCTTGTTCTTCAGAAGGGAATGTATCTGCTGCCGGAGAGAACTTTTGGCCTTTGAGACAGACATCTGCACATCTTGTCTTGCAGACTTGCCTCTGTCTTTCACATGGCAGGATCCTTCCTCCGGAGCGGACAAGACTTTCTGGGGAAGGGTGAACACAGGCAAGGTAACCTCCCTTTTCCTCTACAAGGGGCCATACAAGAAACTTATCTACTCGATTAAATACAAGGGCAACCACCGGCTTGCCGTCAGGCTGGGGAAGATGCTGGGAGAAAGAATCGCTGAGGAAACAGACATAATAGTTCCAGTTCCTCTCCATCCGCGTAAAAAAAGACTGAGGGGATATAACCAGTCAGAACTGATTGCCAAGGGAATAGCTGAAACCCTTAGAGTCGGCAATATCAAGCCGGAGATAGAGAACAAGCTGCTTGAAAGGCGAAATTTCACCCGCACCCAGACACAGAAAGACAGGGCGGACCGCTGGGAAAACGTGAAAAACGCGTTCTGCATCAACCCCAAAAGAGCCAAGACCCTGCAGATGAGCCAGAGCGAAAGACCAATCCATATCCTGCTCGTGGATGATGTGCTTACTACAGGGGCCACTCTGGACGCCTGCGCCACCAACCTTCTCGAGGCTCTGGACTGCACTATAAGCATAGCCACCCTCGCTTATGTCCCGTAAGGAATGTGCCGTTAAAGAGATTCTTATTAAATTTGCCCGGTATTCAAAGGAAAGATATGCTCGATTTTATAAACATACATCTGATAGACATTATAGACATCATCCTGGTCGGATTGCTCATCTACCAGATTTATAAGCTTATTCGCGGTACGGCCGCAATGAGCATATTCATCGGAATCATCATCCTTTACTTTGTGTGGCTGGTTGTCAAGACCCTGCACATGGAACTCATATCCGCCATCCTTGGCCAGGTTCTGGGAGTGGGTGTGCTGGCCCTGATCATCATCTTCCAGCAAGAGATCAGAAGGTTCCTGCTGCATCTGGGAAACAACTCTATACATCGCAACAGCAACTTCCTCACCCGCAAGCTGTTCGGCAGCAAGCCAAGAGAGGTTCCGCTGACAACTCTGGACGAGCTCACACAAGCTGTCAGGAAAATGTCCGAGACCAAGACAGGAGCTTTGATCGTGATGACCCACAAATCCTCCCTTGAGGGCATAGTAGAAACAGGAGACAGGATAGATGCAATAATAAACCGCCGGCTTGTGGAAAATCTTTTCTTCAAGAATTCCCCTCTTCACGATGGCGCTTTGATCATGGATACCACAAAACTCATTGCCGCCAGATGTACCCTCCCCATATCAGAGAATCCGGACATCCCGCCTCAATATGGAATGAGACACCGTGCCGCTGTAGGGGTCACGGAAGAAACTGATGCCACGGCCATTGTGGTTTCTGAAGAAACCGGAGGAATTTCCTTTGTAAAGAACGGAGAAATAAAAACCATAAGTTCCATCACGGAACTGAGGCTTGCTATTGAGGATTCTTACTCTGCTTCTTGAGTTCTGACTTCAGATACCACTTCCCGTCTTTGCCCTTCTTGTAGTCTTTGCCTTTGCCTATATACCTAAGGTATCCTATGTACTGCTGCTCATCCAGCACTTTTTTCAGGGCGTCCAAGGTCTTCTGCTGCCAACTCTCGTTGACATGACGGTAATTTTCGGGATCCTGCATACCGGAACGCTGAAGATCTTCAAGCGCTGACTTGACTCCTGTATAATTGGTGACCAGAATGGAATCCACATAAAATTCCTGAGATTCATTAAGCCCCAGCCGGCGGACGAGGTCCTTGGTGTGTTTCTCTGCCATCTCTTCTATGGTCGGCTCCTTGTCATTGTTCTGGGCGTATGAACAGACAGCTCCGAAAACCAGGAACATCAACGCCATAAAGAAAGTTTTTTTCATAACATCAAGTATTTAATGTATCGGTCTTTTTGCCAGGTTTGCGGGTAAAACAGCAAAAAACATTATCTTTAACACCACAAAACATGTACCTGACAGAAAACAAAGTTATAAAATTATGAGATACAGACTTCATTTTATCGCTATGGTTGCAGCTTTGCTGGCTCTGGCTTCTTACCAGAGTGCAATGGCATGCACCAATATCATTGTAACCAAGGGAGCATCAAAGGACGGCAGCGTGATGGTAACCTATGCGGCTGACTCCCACACGCAGTACGGAGAACTCTACCACCACAACGGCGGAGTCTGGCCTAAAGGGACAATGATCAAAATCTATGAATGGGACAGCGGAAAGTACCTTATGGACATCCCCCAGGTATCCAGAACCTATTCCACGATGGGCAACATGAACGAGTTCCAGCTCATAATTACCGAGACTACTTTCGGAGGCCTTGAGACTCTGGTAGATACAACTGGAGGAATAGACTATGGCTCCCTGATTTACATTACCCTCCAGAGAGCCAAGACCGCCAGGGAGGCCATCAAGGTACTGGCAGAGCTGATGGAAACATACGGCTACTGCTCAGAGGGCGAAAGTTTCTCCATCGCTGACAAGAACGAGGCCTGGATAATGGAAATCGTGGGAAAGGGAGTGAAGATTGGAAAGAACGGCAAGAACCTCAACAAGGGAGCAAACTGGGTGGCAATCCGCATTCCGGACGGCTATATCAGTGGCCATGCCAACTGCTCCAGGATATCCACCTTCCCTCTCAACGATCCTGAGAACTGCCTCTATTCCAAAGACATAATAAAGTTTGCCAAGGAAAACGGATACTATGACGGACCGGACAACGAGTTCAGTTTCTGTGACGCCTTCGCCCCGGCTTCCTTCGGAACCCTCAGAGGATGCGAAACCAGGGTATGGAGTTTCTTCAACATATTGGGCGGCGGAAAGATCGGTGACAAGGACGCTTCCTTCTATGTAGATTATGCCGCAGGAACCAATCCTTCAAACAAGATGCCTCTGTACATCAAACCGGCTCACCCTCTGACTGTCAAGGATGTGGCTGACGCAATGAGAGACCACTTCGAGGACACTCCTTTTGATTTCCGTTATGATCTTGGCGCAGGTCCTTACCAAAACCCTTACAGATGGAGACCTATGTCTTTTGTCTCAGACGGGAAAAAGTATGAGTTTGAAAGGTCTGTCGCCACCCAGCAGACAGGGTTCTGGCTTTTGGGGCAGGCAAGGGGCTGGCTCCCTGATGTTGTAGGCGGCATAATCTGGTTCGGCGTGGACGACACCGCAACAAGCTCCCTCACCCCTGTCTATTCCAGCGGACTTGAAACCCCGCTTTGCTTCAGGGTAGGAAACGGAAGCATGGTCAAGTATTCAGACTCTTCCGCTTTCTGGCTCTTCAACCGCATATCCAACTTTGCCTACACCCGCTATATGGATATAGCCCCTGAGGTACGCAAAGCCATTGACGAGCACGAGAACGGAGCCTTGAAAATAATTCCGGAGGTAGATGCCAACGCTGTAAGGATCCTCAGCGAGAGCAACGATGAACAGAAGGTCAAGGCCTATCTGACAGACTGGTCCAACAAGATTGCAGACCGTATGTTCCGCAAGTTCAAGAAACTTGACGAGTATCTGCTCGTCAAATACATGGACGGCAACATCAAGAAGCAGAACCCTGACGGCAGCTTCAAGACCATCTACAACGAAGACAACGCCGTGATGCCTGACCAGCCTGGCTACCCTCAGAAGTGGCTGGACGCCATCTCCAAGGAGATGACTCCTATCAACCCTGAAGAGAAAACCTACTAGGCAGGTCACTCGCCAAAGACATACAGAATCCGTGAGTTCCCTCCAATTCCAGGAGGGAACTTGCTGTTTATACCTATAAATGGGTATTATGGGCTTGGGAGAAAAATTGTACTTTTGCCGCTTGAGATAAAGCAAGAACAATGAGCAGGTTGTCTGAACTCAATACGGGAGAGAAAGGAGTCATCGTAAAGATTCAAGGTCACGGAGGGTTCCGCAAGAGAATCATCGAGATGGGCTTCCTACAGGGAAAGACTGTGGAGGTTGTCCACAAGGCTCCCCTGCAGGATCCCGTTGAGTATCAGATCCTGGGCTATCACGTGTCTCTGAGGATGAAAGAGGCTTCCCAGATTGAGGTCATATCTGTTGAGGAGGCGGAACATCTGGCCGCCGAACACAACCCCGTCACAGGAAATTTCACCCCCACCTGCATAGGCTGCAAGGAAGCCGGCTGCAAGTTCAGGGACAGCATACAGAAGACAACTGAAGAGGAAGACGCCCTTTATCGCGGAGCAAGGGAAAAGAGCAAGGAAATCACCGTGGCGCTTGTGGGCAATCCCAACTGCGGCAAAACCAGCCTTTTCAACCGCGCCAGCGGAAGCCACCAGAGAGTAGGAAACTACTCAGGAGTTACTGTGGATGCCGTAAGGGGCAAGATGTATTTCAAGGGTTACCGCTTCAACCTGATAGACCTTCCCGGCACTTATTCAATCTCCGCCTACAGTCCAGAGGAAAAATACGTAAGGCACACCTTAATCAACGACAAGCCTGATGTCATACTCAACGTGGTGGATTCCTCCAACCTGGAGAGAAATCTTTTCCTGACCACCCAGCTTATAGATATGAACCTGAGGATGGTCATTGCCCTGAATATGTACGACGAGCTGGAGCACAGGGGAGACGCCCTGGACTACAAGGAGCTGGAAAAACTGCTCGGTGTTCCTATGGTTCCAACGGTATCGGTAAACGGCAGGGGCATCGCTGAGCTTTTCAGCACAATTATAGAACTCTACGAAGAGGGAGACGAGGTTTCCAGCACAGATGCTTCAGGAAAATATCCTCTCCAAAACTCCAGAAAGGGAAAGACCAGCTCTCAAGATTCCATTCACAGCATCCTCAAGCACATCCACGTTAACCATGGCCCGGTTATAGAAAAGAGCATAGACGCCATAAGGGAAGTCATCTACAAGAACCCTAACGCTATGGACGAGTTCACACCTCGTTACATAGCCTTGCGTATCCTCCAGAAAGACAGGGAGATAGAGCGGATTCTGGACACCTTCTCCAACAAAGAGGAAATCTTAGCCGTCAGAGACCGCGAGGCAAAAACAATAGAGAGGGAGCTCGGCGACAGTCCTGAAAACGCCATAATGGATGCCAAGTACGGCTTCATAGACGGAGCCCTTAGAGAAACCTATCGCAGAGGAGAAAGAAAACCCGGCAAAACCCTCTCCGAAAAAATTGACAACATCGTTACCAGCCGCTGGCTGGGCTTCCCTATTTTCCTGGTTGCGATGTACCTTATTTTCCAGGCTACTTTCTCCATAGGCCAGTATCCGATGGACTGGATAGACGCCGGAGTTGGCTGGCTCGGTGAGAAAGTTGGAGAGCTTATGAGCGACGGCTGGCTGAAAGACCTGATTGTAGACGGTTTAATTACGGGAGTTGGCGGCGTACTTGTCTTCCTTCCTAACATTCTGATACTCTTCTTCTTCATCTCCATTCTGGAGGCTACCGGCTATATGGCCAGGGCCGCTTTCATTATGGACAAGCTGATGCACCTGATCGGCCTTCACGGAAGAAGCTTCATTCCGCTTATGATGGGATTCGGCTGCAACGTTCCGGCGGTTATGGCTACCCGTACCATTGAGAACCGCAACGCCAGAATGATTACCATCCTCATCAACCCTCTTATGAGCTGCAACGCAAGGCTTCCTATCTACCTTCTGCTTGCAGGAATCTTCTTCCCCAAAAATGCCGGTCTAGTAATCTTCTGCATCTATCTTGGCGGAGTTCTCCTTGCCGCTCTTATGGCAAAGATTTTCAGCAAGGCGCTTTTCAACTCAGACGAGACTCCGTTCGTGATGGAGCTTCCTCCTTACAGGATTCCTACCTGGAAATCCCTTCTGAGAGATACCTGGGACAAAGGCAAGCAGTATCTGAAGAAGATCGCTACCATTATCCTGATAGGAACCCTTATCGTCTGGGCCTTGAGCTACTTCCCTACCTGCGACCCTGATCCTGCAGCAAGGCTTGAGCATTCCTATCTGGCAATGATAGGCAACTTCATAGCTCCAATTCTTTCTCCTCTGGGCTTCCACTGGCAGGAAAGCGTTTCCCTTCTTAGCGGAATGGCTGCCAAGGAGATCGTGGTCAGCACAATGAATATGCTCTACACCGTTAACGGAGAGCTCATCATTGCAAATGTCCTTACTCCGGCCGTTGCCCTTGCCTTTATGGCCTTCACTCTTATCTACTTCCCTTGCGTTGCCACAATCGGCGCCATCAAGACGGAAACCGGCAGCTGGAAATGGGCCATCTTCACCGTCTGCTACACCCTCATCCTTGCCTGGATCGTAGCCTTTGCCGTCTCAAAAGCCTTCGCCTTCCTGTAAAAATCTCTCATTTCTATCCAAAAGATTGCTTGTCCGCCCCAAAAGTCTATACCAAAGGATAGTGTTTTTTAGGTTAAACCTTTCGTAATTTTGAGATTACAAAAACATATCTACCTAAAAAACGTTTCTAAAATGAAAAAAATCTTACTCAATTACCTTAAACCCCAGGTCAGGGTTTATCAGGTTAACACAGAAAACCTGCTTCAAATCACCAGTCCAAATTCTATCCCGGATAATGATGATTACGATAATGACGGAGATGGATTCACATTCTAAAAGACATTGTCAAACAACTAAAAGAACAGCAAAATGAAAGCAAGATTACTTTTGAGCATTGCAGCTGTTGCTATGTTGGCAATGGCTTGCTCCACAAAAAATGAAACTGTTCCTGAAAAAATCAAAGGCGTTTCTTTCAAGGCAACAGTAAAGGCTCCTTCAACAAAAGCTCTTACAGACAACGGCACTTCCATAGGATCTTCCTGGGCTGTAGATGAAACAGTAGCTTTGGTTTACTCTGTAGGCGGAACAGCTTATAACTCAACTGCAACGGTTGAAGAAGTAAACAGCAGCGGAACAGCTACCATTACCGCTACCCTGCAAAGCGGAATTACAAACGGCACAGCAGTAACTCTTATCTATCCGGCCAGCGCAGCCGACGGAACAACAGGAAACATCCTTTCTGCGATTCTCTCATCTCAGGACGGAACCCTCAGCAACAACCGTGACGTGCGCAAGGGAACCGGTACAATTTCCGTAGACGGCACCGACGCAACCCTTAACGGAGGCGCAACTCTGGCCGCACAGTATGCAATATGCAAGTTCTCCGTAATGGACGTTGACGCTTCCAACGATCTTGACGTTACCAGCTTTGTAATCAAAGACGCTTCAGACAATATTATCACCACAGTTACTCCAGGCTCTGCAACCAATGAGTTGTATGTATCTCTTCCTGCTTCCAGCGATTTGATGTGGTTTGAGGCAATCGCTTCAGACAAGCCATATGTTGCCAAAGGAACCGCCAGCCTTGCAGCCGGCAAGTTCTACACTCCAACCGTAAAAATGGCAACTATTGGAAATGTCATAGGCGCCAACGGCAAGTTCTACAAAGACAAAGCCGGTGCTGTTGCGGCTTCAACATTGGTTTCCGCTGTAATTGTTTACCTCGGCGATGAGACAGCTGAAACCGGCTACAAGCACGGGCTGGCCGTATCTACCAAAGCAGCAGGCAGCGGCACAAAAAAATGGGCTGAAGCGACAGGGCTTCAGAATCCGGCTCAATATACAGACATCACAAGCGCTTTGGCTGCCAAAGAATCAGGTTCTGCATTGTGTTCCGGAAAGGATGACGAAACAAATTTCCCGGCATTCTACAACGCCATCCACAACAGCATTTCTTCCGTAGCCAGCGGAACAACTAAAGACAAGCCTTCTTCAGGAACAAGCAACTGGTTCCTTCCTTCTCTTTTCCAGTGGAATCAGATCATCAAGTCCGTAAACGGAACCAATGACAACCTGGGCACAACCGGCAAAACCACAACACGATTCTACTATTTAACCAATTGCGTTAAAAATGCTACAGGCAGCGATTTGATAACATACTGGGGCGGAGAGACTGATTGGTGGACAAGCACAGAATACTCCTCAGGCAACGCCTGGAGATTTGTTTCTGTAGCAAGTTCAAATTCAGGCCACGCCGACAATCGCGACAAGACTGTATTTGGCGGCTATGTTCTTGCCACATTAGCCTTCTAAAGCCTATGCCAGGGTTTTGAATTCAAAAAGCGGAGGCTGCACGGTCTCCGCTTTTTTCATCGCTTGTTTCCCTGATTTTTGATGTTTTTTGCAGATTTGAAACAAATTCATATCTTTGCAGTCCCTATCGGGAAACATATCGGGAGATTCGTCTAACGGTTAGGACAAGGGATTCTCATTCCCTAAATAGGAGTTCGATTCTCCTATCTCCTACAAAAAGAGAAAAGTCGTTTGGCTTTTCTCTTTCTTTTTGACGGGACAGTTGGCCAAAAAAACAAGGCCTAATAGACCTTTTCGGGGGAATGATATACTATTTTGTCAGTTCAATAAAAACCACTATATTTGCGGCCAATTTATAGAAGATAAATGCGACTTAACAAAGCATTTTCCTTGTATTTAAAATAAATTCACTACAGTTATGAATCTTAAAAATATTAAAACAGAAGTGTACACCTCGCCAGTATGCAAGGTCGTCACTGTAGTACTGGAAAGTACTATAAACCAAGTTAGCGGTTATCGTGGTTTTAACGATGAAGAAGATTGGTCATAAGGAGGAATGGCAATGAAAAAGTATTTATCAGTTATTTGCAGCATGCTGCTCGTTCTTTTCTTTGTTTCTTGCAACAAGGAAGATAATCCTGCATCTCAAAAGATCACAAAGCTTATTTTTAACATTCAAGTGGAAAACGCTTCGGCTCCGGGCACCAAGGTTGTCAAGAAAGACTGGGAGACCGGAGACAAGGTATACGCCTTCTTTAAAGTTGGCAGCACTCATCTTGATGCCGCCAAATATGTGATTCTCACCTATAACGGCACGACCTGGGACGGTGCTCTCGGAGGAGCTCTTACCGATGCCAATGAACTTGGAACCGCCGGAACTCTTTATGGAGTTTACTTCCCGTTCGGAAACATCACCATAGCATCAGACGGTGCCAATGGCGTTACTTTCCTGGACAATGGAAAGCCTGTTTATACCTATTATATGACAGGAAACGCAGAGTACACGATAACCACATCTGGAAGCATTGGAACATTGACTTGTAATCCGAAGCTGTCGCTGAGCATTCCAGATGATTATGTATGGTTCTTCATTGATAAAGACGGTTCAGATTACTGTGAGGACGGGAAGTATCGTCTTTCTGCTTCAGGAATTGTTCCTACAGCATGCGCGAGCTTTTCTGCTGGCGCTTTTGCAGAATCTTCTCTTAACGCCGGACACACTTTCTGGGGCTATAATTACAATGATGCCGGAGTTGCGTTTTCTGCTAAAATAGACGGCACTTGGTCAACGGCAAAGAATCATAATTTTATGCTCTACAGCGGAGATGACCCTACACCTCTGGCAAAGACTTTCAATAAAGCGCTAACAAGCCTCGCGAGCGTAAGATTGAATATGTCCACTTGGAGCAAGCGTGCTTTCCGCGGTTTGGAAGTATCCAAAGGATTTTTAATCCTTAACAGTGATAATACCTATGGATTGACTCCGGGTGACGATCCGTTTGAAATTTATGATTATTATGGTAAAGCAAGCAGTAAGAACACGTTTTATTTTCTGTTCGACTTCCTGAAAGGAGACGATCAGTTGGGCGCTGATGGAAATAACATCAATGCAAACAGCCCTAAACTCCCGTCCGGATGGAAAATGCCAAGCGGTAGTTCTGACAGTAGCGATTGGGGGAAGATTATCAAATCAGCACCAGTGCAGCCGATTACAATTCAGAATGCCGATGACTCTGAATCAACGATAGGTACAGACTATTATTCTAAGGAAAAAGGCTATGCTTTTGTGCTGATCACAAAAGAAACCCAACAGTGCTATGGGGTTCTTTTTCTCAGGGATGGTTCATATATTCCTAAAGAAGGTAATATTCAATATTGGGGTAAAGGTTCCAATATCAACAATATTACTTATGAACAGTATCTCATTCTTGAGGATGCGGGCTGCATATTCTTGCCTGCTACAGGTTATTTTAGTACCACTTTTAACTCTTGGAGGGACGGTGAAGATGAAGGCCATTATGTATCATGTACTCATTATAGTGGTAGTATAGGGTATCATACACGATTGCTAGAGAGTCCAAGTCAAATTAGTCCTTCTACAAAATCTTCGGCCGCAGATTATTACCCGGTTAGATTAGTAAAAGCGATTTAGGCTTTCACATTCGGGCGGGGACTAATAAAGGAAACCGAACATCCAGAGCGGAATCTGGTTCTCATAAGCATATTCGAGATCGTCCTTGACTATATAACCGTCGGGGACGATTTTTTTTGCTTGCCATATTGAGACTTGGAGATAAATCTTATCCATCTTGCGCTAAAATTGCGGGAAGCTTGCCGCAATTTTGCGGAATTTGCCTTGAAAAGCATAAAAGACTATCTTTGCACGATTGAGTTATTCTGCAGAAAACAACATTAAAAAAGATATGAAGAAACTGTTTTTAACCGCTCTGGCAGCCTTTGCGTTTGCAAGCCTCCAGGCACAGATTGTAGATGTTGACGTGCTTCCTGTATCGGACGACGAAAAGACATCAGAAGTCAATTTATCATTCGGAGAAAATTTCTATTTCGGAGGTGTTGCTCCGCTGGATTCTCCAAAGGAAATGGGCCTGAAGGCCTTCAAGTCCTGGGAACTGGGATTCGACATCGTGAACCTCAGCTACAAGCCTGCTGAACAGCACAGGATTTCATTTGCCCTGAACTTTGGAACAAGGTTCTTCAAAACTCGCCACAAGAATGTGATAACCAACTCTTATTACTATGGGATTCCTGGTGAGCCAAGCGGTGTTTACAAAGCTGTTCCTTTTGAGGTCTTGTCTCTGGATGCAATAAATCACAGCAAGAGAAAATCCAGACTGGACGTGTTTGAACTCGGTGCAGCTATTGGCTACGAGGTAAAGGTTATGGATGATCTCAAGCTCGGATTTGATGTCTTAGGAAACTACAACTTTTCTGCAAAGGGAGTTACCAAGTACAAGGAAGGCAGCTCCAAGGAAAAAATCAAATACAAGCACTGGAAGACTCAGAGATTCACTCCTGAATATCGTCTGACCATTGGTCTGCCGGAAGTTAAGCTGTATGTTAAGTGCGCCCCTAACTCTCTCTTCCAGAAGGAGTACGGCCCTAAGCTCAGCTACATTTCCGTTGGTATAATTCTGTAAAAAGAATTTGTATTTATCTATGTTACAAATGCGAAAAGTGCTTTGCCTGGCAGGTCTGCTTTTGGCAGGCGCATCTCTTGTATTCAGCCTGTCGGGATGCAAAAACAAGGAAAAGGCTATGCAGCAGAGGCAGAAAGTCTATGAGGATTCTCTCCTGACAATGATCAGGGAGCACAACATTCCTATGATTCAGGCAAAGTACACCGCTCCGGATGACAGCATATACTGCCAAGTGGGAGTAACCCCGTGGTCTGACCAGCAGCCCGTGGCAATAGACTCCGCCGCTGTTGGGGCAGAAGAATGGAGCAAGCTGAAGTACAGCTGGAAAGAAACCGGCAAGCCGGATTACGAGAAAGAGGCTGTGTTCCAGGCTGCAAGCCTGAGCAAAGTGGTATTTGCCTACATCGTGCTCAAGATGTACGACAACGGGGAAATAGACATAGACCGTCCGCTGTACGAGTATACGGATATAGACAGGTTTGTAGACAAGGATATGGCCAAGAAGCTGACTGCAAGGCTGATTCTGATGCACCGCAGCGGCATAGACGACTGGGCGGCAAGTCCGTCTTCAGACGAATGGCCAACTTCTCCTATCAAGTTCACGTTCCCTGTAGATTCCATCTTTGGCTATTCAGGAGAAGGCTATGCTTTTCTGCAGAGAGCGGTTGAGGCAATCAAGGGAAAAGACATCCAGTCCATAGCCAAAGAGTATGTGTTTGAACCGCTGGATATGCCGCTTTCCTCCTACGAGTGGATTCCGGAATTCGAGGGCATAACAACAGCATCTGTAAGAAGGAACGGAGAAAGCCAGGGCGTAAGGCAATTCCCGAGGCAGAACGTGGCATACACCCTGAGGACCAACGCCATAGATTATACAAAATTCCTGAAGGCTATCTTAAACGGAACGGGCCTCAAGCCACAGACTCACGCCCTTATGATCACCCCTTGCAGCGGACCTGCAACGCAGTTCCCTCCTAAGGTAAGGCCAATAGACGAGAAGAAAAGCATATTCTGGGGTCTTGGAATCGGCATAGAGGAGAACCCTCATTACGGAAGGGTGCTCTGGCACTGGGGAGACAACGGCAACACAAAAGCTTTGTTCGTGATAATCCCGAGCCAGAAGAAAACCCTGGTTTATTTCGCCAACAGCGGAGCCGGCCACGACATTGCAAACAAGGTCTTGTCTCTTTTCCTCAACGACAAAGAACCGTTTGACATCCAGGACTGGATTCAGCAGGAATAACGCGCGGGGAAAATCACTTTCTGTTTTACTGAAAAGAGATACAGCTATGGCTGAAGGCAATATACAGAACGAGAAGGCCAATTTAAGGAAGACTTTCAAGGGTGGCTTGTACTATATGTGGTTCAAGGAGTTTATCAGGCTTCTTTTCAACCACTTCCTCTACAAGAAAGTCTATTACATCGGAACTGAGAAGATACTGGAAGACGGCAAGCCGCAGGTAATTGTTTCTGACCACCAGAACTGTCTGGTAGATGCAATCGCCGTGATGCTGTCTTTCAAGGGAGCGGGAAGAAAACCTTACTTCTGGGCACGTGCAGACATTTTTGCAGTCCATAAGCTTCTGGAAAAATACCTGAGGTTCCTGGGACTGATGCCGGCATTCAGGATGGACCACGAAGGATTGGAAGATGTGGGCAAGAACAGCGCTTCCTTTGACGAGAGTTACCATCTGCTGCTGCACGGCCAGAGCGTGATGATATTCCCCGAGGCCGGGCACCAGGACAAGAGATATCTGGGGCATTTCACGACAGGCTACACCACGATGGCCTTCAAGACCGCCGAAAAAGGAAACTGGGAAAAGGAGATATTCATCCTTCCGGTGGCAAACCACTACACCAACTACTTTGGAATGAGAAGGGAAATGTGCGTTATGTTCTCCTCACCGATTTCCCTTAAACCTTACTACGAGCTCTACAAGGAAAAGCCGAGGACGGCAATGAGGGAGGTGAACGCGGTGGTACGGAAAGCCGTTTCTTCCATGATGCTGGACATACAGGATCTTGAGAACTACAACAGCATAGACTTTCTGCGCACCAACTACGGCAGGACTTTCGCATCGCTGAACAAAATGGGATACAAGACTTTGCCTGAAAAGCTGGAGGTGGAGAAAAAGTTTGTGGCAGCCCTCGCCGGATTGGACGGTCAGGTCAGAAGTTCAGTGTACAAGGAGGCTGAAGACATCCGCACTTTCCTGGAAGATAAAAAGATCACTTTCAAGGGACTGAGCAAGAAAGTCTCCTGGACTTCCACCATCCTCAAACTGGCTGGAATGTTTGTGCTGCTTCCACTGTGGATCTTCTCGCTGTGGCCGAACTTCTTCAACTACCAGATCCCTAAGAAACTTACCAAAAGAGTCAAGGACAAGATGCTTTCATCTTCCTTCCTGCTAGGTATCAACGCGGTGGTGACCATACCGTTGTTTGCAATAATTTCCTTTGTCCTCGTGTGGTGCTTCATGACAGTCTATATGGCTGTAATTTACCTGCTTCTTATGCCTCCGCTGGCACTCTTCTGCTGGTATTACACTGAGTGGTGGGACAAGGTTAAGGAGGAGCTGCGTTTATTGAGACTTTCCAAGAAATCAAATTTTGCTATATTGCAAGGTTTTAGGAAAAACAGTGAAAAATTAGAAGACCGTTTGTGGTCGATATTCAAGAAATGAAGAGAAGAGTTGTAATAACAGGAATGGGTATCTACTCCTGTCTTGGCAAGACTTTGGACGAGGTGAGAGATTCCCTTTATAACGGGAAAAGCGGCATCGTTTTCGATCCCGTAAGAAAAGAAATGGGGTTTCTGTCAGCCCTGACGGGACATCTGGAAATTCCCAACCTGAAAGGTGTATTGAGCCGCAACCAGAGAGTATATATGCCGGAAGAGGCTTTGTACGCATACTGCGCAACGGCAGATGCCCTCAAAGCCGCAAAGATTGAACAGGATTATCTGGACAGTCACGAGGTAGGTCTGCTTTACGGAAACGATTCCAGTGCGGAACCTGTCGTAGCCAGCGTAGATGCCATGAGGGCCAAGAATGACACCTCGATGATAGGTAGCGGCGGCATTTTCAAGAGTATGAACTCCACCGTCACGATGAACCTTTCCTGCATCTTCAAGCTTAAAGGTATAAATCTCACCGTATCAGGAGCTTGCGCCAGCGGCTCCCACGCTATCGGATGGGGTTCCATGCTCATCCAGAACGGCCTTCAGGATATGGTCATCTGCGGCGGAGCGCAGGAAGTCAATCCTTATTCCGTATGCAGTTTTGACGGTATCGGTGCCTTCTCCAAGAGAGAAAGCGAACCCGAAAAAGCTTCCCGTCCGTTTGACAAGAACAGGGACGGGCTTGTTCCTTCCGGCGGAGCTGCAACTGTAATCCTGGAAGATTACGAGAGTGCAGTAAGAAGAGGTGCCCCTATCATCGCTGAGGTACTCGGATACGGATTCTCTTCCAACGGAGACCACATCTCAGTGCCTAACGTGGACGGTCCGGCAAGAAGTCTCAGAATGGCTCTCGCTCATTCTGAACTGAAGATTTCAGATATAGGCTACATCAACGCCCACGCCACCAGCACCATGGTAGGAGACCAGAACGAGGCCAAGGCAATCTACCAGGTTTTCGGAGACAATATGCCACCTGTAACATCCACAAAGAGCCAGACAGGACACGAAATGTGGATGGCGGGTGCCAGTGAAGTGATCTACTCCACCCTGATGATGAAAAACGGCTTCGTGGGTGCAAACCTCAACTTCGAGACCCCGGATGAAGACTCGGCAAAGCTGAATATTCCGGCAAAGAGAATCGAGAAGCATTTTGACTGCTTCCTTTCCAACTCGTTCGGATTTGGAGGCACGAACTCTACTCTAATAATCAAGAACCTGTAAGACACTACGATAAACAAAACCTGAAAATATGACTAAAGAAGAAATGATTGCCAAGGCTGTTGATATCCTGGCAGAAGAATTTGAAGTTGACAAGGAAGAAATCACACCTGAGGCTGACATCAAGAAGACCCTTGACCTGGACAGCCTATCCCTGGTAGATCTCGTAGCTTTGATAGAGGAAAATTTTGACATAAAGATCAAAGGCTCTGACCTTCTCCAGACTGCTACATTCAGCCAGCTTTACGATTTCCTGTTCCAAAGAATTTCTGAAAAATAAATGACCAAGCTTGCTCTGGCCGTATATCGCTTTTTCAAAAGCCACAAGAGCGTTTTCTACCTTATCCTGCTTGGAAGTTTTCTGGTTATGGCCTATCTGGCCAACAGGATGTATTATGAAGAAGACATCACCAAGCTTCTTCCGGCAACAGAAGGTAACAGCGGCGTAAGATTTGTCTTTGACAAACTCAAGGTCAAGGACAAGATATTCGTGGAACTTAGGGTAAAGGATCCAAGCATGCCTAAACAAGACATGCTGGATACTCTTATCCCTGCTGCCAGCCGTCTCTGCGATTCTCTTCTGGCACACGACAAGTATTCAGACATAGAAGGCATTCTCTATAAGGTGGATCCTTCCATCCTGGGGGATGGGGCCGCCTTGATTCTGGACAACGCCCCTTGTTTTCTGGACAGCACGTTCTATCCTCAGCTGGACAAGATGCTCAATACCGCCAGTATGGATTCCCTGATGAGGGAGAATATGGATCTGCTGGAAGACGACGCTTCCGGCATGATGTATGACATCGTCTGCAAAGACCCTCTGGCCTTCAGGAATATCGCGATGAAGAACATTGCTTCTTCCGCTGACATGTCAGGAGGTTCAGCCAGCAAGAGCGAAGGCTCACTGACCTTGACAGACTTCCATCTATTCTCCTCAGACAGCACCACAGCCCTGGTATTCATTTCCCCTGCCTTCAGGGCAATGGACAGCAAGGCCGGTTCCAGGCTCATAGACCTGATTGAAGAAGAGGGCCGGCAATTGGAAGAGCAGTCAGGCGTGGAGGTTCTCATAAGCGGAAAATCAGCCAAGAGCGTTTACACATCCAAGAGAATCAAGAAGGATCTGGTCATCACGGTTTCAATCGCGATGATACTGATAATCCTCATCATAGGGTTCTGCTTCAGGACAAAGGACACCGTGTTCTACCTGCTGATGCCTCTTCTGTGGGGAGTGGTAATGGCGATTGCCGCCGTTTACCTGATACAGGGGCAGATGTCCTTCATAGCCCTGGGAATCGGATGTATAGTCATCGGAGTGGCCCTGAGCTACTGCATCCATATCATCACACACCACAAGTATGTGGGTGATGTAGAGCAGGTTATCAAAGACCAGGCAAAACCCGTAACCCTTGGTTGCATCACCACCGTAGGTTCTCTCTTGGGCCTGATTTTCACAAAGTCAGCTTTGCTCCGAGATTTCGGCATCATGGCCTCTTTCGTGATGGTTGGTACCACCATTGCCGCCATATTCTTCCTGCCTCAGTTCTTCAAGAGCACCACGGGAAAGAAAAACGACAAAGCTTTTGCCTCAATAGAGAAGATCACCACAAAGCCGTACTACAGGCATACTTGGCTCATTGTGCTGGTTATCATACTGTTTGTCCTCAGCGTGGTATTCACTCGCGGACAGGCCAACTTTGACACTGACCTGTCTCATCTATCCTACAGTTCACCTCGGCTGACCGAGGCGGAAAACCTCTATACGGAAAAAACTCAGCAGGGGCTTCAGAGCAAGTATATAGCCGTCCATTCCAAGAATCTTGACAGTGCTCTAGCCCTCAACCAGATGCTTGCCGACCAATGCCAGATTCTCAAAGACGAGGGCAAACTGTCGGCGTTCAACAACCTTTCTTCTCTGCTTCTTACATCCGGACAGCAGAACAAGCAGATAGAGGAATGGAACAATTATTTCACTCCTGAAAAGAAATCAAAGGTAAAGGCCCTTACCGCAGCTGCCGCTGAAAGAAACGGATTTGAGAAGGAAATGTTCGACAGCTTCTACGAGGCCCTGGACAAACAATATGAACCGGTGGATGTCTTCGGAAGCGGTGTCATTCCGGAAGAAATCATTGGCAACTTCATGGAGAAGAACGAGGACGGAACCTACCTTGTCCTGACAACCATAAAGCACAAGGACAGCCTTGCTCTCTGGAAGGCTTCAGAGATTCTCGCCAAGGGCGGACAAGGGGAGGACAAAACCCTGGCTTCCGGCCTGATTGTGATAGACCCATTGTTCTACACAACTGATATGCTGGAGATTATGGAGCACGATTTCAATACCGTACTTCTTATATCTTCCCTGTTCGTTCTGGTGATACTGCTCCTGGCCTTAAGGAACGTGGTGCATGCCATAATAGCTTTCCTCCCGATGTTCATGAGCTGGTTCCTGGTCCTTGGATTCATGAAACTGTTCAACATGGAGTTCAACCTGATAAACATGGTCATCTCCACGTTCATTTTCGGAATGGGAGTGGACTACAGCATATTCGTAATGGACGGCCTCATCAAAGGCAAGAGCCAGACGGAGCTTCTCAGATACCACCGCAGCGCCATATTCTTCTCGGCAGTGATGCTGATCCTGGCGGTATCATCCCTGCTTCTTGCAGTACACCCAGCCTTGTCTTCCATAGGTCTTTCCACTTTGGCCGGAATGGTCTCCACCATCCTCATCACTTTCACCCTGCAACCTTACCTTTACTACAAGTGGGAGGCTTTCAGGGCTAAGCGCAACAACAGATGACATTTGACGCCGTCATACTCGGCAGCGGCCTGGGAGGTCTCCAGTGCGCATACATACTTGCCAAAAACGGAAAGAAAGTATGCGTGGTGGAGAAGAACGGAGTTCCCGGAGGATGCCTTCAGAGTTTCCGCCGTGGCGGGAAAGAATTCGATACCGGCTTCCATTATGTCGGAGCTTTGGGCCGCGGGCAGATTCTGGAGAAACTGTTCAGGTATTTCGGCCTTATGGAACTTCCTTGGCACCAACTTGATACTGACGGATTTGACGAGATTGTGCTCAAGGGCAAAAGCTATATCCTGCCCAACGGATATGAAGGGTTTGCAGACGGCATTTCAAGGCTGTTCCCTCATCAGGAAAAGCAGATAAGAGACTATTCTTCCTTCCTGCAGGATGTGGGAAGCAAAATCACAGACCCGCTCATAAAACCCGGAGACGGCTTTTTTTCTGTCAACAAGCTCCTGTCCAAGAATGCCTGGGATTTCCTGCAGAACAGTTTCCGGGATCCTTGTCTGATAAACGTCCTCAGCGGCAATTCCCTCAAACTGGAGCTGAAGAAAGAGACACTTCCGCTCTACACCTTCGCCCAGATAAACAGCTCCTACATCCAGAGCGCATGGAGGCTCAAAGGCAGCGGGTCCCTTATCGCCGAGACACTTATAAAAGGCATAAAGTCCTTTGGAGGAGAGGTTTACACTTCGACCGAAGCCGTGGAAATCGTTGAGAAAAACGGAAAAATCGAGCACATCCTGGTAAACCGGAAAGACGGAGAGAGAGAGAAGATCTACGCAGACACATTCATTTCCAACCTCAGCCCGCAACTGACACTGCAGCTTGTCAAGGAGAGCAGCTGCATCAGACCCGTTTTCCGCCACCGGATAGAAAAACTGGAACAGACTTACGGATTTTTCACCGTAAACATCCTGCTCAAAGAAGGTAAGGTGCCCTACTTCAACCGTAACTTCTATTGCTACAGTCCAGATGTTGAAACTGTATGGGACATTTCATCTCTGGCAGACCAGGGCAAGATCAAAGGAGTGCTTGTCAGCCAGCAAGTTCCTCAGGATGAAGGCCGATTTGCAACTCACCTGGACATTCTGGCTCCAATGAGCTTTGCAATGGTCAAGCAGTGGAAAGACACCACTCCCGCAACCCGCCCTCAAAGCTATAAGGAATACAAGGCCAAGATGGCGGAGGAGTGCATCAGAATGGCTTGCTCCGTTATTCCAAACCTCAAAGATTCCATACTGAAAACCTATACCAGCACACCGCTCACTTACCAGTTCTACACCGGAGCCATACAAGGCACGGCTTACGGCATAAGAAAAGACTGCAACAACCTGATAAAAACATTATTGGCTCCCAAGACACCAGTTCCCAACCTGTTCTTCACAGGGCAGAACCTCAACCTGCACGGAGTTCTGGGAGTGTCCATCACATCGCTGATGACCTGCTCGGAAATTTTAGGGAGAGAGCCGTTGGTATCTTTTTTGGAGTAAATTTGCACCGTTATGAAAAGAAATTATTTTGACCACAAGAAAATACAGCTGAGAGTCCTCGCTGTGCTTGTTTTTGCTTTCGGGATATTTGCCTCTGTTCCTTCCTGGTCGCAGAGCAAGGAAAAGACTCTGGCAGACATCCAGAAAAAGAACGAGGCCTACAAGACCATCGTCTCTTCCTGCACCCAAGTGAAAACCATGAAGGGCATGAAGAAGAACGTAACCATCCAGGGCACCATGTACTTTGTCAGGGAAAACAACCAGATGAAGATGCAGTTCACCAACCATAAGGCCAGCGGAAAGGAAAAGGGAAGTCAGCTGATTATCAATGGAGACAAAGTCGTGCAGATAAACGGTGGAGCCAGAAATGTCTTCAACACCAAGAGCGACCACAACATGAAGCTCCTCCAGCAGACGCTTCTCTTCTGCATAAAGGGCCAGGTGAACGAGGCAGCCAAGGTAAACAAGTCGGAAGTCAACATGAAGGTTACGGACAAATACTATGTTTTTGACATAGACGTAGCCAAGAACACCAAGGGACGGTGGAACCACCTCGAGGCTTCATACAGCAAGAAAGACATGTCTCTGTGCATACTCAAACTTGAGGAAAAAAACGGAAACACAACCACATACAACACTCTTGACAAAGAGTTCAACGGCGTCATCTCAAATGACATGTTCAATTACTAGGCTCAGCAAAAATGACATTTGAAATTGGAACGCATTCGTAAAAGACACGGTTTCTCAACGCCTCGGCGATTCTTGGCCCTGACTGCCGTATTGTTTTGCTGCCTGCTGTCCACCGTTTCATATTCGCAGAGTACAAGAATAAAAGGGCGTGTCACCGATTCTGAAACCGGAGACCCTCTCCCTTATGCCAACGTGTTTTTCAAAGGTACTTCCATAGGAGTATCCACAGATGATGACGGTTATTACACCCTGGAGACCAGGAATCTGGATGTAGATCTGCTCAGGGTGGAATATGTCAGCTACATCCCCCAGGAAAAGAAAATCAAGCCGGGAGCCTTCAACCAGCTGGACTTCCAGCTGAAGCTGGAGGAAAACCTTTTGAGCAAGATTGTGGTCAAGCCTGACTACCGCTACATCAGATGGATTCTCTCCAACATAGAGAAGAACAAGAAATACAACAACCCGGAAGAAAGAGACCGCTACCAGTGCCGCCTGTACACCAAGATGGAACTGGACCTGGTCAATGCCGACACCCAGATCAAGAACAAGCTTCTTAGGAAGAACTTCGGATTCGTGTTCGACTATATGGACACTTCCGTTGTTTCAGGAAAGCCTTATCTGCCGATAATGATATCGGAGAACAACTCCATGTTCTACAAACAGAAAGACCCGACCATGTCCAAGGAAGTCATCAAGGCAAGCCGCATTTCAGGAGTCAAGGATGAAGCCACGTTCGCCCAGTTCACCGGCAACATGCACATCCGCACCAACTTCTATGACGATTTCATCAACCTCTTTGACATACAGATTCCATCTCCTGTCAAAGGCCCTAACGTGTTCTATGACTATTTCCTGATAGACAGCCTCAATATTGACGGAAGAAAAACCTACCAGATACGTTTCCACCCCGCTAAACTTGTTTCATCGCCGACCTTTGACGGAGAAATGAGAGTGGATGCCCAGGATTGGGCCGTAAGGGAAATCCACGTGAAGCTCAAGAAAGGCTCAAACGTCAACTGGATAAGAGACCTTGTTCTGGACTCTGAATACCAGATCGTAGGAGGCAAAGGCTCTTACGAGGGCAAGGATTCCCTGTGGTTCTTCAAGCAGGACAAGATGTATGCAGACTTCTCCGTCACAATGAGAGATTCCTCCAAGCTGATGTCTTTCCTCGGCAGAAGGCAGTGCGACTATATCGATCCACGGTTTGACACTCCGATGCCGGACAGCGTGGCCCGCCTGATGAGCAGCGTGATAATGTCCAGCGATACTCTGGTAAACGACGAGGCTTACTGGCAGCAGAACCGCCCTTACGCCCTCAGCGAAAAGGAAAGCAACATCTACAAGATGGTGGATTCCATAAAGAACGTTCCGCTGTACCGCAACATTTACACTATAGTAAACACCTTTGTAAACGGCTATTACAACTACAAGTACTTTGGAGTTGGACCATATTTCAAACTGTTCAGCTTCAACAACCTGGAAGGCGCCAGGTTCCAGTTCGGCGGACGCACCACGGAAGACTTCAGCAAGAAGCTCAGGCTCTCCGGCCACATAGCCTACGGAACCAAAGACCACAAGTTCAAGGGCAAGATCATGGCTGAATACATGTTCAGCAACATGCCTACCAGAAAGCTCGTGGCAAGCGCCAGCAGGGATATGGTCCAGATGGGAAGAGGCACGGACGCGCTGACCGAGGGCAACATCATGTCCTCGTTGCTCAACAAAGGCAACAGCGAGAGAATCAGCCCGGTAAACGACTATTCCATAAGCTATATACACGAGTGGAACGAGGGCTTCAACAACAGCATAGGACTGGAGACACGGAGAATTTACTCCAACCGCTACGTGCCGATGTTCTCCCCGGACAGCACACACATAACAAGCGTGTCTGCAAGCCAGCTGCACTACACGGCCCGCTTCTCCTGGGACGAGACCGTTACAAGGGGAACCTTTGACAAGATTTATGTCCTCACCCATTATCCGGTAATTACTATAGACCTCATAGGCGCCGCCAAAGGACTTTCTGACAATGACTTCGGATTCTTCAGGGCAGAGGCCACCGTGGATTACACTCTGCCGCTTCCCCCGTTCGGAACCTCCAAGTTCCACCTGACCGGCGGCAAGATCATAGGCAAGGTACCATACCCTTTCCTCAAGCTCCACGAAGGAAACGGAACATACTTCCTGGACAAGAGCTCTTTCGCCTGCATGGATTTCTATGAGTTTGCGTCAGATACCTGGACCACCCTCTTCTACGAACATAACTTCAAAGGCTTCTTCCTGGGCAAGATTCCTCTCATGAAGAGGCTCCAGTGGAGAGAGGTCTTTACGCTCAAAGCCGGATACGGCACACTTTCCAAGGTAAACAACGGCATCACAGACGGAAAGATAGGCAACCCGCTCAGCCCTGTTCCAGGCACCGGTGTCGGGGAAAAATATGAAGGTATGGAAGCCCGTATGCTCTTCCCTGAAGGCATGAGCTCCCTGCGCAAACCGTATGTGGAAATGGGCGTTGGCATAACCAACATCTTCAGGGTATTCCGCGTGGACTGCTTCTGGAGGATGACACACCGCAACAGGATTGTTGACGGTGTCAAAGTCCGCAACAAGCACCACGCCGCCATCAACTTCGGATTTGAATTCAGCTTCTAGGTCCGGTTCATTATTTTTCCTATCTTTGATAATCAACAAAAATACACTTGCCATGAAACAATACATCGAGCAGAACAAGGACAGGTTCTTTGAAGAACTTTTCTCCATCCTCAGAATCCCTTCCATAAGCGCAAAAAAAGAACACAAAGGCGATATGCTCAAATGCGCCAAAAGGCTGGTTGAGCTTCTCAAAAAAGCAGGAGCGGACGAGGCCGATGTCTATCCTACAGCCGGCAATCCGGTAGTTTTCGGCAAGAAGACAGTGGACCCGAAGGCAAAGACCGTCATGGTTTACGGACACTATGACGTTCAGCCTGCGGAACCTCTGGAGAAGTGGAACTCAGACCCGTTCGAGCCCGAGATCCACGACGGTGCCATCTGGGGAAGAGGCGCCAATGACGACAAGGGCCAGCTGTTCATGCACATCAAGGCCTTCGAATATCTGGTAAAGACCAAGCAGCTCAAGCACAACGTCAAGTTCATCTTTGAGGGAGAGGAAGAAATCGGCAGCCCATCACTCCCTGCATGGGTGAAGAAGAACAAGAAGATGCTCCAAAGCGATGTCATCCTTGTCTCCGACACCACCATGATCAGCGAGAAAGTCCCTTCCATCAACTGCGGAATGAGAGGCCTTGCCTATCTGGAAGTAACCGTCACCGGCCCTAACAAAGACCTCCACTCCGGCCATTACGGAGGAGCTGTCGCCAACCCTATCAATGTCCTCTGCGATATGATTTCATCGCTGATAGACAAGAACGGAAAGGTGAAGGTAAAAGGCTTCTATGACGATGTGGTCAACCTCTCAAAGGCAGACCGCGCCCAGCTTGCCAGGGCTCCTTTCAACCTCAACGAGTACAAGAAATTCCTCGGCATAAAGGAAGTCAAGGGAGAAAAGGGCTACACCACCCTCGAGAGAACCGGCATCCGTCCTTGCCTGGACGTCTGCGGAATCTGGGGTGGCTACACCGGAGAAGGCGCCAAGACCGTGCTTCCTTCCACAGCCCACGCCAAGATATCCATGAGGCTCGTTCCTAATCAGGACAGCGCCAAGATAACCAAGCTCTTCAAGCAGCATTTCCTGGCCATCGCTCCTAAATATGTAAAAGTGAAGGTAGAAGAAAAGGAAGGCGGAAACGGATTCCTGATTCCTATCACATCTCCTGCTTTCCAGGCTGCCTCCAAGGCTATGACAGAAGTTTTGGGAATAGAGCCTGTTCCAAGCCGCGGTGGCGGAAGCATCGCCGTTCTGGCAGATATGCAGAAGATTCTGGGCACAGATCCTCTACTTATGGGATTCGGGCTTGAAAGAGACACCATCCACTCCCCTAACGAAAGCTACCTGCTCAAGCAATTCTTCGGGGGAATGGAGTCAATCGCCCTGTTCTACAAGTACTACTAGAATTTTCCGGAATCTCCTTCCTGGGGACAATACTTTACGTCAACAGACAAAAGGTATAAGGTAATTCCGCGGATTACTTCCATATAAGAATCTATTTCTTTCTGCAGCTTCTCTGAATTAACATAGAAGCGGCCTCCGCTGTGATGTTCTTTGTCTTTTTTGTCCAGGAACAGCAGTTCCCAGAAAGATCCTCCTGTCGGCTGTATTTCGTTGTCTTTGTATTTGTTATCGTAGTAAGGCTTTAACTTGCGCGCATTCATATGCTTTATCATCCGCCTTACCGTAACTTCAACGGAATCATCCACAAACACAACTCTATCTACATAATCCTTTGCCTTTCCCCTAAGAGTATCCGGCAGGGGTTCCAGGGTTCCGTCCGGGTTAAGCAATCTGACAATCTTTTCCGGACGTTTTACGTGCGGATGGGAGAGATTGAGCATTAGCTTTCCGTCTTTGCGGTAAAGATGAACGTTTAGATCTGTGCTGTATTGAACTTTGTAGTAAAAAATCGTCTGGTCCGCCCCGGCCGGAGCAAGATAAGCAGTCTTTATTTTCTGAGCTCCTGCCGTCAGAGCAAAGCACAGAGCAATGAATATAAGGAAAAACCTTTTCATAGAAACGTTGCTTTTGTTTTCCCAAAGTTAATAGATTTATTGTAATTTTACTTTCTGACAAACAACACGGGATATCATTATGAACAGAACAAAGTTTTTATTGTTTGCCGCTGCGGCATTTTTATTTTCAAGTGTTTGCATAGCGCAGACAAGGCAGGAACTTTATGACAGATTCACAAGCGCAATGCAGGAAAAAGATTCTGCTTCTGTTAAAAATATTATCGGCGAATGGGAAAAGCTCTATCCTAAGGATGCTCAAATATGTGCCTTATATTCAAATCTTTACACGCTCAGGGCAGAAAAGGAGGTCGTAATTATTTCTGCGGAAAAGCCTGAAGATGAAGAAGTGTTTGTTACGGTGGACTCTACTGGCAAGGAGTATTATATGTACAGCAAGCTGGATGTTGATATGGAGTGGATAGACAAGTCCATAGATGTTTTGGGAAAAGGAGTTGAAAAACATCCAGACAGGCTTGACCTATGGTTTGGAAAGGCATATATGGTAATGAGTTTCTATGAGGACGAAGACTTTATAACAGTGCTTTCTGATATTCTGAAACGCTCCGTGGCAAACAAGAACAACTGGCTCTGGACCTTTGACGAAAAGGTGGGAGACGGTCAGGCTGAATTGTTTAGCACGTTCCAGGGATATTTCTCGGAAGTGTTTGAACAAAACTTGAACCTTGCCGACCGGATTGCAGACCTGGTTCTGGAGTTTTATCCGAACAATGTTATTTTCCTCAACGACAAAGCTGTAATTGCTTACACTGCAGGAGACATTGACGGAGCCCTGGCAAACTTCCTCAAGGTTCACAAGATAGATCCGGAAGATCCTGTTGTAATCAACAACATCGCTTATACTTATGAGCTTAAGAAAGACAAAGCAAAAGCTCTCGAGTATTACAAGCTGCTTTCAAAGACTACCGATCCGCAGTACAAGAAAATCGCTGAGAAAGCTCTTAAAGAACTTTCAGAATAGCCAGTCGTTTCAAGCATCTTTTTGTTATTTTTGTTTCACAAATTTGGAATGTCATGAAAACTGTCAGCCTTATTAAATCAGTTGCCTGCTGTGCTGCATTAGCGGCTTTTGCCATTTCTTTCCAATCCTGCAGCAAGTCTTCTATTGTACAGGATCCGGAAGAACCTGAAACAAAGGTTGTAGCTATTCCATATACCGCTTCCGTAGGGAGCGACAATACCGACTCTTCTACAGCTCCCCAAACTCGCGCTACAATAAACAGCAGCAAGAAGTATATCTTCCAGGCCGGAGACAGACTCTTCGTAGAAAACACAGACAGCGGCCATGAGGGAGACGTTTACGGTTATCTGACCATTGCAACTGGAGAAGGCACCAGTTCAGCTACTTTCGACGGCACACTCTATTCCAAGAATGGCTTCACTCCGGCAGACAACACTCCTTTAAAGGCTACTCTTGTTAGTGTTAACGATAGGATTCACTCCATTTCTTCAGACGGTTTTACAATAACGGGCACTTCCTACCCTTCTTCCATTGCCGCTGATTTGGCTGAAGCTGTAAGCATGTTCAGCGATTTTACTTCTACGGGCCTCTATGGTACCAAGAGTTTCATTCTGCAGCAAAGTTCTGCTTTTGTCTCCTTTTCTATTTTATTTGAAGTGGGAGACAAGATTTCTCTGGGTCAAATCGTAGATGTTGCCGTTACCCCTAATTCCGATCCTTCAACAAGCCGTTCAGCTTCCCTTGTAGTTGTTCAGCCAGGATCGTACAAGAAGATTATGTTTACCGCAGCCTTCCCTGGTGGAACAAAGCTGGATGCAGATGCCAGCATTTCTCTCAACTGGTTTCTTTCTCCAAACAATTACCACAAGGTGGTTTCCTTTGGCAGTTCAAATACTCTGCAAGCAAACAAGTCTTACAATGTGGGAAGGAGTATCGTGGACGTATCTATAAGTATTTAGCAACATTTCTGCAACTTCCTCTTTTATATCAAGATTCCGCGCAAAAAAATGTGTGGAATTCTTCTTGTTTTGTTGTTATTTTAAAAGAATGTATTATCTTTGCGCAGTTTTTCGACCGAAAAAAATGCCGATTCGGCTTCAGAATCAACAAATTAACATTTGAAAATAAAAGTCACCACTTTATAATATCAAAGGGTAAATATGAAAAAGCAGCTTTATGATTCACCTAAAATTAAGGTACTGAGTTACCAATTTGAAGCTATTGTCTGCGTCGGATCCGGTGGATTCGATCAGCCGGGTCCAGAAGAAGGAGGAGATCTCTAGTCTTTTTGTTGTTTATGTTTTACTTAAAAAGAAGATGAAGATGAAATCAAGAGTATTATTATACACCGCTTTGCTTTTGGCAATATTTTCCGCTTCCTGCTCAAAAGAAGACCGCTATACCCCGGAACAAGAACCTGAGCTAAAGGAAAACACAATTGCTTATACCGTAGCTGTTAAAGATGGAACAGCAACACGTGCTTCATTGAACGGAACATCCTATATTTTCCAGGCAGAGGATAAACTGTATGTTACAGGAGACGGTGGCAATGTTCATGGAATACTGAATCTTGTTAGCGGTGCCGGTACCAGTTCAGCCACTTTTTCCGGAGACCTTTCCTATCCATCAGGAGATGAACCTTCTCCAACGCTGATAATTAACGCTACGCTTGTCAGCGCCACAGACAAGATACACGATATTACAACCAACCCGGGATTTGTAAATGCAACCGTTTACCCTACATCTGTAGATGCCATTGCTTCTTCCTTGCAGGAAGCTGTTGAGTGGTACAGCGATTTTACAGCAGAGAGCGAATACGCAAAAAAGAGTTTTACCCTCCATCAGAATTCTGCATTTCTGAACTTTACGGTCAAGTATGTGGATCTTCCGGAGACAATTCTTGATGAATCTACGGATAAGAAGACTGTTGCAATAAATTTTACCAATCATCTAAATGATGGCCACACTACTGATCCTGTTTCTTCCCGTTCGGGCTCTATGGTACTTAAAAAGGAAGCAGAAGATATTGTAACAAATTTCGTAGCCGCCTTCCCTGCAGGAACAGTTCTTAACAAGGCGATTATTACCGTTCAGGTAGGAGGTGGAGATTATCCTAAAAGGCCATTCTATCTTACGAATGCAACTTTGGCTGGCAACAAGAAATATAACGTTTCAAGAATTTCGTCCAGCGAGTTTGCAGTTCAGACCAGAGAAGCTAACACAACTATCACATTTAACCATGTGTCTTCAGGGGATGGCGCACAGTATAAATTGGGAGACGCAGACTGGGCTGATTATGCTCCGGGCGATGTATTAGAAGTTCCTTCTGCTAATACTACAGTTCTATTCAGGAGCAAAAGGACAGCTTCCTATGAAAACCAAGTTCATCATTCTGGTTCATATCCGACCCAAGGTACTTTACCCATATTTACTTTCTCCAAGAAAGTGTACATATTTGGAGACATAATGAGCCTAAAGTGTACTGGAGATGAAGACGATGAATATATAAGAGGAACCACTATTTATAACGATTATGAGTTTGGAGGCGCTTTCTGGGGCATTAATAATATTGATATACACCCAACCAGATATTTAGTGCTTTCCGCTCAGCATCTTAAAGAGAATTGCTATCAGAATATGTTCAGGGCGAACACTTCCATTACAACAGGAAAGCATATTATTATATCAGCTTACGAGATGGCTCCATACTGCTGCAACGGTATGTTCAAAGGGTGCACGGCCTTTACTTCCGCTCCTGTTATCAAGGCTACTATACTTGCAGAAGGTTGTTGCCAATCTATGTTTGAGGATTGCCACCTTACAGTAGTTCCCACTCTTCCGGCTACAACTCTTGCAAAAGGATGTTATAGACAGATGTTTGGGAGGTGCAAATTTTTGGAAACCGTACCTCAGGATTTGCTAAGCCATGTGACAGAACTTAAGGAAGAGTGCTATTTTTCAATGTTTTACCAATGCGAAAAATTGACAAATGCACCTGATCTGCCAGCTGCTACATTAGTTAAGTGCTGTTACGAAACAATGTTTATGAACACTAAGGTTTCCTCAGTAAAATGCTTGGCCACAAATCCATCATCTGCGACCTCTAACAATCCTTATACTAAGGGTTGGTTGAGTGGTGTTCCTGCTACAGGAACTTTCACAAAGAAAGCCGGTGTAACAACCTGGACAAATGATAGCAATGGCATTCGTTCCGGATGGACTGTTGTAGAGGAATAGTTGAAAACCACAAAGACATCTATAAAAGCGCATCCTAAACGGGTGCGCTTTTTTATTGCTTTGCAGAAACAATCGCCGAGGTAATATTTAGTACAGAAAAACAAGTAAAATATTACTAATTGTTCAAAATTTTACTATATTTGCAATATGAAGGATGTTCTAGAAATACTGGGAAATGTGCCTGCCACTAAAGAGACAATTGCTTCTCTTTACCCAAATGTGTCTGGAGTAAACCAGAAAGTTGCAGCCCTTGAGCACAGCGGAAAATTACTCCGTCTAAAGCGGGGTTTGTATGTTGTGAACCCGCAGTGGAGCGAAAAAAGATTAAACCTTGAATTAGTTGCAAATCATATCTACTCCCCTTCATACATATCGTTGCAAACAGCTCTCCGCTGGTATGGGCTTATTCCAGAGAGGGTGTTTAGGATTCAAAGTATGACTGTAAAGCATTCACGCAGGTTTGAGAATTCATTAGGTGTTTTCGATTATACCTGTGTACCTAGGAACTATTTCCATATTGGCATTCGTCAAGAACAGACTGAAGATGGTTCTTTTATAATAGCCAGTCCGGAGAAGGCGCTGTGTGATCTTGTCATCTCCACGTCTGGGGTATACCTTCGTTATGTTTCTCAGGCGCGTGTATTTCTTGAAGAAGATTTGAGACTCAATATGGAAGCCTTCCTGAATTTAGACAAGAATATTTTCATTCAATGTGCAAAAGCAGGCAGAAAAGCCAGATCCATTGAAACAATCATTAAACTTCTTGACAGATGAATGAACTTTATGAAAAGATGCTATCGGCCTATGACCAGAGCACAGATGCAGCAAGACGGAATGCCATTTACGAAGTGAGCCAGCAAATTGTGTTGTCAGGACTTTCTGATGGAGGTTTCTTTGACAAGGCGGCTTTCTATGGCGGAACATGCCTGAGGATATTTCATGGACTCAACCGATTCAGCGAAGATATGGACTTCACGCTCCTTAAAAATGATGATTCTTTCAGATTCGAAGAGTACTTTCAGGCTATTATCGATCAGTTTGCGCTTGTCGGACGCCAAGTTGAGATTAAGAAGAAAGACAAAAAGAATTTCGGCAAGGTAGAGTCTGCCTTTCTTAAGGACACTACAGATGTATATGACGTCTCATTTAAAACGGAAAAAACGATTAAGGTTAAAATAGAAGTGGATACCGTGCCTCCGGGAAAGTTCAGGACAGAACAAAAATTGCTGTTGCAGCCAAAATCTTTCTTGACTCGCTGTGTCACCCTTCCTAGCCTATTTGCAGGAAAAATTCACGCTCTGGTATATCGGGTGTGGAAAAACAGGATAAAGGGGCGAGACTGGTACGACTTTGAGTGGTATGTACGCAATAGAATACCACTGGATTGGGAGAATCTTCATGAGAGAATTTATCAGTTTAACAATCAAGACATTACTTTTGATGTATTCAAGGAAAAACTGAAGAATCGTTTAGCAGGAGCTGATATCAATCAGGTAAAAGAAGATGTTCTCCCATTCTTGAACAATCCTCACGAGCTTGATATATGGTCAACGGATTATTTCTTGCAACTGGCTGAGATGATTCAGCTCCATCGCTGATACATATGAATAGTTATTGTGCTCTTCTCTTAAAGGTTTCGTAATTTTGCTCATATGAAAAAGGGTATTTATTTGATGGCGGCCTTGATGCTGCTTATCTGCTGCCATACTTCTCGTGTGTCTATCTTTGATCAAGTTGAGAAACTGTGCAATAAAGACAATGGCAAACTTTGGGGCATCAACCTCTATGCTCCTGTTCTTGGAGTGGATTCGCTGAGGAATATTGTCAGCAATGTCTCTGACGCGCCAAAAACATATCCCTCAGACAAGCCGGTTGCAAATTCTACAATCGAACTGGACGGCAAGCGCTGGACAACGGTTTTGTGGCCTCTGTCCGGAGACGAGAAGCACCAGCTGATTGTTCTTGTCCACGAGATGTTTCACTATCACCAGCCGGAGCTTGGGCTTTGGGTGGATAAAGATCCTAACAACTCTCATCTTTCCAACAGAGATGCCCGTACGCTTCTGAAGCTGGAGTGGAACGCGCTGAAGGCTGCTGCATCTTATGATGGCGAGCAAAAGAAAACCGCTCTTAAAGATGCCTTGAGTTTCCGCGCCTGGAGAAGACACCTGTATCCAGACTTTGCCGCAGAAGAGAACGCTCTGGAGGTTCTGGAAGGACTTGCCGAGTACACCGGCAGGCGCATTACAATCCCTTCCGACAAGGAATATCTACAGTCTCTTTCAGACCTTGACTACCTATATGAATCAGACAACCTGACTCGCTCTTTTGCATACCTTTCCGGACCCCTTTATGGTTTGATTCTGGATCAGTCCAACCATTCTTGGCATAAAGAGATGAACTCTGGCAGTGATCTTGGCTCCTCAGCGATGGAGATTTACGGAATAACTCTTCCGGAAAACCTGGAAGAAGCCGCAGAAACAGCCAAAGCCAAGTATGACTTTGAAACCATTGATGCAGCAGAAGAAGCTTTTCAGCGTAAACTGGAAGAGAGGAATGAGACGCTTCGCAAATTGTTTGCTCCCGATAATGTTATCACCCTGGAATGCCCAAATCTCTCTATTCAGTTCTCCCCTGATGGCATGATTAAAATGGATGACGGGAGTATGGTCATCTATGGCTGCACTGCTTTTTGCGACTGGGGCTCTGTAGAAGGTCATCCGCTGAAAGTGACAAGTGACTGGCGCAGGATTGAACTGCCTCGCCTAGACACGCTTTCTTTCAACAACGACACTATTGCCACCTCCGGTTGGACTCTGATCAAAAAGAACAACAGAATCAAGGATTATAACGTCCCTGTTGATAGATAGATTTTTCAACGTTGATTCTAAAGATGTCTTTGACAATCCATTCTTTCATGGAGAATACGATCTACTGATATGTAATTCTCTGAAAGGATTTTGTAGAAGATTATGTGATGACCGACACGGTATCCCCACAAACCCTCCTTTATAAAGTCATATCGTAAACCTTTATAGTCTGGATTTTCTGAAAGGTTTTCTATTGAAGTATAAATCTGATTATAATATTTGACAGCTTGAGCTCGTTTTGAAATCCTATACCGTCCCATCTTTTCTCCTGCTTGCCCTCAAATTCTCCAAGTTCTTCTTAAAATCAAAATTCTCAACATATCCGCTGTTCTCACCGTCTTCAATAGCTGCACGGAGAGCAGCAATCTTCTGCTCATCCTCTTCCAACCTTCTAAGTCCGGCTCGAATAACCTCGCTAACGTTGGTATAACGTCCACTTTGGATTGTTGCCTTTACAAATTCATCAAAATGAGCTCCTAATGCTACTGTTGTTGTTTTCATATTGCTTTATTCCTCACCACAAATATAAGAAATTTTCTTATTTATTCTTAACATTAAGCAGAATTCTAAGAATTGACGCAATCTTTTAAAGGCGCTGCAGGCGGGAACTTTTCTAAAAAAGTGGTCAAATTGTGCTCAAGAGGTATAATAAGTATATTTGTATCTGATAAATCTGAATAGTATGAGAGCACCCGCAACACACATCGGTGACATATTTGAAATCCCCACTGGAGACGCATTAAGTGCCGCCCAATCACTATATAAAACTATTCAAAAAAAGAAAAGATACATACTTAAATATTCTTAATCAAGCAATAAATGAATCCAAATATTTTAAATAAAGAAGAACAAGTAATAAAAAAACGGTGGGAAGGGCCTATCCCTTCTGATGATGCTTCTTATGTGGAAAAGACACTTTATTCCTTGAGCAGAAAAAATAATGACGATTTTTCTGTTGAAGATCTTAGGTTTATTATTCTTCAAGAAATTGGTTTAGATATATATATCCCAAAAGCTATATGTGTGCTCTCACAAAATATTTTAGCGGAAGGTGATTTTTATGAAGGAGATTTACTCTCTTCTGTTCTTCAAGTACCAACGTCTTTTTGGCAAGATCACGAAGAATTACGTTGTTCCGTGTACGACCTGATATGTAAAAATGAAGCTATTCTATTGGAGTCTGATTTGCCTAAAAGAGTTAAACGTAATGTGCTGTCATTTATTCAAAGTACTGAAGGTAACAACTTGTCTTCTCAATAACGTCTCTCATTCTTTGAACTATTTCCTTTGTAAATTCCCATTATATGACTAAGGCAAGTTATAGTGGTTCCAGAAAATAGGACTATGGCTTTAGTCTGTCTTGAAAATCCTGGCAATCTCCGGGATAATGATGGTTAAATTTTGGCGACGCATAGGCGATGGAGAGGGGGAAGGATTCTCGGCGATGGTATCTTGTAACCCGCTGGACTGTAGATTGAGAAACTCCTGTAATCTTGGCGGTATTCCTGACTGACTGACCTGATTTGAGATTGCGATTAAAATACTACCAAGACCAACCTTCAACTTTGTAGACTTTTTCGACAAGCTTCCTTTCCTTGCCAGTCTTCGCATCACTATGCCAGACCTCTATGCGTGCCGCATAAGAATCGCCGGGGTCACCTTCCTCTATTACAAAGCTCTTGTTGTCAACAATCTTTGTGAAAGTCTTGACAGAATCTATCTTCGCATAGAAGTCATCTCCAATTCCAGGCCTCACCGTCAAAGGGATGTTCTCAGTTACCTCATAGGCGCGGATAAAAATATCACCTTTCGGAAGGTTGCTGCAATAGAAGTCGTATGAATATTCAATCCAAGTGCCTCGAAGCTGAAGCCAAGTGCTGGAATCCAAAGAATCAACTTCCACAACTGGATAATTTCCATCAAAGTCCTCTTGCAAAGGCTCGTTATATTCCAGCCCTTCTGGAATGGGGTGCTTGCCAAAGCTATCTGGCCCCATCTGGGCCGCCATGCCCAAAGGAAGCAATGAAATAACAACAATGAAAATAGTAGCTATAAGCGAGACGGCAAACTGCCACCATTTTTTGTTTGCCAACAAAAAAGCCCAAGAAACTATAGTTAACACAACCATCGCAAGGACAGCAAGAACCAATAATATTTCCCAAAAGCCATAAGTTGAGAGAGTCACAAAAAGCAAGGCTATCAAAAGACCTAGCAGCAACAGAGGAAAACCCCACCAGTATTTCACGGAAAAACGTTCCACAGCAACACTTGAGATTGTTAATGATTCAATTCTTTTCTATCCAGATTAATGTTTAGGGCAAGTATTTCCTTGTTCTTCTTGCAGAAAAGCAAGTCAAATTCATTTGCATCGCCGAGGGAAGGAAACTCAAGAGTAAGAAGACGCACTCCCTGTGCTATCTTAGTAGCACTGTATGACATATTTGAACAAGGTAGAAGAGTATCACCAACCTTCAGCATTGCAGTTTTATTCTTGTTCTGATCAAGTTTCAGTATTCCTTCATCCTTCACAACCACAATTGTTTTATCCTCTTGACGGTCAACCAAGAAAACACTTACATCCTTGGAAGGTGATATGGCCTCTGGGGCATATGTAACATTACAATCACCGACCAACTCCCCTTTCTTGAACAAGGCGAGATAACTGTTGTAAGCATCAAGGTTGAATCCGTATCTTGCAGTATTTCCATAAGAATCAGCCACCAGGAAAAGCATTACCTCATTTGGATTGAGCGCCCGGAAACCAAAGTCTCTGTTGTCGCTCCGAACGGTTGATTTAAAAAGCGGCTTTTCAGCCTTATCTAAAGCGACTATCTCTATCATCTTGTGAAAATAATTATGGTGATGTGTCTTCTTTGATACTACCTTCTCCTGATATCTTTTATCTCTTTCGGTCCAGTCTATAGAAATCGTGTCTCTAAAAGATTTCCAAGCATCAGCCCGCGCTCCCTTTCCTCCAACTCTTCGGGTTGGAACTGAATACCCAGACTCTGACTCATCGTTCCAAAAACGAATAGACGCATTGATAGAAAAATCCGCTTCCTGTTTGTCTTGAACCTCTACGGCTCCTTTAAGAGAAAGGCTTTGACGAACATAATTTCCGAAAGTCTTAAGCCTAGATTCAGAAATAACTGTTCCCACAGAATCATATTGTATCTCAGCAATGTAGAATTTCTTGCCTCTCAAATCATAATCTCCCTCTGAATTGACAACCGGACGGTAGCAAGGCTTATAGTTTTTTGGAGCTGGGGTGCTCAAGGCATTGGTAATAAACTTTTCTATTTGTTTCTGCTTGTTACTCTGCCCCAGACACAGAAGGGTTGATATCAAGATTATAATTGAACAGCAGATAAATCGTTTCATAACTAATCTATTCTATGTTTGTAACACACTTATTCTATTCTGTTGCAGAAGGACACTACCTTCGGTTGCAAAATAAAAAAAAACAGCGATTTTCCAAGCACTTATGCAAATAAATCTCCAAAACTTTTCCTAGGAAGACAGCAAATGATGGTTAAATTTTGGCGACATATAGGCGACAAACTTGAGCGAATATAGCCGTTAAAATCGTATCGCACAAGGGGCCCAAAGATTATCCCTATTTGATAGATTTTGCGCTATAATCTGGATATAGTGTTGGGCTTACCGGAACATTTTTTTTGTTCATATCGGGACTCCAGCCCCTTCCCTTTTCCTTGAGTCTCAACCACCGTTGTTCCTGTCTAACATCATCGCTATAGTAATTGTAATGGCTGTCACTGTTCTTAACCTTAATATGCTTGTATTTGTCTCCGATATTGTTCCCGAAGTTATCATTAGATGCGAGCATCATTAAAGACAAGACATCCTCGAATCTACAAGGCTTTGACTGCAAAATAGTACTTTGGAAATAGTACAGATATGAGTTGTCTGTTCTGTCGCGATTAATGATATAGAGGCCGTGGTCATAGCGGAACCTGTCTTCTTTGGTTGTCTTGGTAGAATAGACAGATTTCTTTTCAACATTTTGGTATGGAGATACTCTCTCTCCGTTGATAATCATTTGACCAGAAGATTGTTCTCTGTATAATCCTCTGTATAAATTGTTGTTTTCTGAAAGAACCAGTCTATTGCTCTTATCCATATCCACCCAGGAATTAGTCCAGGTCGTATCTTTAAAGACGCTGATTGCAATGCATTCAGCGTCACTCTCTTTATCAACTACAATTGCACCTTGATTTGTCAGGAATCCGGAAAGTAGAGCATCTCTGTATGACAATTCTTCTTCAGAAAGATTAGAAGGTGAATACGCTACTATAAAAACCTTCTTCCCCGATACTGAAAACTCCTTGTCCGAGCGAACAAGAACATCTGCTTTCTTCAGTTTCTTTGGAGTCTGGGCAATGCAGAGAAAAGGTATGGCCGTCATTATAAACAGCAATGATAAAAAGTATTTGTATGATCGTTTCATAATTCTAATTATAATTTTAATGTTTAGATGACCCTTTCATTGGCAAAAATAAAAAAAAACATAAATTTGCCAACAAATTTGAGAAGTCATTAATTATGAAACGAATCTATATTATTCTGACTCTTGTTTGTGCTCTGTTTCTTTCAGGGCAAAACATATACGCCCAGCTTTCTGAAAGGGGGAAACTGCCTCCTGTCAAGGTGGAAAACATTGACGCAGAGAAAGTCGAAGGCACTTGGTATTTGAGCCATTTTAACTTTTACACCGAGAATCCGGAAAAGGACAACAATTTCAACTGCATCGTTTATAGAATAACCAAAGACTCCATTTCTACCTGCTATCATAGTTATAGAGGAAAAGATATAGATAAGGTTTTCTTTTCTTTTATTCCTGTCTTCAAGGGTAGTTATTCAAGGAAAGAGTTAAGAGCTGACGCACCTATAGCATACACTAATAATTTCTACGACTTCAAATCCAGTTATAGATACATTAGGCTCAACGATAGCTTACTCACAATAGCAGACCAATATGACATTGTAACCTGTAAAGATGGAGAATACGCTTTTAGGTATAAAAAACTGATTCCTGAGAAAAAGCGGTCTGATTTCCTTTTTGCAATAAAGAACTCCACCGTGGATGTTGAAGATAGGTTCAAGTGCAAAGGAGGAATTGATATGACTAACAGCGAGGTGAAATTAATGCCGTGTTTCCCTCAGGATTCTCTTAACAGAGACACGATTTTCTTACAAGCGATTAGCAATGTTCTATCATTCCAAGAAAGAGCATTCTGCGTACGCTTTATGGAATGGTGCAAAGACAATGTTAAAATACCGGAGGGCTATTCCGGAAACATTGTAAAAGGCTATTTCCACGTTGAGTTCTATATCAATATGTACGGATACCTTAACACATTCAGTATAATCCGTGGATTGGATGAAGAACTAGATAGTTATCTGACACAAAAGATAAAAGACTTCCCAAGAATCCTTCCTGCCAAGGACAAAAATGGCAATAACATCCTTTATAAAGCTACCGGAAGGTTTTCAATGTACATCCCGATAGAGTAAGAATACACTCATTTCCCTCCAATTGTAAAACCAACATTAAAAGCAACATTGCTGCTGGCCTTCTCTTCAATTTTATACTCTATCGAGAAACGTAAGTGGTTGAACAGTTTAATCCCGATTCTTGGCAGTATGCAAACTGAATACTTATTATTGCCCACAAAATCTCGAGAAATCAATTTGCCGTCTTTATAAAAGTTTTCTGCGGGGGATGCATTTGAGAAC
>ONEF01000018.1 GCA_900316795.1 uncultured Bacteroidales bacterium | reverse complement strand
GCTAAAAGGAAAGAGCCCGGTTCAATACCGAGCTCTATTCCAATCATAAGCCTTCAAAATAATGTTAAACCGTCCAACTTTTGGGGGTCACATCACAATCCAGGCTCTTTCCGTTTGGTTATCTTTTACAATTATTCCTGGACAATAGCACCCATAGGGCAAACGCTTGCGCATGTTCCGCAATCGGTGCAAAGACCTGGATCGATAACATAGATGTCACCTGCAGAGATAGCACCCATAGGGCACTCGCCCTGGCAAGTTCCGCATGCAGCGCAATCTGAAGTAATTTTGTGAGCCATAGTTGTATAAATTAAGTTAGTTGTTAATTGTTCTTGTGTTTTGGGACGCAAATATACAAATTCCAGTCCAAATCCAAAATCCGGACTGGAATTTATTGCACTTTTAGTATCCGAATATATCCTCAGTCCTGAGAATCACTACCTTACCATAGCTTGGAGCAATACCTGTCAGATTGAGTTCTGCCGGGTTGCCAAGGATACCGGTAACGTATGAGCGGTTCTTGACATTAGCCTGCTGGTAGGCTACGATGTCTTCCAGGTTGAGACCGGAAATCTTGTCATAAACCTGCTTGTCATAATCAGCACCTACACCCTTCTCCTGAAGACTGATATAATGCCAGATGACATTGGCCCCGTTGTATCTTCTTGTAGCAAGGTTCTGGACTGCATTGGCCTTGGCAACGTCAAACGACTTCTGGTTTGCCGGCATGTCAGTCAGGATCTCATCCATCGCACTCATAGCATCCAGCATCTTGTCGTTCTGGGTGTAAACCCTTGCAAGATAGAATGGAACCTCACCCTTTCTGCCAGGAAGGCTTGTGCGTGCGCTTGCATGGTATGCAAGACCCTTTGCCTCACGGATGTCCTGGAAGACGATTGAGCTCATGCCGGAACCGAAGTAAATGTCATAGAGGTTTACAATAGCGTCGTTTGCAGGGTTGTATTCAACATCATCATAGCTGATAACCTTGTACATGTTGATCTGGTTTGCCTTGTAAGGAGCAAGGTAAACACAAGGAGTCTGGGTGGACCAAGCCTTGAAGAGCTTGCTTGGACCGAACTCTGGCAGATTCTCCGCAACCTTGTGCATCTGAGGAAGCTTCTGGAGCATATTTTCCTTGGATTCAGGACCATAGTAAACCACAGCATGCTTATGGGCGAGAACATCCTTGACGGCAGCTATCAGCTGGTCAGAAGTAAGGGCTGCAATCTGGGCAGGCTTCAAGTCCATGGTCATAGGGTTTTCAGGACCATAGATTGCATACATCTGAACGGCACTCTCATTTGCCTTCTTGCTGGTCTTGGCGTTCATTTTCTCCAGGATCCAGTTCTGCTTCATCATCTCAAGAAGATTCTCATCGGCCTTGACGTTGGCCAGGAAGTTCTCCAGCAAGGCAACTGCCTCTTCCATTGAAGATCCAAGTCCGGAAAGCGCAACAGTTACATCGTTTGCGCCAGGATTTGCATAGAATGAGCAGGCAAGGTTGTAGAACTTGGAACTGATCTGGTCAGCAGTGAGTGAATCCGTTCCGAGAGCCTGGACATAGGAAATGGCATAAGGCAGGATGTCTATGTCATTGGAACCGTTGGTAAAGTAGTATGCCAGATTGAAAAGCTCGTTGTCATCGTTATGCTTGTAGTAGAAATCGAGGCCGTTTGACAGTTTCCCTACAGACATGTCCTTGTCAAAGTCAACAAACACAGGCTGGATAGGAGCTGCAGAGTTGGCCAATGTCTCCATATCGCGGAGGAACTGGCTGGAAGTGTCCCTGTTGGTGCGGATAGCGGTGATGGCAGGTTTCTCGAGCTTCTTGACGCCTACCTGAGGACCCTGTACCTTGTTTACCTGAACATAGTTGTCACCGAAGTGGCGGTTGGCAAAAGCAACCACATCTTCCTTGGTTATCTTGGCAATACGGTCACCTTCGCCTATTACATAATCCCAAGGCAGGTGATTGATGAAAGCATTGTACTGCCATGAAGCAAGGGCCCTGTAGGAATCCTGCGCCTGCATTTGCTGGCGGCGGAAGTTGTTTACTATAGAGGTCAGTACGGTTGAATCAAAGTCTCCTCTCTTTACCTTCTCAAGCTCTTCCATTACAATTGCCTTTGCCTCCTCCAGACTTTGTCCTTCTCTTGGCTCGCACTCAAGGAAGAATACGATATAATCGCTCAGTGTATAGCTGTAGGCTGCAGCTCCAAGAGTCTTCTGAGGACGATTCACGTTCTGGTCGATAAGACCTGCACCTCCACGGTTTGTAAGAACGTTGGTAAGCATGTAAAGAGTGTCCTCAGTATAGTTGAGACCCTCTCTTCCGGCTTTGTATGCAGAAGGGAATCTCCAGCCCATCTGGACAAACGGAGACTCCAGTCCGTAAACGGTCTTCTCTATGTGAGCGTTGATCGGCTCCTCATCCTCGAATTCCAGAAGCTTGAGGTTGTCGTTCTTCTTCCAGTCTCCGAAATATTTCTTGATAGTGGCAATCACCTGGTCAGGATTGAAGTCACCGGCCATGCAGATAGCAACGTTGTTAGGAACATAGAAGTTGTCAAAATGCTTCTGGATGTTCACGATAGAAGGGTTCTTCAGGTGCTCCTGGGTTCCGATGGTGGTCTGCTCACCGTAAGGGTGCTTGTCAAACATCGCGAACAGAAGGGTATCTACAGCGTTGCCGCCATCACTTGAAAGACCAAGGTTGCACTCCTCGTAAACAGCCTCAAGTTCAGTATGGAATCCTCTGATTACCATATTCTTGAAGCGGTCGCTCTGAACCTTTGCCCAAGCCTCTACCTGATTTGAAGGAATATCCTCGGTATAAACTGTCATGTCAAATGAGGTGAAGGCGTTTGAGCCCTGAGCACCCATCTGGGCCATGATCTTGTCATACTCGTTGCCGATAAAATACTCGGAAGCGGCATAAGAGATGGAGTCTATCTTGGCATACTGTGCCTTTCTCTCTTCAGGGTCGGTCAGCGTGCGGTATTTCTCAAACTCCTCGGTAATCTGGTCAAGAAGCGGTTTCTCGGCCTCATAGTTGGTTGTACCATAATTGGTTGTACCCTTGAACATTATGTGCTCAAGATAGTGTGACAGACCTGTTGTCTCGGAAGGGTCGTTCTTGCTTCCAACCCTTACTGCAATGTAAGTCTGGATCCTAGGCTCCTTCTTGATAGGAGTCAGATAAACGGTAAGACCGTTGTCCAGGGTATAGATCCTGGTATTGGTAGGATCCCCCTTGATTGTGGTGTACTCCTTCTTGCAGGATGACATCACCGATGCCACAACAAGCACTGCAAGGCAGAATGCTGAAATTTTAGCGAATAACTTCATGTCTTATAAATAATAGTTTGATTGTTTTCCAAAGGAACAAATATAACAACTTATCGTATTAAACCATTTATTATCTTTGAAGAAATTATTCAAAAGTATGAAACCATGTCGTTTATGTCGTGGTCCCAGATAATAGAACCACTACAGTATACTTATTTGAACAAGTTTGTATTTCACTAGTCTCGCACTATCTTTGCATAACACGGAATAAAAGGAGGAACTGTCATGAGAAACTTTGGAAATATCAGGATACTGGCAACAAGAGTGGTGGCTTCAGTTTTGGCTGTATGTGTGGTTCTTGGCTCAGCGATGGCCCAGACAGGGCATACCACATCGCTGAAATTCGACAAGGTGGTGCACAACTTCGGCAAGATACTGGCCGGAAGCGGAGAGAAGAAATGCCAGTTCAAGTACACCAATGTGAGTCAGGAGCCGGTTGTCATCAACAATATCCTCTCTTCCTGCGGATGCTCGGTACCGGAATGGAACAAGGCCCCTATCCGCCCTGGGGAGAGCGGGGTGATAACCGTAACCTTCCTCAACGACCAGGGAGCCTATCCGTTTGACAAGACCCTGACCGTATATGTATCATCTTCACCAAAACCTATTCAATTGAGGATCACAGGAGTTGCTTACGACAAGGAAAAGCCTGTATCTGAACTCTATCCGGCACACTTCGGGCCGCTGGGAATGAAGGCGGAAAGGCAGAACGCCGGACAGATTGAGCAGGGCCTGAAGAAGGCGGCCAAAGAGAATGTGGTCAACATATCCTCCAGGAAAGTGTCTGTTGGTTTTGCCAATGCAGACCCGGCCCTGGAAATCTCCATATCACCTTCGGAGATAGCCCCTGGAGAAAGCGCAACAATCTCATATACAATCAATACTGCGGCAGGGAAGAAGAGATGGGGAAAGAACTTCTACAAGGCAGACATCCTCTGCGACGGAAAGAAGGCCGGGGTGTTCTCGGCCGAGGCTACAATCGTGACGCCATACACATCGCTGAGCAAAGAGCAGAAAGACAAGGCCCCGCAGATATTTCTGGACAAGAGCTCCTTCCAGTTCGGCAGCGTCAAGAAAGGCTCGGTCATACCGGTCAAGGTAAGCTTCAACAATCCTGGCAAGACCGCTCTGAGGATTTACAAGGTTGAGACCGGAGCGGACAAGATGGAAATCCACTGCCCTGCAACCGTACCGGCTGGAGGGAAAGCCACCCTTACAGGGAACATCACAGCCTCCAAGGCAGATCCGGACAAGGTATTCATCCTTACTCTCGTGACAAACTCGCCGGACAGGCCGCTGGTAACCGTTTTTGTCAGCGGAAGCGTCACAGACTGACAGTCCCCGGTTCGGGTTTTTGACAAATACTGCTTATATTTGCAGAAAACAACAGAAACTCGACATGAGCAACAAGATAGACGCTACAACAGAGGACTGGCCTCCAAAGAAAAGCAAGAAGAACGACACCGCCCTGGTGGTGAACGACGGAGTTAATTCCCAGCCGATAGTAAATCCTTATATCAAGAACTTCTTTGTAAAGAAGAAGCCTTCCGTTCTTACAGCCAAGGAATATCTCAAGGGCATCTTTGCCGGAGACAGGGCAATCCTGGGCAAAGCCATAACCATAATCGAGAGCTCAAATCCTGAACACAGGGCCCTGGCCAAGGAAATCATCATAGGTTGCCAGGAGAAGGTCAGGAAAAGCAAGATGCGTTCAATGAGAATCGGTATTACAGGCGTTCCTGGAGCCGGAAAGAGCACATTCATAGAGGCTTTCGGCGGATATATCACCGGTTCCGGTCACAAGCTGGCTGTCCTGGCTGTTGACCCTTCCAGCGAGAAGACCAAAGGTTCCATCCTCGGAGACAAAACCAGAATGGAAACCCTTACCAAAGATCCCAATGCCTTCATCAGGCCTTCGCCAAGCGCCGGCAGTCTGGGAGGCGTGACAAGAAAGACCAGGGAAACCATAATCCTCTGCGAAGCAGCGGGCTACGACGTTATTTTCATAGAGACCGTGGGCGTGGGCCAGAGCGAAACTGCAGTACACTCCATGAGCGACTTCTTCCTCCTGCTTATGCTCAGCGGTGCCGGAGACGATCTCCAGGGCATCAAGCGCGGAATTATGGAGATGAGTGACCTCATCGCCATAACCAAGGCAGACGGAAGCAACGAAGAGAAGGCGGAAGGAGCAAAAGCACTGTATGCCAACGCCCTTCACCTGTTCCCTCCTACAGATTCAGGATGGGTACCTACTGCCGTCACTTCCTCTGCCGTCACCAAGAAAGGCCTTCCGGAGATCCTGGAAAAGATAGAAGCCTACTTCAAGCTTGTCAGGAAGAACGGCTACTACGACATCAAGCGCCGCCAGCAGGCAAAATACTGGATGTACGAGCATATAGATGAAACGCTCAGGAACGACTTCTACGACAATCCAGAGGTTGAGAAAGCTATTGAAAAGACAGAGCAGCAGGTGCTTGCCGGACAGATAGATTCCTTTATGGCGGCAGAGCAGCTTCTTGATATCTACAAGGATGCCAAGTAGCTTGATGACAGGAAGTCTCAGGTGTCTTTTAAATTAAGTCCTTTGGATCAGATATTTCGCATATTGCTTGAATCCTTGACGGGAGCTGTCAGCATTACAGCTCTTGTTCTCGTGATGATGTCTGTCATAGAGTTCATCAACATCGAGAACAAGGGGCGATGGTTCAAATCACTTAAAGATTCCCCCTTCCGCCAGGTCTTGACAGGAACCATCCTCGGTGCAATACCGGGATGTGTGGGCGGATTCGCCTCCGTATCTCTATACACCCATTCCATCATCGGAGCAGGGGCCTTGGTTTCAACGATGATAGTCTCCACCGGAGACGAAGCCTTTGTCCTTCTGGCTACATCGCCGAGTCTTTTCTTCAAGCTGCTTGCCATACTTTGCGCAATAGGTTTCTGCGCCGGACTGGCTATAAGCCTGACAAAAAAGAAAAGGCAGAAGAGCCTGTGTCCGGAGAGTTTCCAGATACATCAAGAAGATCATGCACACAAAAAATCAAGGAACCTGAAGCATTTCCTTAAGGAGCATATATGGGAACACATCGTAAAGAAGCATCTTCTGAGCGTGTTCCTATGGTCTTTCGGAGCACTTGTCCTATGCGGAGCCATTGCTGAATACATCAACATAGAAGACTGGATTACAGGCCACGAAAGTTATATGCCACTGGTGGTAACAGCCGCAGCCGTTATTGGACTCATTCCGCAAAGCGGTCCGCACATGGTGTTCATACTGCTTGTAGCCCAAGGCACCCTGCCTTTCTATGTGCTGCTGACCAGCGCCATAAGCCAGCAAGGCCACGTCTCGCTTCCGCTTCTGGCCCAGAGCAAGAAATCCTGGGTGCTGAGCAAAGTCTTCTGCGCATTGCTGGGCATAGCCGCAGGAATGTTTTGCTACATGATATTCTGATAACACAAACACATAATACTAATCAACAAAACGGACTTATAAAGATTATGAAAAAAAATTTGGGAGTTGTACCAGCGGTTTATCCTATGCCTGTGCTTATGGTGGCAGCATACGACGAAAACGGCAAAGTCAATGTGATGAACGCTGCCTGGGGAATGATTTGCGATATGGACAAAATAGCCTTGTTCATCAGCGAGAACCACAAGACTACGCAGAATATACTCAAAACCAAAGCCCTGACAGTTGCCATAGCAGACAAGGCTCACATGGATGTAGCTGATTTCTTTGGTATTGCATCAGGAAACAAAATGGCGGACAAGTTTGAACGCACCGGCTACAAGGCATCCAAGAGCGAATTTGTGAACGCTCCTGTCATAGAGGAGTTTCCGGTTACAATGGAATGTACACTCGCAGATGTAGTCAACAACGACCACATGTACTGCATAGTGGCAAAGATAGAAAACGTGAAAGCCGACGAGTCTGTCCTTTCCGATAATGGCAAGATAGACCCTTCAAAACTGAATGCGCTTATTTTCGACCAGTTCCAGCACGGTTACTATGTTACCGGAGAAAAAGTTGGAATGGCCTGGGATGCCGGCAAGGACCTTATGAAAAAATAAACACGATATGAAGAAAATAGTAGCAAGCCCCAAAGCCCCTGCAGCTGTAGGAACTTACAGCCAAGCAGTTGTAGCAGACAACACAATCTATGCATCAGGACAGCTCCCTATAGACCCTGCAACCGGAGAATTTGTTCCGGGAGGATTCAAGGAGCAGCTTACCCAGGTGTTCACCAACCTTAAGAACGTGCTTGAAGAAGGCGGATTCAAGATGAGCGATGCCGTAAAGGTTACCTGCTATCTGCAGGACCTGGCAAACTTCGGAGCACTGAACGAGGTCTATGCCAAGTTCTTCAGCGAGCCATATCCGGCAAGAGTCGCCTATCAGGTGGCAGCCCTTCCTAAGGGTGCAATGGTTGAGGTTGACATAATTGCAGTCAAATAGCCCTGCCGCTTAAGCACCTGATTATTTGAGCATTACACAAACATCCTCCCTCGAAATCAAGGGAGGATGTTTTATCATATCGCTGAACATCAGCTATTTAAGCGGCAGCTTCTACTTGAGGGCATCTCCGTTCATCGTCACGAGGAATTCCTCGTTGGTGGCAGTCTTCTCCAGACGCGCCTTCATGAACTCCATAGCCTCCACGCTGTTCATGTCTGAGAGGTAGTTTCTCAATATCCAGATGCGGTTCAGGGCTTCCTTGTTTACAAGAAGGTCGTCTCTTCTTGTGGATGAGAGAGTTACATCTACAGCCGGGAAGATGCGCTTGTTGGAAAGCTTGCGGTCAAGCTGAAGTTCCATATTACCCGTACCCTTGAATTCCTCAAAGATGACATCGTCCATCTTGGAACCTGTCTCTGTAAGGGCTGTGGCTATAATGGTCAGGGAACCGCCGTTCTCAACGTTTCTTGCAGCTCCGAAGAATCTCTTTGGCTTGTGAAGCGCATTTGCATCCACACCGCCGCTGAGGACCTTGCCGCTGGCAGGCTGGACTGTGTTGAAAGCTCTGGCGAGACGGGTGATGGAATCCAGCAGGATTACAACGTCGTGGCCGCACTCTACCAGTCTCTTGGCCTTCTCCAGAACCATGCTGGCTACCTTCACGTGCCTTTCAGCCTGCTCGTCGAAGGTGGAAGCCACAACCTCAGCCTTCACGCTGCGAGCCATGTCCGTAACTTCCTCAGGACGCTCGTCTATGAGCAGGACTATCAAATAGACTTCCGGATGGTTGTCTGCGATGGCATTGGCTATCTCCTTCAAAAGCACAGTCTTACCGGTCTTTGGCTGAGCCACGATAAGGCCTCTCTGTCCTTTGCCTATAGGGGCGAACATATCCACTACCCTACAGGAGAGATTGTTGTGACCGTTACCAAGGATGTTGAACTTCTCGTCCGGGAAAAGCGGAGTGAGGAAGTCGAACGGAACCCTGTCGCGGATGAAAGCAGGATCCCTGCCGTTGATAGAGTCTATCTTTACCAGAGGGAAATACTTGTCACCCTCTCTCGGCGGTTTGATTTCTCCGAAAACGGTATCACCGGTCTTCAGGGCAAAGAGCTTTATCTGGCTCTGCGATACATAAATATCGTCCGGTGAGTTCAGGTAGTTGTAGTCAGAGGAACGGAGGAAACCATAGCCGTCCGGCATGATTTCAAGCACTCCCTCAGCCTTTACAACACCCTCAAACTCAATCTTTGGAGCCTTTTCCTCCTGCTCCTGAGGACGCTCGTTCTGAATCGGACGGTCATTATGAGCAAGACGGTCGTTCTGGACCGGGCGATCGTTCTGGACCGGGCGGTCGTTCTGGACCGGACGCTCGTTCTGAACCGGACGCTCGTTCTGGACCGGACGCTCGTTCTGAACCGGACGCTCAAACTTTACAGGCTGCGTGGCCTGCTGGTCTTGATTCATATTCACAGGCCTCTGGATGCGAGGACGCCTCTGACGCTGCTGTTGCGGCTGAACAGGCTGGTTCTCAGGCTGAACAGCTTTAGCCTCAGAATTTTGTGCAACAGCAGGTGCAACCGGAGCCGGTTCGGAAACAGAAGTTACAACACTTTCTGATGAAGACACGGAAGAAACCTGGACAGGTGCGTCATTGTTCACCTTCTTCTTGCGACCGCGCTTCTTCGGTGCGTTCTGGACATCTTCCGTCTTTGCATTATTGGCATTGTCAGTCTGGACGGTTTCCTGTTTAGGCTGCTGGACTGCTTCTTTCTCAACCGGAGCCTTGTTGACTCTTGGTCTTCCTCTTTTTTTGACTTTTTCAACGGGTTGTTCAGAAGCTTTTATGGCTTGTTCGTCCAAAATCTTGTAAACCAGGTCATCCTGGGAATAAGACTTAGGTTTTGAAATTTCAAGTTTCTCAGCGATTGCCAAAAGTTCATCAAAACTCTTGGACTTCAATTCTATAATATCGTACATAAAATAAAAGTGAAATTCAGATAACGGATCTTTCAGACTTTGATAGGGAGATTCCCATTAAAATCATGCAAATATAACATTATTTGTTTATAAAACAATACCTTGGAGTAGAAACCACCGCTGAAAAAAAAGAAAGTGGCCAAGCTGAGCGGCCACCTTCCTAAACCAATATTCACCACTGGTGCAGTGCAGGTTACCTGACTGTTACCAGGACCTCTCCAAGGAAGTTTACAAACTTGTCCAAAGATGCCAGATCAAGCTTTTCACCAGGTGCATGGACTCCCTTCAATGTAGGACCGAAGGATATCATGTCCCAGTCCGGGAACTTCTGGCTGAAAAGCCCACATTCAAGACCGGCAGGGGTTACAATAACCTTGGCATCAGTCTTGAAGAGCTTCTTGTAGGTCTTCTTGCAATGTTCAAGTATCGGTGACTCAAGTTTAGGTATCCATCCAGGATATTCCCCTTCGTGAGTTACCTTGGCTCCTGCCAAAGCCCAGCAAGCTTCCATCTGCTGCGCCATCCACCTTCTCTCGCTGACAACCGCGCTTCTCTGGCTGGAACCTATGACAATCTTGTTGCCCGGCTTCATCTTTATTGAAGCAAAGTTGGTGGATATCTCAATCAGGCCCTTGATAGTATCGCTGATCTTGTAAGATCCGTGAGGACAAGCCACTCCGGCATAGATCAAAGAGGCGGCAGTGTTCTCGTCGATAGCTTTGAGCTTGCACTCTACAGGAACAAGTTCCATCTCCACACCCGGGTCCGGAATAGCGAATTCAGCCTTGACCTCATCGCGCACCTGGTTGAAAATTCTGGTTACAGATGCCTTGGCGCTCTTAGGGAAACCGAATATCGCGTGCGCGTCTCTAGGTATGGCGTTACGCTTGTTTCCGCCGTCAATCTCGTAAAGCTCTATGCGATGCTTGTCCAGAACCTTGTAGAGGAACCTGACAAGCTGCTGGTTGGCGTTGACCCTGTTCTTGTTTATATCGTCTCCGCTATGTCCGCCCTGGCTGCCGAAGACTCTGACCTTGTACTTAAGATATTCCTTGGTCTGAGGAACTGCCTTGTATGTAAAGACAGCTGTTGTGTCAATACCGCCGTTGCAACCTATGCAAAGCTCTCCTTCATCCTCTGAATCAAGGTTAAGGAGTATCTTGCCTGTGCAGAATCCCGGCTGAAGAGCCTCAGCTCCGTCCAGACCGGTCTCCTCGGAAATCGTGAAAAGGGCCTCGAGCTTTCCGGTTTTCATCTTCGGGTCTGTCAACGCCGCAAGCTGAGCAGCCATTCCTATTCCGCAGTCAGCTCCCAGAGTCGTTTCCTTGGCTATCAGCCACCCGTCTTCTTCACAATACTTTATAGGATCTTTGGAAAAATCGTGTTTTACCCCGGAGTTCTTCTCGCAAACCATATCAGAGTGGCTCTGCATGATGATGGCAGGAACTTTCTCAAAGCCCTTGTCTGCTTCCTTGGTAATGAGGACATTTCCGACCTTGTCTTTCTTTGCCTTCAGGTTGTGCTTCTTGGCAAAGTCCATGAGCCATTTGATTATCTTTTCCTCGTGACCGCTTTCACGGGGTACAGTAGTGATTTCCTTGAAGATTTCAAGAACTTTCTTGCTGTCCATAACTATATATTTTTAAGAAGTTTATAAAACTGTCTGCCCGGGGGGACTATTTGCCTGGCTTGAGCTGGCGCTCCAGGTCAGAAACATACTTGCGTATGTTGCGGTCCGTGTCTATCAGGTCTGAAACGGTGCTGCAAGCATGAAGGACAGTTGCATGATCCTTCCCTCCCATCTGGCTGCCGATAGAAGCCAAAGATGCTTTGGTGAGGTTACGCACAAGATACATGGTGATCTGGCGGGCCTGGACTATTTCTCTCTTGCGTGTCTTTGAGACAATCAGCTCAGGGGTAATTTTGAAATAGTCACAAACAGCGGTGCGGATCCTCTCGAGAGAAAGCTCTGAAGAATCTATGTTAACTATCTGCTTGGTCACCTTCTTGGCCAGTTCAAGAGTTATGTCTTCACGGTTGAAGGTAGAGTGAGCTAGAAGAGTAAGCACGGTACCTTCAAGTTCCCTGACACTTCCTGTAATCTTTGTGGCAAGATAATCTACAACCTCATCAGAGAGGACTATTCCTTCATTAGCGCTCTTTGCCTTGAGAATCTTCACTCTGGTCTCGTAGTTAGGCGGAAGCAATTCTGCGGAAAGGCCCCAACGGAACCGCTGAACCAGCCTGTTTTCCATACCCTGAAGGTTTCCCGGAGGCACGTCCGAAGTCAGGATAATCTGGTTCCCTGCCTGCTGGAGATGGTTGAAGATATGGAAAAAAGCACTCTGGGTACCCGGCTTTGACACAAACTCCTGGACATCATCTATGATAAGGACATCTATCTGCTCATAGAAATGCATGAAGTCAATTATCTTGTTGCCTGAGGCTGCATTCATGTACTGGGTCTGGAAAGCGTTGGCGCTTACATAAAGGACTATCTTGTCCGGATGCAACTGATTCACTTTCAAGCCTATAGCCTGTGAAAGATGAGTCTTTCCCAGACCGGAGCCTCCGTATATGAACAACGGGCAGAAAGGGTTGTGCCCGGGATTCTCAGCCACCTGAAGGCCTGCCGTACGCGCAAGGCGGTTGCAGGTACCCTCGACGAAATTGTCAAAGGAATACTTAGGGTTAAGATTCGGATTTATCTTGAGTTTCTGGATACCAGGAATCACAAAAGGATTGATGACATCCTTGTCCCGAGGATTCAGTGGAATAGGTATGGACTTGTTGGTGGCCTGGAAGTTTGTCTGGTGATTGTAGGAAATTGTTGTTTTGGGGAACCTGATGGTATAAACAAGCCTCACGCTGTCCCCGATCACCCTCTTGAGAGTCTTGGCCATAATGTCAATCAGAGGTTCTTCCTCAAGCTTGACCATGTGGGCGTCAGACGGAACTTCTATAGTAAGCGTGGAGCCTTCCAAAGAGACAGGCTTCACCGGTACGAACCATTTCTGGAAAACGGCATCCGGCACATTGCTCTTGATTATCTGGAGACAACGTTCCCAAACTTCTATATGATTATTCGCGACCATTAAAATCTAATTGCTGTAGAAAAAAAAATGCCTTGGTTTGGCATAACAAAGGTGGTAAATAAAAAGTTAAAAAAAAATATCGCTGACTATTGTTTTTCTTAAAACAAATATAAGATACTTATAAATCAGCAAGAAAAAATATTGTACTTTTTATTACACTGTATTTCAGCAAATTACAAAACCAATCCTCATAACGCACTAATCAAAACACACTTACTTTAACATACTTTCTTGGGTTGCTTTTTATCTTTTTGACAAGGCCGTCAACCTCGTTGACCAAGCTGTCTATCGAGTTATGCAAATCGTCTGAATAAATCAAACGTCCTGTGGTTGAATTAGGTGATTGTATCTTGCTTATGAGTGAATTCAAGTTGTCCACAGCTTCCGCCAGCTTGACTGTGGAAAGATTGTCTGCAGTCTTGCGGATGCTGGTGATTGCTGAGTTGAGTTCCCCCTGAGGATCTGACAACTCCCCGGAAAGGGTGTTTATGTTCTTCAGCGATGCTGACAGGTCCGGTGCCATGCCGTTCAAGGAAGCGGACAGCTTCTGGACATTGGCCAAGGAAGCCTTCAGACCCCTGAGGGAAGCATGCAGGTCCTCCCTGGCGGCAGAATCCAGTGTCTGGTTGATGGACATCAGTGTGGTGTTCAGATTGTCCATAACTTCTCCAAGCCTGGCCTTAAGCGGGCCGACATAACCGTAAAGCACTGATATCATGTCAGGAACATTCTCGCCTTTGAGGGTATCTCCGTCCTTGGCTTCCAGAGGGCTCTCACCCAAAGCAATCCGGAGAGCCTTACCGCCAAGCAGGTCTGAACTGTAAACCTCCGCCCTTGAATCTATCGGAATCAGATAATCGCGGTTGATGGTAAAGGCCAGAAAGAAGCTGTCCTTTACCGGATCCAGTTTTATCTTCTCAATGGAACCTACTTTAAGACCTCGTATGTAAATAGGAGAGGTAGCAACCATTCCTTCCACGCTCGGCAGATAAGTGTAGTATCTGTTGCTCTTCTTGAAAAGGTCATGCCCTTTAAGGAAATTAAGGGCAAAGAACAGTCCGACCAAGATGATTATTACAAATAGACCTATTTTCTGGCTGTTTGAAATCTTCATAGCAAATTCTCCTATCTGCCTGCAATTTTACCATTTTTTATCTCGACCACAAAGGCATCCCTGAATTTTTTCTTGACACCGCCCAGTTTTGAGACAGCTCCCTGCCTTGTGGAAAAGTTCCCGTAGCAATACTTGTAAAATCCCCTGTCGTAATATCTTTTGACGGGTGACAAGCCTTTGAACTCGCCTGAGTTGGATGCAAGTTTCTTCTTGGAAGCCATAATCTGGATGGCGAAAGTTGATTCCGAAACATTGCTTGACTTGTCCGGCGTTGGCTCTTTCTCGAATGTCTGCCCTGCTTTGGCTTCATAATCAGATGATTGTTCTGTCTCTGGTCTGCCATTTTCCTGCTCAGACTGATTCTTGTCCTGTACAGATTTGCCCGTTTCCTGCTCAGGCTTGCCCGTTTCCTGGTCCTGGATATCCTCTTTCTCCTTTGGCAGGGAAGTGTTGTTTTGAGAGAAATCCTCGCAATATCTGGAAAAAGCGTCTGCCAGCCTGCGGGCTATCATCTGCTGCCCGTCCTGGGTAGTTATCCTGGCTTTGTCCTGAGCATTTGTCAAAAAGCCTATTTCCGTAAGCACTGAAGGCATAGTTGTCCTCCAAAGAACGAGGAATCCGGCCTGCTTCACTCCCCGGTTGTGCAGAACCGGCCCCTTCCTGTATTCTTCCTGAATAAAGGATGCCATTTTGATACTCTGCTCTGAATAAGCGTTTTGGAGGAGCGAAAAGATTATGTATGACTCCGGGGAATCCGGGTTGAAGCCTTCATACCTGGAAGTATAGTCATCCTCCATCTTGATAACGGCATTCTCCCTTTTGGAAACCTCAAAGTTACGGTCACTCACATGGGCTCCCATCGTGTATGTTTCGCACCCGTTGGGAGATATTGAAGGATTGGCGTTGACATGGATGGAGATGAACAGGTCAGCCTTGTTGCGGTTGGCTATGTCTGCTCTTTCAGCCAGAGGGATGAATACATCTTTCTTGCGGGTATAAATGACTTTTACGTCCGGATGCTCCTCTTCTATGATCTTGCCCAGCTTCAAAGCCACGCTGAGAACGATGTTCTTCTCGCTCCACTTGCGGTCTTTGCTCATGCAACCGTGGTCATGCCCGCCATGCCCGGGATCCAGAACCACGCACTTGACACTCTGGATGGCATCCTGGCCATAAGAAACGGCGGCAGACGGCAGCAACAAAGCCAAGGCCACCGCAAAAGTCACAACCCGGTGCAAACAATTTCTGGACAACGTCTTTTTAGTTTTTAATCAAATTATTGTTAAATTTGCCCTTTGCTGACAAATTTACAAATAAAACTGGAAAGTAAAGCATAATATAGGATGTCTGCCCTAAGAATTATATCAAAAACACTTCTTGCCGCTTTGGGCATCCTGTTGTTGTGCTCCATGATGAGCTTTACGCCAAAGAGAAGCAGTTTCTATTACAGACGAGCCCTGAATCCGGGTCTGCGCGATACTTTGGACACTTTAAATGGCAAAGATTCCCTCATCAGGGATACCATCAAGAAAGATTCCCTTTTTACAGTGGACTCCTCACAGATTTCCACCCTCAAGCAGCCTGTGTTCTCGACCGGAAGAGATTCCAGCGTTGAGATACTCACAGATGGAAAGAGGATGCTTTATTACTATGGAGACGTGACGGTCACTTATGAAGACATCACCATCAAAGCTGATTATATCGCATACAACGTTCAGACCAAGACCGTTTTTGCCAAAGGACTTCCTGATTCAACCGGCGTCATAAAAGGGCTTCCTGAACTTAAGGAGGGCAAGAACACCTACACGATGGAAAGCGTGTACTATAACTTTGACACAAAAAAGGCCAAGATCAAGAACATGATGACACAAGAGGGCGAAGGCAACGTCAGGGGCAAGTACATCAAGAAGATGGAAGACAACTCCATCAACATCGCGAAGGGTATCTATACTACCTGCGACGCTGAAGAACCTCACTTCTACCTGCAGATGACCACCGCCAAGGTGATAAACGAAGGTCCTGTCAAGAAAACTGTTTTCGGACCGGCCTATACTGTCATCGAGGGAGTGCCTACTCCGTTTGCACTTCCTTTCGGGTTCGTGCCGAAGATAAGCAGCAGAAGTGGCGGAGTGCTCTTCCCTACCTATGGCGAAGAAACCGCCAGGGGATTCTACCTCAAGGGATTGGGCTATTACTTTGTGCTCGGTGAACACGCTGATATAGCTGCCACTGTGGATCTTTACACCAAAGGCTCTTGGGCTACAAACATAAACACGAGATACACCAAGAGGTACAAATATACTGGTAACCTTTCCGGAGTTTATTCGGTAGATATTACAGGAGAAAAGAACCAGCCTGACTATTCAAAAGGCACAAATTTCTCTCTGAACTGGAGCCATAACCAAGACGCCAAGTCAAGACCGGGAACCACTTTCAGAGCTTCCGTGAATTTCTCGTCACCTTCCAACAGCCGCTACAACTCAACTACCATAAACCAGGCTCTTACAAACCAGATTTCATCTTCCATCTCCTATGGCAAGACCTGGGCAGGCACCCCGTTCTCCTTGTCTGTGAATGCTTTGCACAGCCAGAACTCAAGAGACAGCTCCTATGCGGTAACTTTCCCTAACCTTACTTTCACGGTGAGCAGAATCAACCCGTTCAAGAGAAAGGTGATGATCGGTAAGAAAAAGGCTTACGAAGACATAACATTCAATTATACAGGACATTTTGACAACAAGATATATTTCAAGAGTTCTGAGGTGGGAAAGCCGGACTTCTTCAAGAAGATGAGAAACGGAATGCAGCATTCATTTTCCATAGGTCTTCCTACATTCACCGTACTTAAATACATACAGGCCTCCCCTGGTATAAACTACGGGATGAACTGGTATTTTTCCGAGACCAGACAGTACTATGACACCCGGCTCAAGAAAGCCGTCACCGAATTGTCCGACCCGTTCAGTACCTTTGGCGTTACACAGACTTACGGAATGAACCTGTCTTTCAACACCAGGATCTATGGTCTGTTCAACTTCAGCAAGACCGGCAAGCTTCAGGCGGCAAGGCATATTGTAACCCCTAGCCTGAGTTTCAACTACACTCCTGAACTCGGGACGAGGGCCAACGGATACAGGACTTACGAATATGTAGATTCCGACGGTAAGCCACATTCAGTGGTTTACAACAAATACTCAGGCCAGCTCTATTCTCCTCCGGGTACGGGAAGCAGCGCCGGTATGAGCTTCAGCATCGGGAACACCTTGGAAGCCAAGGTAAAATCGCAGAGAGACACAACAGGAAAAGGAATAAAAAAGATAAAACTGATAGACCAGCTGAACATAGCCGGATCTTACAATTTCCTGGCAGACTCGATGAAGCTTTCCAACATATCGGTGAATATGTCCACCACCATCTTCGGCAAGATGGGTGTTTCCGGAAACATGACTCTGGACCCGTACGCCATTGATTACCGCGGACAAAGGTACAACAAGCTGCTCATCACCACAGGCGGCTTCAAACCGTTCAGGATGACCGGAGCCAGCCTTTCCACCTCCTACACTTTCCAGGGGCAGGGAAAGAGCAACTGGGGAGCAGACTACAAACCAGACGGTCCAGTAATGGCTACAAGAGCCGGAACCAATTCCTCTGCCTCCTCATACCAGAGAATGTACTACCATCCTGTTACCGGAGAATATATCCCCGGCGGCTGGGTATATTACTACGACCCGAACATGCCTTGGAGCGTCAACCTCAGCTACAGCTACTCTTACTACAAGTCTTACCAGTATTCCAACAACCAGCTGCTTACGCGCCACAACCACACCATGACACTTGGAGTGAGCTCACAGATCCAGATTTACAAAGACCTCAGGATATCACTGAACACAGGTGTGGACCTTACCAAGATGAAACTTACCACCACACAGCTTTCAGGCTCATTCAGCCTGCACTGTTTCAACATAGCCTTCTCCTGGATCCCGAACGGCAAGTGGGAAAGCTGGAGCTTCAGGATAAGCGCCAACGCTTCTTCCCTTGCAGACCTGCTCCAGTTCAAGAAGAACGCAAGTTACTGGGACAATTCATATTAAAAGATATATCATGAAACGGATGCTTGTAGCCCCATCAATGCTGGCCGCAGATTTTGCAAACCTGGCAAAAGACATAGAGCTGGTAAACGCCAATGCAGATATTTTTCATCTGGACATTATGGACGGAGTGTTCGTTCCCAACATCTCATACGGCACGCCACTCATAGAAGCAATATGCAAGAGGGCTTCTATACCGGTTGAAGCACATCTGATGATAGTTGAGCCGCAGAAGTTCTTCGATATCTACAAATCGCTCGGAGTAGGCTCCATAAGTGTACATTATGAGGCCTGCAACCATCTTGACCGCACCATAAACAGGATAAAGGAACTTGGAATGAAAGCCGGCGTAGCCATCAATCCGCACACAAACGTCCATCTTCTGGAAGATATCGTAAGGATTTCAGACTACATACTGATAATGAGCGTAAATCCTGGTTACGGCGGGCAGAAGTATATTCCATACTGCACAGGAAAAATCGCTGAGCTGAAGAAAATCATACAGAAGAACAATCCTGACTGTCTTATCGAAGTGGACGGCGGGGTAACTACAGGAAATATAGAAGAGATAGCTGAGTCTGGAGCAGATGTAGTTGTTGCAGGCAGTGCAGTCTTTTCCGCAAAGGATCCTGCTGAAGCGATAAAGAAGCTGCAGGGGCTTGCCTGATAACGGCAAAAAACTATTTGATTTTCGCGATGACGCTCTGGCAGGCGCGTACCTTGTCGCCTGCTTTCACCCTGATTTCAGAATCCACCGGAAGGAAGAAATCCACTCTGCTGCCGAACTTTATGAAGCCCATCTGCTGTCCAGATACGACAGCGTCGCCTTCCTTTGCATAGCACACGATACGGCGCGCTACATACCCGGCAATCTGCCTTATGAGGATTTCCTTTCCGCAAGCAAGACGCAGACCGACTGACGTACGCTCATTCTTCTCTGAAGATTTGGGATGCCATGCCACAAGATAAGCCCCCTGATTATGACGGCTATAGACAACATCACCAGCTGCAGGGTAATAATTCACATGGACACTCCAGATGCTCATGAACACAGAAACCTGGATGCATCTTGAATGCAGGAACTCGTTCTCATCCACCTCCTTTACCAAAACAACCTCACCGTCAGCCGAAGACAGGAGCTCTCCCTCAGAAGCCTCCGCTGCTCTGCGATGAGGGTCTCTGAAAAAATATGCCGTGAAGCAGAAAAATCCCAGCAAAACCACAGACAAGGCCAAAGTAATCCAGTTAACCCCAAAAAACAGAAACAATGCAAGGACGACAAATGCAAAGACAGAGAATGTTAGCAGGACTGATGTGCGGCCTTCCTTGTGTATCATGACAAGCAGTATAACAAAAGATAAAACAGAAACGCTGCAGGGAATGCCAGCAGACCGCTGTCAAACCTGTCAAGGAAACCTCCGTGCCCTGGCATTATCCTTCCGGAATCCTTTACCTGGAAACGGCGTTTGAGCTTGCTTTCAACCAGATCGCCGAGTATGCTGAACACACATACGACAAGGCCGAACAAAGCGGACAGCCAGTATCCGTAACTGTCAAGAAGCACCCCGAAGGCTCTCAGCACAATCGCAGTTGCAATTGACACCGCAACAGCTCCATACACTCCTTCCCAAGACTTCTTGGGAGAAACGGAAGGCATCAGCTTGTGCCCCCTCTTTCCCTGACCGAATGCCGTGCCGATGCAATACGCCCCCACATCTCCCATCCACATTACAATCAAAAGCGAAGCAACAGCCCAGCCGTTGTAGAACAAAGTGAAGAAAGTGTGAAAAACAGTTCCCTCTTCAAGATGGCCTGACTGCAACGAAACCAATGTCAGAAGACTAAACGGCAAAGCAACATACAGGAGGGAGGAAAGAGAAAACGACATATACAGTTTCTCTCCCTCGAACAGATCCACTACAGGAATTGCCATGGCAAGAACCAGAAGGGCGGACAAGAACATATAAGCATAAAAATCCCTGATCACCATCCCGATTGATGCAACCCCCAGGAAAAGGCATAAGGCAGCAGCAAGAGACACAACCTTAAGAACCACTTTCCCCTTGCCCATCGTGAGCCTGAGATACTCGTAGTCCGTCCTTAAAAGGAAGAAAGAGAAGAGAATGAGAAAAGGCAACGGATTATAAGGGGCAATGACCAGCGACGCCAGTGTCACTGCACAGAACACAACCCCGCTGATTGTCCTTACCATTAACTCTTTCATTTCAAAACTTTTAGTCTGATTCTGCCTTATTCTTTCTCTGCCTCAGCGATTTTTGGTTCTTCATTTGACTTTGGCTGCTCACTTCCGTCAGCCGCCTCAGGAAGAGAACCTGCTTTGATTTCAACCTCATTCTCCTTTACTCTAGGACCATAGATCCTTTCAAGATCTTCTGCAAAGATGACCTCTTTCTCCAGAAGCAGGTTGGCAAGTTCCTTGAACCCTTCCATGTGGCTTTCAAGAACGTCTTTTGCCATCTGGTGAGCCTTGTCTATCAGGACTTTGGTCTCCTGGTCCACCATCTCGGCTGTCTTCTCGCTGAACGGTTTGGAGAGCTGATAGCCGTCTTCCTGGAAGTTGTACCAGGAAACATTGCCCACCTTGTCGCTCATACCGTAGTAGGCCACCATTGCATAAGCCATCTTGGTAAGCCTTTCAAGGTCATTGAGAGCACCGGAGGAAATCTTGTTGTTGATAATTTCCTCAGCGACACGGCCTCCGATCAGGGAAGCCATCTCGTCCATCATCTGTTCCTTGGTCATGATCTGCCTTTCTTCAGGCACATACCAGGCAGCTCCCAGAGCCTTGCCCCTTGGGATGATGGTAACCTTCAGAAGAGGATTGGCGTTTGGCAGGAACCAGCTGACGGTAGCGTGTCCGGCCTCGTGGAAGGCAATCGTGCGCTTCTCTGAAGGAGGTATGATCTTGCTCTTTCTTTCCAGACCGCCGATTATCCTGTCTATGGCATCCAGGAAATCCTGCTTGTCAACGCATTTCTTGTTGTGGCGGGCGGCTATCAGGGCAGCCTCGTTGCAGACATTGGCTATGTCCGCTCCGGAGAAGCCCGGAGTCTGCTTTGCCAGGAAAGAGGTATCCAGCCCCGGATCCAGCTTGAGTTTCTTCAGATGAACTCCGAATATGGCCTCACGGTCTTTGAGCTCAGGAAGGTCTATAGTAATCTGGCGGTCGAACCTGCCGGCCCTCATCAGAGCCTTGTCCAGAATATCGGCACGGTTGGTGGCTGCAAGTATGATCACGCCGCTGTTGGTTCCGAAGCCGTCCATCTCCGTAAGGAGCTGGTTAAGGGTATTCTCCCTCTCGTCGTTGGAAGAAAAGCCCACATTCTTGCCTCTGGCCCTGCCCACAGCGTCTATCTCATCGATGAATACAATGCAAGGAGCCTTCTCCTTGGCCTGCTTGAAGAGGTCTCTCACCCTAGAAGCACCCACTCCCACGAACATCTCCACAAAGTCACTGCCGCTCATCGAGAAGAAAGGCACATTGGCCTCTCCGGCCACAGCCTTCGCCAGCAAAGTCTTTCCGGTGCCCGGAGGACCTATCAGAAGCGCTCCCTTAGGGATTTTACCTCCAAGGTTGGTATATTTGGAAGGATTCTTCAGGAAGTCCACAATCTCCATTATCTCCACCTTGGCCTCTTCCAGACCTGCAACATCCTTGAAAGTGACCTTCACCTTGCTGTTTTTGTCAAAGACCTTGGCCTGGCTCTTGCCTACAGAGAAAATTCCGCCGCCGCTGCCGCTGCCGCCACCGCCTCCGGTCATCCCCCTGGACATCCTCAAGAACAGGAACAACGGGAACCCGATCAGCAACAAAGGCCACAACCAGCTCAATATGTTGCCCCAATAATCCTTGGAAACATCAAAGCTGTACTTGAATTTCTTGTCTTCAGGAAGAGTATCCCTAAGTTCGCTGAACTCTTTCTCAGCCTCAAAAGATGTAGGAACCTGGAAATAGAAAACGGTAGAAAACTCAGGAACCTTGCCACCGAACCTGTTCTTGTACTTGGCCAGCCGGTCTTTCTTTATGGTAACGGTACCCTTATACTCGTTGGTCACAAAATCTATCTTATCCACATCACCCTGAGGAATCATCACCTCCTTGACCTCATACCATTCAACCTTGATGGGATCTCCCCCCTTGTAGTTGAACAGCATATACACAAGAAGCAGAATCAGAGGTATATAGATAAAGGCCATCACATTGGAAAGGCCTTTTGAAGGTTTTCCCTTGCCCTTATTGTCGGTTGCCATGGTCAGTCTTCGTAAGTTTTCTTTTCACAATCGCTCCACAAGTCCTCCAGACGGTAGAAATTGCGGTATTCAGTCTGGAAGATATGGACGACTATATCTCCGAAATCCTGAATGATCCAGAATCTGTTTTCCTTGCCCTGGGAACGCAACACCTTTTTGCCCAGCCTCTCTATCATCTTGTCTTCCACATTGTCAGCGATGGCAGAAACGTTAGTGGTCGAGTCCGCATTGCAGATCACGAAGAAATCACAGATGCCGCTCCCGACTTTCCTCAAATCCAAAGAAATCACATTCTGCCCCTTCTTGTCCAGTATTGCTTCAGTAATCACCTCCATGTCAGTAGGTATTGCTTCTTTAACAGCATCTTTCGTACCTTTCTTTGCAGCAGTTTTCTTGACAGCAGTCTTCTTGGCTGTAACCTTCTTGCTCACTTTCTTTACAGGCTCCTGCTCTGCCACAGCAGCACTCATCTTCTCGTCTTCTGTCTTTTTCTTAATTGTCATATCAGTAACTGGTAATTGTTAACTTTGCCCTGTGTTAGTCTTCGGACATTCAACTTCCAAAGATAAACAAAATACATCAATTATTTTGCCAAACGACAATATGACACAAAAACTTGACATAAGATGGCTGAAGGTGACAGATTCCACCAACAACAGAGCCTTGGAAGGCATACCTTCAGAAAAAGACAAAACAGTATGGGCCGCTGAATTCCAGACAGCCGGAAGAGGCCAAAGGGGCAACACCTGGAAAGCCGCCCAGGCCCAGAACCTGACTTTCTCAATACTCCTCAAGCCGGACTTCATACTGGCAAAAGACCAGTTCATAGTTTCCGTAACAGTGACTCTCGGCCTGGAACAATACCTCAAAACCAAAGGCGTACAGAGCAAGATAAAATGGCCTAACGACATCTACGTCCAGGACCGCAAGATCTGCGGCATTCTCATAGAGCACGGGATATCAGGAGAATATCTTTCATCAAGCGTCTGCGGTATAGGCCTCAACATCAACCAGAGAGAATTTCCGGAAGACTTGCCTAACCCCACTTCCCTGATCCTGGAGGTTGAGAAGGATGAAAAAAACGTCCAGACATATTGCCTTCAAGCTGAGCTGGAGCTACTCGTAGCGGAAATCTACAAGTTCTACGACAAGGCCAGGGAAGAATACGCTCAAACCGGAAAGTTCGACTCTCTCTACAACCTGTACCTTGAGAAACTCTACCGAAAAAACGAGTGGCACCGCTACATAGAAACCGCGGAAAACAAAGAAGTGGAAGCCAAGATAGTCGGGCTCAACGATACCGCCTGCATAGTCCTTGAATACCGCGACGGTTCCCGCAAAGCCTTTGCCTTCAAGGAAATCTCATACATCATCTGAGGCTCGGCGATTGCAGGCAAAGCACCATCGCCGACCCTAGCGGAAAAGCAGGCTGAAGGTGGTCTTCTCCGCAGTGGAGGACTTGAGGCTGATCTGACCGTTGTGCATCCTCATTATCTGGCTTGAGATGGCAAGTCCTATACCGCTTCCGTCTTGCTTGGTGGTGTAGAACGGCACGAACATCTGCTTCTGGGCTTCCGGGGTTATCGGCTCCCCGTCGTTTGAAACTTCTATAATGGTAACGTCGGACGAATCAATCCTGGCTTCCATATTTATGGTCCGGGCCTTGGCCTGAACTGCATTCTTTACCAGATTGATAAGAATCTGAAGTATCTGCCCCCTGTCTGCAAACAGAATCACGTCATCAGAGCGTTCTGCAAATGAAAGACTTGCACCGGAGGATGCCAGTTGCTCCGAAGTAAGCTCCATCACTTCTGAAGCAAGGTCCCTCACATAGAACACGCTCTTGACAGGAGGAGCCACCCTGGTGAGGTTGCGGTAAGATTCCACGAACTGGATCAGAGAACGGGAAGATGATGCAATAGTGTCCAGACCGTCCCTGAGGGCCTTTCGCCTCTCCTGCGTCAACTCATCCCCTTCAGGCTCAAGATATGAGACCAGAGCATCGCTGAGCGAGGAAATAGGAGTGACTGTATTCATGATCTCGTGGGTCAGGACCCTGATGAGCTTTGAGTAAGCCTCCTCCTGGTTAGTCTCCAGTTCCTCTGTAACATCGTTGAAGGAAACTATCCTCACGTTCCTTCCCTGCACAAGGGCGGAGGACTTGGACATCACTATTGTCTTCTGGGAACTCTCGTTGTAGAAGCTTGCCTTGTTCTTCTCTGGGTCGGACACTTCTTTTTCAGCGATAAAAGCCGCGGCCAGATTGTTGTCTATTATCCTGAGTTGCTTGATGTTGACAAGAGAAGCCAGTCCGAGAATCTGAAGCGCCCGGCTGTTACTGTAAGTGATTGCGCCTGAAGAGGTGTCAAACACTACGATTCCGGTTTTGACATTGTCCAGAAGGATGCCGAAAAACTTCTCCTGCTCACGGATTGCCAGCCTTTCCTGCTTGAAAATTCCGTTCAGGCGGTTGAGTGTCTTGTTCAGTCTGGATTTCCTCTCGCTGAAACGGAAGTTTGTTTCACCGTCCTCCAGAGCGTCCAGCATATAATTTACCTTGCGCCGCACCCTGTACGAACTGACTATGACGGCAAGAACCGCCGATAAAACGGCCACCCCCACAATCAATATGACAATCCACTTCAAAGGCATCCTAAAGCCCGTATTTCTTTAATTTGTTGTACAATGTGGGACGGCTTATATCCAGAGCCTTGGCAACGAGAGAAAGGTTATCTCCATACTTTTTCATGGCAGAGGCTATAGCCTGTTTCTCAGCCTCCTCCAGAGTGAACACGTCTTTCACGGAAGATTCTGGTTCTCCCTCAGCGGAGTCTGACAGCTCGTCCGAAAAGGCAGAGGCATCAAGCACAGGGCCATCGCTGAGAATAACAGCTTTTTCTATCACGTTCTGAAGCTGGCGGATATTGCCGCTCCAGGAAAGCCTGGTCAGAAGCACTCTGGCTTCTTGTGTCATTCCGCTCACGTCTCTATGGTATTTCCCGGCGAACTTTTTCAAAAACATCTCTGCCAGGGGCACAATGTCTTCAACCCTTTCCCTCAGAGCCGGAATGTGAAGATGGAAGGCGTTGATCCTGTAGAAAAGGTCTTCGCGGAAAAGGCCGTCCGCAACAAGCTGGGGAAGATTCCTGTTTGTAGCGCATATCAGCCTGATATCCACCGGAATAATCTTATTGTCACCTACTTTTGAGATGCTCCTGTTCTGTATGGCCCGCAGAAGCTTGGCCTGGCTTGAGAGCGGTATGTTCCCTATCTCGTCCAAAAATAGAGTGCCGCCGTCAGCCGCCTCGAACTTGCCCTTGTGGTCAGCTATGGCATCCGTAAAGGAACCTTTGACGTGGCCGAACAGTTCGCTCTCGAACAGGCTCTCGGGCACGGCTCCGGCATCTACGCTGACCATAATCCTGCCACATCGCTGAGAAAGTGAATGAATATATCTGGCAAGCACGTCCTTGCCCGTTCCGTTCTCTCCTGTTATGAGCACAGTGGCATCTGTCGCGGCTACTTTGTCCACTATTCTTTTCAAGGAAACCATTGCCGGTGTATTTCCCCAGAACATTTGGACGGAAGAAGAGTCCCCTCCATCCGAACAAGAAGAATCAAAAGCCTTTCCGCCTGATTCTGAAACAGATGCCTTATAGGCTCCGGTCAATATCTCAATGAGTTTCTCGTTCTCCCACGGCTTGACTATGAAGTCATAGGCTCCTCTTTTCATTCCTTCCACGGCCAGAGCCACATCCGCGTAAGCCGTAAACAGCACAACCTTTGTCTGAGGATAGGCCTTCCTGATTTCGCCGAGCCAGAACAAGCCTTCGTTTCCGGTATTGATATCTGCCGAGAAGTTCATGTCCAGAAGCACCACCTCCGGCCTGAAATCTCTTAGCCTGGTCATAAGAGACGAAGGTGAAGCCAGAAGCTCCACCTGTGCAAAGTGCGAAGGAAGCAGAATCTTCAGAGCGCTTCTGATTCCCGCATTGTCATCAACAACCAGTATCTTGCCCTTTTTCATACCCTGCAAAATTACAATTTTTCAGGTTCAGTCTTTTTTCAATTCAACAGCCGGATTGGCCCTGGCGGATTTGAGAACCTGCCAGAGCACTGATGCCGAGGCAAATACAAGAGTTATGACCACCGCTGCCGCAAGCGGGAGAACAACCCCTGTTATCCTGTAAGAATACTGCTCCAGATACCTCTGGCTAAGGTACCAGGCAATCGGAAGTCCTATTATTATCGCGATGAAGACAAGCACAATATACTCCTTCACGGATCGGAGCGTCTCCTTCCGGACATCGCTCCCGAATACCTTGCGCACAGCTATCTGCTTTGTATTCTCAGCGCTGTAGTAGGTGCTCATTGCAAGCAGGCCCAAAAGTGAGATCATCACAGCAAGGACCATGAACAGCTCCAGAAGCCTCATAGTGTTGACGGCTGAAGCCATCTCCCGGTTGAGGATGTCACTGAGGAACCCTTTCATATAAGGCTCGTTGGAAAAACCGTGAGCCTCTTCCATATATTCTTTGTATGCATCCATTATAGCCTTCTCCGCGTAATCTTTGTCCACTGTTGGAGTGACCTTTATGAGAGGGTCACAGGCATAATGAAGATTCTCCGGATATTGCACTAGAACTCCTATGCTACCGTTATCTTCAGAAGCCTCCACCCGGTCTGCCGGAGTATCCTCAAAAATGCCGCCTACATAATCTGCACTCATATTGTTCATTCTCATAGTACGGGCAAAGTTTGAAGCTTCTTCATCGCTTGTAAACCCTGCGGCACGGTAGGCTGTCTGGCTTAGCCACAGAGAATTGGAAAGAGGGCGGTTGAAGTCTTCCAGCACCTTGAAGCCAAGCAGGCGGAAGTAAGTGGAATCACATCCTATCAAGTTCAAATTCACTTCCCTGGTCTCTCCACCCACATCCATCTTCCTGCCGATACTCCAGTTTATGTTGCCCGGGAACCCCCTGCCATAGCCTATCTCTTCAACAAACGGAAGCTTTCTCAGTTTCTCCTCAAACGGTCTCATCTTATCCACACTACTCGGACCGGCAAGCACAAACAGATTGTCTGATGTAAAGTTCATAGGCCTTTGCATCAGATGCTTCATCTGCATCTCCATCACAAGAGCAAGGGCTATCAGCACCACAGATATAATATTCTGGAAGACAATGAAGAACTTGCCGAGCAGCATCCGGCTTCTTCTGGCATAGGTCCCCCTGATAATGTCAATAGGCTTTGTTCTGGACGCCTCCAATGCAGGCAGCAACCCTGCAAGGGTTCCAAACACAAGAACAGCCAGCACATAAGCCGCCACATATTTGAAATCCAGGATAAACCTCAGTCCTACAACCTGCTGCCCATCCTGATAATTCCCTGAAAGAAGCGAATTCATGAACGGAACCAATAGATAAGCCAGCACTATGGCAAGCAAGAAGCATACTGCCGTGAACACAAGTGATTCAGAGATGTACTTCCAAGCTACGCTGCCTCTTGTTGCACCGTGCAGCCTGCGGGTTGCCATTTCCCTGGATCTTTTTCTGACAAGAGCCACGTTGAGGTTTACATAGTTGATTATTGCTGAAGCCAGAAGGAGAAGCACCACTATGGTAAGCAAGGCCAGCAGTGTCTTGTCTGCACTCCTGAGCATATAAGAAGCCTTGTGGAAATACATCTGGCTGTAGTTGTAGAGTTTGAAATCGTTGTTCTCCTTCTTGAAGAACGTGTAGTTCTGGTAGCATTTGTCAAGTATGTTGTCCTTGAAGGTCTGCTCGTCAACTTCTTTTTTGCGTTTGATCACAGACAGATGGGAGCCGTAGCTCTGGAAAGGAGTTCCGTCAGTTGCATAAGAACTCTTTGCCGCGGAAAAGAAGATGTCATAATACATCACAAGCGTATTGTCAAGGTCTTCAACGATTCCTCCAATCACATAATCTTTGTATGTAGGAGCTCCATCTTCCTCTCCTACAGTCCTTCCAATCGTCCTCCCGACGACCCCGTTTCCGTCATCTATCATTGAAGCAAACCTCCTGCTGACCAGAACAGCGCCTCCACTCTGGAAATCCTGAAGGTCTCCTTCCAGTATCTTGTAGTTGAAAATGCTGAAGAAGTTGGAGTCTATCTCGCAGGAGCGGCCCATTACAATCTTGTCGGAGAACTTGAGGATTTCACTTCCATTGTCGCCGATTCTGGTGATGCTCTCAACTCCAGGTATGCTGTCCAGAGCTTCCTTGTCCCACCAGCTCATCGCAAGCAGGTCGTCCCGTCCCAGTCCGTAGATCCTGTCCCCGTCCGGGTTTTCGTGCGCCACATCGTACTGCTGCCAGACATAGCTTCCTATCAATATCACAAACGTAAGGCTCACTACAAGCCCCAATGCCTCTATGAAAGCATACAGCTTGTTTTTACCCAGAAATTTCAAAAAGCTGTTCATAAAATATTGAGTTATGTCATACAACAAGAATCATTAAATGTGCCATACATTATAAACCATTGATTATATGATGCTTATCAAAAAGCAACAAAAAGTTCCGCTGTAAACTTTTTTTACAACAGACCGAATTATTTACAGAAGGGCCAAATACTAATAAAAAAGATTGAATAATTATTTTGCTTTGTAACTATTATTTAGTTACATTTGCAGTATGGGAACTAAGGAGAAACTACTTGAAAGATTAAAAGGTATGCCCACAGACTTCACGTTTGCAGAGGCGGAAAGGCTTTTAACCTCGTTCGGATATACAAAATCCAACAAGGGTAGAACATCGGGATCGAGGGTTATGTTCATTGATAGCCAAAAACGGAAAATTTTGCTTCACATGCCACACCCCGGTAATACTCTTAAATCATATGCATTGAAGGACATACTTGAAAAACTGAAAAGAAACAAAAACATCTAATTATGAATACACTCAAATACAAAGGTTACATTGGTTCTGTAAACTATAGCGAACCGGATAAGGTTTTCTTTGGAAAGCTGGAAGGCATCGATGATCTTGTCAATTATGAAGGAGAATCTGTGACGGAAATAACAGATGCATTTCATGAAGCTGTTGACGATTACCTTATATTTTGTGAAGACCAGGGAGTAAAGCCAGAAAAGAGCTATACCGGCACCTTCAACATAAGAATTGCGCCTTCAACTCACAGGGATATTGCTAACCTTGCCGCCGAGGAAAACATCTCCATAAACGCTTTTGTAAAGAAAGCCCTTGCGGAAGCTGTCGCCAACTATACTCCAGAGCAAAAGACAATACCTAAAAAATACCCTAGCCCATCTGAAAGGCATCTTGCAACTCTCAATGAACCGGAAGAAACTTATGGCACAACAACTACTGTAGAAGTAACTATTCCGTCCAAAGAAATGTCTTTTGCAAAAGAGATTTTCAAACGCTTCGGATGGGACATGCACATTAAACCAGGCAGTCAAAAGAAATCTTAAAAGATTTCCTCCTGATTTTATGTTCCAGTTAACTGTCCAAGAATGGAAAAATATGTCATCACAATTTGTGATGACCTCATCCATGAGATCAGGGCTTGACTCTCCTGAAAGCTACATCGCCTTCCAATAGATTCGCTCCATCCACATTCACCTCAATGCGCTGAAGGACAAGCTTGTCTTTGGTACATTCCTTGACATAATAACGTGCCGCGGGAGTAAAGGCTATCTTCCCGTCCTCTGCCATGAAATCATGGTCTGATTCATAGAGATACAACTCCGGTGTTGAACTGCCTACGCCTGGATAGCCGTTCTGGTGGGGACGGTAAATATACTTGGCCTCAGAGTCTCCGGTAAACATGTCAGAGACATATATGTCCAATGTCAGCCAATCCTTACTGTCCGGATTGTTGTTATCTGAAAAGGTCCATATCACCAATCCCGCATCCTGGACTCCCTTTGCATATTCCTTCTGCCAAGAACCTTCCAAGTTGTCAAGATTAATTTCCGTAAAAGTTTTCTCACATCCGCACAGCCCTGTCAACAGCAGCACCGCACATATTACATTTCTCAATGTCTTCATATAGATTCGTTTCTATAACCACACAATGCCAAAACACGGGCCGCAAATATAATAAACTATTCATTCTTCAATGAATCAACAGGGTTGGAATTAACGATCCTCAGCGATGAAATGGCTACCACTGCAATCACGACAAGGATGACCACGACAGCGGCAACAAGAAAGTATATCGGCGACAATGAGATTCTTTCTGCAAACTGTTCCAGCCATTTGCGGGCAATCAGGAAAGCTGCGGCAGAAGCCAGGGCAGCCACAATGACGGAAATCCGGATAATGTCTGCCTGCATATACCTGTGGATGTCTTTTGCAGAGGCACCGTTTATCTTGCGGATTGCCATCTCCTTGCTTCGCCTCTGGGATTCGTCTCTTACAAAGCCTATCAGGCCCAGGATGGCGACAAGCAGCGTTACTACAGCACCGGCAAATATGGTGTTTCGCATCTTACGGCTGTCTTCGTAGGCTTTTCTCATGCTCTCCGCATAAGAATGTACCTTGACATTCCGTCCGTCCAGGGCTTTGGAGACAGCATCTGTAAGCTGGGAGTATGTCTCAGAGTTCATTTCCTGCACTTTGATCAGAATATATGGCATATAGCCGTAGTCCTTGTCTAAGGAGCCATAGAACCGGGCGCTTGGGCGCTCATCCCCTTCTACCAGACTCCCGATTCTCATATCGTTATATACGCCGCTGACTGTAAACCCTGAAAGATAGGCACCGTTTTCTCTTTGCTTTGCATAATTGTGCCCTGTTATGTCCACGACCTTTCCCACGGCACCGCTGCTCCAGTCTGCAAATTCAGACATCTTCTTGACGAAGCTCTCGCTAACGGCAACCTCCGAGGAATCGCGGGGAGCGCGTCCTTCTATGAATTCCACTCCCATAAGGTCATAGAAGCCTTCTGTAGCCTCGTACTGGTCTGCTATGTTGAACAGTTCAATGTCCTTGTCCGGAAGCCACACGTTGTCTCCGCTGGAATGCTCAAACGGGAGGGCGTAGCAGGCCTCCACACCTTTCACTGAAGGCATCTTCCTTAAAACCTCAACCACTCTCTTCTGAGCATCTTTGTCGCCATCATAAAGACCTATGAAGTAAAGGTTGTCATACTTATACCCCGGATCAGCATTGCACAGGGCATTGTATTGTCTGGAAACCACCAGGAGAAGAGACAGCATGAAAACGTTAATGAAAACCTGCACGCCAAGCAGAATCATCTTCCACCGCCTCGAGTTTTCAGTATAGTTCTTCAGGGCAGCATATACAGGAACTCTCATGTAAAGCCTTGCCGGAACCACTATCGATATCGCGAGTACCACAAGCACCACAGCACATACTACAGCAATGCTCTGGGGTATCATAAGTGTCCTTGGAGAAACTCCGAGAAGGTTTTCAACCACTCCCCTGCCGGCAAAAACAAGCGCTGCTGCAATAAACAGAGACAGCAGAATGTGGACAGCAGCCTCCCGGAAAAGCATCCCGTAGATGTTCTTCCCCTCAGCGCCATAGCACTTCATGACTCCTACCTCCCTGGAACGTTTTACCATAGAGGAGATTACGACAAGAATATAATTGAGGACGCTTATGACCACGAGAAGAAAGGCAACTACAGACAACACCCGTATCGTGTTCTTGACTTCAGGGTCTGAAGTATGCATCTTGTCAAAGGGGGTCAGGTAATACCAAAGGGAGGAGCCCATCTTTTCAATCTCATCAATCGGCTGATGCTTTTCCTGCATCTTGCGTATGGCATCGTCAAGAGAATGCGGATCCACACCGTCGCTGAGTTTCACATATCCCTGATAACGGTCATTACCCATCCAGTTCTCCGTGCTTTGCTTGGAAAAGCTCTCCATACTCAGGAGAATGTCATAGTCAAACGTTCCGTTCTCAGGAAAATCCTCATAAACGCCCTCCACGGTAAACTTCAAGTCTTTGGCATCCTCGTTGAAGAGAGTCTTGCCCATACACTGCGCAACACCTCCCATCTTCTCTGCAAAGCTCCTGGACACCACAGCTGTATAGCTCTTGGCCAACGCCTGGCCTAAATCTCCGGCAAGAGCCGGACGGTCAAAAATGTTAAAGAAACACGAGTCGGCCAATATAAGTTTTGCAGCAACTATGCTGCCGTCTTCAAGGACATAGTTCTCATTTGAGAAAAGAGATGTCGTCCTGGTTCCTTCCTCAACCCCTGGAACTTCGCTCTTGAAACCAAACGGAACAGCACCGCTTACGTTGTAATAATCGTGCAGTTCACCTTGATGCGTGTATTTGGTCCTTATGCGGTATATGTTTTCCACTTCCGGATAGCTCTTGTCATAGGAAAGCTCAAAGCACACCTTGGCTATCAGCACTATACCGACGGCAAGCCCTATCCCCAAAGACAAAACCTTCATCAGCACATCTCTTCTTTTCATTGTATTCTGTTTTTTAAGCGACAGTCATTCTTTTGTGTTCCTTCAGGAAACGGAGATATGTTCTCATAATATTCTTTAAAGCAGATTCTTAACGTCGTTTACTATACGTCCGTCAAACAGGTCAATCACCCTCTGGGCAAATGTGGAGTCTTTCTGGGAGTGGGTAACCATCACGATTGTGGTGCCTTCCTTGTTGAGTTCGCTCAGAAGATCCATGACCTCCTTGCCGTTCTTTGAATCCAGGTTTCCTGTAGGCTCGTCGGCCAGAATCAGTTTAGGGTTGGAAACCACGGCTCTGGCAATTGCAACCCTCTGCTGCTGACCTCCTGAAAGCTGCTGAGGAAAGTGCTTTGCACGGTGAGAGATATTCATCCTCTTGAGCATCTCGGTAACTCTCTTTTTCCTCTCCGATGCAGATATGTTCAGATACCTTAGAGGAAGTTCAACGTTCTCATACACATTAAGTTCATCGATGAGGTTGAAGCTCTGGAAAACAAACCCGATGTTGCCCTTGCGGAATTTTGTCCTCTCTTTTTCCCTCAACTTGGCCACCTCGGTTCCAAGAAGCTGATAGCTTCCGCCCGTAGGATTGTCCAGAAGGCCGAGGATGTTCAGAAGGGTTGACTTTCCGCATCCGGAAGGCCCCATTATGGCCACAAACTCCCCTTGTTTGATCTCAAATGAAACACCGTCAAGTGCAGTGGTCTCGATTTCTTCCGTACGGAAGACCTTTGAAAGATTGCTTACTTTAATCATAATGAGTTGTTATTTAATTGTTTATTCATTCTTTAACGATTCAACAGGGTTGGCATTGGCCGCTCTCCAGCTCTGGAGCGTAACGACGGCCAGGGTAATGGCAGCGACCGCGATCAGCGCCACAAGGAAGATCCACACCGGCACAGGAGATTGATAGGCAAAGCCCTTCCGCCAGGCGGCCATCAGCCAGTATGCGACGGGCGCTGCAATCACGAAGCTGGCACCGGCCATTATCAAGTATTTCTTGTTGATCATCTGCAAGATACTGCCCACCGTGGCGCCATTGACGCGCCGCACGGCAATCTCCTTGCGGATAAACTGAGTCTCAAAGAACACCAGGCCGATGATGCCGATGATAGCGATGAGCAGGGCAACG
>ONEF01000024.1 GCA_900316795.1 uncultured Bacteroidales bacterium | reverse complement strand
TCCGGTCCCTGATGCATACTGAAACTGGAAGAACATGAACCTCCACCATTTGGAGGGCTCGTGATAGTTGTAGTAGAAGTCCTGGTTTGTGGCATAGAATCCAGGGACATGGCGCGTGTTTTCCCCGTAGTCCGGGATGCCGTTGGTCTCTATGGTGATACAGCCGCCAAGGTCCAGGTTCCAGCCAGGGCCCAGGATGCCTGGCAGCTGGTTGGGAGTGTTGCCGTTGGAGGAGTAGGTGGCTACTATGGGTATGCTGAAGTCCTTGTCTTTATACTCATAGATGGGAACGGAGAGGTTGATGGTGCCCGTATAGAGCGATGGCGAAACTTCTCCCTGTCTGACGAAGTTCCAGGCATCTGTCTGAGGAAGGGAGATGTCATCGTAGAACTTGAAAGTAGATTGGGCAAACAGGCACGGAGGTAAAATAGCAGTGACTACGAGAGTCCGTATTAAAACAATGGGAATGCAAAAGTATCGTTTCATAAGGAAAGTTTTTTCGATTATAAAGATAATGTATCTGGATAAATAATACAATAAAAAGCAGCAAAGAATTCAATGCTGCTTTATCAAGAATAGATGATGTGCAATATAAAGCTTTTTATTGCTTGAGCCTCAGGAAGCTGTAGCCGAAACGTTTGACTGCGGCCTTCTCAAGTTCTTCACGGGCAGAAGGTTCTGCAATGGAAATCAAGGCTTTTGCTCTTTCTGCAAGGTCTTTGTTCCTCAGATAGACTATGCCGTATTCCGTGGCGATGTACTGGGCCTGGAATCGGGTAGTGACAACGCCGGCTCCAGGAGTAAGTGTAGGGACTATCTTGCTCTTGCCCTTGCTGGTTGCAGCAGGGAGGGCGATGAAGGTCTTTCCGCCTTCAGAGAGAGCGCCGCCGTACATGAAATCGTGCTGGCCGCCTACGCTGGAGAAGATTTTCTCACCGATGCTGTCTGCGCAAATCTGGCCGGTAAGGTCTATTTCAAGAGCGGAGTTGATAGCCATTACCTTGGGGTTCTGGCGGATGATCTGAGGGTCATTGGTAAGAGCGACATCGTAGAACTCCATATCTTTGTTGTAGTGCAGGAACTCGTACATGTGCTTGCTTCCAAGAGCCAGTGAAGCAACGCCTTTGCCCGGGCGGAACTTTTTAAGTGAGTTGTCTATGACTCCCTCTTCCATAAGCCTTACCACGCCGTCAGTCATGGCTTCCGTGTGAAGTCCAAGATGCTTGTGATGCTTGATTGCATTGAGCACGGCATTAGGAATGCCTCCGACACCTATCTGAAGGGTGGCACCGTCAGGTATCTCTGCCGCGATGTTGTTTCCAATGGCCCTTTCAATTTCTGTTGGCTCACCGAATTCCATAGCTACAGGAGGAATGTCGCACTCAACGGCAGCGTGGATCTTTGAGATGTGAATCAGTGCACCGCCGTAGAGATATGGGATGCTCTTGTTTATCTGTGCTATGACAAAGTCAGCACTTTCCACGGCGGAAACCGCCAGGTCTGCGGAGATGCCATAGCTGCAATAGCCGTCCTTGTCTGGAAGAGAACAGTTTATAAAAGCAACGTTTACAGGAAGCTGCCTTGAGCGGAAAAGGAAAGGGATTTCACCGAGGAAGGCAGGTATCACACTGCCGTATCCATCGGCAACCCATTGCCTCTGGTCTGCGCAAAGGAAGAGGCTGCGTACGATGAAAGAGTCTTTATATTCCTCCTTGCAAAAAGGAGCCACGCCCCTTGGAATGCAGAACGCGCTGTAAATCTTTACATCGCGGAGTTCCTGCCACCTGTCTGCAAGAGCCTGCTGGAGCACTTCCGGAACAGCTGTGCTACCCTGGAAATATACACCGTCTCCACTCTTTACGCACTGCACGGCTTCTGCAGCACTAACATATCTGATATCTGACATATAATCTTTGGAATATTATAAAGTATCCGTCTGCCTATGCTTTCTTTTCTTTCTGTATTTGGGCAAAAAGTCCGAGCCTCTGGTCCAGGTTCTCGAAGTCCTCTTCTGAACTGAGCCTTGAAACGCAAGCGCGGATACCCCTCTGGCGGCTGCCGGTAGAGTCAAGTGAGATGGCTGTAATTCCGCATCTTACAAGGTCGTACATCAGTTCAGAGCATGTCATGTCTTCGTAGCCGATTGTGTAGAAGAATCCGTCTCCCACCTTGCGGTCAAGGTCTTTGTCATAGACGATGTGGAATCCGTGCTTTTCAAAAATAGCCTTCGAGCGGTGAGCCCTCTGCCCGTACTTGGACATCTCGGAGATGAAGTCTATCTTTCCTTCCGCAGCTCCGCCAAGAAGCGCGGCGTATGCGTACTGGGCTGAATGTGAAACTCCTGAAGATGCGGCATAGAGATATGTCAGCACAAAGTTGTCTCCCATCCTCCCGATTCCGTACTTCTTTCTAAGGGCAGGATATTCGCGATAGTAGAGCTTAGGAGAGAAGCATACAGCCGCGATTCTCTCGCCGGCGTAGCTGAATATCTTGGAAGAAGACATCATTATGACATAGTTGTCCGTGTACTTTGAAACCGTAGGCTGGAACGGTGGCTGGTAAGGCTTGGAAAGATCCTGGCGGAAGTCCATGCAGAAGTACGCAAGGTCTTCGAGCACAACAACATCGTACTTGGTGGCCAGTTCTCCGATAGTTTTCAGTTCGTCTTCGCTGAGACATATCCAGGCCGGATTGTTTGGGTTGGAATAAAGCACTGCGGCGATGTTTCCCTTTGACATGTATTCTTCCAGCTTCGGGCGGAGCTTGTCTGCACGGAACTCGTAGATGTCAAAAGCCTCTGACTTGATGTTGTTTATCTTGGCCTGGAGCATGTTTGGCGCAAAGCCGGGATTGATGTAAAGTATGGTGTCCTTTTCAGGATTGAGCTGTGAACATTCCAGGATGAGGTTCATGCTGCCCTGCATTGAACCTACGGTTGGCACTATACATTCAGGGTCAATGTCAACGTCCGCAAACGCTTTCAGGAATTTTGAAGCGTTCTGTTTCAGTACCGGAATTCCTCCGATTGGAGGGTATTCGTGGGCTATATTGCTGTCCAGGGCTTTCTTCTGGGCCTCAATGCCAACAGGGCAGGCAAGTATTCCGGGAACTCCTATCTCAAGATGAATGAAACGCATGTCTTCCAGTTCCTCAAGCTTGTTGGCAACTGCAACACATTGGCGGATGGTAGCGTGTGAGATATCGGAGATGTCCATCTTGGCCAATACTTCATCTATGACGTTTTTGGCTATAGGTCTTTCCATAATTCTTGTTTTGCTATTTCTTTTCTGCTATCGCGTAACCGGCTTCAAAAGCCTTGATGTTGTCTTCCACAATCTTCTCACCCTTGCGGGCAAACACGTTGCGGATTCCTTCCTTAAGGTTCTCCACATCCAGTATCTCAATGTACCTTGCAGCGGCTCCGAGAAGCACCATGTTAGATGAGCGCGGAGCTCCGCAGTCCTTTGCAATCTGATCAGAATCAAATGAAATCACGTTTGCATCGCGATTCAGGTCAGAGTCTATTGCAGAAACTTCCGGATAAGCGGGGATGTTTACAAATGGAGCGCTGTTAGTGATAATCCAGCCGCCTTTTTTCAGGTACGGAAGATACCTGAGGGCTTCCATCGGCTCCATTGAGATTATGATTTCACATTCTCCCTGCGGAATCAGATCGCTGAAGATAGGGGAGGAAGAGAGCCTGAGGTTGCTCTGCACGTCTCCGCCTCTCTGGCTCATTCCGTGAACCTCCGCCTGTTTCAGGTAAAGATTGTTCTTTATTGCGGCCCAGCCAATTACAGTGGCTATGGAAAGAATTCCCTGGCCGCCGACTCCTGACAATATGATATCTTTTTTCATGATCTTACTGTTTTTTAAGGTGCCTCTTGGCAGTCTGGATACATTCCCTGCGGCATACCACAACAGATACTCCGCGATATTCTATTTCTTCCTTGATCACCCTCTCCATCTCTTCATAGTTCTTAGGAAGAGGAATGATGAGCCTTACGTGCTCCTTAGGAACCCCGATTCCAAGGCAGATGTTCTCTATCCTTCCGAATGCGGCGCTGTCCTGGCCTCCGGTCATTCCGGTTGTCAGGTTATCTGATATGCAGACAGTTATGTTAGCCCCCATATTCACGGCATCCAGAAGTCCTGTCATTCCGCTGTGGGTGAATGTGGAGTCTCCGATTACTGCGATTGAAGGATTGACTCCGCTCTCGGATGCACCGATTGCCATCGTGATGGAAGCTCCCATATCCACGCAGCTGTTGATTGCGTGGAAAGGTGCCAAATAGCCCAGGGTGTAGCAGCCTATATCGCTGAATACTCTTGCGGTAGGGTAATTCTTCACTACATTGTTGAGGGCTGTGTAGAAATCCCTGTGGCCGCATCCCATACAGAGTGCAGGTGGCCTTGGAACAGCAACCTCGCTCTTTGCACAAGCCTCTTTCTCAGGCATTCCCAGAGCCTTCCTCAATGCATCCGGAGTCAATTCTCCCGTGCGAGGCAGGGTTCCGTCGAGTCTTCCCCTGATTTTAACCGGAACCGGAAGAAAGCCTCTGAGTGCTTTCTCCAGAAGCGGCTGGCCTTCCTCAACTACAAGTATGCTATCGCACATTGTAGCTAATTCCTGCACCTGCTTCCTTGAAACAGGATAGCGTGTTACCTTGAGAGTCGGGAAAGCCGGTTCTCCCTCTATGTTCTCCATCAGGTAGTTCCAGCCTATTCCGCAGGCGATGACTCCCATCGGAGCCTTAGGGCCTGAGAGGACATTGACGTTTTCAGAATCTTCTTCGTATTGCGCCAGCTGTTTGATAACCACCTCGTTTCTCAGCCTTGCCACTGCCGGCAGAAGCACCCATCTCTTCTGGTCCTCAGGGAACTGGAGCGGATTCTCTTCTCTCATCGGCGATGTCTTTACAACTGCCCTGGAGTGTGCCATTCTAGTGGTGAGCCTCATCAGAACCGTTGTGTGGTATTTCTCTGAATAGTCAAACGCAAAACGAACCATATCATAGGCTTCCTGCTGAGAAGAAGGTTCAAAGCAAGGCACCATCGCGAACTCGGCATAGAACCTGGAATCCTGCTCGTTCTGAGAGGAGTGCATTGACGGATCGTCACAGGCCACAACCACCAGTCCTCCGCTGGCACCGGTCATTCCTGAATTTACAAAGGCGTCTGCGCACACGTTCATTCCTACGTGTTTCATGCACACCAGCGCCCTCTTTCCCGCGTATGAAGCGCCAAGAGCGGCTTCCATTGCGGTTTTCTCGTTGCAGCTCCACTGGCAGTGCACCTTGCGCTCCCTGGCCAGAGGACTGCCCTGGATATACTCCGTAATTTCAGTGGACGGAGTGCCAGGATAGGCGTAAACGCCGGAAAGCCCAGCGTGAAGGGCTCCCAGTGCCAGTGCCTCATCTCCCAGCAATAAAGTTTTCTCGGACATATCGATAATCAAGTAAATTAATAATTCGTTTTAAACGATACGAATTTACAAAATTATCTGGAATAACCAAAACTTTGTTCTTAAAATCAAAAAGAAGCTTTTTTGTGTTTCAATTTGTAAGATACGCTAAATAAACTGTCACCATCTCCATTATAGTGGTCCTATTTTCTGGGAACACTATACTCTATGAACTCCTTTTTCCACCGGCTGATCATTACCGGGGATACTTCATACTTCGCTGCGAGCTCATTCAGCGTCTCGCGCTCTTTGATGGCCTCAATGACCACCTTCGCCTTGAACTTGGCGTCGTACTTCTTTCTACTTTTTTATGGTGCTAAGTTACTACTTTTTAAACTTAGGCACCTGTCTTAAATTGCGATAGTATTATAGTCTATATGCATATCTTCCAATATCATCATCTATGTCGTTAAATCTATTATTATCAATCTTATCAATCCTATACCACTCAGGATGAGTTGAACTTGGTCTTTCCTCGAAAGACTCATTACAATATTATTCTGATTATCAACCTCTCAGCCGGTAAAAGTGAAAGCGATGACTATGACTAGGTATTTATCTAATTCCTTTTCGCCATTTTCTTTCATCAGAATAATAGAAGTAATTGTAATCAATTGAATGCATAAATGTGATGTAATATAAGTCATCATTTATAATTTCATAATATAAGTCATTTGGAGGAAGATCGTTCTTATACCCAATCTCGTCTAATGAAGTTGGTAGCTTTCCTTGAATTTGACGATAACGTTCGATTGAATTTATGACTTCTTCTGATTTCTTCATTAACCTGGCATCTCTTATTTTATCCCCTAATAAGGCTAAAACAACAATAATTAAAAGCAGTAGCCCCAATACTACGATTATTTTATTATTTCTACGTGTATCCATGATTAGCTATTTAAGAATAATTGAGTCTATGTTACGGATTATTCTCAACGAAAACAGGTTGGGTTGAGGAATTCTGTCGCGAAGGAGTGTTATTAGGCTCCTCTGCAGGCAATACGCTATAATTTGGTGCGTCTTGTGGCTTTGTTGCCCCCATTTTGTTAAAGAACAGTATTAATTGTTCTCCTAATGACAATGGACTATTAGGATTAAAATAGGAGGCACCGAAAATAGCACCATATTTATCACTAGGCAAATCCTCATAACTGTATGCAGAGTGTGGACTAAAATATTGATCGCTATCTTCTTGAGCATACCCAATTTGTACAGCCTCTCCTACAGGATCCATATTAGCCTGTTTAGAGATTTGAGATTTGAGATCTGGTGACAAAAAAATATAATAGGCACTTTTAGTTTCATCTATGGCTCTTTCTTTTTCTACTTTATATCTATATGCAAGTCCTGCGTAAAACATGAAATGAGCCATATCAATCCATCCTCCTTCTTTAGTATAGATATACTTATTGCTGTAACTATTTATCTTACCGGTATTTTGTGGCAGTGGCCGAGGAAAATGAAAACCAATTTGTCCAAATCCCAACATAGCGATGTGAGCATCCTGCCCCTTCTTAAGGCCAGAGCGTGCGCCTTTTGTTGTAAATTCTCTAAAAAAACCTATAATTGTTCCGGCTTGTCTTAGGTTAGGCTCTTTGCCTTTAATATCAATGAAAACTATGGGATTATTATGACAGTATTTATATGGTGTTGCTGAGAGGTGTTTCTCACTCATCGGATCCATTCCGTTCCACCTTGCAATCACCGGGTCCAGCATCCTTGCTCCATAATCTACAAATCTTGTCTGTGCCACCATCTGGAGTTCCTTGCCGTTGTACAGCAGGCGGTAAGGGAGTTGTTTTCCGGTAGGGGATGACACTGCCGGATAGCTGCTGGCGTTCTGGCTGAATGAAGCCAAAGAAGCCGGCATCCTCATCCTGTACTTGTCGGCGAGCTCCGGGTAGTTTCTTCCGAGATCAGTCTGGAGGCCATATGGATAGTAGTCGTTCCTTTCCAGAGCGTTCCCCTGGCTGTCGGTGATTGTCCTGATGCTTCCTAGATGGTCTTTCAGGAGATACAAGGTTTCGTATGCAATGGTGTATGTCGTGTCTCCCGATGCTGCCTGCGGTGTTGCGGAGAAGGCAAATCTTGCATCCGAGCCCAAAACATCTGCGGATTCAAGCAATGTTATATGTGGTACTGTTGTATTGCCAGAGTTTGCGCTTGGATAGTCTTTCCTTACAAGCGTGAACGGCCCGATGTATATTCTGCTGTTTCCTTCGGTGTCCTTTATGGAGTGCTTTGTCCCGTCAGCAAGGTAGGAATAAGTGGCTGTAAGCTCCTCTGTCTGGCTCTGGCCCTGACTTTGAATCTTCTTTACATTATGGAGCAGATTGTTAATGTCATAGCAGAGTTTCATCTTCTGCTCTCCATCAAAAGTCATGTTCCCGTTGCCGTCATAGGAATAAGGAGTGTTCATTGCTACATCCCCCTCCCACCTGGTAAGGAAAGAAAGCTTGTCCCCGTCGTAGGAATAGGTGAAGTTGTGCAGAGGATTCGGGATGGAATTGGAAATCCTTTTCAGGGTAAGTATGTTCCCGTTGCGGTCGTATGATATGTTCCTTTCCGTGTAGAGCTGCGTTGCTGCCGTTGCCGCCCCGTTGTACCTGTCAGAAGAAGTGAGCCTTCCTGCCGTTGCCGCCCCGTTGTACCTGTCAGAAGAAGTGAGCCTTCCCTGGGTGTCATATGTGAAGCCGTAAGTGCTTGCCGTGTTTGTGCCCTGGACGGTCTCCCATTCCGAGATGTTTCCGGAATAAAGAGCCGTGGTGTTAGGCTTTGCCGGATTGTAATACCTCAGTGTCTGGGAGAAGATGTTGGCCGTACCTTTCTTTGTCTGCATAGAGGTAAGCCAGTCTTGGATGTTGTATGATAGAGTCTCGGTGAGATTTCCTCCCAGGGTCTTGCCTGTCAGGTGGCCCAGCTCGTCGTATGAGTATGTGGCGGAAGCGGAAGAGAACAGCGTGTCGGAATATGAGATGCCGCTGCCATTTCCTCCATTTCCATTATTGCCATTGCCCGCAAAAGAAGAGAAAGTCTGCAAAGAGGCGTTTGACGTAAGCATCCTTCCCCGTTTGTCATAGGTAAAAGTCTCTGTCAGGACAACATTCAAGGTGTCGGTATTTGCTCCCGTTCCGCTGCCGGAACTTGTTCCCTGCGGCACGGCAAGCCTTGCGGTCTGCCTTACAGGAAGGCCTGTGTAGTTGTACCTCGTAGAAGCGATGAACCTTGTTCCGTCAGGATACAGCGTCACGGTCTGCACCGGCCTTGAATAGCAGTCATAGAAATAGGCTGTGTATCTGTAAGGGATGTCCGACTGGGCAATTGTTCCGGGATTGGAACCTCCGTCTTCCGCAATTCCAATCAGAACCCCGTCCTTTGACATAGTCATAGCTGTCCTCTCCCAAAGCACTGACGCGAACTTTGTTATGTCCACATCGGAAAGGGAAAGCGTATTCCCTTCAGGTGAGAAGGTAAGTGTTATGCTGTTGGAATTATTACCGTTATTGCCTGATGTGATGTCTTCAATCGTGAAGGAAACACCAGTCTTTCCGATCTCTGTCTTTGTGAGCGAGATGTTGTCAGGGAGATCATAGACAGGGGATGTGAACTGCTCTCCCGGATGCTGTGCGAGATATGCCTGGACAGTCTCGTAGGAGAAATAGCCTCTCATCTGGCTTTCTGTAATGCTCTGCTGGGTGAGCAGGGTTTCTATCGGCCTGTTGGCTGTGTCATATCTTGTAAGCCTCCATCTTCCAGAGCAACCACGTTTCCAGCAGGGTCTGTAACGAAAAGCTCTGTACCCTTTCCCGGCCATCTTCTTGCGGTCATCCTTCCCAGGCCGTCATACTCGTAGATATAGCAGCGTTTCTTTGCCCAGTCGCAGTCTTTGCTTATCTGCGTTGCTGCCTTGTTCCTCTCGTTCTCTCCCTCAGGAGTGATTACAGCAGAGAGAAGCCCTCTTTTGTCATATACATAAACCAAGTCGCTCCATCCGCCGGTCTCGGTTGTGTCCGAATGGCCTTCAAGGTAAGTCCTAACCAGATGAGTCTTCTCATACTCATCTGTGAAGGTAGCTACGGTCTTTCCGTCAGGATCTATGGTTATGGTCTTGAAAAGAGCTCCGTCAGGGAAATGGCCGCGGTTGGTGATGCTTCCGTTTTCATACAGGAGCATCGGGATCTTGTCTGAAGCCCTGCTTATCCTGTAGGAGTTGGAGAGGAATCTTCCGGTAGCATCTGTCCTCGGCTTCTGGGTGCCGTTCTGGGTTTCAGTCAGTGGGGTTGAGTTTCTGAACACAGAACCCTGCGAGTACTGGATCAGTGTCCTTCCCGTAGCCGCCTCCGGTATGGTCTCCTGATATGGATGGTTTTCCGACGTCCCGTAGAGAGTTCTGTAATATGCCGCCTGCTTTGCCGACGTCTGAGAGTCAGGGTTTTCTGACGAGAGTGTGGAGACATACGGCAGATACTGGCGTAGCATCTCTCCCATAGGATCGTATTCCGCCGGGGTGACTATGTTCTTGTTTGAGTTTGCGGAGGCTCCAATCTGTACTGTCTGCTTCGGCTGCCCGAGCCCGTTGTACCAGACTATGTCAACTATGGAGTCATTGGGCGTGTATGGGTCGTCTCCTATGTATGTGGCTTTCCTTATCCAGTTGTTTAGGGTTTCCGTGTCCTGCCCTGCGGTATCCGGCCTGTGACTTATCAGCGGCTCTGCAATTGGGATTCTTTCATCCGGCCATTCTGGGAAAACTTCCTGCCGGTCAGCCC
>ONEF01000007.1 GCA_900316795.1 uncultured Bacteroidales bacterium | reverse complement strand
CCTCATCTCTCTCACCTTCCTCATCTCTCTCACCTTCCTCATCTCTCTCACCTTCCTCATCTCTCTCACCTTCCTCATCTCTCTCACCTTCCTCATCTCCCTCACCTCCCTCATCTCTCTCACCTCCCTCAACTCTCTCACCTTCCTCATCTCCCTCACCTTCCTCATCTCTCTCACCTTCCTCATCTCTCTCACCTTCCTCATCTCTCTCACCTTCCTCATCTCTCTCACCTCCCTCAACTCTCTCACCTCTCTCATCTCTCTCATCTCCCTCAAATATCTCATCTTTCTTATTTATATCGCTTTTCTTTTATTGCACATTGAACCTTTATGCCAGTAGGTTTAAACCCTTTTTTGTTTTGCCCTCTCTTAAAATATGAGTGTTATTAAATTCTTAATGTAAGACTAAGTCTTACTATGTCTTACTATGTCTTATTATGTCTTACACCAATAGAAATTGATATACATCTTAATAATACACAAATAGAATGGCTAAACATATCTGAGCCATACAGCCAGAGAAACGGCTAATCATATCTGAATCATACTCAGATATAAATGGTTATACATATTTGGGTCATACAGCCAGAGAAATGGTTAAACATATTTGAGTCATACAGCCAGAGAAATGGTTAAACATATCTGAGCCATACAGCCAGAGAAACGGCTAAACATATCTGAGTCATACAGCCAGAGAAATGGCTAAACATATCTGACTTCTGCATTATTAGAAATAGATTCTCTTATTTGAGTCTTACACTGATACAATTGGATTACATTATCTTCAGATAACATAAATGAGGGGTATATCTTTTCTGAAAATATATCGGGGAGGGGATTATTATTAAGGTTTTTTATAATTTTGTAATGCTTAAGTGATTACGGGTATTACCTTTTCCTGATCAAATGATTAGGGTATTACCTTTTCTTGCTTAAGTGTTTATTGATTGTGTTTAACGGAATTAATGTGAGGATATGGGAAGAACAGTTACTGTTACGTTGGGTGAGTACTATTACAAACTTGTGAAGGAGTTCATAGAGAAAGGTAGGTATAATAGTGTGAGTGAAGTTGTTCGGGCGGGTTTGCGCAAACTTGAGGAATGTGAGGGCAATATGCCTGACAAGGTAGAGGTCAAAACTTTTGCTCAGCAGCTTCAAGAACAGGAAGAAAAGCAGCGTAGGGAGATGCAAGAACTTCTGGAGAAGTTTCAGAACCAGGGTGTTTCAGATGCAATTGGAGATTCAGGTGATGAATGGAGGTTTATGTGATGAATGGGTATTTATGAGATGAATGGAGGTTTATGTGATGAATGGGTATTTATGTGATGAATGGGAATTTATGAGATGAATGTAGGTTTATGTGATGAATGGGAATTCAGGTGGTGGGGATTGAGATGCGGTTGAGGTTTGAGGTGATGAATGGAGATTCAGGTGATAAAAACTGAGATGTTTTTTTAGTTGTTAATGATGGAGATTCTTGGTGACAAGTTACATAGGATTGCTTATGCTACGGATGCTTCTGTCTATAGGGAGCTTCCGGTGGGTGTTGCGTATCCGCAAACGGTTGAGGATGTGGTGGAACTTGTCGCTGAGGCAAAAAGAAGGCACACTCATCTGATTCCTCGTGCTGGTGGCACATCTATTTGCGGACAGGTTGTTGGAAGTGGCATAGTCTGTGATATTTCAAAGTATTGGAGCAGGATCCTGGAAATCAATGCTTCTCAACGATGGGCCCGGGTTCAGCCGGGTGTGGTTCGTGATGAACTGAATCTTGCATTGAAGCCTTATGGCCTTTTCTTCAGCCCTGAGACATCTACCAGCAACCGCTGCTGTATTGGCGGGATGCTGGGTAATAATTCGTGCGGTACACATTCCCTTGTGTACGGAAGTACGCGCCACCATGTCATGGAGGCTACTGCTGTTCTCAGCGACGGCAGTGTGGAAGTGTTTAAGGATTACACGATTGCAGAGCTTGAGGAACGTTTCGGGCCTTGCTTCTGGGAGAGAGGGGATGGAACTGGATGTTTGGCGGAAAAAATATATGCCCAGATGCTTCGGTGGGGGCTTGATGGAGATACTGTCAGGCTTTTGGAGGAGAATTTTCCGGACAAGAGTCTGAGACGTCGCAGTTGCGGCTACGCTATAGATGAAGCTGTTGAGGGCATTGCTTCCGATTCAGTTTCTACCTCTGAAGGAAACAAGGCTGGATATGTTGATGCAATCGACGATTTGCATCAGAGAAAGATAAATCTCTGCAAGTTGCTTTGCGGTAGTGAGGGGACGCTGGCTTTCATTACCGAGATCAAGGTGTCCCTGGATCCTCTTCCGTCTGATAATCATCTTGTTGTTTGTGCTCATTGCAACAGCTTGGAAGATAGCCTCTACGCCAATCTTGTGGCTCTCAGGCACGGACCTGTTGCAGTGGAACTGATGGACGGACAGATTCTGGAACTGAGCAAGGGAAACTTGGAGCAGCAGCGTAACCGTTTCTTCATTGAGGGGGATCCCGCAGCGCTCATTATCGCTGAGTTTGAGGGAGATGATATGGAGTCCAAAGCTTCTGCTTTTGAGGCTGAAGTGATGAGAGGTTCTGGTTTTGATGATGCTCGGGATGGAAAGCCTCTTGCAGGCTTTGTGGAAGCTATCGGAGGCAAGATCAGTGTGGATGCTGTGGTTGGAGTAGAGGGGTTAGCTTATTGCTGTACAAGGGTTTACGGGAAGGATATCAGCCGCGTGTGGGATTTGCGGAAGGCCGGACTCGGTGTGCTTAGCGGCATGAAGGGAGACGCCAAGCCGGTTGGCGTTATTGAGGATACTGCGGTTTCTCCGGAAAGGATGCCTGCATACATTGCGGATTTCAAGAAGATGCTGGATGGGCTGGGACTTTCCTGTGTCTATTACGGGCATATAAGTACAGGAGAATTGCATCTCAGACCGATACTGAACCTCAAGGCTCCTGCTGACCGGAAGAAGTTCCGTGAGGTGGCTCGTAAGACGGCGGTTCTCGTCAAAAAGCACCGTGGAAGTCTCTCGGGAGAGCATGGAGACGGTCGCCTCAGGGGGGAGTTCATTCCTCTGATGTATGGCGATAAGGTTTATCAGATGATGCGTCAGGTGAAGGCTGTGTGGGATCCTTCCGGCGTGTTCAATACTGGAAAGATAGTGGACACTCCTCCTATGGACGAGTATCTACGTTTTTTGCTGAATGGCGAGATTCTGCAAGCCTCTTCTGAAAAAGAAGAGACCTGGCAGACTGGTTCCGGAAATGGATGTGAGAGTGCGTACATACTTCCTGAAAATACATTTTTCACCTGGAACGGTGAATTTACCCACGGGGAGAGCAATCCGTACGCAATGCTTTGCAATATAGAGCAGTGCAACGGTGCCGGAGCCTGCCGTAAGTCTAATTTGATGGGTGGTACGATGTGTCCTGCCTTCAAGGTTTCAGGGGATGAGCTCTGGAGTACTCGTGCCAGGGCTAATGTCCTCAGGGAGTTGCTGACTTATGGCGTTGCCGGAACAGGGCCTCTAGATGCTTGCTCCGGGAGTGGTGCTGCCGGCGGGTGGAGCTTCAAGGATGCCGTCTGCAGCGATGAGGTCGGGGAGGTGCTTTCAAGCTGTCTTGCCTGCAAAGGCTGCCGGAGCGAGTGCCCGTCCAGCGTGGATATGACGCGCATCCGTGCGGAACTGCTCCAGCATCGCTGGAATTACAAGGGTACTCCACTGTATATCTGGATGATAGCCCGGATGGCTTCAATAGAAAAGTTAGGGCACTATGTAAGACCTCTCTACAACTTCTTTGCAGGATGGAAACCTTCATCGAGCCTCATCAAGAGGATTGTCAAGTTCTCATCGCGGAGGAACATTCCTAAACTCAGCCGGTGGTCTATGCGTACCCTTGTAAGGCGTGATTGCAAGCAATTCGATTATGGGCGGCTTTCAAATAGCTCAAGTACAAGGGATTTGCAGAAATTGCGTAAAGTGTATCTTTTTGCGGATGAGTTCACAAATTACCAGGAAGCTGAGCTGGGGCTGACTTTTGCCCGCTTGCTGAAGCGTCTTGGATATGAAGTTGAGATACCAAGGCATGTGGAAAGCGGCCGGGCAGCCATCTCCAAGGGAAGCCTGCGCCTTGCGAGGAAGTTTGCCAGAAAGAATGTTGAGCTTCTCGGCGATATAGTTTCTTCTGAAGTGCCTTTGGTGGGAATTGAACCGAGCTGCATATTAAGTTTCAGGGATGAATATCCTGACCTTGTACCTCCGGAAATGAGGAGCCGGGCCCAGGCTCTTGGGAAAAATGCGCTCTTGTATGACGAGTTCATTGTAAGGGAGATAGAGTCAGGAAATATCAGTCCTGAAAGTTTCTCACAGGCAGCCTGTCAGATATATCTGCACGGTCACTGCCATCAGAAGGCTTTGGTCGGGATCGGAAAGACGGAGACCGCTCTCAAGAAGCTGCTTCGCGGAGCTACTGTCCACACCATTCCAAGCGGATGCTGCGGCATGGCCGGGAGTTTTGGCTACGAGAAAGAACACTATAAAACATCAATGCAGATAGGGGAAATGGTCCTCTTCCCGGCCGTACGCCAAGCGGTTGCTTCAGGAAGAAGTATCCAGAGCGGGATGAAGGATACTGGTTTACAAGTCGCCTCGGAGGAATCATCTCTGGAAGCTGCGCCCGTTTGGGTTGCGGCTCCCGGCACCAGCTGCCGCCAGCAGATCCTGGACGGCACCGGAGTCAAGGCCTTTCATCCAATCGAAATCCTCAACTTAATGTGTACGGTGGCGGGCAATTGCCTATTGGCTAGATAGTTAGCTATATGCTCCTGAGTTGTCTTCTCCTCAGGCGGATATACTTAAGCGTCAGAATATCAATATATTAGCCGCCACATCGCAGACGGATGCCTCCGTATAGCTGTTGTTTTTTGGGGATTCCCGCTTAGTATGCGGGATTTTTTGTATCTTTGATAGATGTTGAAAACGCATTGTTTCATCAAACAAAAGAGTTTATGTTGAATTTTGCATTGATTGGGGCTGCGGGTTATATTGCTCCGCGACATATTAAGGCTATTAAAGACACGGGAAACAACCTGGTTGTGGCGTATGACAAGTTTGACAGCGTGGGCAGGCTGGACAGCAGTTTCCCGGAGTGTTCCTTCTATACTGAAAACGAGCAGTTTGACCGTTTCTGTTCAAAGAGGATGAGGACAGAAGACCCTCTCCATTGGCTGAGCATCTGCACGCCCAACTATACTCACGACGCGTTTATCCGTTACGGTCTGCGTCTTGGCGTGGATGTAATCTGCGAGAAGCCTCTGGTACTGAATCCGTGGAATATAGATAACCTTGTAGAACTCGAGAAGGAGACCGGTCACAAGGCATACACAATTCTTCAGCTCAGGCTTCACGACAGTATAGTAGCTCTCAAGAAGAAAGTGGACGAGGGACCGGCGGACAAAGTCTATGATGTTGACCTCACGTATATTACATCGCGAGGAAAATGGTATTACACATCCTGGAAGGGAGATGTTCACAAGAGCGGCGGGGTTGCAACCAACATCGGTGTCCATTTCTACGATATGCTACAGTGGGTGTTCGGGCCTGTCAAGCAGAACATCGTTCACGTAATGAGCTTCGACCGCGTGGCCGGTTACCTGGAACTGCAGAAGGCAAGGGTACGTTACTTTTTGAGTATCAATGCAGACTGCCTTCCGGAGAATGCGGTTCAGGGAGAGAAACGCACATATCGTACACTGAATATAGATGGGGATGAATTCGAGTTCAGCGCCGGATTCACCGAGCTGCATACCAAGAGTTATCAGAAGATCCTCTCCGGGGAGGGGTTCCGTATCGGCGAGGCCCGTCCATGCATAGAGATAGTAAGTCAGATACGAAACTCCACACCTGTCGGCCTGAAAGGTGACTATCATCCACTGGCACGCCTTCCGCTTGCCAAGCATCCGTTTGGCTGGGACGACATGAAGTTTTAATCTGCTGGTTATCAAGAAACAAACAATACTAACAATAAAGTACCCGTATAAAGATGGAAGAACGCAAAATCCAGTTCAACAGGAAGAGCCTTGACAGAAGAAAGGCCAAGAGCAAGCGCAACATTATCAGCCTTGTAGTTTTACTCGCGATACTTATAGGCGTGCTGATTTATCTTTCAAAATTTGCCTCAGACAACAAGAATGCTAAACCGTCCAAGCCGGAAATTGCAAATACACAAAACGACAACAATATGAAAAAAGCAACAGATTTCTCTCTGATCGGGAAGAACGGCGAACCTGTAAGCCTTTCACAGTACACAGGAAAGGTTCTTCTGATAGTAAATACAGCTACAGGATGTGGTTTCACACCTCAGTATGAGCAGTTGGAAGCTATCTACAAGAAGTTCAAGGACAAAGGCTTTGAGATTTTGGATGTGCCTTGCAACCAGTTTGGCAACCAGACTCCGGGCACAGACCAGGAAGTTACTGAGTTCTGCCAGCTTCACTATGGCACTGACTTCCCTCAGTTCAAGAAGAGTGATGTAAACGGCCCTAACGAACTTCCGCTCTACACCTGGCTCAAAGGCCAGAAGGGCTTCGAGGGCTTTGACGCTGACAACAAGCTTACTCCTATCCTGGAGAAGATGTTTGACGAGAAGAATCCTGGCTGGAGAGAAAACAGCGACATCAAATGGAACTTCACCAAGTTCCTTGTTGACCGCTTCGGCAATGTGGTTGCCCGCTTTGAGCCAACCCATTCAATGGAGAAGGTTGAGGCTGCTGTAGCTGAACTTTTGTAGTCTGAAACCTTAGCTGTTGAAACTAGAACTTTCCACGGATGGAAATTATAGAGCATCCGCTTAAACCTTTTACTCCCGAGAATGCCAGACTGCTGGTTCTCGGGAGTTTTCCTCCTCCAAGGGAACGTTGGAGCATGGATTTCTTTTATCCTAACTTCATCAACGATTTCTGGAGAATCTGCGGCATTGTCTTCTTCAGCGACAAGGACCACTTCGTTGCAAGGGCTTCAGATGAAGTCCACAACTCTAATCCTCAAGCCCCGAAACCTACACTTCTGAAGCGGTTCGACAAGGAAAGGATCATCGCTTTCTGCAAAGAAAAGGGGATAGCCTTGTTTGACACGGCTTCCGCTGTCAGACGTCTCAAAGGCAACGCTTCCGACAAGTTTCTGGAGGTTGCCCGTCCAACAGACATTCCTGCCCTTCTTTCTACAATGCCCAAATGCCAAGCTATTGCCGTAACTGGCCAGAAAGCCTTGGAAACCTTCATTGAGGCTAACCAGCCGTCTGCTTCGGAGACCCTTGAAGCTCTCGATGTAAAGGACATAAAGATAGGGGAGCCTGTATCGATAACGCTCCCATCCGGAACCCCAAGTTCAAATCTCTCAACTCGTAAGCTCCTGCTTTTCAGGATGCCGTCCACTTCCCGGGCCTATCCTCTTTCCCTTGACAAGAAAGCGGACTTTTACCGTCAGATGTTCCAATCGCTGAGGATGTACATATAAAACTGAACCTCAGAAACTTTCCATGTTTCCATCTACCACTTTCTAGTAGCCAACCTCTATGAATTTGCTGAGCGGAATATCTATATCCCGTCCGTTTTCAATGTGAAGCATATTCCTGGACTATTTTGGGAGTTTAAGATTGAGGAGTTGAAATAGGGATATAAAAAAAGACACAAGCGTTTACAAAGCTTGTGTCTCCGTATGATTTGGTGATTCGGTTGGGATTCGAACCCAAGACCCACAGCTTAGAAGGCTGTTGCTCTATCCAGCTGAGCTACCGAACCAGTCCCGTGTGGCCACGTGCTTTGAAGGTGCTACACGTTTTATGCTTTTCCAATGCTTTGGCATCGGGAGTGCAAATGTAGCAATTTTTCTCAATCTTCCTAAACTATGGCTGTTTTTTATTTGGCCTTTACGCTCTGGAGGATCTTGAGAACTTCCGCATCGTTGGCGTCTTCCAAAGAAGATCCTACTCTTACTACACCATCCTTGACCTGTGCCACATACACGGTCTTGAAGTTCTGGGCGTTCTTGAACACGTTCCAGGTGATGTCTCCGGTTGTAATGTCGCTGAGTTTGCTCTCGGCTGCCTTGCTGATATTTTCCACCCATTTGGCAACGTCTGATTTTGCCTGCTCTTTGAAGTTGAGCTCAGCGCCCTCTTTCTTTACGGTCATTTCAGATACATACTGGTCTGCTTTCCAAGGAGATGGAATATCTACAGTGTACCATGCACGGTCTTCTGTCTTGAAGGTCTCTGCTGCAGGGGCTTCAGATTCTTCAGCCTTGGTCTGCTCTGCGGCTGCCGGCTGCTCTTCTGTCTTGGCGGACTTGTTTCCTCCGCATGAAACCATTACCAATCCTGCTGTGAGGATGGCTAAACCAAATAATGCTTTTTTCATGATGCTATTGTTATCTGTTAGTGTTATTTGTTTTTCTCGCGATTTGCCCAGGATTCAAGGATTACTACTATCGCGATACCTATAACTGCCATTATGATAGCGGTAGCCACTTGTGGGTTCTGGCCATAAAGTTCTGTGTATTTGGCAGGTAAGATAGGGCGGGTTACGGCTTTGTCTCCAACCCCCTGGAGAATCTGCTGCCACGGCCAGATCTTTACCAGTGAACCTACCATGAAGCCTGTAAGAAGGGCGATGGTCTGGTTGTACCAGTGTTTCATGAGCCAGGCCAGGAAGTGGGAGAATGCCAGGATACCGGCCACGGCACCTATGAGGTACAGGGCCAGGCGCGGGATGTTAAGGGTGCTTATGCTCTGCATCAGATCTTCATATTTGACCATCAGCACAAGCAGGAAACTGCCTGATATGCCAGGAAGAATCATTCCGCAGATGCTGGCAGCTCCGGCAATCAGCAGGAACCACCAGGTGTCAGGAGTCTCGGTAGGGGAAGTCAGTGAAACCCAAACCGCTATGGCGATGCCTATGACAAGGCTTATGACGGTACCCACGTTCCATTTCTTGATTTCCTTGATCACGTACCAGCAAGATACCAGAACAAGGCCGAAGAAGAATCCCCATGTGGCTGTAGGCTCGTTGTTGAGCAGGTAGAGCATCAGTTTTGCCAGGGAGAAAGCGCTTATGGCGATGCCCAGCAGCACAAACGCCAGGAAAAGTATGTCTGTTTCCTTGGCCCACTGGCGGAATTTGCCCTGGAAGAGAAGCTTGGTTGTCCTCAAGTTAAAGGATTTCAGGCAGTTGATAAGTCTTTCAAAGATACCTGTCAGGAAGGCGATGGTTCCGCCGCTCACGCCAGGGATGACGTTTGCGGCACCAATGCCTATGCCCTTGATTGTCAAAAGTATATATTCTCCAGCTTTGCTCATTGTATGTGTTGTTTCTTTTTTCCTGTTGTTTATCTGTCTTTGGGGCCGTTGCCGTCGGTGTCTTTATGGCGGTTCTTGATTTTTTCCCTAAGCTTCTTTTCTGTCTGCACTTCTCTAAGCCCGTCTATTGACGGCTGGTGATCCGGGCAGAAAATCAAAGCCTTGCGGTACAATATCTCAGCCTGGTTGAGGTCTTCTTTCAGAAAGTATGTAAGCGCAAGTGCGGCTATTGCGTCCGGATTGTCTTTCTCCAGCTTGCAGCATGCTTCAAAGTTGCTTTGGGCCAGGTCGTACAGGTTACATTCCAGGCAAAGCTGCCCCATGTTGAAAAGCGCGTTGACATTCTTCGGGTTCAAAGCTATTGCATAGTCGAACGCTTCGTACGCCTTCTTGTGCTGGCCTTTCTTTGAGTAGATAATGCCCAGGTTGTGCCATACAATATCGTTGAAAGGGTCTATGTCCAGGCATTTCTGGTACAATTCAACGGCTTTGTCCTCCTTGCCAATCTTTTCTGAGCAGAACGCATAGTCAAAGTAGTATGAGGCCATGTTCTCCGGCTTCTCGGTCTCGTTGTGCTTGAGGTTCCAGACGGAAGTCAGCTCCGCAGTCCTGTCCAGATAGAACAGGGCTTCATCGTAGAGCTCTACTTCCATGCAGTCCTGGGCCAGCGTGTGTATGGAGTCGCAGATGTCTTCCGGAGCGGTCTCTACCTCAATGGCCATGTTGTAGTAGCGGCGGGCTTTCTCAAGATCTTTCATCCCGATGTACACCCGGCTGTACGACAGATAGATGTCAGAGTTAGGAGGAAAAGAATCCTTGTATTCATCCAGGACAAGAAGCGCCTTGCCCAGCTCCTTCCCCACCACAAGCGCATCGCAGTACTTGACAAGAAGGGCGGAGGAATACGGATAGGCCCCAAACCCCATTTCAGCGGCAAAGCGGGCCATGGGATCGTTGAACAAATCTATATATTTGTCTATAATGTACTCGTATTCGTCCTCTTCAAAGCCGTTTAGTGGCGTCACGTCTCTCCGCTCTCCGTTGTACAGGGAGTCAAAACGCCGGAACGCCTCCTTCAGACGCTCGTTCTCTTCTCTTTCAAACTGCTGGTCTTCCCTCTCTGTTTCCATAGGGCGCAAATGTACGAATATGTTTTGATTAATCAAAAAAGTAGCGTGCCGGATAATTGGCTGACAGATAGGATAATAAGCAAATTACTATAGGCGTTTTTACCTATAGTAATTTAGCTAATATCCAGATAGTCAGAGTTTTGTCTGGCACGCTCTTTCAGCTGTGCTATTTTCTATTTTATCAAGAGTCCTCCGTCCAGGTAGTCAATGGTTACCGTGCTGCCCTTGACTACTTTGCCGGCAATCATGGCCTTGGCTACGGTGTTTATAACTTCCTTCTGGAGTACGCGTTTGATAGGCCTTGCACCGTATGAAATATCAAAGCCCTTGTTTGTAAGGTAGTTCAAGGCTTCTTCCGTAAACCTGAGACGGATGTTCTGCCCTTCGAGGAGCTTCTCGGCCTGGGCAATCTGAAGCTTCAGGATGCCACGGATTTCTGTCTTGCCCAGCGGACGGAACATTATGATTTCGTCTATCCTGTTGAGGAACTCAGGCCGTACGGTCCTTTTCATCAGTGCCAGGACCTTTTCTTTGCACTCGTCCAGCAGCTGCTCGTTGTAGGCGTTGCTGATGGCTTGCTCGGCGTACTTGTCAGAAGCCTTTGCGCTGCTGCCGTCGTTGTCCGTTTCAGCTTTTGCATCCTGAGCGTTGCTTTTCTCATCGCTGAGGTTTATTGTTGTCAAGTCCTTCATTTTGGACATATACTCCTGGATGATGTCTGAGCCCACGTTGCTGGTCATGATGAGGATGGTGTTCTTGAAGTTTACGGTACGGCCTTTGCCGTCTGTAAGCCTTCCGTCATCAAGGACTTGCAGCAAGATATTGAATACATCCGGATGAGCTTTCTCTATCTCGTCGAACAGTACTACGGAATAAGGTTTTCTCCTTACTGCCTCGGTAAGCTGGCCTCCTTCCTCATACCCCACATATCCTGGAGGCGCTCCGACAAGACGTGTAGCGGCAAACCTCTCCTGGTACTCGGACATATCTATACGGGTCATCATGTTCTCATCGTCGAAAAGGAATTCAGCGAGAGCTTTAGCCAGCTCTGTCTTACCGACTCCGGTGGTACCGAGGAAAAGGAATGAGCCGATAGGGCGTTTCTCGCTCTGAAGCCCGGCCCTGGAACGTCTTACGGCGTCGGCTACCGCCTTTATGGCTTCGTCCTGGCCCACAACCCTCTTGTGAAGTTCCTCTTCAAGATGGAGAAGTTTGTCCTTTTCGCTCTGCATCATCTTGGATACAGGGATGCCGGTCCATTTGGCCACTATCTCAGCGATGTCGTCAGGACCTACCTGCTCATCGATAAGACGATGCTCGTTTGACTCTATTTTCTTGTGCAGCTCTTCAATCTCCTTCTGCAGCCCAGCAATCTTGCCGTAGCGCAGCTCGGCTACCTTTGCGTAGTCTCCGTTCCTTTCGGCAGTCTCAGCCTGGAAGTTGAGGCTGTCAATCTCCTGACGTTTTGTCTGGATGCTGTCGTAGAGCTTCTTCTCCTCTTTCCATTGCTGGTCAAGGACTTCCAGTTTTTTCTTCTGGTCTTCCAGCTGGTTGGTTATATCTGTAAGCTTTGGAGAAGTGCCTTCTCTGCGGATGGCTTCCTTCTCTATCTCCAGCTGCTTTACCTTCCTCTGGATTTCGTCTATTTCTTCCGGTACTGAGTTCATTTCCAGACGAAGCTTGGCGGCAGCCTCGTCTATAAGGTCTATAGCCTTGTCCGGAAGATGACGGTTGGTTATGTACCTGTGGCTGAGCTCTACTGCAGCGATGATGGCATCGTCCTCAATCTTCACCTTGTGGTGGTTCTCGTACTTAGGCTTCAGGCCTCTGAGTATGGAAATACTCTCAGCCGGGCTAGGTTCATCCACCATAACCATCTGGAACCTTCTTTCCAGGGCTTTGTCCTTCTCAAAATACTTCTGGTACTCGTCCAGTGTCGTTGAACCTACACAGCGGAGTTCTCCACGGCTGAGTGCAGGTTTGAGGATGTTTGCCGCATCCATTGCTCCGGAAGTCTGGCCGGCTCCCACCAGTGTGTGGATTTCATCTATATATAGTATGATCTCTCCGTTGCTGTCCACAACCTCCTTTACCACACCTTTCAGCCTTTCCTCAAATTCTCCCTGATACTTGGCACCGGCAATCAGAGCTCCCATATCCAGGGAGTAGATTACCTTTCCCTTCAAGTTCTCAGCTACATCGCCGTGCACAATCCTTTGCGCAAGACCCTCTGCTATAGCGGTCTTGCCCACACCCGGTTCTCCCACCAGGATAGGGTTGTTCTTTGTACGGCGGCTCAGAATCTGGAGTACTCTACGGATTTCGTCATCCCTTCCGATAACCGGATCAAGCTTTCCGCTCCTAGCTCTCTCGTTGAGATTTACGGCGTAGCGCTCCAGCATCTTTCCTTGTGCCTGATTGTTTACTGTATTCATTTTTATACCTCCTATATTCAGCAAATCACAAATATCCAATCCCAGTCTCCATCCTCCAATCTCCAACCCCAAAACTCCAATCTCCAACCTCCAATCTCCAATCTCCAATCTCCACTCCCCAGTCTCTAACTTCCACTCTCCAATCTCCACTCTCCAATCTCCACTCTCCAATCTCCATCCTCCACCATCCACTCTCCAGTCTCCAACCTCCAACCTCCAATCTCCAATCTCCAACCTTCAATCCCCAACCTCCAACCTCCAATCTTTCACTTTATTGTTCATCGATTGAGTTTAATCGTTGAGAACACTGAAATACCTTATTGCAAGATGGCCGCCAGAAACGAAAACTGCATAAATGGCTTCTCGAATGGCTTCTAAAGTGCCATTTTGGCCACATATCCATGACCCTCCGCCAGACTAGGCGACAAAATGTCCAGAATTTTCTAACCGCACACACTTAATCGTTTCTAACCGCGTGTACTTAATCGTTTCTAACCGCACACACTTAATCGTTTCTAACCGCATGTGTTGTATTGTTCCTAACCGCATATGTTGTATCGTTACTAACCGCACGTACTTTATCGTTACTAACCGCACGTACTTTACCGTTTCTAAACAAGTATGCTGCTACACCAAAACGAGTAAGTTTTTCATATTTCTATAGACTCTTTACTATAAAAGGTATGCGTAAGTAATAAATCCATTTTCTAAACAACTTCTGCTGGACGCAACCATACAAGCTTTTGGATGCAACCATCAAGCTTTTTGGATGAAGCCATTCAAGCTTTTGTGGGGCGTTTTTAGTAAGTTGTTAAATACTAGGGAGATACTGATTTTTAGGTACGCTGCTTCATACCCCTTCAATTGTTTAAAATCTTGTTAATCAGCGATATGCTGAAAATGCTCTGATGTCTTCAGTAAACATATTCCAGTAAACATATTCTAGTAAACATATTTGCAGCTGGTTTGCTAAGAACGCCGGCCTTGCGTCAGTTAATATATTGATATGTGATATATTGATATGTTGATATGTTGATATGTTCATATATTCATATATTGTGGGGCGTTTTTAGTAAGTTATTAAATACTAGGGAGATACCGATTTTTAGGTACGCTACTTCCATACCCCTTCAATTGTTTAAGATGTTGCTAATCAGTTATTTGCTAAAAACGCCTTCATATCTCAACCGCCTGGCTGGGCATGCAAAGCCTTTCCGTTGGCCTTGTTAGCCTTGTTGGCTGGGCATCATAGCCTGCATAGTCTGCATAGTCTGCATAGCCTGCATAGCCTGTATAGCCTGCATAGCCTGCATAGCCTTATGTCTGTTTATAGGGCGGGGCTGCGGTATCATTTGAAGGTTGGAGGGTTGTTGTTTTCCGGATTTTTGATGTGTGTCTTTGAAACGATTTCCAAAATGTTTATATTTGTTGAATATGAGCATGACATATCCATCTTTGGAGGGCGGAAAACTTCTGCCGCTGGTTGAGAGCTTCTACACTATTCAGGGAGAGGGCTTCCATAGTGGCAAGCCGGCCTATTTCATCAGGCTTGGCGGTTGTGATGTAGGCTGCCGTTGGTGCGACAGCAAGGAAAGCTGGAATCCGGACCGTTTTCCACCGGTACCAATTGAGGATATAGTAAGAGACGCTGCGGCTACTCCGGCCAAGGCTATAGTTATAACAGGTGGAGAACCTATGAACTATCCGTTGGATCCTTTGTGCATGTTGCTGAAGCAGTCAGGAATGGAGATTTATGTTGAGACAAGCGGAAGCAGCCACCTGAGCGGGATTTTCGACTGGGTGTGCCTGAGCCCTAAACGCAACAAGCCTCCTAAGGATGAGTTCTTCATGGTCGCCGATGAGCTAAAGGTCATCATTGAAGACACCAAGGATTTTGAATGGGCGGAGGAGAACCGAAATAAGGTTTTGAGGATGCAAACGTCCTTGTATGGTCACTCAAAGAAGAGTCTGGCTGTTGGTCATGATGGCGTTGTTGGTGCTGAAGGTGCTGAAGGTGCTGTTGGGCGTGATGGGGGTGTTGGGGCTGAAGGGGCTGTTGGTCATGAAAGCGTTGTTGTGGCTGATGGGGCTGTTGAGGTGGAAAGTGTTGTTGAGTCTGATGGCAATACGGCTGAAACTTTGACAAAAGTGGGCTTTGAAGGTCAAATAGGACGATATGCAGACTTGAGAAAGGCGGTGGATGGTCCGTGTTTGTTTTATATGCAACCGGAATGGAGCAAAATGAAGGTGATTTCTCCGCTCATAGTGGAGTATGTGAAAAAACATCCTGAGTGGAACATTTCCATCCAGGCCCATAAGTTCTTAAACATTCCGTAGAAGAGCGTTTGAGGTGGGGAAGTGCTCCTTCTGTCCCAAAAACAGGGACGGTGGTAGCGTTTTGATGGGGAAAGTGCTCCTTCTGTCCCAAAAAACGGGACGGTGGTAGCGTTTGAGGCGTGAAAGCGTGGAAGCGTGGCTATCAGTGCAGATACTTGGGGGTAGGGCACGGAAGTTTGGGGAAATTCAGTGGAATGAGCTTAGAGGATCGCTGAGGATGGGTACATAGTTTGATGTTTGCTGGAAAGTTACTTGAAGGCTACTTGGGCTAAAGTTGAAAGTTGGTGGAGGGCTAGTGGAGAGTTCGTGGAGGGGTAGTGAAAGTTAGTTGAACGTTATTGGAATTTAGATATTTGTAAATTTTAAGGCATTATGAAATCATTGAAATTGTTTTTTGCAGCGCTTGCAGTCGTATGTATTGGCAGTACAGCAGCTTCTGCTCAGGCTAATGTTCCTGAGAAGACTCAGAGAAAAGGTTTCGAGTTCACTACAGTTAAGGCTAATCCTATTACCGCTATCCGCAACCAGGGAAGCAGCGGTACTTGCTGGGCTTTCTCAACCACCGCTTTCTTTGAGAGTGAGGCTATCCGCAACGGACATGCAGACACTTCTCTGAATCTTTCTGTAATGTACACCGTTACGAAGAACTACATAGAGAAGATGCGCAAGTTCATCCGCGTGGACGGCTACCTGAACTTTGCCGAGGGCGGTTCTTTTGAGGATGTTTCCCACTCATTTGAGGACTATGGTGTTGTCCTTGAGAAGGATATGCCTAACCTGCTTCCTGGCGAGAAGAGAATCAATTTCCGTGAACTTACAGCTATCAGCAACGGTCTTGCAGAAGGTGCGAAGAAGGCTGGCGGAAAAGTTTCTCCTAGATATATGGAAACATACAAGAACGTCCTTGAGACTTATCTTGGCAAGTGCCCTGAGACTACTACCTACAAGGGAGTTACCTACAGCCCTAAGGATTTCGTTACCAAGGGTCTGGGCCTGAATATGGATGACTACGTATCTGTAACTTCCTTCACCCACTATCCATTCTATACCAAGTTTGCTATCGAAGTTCCTGACAACTGGCGTTGGGATCTGAGCTACAATATTCCTATTGACGAGCTTATCGCGATTATGGACAACGCTATCGAGAAGGGCTATACAATCGCTTGGGGTTCTGATGTAAGTGAGGTTGGTTTTACTCGCGATGGTATTGGCATCGTTCCTGACATGAAGGCTCTGGAAAGCTCAATCGGCTCAGATCAGGCAAGATGGGTTGGTGGAAACACTCCAAACGCCAGGCCTCAGATCGTGGAGCCTGTCAAGGAGCTTGCCATAACACAGGAGATGCGTCAGGAAGGCTATGACAACAAGAACACTACCGACGACCACGGAATGCAGATCTTCGGTATCGCCAAGGACCAGAACGGAACCAAGTACTATATGGTAAAGAACTCTTGGGGCCCTTCCGGAAAGTATAAGGGGATATGGTATGTGTCTGAGGCTTTCGTTAGATACAAGACCATGAACATCCTCGTAAACAAGAACTCCATCCCTAAGGACATCCGCAAGAAGATGGGTCTTTAAATATCGGGTATAGAAATCAACATAAAAACAAGCACACTATGAAAAGATTATTCATTGCAGCAGCAGCCCTGTTCCTTGGAACCGGATTGTTTGCACAAGAATTGCAGACAAAATTTCCGCACTACGAGTTCACCATCGTCAAGAATCTTCCTGCCACCGCAGTAAAGAACCAGGCGGCTACCGGTACTTGCTGGTGCTTTGCTACAACTTCATTCCTTGAGAGTGAGGCTATCCGCAAGGGGACAGCTGACACTGACCTGGACCTTTCCGAGATGTACACCGTAAGACAAGAGTATCTCAGAAGGGGAGCGGACTACTACTATCGCAGAGGAAAAGGCCGCAGAGGACCTGGAGGAATCAGCCATCAGGCTACTTACTGGATGGAAAGAGCCGGTCTTATGCCTGACGAAGCCTACAACGGCATCAACTACGACTCCAAGACTCACAACCACAACAAGCTGCAGAAGGAGATCGATGACCTTCTGGATACTGCCGTTGCCCACAGACAAGGCGTTCCTTACGATCAGATGAACGAGATTCTGGACAAATATCTTGGAAAGGTTCCTGCAACTTTCACCTACAAGGGAAAGGAATATGACCCGATTTCTTTCAAGGAGCATCTCGAGCTTGAAGAGGATGACTATGTAGAAATCACAAGCTTCACTCATCATCCTTACTACGGGAAGTTCATCCTTGAAATTCCTGACAACTGGGATATGGCTGCTTCATACAATGTAACTCTCGACGAACTGGATGCCATCTGCACCCGTGCCGTGATGCATGGTTACACTGTAGCTTGGGATGCAGACATGAGCGAGATATACTTTGCCCACAACAATCATCTGGCAGTTTTTGCTCCTGGAGAGAACATTCGCGGAGCAAAGAAGATTGAGAAGTATTACACCGAGAGTCCTATAGACGCTGACATCCGTCAGGCCATGTGGAACGACTTCACAACTTCAGATGACCACCTGATGCACATTACCGGCATAGCAAAAGACCAGAACGGAGTCAAATACTACATAGTGAAGAACTCCTGGGGTCCTGATAACGGTGACGGTTATCTTTATGTGTCAGAAAGTTACTTCAAGGCAAAGACCATCCAGATAATGGTTGCCAAGGACGCCCTTACCAAAGGCATCAAGAAGAAACTGGACATCAAGTAGTGCAAGAACGCCTGGGCAATTAAGCTGCCCGGGCGTTTTTCTTTGCTCAGCGATTTGCTTTCTTAGTCGTAATCTTTGGACGGCTTTCAGATGGCGTTATCGATATGTTCTTGATAATGAGGTGTATGTTGAATTGACTGTATGCGAAAATGCATGCAGTCAATTTCTTAATTACTTGAGTTATAGCTGTTTGTAGAAAACGGTAAAGTCGGGAGTATATTTGTTATCTTTGCTCGCTGATAAAGATACACGGGCTTATAGATGAAGCTACGCCGTCACATACCCAATATTTTTACTTGCTGCAACTTGATGTGCGGCTTGCTGGCTGTAACCGTTTCAGCGATGAATCTGGCACTTGTGTTTCTTCTCGGTGCTTTTGTGTTTGACTTTCTGGATGGATTCTCTGCACGCAAGATGAAGGCTGAAAGTGCTGTGGGCAAGGATTTGGACTCATTGGCGGACCTGGTGAGCTTTGGTGTGGCTCCTGCTGTGATGGCTTTCAAGATGCTTTCCAGCTTTGCTGCAGGATGGCTTTCTGTGGTGGCTTCAGCGGGTATGCTTCTGCTGCCTGTCTTCACTGCTTTGAGGCTGGCGCGGTTCAACAACGATTCTCGTCAGAAGGTGAATTTCATAGGCCTTCCTGCATCTGCCAGCGGTCTTTTAATCGCCTCTTTGGCCTCGGAATCTCTTCAGTCTTTCGGAATGCTGGTAGCGGTATTGGTGTGCGGATTCCTGATGCTGAGCAGCATACCTTTCTTTTCGTTTAAAGACATATCCAAGTTTCAGAGTGGCTGGACCAGGCAGCGTGTTATGCTTGTTGTAATTCTCATCGCGATAATAATATACCTGCTGACGGATATAAGCTTTTCTCTTTGTATTGTTTGCGTGGTGCTGTTTTATGTTCTTATGAACATCTTCTATAGTGTGAAATATCTTTTCAAGTGATATTCTGGTTCAAGTTTTGAAGCATCAAAAAAGTATTTCGCATTTAGAATGAGGAAATTTTGTTATCTTTAACGCACTATTAATTATATGAATTAACTATTATGTCTAACAAACAAGTTACCCTCATCTATAGGCGACTTATAGTTTGCCCGACCTTATGTTTAACGTTTGCTATTTCCCTCCTATCTTGTCTAAAAGATGACGGATTGAAACAAACAGATTCTAATGCTTTCACCAAGGCCCAGGCCAAGGACTATTTTGAAAAAACTGCAAGAACACTGAAATTTCTTACAACCGGTGCCACAGCTGCCGGAACAAAAAGCGCAGATTATTCCCTCACTGAGAATATGATTATAGAATGGGGACATTCTTTGGAAGGAGAAAATGCAGAAAGCTATATCGTGGAGGTTCCAATCCGCATGGCTTCGCCCATTATAGCAATGCTCTATGATGGTTTAGGACATATAAACAAAAACATCCGCCAAGTGCCGTTGAATACTTCACTGCTTATTGAAAAACACAAGGATGACGGATGCATGCATCACTCCGTTGTTATAACAGTTGGCTCATATTCCAAGAATGGCTCAAGCTCCAAATACCCCTTCCTCAGCGATAAAACCACTTTCACCGGTTATCAGATTTTCTGTTCAGAAGACGGTGCGCTTTTATGTTCAAAGCACTTTACCAACGGCAGGAGCGAATCGCGAAATCTATACACGGAGGCTCAGATTCTAAAAGTTGACAGTGTGGGAAATGACTTGACTTATAGAGGTATTTCATTTGTTTTTAATGGCAGCTTGATCCAGACAAAGGGAGGTGCTTCTGCATCCCCTGGCGAAGATAGTACATGTCCTGCTTGCGGGAATGTAGCAATATATTGGGGATATTCCGGTGGGAGTCCATCCTATTTTTGCTCTTTTTGTGATGCCATTGTTTATACGTTTATTGATAATACTGAAGATGTTTGTGAAAAATGTCAATTATCGAAATCACTGTGTATCTGCAAATGTCCGTTTTGCAGTGAAGATCCTTGCATATGCGAAGGCAATGTTGAATTGTGTCCACACTGTAGAGAATATGGTTGCGATGGTTCGTGCCAAAACGGAAATGGAAGCGGAAACAACGGCACAGGAAGTGGATACCATATAAGCGTCCTGACGTACTCAGCAACTCCCTTCGGCTCTGTTTCAATACTACCTGAAAAGGCTTGGTATAATTCCAACGATACTATAACGCTGACAGCATCTCCATTTACGGGCTATCACTTTGCTGGATGGAAACTGGATGAAAATATTGTTTCAACACAAAATCCATACTCCTTTACCGTTCATGTAAATCAAACATATTATGCCATTTTTGAAATAAATGAATAGTGACATGAAAAAGCTTATTTTGTTAACCACAATACTGCTTAGCTTATCGTCTCTTTGTACGGGACAAAGGAATACGAAAAGTGTCACCGAAATAATACAGGATTTAAAGAAAATGTCTGACAATTTGCCTCCCCGTAATAAACCCATTACAATTTTATTTGACATAGGCATCTCCTCTCACGGCGATTATCCAATAGCAGGCAAATCATATTTTATAGTATATCCTGATACCGATGATACAACACAAGTAAGTAATCAGGCCGCATACATAGAGAAACTATTTAAAGTCCAGGGGACACAAAGAATCTACAATAAGGAGTTAGCAGATTTTATTGTCAATGTTCGCTTTAATTTTGAACGTGATGTCGATAGAGTGTTTTCAGGAGAAAACTCAGCCTCTATAAAGATGAGGGAACGTTATGCAGACCGCTCCCCGGGTCATGTCAGACGCAATGAAGTAAACAGTTCTATTCCGCCATACGACAATTACCCCGGAAGGGATCAATATGTAAGTGTTGAAAATCAAAACCAAGGATTTTCACGCACAAGATATAATGCTAATTATATCCTTTCTCTCATTATTGAAGGACATGATAAAAATGACGAACTGCTGTTCGTTACAGTCGTGTCAGAATTCCGCAGAATTCCTTCAAATACAGCCATCTTGCCATTTCTTTGCTTCTCTGCCTTAGGATTAGTTGGAATAGATGCAGAAGAGGCAATGCAACTCAGAAATGATAATCCCATGTACTTTAAATGGCTCAAAGACTCACTAAGTTCAGATAACATTGTTTCTTATCCGGCCTATGCTTCATCTTCAAATAAGATTAAACCTGTTTTTGTGATAAAAGACCAAGGCAGAACGACAATTGTCCTTAGAGACAAACTGAACCCAAAGTTATATGAGAAGATGACAGCTTTCTTAAAATGTGATAACTTAGAAATACCAGTTTCAAAATATTACCTGAGCCTGCGTGGAGTAAATTACACTTCCCCCGCTTTCACCATCTGGGAATTCCCGGTGGATTCAGAAAACGCAGATGAATTAGATATCGTCTTTTACAACAAGAAAAGAAAGGAAAAACTCTCAGTCCGAAACATCAAGCTCCCGAAAGACACCGTTTCTGTCAGTTTATAAATAGCGGCCGGTGATGCTGTTCTTGTTTTCAGCGATTTCTGCCGGGGAACCTGTGGCTACGATCCTTCCTCCGGCTTCTCCGCCGCCTGGCCCCATATCTATCACATAGTCTGCGCTTCGGATGATGTCAAGGTCGTGTTCTATGACTATGACCGTGGCTCCTGCTTCAAGAAGGCTGTGGAATACGCTCAAGAGTGTCTGTACGTCAAGTGGGTGCAGTCCTATGGACGGTTCGTCGAACACGAATACTGAATCGGTCTGGGTGCGGCCCATTTCGCTGGCAAGTTTAAGTCGCTGAGCCTCTCCTCCTGAAAGGCTCGGGGTCTCTTCCCCAAGCGTCAGATAGCCAAGGCCCAGATGGTCGAGTGTCTTGAGCCTTTCCCTTACGGACGGAATGTCTTTGCAGAATTCCAGCGCAGTGGAAACTTCCATGTCCATTATCTGCGGCAGAGATGCTGTCTCCTTGTTCTTGTTTGTGTAAAGCACTTGCCGGGCTTCCTTGGAGTATCTGGCCCCATGACATTCAGGGCAAGGAATGTCCACATCGGGAAGGAACTGGACATCAAGGCTTATGGAGCCGGTTCCATCGCAGACCGGGCACCTGAGGCTGCCTGTGTTGTAGGAGAAGTCTCCTGCCTTGTATCCGTATTTTTTGGCATCTGAAGTCCGGGCGAAGATTTTTCTCAACTCATCGTGGACGTTTGCGTATGTGGCAACTGTAGAACGGACATTTATTCCGATAGGGGTTGCGTCTATGAGTTTTACGTGCGCAATGCCGGGAGCGGATATGGCTTTTATGTGCTTTGGCATTCCGGACGGCAGGTCTGCTTCTAGGGCCGGAACAAGGCTTTCCAGGACCATTGTAGTCTTTCCGGAGCCGGACACGCCGGTAACAACCGTGAGCCTGCCTTTGGGAATATCCACTTCCAAAGGTTTTACGGTGTGTATCTCAGATGTGGAAAGGTGTATCCTGCCTTGGGAAAACAGGTCTTTGGAATATGCTTTGAGAGAGGTCTGGCTCTGCTTGAGGAACGGTCCTATCTTTGATTCAGGATTTGAGCAAATCTGTGGTACGGTGCCTTCTGCAAGGATCTTGCCGCCATCAGCTCCGGCTGACGGACCCATTTCTATTATCCAGTCTGCTTCCTTTAGTATCTGGCTGTCGTGATCTACCAGAATCACGGAGTTGCCGTCTGAAACCAGGTCGTGCATCACTCCGTTGAGCCCGGTTATGTTGGATGGGTGCAGCCCTATGGAAGGCTCGTCCAGCACATACAGCACTCCGGTTGTCCTGTTGCGCACGGATCTGGCCAGCTGCATCCTCTGCCTTTCTCCAGTTGAGAGTGTGGAAGCGGATCGGTCCGGAGCCAGATAGCCAAGGCCGAGTTCCATCAGCCTTTTAGCCACAAGCAGGAAAGAATCGCAGATGCTTTTAGCCATTGGTCTCATCTCTTCAGGGAGAGAGCCAGGCACGCCTTTAACCCATTCCACGAGTTTGTCAAGAGGCATTTTGCAGGCATCGGCGAGAGATATTCCCCTCAGCCTCGGAGCCCTGGCCGCATCACTGAGACGGGTGCCTCCACATTCCGGGCAGATGTCTTCCTTGAGGAATTTCTCCACTCTCTTCATGCCTTTTTCATCCTTGACCTTGGCCAGGGCGTTTTCCACGCTGTGGACTGCGCTGTAGTAGGTAAAGTCCATCTCAACGGCCACGTTGCTGTTCTTGGCCTTGTAGAAAATATGCTTCTTCTGGGCAGGACCGTGATAGACAATCTCTTTTTCCTCCGGTGTCAGGTCCTTGAACGGTACGTTGGTCCTGACGCCCATCTCACGGCATACATCGGTCATAAGAGACCACATGAGGCTGTTCCACGGTGCCACGGCTCCCTGGTCTATAGTCAGGTTCTTGTCGGGGACAAGAGTGGCAATGTCAACTGTTCGTACCATACCGGTTCCGCCGCATCTCTTGCAAGCGCCCTGGCTGTTGAAGGCAAGTTCTTCTGCTCCAGGGGCATAGAAAGCAGTCCCACATTCAGGACAAACAATCTGCTGTCCGGCGGCCACAGCCAGGGTAGGGGCTACGTAGTGCCCGTTGGGGCATCTGTGGCTTGAGAGCCTGGAGAACATGAGCCTCAGGCTGTTGAGCAACTCGGTTCCGGTTCCGAAAGTAGATCTGATCCCGGGCACTCCAGGCCTCTGGTGCAGAGCGATAGAAGCCGGAACATAGAGAACATCGTCCACATCCGCCTTTGCAGAAAAGGTCATCCTGCGTCTGGTATAAGTAGAAAGCGAATCCAGATACCTCCTTGAGCCTTCTGCATAAAGCACTCCAAGGGCCAGTGAAGACTTTCCGCTTCCGCTGACACCGGCTATCCCCACAATCTTCCCCAGCGGTATGTCAACATCTATGTTCTTGAGGTTATGGACTCTGGCTCCTCTTACTTCAATGTGTTCAGGCTTTTCAGCAGCATTGCTGTTTATATGGTTCTTAAAATCTGTGTTCATATCTTTTATATTTCGTAATCCAATTAATTTGTGGCTTGCTTTATTTCTCAGCGATTGCAAAAATAAACAAATGAGGTCTAAAATGTGCCGTACCCGTCATATCGCTGAGAATAGCATGCGGGTCTTTACATAATGTGCGGATTCATAGAGGCTTGCCGGTCAAGCATACATTATTGCTTTTTTTGTTAACTTTACCCTCATAATGGGAATCAGAAAGCACATACCTAACGCTCTTACCTGCTGCAACCTGCTTTGTGGCTGTTTGGCGATTATGTGCTCGCACAATGCTCTTGGCGCCTTGCTGTTTGTGCTGATGGCTGCTTTCTTCGATTTCTTTGACGGCCTGGCTGCCAGAAGTCTTAAAGCGTATTCAGCGATAGGTAAGGATCTTGATTCCCTGGCCGATATGGTGAGCTTCGGCGTGGTTCCAGCTATTGTAGGAGTACGTTATCAGATGTATCCTATTACGGTGGGGTCGAGCCCTTCGGATTTTGATTCGTCGGTTTGGCTGCCGGAGATATTGTTAGCAATAGTGAGTTTTGTGTTGCCGTTGCTTATTGCGGTTTTTTCAGCCCTGCGTCTGGCAAAGTTCAACAATGACAAGCGCCAGACAGAAAACTTTATAGGACTCGCCACTCCGGCATGTGCCATACTGTATGTTTCATTGATTGCCGTCCTGAAAGCTGCTGTTGATATACCATACGGCCAGAGTGTTTCTGAATCATCTTGGTCGCTGATAGCAAATGGAAAAGTGTTATGTCATTGGTGCTATTGGCTTCCGGTTGTGATAGCTCCGGTGCTGTGCTGGCTGCTGGTAAGCGAGATTCCGATGTTCTCGATGAAGTTCAGGAACCTCTCCTGGTCAGATAATCGTGACAGGTTTATCTTTCTTCTGATAGTGGCCGTTGAGATTGCTATGGCTTTGATAGGGGGCTACAGCTTCCCGGCCATGCTTGTTGCAGTTATCACAACCTATATTATCATCAACTGCCTGACGGCCGTCTTCCGCCGCAAACCTGCAGCGGACAAATAGATTTATAGATTCTTTACAGGTTTTATATTCAAGTATTCGTTGGATTTGTCCACGATTATGATCAGAACCGGGCGGATGGTGTAGGATATGTCTGCGCCTTGTTTAACATTGTAGTGGAATACCAGCTGACCGTCGTAGTGGTTGATCAGCAGGTCAGGTGTCATGGTGGTTTCCTTCTGTACAGGGCCTTCCTCAACTGCAATCACAAAACTCTTGTCAAAGTCGATTTCAGTCGGCTTGCCGTTTTCTCCCATGGTAGTGGCCATGCCAAAGATCTGGTTGAAGGTCTCCTGGTCTGTGATTTTATGGTTTTCAGGTAATACCGCACCGTTTTTGATGAAATAATTCTGTGCGACTGTGTAGTTAACCTCTGATGGTTTTCCCAGTATCGCTTCTTCCGGATTGGCTTCGTTTTGCTTCTGGTTCTGCTTGCAGGAGGAAAGGAGGGTCATCGCTGCTATTATCGCGATGGAAAATGTTGAAGCCTTAATGACGGTGGTAAATAAGTGAGAAGTTTTCATTGTTGTTATGTGGTACAGTTAATTGTTTGTTCTTAGTGTCCAGGATTTGATATGAGAATGTGCGGAGTTTAGCGGATGAAGTTGGTGGCGGTCCACTGTTCGCCTTCCGGAAGGCCGGGGGCTGGCTGGCCGCCTGTCTTCTGGAGGATGTATGCCAGGTTGTTGCCTAGGGTGCGCATGGTTTGCATTCCTTCTGCGTCCTGGGCGGTTTCTCCTGGGTTCATTCCGTAGGTTATGCCCCAGTACTGGGCGGTGATTACCGGCATATTCAGCATCTGGAACGGCATGTTGAGAGTCTGGTAGGCAGTTGTGGCTCCGCCTCTTCTGCAGACGGCTACAGATACGGCCGGTTTACCGGCAGCGTTTGCGGAGTTTGAGAAGAAGGCTCTCTGGAGGACAGACAGAAGGGCTCCGTTGGGCTGTCCGTAATAGACTGGTGAGCCAACAACCAGGGCGTCCATATCCTTGAACTTTTCGCTGATGCGGTTGCAGACATCGTCGTCAAAAGCGCATCGGCCGGGGTTTTCAAAGCATTTGCCGCAGGCTATGCAGCCTCTGACGGGGCGGTTGCCAATCCACATTGTTTCTGTCTCTATGCCTTTGGATTCCAGTACTTTTGCTATTTCTGCCAGGGCCGTGGCGGTGTTGCCGCTTTTGCGCGGACTTCCGTTTATGAGTAATGCTTTCATATAGTTGCTGGTATATGTAGTTTAATGCGTATGCAAGTTAGGAATATTTTTGGGAACAGTGCTTTGTCGCCGATTAAGAGTATATTTGCACCCGTAAATCTAAGATTTGACGATATGAAGTTTTTTGATGCCTGTAAAATGACCTTGGCTGTTTGTGCTGCTGCTTTCTTTTTTTGTGTCAGTGTATCTTCCTGCAAGTCTGAGGCCCAGAAACAGGAGGAGGCTCTGAGGCTGGACTCGCTGAAGGCTTTGACTGTTATGGGAAGGCCGGATTTTGCCTATCTGGTGGATTCTCTGAACAAGGCTTACAACACTGCAGATGAGCATCTTATAGATTCCGCAAGAGCTGAGGTTGCCGCTTTGGACAAGTTGATGGAAGCTGATTCAGCAAGGAGCGCCATCATGTGGGCCTTGTACAAGAAAGATTTGCTGTATTATGTCCCAGAGCTGGATTTCAACAAGATACTTGATTACCACCGTAAATTTGAAGCTTATTATTTCAAGTTTATGTCTGAAAAAGACGCCTATGAGGAGATTATTCGTGACAAAGAGGCTGAATTCCTGTATTTTACCGCAAAGCCCGTTGATATGGACAGTACTGATGGAGCCAAGATGTCATACGAGAACATGATTTATCGTCTATTTACCTCTTATGCAAGCTTGGGGCAGTTTGACAGGGCCATCGGCTATAATGCTCAAATGACCTATCTTGTTTCTCAGCGATATGGCAAGCAGAGTTTCCAATATGCCCGCTGCATTGCAGACGGGATGATGGCTTTGACTTTCAAAGGGGACTATGCGTTGGCCGAAAAGCGTCTGCAAGAGGCCGAAAAGATCCTTGACGGTCTCTATAAGACCTCACTCAAGAATCCGTATGCTGTTCCCGTCCCTGCTGACTCTCTTCTTGCCCGCAAGGATGAAATCCGCAAGTGGTTTGAGGAGAATTCGCGTAAAGAAAACCAGTAATAATGTAGAGTCTATTTCTCCAGCTCTTTTACGAAGGACCCCGGGAGGAGGATGTTGTCAACAAGCATTGCAACCTTGAAAAGCGGGGCGATTTCCTCGTCCGTGAAGCCGGCTATGCCGCAGCCGATTCGGGTTACCAGGAAGGTAAGTTCCGGGTGCTGCATCGCGAAGGCTATAAACTGGTCTACATAAGGTTTGATGGTTTCAACCCCACCTTGCATGGTCGGAATTGCGTAGGTCTGCCCGAAATGTCCTACGCCTTCTCCCCACACGGCTCCGAACTTCTCGTATGCCGTTCTGGCTGCTCCGCCTCCGTGTGAGCCCGAGAGGTTGCTTCCGAATACGAACACTTCGTTAGGCTTCAGCACAAAGATGGAGTTTGGAGCGCAACGCTTCCTGTGAGGCTTTTGCGGCTGGGTCTGGCCGGCATCGAGGTTGGATGCGGATTCTGAGTGGTTGTTGCCTGTTCCTGGTGTGCGGACTTTGTGAGGCATCTGGAACGGTATCTCCATACTCAGTTCCATAAAGCCGGCATATTCTCCCTTGTCGTACCACGGGGTCTGGAAGATAAGCTTCTTAATCCCGTTTTTCTCAATGGTGTAGGCGTTGTTTCTCGGATGCGCCAGAAGATCGCTGAGTAAAGTCCTGGCAGGCTCCGGATGGCAGTCCAGCACGTTCCGGCCGATGATATCCGGCATTCCGGGCTTCAGGAATGTTTTTCTGGACTTCTGGTTCATATATACGATTTCTCCGTCTTTCTTGCATACGGTCACGGCAAAGTCTGCCTCTTCGATGTAGTTCTTGTTGCTTTTCATGATATGTGTTTCCTGTTGTAAAAATACAAAACACTTTGCGATAAAACACTGTGTCAGTATTGTTACCCCCCAAAAAAATTTCTGTGAAACGGTTTTCTTTTCTCCGCGATCGAGAATCAAAAAAGCCTCCAGATAGTTCTGAAGGCTTTTTTGTGACCCGCCAGGGGATCGAACCCTGGACCCCAACATTAAGAGTGTCGTGCTCTACCAGCTGAGCTAGCGAGTCAGCTTTGGCGGAATTGCTTCCGTTTTGGGACTGCAAATATACAGCCTTTTTTCATATCTCCAAAAAATTTTTCAGTTTTCTTCAACTTTTTTTCTCTCGGCGATGTTTATCGCTGAGTATTAGTATATTATTGTTGCTCTCTTTGTGGTTCACTCTGGATGTTTTGAGGCTGATCCTGGTAATATTTTGGGGAAGGACCCCATTTGTTGGTTTCCTTCTTGCCGTTTGTAGCCATCCAGACGATGTAAAGGACAGACAAGAAGATGCTTGCCAGGTAGGCAAATATCATCAGAAACCAGAGGTCGTGGTCATAATAGGCTATTAAAAACGCGGCTCCGAACAGCAGGACCGGGCAGAGGCAGAACAACAGCAGAAACCACCCGCTGCGGCCTATGTCGTGGAGCCTTCTTACATTCACGGCAAGATTAGGAATGATTAAAGCTAAACAGTAAACGGCATACAGCCAGAATCCAGGGTTCGTCAAGAACACATCAAAAGGAGAGTGGTCGTTGATGGAGCCGTTTTTGATCCAGATGGCCATCTGGGCTATAAAACTTACCACCCATACAATTGTTATTGCTATTCCTATAAGGTACTGGGCGAGGAAGAACCACCAGTATTCGCTTCTGCGGGCTCTGCCGGAGAAAGTTGAGTATTTCTTGAGGCAGGTCTTTGTGGCCTCTGTCATTGAAGGCATCGGACGTTCTTTGTAAACCTGCTGGTCGTAATGGGCGTAAGGTTCCATGATTTGAAGCGGTATAATGTTGGAAATTAGCGTACGCGGATAACTTTGATTCCGTTTATGCCTTTGGAGTCGTTGGCGTAGTCGTTGATGGTCTTTTCGTCAACCACGACCTTCATCTTGCCCATTGAGGCGTGGATGAAGCCCAGCTTGCCGTCCGGCCTCCAGTAGGCGATTACGACGTGGGCGATGTCCAGGCCTTTGGTGGTGGACATGTAGCCGATTATATCGCCGCTCTTGATAGATTTCTCGTTGGCCTTGATCTTGTCCTGCGGAATGTAGGTGTATGGCTGGGCGTTGAGCTCCTTTTCTACCTTGGCAATCACATTATAGTCTTTGGTGGCCTGGTTCATGGTGCAGGTTTCCATCTCTTTTTCATTGCCGCAGCACTCTTTGGTCACTTCCGCGTCTTTCAGATGCTTGTAGCTCTTGTAGTGGGAGGTCATGAAGTTGATAGGATGGTCATAGACCTGTCCGCCGCATTTGAGGGTAATGTCGTCAACGATGCCTCTCTTTTCTCCCTGGCGTATCCACTCGGTTGTGTAATGGATACGGTCTGAGTAGCAGCGTACCTGACCATCACGGTAGCGGCTCTGGCGTACCATCTGGCAGAGTTTCTCAAAGTTGGCGTCCTTTCCATATTTCTTGACGGTGAGGGCGAGGTTCATGCAGGTTTCCACAAAGATGATGCAGTCCGTCTTGCTCAGATAGACTCTCACGTCCTCTGAATCTCCTTCTTCCAGAGTTCCTGCAACATATTCGTTGCCCAGAAGCTTCTTGGCGGCCATCACCATCAGTTCTCCAGTTGTTTTGCTGTCTTTGTAAGGCAGAAGATCCTTCATTATCTTCTCTGCCACAGGGATATCTTTTTTCAGGGTAATTGCATAGAAATCAGGGTCAGAAGAGAGTTTTATCGTGTCGCTCAGCGATTCTGCCTGTTTGTTTGCAGAAATTTGTTTTTTATTCTGCGCGCTAGTGTTAATAGCTGATAAAGAGATAATTAAAAACGCAAAAATAAATGCGTAGCTGATTCTTTTTGACATTGTTTTCATATTTTATAATTTTGTATTCGGCTGTCTGCAAGACTAGTTTCCTGAAAGCGTGCCTTCTGCAAACTATTGGAGAAACGGTCTTGTTTACGGTTTGTAAAGATAAGGATTATCATTGATCATTTGTGCTTCTAGTTATTTTAATTTGTTATGTTTTTGTGTTTGTTCGATAAACGCGGAGGAGGGGAACTTTTCTTTCCGCTTTTCAAGGAGCAGAGCGCTTTGATTTCCAAGGCTGCTGACATTCTTGTGGAGATTCTTGAGGAAGAGTCTTTTGAAAAGAAAAAGGAGCTCGCCAGGAAGATGAAAGAGGTTGAACGTGAGGGAGATGTGGTTGATGCAAAGATTTCCGAGATTCTTTATAAGACTCGCAGGGTACCGTTTGACAGGGAGGATGTCCAGACACTTGCCTCCAGGATGGAGTCTTTCCTGGATATGATTCACGACAGTGCCAAGAAGATAGTCATTTACCGCCCTAATTTTACAGACTCATCCTGGATTGAGATAGGGGAGCAGATAGTTGAGGACGCCCGCCTGCTTACCGCCATTACCGGAGATTTTGAACAGTGGAAGAAGAAAGGAGAGGAACTCAAGGCTATGTGCGTCAAAATAAAGGAAATAGAGAGCGAGGTGGATGACATCTACGAGAACTATATGAGCCATTTGTTTGAGGCTGAAACCAATGGCATAGAACTTACCAAGTGCAAGAACATAGTCCAGTCTCTGGAAGACACCACTGATGTGGCCAAGGAAATAGGGGATTGCATCAAGTTGATGCTAGTAAAAGAAGGCTGAGGCGCAGGTACTCGTTTCAGTTGTTTACCAGAGCAATCACCAAGGCGGTTAATGCAGTGATCAGTCCATAAAGGACAAAGGCTGTCACGCCATTGAGTATCAGCACGAGTAGCGTTTTCCAAGCGCTTTTGATCCAGCTTATTCCAAAAAGCTGTTTGAAGTCCCACATCATAATCAGAGGCAGGAACCATCCTGAAAGCTGCCCGTTTGCGGCGCTGTTGAACGGAAGCACTATTATCGCGATGACAATCAGCTGGCAGCTTATGTATATCTGTATGAAAAAGTGCTCGGTATAGGACAGTTTGCCGTCAATATCCGGGGCTCGTCTGAACAGAATCCAGCAGGACAAGGCGAAGGTTATGTTCAGAAAGATGATGGACAGTGCCTTGTTGTTTCTTGTCCAGTCTGAAATTTTTATTCCGATAGTTATCAATCCGGTTGATATGGACTTTGCATTTTCCACCTGCCGGCGCATCCGCTTATAGGCTTCTTCTTCTTCCTCTGTCAGCTCGTCTGACAGGGAATCAGTTTGAGATAGATTGTCTTGTCTGTCAGCTTGATTCAGGCTGGCTATTGCAGTGCTGTCTTTTAATTCTTGTGGGACGGTCTGATCATCTTCTTCCTCGTCATCTTCGTAGGCCCAGGCCCAATCCAGAGAGTCTTTCTGCTCCTGGGTCAAAGGTTTTTCTATTGTGCTTTGGGTGTCAGGTTTGGTCTTCTTTGTCTTGATTATGCCGGTCTGGACCTCTATGGCATATAGTACGCAAAGGAGGAAGAGGAGCTTTATTGGGGCGTAGTAAGCTGCCCTGTGACCTTTCAGGTAGTCTCTTATGAAATATCCGGGGCGATGGAACAGTTCAATTATAGTTCCCAGGACGCTCTTGTTGTTGAAATCCCATACTTCAAGCGTGCCGCCAAGAAGGTTTTTGGGGGTTAACCGTGATGTGCTGGCTTTCTGACCACATCGGGGGCAGAAATTGCCCTCGTATTCAAGTGAGCAATTGGAGCACTTGTGGATGGTTTTCATCCCTTTGAAGTCATATCTCTTAGGCTCCTTGGGATGCGTCAGGCTATGACCAAGTTTTGTGAAGTAGCGTTTTAGCCTGGAGGAAAGCCGCCTGAAATAACTGGACATTTACTTCACCCTGACTAAAACCATATTTTCCATATCCTTGTCGCCCATGATTTTCTTTCCGTCTTCAAGGATTGTCAGTTCCTGTACCCCGTCACTGGACGTGAGAACAAGTTTCTTTCCGTCTATGGCATAGGTTCCGGTAACTTTCATGTCTGCACTCATCTGGTTCAGCTGGGTAGAAATGTTCTCTCTTTTCTCACGGTCCAGTTCTAAATTCGCGGCTTTGGCAGCCTTTTCGTTGATGCGTGCGATAACCGTCATAGCAAACTTGTTTTTTGCCTTGAACACTATCGCAAATTTTATTTCAGCTATGGAAATTACTCCCATAAACACTTGTTTTTCAAAAGCTGGCATGCTCTGAATATCTTTGTCCTTAGCCGCTTCTTTCAACATCATGTCTATACACTTGGAGGGGTCTTCAGTCATGTAGCGCCTTCCCGTCCAGTCATTTTGGGCTGAGGCTATGTTTATGGAAAGCATTGCGGCCAGAGCGAGCAGAACGGCCTTGAATGTTATTATGGAAGATTGTTTCATTGCTTTTGATTTGTTGGCCAAATATACTAATCTTTTAGACTCAGCGGGTATGGCAGGTGTCATTTCTGTTCAAGAAATTGCTCTTGAAAGAGCTGAATGTTTTATTTTCCTCTCAGAAAGTTTCTTATCTGGTGGATAGGTATCCCGAAGTTGAAGCTCTGGGTGCCGCTTACGGCTGCAAAGTTTACAGCCACCAAGTCTCCGTAGGAGTTCACCACCGGGCTTCCGCTGGAGCCCTGGAGTATAGGAATCGTGTAAAGGAGGCGGTACTGGTCGGGCTTCTGGGATATTTTCCCTGATGTGAGCTGAGCTTTGATGCCTTCTGTTGTAGAAGCCAGTGCTATGCCCTGGTTGTAGCCTATGAGGTAGAGCTGCTGGTCAAGAGTCAGTTTGTCGGCAGAGGTTTCCTTTGCATTTCCGTGGCTGTCCACTCCGGTATAGAAGATTGCTGCCTTTTCCGGAGTCTGGGCATCGCTGAGCCTGATGAGAGCAAGGTCAACATTCTCGTCAGATGACTCCAGTTCCACAGTACATTCTTTGAAGTCTCCGGGGCCGCTTATGTATGAATCGTTGTAGGCGATGCCAACCTTGCTGTGGCACTTGACGGCTATCTGGGAAGCGCTGATTCTCCTGAGCTGGGATATATAGTTCTGGGCTTCGTCATACTCCTGGCTGAGTTCAAGAAGCCTCTGCTTGAGCTGCTGGTTATAGGAAGTGTAGCGGCTGTCTGTCTGGCTCTGGTTCAGGTACTGGTAAATTCTTCCGCCCTCATACATAGCCTGGTCCTGCCTTTCCTGAGCGTATGAAACCAGTGCAGACAGGAGCTTTTGGACATAGTTCATCACGTCAGATTTCTTTATGTAGTGGTTGACAACATGGCGGTTGGTGAGAATTCCGCCATACTTGTCGACAAAGAACCCGGTGCCGAATGAGTAGGTGGTCTTTATCTGGTTTGGAGAGAAAGCCACGTTCAAGAGTTTGCCGTCCTGTATATCGCTGAAGTAAAAAGTATTGCCGGTTGGCAGAGTTACGCTGTAATAGTATTCGTTCAGGATCATGACCACTCCGCTGGCCTTTTCATTGTAGATTTCTTCTGCGCTTTTTTCTCTTGAACAGCCAGTGATGCTTAAGAGCACCATTGCTGAAACGGCACTTGCCGCCAGTGCTGATGAAATGTTCATCGCGACAGATTTAAGGTATCTTCTTTCCATTATGCTAACTAAATCGTTGAAAACAAGTATAATAAAGTTAAATATCGGTGCCCGGTATGCTATGTGTCGTTCTTCCGGGCAACCCGGTACTGATGATTTATTGCAAAGTTATTGCCATTCTGTTGATTTTAACGCAGAATTTTTTTATTAAATTTGTAAGTAACAACTTTTAATACTATTACCATGGATTACAAAATCATTGACATCGAAGGCGTAGGTGATGTTTATGCAAAGAAACTTACCGAGGCCGGCATCAACAAGGTAAGCGAACTCCTTGACAGATGCGCAGCTCCAAAAGGCCGCAAGGAACTTGCAAAAGCAACTGGTATTCAGGAGAAGCTCATCCTCCGTTGGACCAATCACGCAGATCTGTTCAGAGTCAAGGGTATAGGCCCTCAGTTCTCAGAGCTTCTGGAGGCTGCCGGAGTTGATACCGTAAAGGAACTCCGCAACCGCAAGGCCGAGAATCTTTACAAGGCTCTTGAGGAGACCAACGCAAAGAAGAAACTTACCCGCGTAGTTCCTCCTTTGAAGACCGTCGAGAAGATGATTGCAGCAGCCAAAGAGCTGGAACCAAAGATGACTTACTAAAAATTGTTCAGGTTGCATTTCAGCGGCCTGCTGTTGAATGAAAAACTCCAGATACTGAGACGTATCTGGAGTTTTTGTTTTATTCCTGTTTCTTGAGGGTAAGCTATTTCTTTTCCTTTTCCGGAGGGGCGATCTGGTCAAAAACACTCTTGAGATATTTAAGGACATCGTTTAGAGCGTCTTGGTGGTTAGGACCGGCCATATATCCGCCAGTGCTTATGTAAACGTTGCCTTCAAAATTCATCCAGCAAGACCAGTTTGTTCCATCTGTCACATCCATCAGAGGCTGGTAGTTATTCTGTTCATCGTAAAGCCCTCCTTCTTTGATGATGCTGTAAACTTTCACAAACACTGAATCTTCCACATTTACCGTCTTAGGCTTTTCCTGTTCTTCCTGCCCGTCTCTTATCACTCTCATCCTCTGCCGGTTATCATAGGTGAGGGTTCCGCCGTTTCCGTCTTTGTTCTTTTTCAGAGACACGGAACTGCTCCAGCCCGCAAATCCGTTTCCGGCAGAGTACTGAAATGCAGTAAGCTTGCCTGAAGGCATAGCATGGTATGACCTTCCCTTGTTAAGTTTGGCCTTCTCCAGAAGGAGATTGGCTCTGGCCTTGATTTCTTCTGCCTGGGCAAAACACTTCTTTGCCTTGTCTGTATCGGTGAAATACTTCTTCAGTCTCTTTTCCTGTTTGGACTCTTTCTTTTCCTTTCCTAAAATCAGGTCTCTGGTCTTGAGGATGTTATCCATCCGGCTTATTTCCTTGGTCATCATTTCTGACAGGAAATCAAGGTCGGATTGGGTAAGATAATCTACCTTGTGGAGGCACTCTTCCATATTTCTTTCATTCTTGAGCACCCATTCCACCGGTTCTATGTTACCCTTTTGGTTTATCATGTCTATGACAGATTTGTCTTGTGCTGTCAGGCTGCAGCCGAACAATGTTGCCAGTGCCATAATCAATAACTTTTTCATAATCGTATAGGTTCTTTGTCCAATGCAAATTTAAGGAATCTTTGAGATAAATCATAAACTCAGAAGCCGCGGCCGTAAGCCATCCAGAAATCGGTTTCCATCTGGTTCCAGGCTTTGATTGCCGCTTGGTAAACTTTAGCTGTGACTTTGTTCAGTTCTGAAGCTGCCGCCTCTTTGCCGGAGCTTTGAGAAGATTTCTGCTTATCGCTGAGTTCTGATTCTATTTTGCAGGCTTCTTCAAAGGCGAGTTTCTCAATGGCGGCTATCTCAGTTTCAACTCTTTTCCTTGACTTCTGCCACTGTACGGTTGCAAGGCGGTTAGGCCTTCTGAACTGCCAGATGATGCAGTCTGCTTTGTACTGCTTCTGGCCGCAGAAGCTGAATCCGTCAGGAAGCGATGTGCCGCCGGCAAACAGCGGTATTCGAGGGCTCTGGGCCGGATTGTCCACAGCGTACCAGCAGATGCCGCCAACCGCATCGGGGAGCCAGCTTCTAAGCTGGATAACAGTGGAGTAGGAGCACCAGCAAACTGCAAGTGTGCGGCTGAACTCCACGGTTCCCGGGGCTATGGTGTTCAGAGTGTTGCGGGTATCGGCCGTGAGCCATGGATTGGCAACCGGGCTGGTTATGACGCTCTTGGTGCCGTCCTTTGCGGTAACTTCCATCTTCCAGTTGGCAGTCATGTCAAACTGGCTGCCCTCAAAGGTGGAGCGGAAAAGCTCCATTACCTTGCGTACATCAACTTTCTCATCAGGTTTGACGGAGAAAGGAAGCTCTTCCATATCGTAGGAGAAGTTCTGGGACGGAGCAAGTTGTGAAAACACATAGAAGTCTCTCTCCCTGAAGTTTTTGCCGTCTCCGTAAGTTCCGTGGTAGGCCTTGTAGAACTTGAATTCTCCCTGTCCGTCCCAAAGGCCGTGTTCCAGTGCCACTTTCTCCACGTTGTCCGAGCAGAGGAAGTTCTTTTTGTCCTTGCGGTCTATCTTCCCGATTCTCGGGATGTTGGCTGAGATGGAGATGTGGTCGTCCGGCACCCTCTGGGCAGCCCATACGGCTCCCTTGCTGTGTTTTCCGTTGCCAAGGATCTCGAAGCACCATACCTCGTTCTTGTCTGCAACCGTCAGGCACTCTCCCCCGTCTCCATAACCGTATTCTTCAGCGAGTTTTCCCATCAGCTTGACTGCATCGCGAGCATTGTCACATCTTTCCAAGGCAATTCTTGCAAGCTCTTCTATCATGAACATCCCGTCAGGATTCTTGAGGGTATCTGGGCCGGAGAATGTGGTTTCTCCTATAGCCACCTGCTTCTCGTTAAGGCAAGGGTAGCCGGTGTTGAGGTATGCGTAGGTATGCCTGGCCTGAGGAATTTCTCCTTTCAGTCTTACCCCAGTAGTGTCTCCCTTGAACTTGGTCCAGCGGGTTCCGTAATAGACTTTGGTGGTTTCTCCTTTCTTGTGGTCCGCTGCCGGCTCATAGCTTACCCAAGTATGGGAAACCCCGTCGCAGGTGTGTGATGTTATCACAGAACCATCTGTAGAGGCAAGTCTCCCCACCATTATGCTTGTACATTCTTCAGAAGTTTGATAATCAGGAGTCTGCCCCATAGCGTAACAGCAGGTAGCAATTATCGCGATAAGGGACAAAAGCAAAAGAAGGGTATGTCTTTTCATATCAGTGGTTGTTTTCAAGCACTAATATACGAAAAACCGGGTGAACTATTCGTAGCGGATGGCTTCTATAGGATCGAGGTTGGCGGCTTTCTTGGCAGGATACCATCCGAAGAAGATGCCGGTGATGGAGCAGACCGCAAAGCTTAGTATGACGCTCATTGGCTGTATGGCAATAGGCCATCCTGCAAAGAACTTGACACTGTATGCCGCTCCCACTCCGAGCAGGACTCCGATCAGGCCTCCCGTGATGCTTATCATCACGGCTTCTATCAGGAACTGTGTCAAGATGTCCAGCCCCCTGGCTCCCACACTCATCCTCAGACCGATTTCCTTTGTCCTTTCAGTTACGCTCACGTACATTATGTTCATGATTCCTATACCACCGACTATCAGTGAGATGCCGGCCACACAAGCCAGCAGTATGGTCATAGACGTGGTGGTGGAGGTCATCATTGAGGAGAGTTCTTCCTGGCTTCTGACGTTGAAGTTGTCGGCCTTGCCTTCCTGCAGCTTGTGGTTGGTGCGCAGGATCTCGCTGATTTCATCTATGGCCTCCTGAGTCTGGCCTTCAGTGACCGCTGAGGCATATATCATTGACAGATAGTTTACTGCAAGAATCCTTTTCATTACCGTAGTGAAAGGAGCCAGCACTACATCGTCCTGATCCTGCCCCATTGTGTTGTATCCCTTGGACTTGAGTACTCCGATTACCGTAAAAGGCATGTTCTTGAACCTGATTATCTGTCCTATAGGGTTTTCTCCTGATGTGAAGAGATTGTCTGCAATGGTTTTTCCTATTACGCAGACTTTTGCGCTCTGGGCTATGTCCAGGTCGTCGAACATTTCCCCGTCTTCCACTTCCAGCTGCCTGATTTTAAGGTAGTCCTGACTAACTCCGCTTATGGATGACGAGTAGTTGTTGCCTCCAAAGATGAACTGCCCGCCGGATGATACGCTCGGGCTGATGGCGGAAAGATAGGTACATTCTTCCTTGAGAGAGTTGTAATCACTGAGTTTGAGGGTCTGCATATCAGAGGCTCCCATTCTTACGCCACCTCTTCTTTCTGCTCCAGGCATTATCATTATCATGTTGCTGCCCATTTTGGATATCTGGGCCTGGATACTCTGCTTTGAGCCTTGGCCGATGGCAAGCATCGTGATTACGGAAGCTACACCGATTATGATTCCCAGCATCGTGAGAAACGTGCGGAGTTTGTTGTTGGATATGGCTTTAAGAGCTATCTTAAATAGATTTGACCAGTTCATTTTAATCCTCCTCGTTCTTTGGCAGGGCTGCAAGGGCTTCTTCTGCACTCAAAATGTTTGTGTTGTATGTGTCCTCCCTGACCTTTCCGTCAGCCAGGAAAATGTTCCTCTGGCTGTACTGGGCAATTTCCGGGTTATGAGTCACGAATATTATGGTCTTGCCGTCTTTCCAAAGCTTCTGGAAGAGCACCAGTATCTCAAATGAGGTTTTGGTGTCCAGGTTTCCTGTAGCCTCGTCGGCGAGGATTACAGCCGGATTGTTGACAAGGGCTCTTGCAATGGCAACTCTTTGCATCTGACCTCCGGACATCTGGTTGGACTTGTGGTAGAGCCTGTCTCCGAGCCCAACCATCTTCAGCGATTCCACCGCAGCCTCTTTTCTCTGGGCGGAATTGTATTTGGTGTTGTACATCAGCGGCAGTTCCACATTCTCTATTGCGGTTGTCTTTGAAAGAAGGTTATAGCTCTGGAAAACAAATCCTATCTTCCTGTTCCTGAGGATGGCACGCTCGTTCTTGCTCATTTTCCGGACAGACACTCCATCCAGGTAATACTCTCCCGAAGTAGGGGTGTCCAGACAACCGAGGGTGTTCAGCAGGGTGGATTTTCCGCTGCCTGACTTTCCCATAATGGTCACGAACTCTCCTTCGTGGATTTTGAAGCTCACGCCTCTTAGCGCATGGACAGTTTCTTCTCCCACGATGAAGTCTCGTCTTATGTTTTCCAGGCTGATGACAACCTTTTTATCTTCACTCATCTTGTTCCGCTTTTCTTGGTGTTTGAGCTGCCGCTGTTACGGTTGCTGCCCGGACGCTTTGGCATGAAAGGGGAGTTGCCACCTTCGTCCTGCGACTTCTTTACCTGTTCTTCCGTGCTGGCTTCCAGGACTATGACTTCTCCTTCCCTGATATTGCCGCTTACTTCTGAGGCTATTTTGCTAGACATACCTGTTGATACTTGCCTTGCCTTGAACACTTTGCCGTCAAGCATCCAAAGTATGCCGGTGCCCTTGGCTGGTTTTGATGCTGCAAGTTCCGCAGAAGCGGGGTCTATGCTGTATCCCTGCACACCGTCATATTGCAGAGGGCTGAACTTCAAGGCTTTCGGCTGGACAGTCAGGACTTCTCCGCTTTCCTTTGTATATATTGTGATGTTGGCCGTCAGACCAGGCTTGAGTTTGAGGTCAGGGTTGGGGGCATCTACTACAACCTCGTAGGTTACCACGTTGTTGGTGGTTGTGGCGTTCTGCCTGACTTGGGTGACGGTTCCGTTGAAGGTTTCTCCCACATAAGCGTCAACAGTGAATTCCACTCTCTGTCCTTCTGCCACGCTTCCGATGTCTGCTTCATCCACGCTGGCTATCACCCTCATCTGCGTGAGGTTGTTGGCTATGTAGAACAGGGTGGGGGTGGAGAAGCTTGCAGCAACTGTCTGGCCTTCCTCCACGCTCTTGCTGAGCACCACTCCGTCTATCGGTGAGGTGATTGTGGCGTATGAAAGGTTGGTCTGGGCTTTCTGAAGGTTCTGCCTGGCTACAGAGAGAGAACTCTGGGCGCTCTGGAAGCTCTGCAATGCGGCCTCATACTCGTTGTCGGCGATGAGACCCTTGTCGTGGAGGGTCTTCATCCTGTCATGGTTGGATTTCTGGTAGTTGTAGTCGCTCTGGGCCTTGGCCAGGTTGCTCTGCTGGCTCTGGTATTCGCTCTGGAGGTTGGTTTTGTCGAGCTCAGCTATGACCTGTCCTTTCTTTACCACGCTGTTGTAATCTACATAGAGCTTCTTGACAATGCCTGATACCTGGGTACCAACCTCGACTTTAACCACCGGTTCTATCGTGCCGGTGGCGGTTACATAGTTGGTGATGACACCGCTTTCGACTCTGGCGGTCTTGAATGCGATCTTTGAGCTTTCCTTCCTGGAACCGAGGTATTGCCAGAGGGCAATCAGGCCTACCAGTACTGCAAGGGTAATCCAAATATATTTCTTCTTCATGATGTTATATATGTTTCTTTTCTTGAGGATTCATCAATGGTTCTTCTAGATGTTTATCTCCAGACCTGTATAGAATTTCAGCACCTGAAGGTTGTAGAGTGCCATATACTTTGCCTGGGTCAGGGACTGCTCGGCGGAGAGGAATGTGCTTTTTTCCTGTTCCATCTCGGCGATGTTTTTCATTCCCAGGTTGAACTGCTCAACTGCAAGGCTGTAGCTCAGTTTTGCGCTTTCGTAAGCTTTCTTTGCGCTGATATACTGCTGCTGAGAGTTCCGTGCGTTTTGATAGACGTTTTCCACTGTGGTGTAGAGGTTGTCTTCTGCTTCTTCCGCTTCCAGCCGGGAGTATTCGAGGTCGTTCTTTGCCTTTTCCACGGCGCTTCTGTTCTGCCTCTGGCTGTAGATTGGGATGGAGAGGTTCAGCCCCAATGTGTTGGACCAGTTGGTCTTGAGCTGCTTTCCGAATGAATTTGATGTTCCGCTCATGTTGTTTGTACCGGAAGAGGCCGAGAGGGAAAGCCTCGGAGCGTAGCCTCCTCTGGCGGAGGCAAGGGCCAGTTCGCTATTTTTGATGTTAATGTCTCCAATCTCTATTTCAGGCCTGAGTTCCATCGCCCTCCTGAACACCTCGTCTTTTGACGGAAGCACTTCCAGTATTCTTTCCTCGGCGATTTCCGGAGTTGATATGTCAACGCTCATCCTCTGCATCCTCATGGCAGTCTTCAGAGCCAGAAGGTCGTTGTCATACTGGCTCCAGGCGTTGGTTATCTGGTAAAGGTCTGAGGCGTTCTGGCTTTCCAGCTTGGCAACATCGGCCTTGGACATACTGCCTGCCTTCAGAAATTCTACCCCTCTGTCCCACAGTGCTTTGGATGCAGATGCGGCTTCTTCTTTCATTTTGATATTCTCTTTGTCATACAGCACCTGTATGTACAGTTGGGCTATCTTCAGCTTGAGGTCCAGGACTCCCTTCTCATAGTTGAGGTTCTGGATCTGGAGGGAGTTCTCTTTCTGCTCTATGTTACGCCTGATGTTTCCACCGTTATAGATGGTCCAGCCGGCGCTCACTCCATAGTTGCCACTATAGCTGTTCTTGTGTGAAGCGCTGTTGTTGAACCAGTTGCCGCTTACGCCCTGCCCCACTGAAGCCGATACGGTAGGCATCATCGCAGCCTTGGCGGAGAGCACGTCAATCTTGGCGTTCTCAACATTGAGGTTGGAAGCTTCCAGATCGTGGTTGTGTTCCACGGCATAGTCTGTACATTCCTTCAAGGTCCACAGCCTCTGTCCGGAAATATCACTCTGCCCAAATGAAAGGCAGACTGATGAAACAATTAGGATCAGTATAGCCAGAACTCTTGCCAAATCTTTGATATTATGTAACATATACTATATGTGTTATATATGGAAAACAATAAACTTATCTGCTTTCAGCCGATATAAATACCATCAGTGATCAGACTCAATCATTAATGACAATTACCATACCTTAGACGTACTTTCACTTTTAAAGTTAAATACTTGCAATGTAAAAAAACTAAAAAATGCTCGGTTATTACAGGCTAAAACAGATTGTTTTTCATGGATGACTCGTTGGATTACTAATCTGAGGTTAAATATAGATAAAATATTGAGACTTTGGTGTGTTTGAGTTGTATTGAGACTGCCTATAAGATTATTTCTGAAAGGTTCTTGATTTTTTGTAAATTTGAAAAATTTTATCGCGATGAAACTAGATTCTCCGCTCAAGGAAAAATACGGCAAAGACCGTCTCAATATATTGGAAGCCCAGAGGGCCGCTCAAGAAATTGCATTTGCTCCTATTGCGTTCCAGGCTTCCAGGATGATGCTTAAACTCGGTGTGTTCCAGGCTCTTAAAGACAATCCGGATGGGCTCACTATGGAGCAGATCGCTGAGAAGACCAATATATCAAAATATGCCGCCAAAGTGCTGGTGGAAGCTTCTCTTTCCATAGGTACGGTGATTGTAAAGGATGACCTTTTCTTCCTGACCAAGACCGGATGGTATCTTCTGACGGACAAGATGACTCGTGTTAACATGGATTTTGTCAACGATGTCAACTACTTGGGATTCTTCAACTTGGAGGAGAGCCTGAAGGAGGGGAGACCGGCTGGTCTGAAGGCTTTGGGAGACTGGCCTACGGTCTATGAAGGTCTCAAGTATCTGGATGAACCTGCCAAGAGCAGCTGGTTTGCCTTTGACCATTTCTACTCGGACAATTCTTTTGACGAGGCGTTGAAGATTGTTTTCTCTAAACCGGTAGCCAAACTGCTGGATGTAGGCGGCAACACCGGAAAGTTCTCTCTTAAATGTGTGGCATTCAACGATGTAGTGAATGTTACCGTCATGGACCTTCCCGGCCAGCTGGATATGCTGAAGGAGAATATCAAGGGCAATATTGGGGCGGAAAGGATCTCAACCTGCCCTCGGAATGTGCTCAGAGACGATGATTATCCGCAGGGCTTTGACGCCATCTGGATGAGCCAGTTCCTGGACTGCTTCTCCGAGGAGCAGATATTGAGGATTGTCAGCAATGCCAAGCACTCCCTGAACAAAGGCGGCAGGCTCATCATTATGGAAAACCTGTGGGACAAGCAGCAGTATGAGACGGCAACCTACTGTCTTACAATGACCAGCCTGTATTTTACCGCCATAGCCAACGGTAATTCCAAGATGTACCACAGCCAGGACCTTATAAGTATCCTGGAGAAAGCCGGCTACAAAGTTGCCGCCATGCACACCAATGTAGGCGGCTACGGGCACACCATCCTGGAGTGTATTGTATGCTGAAGAAGCACTTCTGGACGGAATGCGCACCTTGGGACGGAAGGATTTGATGGGTAGTTTTATTATCTTTGAGCAAAGCTATACTTAATATTAAATAAAAGACTATGAAAAAGATTGTTATTGCGATTATGTTTCTGGCGTTGCCGGTATCTGGATTCTGCCAGTTCACCGAAGAAGGCGCAAAGATTGCCAAGAAACATCTGGACGAATTGCTGGATGACTCGGACGATGACCGCAAGATTGCACTGTATGCGGATTTTGACGTGGACGGTGACGGAGTGAATGAACTGGTGCTGGCCAGTTATGACCTGAAGCGCACTACGGTTTATTCGTTGAAGGAAGACAAGAAGTTCCTGGAGCCTATGCCGCTTACAAACGAGCAGGTTGCCAAATTACAGGATAGGGGCAATATGTATTACAACTCTGTAGTATATCTGCTAAATGGCCTCGGGTTGGATGAGGATGATCATCTTATGGTGCTGGATCCTATGTTTATCTGGGACGCTAACCTGGCCGGGAACCGCTTTACGTTTGACATCGGCAAAGATGATGCTATAGGGACCAGGGACGATATACTACCTCTCTATACAAAGATGGTTTTCAAGCCGCATGTCGGCAATGTGAAGTATCTGGGTGTAAAGGAATGTAGCAAAGACTATTACGACTATTCTCTGATATGGAAGATGGTGGATCCTGAGTTTATCAAGAAAGAATTCCGTGGCTACTTGAGCGAAGAGGTTTCTCCGATACTGTTCAAAGAAGGATTTGACAAGACCATACATCTTCTTAATTTCTCAAGATGGAAGAAGGGCGAGCCTGTAAAGGCAGTCAGTAAAGACGTGAAGGATCTTATCCTCAGATATTACCGCACTGAAAAGATTGCCGGAATACGTTATGTGGCAGACTGTGCGGAAAACGAGAGAAGCTGGTATAGGGTTGTATTTGCAAGGAAAGGAAATGTCGGGCACTGCGCTCTTGTATGCTTAGCTGAAGGAGGTGTGGCGTCTGTATGGGATGAGTTCTGGGACCTCAGTGAGTTCGGAGCCGATCCTAATGACCTGTGGTATGGCGGAAGCCTGGAGGATTTCTGGAGCTGGAAGCAGGTCGAGTTTATGGCTATGTGGGGCTCTCCAAAAGGCCTGGAGATTGCCGTCAGGTGGCCGTCTCTTGAGGGATACCACTACAGCATCCTCCGCGAGGCCGGCAACAAGATGGTGATTGCTTCCGAGGAGTACCAGTACTTCGGCGCCTACTAAAAGACAGTGACGTGGCAGCGCAGCTACAGCTCTGTAGCTACCTCTCTGCCGCTGCTACTGTGCTGTGGTGGTGGACTGGGGCGTTTTCTGTAACTGCTTGATGATTAGTAGATTGATAAAATGAAGGGTATGCTTTTTTGCCACCCTTCAATTCTTTATCTATTTGTAAACCAGCTACTTGTTAAAAACGGCTATGCAGTTTTGTTGATGTGCGACTTTGTAGCTAAGCTGTTTGTTGCTGGCAGGTGAGTCTAGGAGGGGGGGGAATGGGGGCGTTTTGTGTAATTGCTTGATAGTTAGAGAGATGATAAAATGAGGGGTATGCTTTTTTGCTACCCTTCAATTCTTTATCTATTTGTGAGTCAGCTACTTGTTAAAAACGGCTATGCAGTTTTGTTGCTATGCGGCTTTGTTGATGTGCAGCTTTGTTGGTTTGCGGTTTTTTGGTATGCATATTTGTTGCTGTGCGACTTTGTTGATGTGCAGCTTTGTTGGTTTGCGGTTTTGTGGCTTGGGATAGGAACGGTGATATGTTAGGAAGACTGTGTGGCGTTTGATGTGGGTGGGCTGTCTATTTGGCTTTGACAACGGCTACGTAGATCAGCAGCACCACGTTCATCAGCAGGGCGTAGATGATAGCCGGTATTGCCAGGGCCGAGTTGTTGAAAATGAAAGGGCTGGACGCTATGGCTATGGCCTGGGCAGCATTCTGCATTCCAACTTCTATGATAATGGTCTTGCGGTCTCTTTTCTGGAGCCGCACTGCCCTGGAGATGAGTGCAGATACAGCTATGGAAAGTATGAGCATGGCCAAGACTACCGCTCCAAGAAGAAGTATGTTCTCGGCGATGGTCTTGTGGTGCTGGATGAAGAATATGCCGGCCAGCAGCATCAAGGCCGGGAATGCTATCTTGGAGATGACTTTATCTGTATTTTTTGCGGCGTTGGGCCAGAGTTTTGTCATAAGGAAGCCCAGCAGGATAGGGACGAACATCAGCACGATGTTCTGCACCAGAAGCTTGCCGACTGGAAGATGAATCTTTTCGGACGTAAAGCCAGCGGAATTCTGGGCAATGGCATTTGGAATGTCTGAAACATAGAAAGATTCTGAAGCAAAAGCTTCGAAGCCGCTGCACTGGTTGAGGGCGATTTGCAGAACCAGCGGGATCGTGAACATCGTGATGATGCTGGAAAGGGCCGTAAGGGTTATGGACAATGCGACATTACCGCCGGCAATCTTGGAAAACACGTTGGACGAGCTTCCGCCTGGGCAGCAGGCTATGAGTATGACACCTAAGTAAAAAAGCGCCGGCAGGCTGAAGACTTCTGCTATGACGAAAGCCAGGGCGGGAAGTACTACCAGCTGCCCGGCAAGTCCGGTGATTAGGGCGGCAGGTTTCTTTGCAAGTGATTTGAAATCGCTGAGATTGAGGCTGAGACCTAGCCCGAACATCAGCACAATAAGTATCGGGATTACGATAAAAATAGAGTTCATTCCTTGTTTGTCGCGATGTAAAGTCTTTGGTTACTGCTCCAAGTCTTCTGTCCAGTAGCCGTTGTCGTAATCTTCTTCAAGTATTCTGCCGCTAAGACGTCCTAACATGTCAAACTGTTCTTCTGAAATACTGTTCAGGTCATACCATAAATCATTCTTCATCAGTTTTTCAAGTTTTCCAAAGAATTTGGCTATGTCCTCTTTTTGAACCGGTTTGTCTCCATCGACCGGGACGTATGACATTACCAGGGTGTCTTTCTGGAAGTCATATTCTCCTTCTTCCATGAAATCCGGCCCTATGACGCGGCTGCCCTTCAGTTCAAAATACTTGCTGAAAGCTGAGCCGGACGGGAACATACCTCTCATGTTCACTATGTTGCCGATGCAGGATATGCGGAAGTTCCGGTCTTCGGAAGTGATCATTTCCACAGAATCAGACCCGCAGCAGAGCAGCCAGCCATAGCCTTCGTTGGATTCTTTTATGTACATTTCTTCCAGACCGTCATTGTCTATGTCTATGAAAGTGTATAAGGCAAGCTCTAAATCCGCGTTTGGTTCCCATTCTTGACACAGTTCCTCGATTTTGTCTGTATTATCCTTGTAGAACTGGCGGGCATCTGTGATGGAACAGGCCTTGATGTCATCCTTTGGGCTTTCTTTCTGACCGCTCTTGCATCCTGTGGCAAGGATTGAAAGGAATAGTGTTATAGCAAGTATTTTGTTCATTGATAAATATATGTAGTTATTCACAATACTTTCAGAGAAAAACCGGCAGCAGTTGAATCTGCTGTAGTTACAGCACAGCTTGCTTTTGGTTATCTGCATCTGTATCTGTGATCCTGGTTTTACCTCTCGTCTTCAGGAACTTTGCCGTCAAGCTCGTAGAGCGGTTTGAATGTCTTGCCTTCGTTCAGAAGTGCCCAGTCCTTGGTCTTCTTCAGCTCTTCTACTTTCTGGAAGAAAGGGCGGGTTTTCTCTTCCGGATAATCTCCGTCAAAGTCTGAAACAGGGTGGAAAACCGTGCGGATGGAATCTTCCGTTCCCCATACGAATTCGTTCAGTTCAAAGAAGTCAGGTCCGATGCAGGAACTGTTGACTATCTCATAATAAGCTGTGTAGAAGGCTCCTGTTCCGGCTGAACCAGAAAGCATCAGGATGTTCCCCAGTTGAGACAGGTGGAGTTTGTAGTTCTCAGCAGCAACCAGCTGTACTGAGTCTGCGCCGCAGCACAGAAGCCATCCGCTGTCTGAGGCATCATCTCTGATGTAGAGCTCGTCCACGCCGTCGTTGTCTATGTCCAGGAAGGTGTATAAAGCGCCGAAGACATCCGCTACGTCACTGGCTCTCTCGTCCATACAGAGTTGTTCTGCCTTGGCTATGTTATCCTTGAAAAACTTCTGGGCGTCAACTTTCTTTACAGATTTTTCAGCGGGGTTGCTTGCGGAAGTTTCATTTACGTTGTTCCTGCAGCCGGCCAGGGCGAAAACTATTGCCGCGGCAATGATCAGTGTATTTTTCATATCCAGTTTAAATTTTCCGAAAGTTACTCTTTTTTTTGCAAATTTCAGCCCTGCCCCTTAATATGTTGATTGATAGCATGGTACGCAAACACCTTCTGGCGAAAATGAAAGAGGGACTTTCCTTAAAGCATTGATAATTAAATGTATAGGCGGCAGGCCGTTTAAGGGAGAAAGTTGGTTGCATTGTATTATCTTTGATGTTGGATATGATTGAGAATTTGCTGGACATATATTCGAACAAGATTCCGGCTTTCCTGTACGAGATAGCAGACTCACCGCAGATGTTGAGGCTCAAGGGGATAGGTATGAACTGCGGATGTGAGTACACGTCTTTTCCGCTGTTCAAAGGCCTGGAACCTTATTCGAGATTTACCCACAGCCTTGGAGTGGGGGCTATAGTCTGGAATTTTACCCATGATGCCAAGCAGGCCATAGCCGGGCTTCTTCACGATGTTGCATCTCCTGCCTTTGCCCACGTGATAGACTTCATGAAGGGCGATTACCTTGTTCAGGAATCAACTGAGGAGCGGACTTCTTCCATCATAGCCTCTTCTGTCCAGATTTGCCGGATACTGAAGTTTCTGGGGCTGTTTGTGGAGGACGTTTCAGACTATCACCTGTACCCTGTTGCTGATAATGACAGTCCGAGGCTGAGTGCAGACCGTCTGGAATACACGATGGGCAATATCCTCAACTACAAGTTTGGTTCTCTGGAAGATGTGAAGAGGTTTTACGGGAACCTTAAGGTGGCGGAAAACGGAGAAGGTCAGGAGGAGATTTGCTTCAGCGATGAACAAATCGCTGAGGAATTTGCTTATAAGGCTCTTGAGTGCGGCAAGGTTTATGTCTGCGATGCTGACCGGTATGCGATGCAGTATCTGAGTGAGATTGTCCGCCGAGCCATACTGAGAGGAACAGTTACGGAAGATCTTCTCTATACTACGGAGAGGCAAGTCATCGACGCCTTGGTTTCTGACGGTGAAGGGGAGGCGGACTGGAAACGCTTTTGCCGGTTGAGTGCCACGGAAGCTGTCGGACGCCGAGAATCTGGTGCGAGTGTAGCAGGTGTAGCAGGTGAAGCAGGTGAAGCTGGTGAAGGAAAAGCTGATTGTAAGGACTATGTGTATCCGGTGAGGATGATCAGGGCCAAGAAAAGGTACATAGATCCTTATGTTGCCGGAAAGGGGCGGGTGTCTGAGTTGTGTACTGGCTTCAGGAATGCTGTGGAGAAGTTCAAGTCTTTCTCCTTTGAATATCGGCTTGAAGGAAAGTCAGCTCTTTGAGTTTGAGGCCAGTTCGCATTGCCGGAGATTGTAGACAGGATGTCATTTTAAGTGTTTTGTTTATCTTTGGATGGTTGTTTAGAGAAAATGATTTTATTGATACTATGAAAAGGATATTGTTTTTTGCGCTGATGATTTTTTTTGCCGGATCTTCCTGGGCGCAGCTGCCAAAGCGGATGGAGTTGCCAGCGCTGAAGTTTTCTTCCGAGAACCAGAGCAGCCTTTACAGCTTGGTTTGCAAGACCTGCGCTGAAAATGACGCCTATGGCTTTGAGGATGAGGATTACGCAGATGATTGGGCAAAGCATCCGAAAGAGAGGATGGGGGCTGCTTTCATGGTAACTCTGATGCATGTTCAGCGGAGCCTGGAAGGTGTGAGCGTCAGGGATATTGCCGTTGTGGCCAAAACTTTCCTGGACGATTTTCTTGCAGCAGAGGGCAAGAAGGTTCCTGCGGCCTATCCGTTCAACTACAAGGCGTACAAGAATTGTGTGGATAGTTTCCTTGCTCCTGTATATGACAGGATGACCGGGGGCTCCCAGTTCGAGATGAACCAGTGTGCTTACGCAGATTCGGAAAGGAGCCGTTTCCTGACCATACTGAATAATTTCCTTGTGGAGTCCAGGTTCAAGCAGTCAAACCTGAAGGCTGCGTTCGAGGCAGAAGAAGACGCATGGCTAAGGCTCAGGGACTGCCTTGGCGATGTTGTTTACAACTATAAGGTTGAGATAAACGGCGGAATCGGCTACTCAATGCTCCCGTTGGAAGTGGCAGGTGTGAAGTTCCGGGCAGATGAGGTCCGGAATCAGTCTGCAGGCATCCTGTATGCAGTATCACGGGAAGATATCGGTGTTGTTGCGGCTCCTATGGAAGATGAATTTGATGATTCAACACTGGCAGATTCTTTCAAGAGCATAAAAGAAGAAGGCAAGGGTGTGGATATCACTGAACTTACTGAAAACTGGAACAGGTTCCTCTCTTGCAGGAATGAGGTAGAGGCTCTACTGCCGGCTTCTGCCAAAACCCTTTACAATAAAGATACTCAGCGATATAAGATGTTTATTGCAAATTTTGTCCAAACTGAATATTAAACCTGAACTATTATGGCATTTGGTTGGATTACCGCTCTTCTGGTTTTCTGCGTGATCATAGCTTTGATGATTTTCTCTATCTCAAAGCTCAAGATACATCCTTTCCTTTCCATTCTGGGCAGTGCTCTGCTTCTGGCCCTGATAATGGGAATTCCTCTGAGGAACATCGCGGATGTGATCGGGAAAGGTTTCTCAGCGATTTTCTCCAGCATAGGTCTGGTCATCATCCTGGGAACCCTGATAGGCTTGCTGCTTGAAAAGAGCGGGGCGGCCCTGCGTCTTGCTGAGAGTGTTTTGAGGTGGCTTGGGAAAAGGCATCCCCAGCTTGCGGTCATGCTCATTGGCTGGATTGTTTCCATCCCCGTGTTCTGCGACAGCGGCTTTGTGATCGTTAACCCTATACGCAAATGGATGAGCCGCAAGAGCGGAGTGTCTTCCGTCACGATGACAGTAGCTTTGGCGTCGGGACTTTACGTTGCTCACGTTTTTATCCCTCCGACTCCCGGGCCTGTGGCCGCCGCCGGAATGCTCGGGCTTGCAAACAACCTCCTGCTGGTTATCATAGTAGGTGTCATCTGCAGCATAATACCTCTTGCAGCAGCTTATTTCCTGGCCAACAGGGTAGGGAAGAAGGTTCATTCCTCAGATGAGGAAGGTTTTGAGGATGCCGGTTCCGTGGTTGCCGGGCAACGTGTTGAAGATGTGTCATTCTCAGAAGACAAGGCTCTTCCGTCAGTGATGATGTCTGTTCTGCCGATCGTTCTCCCGATTATTCTTATGGGTGCCGGTTCCCTGGTTTCCGTCCTGAAGCTGGAAGGTCTTGCCGCTGACATATTTTTCTTCCTAGGCAAACCTGTAATAGCCCTTGCAGCCGGTCTGGTATGCAGCTTTCCTCTTTTAGGGTATATCGTGAACGAGAATGACGGCAAGAGTTTCTCTGTTCTTAACAAGGTTACAGAAGATGCCCTCCGTACTGCCGGGCCGATTGTTTTCATAACAGCCGCAGGAGCTGTCTTGGGGCAGGTTATCTATGATGCAGGTTTTGTGGAACTTATAAAGAGAAATGCAGGCGTTTTCTCCACTCTTGGCATATTGTTCCCGTTCCTGATTGCAGCCATACTGAAGACTGCCCAGGGGTCATCCACTGTGGCTATGACCACAACTGCCGGCATAATGGGGATGTTCTCGTCTTCTGAATCCCTGATGTCCGTCCTTGGGTTCACCACTCCGCTTAGCGCGGCTCTGGTTGTCATGGCTATAGGTGCGGGTGCAATGACCGTATCCCACGCCAACGACAGCTATTTCTGGGTTGTCACCCGTATGGGCGGCCTCAGCGTGAAAGACGGTTACAAGACCCACACCCGTGCCACGCTGGTAATGGGAGTTGTCTCAGCGATAGTTCTTTACATAGCATCGCTGATTATCCTTTAATTGTTTGAAGGAGCTGTTTCTGTCTGTTCCTCCTGCTTTGGCTGAGGCTTCGGCTTAGGAGGGTAGAAAGTTGCGTGATCCTGGGTCAGGAACTTGGAGTAACGCCTGGTTATGCTGTTTGAATAGGCCGAGAATATGTTGTTTGCAAACAAGATGTCTGTGATCTTGTTCTCCTTCACATACTGAACCATGTTGAAGCTGAAATAGCGGTAGTCTATGACATGGATTTCTTCAAACGAGAAGAACAGGTATCCCGGCAGGGCGTTACCGAAGCTGTCTTTGATGATGATCAGCCTCCTGTGGTTCTTGGTAGAGGTCTGGACCTTTGTTAGTTTGGTGTCTCCGCCCATGAAGGTGCAGTAGGCGCTGCCGCTGCCGTCTTTGTAATGGTAGAAATAGTTTCCTTTTACGGGGCCGCTCTCACCTGTCACCTTGTAGTTTTCGTCAATTGTGTAGTTGATGTAGGTTGTGGTGTAGCTGACGGTGGAATCCGGTTCCCAGTAAATGAAATCTTCCGGCGCTTTCTTTACGCTTATGTCTTTAGAATACCCGTACATGCTTCCTACATAACGCTTTACCACCTTCCTTATGTAGGATGTGGTATCCTTGAATGGAACATCTGCAACCTGGGCGAACTTCTTGGCTGCGTAGTATGCTCCGAGAGGGGACCAGTGGTGGTCTGTCCTTAGATAGATGTCCTCTGAGGCGTGTCTTCCCAAGGTCGTATAGACATCCACTGCCTTTACGGAATCTGAAAGATGGGCGAATATGTTGTTGATGGTAGCCCTCTGGCTCTTTGTGCGGCTTTTGGCTGCGTCCGGGCAATAAAACTCTATGGAAGTAGGGATAACCATCAGATAGACATTCACCTTTTTGCCCAGTTTCCTCTTGTAGAGGTTGGCGGCTTCTGCAAACCTCACCCCGCCAGTGGAATCTCCGGCATAGGCCATCAGGGCTCTGGTATTGTTTCCGCTTCCGATTATAATGATGCCTGCGTGGGCTATCTTGGCATTTTCCTCTGCCGTGAGTTTGTTCCGGTATTCCTCCACCTTGCGGTTCTCTACGGTGTCCTTGGTCTTGGCCGGAATAGAGTCGTTCTGGAGTTCAGAGGCGTTTATGTCAGGGGCTTCCGTATCTATTGGCGCTGCATCAGGGGCGTGGAAGGTAATGGCGTTTTCCTTTGAGAAGTTCATCCTCATCCAGTCCTTGATGTTCATGCTGAGGTTGATGAAATGGTCTCTGAAAGGTTCGCTGTCTGAGAACCAAGCAGACAATTCCTTTGTAAATGCACCGCTCCTGAGATTCTGGAAAGAAAACTCCGGAAACTTGGCAAGCTCACGCTTTTCAACCTCGCTGACCGTGCTTCTTGGAAATGTGTTGAAGACGATCACGAAGGCAGCAAAGAGAGCTGTGACCATTATTATGTAGATTTTCTTTCCCATTTCAGTCCTGTGTAGGTCCGCAAATGACTTGCCTCTTTCTTATTGTGTGAGGAAACGAGCGTATGCCTTGTTGGTTGTAGCAAGCACTCCTCTCATTATGTTGTTTGCAAACAGAATGTCTGTTATGTGGTTTTCCTTAACGTATTTCTTGATGTTGCGCTTGAAGAACCGGCAGTCTATGACGTGGATTTCCTCAAACGAGAAGAACAGGTATCCTGGTATGGCATTCCCGTAGCTGTCTTTGAAGATGATCAGTCTTCTGCCGTTCTTTGTGGAGGTACGCACCTGGGTGATCTTTGCATCGCCTCCCATGAAAACCACATAGCAGCCGGCTCCGCTTACACCTTTCTGGAAGAAGTCTCCTTTCTGCGGGGCTCTTTCTGAGAGAGCTACACCGTTTCTTGTGTTGTAGTTGATGTATGTGGTTTCATATTTTACGGTGGAGTCCGGGGTGTAGTATATGAAATCTTCCGGTGAGTTCTTTATCTCCTGGCTCTTGGTGAACATGTACATTGTTCCTACATAATTGTGTATGACATGTTTCTTGTAGTGGCTCAGGTTTTTGAAAGGAACTTTTGCCACAGCTGCAAACTTCTTTGCCGCGTAATAAGCTCCAAGAGGTGCCCAATGATGGTCAGTACGTGAATATATGTCTTCTGAGGCGTGCCTTCCGAGTATGGAGTAAATGTCAACGGCCTTTACGGAGTCGGAAAGGTGGGAGAAGATGCGGTTTATTGTGTTTCCCTGGTTCCTGCTGCTTCCTGCCAGCTTGTTTGGGGTATAGAAAGCCCCGGCATTAGGGATAACCATGCAATACACGTTTACGCTGTCTCCGAAGATTCTCTTGTATTTGTTGGCTGAATTGGCATATTCTACCTCCCCGGCGCTTCTGCCTCCGTAAGGTTCTGCCGCCCTTACCTTTCCTGGTTCACCGATAATCATTAGCCCTGACTTGAGGGTTTTGACAGGAGCGTTGGGATTTACTCTGTTTACATATTTTGCAACTGTACGGTTAGGGTAAATGTCATTGCCGTCAGATGTGGGAACGGGATAGGTGATTGTCTTGACCTTGGCGGAATCCTGTGCCTTGGTGGCTGTGGAATCTGTAGTCTGGGCTGAGACCAGTGAAGATCCGAAAAGCAGGATTGCCGTTATTATCATCGATTTTTTCATATTTGAGATAGACGTTTTTTCCATTTTAGAATCTGAAATACAAGAACGGGTTATTGGTGGCCCCAACAAGAAGGGCTACGCTGAATATCAGTATGACCGCAGCCACGGCTGCCCTCAGATACCATACTCCTTTGAACCTTGAGAAAATTTTTCGGATTGGCATCGCGAATAACAGGGCTGCAATCCAGAGCCAGAAGTTGTTGCTAAGTGCACTTACAGCGGTAAAGTCAGACGGAGCGGCTGCATTCCCGAAAAGACTGGAGAACAGCAGTTTAACTTTTCCGAGATCATCAAAGTAGAAGATTCCCCATCCCAGTGTGAAAAGGAAGATGCTGTACAGGTGGAGGAATATCTTTGGTATCTTGTCGTATATCTTGAGGATAGTGTATTTTTCTATCATCACGATTATTCCAAAGTAAACGCCCCAGAGGATGAAGTTCCAGCTGGCCCCGTGCCACATTCCTGTCAGGAACCATACTATAAGTATGTTCAGAGCCTGGTGCCGGCGGTTTCCTCCAAGCGGTATATAGAGATAGTCGCGGAAGAAAGATCCCAGTGAAATGTGCCACCTTCTCCAGAACTCTGTTATGGATGTGCTTATGTAAGGGTGGTCAAAGTTTTCGTTGAAATGGAATCCGAGGCATCTTCCAAGGCCTATTGCCATGTCGGAGTAGCCGGAGAAGTCATAGTAGATCTGGAAGGTGAATGCCAGAAGGCCGATCCAGCTTCCCGCAGTGGAGAATGTCTCAGGATTGGCGGCCAGGAAATAGTCTGCAACGGTTGAAATCTGGTTGGCTATTATCACTTTCTTTCCCAGACCGATGAGGAACCTGTAGCTGCCCTCTGCAAAATCATTCCATGTGACTTTCCTGTTCCCGATTTCTTCAGCGATGGTGCCGTATCTTACGATAGGGCCGGCAATCAGCTGAGGGAACATGGAGATGTAGAACAGAAGGTCCAGGAACCTTTTCTGCGGAGGAGACTCCTTCCTGTAAACATCTATGAGGTAGCTCATGGACTGGAACGTGTAGAAACTGATTCCGATAGGAAGCGCCAGTGTAGGAACGGAGACCTTCAGCCCCAGGTTGCCGAGGATGTCTGCAAAGAATCCAAGATACTTGAAGGTTCCAAGGACAGCCAGGTTGAATATGATACCGAGCACCAGCCCGAGTTTCTTGTGTTTTACGTTGGTGTCTATGGAAATACCGCACAGATAGTTGACAAACACGCAGAATATCATAAGGAACACATAGACCGGTTCTCCCCAGGCATAGAATATGAGCGAGAAGATTACCGTAACAAGGTTGCGCCCTTTGAAAGACTTGCGGAGCACTCCGGGCTGTTCATGGCTTTCCCCGGCCCCGTTGCGGTCTATAAGTCCCGCCACAAGGTAGCACAAGGCGAAAGCCGCCAAGAATTCAAACAAGAACAAAAGGTCTGAAAAAACCATATTCCGGGGTTGCTAATCTATAAGTTCAAGTCTATTGCTGTTTGCGGAGCCAAATGTAGGAAAAAAATGTTTAATTTTGTTAAACTATGAGAACATTGGTAAAACTTGGCATTTGCGTCTTCATTCTGGCGTTTTCTTCTTTTGTTACAAGTATCTCCGCCCAGGATACCTTGGCTGTTCCCCTGACTCTGGAGGAACGCTATGAGGCGTTTCTGAAATATCTTTCCCCTGAGAAGGTCTATCTGCACACAGACAAGGATGTCTATTCAATAGGAGACACCATCTGGTTCAGAGGTTATGTGATGAATGCATCTGTGTTGTCAGAGTATCCGGAAAGCCGTTTCCTCTATGTGGAGCTGGTGGGCAATACCGTAGGCAAGGATATGAACTCCAACCGCATGAAAGAGATGCCGTATGTCATCCAGCGTATAAAGGTCAAAAGCAGGGGAGGTGTCCTTGAGGGATATATACCGGTGTCGGATGATGCCAATACAGGTTATGCTACGGTCAGGGCCTTTACTTACTGGAATCTCAACAAGGAACCGGAGTATGTGTTCAAAAAAGAAATATCGATAATCAACCCGGTCAAGGATGAGTACCTGAAAGAGTTGGAAAATAAGAAGATGAGAGATGATTCCCAGTATATTTACCTGGGTGCCCAGAACCCGTTCAACCCCATAAAGAAAGTCAGCAAGATAGATTGCGCCTTCCTGCCGGAGGGCGGGCGGCTGCTCGCTGGAGCGAGGAACAGGATAGGTGTCAAGGTCATAGACGAGTCAGGCCTCGGACTCCAGGCAGAAGGAAAGGTCTTTGACCACAATAATGTCCAGGTAGCCTCATTTTCCGCAGACCAGTACGGGTTCGCCGATTTCTACCTGTCCCCGAATGATGAGAACGAAAGGTACTATGCCCAGGTAGAGGATTTCAGAGGCACAACCGTCAAGGTAAAGCTTCCGGCTGTTGAAAAAGATGGCGTGACTTTGTCGCTGAGCATGAATAAAGATATGGTGGCAGCTTCAGTAGGCGTTTGCGGGAATGTTTCCTGGGATGGTCTGAGGTTCGTCTTGTGCTCATCCGGTGAGATCTATTTTGAGCAGCCTCTGAAGAATGCCACAAAGCTGAACCTTCCGGTTTCCGGAATGCCTGAAGGCGTGAACAATGCTGTAGTATGTTCTTCTTCCGGGCAGGTTTACGCAAAGCGTCCTTTCTTTGTAATGCCTGAAAAGATACCGGATGTCTCACTGGAAACAGACAGGCCGGATTTCGGGAAAAGGGAAAACATAGGGATATTGCTCAATGTGGGCGCAAAAGAAGGCGGCAGCTATTCCGTGTCCGTGACTGATGATGTCTTGTCTCCTTGCAGCTCGTTGAATGACAATATTATATCATACTATTTCCTGTCTTCTGAAATCAGAGGCAACGTGGAAGAGCCGCTCAGGTTTTTCTCGGATACCATCCTGTTGGAAAAGCGTATTGCCGACCTGGACCTGATGCTGATGACCCAAGGCTGGGAATATTATGACCTTCCGGCCATATTCTCAGGGAATTATCCTATGCCAAAATTCGGCAGGGAATATATCCAGTCAATATCCGGGCAGGTTAACAGGACTCTTTTCGGCAAAGCCAAGAAGTCTGTGGTGGCGTTCCTTGCGCCATCCATCAATTTTGCGGCGGTGGGGCAGATAGACAAAGAAGGCTTCTTTGAACTCAAGGACATTGACTTTCCGGACGGGACCACTTTCATAGTGAATGCGTCCAGGAACTTCAACAGTACAAGACACCTTCGCCCTGTGATTTTTGAAGATTCCTTTGCTCCACTTACAGGTTTTGTCCACAGGAAAGAAAAAGTGCGCTATTCCCCAAAAGTCTCCGAAATACTTATCAACAATTACTACAATGCCGGTGGAGACCTCTCTTACCAGCTGAACTCCATTACTGTATATGGCCGGAAGAAAAGCCTTAAGGGCATTTCTCCGCTTCCTGGCTATGAATTCAGGGAAGACCAGATCAGGGAAGGAAAGCGTCTGGAGCCTTACAAGTCTTATGACCTTTTCAGCTACATACTTGAAACCTGCCCCGGGCTGAGGATGGAAAACCGTGGCGGTCACCGCCTTATCGTGTGCAGGGTTCCGGCCCAGGCCTCATCTTTCGGTGTTTCTTCAGACTGGGTGCCGATTGTCATTTACCTCGACGGCTTCGTAGTCCAGCCTACAGACCTTTGGCAGGTGGAGAGCCTTATGGTGGAGGATGTGGAGTCTGTGGTTTATCTGCGGGGATTGGACGCTGCTCCTTTTGAAGCCGCTGCCGGTTCTGTAAGTGATTATGGAACAGCCTCAAACCGAAGTGCAGTGCTTATAAAGACCAAGAGGTACGAAAAATCCTTATGGCACATAAGCTCCGGCAAACCGCTTGGATGGCAGATCCCTAAACATTTTTATTCTCCGCGATATGAGGTTGAAGGAAAGGATATTACTCCTCAGGGGCATGATATGCGTTCCACAATCTACTGGAACCCGAGCCTTTCCGCAGACGACAAAGGTAACATCCGGTTCCGCTTCAATTCTTCAGACCTTCTGAGCGGCTATACAGTAACTGTGGAGGGGGTCTCAAAAGAAGGGGAGCCTGTCTCCAAACGGTTCAAAATAAGGTGAATTTACCTATTTGAGGTAGCTGTCTTTGGTTTGGAGGAAGTCTTCCTCTCCTGATTCTATTGCCTCATTGAGATGCCTGATGAAAATATCTTGGATCTCAGGAACTTGTCCCAGACCTTCCATTTTCACATCCACTTGGAACCCATTGCCTTCAAGAGATTTCTTCCAGTCCTGGGAAATGTCGTTTGCGGCGTGGTCTCCGGCTACGAACATGAACGGCACAAGGGTTACTTTCCTGGCTTTCTGTTTCTGAAGTTGCATGAGTGCATCATCAAATTCAGGAAAACCTTCAATGGTAGCCACGTGGAAGTTTCCGTAGCCTTGAGACTTGAACATATAGTCCGTCTGGCTGTAGAGGGCGTTGCCGGGGTCATCTGTCCCGTGCCCGACGAGCAGCACGTGGGAATCCGGGGAACTCTGGCTGTGCCTTTCTGAGAGGATGGCCACAACTTCCTTCGTGTCTTCCAGGCTGTAAAGAAGCGCTTTGCCTGTCCTTATATCGGTGAACTTGTCCCTGACTTTTTCCACCTCCAGTGCAAGTGTCTTGTTTTCCTTTCCGGTTATTATGTTGGTAGGCTGGATATACACTTTTTTATATCCCTCAGCGATGAGCCTTTCCAGAACCTGTGAAGGTGTCTGCTTTTCTATTCCTCTTTCTTTCAGCCTCTTGATTATGATTCTTGAAGTGTAGGCCTCGAACACGTCATACTCAGGGAAAGATTCTTTGACTTTCTGGTTTATGGCATCTATGGTAAGAGCCCTAGTGTCGTCGTGGGTGGTTCCGAAGTGAACCATCAGTATGGCAGCCTTTGGTTCTGGGGTATTTTCCTTTGAAGTATTTTCCTGTCTGCAAGAAAGCAAAACTGACAATGCAGCAATGATGATAAATAATCTTCTCATATTCAATGTTTTGGTTAAATGTATTGAATAAAGTGGCCTTTATTTCAGGCGTAGGTTCGTATATGTTTTCTGGATGCAAATATAGGAATAATGCTCATCATCGCTGAAAAAATATAACAAGCTTGTTACATTTTGGTGAGAATAATTATATATTTGCAGCGGATTTTGGTGAGACGAAGGCCTTTCGGCCTGAGACTTTAAAAGGGAATCCGGTGAGAAGCCGGAGCAGTGCCCGCTACTGTAATATCCGATCCATCAGGATTTTTGGAAATCTAGCCACTGTTTCATCTGAAATGGGAAGGCCCTCAGGATAGAGTCAGGAGACCTGCCAGAACTCCGAAGTTAACACAAGTTCCCGGGCAAGGAACTGGATTAATAATATTTATCACTATTTTCATATGAGGAAGATTTTACTTTCTTTCGCATGTGTAGTTGCTGGTGTATGCTCAATCTATGCCCAGAATACTGGAGCAGGCAGCACCGGAAAAGATACTACCTATGCTTTGAGGGAACTCTATGTAACCGACTACAACAAGTCCAAGCAGCAGGTTCTCAAGATTGATGTACCGTTGAAGTTCATCCCAGTTGCCGTTTCTTCTGTCCAGTCAACGGCTATTGTAAACAGAGACATTTCAGACATACAGGAAGCTGTCAAGTTCCTTCCTGGTGTCAGGATCCAGACTTCCTATGGCGCTTTCCAGCAGATGCAGATCAGAGGTTTTGACCATTCTGTCATTATGGTGGACGGTGTCAGGGACGAACGTTCCGCTATAGACAACTCATATCCTTTCATGGATCTTTCTGCGGTTGAGAAGATAGAGCTTCTCAAAGGCCCGTCTTCTGTTCTCTATGGCTCCAGCGCAGTTGGCGGCGTAATCAATATCGTAAGAAAAGCACCATCCGCCCAGCAGCATCTGTTTGCCAAGATTTCCTATGGCAGCTGGTACACGACCAACGCAAGGATGGCCTTTGGCGGCAAGCTGCTTGGTCCGGTAAATTACCAGGCAAGCTTCAACTACCAGAACCAGGACGGTTGGAGAGACAACCGTATCCGCAGGCTTTCTGGCTATTTTGCTCTTGGCGGAGATTTCGGAAGAAATGACATGGTAGAAGTCAGGTTCGGTGGCGGAAATGATTTCTATGCAACCGAAATAGGTCTCCCAGCCCTAATGACTGCAGACATCTACGATGCAGCAACCGGGAAACTTTATCTCAACAAGAACGATATGCTTCCAGGCCTGGACCGCAAATGGAGATATAACAGCGAGTCTGACGAAATGTACAACCGTAACTGGAATGTTTCCGCAAAATGGGTTCACAGGTTCAACGACAATCTGAAACTGACAGAGAACATTTCCTACACGAACGACGATATAGACTATTTCTCAACCGAGGAGCTGGACTATCTGACCAGCAGCAAACCGATATACCCTTGGTATTATGAGGCCAAGCCAGGTGTACGCACTTACATCAGCCTGGATTCTCTCTACTACGGTTATCCTCTGCGATTCTCCCATATGGCAAAGACCGTCAACAACCAGATAGAGCTCAGCGGCAAGTTCCGCACAGGAAGCGTTGTCCATAACTTCATGGGTGGCAATACCTTCATTTATCTTGACAGGGTTACTTATACTGGTTATCTTTTCGGTTCCAGAGGGGATGATGTCGTAGGTCCAGGACTCACAGGCCACGGAACAACCTACAATCCTCACAGCATCGGCTGGATGGATACCAAATTCAGCAAGGCTACTCCGCAGTTCACCAGGATGCTGGGCTTTTATTTCCACGATGTGATGGATCTTACAAGCAAGTGGAAGTTCATGGTAGCCGGAAGATATGACACATACAGTTTCAAGAGAGCTTCCGGAATAGACGTCATAAACGGCGGCAGGAAATACGGCCACGTGGATTCTGACAAGTATTCAAAGCTCAAGACAGGTGCCTTCACTTTCAAGACGGGAGTGGTTTACCTTCCTGTTGAAGACCTCTCGCTGTTTGCTTCCTACGGCACATATTTCAAGCCTATACGCACTTTCTACAACGACAACACCATCTATGTTGACCGTGAGGGCAAAATCTTTACGCCTGAGGACGGCAAGGAAGTATTCAAGCCGGAAAAGGGCGGGCAGTTTGAGATTGGTGCACGCTATGAAATCAGCAGCAAGCTCAGGGCCGATTTCTCCCTCTTCCTCATCAACAAGTACAACATGACAAGGAACATAGCTTCCAAGGGTGATGTGATAGGTGGAGAAACACTTGAGAAGAATGTAGTTGGACAGGTGGGCAAGATGCGTTCCCAGGGATTTGACGTGGAAGTTTCATATATTCCGGTAACTGGAATGGTATTGACCGCCGGCTACGCCTACACAGACGCAAAGGTCAAGGAGATGGCTAAGAACAAGTATATGGACTCTGACGCCACCAAGGGAAAGCAGTATGCAAGAATCCCTAAGAACACTTTCTTTGTAATGGGAGACTATGTAGTTCCATCCGGAGTCCTGAAGGGTCTTGGAGTGAACTTTGACGTTGATTTCCAGGACAAGGTTTACCGCAATGCCACCAACACTACCTGGTTTGATTCATACTGGCTTACCAACATCGGTTTCAGCTACAACCTCAAGAACGGCATCAGGCTCGGTTTGAACATCAAGAACCTCTTCAACGAGAAGTATTTCAACCAGTCACTTGGCAACCAGATGGTTCCAAGCCAGCCAAGAAACTATACACTTTCTGTTCAGTATGCTTTCTAAATACTTGGACAAGATATTCAGGACTGTACACAGGATACTGGGCACATTGCTCAGTATCCTCTTCCTGATGTGGTTTGTCACTGGAATCGTGATGATTTACCACAGATTCCCTTCCGCCAGCAGGGAGGAAAAACTTGCCAGGTTTGAGCCTCTTGAATATGGTACGTTGCCATTGGACAGCATCGCCTTGAAAAACGGGATCGGACTGGATTCCGTGCGTTCCGCTTCTTTGTGGCGTTATCTTGGGCAGACCCGGTATGAAATAGGTTCCGGATATGGGAAAAGGACCGAATTTCTTGCCGACAGCTCTGAATACAAGGTTCTTGACGAGAAAGAAAGCATATTCCGTGTAGCATCTCTGTGGTGTCCTTCCTCTGTAGAAAAGGTAGATACCCTTTATTCCTTGGAACAGTGGATTCCTTTCGGAAGGCTCAAGGAGGATTTTCCGATCTACAAGTTTTACTTCAGCGATGAGGACAGGACACAGATATACATATCATCAAAGTCCAGGGAAGTTCTCCAGCAGACCACAAGGTCCGAGAGGATCTGGGCTTGGGCGGGAGCGATTCCTCATTGGGTGTATTTCACCTGGATCAGGCAAGATGTTGAAGGTTGGAAGTCTTTGATTATCTGGCTTTCCGTATTCGGTATCATAATGCTGCTTTCAGGTTTCTGGATGGCTGTGCGCGCTTTCCGTATCTCTGCCAGGAAAGGCGATGGTCTCAGGAGTCCTTACAAGAAGAAGTGGTACAGATGGCATCATGTGTTCGGCACTGTTTTCGGGATATTCCTGCTCACCTGGATATTGAGTGGCATGTATTCCCTGACCCAGATCCCGGAATGGCTGGGACGGGAGCACAAGCAGTATGACTCAAGGGAGGCGCTTGGCACCGGGATGACAGATTTTCAAAGATACCGTCTGAGCCTTTCTGATCTTCTCAGCCGTAATCCTGGGCGGATCACCAAGGTTGAGTGGAAGAGCTTCGGATCCCATCCATTCTACCAGATACAGCTTTCTGACGGTGAAAGCCGGTGCATAGACGCTTCTGTGCCTCAGGTCGCAGAAAAGCTCTATCTGGACAGCGCCGAGGTCAGGACGGCTGTCGAGGCTATGCATCCAGGTGAGGGCGTATCGTTGAGCCTGATGGAAGAGTATGACAGCTACTATCTGGACCTTAAGGGAAAACTGCCGCTTCCTGTATGGAAGATCCAGGTTGACAACAAAGACAGAAACGTTTATTACATAGATCCGTGCAGCGGAAACTCCAGAAGTTTCAACACTCATTCCAAGTGGCAGTTCCAGCTGTATCAGGGATTCCACAGCCTCAGGTACAAGATTTTCGACGGAAGAAGGGGAGCCTGGACCGTAGTCATGTGGGTCCTGCTTCTGGGAGGAGCGTTTGTCTCATTGACAGGCGTTGTCCTTGGAGTGAAATATGTCATACGCCTTTTCAGAAGGAAAAGACGGAAAAGAGACAAAGAATAACTTGGTTGAAAGTTAGTAAATAGGTGTGTTTTCACGAGGACGGCATATTTCTGCCGTCCTCTTTTTCAAATGGTTATCTTGAGTATGCCGCCGAAGGTAGGGGCGATGCCGAACGGGTTGTTCTCCGTGCATAGGCCGGCATACATTGCAGCGCATACGATAGGGCCAGCGTGGGAGAATACTGCAACGCGTCTATAGGATTTGCTTTTGAGCTCATCGAGAAACTCTTTAACTCTCCTGTATAGGTCCGGGAAACTCTCTCCGCCCGTAGTTGGCAGGTGCATGTAGTCATTGTACCATTCCTGGAGTGCGGGATCCTGGATTTCGTTGTAGTTCTGCATTTCCCACTGACCCATGTTCATCTCCTTGAGCCGCGGGTCTTTCTCTGCATCGGCGAATCCGCAGAACTCAGCCAGCTTGCGGGCTCGCTGAAGGGGAGAGGTGAAAGCTTTGTCCACAGGAAGATGCTCCTGGAGGTTGCGGAGGGTATGTGTTGCCTCTTCAGTGAATGTGGAGGTGACGTCCACGTCTGAGAAGCCGTAGCAGGTGCCTTTGGGAACATCGGGAGTTGTGTGTCTTACAAGTATTACTTCCATAATGTCAGACGAACAGGAATGTGGCGGTCAGGTATATGGAAAGTTCCGTCAGCAGGAACATTGCTCCGTTGCAGTCTCCTGTATAGCCCTTTATCTTTTTGTATATGAATATGTTGAGCAAGGCACACAAAATAGCCGGGACAGCTGCAAGCACAAGTATCTGCCAAGGCTCCGGAGAAAGGGAAGTGGTGCTGTTGAGAAGTGCAATGAATACTCCGAGCGGAACCAGTCCTTCCAGAAGCATCAGCATATATTCCGGGAATCTTGCTCTGCGATATATGTTATGGGCTTTAGACTCCTCTTCTTTCCTTGCGTATGGCATCAGCATAACGGTCTGTCCGGCAAGCATCTTGGAGAACGGATCGGCAAAGATTATTGTTAAGGCTGCTACTTTGGGGCTCACGAGTGCCAGGCTGAAAAGGCAGGCTGCCAATGTCAGGAAATAGCATATCAGTCCAAGCACTCCGTAAGTTCCTATATGGGAGTCTTTCATTATGGACAGTATCTTCTCCCGGTTGTACCCGCCTCCGAAACCGTCAAAGAAGTCTGCCAGGCCGTCTTCGTGCAGGGCTCCGGTGGCCAGGATCCTAAGGATTATAGCAGCCAGGACGCCAATTATGAGATTGTGTGGGGCTATCAGGTAAAGGGCGGCGGCAGCTATGCAGGAAGTGAGCCACCCGACCAGCGGCCAGTGCTCCACAACGCTCGTGTAGGCTTCCTTCGGTGGCTGGTAGAGCCTCCAGAAAGGAATCCTGGTCAGGAATATGAATGCGGCCCAGATCCTGCTTGCCCATCCGCATTTTCGTGTTTTGTCAGTCTGCATAACAATCAGAAGTACTTTGTAATCCTTGCGTTCTGGAAGTTGTTCATTTCATTGATCATCCTTACCGCTGACTCTATGATAGGGTAGGAGCACAGGGCTCCGGTGCCTTCTCCGAGCTTGAGCCCGAGGCTAAGTATCGGTTTTGCTCCCATCTTCTCCAGCATGGTCTTGTGCCCGCTCTCGTCTCCGCAGTGGCCGAATATCATATAGTCCTGGCTTTCAGGATAAAGTTTGGTGGCAGCCAGGGCGCAAGCCGTCATGATGAAACCGTCCACCATTACAAGGATTTTTCTTTCTGCGGCTCTAAGCATTGCTCCTATGGCCGTAACCATTTCAAAACCACCGAAGTACCTGATGCTATAATCCAAATATTCTGCGGTACCGTCAGAATATTCCGCGGAAAAACCTGTCAGAGTTTCCGGTTCTTCAATGCAGTTGTCCTGCAGGGTTTTACGGAAGTTGCTGACAGCCCTTTCAAGAACTGCCTTCTTGTGTTCTATCTCTTTGCCTGCAAGTCCGGAACCGGCACCTATGCAGTCTTCAAGAGGGATGTTTTCCATAAGGCTCATCCAGATGCTGCTCGGCGATGTGTTGGCTATGCCCATCTCCCCGATACAGAGGATGTTGCACCCCTCATCCACACACTCGTCCACAAGGTCCCGTCCGGTTTCCATCGCTTCAACATACTGGAACTCGGTCATAGCCGGGCCATACAGGAAGTTTTCCGTTCCTGGAGCAATCTTGCAGTCCCTTATCGCTGAGAAAGAAGAAAGGTCGTGATCCACACCTACATCAACAATCTTGAGGTCAAAGTGATGCTGACGGCAGAACATGTTCACTCCTCCGCCACCCTTTGTGAAGTTTATCATCTGCTGCCAGGTGACTTCCCGTGGAGATTTGCTGACACCTTCTCTTTCTATGCCGTGGTCTCCTCCCAAAAGCAGGTGGCAGGGATGTGACAGTTTGGGCGTAAGTGTCTGCTGGACGAGGCAAATCTGCAATGCCAGCTCTTCCAACATTCCCAGAGAACCTTTGGGCTTGTTGAGGTTGTCAATCTTTTCGAGGATTTTCTGCCGGAGCTTCTCATCCGGCCTTTTTATGTTGAAGTTTACAATCATATTCATCCCTTGATCTTTACAGGAATACCGGATACGGAAAAGATGACCTGGTCCGCTTTCGCAGCGATATACTGGTTCATCCATCCCTGCAGATCTGTGAATTTCCTCTGGGTAGGGTTGCTGCTGGTTCCGCCGCTTCCTATCTCGTTTGTGACGAAGATGAATGTGGCGTCCTGGGAAGTGAACTCGTCTATCTGGCGTTTTGCCCCTTCCCTGACAGTTTCCATGTCAAGGATTCCGTCCTTGTTTGAAAGGTACGGCTGGATGAGGTTCGTCAGCCAAAGGGTTATGCAGTCAATGATGGCAACCCTGCCTTCTATGTTGATGCCTGAGAGGTTGTACTCTTCCTCAATGTTAGTCCACTGGGGGCCTCTTTTGGCCTGATGCACCTTCACCCTTTCCCTGAATTCATCGTCCCAGATGTGGGCTGTGGCAATGTAAACGGGGTTTGGGCTCAAACTGAGAGCCAGCTTTTCGGCATAGCTGCTTTTTCCGGACCTCTGTCCGCCTGTTACAAGTATAATCCTCTTCATATATCAATTCAATGTTCATTAAATCTCTTCTCAAAGTGTGCAAGGTGTCCCGATTTCAACCCCACCATGCACGTTTTTGGGGTCAAAGTGTGCAAGGTGTCCCGTTTTCAGCCCCACCATGCACACAGCATCATCGCTGAGTAGCGTAACGCCAACCCTGCTGCAACAGTAAAGGCGACCATAACCACTTCCGCAGATCTGTTTACCTTCACTGCTCTTTTCATATCGGAAGTGTCCAGCTCCCGCGGATTTTCCCCAATATACGGTTTTTCCACCACTTCTCCAAAATAGGTGTGCGTTCCGCCGAACCTGGAGTCCAGGATTCCGGCCAGTGCTGATTCAGGATAGCCGCTGTTTGGGCTGGCATGGCATCTTGCGTATTTGCGGATGAACCTGAAAGAACGGCTTTCTCCAGACACCAGAGCCATCAGAAATGCCGTCAGGCGGGCTGGAATCCAGTTGAGCACATCGTCCGTTTTGGCCGCGAACCTTCCGAAGTCCTTGTATCTTTCAGTCTTGTAGCCGATCATCGAGTCCAGAGTGTTGGCCATCTTGTAGGCAGCCATGGCGGGCAGACCTCCAACCATAAGCCAGAAGAGGGGAGCCACCACCCCGTCGCTGAGATTTTCGGCCAGGGTTTCAAGCGCCGCCGTCCTTATTTCCTGTGCGGAAAGATCAGATGTATCCCTTCCCACAATCCTCGCTACCTGCTTTCTCCCTTCCTCCAGACTCCTGTCAACTGCCTTGAAAACATCTCTAACTTCCCTTATCAGAGTTGTTCCGGCAAGGAAGAGGAAAATAAATAAACTACGCACTATTATTACGCAGATGATGTGCAGTTTGACAGAGAAGTAGTCAATTGACCAAAACAGCAATATGGTTATCGCGATAAGGAAAAATGCCGTGAAGGCTCCTTTTGCAACCCTTCTTCCGCCTTTGTTGAGCTTCTTTTCAAAGAAGGCTATGGCTTTGCCGAACAGCACCACCGGATGTGGGAGCCAGGACGGATCCCCCAACAACAGGTCCAGGATCCATCCGATCAGGACAGGCAGCCCATACAAAAGAAGCAGGTTATTCAGCATTGTCTGTCAGTTCCAAATTCTTGTTTTTGCTCAGATGCAGCTTGGTTTGCCGCTTTCTTGATGTCCAGAAACTCCTTGATTGCTGCCACGAGGATGTTGTTGTCTTCGTCATTGGAGGACACTACCCTGAAATGGCCTTCATACAGGCCTCTGAAATTGGATGCATCGCGGATGAGGATTCCTTTTTCCCTTGCCAGCCATTCCTTCAGCTCGGATGCCTTGCCTTTCTTCAGGCGGCAAAGTATGAAATTGGTTTTGGTCGGCCTGGCTTCCAGCCCTTCCAGCGCTGCCAGGGAGAACCTGAGCCTCTGGGTGCATCTTAGGTATTCCACCATGTCCGGCACCGCGCCTTTTGAGTTTTGGAGCAGATACTTTCCGGCCTCTATTGCCAGGGTGTTGATGCTCCAAGGGCGGATGTTGCCTCTCAGAAGCCTGATTATGCCGGCATTTGCGGTAATGTATCCTATTCTCAGGCCAGGGACTGCATACTTCTTCGTGAGGGAGTGTATCTGGATGAGGTTAGGTATCCTGACGGCTTCCGCTGGAGTCATGACCTTTTCGTTGGTATAGTCTTCATAAGACTGGTCCACAATAAGATAGCGGTGTCTTTGCAGAAGCTCTATGATCTCGATGTCAGAAACTACCTCCCCGGTAGGGTTGCAGGGGTTGCACACCCACATCAGGTTGCCAAGCACGTCTTCCCTGTAAAGGTGCATGCGGCAGGCGTCTTCATACTCTGAAAATGCCGGATATTTCACGTTGAAAGTCTGCCAGGACCTCAGAGTCTGCGCAATCAGGTAAATGGCCTCGGTTGCTCCGGCTGTGGCCAGCACGTTTTCCTTTGGAATCCCAATTTTCTCGGCGATGGCTTCTTCCAGGGAAGCCGCATCAGGTTCGGGATATGTCCTGATACTGTCCAGATGCTGCTTCAGATACTCCAGCAGGGGACTGATATCCGCCCTCGGGTAGATGTTGGACGAGAAGTTCAGACTTATGTTCTCATATTTGTGGAGATCGTCTCCGTGTCCGTTAATCATTGCGAATGATGTTGTATAAAAGGTTAAGGTCAAGGTGCTTGCGAAGGTGGTCGGCAAGCAGGTCGTATTGCCTTTGCTTGAAGGCGGTGTAGTCTTCCGGCTTTGGGCTGGATTCTGCTTTGCCTTTGAACGGTTCCAAGATGAAATCCGTGAAACTTGGATTGTCCAGAATGCCGTGGAGATAGCAGCCCATGCACTTCTGATTTACATAGCAGCCTTCCGGAGTGCCGTTTTCCATAATGGCCAGAGGCTTGATCTCTTCACCGTTTGTGGTGGTCTCTCCCATGTGGATCTCATATCCTGTCAGCAATGGGGATTCTTCACAGACAGGTGCTTGGCAGCCGGAAAACTTTTGGGTTTGAGATGAGTGCTGCAGATGGTTTATGGTAAATCGTGTCTGTCTTGTGGTCTTCTCTTTGGTCATCTTGGTTGTAACCGGCAGAAGGCCAAGGCCGGGGAGCATCTCGATTTCTCCTTCTATGTGGTCAGGGTCAAGCACTTGGGTTCCCATCATCTGGTAGCCGCCGCAGATTCCAAGGACACTGGCCCCGTTACGGTGGGCCTGAATAATGGCCTGGGCGCAGCCGTTTCTTCTGAGTTCATAAAGGTCGTCGATAGTGGATTTTGTGCCCGGGATTATGATGATGTCGCTCTTTTTTATGTCTTCCGTGTTGGAGGTGTAGTAAAGGTGGACTCTCGGGTCCCTTTCCAGGGCGTTGAAATCGGTGAAGTTGGAAATGTGCCTAAGGAGCACTACAGCAACGTTGATTTTGCCCTGTTCCCTTGAAAAACTCTTGGCGGCAAGGTCCACGCTGTCTTCCTCCTCTATATAGATGTCTTTGTAGTAGGGGATTACGCCTAAGACTGGAACCTTGCAAATGTCTTCCAGGATTTTTTTCCCGCTGTCAAACAGCCTTAGGTCTCCCCTGAACTTGTTGATTATTATGCCTTTGATGAGGTTTCTGTATTCAGGTTTCTGAAGGGCGATGCTGCCGTAGGCGGAAGCGAAGACTCCGCCTCTGTCTATGTCCGCAACCAGGAACACGTCCGCGTTGGCATATTTTGCCATAGGAAGGTTCACGATGTCGCTTTCCATGAGGTTCAGTTCAGATATGCTGCCCGCACCCTCCATAACAATAGGGTCGTACTTTGAGGCAAGGCGGTCAAATGCCTGGCATACAGCTGTGCGGAGTTCTTCCTTGCCTTCTTTGCGGAAATAGTCGTAGGCGCTGCTGCTGCCTATGGGTTTTCCGTTGAGGACCACCTGGGAAGTGTGGTCGCTCTGGGGCTTGAGAAGCAGTGGGTTCATGTCCGTATGGCATTCCAGCCCTGCCGCTTCCGCCTGGACCGCCTGGGCTCGTCCAATCTCCAGCCCGTCTTTTGTGGCAAAAGAGTTCAGGGCCATGTTCTGGGCCTTGAACGGGGCAGGTGAGTAGCCGTCCTGCAGGAATATCCTGCAAAGGCCTGTGGCTATGATGCTTTTGCCTACATCGCTGCCTGTTCCGGCAAGCATTATGTTATGCAGTTTCCTCTTCATCTTTTTCTTCTTTTGGCGGAATGTCAGTGCTTGGTTGCAAGTATGAACAGATAGTCGGAAAGCCTGTTGAAAAACACCAGTATCTCTTCTTTGACCTTATGGCTCCTGTCCAGGGTCCAGAGCCTTCTTTCAACTGTACGGGCAGTGCTTCTGGCTATGTGGATCGCTGAGGAAAGAAGGCTGTCTCCGGGAATTATGAAACCGTTTGGAGCGTGTGTGGCGTCTATCAGCTCTTCCATGTGTGAGGTAAGAGCCTGGCAGTGCAGTTCTTTCTGGTTTTCAACACCTTCCGGAGTTGCTATATGGCTCATTATTATCATAAGCTCCTTCTGGATAGCAAGGAGGAACTCCTTTTCGTGGGCATCTACGCTGGAAGCGCGGATGAATCCCAGATGCGAGTTCAGAAGGTCTATCATCCCGTTGGTCTCAATGCGGATGTCGTCCTTCGGAACTCTCGTTCCGCCCTTCAGTGAAGTCATACCTTTGTCTCCGGTCTTTGTGTATATCTCTTTCATTATATTGAGTTTCAGTTTTATGTGCTTGATTGTCAGAATATATTGAGGATATCCTTGTCTCCCCAGTACAGGTGGGTGTAGCTTGCTATTGTGTTGCCTATTCTGATGACAGGGGTGGAGGTCTTCTCTCCCCTTGCGTCGAATATCTGGACGATACTCTCCGGCTGAGGATCCGTGAACCTGGTGTAGTGAAACTCGTGCCCTTTGAAATCCAGACCGTTGTAGTTGAACTGCCTGTATCCAAGTGTCATTTTCCGGTCTTGTGTCCTGGCGGTTATGCCGTAGGGCAGAATCCCGCACATAGGAAACTCCCCCTCATCGCTGAGTATGCTGCGGCAAAGATACATCATGCCACCGCATTCGGCAAGGATCTTTCCTCCGCCCTCGGCGAATCTTTTGATGGATTCCATTGTCTCTTTCTGTCTTGCCAAAGCCTCAAGATGCTTTTCCGGGTATCCGCCAGGAAGATACAGCAGGTCTGTATCAGGCGGAATCGTGAAGAGCTCTTCCGGATTGAAGAATACCACTTCACAGTTCTTCTTCCACTCGTCCAGATGCTCTGCATAGATGAATGAGAATGACTCTTCATTTCTGGCAACCAGTATCTTTTGATTCCTGGGATTTCCAATGGCGGCTCTCTTGATGTTGCTGTATGTGTCAGAAGCTGTGATGCTCAGAAGACGGTCTATGTCCACGTTGTCTCCAATTAGTGATGATGCGGCAGTCTGAGCCCCCATGTTTGAGAAATCCAGCCCAAGGTACCTGGAGGGGTTTTCCGCTTCTTTTACTTTAGGTACAAAGCCAAGCGGCTCTATTCCAACATCATGGCACACGTCTTCAAGCATCTTGCGGTGCCTTTCGGAACCTACCTTGTTGAATATCACCCCGCAGATTCTTACATTGGCGGAAAATTCCATGAAACCCTTCAGCAGGGGAGCAATTGAATAAGCTGCGCTCTTGGCGTCAACTACGAGAATTACAGGAAGGCCGAGGATTGCGGCAATCTCCGCAGCAGAGCCTCTTGACTTCTGATAGCCGTCAAAAAGTCCCATCATTCCTTCAGCTACGCAAACGTCTGCTCCATTGGCGTGATTTTCAAGCAGCTCTTTCAAGTGGCTTTCGGATGCCATGAAGGAGTCCAGGTTCACCGACGCCCTGTGGCACACTCTCTCATGGAATTTTGTATCTATATAGTCAGGTCCGCATTTGAACGGTTGTACTCTGAGTCCTTTGCGCACAAGGCAGTCCATCAGCCCTACGCTGACGGTAGTCTTTCCGGAACCGGAAGAGGGAGCTGCGAGCAGGAATCTTGATTGTTTCTTCATATTCCTAAATATCAGAAGTTTATACCTAACGTAATGTTAAATCCCTGATTGTAGATATTCTCAATTAAAGCTGATGAGACGCTGAAGAAACTCCTGGTGAAGGCGAACTCTGCATAGATGTTGCCATAGTTCACACCACATCCTGCCCTGACTCCGAAGTCCAGATTCTTTAGAATGTCTAACTTTTCGTAGTCTGTGTCCAGAGGACCTGTACTGCGTACATTTTTCTCCGACCCGCTTACTCTGAAGTCCATATACGCTCCAGCCAGAGGCTGTATGTTGAATTTTCTGGAAGGTGAGACATTTATCATGTACTTGAAGACCGCAGGAACCTCCAGATAGTTTTCACGATAGTTTATGTATCCCTTGTCTTTTGCCTTGCCTCCTTTCTGGATGAACATAAGTCCTGTTTCCAGGTATATGGGCGTCTTTCTGTACAGCAATTGTCCGAACACGGCACCTAAGGATATGCCTGCCTTGCTTATTGAGGCATTAAGTCTTGGATTGTCGCTGAGTGTCTTGTAAGAAGTATATCCTCCCCTGAATCCGAAATAGTGCTTCCCCCTCAGGTAAAGTGCCGTGCTGTCTATCACGACAGGTACCGGACGGTTCTGGTTGTCGATGACATAGTAGTCATCGTCACTGAGTTTGACCTGAGCTTTGGCAACGTTTGGAATCCAGGCTGCTGTGAATATCAACAAGGCTATAGCCGTTGAGATCTTTCTTCCCATTGTTTTCATTCTTATTGTAATTATGTTGTGAATTGTAATAAGTTGTATAACACACTTCCAAAGTTAAAGTTAAACATTTTTTTGCAATTATCCGTTTGTAACAGTTTTGTTATATTTTATTTGCTTGTTAAGGAAATAATTTCTTACATTTGCCCCCGATTCAGGTAACCGGAGGGATTTTCTCTCTGGTGAAAGGGAATCCGGTGAAAGGCCGGAACTGTACCTGCAGCTGTATTTCCCCCTTTGTGTCCGTTGCGGATATGCCACTGGAGTTTTCCGGGAAGGTGTGACGGATGGGAAAAGTCAGAAGACCTGCCTGCCTCGTTTCGAGTGGCCGTCTCTCAGGAAGAAGAGCCTCGGCGATCAGATTTTATTAGCGCGATGAACAGGATTTTGATGTCAGGTCTTTTGGCCCTGGCTTTGTGCGTTTGCCAGGGAGTGATGGCCCAGGATACCTTGAAGAAATTTGATCTTCAGGAACTTGTGGTTACAGGTACCGGTACGCTCCATCTTTTGAAGGACGCTCCGGTGCAGACCGAAGTTATAACCGGAAAACAGCTCAAGAACTTTGGCGGAAGGAGCCTTCAGGAGATTCTTTCCGGCCTTGCCACTTCCTTTGACTTCAACGAGGATGACATGGGCAGCCATATTACAATGGGCGGCTTGGGCAATTCCTACATATTGATACTGGTTGACGGGAAACGGCTTAACGGAGATGTTGGCGGAGACAATGATCTCCAGCTGATAGATCCCCAGAACATAGACAAGATAGAAATTGTCAAAGGAGCCGCGTCCGCACTGTATGGCAGTGATGCCGTAGCCGGAGTTATCAATATCATTACCAAGAAGCATGACGAGGGGCTTCTTCTGGAAAATTCCACCCGAGTGGGGAGCTATGGAGACCTCCGCCAGCACAACGGCTTCGGCCTCCGCAGCGGAAGGTGGAACAGCTACACCAATTTCCAGCTCCAGCACACGGACGGATGGCGCAACACCTCAGTAGAGCATACATCTCCTTTGGAAGATCCGGTGCTGGACTCCAAGAACAAGACTCGCAACCGCTTCACTTCCTGGCAGGCAGCGGAAAGACTCACATACGATGCGGGAAAGGCCGGTGAATATTATGCGGAAGGCAGCATCTACGGCAAGAGGATCTATAGACTTTCAGGAAAATATCCTCATTATGACGTTAATACATACGACCTTGCATACCAGAACGCCGGTGCTTCAGTTGGAGGCAAGTGGAATTTAGGGAACAAGGATTACATAACTTTTGATGCAGACTGGAACCGCCACGCTTATTACTATCACTTCACTTCAGAAACCCTGGTGGAGGATTACGACAAGAGCGCCGGTACCATATATTATCCATATTATCCATATCTAGCGGGACAGGAGGCTCTCCAGAGCGACCAGCAACGAACCCTCCTCTCTGCCAAAGGGGTCTTTACTCTGCCATTCCAAAACAGGTTAAGCGGGGGAGCCGAGTTCCGCTATGATTATCTGAAGGCGCCGACCAGGGTGGAAGGCGGCAAGGCTGACGACTGGACTGCAGCGGTTTATGTCCAGGACGAATTCAACCCGCACAGGAATTTCAATATAACCGCTGGTCTGAGGCTCAACCGGAATCATCAGTTCGGGTTCAAGGCCACCCCGAAAGTATCCGTGATGTGGTCCGTTACTCCGGATCTGCGTCTTAGGGGCGGTTGGAGCCAGGGGTTCAAGACTCCGACTCCAAAGGAACTCCATTATATGTATGTGAGGCAGATGAGCGGCACATATCTGTATCTTGGAAACAAAGATCTTAAAGCCCAGAGCAGCAACTATTTCTCAGCCAGCTTGGAATACTCTGTCAAAGGTCTGGTGCTGACAGTCGGAGGCTATTTCAACAAGCTGGACAACATGATAACACTTGTGACTATTCCCAATTACGAGGCTCCTGACGAGTTGATTGCCAGATATGACCCTGTTAAAACCCGCAAGTACCAGAATATGGACAAAGCCAAGACATACGGAGGGGATTTTTCTCTGCGATGGAAGATAGGGGACTTCCTGCTTAACGCCGGCTACAGTTATCTGGATACCAAAGCAGACCAGTATGACACCGACCATGAAACCATCAGAAGAGTGAAGATTGACGGCATGGCTCACCACAAAGGAAGTTTCTCGCTGCTCTGGAACCACAGTTTCTCGTCTGCATACCAGCTGGGGCTGGGACTCTACGGCAGGATGTCATCCAAGCGTTATTACCAGACTAACGGAGACGGCAAAGGCTATCAGCTTTGGAGGTTTGCAACAACTCACGATATAAGAGGCAGCCGTAACCTGACGTTCAGCATCCAGGCCGGGATAGACAACATATTCAACTATGTGGACCGTACGCCTCATGGTCTTCATCTTGGGACCACCTCTGCCGGCAGGACTTTCTATGCCGGGATTCTGGTCAGATTCACAAACGGAAGAAAAACTATCAACAAGATAAAAACGAATTTAAATCAAAGAGATGATGAAAACTAAGTTTCTTTTAATTGCCGCCGCAGCTATGCTGCTCGGCCTGACTTCCTGCTCAAAAGACAGCGAGAAGTCTAACTACAGCGAATATCAAAAGGCTGTAAACAATACCGTAAAGGCTCAGAAAAAGCACGACAAGGCTATCCTCCTGGTTGCTTTCGGAAGCACCTGGCAGCAGGCTTATGACGCTTTTGACGCTACAGTAGCAGCTTACAAGAGCGCTTTCCCAAGTTATGACGTGTTCCTTTCATTCTCAAGTGCAATCTGCATCAACCGTGCTGCTGCAGGAGAGAATGTGGCTCCAAGAAACTTCTACGCTCCTCCTTTCTGGCTCACGGCTTTTGCACAGGATGGCGTAAAGTATTCTGAGATTGTAATCCAGAGCCTCCAGGTAATCCCTGGCGAGGAGTACACCAGAGTAATCAACTACATCAAAGACTTTGCAAACAATTCTAACGGAGACCTTGACGACAGCTACCTTTCCAAAGTTACTCTGAAACTCGGAGTTCCGCTTCTCCAGGATGCTGATGCTGATGTCAATGCAGTAGCCAAGACACTCAACGATCTCTACAAGGACCGTGCAGCCAGCAATGTTGTGGCTTTCATGGGCCACGGAAACCCTGACTCATACGATACCTACAAGGCAAACATCCGTTACACCCAGCTCGAGGAAGCTCTCCAGACCTACAGCAAGAACTACTATGTAGGAACCGTTGACATGATGGCAAACTTCAAGACCAACGTTCTTGCTCGTATGCAGGCAAACGGAATTACCTCAGGTACAGTTTATTGCCACCCTCTGATGTCTATTGCCGGTGACCATGCCCACAACGATATGGCCGGTGATGACGACGAGAACGGCGCACCTAATGAGGAAGGGGAAGTTGAGGATACAAGCTGGAAGTGCTACTTTGCAGCTCAGGGTTACACCTGCAATGACGGCACCCAGATCGTAAAGGGTCTTCTTGAACTCCCTTCAGTACGCCAGATCTGGATGAACCACACTACTGCCGCCATCAACGGCGAGCCTCTGGATTATTATCATTCAAAGAATCCGGAATAATATTCTATATTTGTCCCCGAAATCTGTTCTGGGTTTAATAATTCAGAACAGATTTTTTGTTTTAGTATTAATTGCTGACGCATAAATTAACAGAACTTTTCACTTAATTCATTTTTTATGAGATTCAAGGCGCATTTGTTTTTGATAGTCATATCATTTTTTTCATTTTCAAAAGTTTCCGGCCAGATACATACGGCCTCTGATACATCAAAGGCAAACAAACTCAATCCTATAGTGGTTACAGGTTCCGGCCACCACCAGAGGCTGAAGAATACGGCATCTCCGGTCAGGGTGATACCGGCAATGGAAATCCGTGAGCAGGGCCTTGGCAACCTCCAGGACGCTCTGATGAGGATGCTTCCCCAGATCCAGACCACCCCTTCTTCCATGGGCAACTTCCTCCGTCTTAACGGTCTTGGAAACAAATACGCCCTGATACTTGTAAACGGAAGGAGAGTCATCGGCGATATGGCCGGAAACGTGGATCTGGAGAAGATTGACCTTTCCAGAGTCCGCAGGATTGAAGTCCTTGACGGAGCCGCCTCCTCTCTCTACGGCAGCGATGCTATAGGCGGTGTAATCAACATCATCACAGACCAGTCTTTCACCGACGGAGTTAAGGCTTCGTCCCATACTTCTGTCAGCGGCAAAGGACGTTTCTCCCAGTCTGTAAACCTGAACGCAGGTATAGGGATGGTTTCATCATCAACCACTTACTCCCACAACAGGGCGGACAGCTACTCCAACAGCAAATATGAGGAAACAAAGAAAGGAGACGAGATAGAGCTCACAGAGACAATCGCTCCTCTGTTTTCCGGTTTCAGGGCCAACAACTTCGGCGAGAGGCTTTCTTTCAAGCCTTCTGAAAGTCTGGCTTTCAACGCCGGATTCGACTATTACGACAAGATAACATCCCGTCCCCGCACAAGGGAGGATGTAAAAGGCGGAACGGACTACGAGATGAGGTATCGCGGAACAAAGTTCTCACTCGGCGGAATCTACAAGATAAACCGCAACTACTCAATCCAGATGAATCTGGATGCGGACCGCTACAGCTACGGCAGAGAATATCAGGTAGATGGGAAAAACTATGAGAAAGGGGATTACACCCGTTCCAAGAAACAGGAGGCTTATTCCGGCAACATTCAGGCTATCATGCACTTCATGCCGGGTTCCACTTCCATTGCCGGGCTTGATCTTAGGAGAGACGCTCTTGAGTCGAGCAGCGGAAACATAGACAACGGCGCCAATACTTTTGCTGCTTATATCCAGCACGAGATGCAGATCGTAAAAGGCATAAGCTTCACCGCCGGAGCAAGGCTCACTTCCCACGAAGATTTCGGCAGCAACTTTTCTCCAAAGGTTGCCTTGATGTTCTCTCCTGAGAATTTCAACTTCCGTCTGACCTACAGCCGTGGATTCAGGACTCCTGGGCTGGACGAGCTCAACTACAACTACTTCAGCGTAAACCGCGGAAAGGCTCAGATTTCCATAGGTTCAAAAGACCTCAATCCTGAAACTTCTGACTACCTGAGTGCAAACGCAGAGTTCCACACCGGCTTCCTGACAATCTCCGCAACCGGTTTCCTGAACTATGTCAATGACATGATAATCAAGAAAAACATCAAGGTTGACGATGCCAAGAGGGCCGAACTGATGGCTCTCTTCCCTGAGATGACACCGGAGCAGGCAGCCAAACTTGAGCAGTACGCTCTATACGCCAACAGCGACAAAGGCCGCGTCCAGGGTCTCAATGTCAATGTGAATGCCATTGTTACCAAAGATATAGACCTCGGCGTCAACTACTCCTGGAATTATGCCAAGACCAAGACCGGAGACGAGTGGAGCTTGCTTGAGCGTTCAGTGAGGAATACACTTACACTGTCTTCTGACTTCCACCACACCTGGGGGCTTTATTCCCTCAACTTGCGTCTGAGCGCAAGACTCCAGAGCAAGACATATTATCCTAACTATGAGAACGCTCCGGGCTATGGTGTCTGGAACCTCAACACCACTCATACTTTCAGGGTATCAGACAAGTTTGTCCTTGAGCCTTACATCGGCATAGACAACATCTTTGACAAGGTGGACAAGAGGCCTGATTCATCGCTGAGGAAATATGCTCTCTACAATCCGGGAAGGATGATACTCGCCGGGCTCCGGATCTTCTTTGACTAACACCTATAAGTCCAGGTGTCCCGATTTGGGCACCACCTGGACACAATGCACGCCGATGGCGGTTATTTTGATTGTTTTGCGTAAATTGCAACGCTATGGGAAAGATAATAGTAGCAGGAATAGGCCCGGGATCTGGGCAGGATATTACTCCTGCAGTAATGAAAGCTGTTTCTGAGGCAGATGCGGTTGTAGGCTACAAGTACTATTTCCGCTTCATAGAGAAATATCTCAAAGAAGGCGCCGTATGCCTTGATACGGGAATGAAGCAGGAGAAAGACCGTGCCCGTCAGGCAATGGAACTTGCCCGGCAGGGCAAAACCGTATGCGTCATATCCAGCGGAGATTCAGGCATCTATGGTATGGCTCCTCTGCTTTACCAGATGCGGAGCCAAGAGAGCTTTGCTGGCATACGGGAAGACAACAGTCTCTGTACCGGTAAGGAAGAAATCAAGAGAGGTCAGGAAGAATATGTTGAAATAGAGACGCTTCCTGGTATCAGCGCTTTCCAGAAGGCTGCTTCTTTGCTGGGCGCTCCAATCGGTCACGACCTCTGCATCATTTCCCTGTCTGACCTTATGACACCTTGGCTGCTGATTGAAAAGAGGATTCGTGCTGCAGCCCAGGCTGATTTCATAACCGCCGTATATAACCCCAAAAGCCACGGAAGATACTGGCAGCTTTACCGTCTGGTGGAAATCTTCCTTGAAGAAGGCAGGAGCCCCCAGACTCCGGTAGGATGTGTACGCCAGGCAGGGCGTGAAGACCAGAAGGTATGGACCACAACCCTTTCCGCCCTCAATCCTGAGGATGTAGATATGTTTACCGTGCTGATAATCGGCAACTCGCAGACATATCTTGAAGGCTCAGCGATGATAACTCCAAGAGGCTATTATTCCGGGAATGCGACTTCAAACGAGTGTAATTGCAGAAGTGAAAGGAAAATAGGGCAGGACATTATGCACGAGAGCTTCCGTACCATATCCTCTGAACTGAAGTGCAAGGATTATCCGCTTGGACACAAGTGGGCGCTGCTTCATGCCATACATACTACGGCAGACTTTGAGATGGAGCATCTCCTCTACACGGATGAAAACGCTGTGGAGCGTCTTTACCAAAAGGTTGCAGACGGCACTCTGAAGACCATCGTTACCGATGTCACCATGGCCGCCACCGGAATTCGCAAGGGGGCTCTTGCCCGCCTTGGCATTGAGGCCAAGACTTATCTGATGGATCCAAGGGTTGCACAGATCGCTGAGAAAGAAGGGGTGACTCGTACCCAGGCGGGAATCAGGCTGGCGGTTGAGGAACATCCGGATGCATTGTTCGCTTTCGGCAACGCCCCGACTGCTCTTATGGAACTTTGCTCCCTGATACGTCAGGGCAAGGCTCATCCGGCCGGAATAGTTGCCGCTCCAGTGGGCTTTGTCCACGTGCAGGAATCAAAGCACATGCTCCTGCCGTTCAAGGATATACCAAAGATTATAGTCAAGGGCAGGAAAGGAGGAAGCAACCTTGCCGCAACCCTCTGCAACGCCATCCTGACATTTGACGATGCAAAGAACCTGGACCCGGGAAGAGACTTGTAACAATGGCGTTGAGTTTTACCATAATTGGGATGTCTGACAGTCCACGGCCGTTTTTCCCGCCGGAGGTTATGGACGTGATTTCCCGCAGCCGTGTCTTTTCAGGCGGAAAGCGCCACCACCAGATAGCGGAGATACTGCTTCCTGAAGGGAGCCTTTGGATAGATATAACCGTACCTTTGGAATATGTCTATGAAAAGTATCGCGATGCAGACTGCCACATTGTGGTTTTCGCTTCCGGCGACCCGCTTTTCTTCGGCTTTGCCTCAACCCTGCAAAGGGTTATGCCGGAGGTTCCTATGAAGGTGTATCCATATTTCAACTCCCTCCAGATGCTCTGCCACAGGACTCAGATTCCTTATCACGATATGTATATCGTTTCCTTGACCGGAAGGCCTTGGAAGGAGTTTGACAACGCTCTGATAGAGCACCGCGGCAAGATAGGTGTACTTACAGACCGGCATAAGACCCCGGATGAGATAGCCCGCAGGATGATTGAGTACGGTTTCTCTTTCTACCGGATGCACATAGGAGAACATCTGGGCAACCCGGATGAAGAAAAGATATCGTCACTGAGCATAGAAGAAGCGGCTGAATCTACATTCAGCCAGCCAAACTGTCTGGTTCTTACTATAGAAGACAATGCCCCGAAAAGGCGTTGGGGCATACCGGAGGCGGAATTCAACCTTCTGGACGGAAGGACAAAGATGATAACCAAAATGCCCGTCCGACTTCTTACGCTCCAGAAACTGGATCTCTATAAACGCAAGACATTCTGGGATATAGGATTCTGCACCGGCAGCGTGAGCATAGAAGCCCGGCTCCAGTTTCCGCATCTGGACATCCTCTCTTTTGAAATCCGCCCTGAAGGGAAGGCACTTATGGAAAGCAATTCCAGAAAGTTCTCCGCTCCGGGTATCGAATACCGGATAGGGGATTTCCTTCAGGCGGAAATCGGCCCGGATATGAGATGTGATGCGGCATTCATAGGGGGCCACGGAGGGCGTCTGCAAGAAATAATGCGGAAGGTTTATGACCATCTTACCCCGGGCGGCTGCATAGTGTTCAACAGCGTGACAGTCAATAAGCACTCTTCAGGCAGCGGCAGTGTTGAACAAAATGCTTATTCTGACAGTGCCGCCTGCCCTGAAACGCAAAACTCCAGTAGCTTGCATACTTTCATCAATGCTGCCAATGCCTTGGGAATGACTCTGGAAGAGCCGACCCACATAGAACTTGACGACAACAATCCGATAGACATATTAAAAGCAGTGAAAGACAGGATGTTGATATAATAATGTAAATGACTGACAGGATGAAATCATGTGTTGTTTTGATATCTGAGCAGGGGAGGACGGTTGCCAAGCGGGCTGCCTCTTTCCTTGGTGCTGAAATTATACATAGGGCTGAAGTTTCCGATCTTTGGAAAGAAACAGACTGCTTTGTGTTTGTGGGGGCTATGGGTATCTGCGTAAGGACCATTGCTCCGCTTCTCAAGGACAAGCATTCAGATCCTGCCGTGCTTTGCATAGATTCCGGCGGAAAGAATGTGGTCTCCGTGCTTTCAGGCCATATAGGCGGTGCAAACGACATTGCTTCAAAGCTTGCGGCTGAGCTTATGGCCCATCCTGTAATCACCACCCAGACAGACGGCAGCGGTCTTTGGCCTCTGGATCTTCTGGCCAGGCGTTTCGGCTGGAGCCAGGAGTCTGATGACCTCAACCGCCAGATTTTCCTTTATGCGGAAGGCAAACCTACAGCGCTGCTTCTGGAGGTTGAAGACGAGGGGACTGTCTGGCTGGAAGAAAACCCTGCCGGCAATGTGACCGTATTCAAGAAGTTCAGCGATATTGACCTTTCAGAGTTCAGCCTTCTGCTTTCTGTATCGCCGATGAGAAGAAAACTGGACATTCCTAATATACAGTGGGTTCCGCGATGTGTCCACGTCGGGATCGGTTTAGCCCGCCAGGCAGGGCCTGCTGAAAAGGTCATAGAGGAAATTTTCGGTTGCCTGGAAGAAAACGGCATCTGCAAGGAAGCTATTGCCGGAATATCTTCTGCGGACATCAAGAAAGACGAACCTGTTATGAAGGCTCTGGAAGACAAGTTCAAGACTCATCTTGGCAAGGATTTGAAGATGAGATTCTATACGGCTGAGCAGCTGTCTTCGGTCTCAGTCCCGACTCCAAGTTCTGTTGTGGAAAAGTGCGTGGGCACACCTTCCGTCTCTGAGGCCTCAGCGATTCTGTCTGCAGTTTCTCCTGTCTCCCGGAAAACTGAATCCTCTGATTTGACGGCTCTGGAAGATTTTACTCGCGGCTATCCGTTGCTTCTTAGAAAGCAGAAGGGGAGCAACTGGACTGTTGCCGCTGCCGTGGACTGCTGCTGCTTGCCTCATCCGCACATAGAGATTGTGGGTGCAGGGCCGGGAGATCCTGACCTTGTAAGCGTAAGAGGCAGGAAGATGCTCCAGAGAGCGGACCTTATCCTGTATGCCGGAAGCCTTGTCCCAAAGGAACTTACACTTTGCGCAAAGCCTGGTGCCAAGGTTGTTTCCTCCGCCGATATGGATCTGGAGCAGCAGTGCGAGCTCATGAAGGACTTCTACGACAGGGGCAAGTTTATCGTACGGCTTCATACCGGCGACCCTTGCATCTTCGGGGCTATCCAGGAGCAGATGGCATTCTTTGACAAGCACAACATGAGATACCACATAACTCCGGGCATATCCTCGTTCCTTGCCGCTGCGGCTGAGCTCCGTAGCCAGTTTACCATTCCTGAAAGGTGCCAGACCATAATCCTTACACGAGGAGAGGGCCGCACTCCTATGCCGGAAAAAGAGAAACTACATCTGCTGGCAAGAAGCAACAGCACGATGTGCATCTTCCTTTCAGCTGCCATTGTGGATGATGTCCAAAAAGAGCTTCTTATGGAATATCCTGAAAACACTCCAGTGGCGGCTTGCTATCACCTTACCTGGCCGGACCAGAAGATATATCGCGGAGTATTGAAGGACCTTGCAAAGATTGTCAAGGACAACCACCTGACACTTACCACGATGCTTGTTGTGGGAGATTCCATAGACAACCGCCTGGGGCTGTCTGAACTTTACTCAAAGAACTTTACACACCTTTTCCGGAAGGCGAGAGGATGATACTGGTATTCGGCGGAACGACGGAGGGCCGTTTGGCGGCTAAGGAACTGGAGGAATCCGGTTCCCTTTTCTGGTATTCCACCAAAGGCGGTGAGCAGCAGCTTACCCTGCATCACGGGAGGCTGATCAGCGGCGCTCTGGACCGGGGGCAGATTGTTGAATTCTGCAATAATCACGATATCAGGCTCATAATTGATGCAGCTCATCCTTTTGCAAGTGAACTGCATCTTAACATCGCTGAGGCAGCAAAGGTTCTTGACATTCCTGTTGTCAGGTTTGAGAGAATCTATCCTCAAAGAAGTCCGGAAGTTGTCTGGTGCAAGGATTTCCCCGATGCGGTTGAAAAGATCATTTCTGCCGGAAAGTTTTCTTCAGAAAGACGGTGGACACTTCTTTCCACGGCCGGAGTGCAGTCTATCCCTAAACTGAAAAGCCTTGAAGAATCCGGCATAGAAGTCTTCCACCGCATCTTGGACAGGGAGTCTTCAATCAGCCTTGCAAAGAAGTATGGAGCGGATCCATCACATCTGTGTTTCTACCATCAAGGTGAGGATGAATCATCGGAAATGGATAGAATCAGCCCTGATGCCATCCTCTTGAAAGAGAGCGGCTTAAGTGGAGGTTTCCTGGAAAAGGCAGATGCTGCCTTAAGGAAAGGAGTGAAGGTTTTTGCCATAGAGAGGCCGAAGATGCCGGAGAGTTTCATTACGGTAAACGGACCTTTTGGCATGAGACGTATGGTGGAGAAGCTTCTGCCGCGTTTCTATCCGTTGCACAGCGGGCTTACTACCGGAAGTTGTGCCACAGCGTCGGCAGTGGCTGCTGCAAAGTGCCTGATGGAAGGCATCCGTCTTGAAACAGTTGACATCTTCCTCCCGGACGGAGAAACCATCTCCGTAGAAACCCGTTTCATCAGTGATTCAGAAGCGTTTCAATCCAACTCAGAGACGCATCCATCCGTATCTGCATACGTAGTAAAGGACAGCGGAGACGATCCGGATGTCACAGACAAGATGGAGGTTCACGCTTCAGTTTCAAAGCTGGAATCTTCCGCCATTGTGATAGACGGTGGCGTAGGTGTCGGCCGTATCACTCTTCCCGGCTTTGACTGCCCTCCCGGCGAGGCAGCCATCAACAAGGGGCCGAGAAAGATGATTGCCGACAATCTCAAACATTTGTATCCGGATCAAGGGTTCAAGGTAATTATTTCAGTTCCAGGAGGAGAGGAAATAGCTCACCGTACTTTCAATCCCAGACTCGGCATAGAGGGAGGCATCAGCATAATAGGGGTGAGCGGTATAATCAAGCCGTTCTCGGAGGAAGGTTTCATCAATTCTATCCGCAAATGCATGGAGGTGGCCTGTGCAAGCGGCAGCAGCCGTGTCGTCATAAACTCCGGAGCCAAGAGCGAAAACTTCCTCAAGGATTATTACAAAGAACTTCCACCTCAGTGCTTCGTGCAATATGGCAACAAGATAGGGGATACAATAAAGATTGCATACGAGGTTGGCTTCAGGCAGATAACTCTCGGCATAATGCTCGGCAAGGCGGTCAAACTTGCTGCCGGAAACCTCGACACCCACTCCAGCAATGTCACTATGGACAGGGATTTCATTGCCGAGATGCTTAAATCCATCAATTGCCCAAAGGAAATATCGGGCAGAGCTTACAGCATCACACTTGCCAGAGAGCTTTGGGACATCATTCCTGAGAATTTTCTGCAATGCTTTGTAAATGAGGTTAAATCTAGATGCAAAACAGCCTGCGCACCTCTTTCAAAGGATGCGGAATTGACGGTTCTTCTGATAGACGATGACGGAAATATCAAATAAGTTTTAACTTTACAGCCATGAAGAATTCCTCTATAAAACAGTTTGGGCTTTCGTTTCTGGCAGTTATCACATCGATTATAAGTTTTAACTTTGCATTTATGAAGAATAGACCTGGTTTAAAGCAGTTTTTGCTTTCGCTTTTGGCAACTACCATATCGATTATTCTTACTTTTGGAGTATCATCAATCTTGGAACACAGAAAGAATGAAGCTGCAAAGAAAGGTCTGGCTATGACCATCATCTACGATATGGACCAGACCATAGAGAAGGCCCGTCAGGCAGATTCCGCACTAAGGATAGCCTCTAAGACTCAAATGGAAATTATAAAGAATCCTGATGTTTATGACAGCCTAAGGACAAAATTTGTAGATGCTTTGCTTCTTTCAAGTACGGATTTTTCCTTGATAACACAGAATATATTCTCGTCTAATATAGAGACATTCAGTACTCTTGGTAATGTTAACTTTATTAACAATGTTGCTTCTTTTTATCAATACCGCAGCCTTTACAAGACTCAGGTGATAGATGTTATGAAAAATAGATTTGACGAAGGTACAAATCTTCTTATTTCTGTTGACGGATTGTTGAGCTATGATTTTCCTACCTTGTTTTTTGACAATGCCCTTTGGCTCAACGCCTTAACTGACCTTCGTAATAATTGCGTGAAAATTATGAAGTTAAGTGAAGAGGATATCCGGGAATTCAGCAAACAGTCAGAGCTTTTGGATCTCAAAGACACCTCAAACAATGGTTTAGATGAGCTGATGGAGGAAATGTTTGAAGCTCAAGAAATTTTAAAAGAAGCTCGCGCAAAAAACAAGAAATAGGGCTATCTGCTGATTTTCACTCTCATCTGCGATTTGTCAAAGGTTATTCCTTCTCTTTCGATAAATTCTGAGAGTGCTCCGCTCTGTGCCACTTCTTCTGGTGTTCCGATAGTGATGTTTCCTTTCTGCATCAGCCAGATGCGGTCTGCAAGCTGGAGAGTGAGTTCCAGATCGTGGGTGGAGAGGAAGATTGTCTTTCCGTTCTGACGGCACAGCCTCTGGAGCAGCTGCATCGTCTCTATCTTTGACGGGAAATCCAGAAACGCAGTTGGCTCGTCAAGGTAGATGATAGGGGTCTGCTGAGCAATAGCTTTGGCAAGCATTACCTTCTGCCTTTCTCCATCGCTGAGGTTCTGTATCATCCTGCCTTTGAGATTATCTATTCCAATCAGCGATATTGCCTCTGACACAATCTTTTTGTCTTCCTTTTCCAGCTTGCCCCAGAATCCTGTATATGGGCTTCTGCCAAGAGAGACCAGTTCTTCTACGCTCATGTTCTGTATCTGCGGGCGGTGGGTGAGGACCACTCCGATCTTCTTGGAAAGCTCTTTGTCCTGATAGTCTGACAGTTCTTCTCCTTCTATGAATATCTTTCCGCAGAGTTTCTCCTGAAATGCGCATAATGTCCTCAGCAGGGTGGACTTGCCAATGCCGTTCGGCCCTATGAGGCAGGTAAGTTCTCCAGCGTACAGGCTGGCGTTGATGCCGGAAGCAACTTCCTTCACTCCGTGTTTTCCTCTGTAGCCGATGCAGAGGTTTTCCAGCTTTATGGTCTGCTTACTCTCTGACATCGTCTTTCCTCCGTTTGAATATGACTGAAGCAATTACAGGGGCTCCTATCAGGGCGGTGACTGAATTTACCGGAAGCGCTCCCTCAAAGCCAGGCATCCTTGCAACCAGACTGCAAAGCAGGGCAAGCGCCGCTCCTGCCAGGATGGTGCCAGGTACCAGCACCCTATGGTCAGAAGTCCTGAATATGGCCCTGCAAAGATGAGGGACAGCCAGTCCTATGAACATTATCGGTCCGCAGTAGGCTGTAACTATTGCAACCAGCACTCCCGAATTCAGAATGACAAGAGTTCTGGCTCTGGATACGTTAAGGCCAAGGTTGCGGGCATAGTCATCGCCGAGAAGCATAAGGTTCAAGGTCTTGACCAGCAAAAAACTCAACGGCAGCAACACGAGCATCATCCCGACAAACAGCAGCATCTGGTCTCCTGAAACCCTTGCAAAAGAACCTAAACCCCAGACCACATAGGCCTTTATGTCTTCTTCCGCACTGAAGAACTTCAGCACTCCGACAATAGCCGTTACCAGATAGCCTACCATTACTCCGATAATCAGAAGCGTTACATTGCCCTTTACTTTCCTTGCTACCCATACAATCAGCGCCATCACTGCCAGAGAACCTATGATTGCCGCTATTGATATTGCCGCGTCTCCCACATATCCCATCCTGCTCAGCGATACTCCAGCCAGTGAGCTGGACATCAGCACCACTATGGCCACTCCCAGGCTTGCTCCGTTGGAGATGCCGAGCACGGAAGGCCCGGCCAGCGGATTGCGGAATACTGTCTGCATCTGAAGACCCGATACTGCAAGCCCCGCTCCTGCAACAATAGCCACAAGAGCCTGCGGCAGCCTGGATTTGAGGATGATGTTGGAGAAAATCTCATTTGAGCGGTCACCAAATAAAACACCAATCACATCCGCAGCCGGAATCTTTACGCTTCCCAGCAGCAGATTCAAAACCAGCAGAACCAGTATCAGAACCGCAACCAACAACAGTTTTCCGCTATTTTTGTACATATCACAAAGATACTCTTTTTAACTGAAATTTAAACTATTAACAGCCAAAATAGTTATGTATTTATTTATATACCATATTGAACTTTCCCTTGCATACAAAGACCGGAAGAATAGAGCACAAGCAGTTTGTCCAGACACTCTTGAAGGATGGCTTTATAAAACTTCACAAAAACCTTTATGTAAGGCATTGTACCGTTTTGAGCAATGCTTTGATGCATAAGAAGAGATTGCAACAAGAGCTTTTTGAAAAATGCAATGTTAGCGTTATATTTACTCTTGATAAACAAAATGAGTATAGTTACCATTATTTCGGCAGGAAAAGCCGTTCAAAAAATCAGCCCCAACTGCCACAACCGACTCCATTTGTTGAATTTTTTTGATATATCAATACGTGAAACATGTTGAGCAACAATAAACTATGCTCTAGAAGCTTTATTATTAATAAAAAAACGGATGGTTAAAACCTTGGCGCGAAAGCGCTGAAACTCCTTCTCAGCTTTATTATTAATAAAAAAACGGATGGTTAAAACCTATGAAAAGAAAACTCCCGCTAATAGTTTTAGTCCTGGTCTATGCCGCCTTCGTGGCGGCTGACCTGGTGGGTGGGTGGTACAAGCCCTCACACTTGTTCCTATACCCCCTTGCTGCCCTCGCCTGGTTCGTGATTGTATTGGTTGGCGTCCATTTTATCGTATCTTTGTTCATCCGTCCTTGGAGGGAGCAGGAACTCAACTGGATAATAATTAGCATAGATATTATAATAGCCGGGATTCTGGCAGTACATGAAGTGATATGAAACGACTAACCAAATCAGGACGCATTGACAAGCGTTACAAGAACGGGAGGAACCCGAACTCCCACCTGCCCAAACGCTTTATTATTAATAAAAAAACGGATGTTTAAAACGACTTGCAATTTCTTCGCCCGATGTTTGGATATTTGATTCCGATGGATTAACTTTGTTGCCAGAGATAACAACATTATCCTCTCGCGTAGGAAGGAGGTCCGGCGAACCATTTTGGTTTTCAGCTAAGTGCCTATCAGAGCTGTTGGAGGATAATGTTTTGCTTTTATAAAGCACATTACCCTCAGTGAGTTTGTTTTTAACGGCACTGCTATTTATATAGTGATTGCTTATTACGACCTCTAATCCATCTTTCTTTACGCTAACCGACTCATAGTGTCTAACGCTCTTATCGCCCACTCTGAATGTCTTTATAGCTTTATTATTAATAAAAAAACGGATGGTTAAAACGACAATGGATGCAATTCAAAAAGATTCTTTGTGTGCAAAATGGTACTATCGTTCATGAAGAAAAACTATAAAAAAGAACGGCACGCTCCCTATATAAGGTACGCGCACCGCACTACAAAATTAAAAAAAATTTTGATTCTGCAAAATCTATGAAAAAGGAATCTGCCTCAAGAAAACAGTTCTCAGAACCGCCAATCACCCCAGATCAACTATAACCAAGCAGAGCGCACCGCATTCCCTCCAGGCAAGATGCGCAAGCCTTCTACTGACTATCCACTGATGTAGATGTGGCCTCCAGCGCAGTCAAAATCTCTCTGTGGTCAGAATGTTACAACGAAGGAAATATGATATACTAAATCCTCTCAGAGTTCTGAATGGACTCATAGGTTTTTGCCATGGCAATGTTTAAATATCTTCCCACTGCCACATGGACAAGGATCATTTCTTCCTGGAACCTTATCTTTTACAAGTTGCCCGCCTTTTCTAAGTCCAGAAACATAATCTATTGTTTGAAGCGAAGGGACTCTAAATGACATGGTTGTATTCCCTCCAAAATTGGTAATAGAAAAGTCCCCTCGTGTTATAATGTTCATGCCTATTAGGAGACCTACCTTGTTATCATCTGAAAGTTCGTCACACTCTGTAACCTGAGTATTAAGAGTAATGTCTCTATTATTCAGAGTAATATTCACATAATAGATGTTTACATCTTTTATGCCGTGAACACCACGAACTTTAGTCATTCCTACGGGTTTCAAACCAAGATCCTTTGCAACATCTTTGGTTATTACTGAATTCGTTGCTCCGGTATCCCAGATACCTAATGTGTCAGCACTATTTGAAGAAAAAGGATCCTTTAAAGTAACTGGAGACACTATACAATCAACAATACCCCTCCCATGAAAGGTCAACGCCTTTACCTTATTATCCATCTTCAATTACCACTTTAGATAAAACAAACCCTTGAATGAAAAGTCTGAGTATACGCACTTACTCCAGATGTGCATTTCTGAATCAAAAAAGTGCCAAGTTCGTGAGCCTTAATAGATTCTTCTAAGGCTTCCTCAAACGAATCATAAGCCCCAACAACTTCTTGTCCAACAATAACCAGATATCTATTGTTGTACTTCTTCACCAAGTCATTTTGATTCTTAAGATAGAAATCAAATTCTTTCTTTAACATGTCTTCCATAATTATTATTTCTGTCTTATGCTTTGCAAATATAATGCACGGATCCGAAAAAAGAATGCCAAAAGGTAAATTTATCTTGTCCGCCTCTCAGATTTTGTTAATTCTGGAATTGTTTACACAATCCTGGGAAAAAGAAGCCGCCAACCTAGCATTTGAGACTGGCGGCGGGCATTGACATCACTATTTGCTTTATTATTAATAAAAAAACGGATGGTTAAAACCAATGGATTTATCCACAAAAGTGGGGGTGTGGCTGCCATCAGCGACATTGACCGGGGTAGAAGAAGGCAGGCATCATGCATGTAATTTCTTGGTTTATGAGGCTACCTATAACGGAATATCAATCCAATGTAAGGTAAAGGACCAAGCCGAAAAAATGGTCTATACCATGAAAATTATAAAAAAAGGACTGAAAATCTTCCCGAAGGGCCGAAACCCGCTATGAGAAGCCCAATCAATCCTATCTGCAAATGTATGAAATATTTTTGACTTTTGCAAAAAATGACTAAAGAAGAAAAGCTCTCGCTGAAGCAATGGCAGCAGCAATAGTACAGGCTTTATTATTAATAAAAAAACGGATGGTTAAAACACCAAACAAAGTTAATGCTTTTCCGCAATCTTCCAGTATTCCCGATAATAATTGCACTTAAAACTGAATACCAGACACGCACTAAAAATTTCGCCATAGACAAGTGTAGTGGTCCCAGAAAATAGGACCACTCGGTTATTGCCGGCTAAAATACACCCGTTGACGAAAATTGTCAAAAAGCCGTAATACCTTTGCATCGTGGAAATCCTCTGAAGCATTTGATTTATTATTAAAAAAACGGATGGTTAAAACCAATTCTTGACGAAGAACGAATGCAGCGTTATTTAAGTAAAGCAAAAGACAAATCATTAACCAATAAATTCAACAAGCTTATGAAAGCAAAAGACAAAACTGCCATTACAAAATCTGCACAGTTTGTGGAGGTGGCAGGCCACAAAATTGACAAAAACCATCCTGATTGGCCATTTGCCAAAGTTAAAGTGGATGGCCAGATACTTGAAATTGACATTTGGGACTTGCTGAACAAGTACAGGGCACAGAAGTTGGACGATTACTTTGAGTTCTATACAGCCCCTTGCTTTGCCGATAGCGAAGCAGAGGAAAAGGAACTCAAGGCCTATATGAAGTGGGGTATGGATGGCAAGCCGACTGGCATTAAGAGTGATGAAGAATACATCGACATCCAGATGCAACTTTATGGCAGGGTTCTTTTTACTCTTGATCCAGACGAATAGTGCTTTTTACCTAAACAAAAAGATTATGCTTTATTATTAATAAAAAAAACGGATGGTTAAAACCATAATAAACTTTGGTGATATGACAAACATTGAAATTGCAAAACAGGTACTTGGTGAAGATTGCGAGGAGCATTGCACCCTCGTGGAGGAGCCACCTTACAAGGGTTACGATGTTGTAGCTTGTAACCCTAATGAAGAGTTTTTGGGCAACCCTATGTACGTGCTGATAAAAGATGGTAAGGGGCACAGGGCTGATGGACAAGAATTTGATGACTTATTATTGAGGGAAATAGATGATTAGTTTATTAGAGACAATACTGATTAAGTCACGAGTAGGGCGTTATAAAGATAACGCCACCAATCGACGCTTACATCGAGTAGGACAGCCGTATGGCAATAAAAAGGAGGAACAGGACAATGGCAAAGAAGCCGACACAAGATTACCAGAGTTTAGAAGATTACAAGAAAGCTGTGAAAGCCTATCTGACGAAGAAGTTAGGGGTTTCAGAACAGGTCAGCGAGAGCTGGATGAAAAAGAGCGACAAAGCCTTGGAAGGATACTGGGAAGACAAATTGCCAGTGTCAGCAACAGCAACAGGGATAGCCAGAGGTTTACTGTAAAGTATAAGCTTTATTATTAATAAAAAAACGGATGGTTAAAACTAATAAACTTTGGTGATATGACAAACATTGAAATTGCAAAACAGGTACTTGGTGAAGATTGCGAGGAGCATTGCACCCTCGTGGAGGAGCAGCCTTATAAGGGGTTTGCTGTGGTTGCCTGTAACCCAAATAGTGAAGATGGAAAGGTGCTTTTAGGTCTCCCTTCGTTTGTTATTATTAAGGACGGTGTTGGGAAAATGGCAAAAGGTAAGGTGTATGATGATTTATTATTTAGGGACATAGATGATTAGTTTATTAGAGACAATACTGATTAAGTCGCGAGTTGGGCATTATAAAGATAACGCCACCAATCGACGCTTACATCGAGTAGGACAGCCGTATGGCAATAAAAAGGAGGATGACAATAATGACACAGAAACAACCAAAGTACACAACAATGCCCACAGACAGTCCAGAAGACTTTCAGAGTTTGAAAGTCTATACAAACGCTGTGAGGGATTATCTGATAAACAAGTTAGGGACTTCCGAACAGGTCGCAGAAGACTTAGTAAAGGAGAACTCAGCAGCATTGGAGGGATACTGGGAAGACAAATTGCCAGTGTCAGCAACAGCAACAGGGCTAATACATCATTTACTGTAAAGCATAAAAAATCGGGTGCTGAGTTTAATATGCAGTCCGTGGACGGTAATCTGTTCAGGGAATGTTTTAGTATTGCTCGAAAGTTCCTGTTTAATGGTGATGCCGTAGATATTCACGATAGTTATGACGATTGTAAATGTTACCTGTCTAGCGATGGCCTTAGTGGGTTTGCCATTGAGCCTGATGGCAACCTTGTAAGTGTGTTTTCGCTTAAGGCTTTATTATTAATAAAAAAAACGGATGGTTAAAACAAAATTAATCATTAACTTTGATAGCACTTATGGGCCAGCTTGGATTGACCCTCCCAGCAATGAGTCCCTCATAGTCTGGCCTCTTGGAAAACTGTTAAAAATATTAGTTATGAAAAGGTTACTTTTACTTGCATGTTTTGCCTTTATTCTGTTGTCCTGCTCTGGTGGTAATTACGAACAGGTAGCATACTACAAGAATGACTTTAATTTCAGGGTCTTTGTATATGTTACTCCCGAAACTGATCTTGGGAAAATCAGACAGCACGCAGAAAAGCAAACTTACACTTCCGGATCTACGACAGCAGTTTATTATTACAATGAACTGGTCGGCTCTACTAAGAGCGTGACATTTGCCAAAGATGCGATGGATGCTCAGGATAGGGCTTGCACTAAAGAGTGTATCGCCGGTTACTGGAAGTTTCCAACCGGTAAGGTAAGCTTTTATGCTAATCCTTATGGCGAAGATTAATCACTAATCCATTTTTATAATCGGAAAAACGAAAAGTGCACATTTGTAAATCCAAATGTACACTTTTTTTTCATAATGCAACCACCGTATCAACGGTGTTTAAATAGGGTTTAATCTGTCTTCAAGCTTTATTATTAATAAAAGAACGGATGGTTAAAACAAATAGAATTAAAGATAAAAGTAGTAATATTGATAATGCAACTCGATTCTCATTTGCTTCTTTTTTTACAAAGCATTACTATTATGTTCCTTTGTTTATTATTCTGATATTGGGCACTATTTCAACTATTTACTATCAAAATAAACTAAGCAACAATATTGATGTTATTAATGCTGTAATTACAAATAAAAGTCACAGTTATAGTAAAGGTACTCGCTGGTCAAATATGAGTTATGATTATATTTATTTAAATAAAGTGTATCATAAAACTGAAACTATTCCAAATAAGTTATATTCTAAGATAAGAATTGGTGATACAATAACAATTATCATCAGTAGTAATAATCCCAAAATATCGCAATGGAAGGGTATTATATTGAAATAATATCGAATTAGGAGGCATATCGCAAAATAAAGCTTTATTATTAATAAAAAAACGGATGGTTAAAACTCAAATGGAAAGAAGTACCATATTCGCCGCATTGTTTTCATTTATAGTCATGTCATCGGGTTGCAGCACATCAAAGACAGTTCCCTGCGGGGCCTATGCCAGTACTTTCCTGGACGTTGCTCTTTGGACCAAGGGCGGCGGCACGGTTGCTCTTGACAGCCTTGGGAAAGGAGGCGATTCATCTCTGATCATATTCACCCCAGGCTTCAGGGAAATAGATCTTGTCTGCGGTAAAATGCCGGACTATCAAAAAGATACAGACATCCTCCTATGCTGTGAAGCCGCCTTTACAGGTGAACTCCTGGAAGAGTTTTCTCACGACAACATTGCCGGAAACCATGTGAGCTCCGGAGTCTTCCATGAAGGATATGAATGCCCCGACAACACCGGATTTTTTGTCTACGACGGAAAAGCATGGAGTTTTGCCCTCTCTGGAAGGATCCCCCAAGATAAGCCCCTCAGGGCAGGTTTTTCCCAGAACATGATCATATCTGAGGGCAAGGTCCAGCCGCGGTTCAGGGACAGGCTCCCTGACGGACGGTATTACTTCAGGGCATTGTGCTCCCTTGAAGGAATGCTGTGCGTGGTAGAATCTGCAAAGGAAATAAGGTATGCGGAATTTGTGGACCTGCTCTCTTCAGCCGGAGTTGACAATGCGCTTTACATGGATATGGGCAGTGGCTGGAACTATTCATGGTTCAGGCGTAAGGCCGGGCAAGATGTTACCATAATCCATCCTTGGATAGAAAAATGCAAGTACACTACCAACTGGATAGTATTCAGATAAGGTGGCAGGGAAATGCCGCACATATATAATCGGAAAAACGAAAAGTGCACATTTGTAAATCCAAGTTTACATTTTATTTCTTAATGCTACTACCGTATCAATGGTGTTAAAACAGGGTTTAATCTGTCTTCAACATTGGTGCTTTATTATTAATAAAAAACGGATGGTTCAAACCTTCATTGGTAAGTGTGTCAGCCTGCTGCCCTTTAATATGCTGTTAATTAGATGTTTACTGAATATCCTTCCCCCTTTTTCAGGGGAAGGACTTTTAATATATCGCTGAGAATCAGAGCGTAAGGCGGCAGCGCATTTTGTGGCTCTCTTTTGGCAAAACGACATCGTGGTTTTGTCTGAGTTGGTGTTTTGGGGAACAAAATCCTGTTATCAGGATAGGACTTTAAGCCCTACGATAGAGATTATCAGTGTCGTGATAAAGAAAAGGCGCCAGAAACTGGCAACTTCATTGAACACAAAAATGCCTACGAGAACGGTTCCTACAGCACCAATTCCAGTCCATACCGGGTAGGCTGTCCCGATAGGAATTGTTCTGCTCGCCTTGGCAAGAAGAAACATACTGAGTGCGGAGACTATTACAAAACCTGCATACCAGGCCGTGGCTTCCCAGCCCGTTGCCACTTTGGCTTTGCCAAGACAGAATGTGAACCCACATTCACACAGCCCAGCAACAATCAGAATAAACCAATTCATAACTACTGATGTTGTCCATATTGAGGGCTGCAGCAAATCCCGGCGTCTCCTTCTTTGGACGTTCAAATATAGTAATTGTGGAGCAATGACTATATTGTTCTGTGTTTAATTGTGGCTCTTAGAATATAGATTCCTTTGTTCTGGTTGTAAGAAGCTCCAGAGTCTTGAGGCCTACGATGGAGTTTCCTTTCTCGTTCAGTCTTGGGCTCCAGACAGCTACAGAATATCGCTGAGGATAGATAGCAGCAATTCCGCCGCCTACGCCGCTTTTTCCTGGCAGTCCCACAAGGTAGGAGAATTCTCCGGCTTCATCATAGAAACCGCAGGTCTGCATTATGGCGTTCATTCTTTTGACCTGAGACGCTGTGAGGGCTATTCCGTTGAATTCAAAAGGTTTGTTGTGGTCCGCAAAGGGGATGAAAGCCTTTGCAAGCTCGCAGCAACTCATCTCGATGCTGCATGTGAGGAAGTAAAACCTGAGTACCTCTTCTATTTCATTCACTATGTTACCGTAATACTTGAGCATGTTTGCTATTGCAGCGTTCAGGTAGCCGCAGCTTCTTTCGGAATCAGCGATGTCTGTATTATAGTTGATTGTATTGCAGCCGCTTACATCATGGATGAATGCCAAATAGTTTTGCAGGTAGTCCTTATTTCTGGCCTTCATGCTGGAAATGAGGATGTCGCACATTACTATAGCTCCTGCATTTATGAACGGGTTGCGAGGCTTGCCTTTTTCAATCTCGAGCTGTATCAGCGAGTTGAATGCAGTTCCTGAAGGTTCCTTGCCCATCCTCTGCCAGATTGCGTCTCCTTCAAGCCCCAGACACATGGCAAGTGTGAACACCTTGGATATACTTTGGATGGAGAACCTGACTGTGGCATCTCCTGCCGCAAATTCATCTCCATCGAGTGTGTGTATGCAAATACCTGACTGGTCAGGGTTGACCTTTGCAAGTGCAGGTATGTAGTCTGCCTGTTTACCTTTTCCCTGCAAGGGCTTAACCTCTGCCAAGATCTCTTCTATGATTTCCTGATAATTCATTATTGCCGCAAATTTAATATTTTTGCTTTCCAATTAAAACGAATTGTTATGTTCACTTTAGATTTCATTGTTACAACCAGTTGCTGTGATGCAAAAGGGAACCTGAAACTATATTCCGCCCTTCAGATGATGCAGGATTGCTCAGAAATGTGGATAGACACAGAACCTGTAGTGAAGGAGTATTTCCAGCAGCAGAACATGACACAACTTCTGGCATCCAGGCAAGTTGAGGTGGTAAGAGTTCCTCAATTCAAGGAACGTCTTACGGTAACAACAAGCGTATATGGAATAGAACCTATGTTCGGTTTCAGAAATACTTTCATCCGCGATGCCCAAGGTCTTCCTTGCTACAAGTCCTGGAGCATGGGTGCGTTTGTTGATAAATCTACGGGCAGGCTCAAGAAGATTGAGAAGAGTGTGATGGATTCTCTTACCATGGAGCCGCATCTTGATATGGAATACAAGGAACGCCGTATAAAGCTTCCTAAAGATTTTGGAACTATTCACGATTTGCCGGCTGATGAGTCATCCGGCAATACAGCCGTAGCCTATGAGCCATTGACGGTCAAACCTTCATACATTGACTACAACCGCCACATGAACAATGCCTGTTATGTGCGGATGGCAATGGATCTTTTACCAGAGAACTTCAAGATCAGGGAAATGAGGGTTGAATACCGTGCAGCAGCCAAACTTGGCGATGTGCTCAGACCTCTTGTTCTCAATCATCAGAGTAGTGTTATAACGGTGTTCATGCTGTCAGGTATGCCTGCGGCTATAATAGAATTCAGCCGCTAAAAATGATAGCCGTATCGGTGTTTTGATTTTTTGTCTAGCGACGCGTTCTGTCGCTTGACATCAATATGTTTGCATCACCAAAAAACTCCTTAAATGTTATTTTTTTAGCACTCCTTCTATGAAACGCAAACGGATTTCCGGCCTGAAGGTTTTTCTTATCTGCATTGTCATAAACTTATTTATTGTTGCCTTGCAGGATGAACGTGAGTATAAATATGAACCAGTGCCAGGCCCCATCGACACCAGAAAATACTCAAAGGCATATTGGAATGATGGTTCTGTACCCATCAAAAAAGTACCTGACTTGCCTAATACAATAAGGGTTCATGTAGTGGGTAAAACGCGCAGTGGAGCCTGTGTTCCAAATCTTTACGATGTTGAGATGGATTTTGAGGAACTCATGAACCAGATGGGGATAGATCCTGAAGATATAAGGGATTATATTGAATAATTTTTTCAGCGACATGTTTTGTCGTTGAGGCTCCTTATCTTTGCAGAAACAAAAATCAAATAGAAATTGAGTCATTATGGAAACATTGAAATTTGAAACACTTAAAGATTTGAAATCGGCAGGATTCGGAGGATTTGTAAAAGTAGGGGAACTGAAAAAAGACTTGTCTGCTGTTCCGCCTGTAATGGGAGTATATATGATACTCCGCGATTCTTCCCAAAAACCGGAGTTCCTGGTAAAAGGTTCCGGAGGCTTCTTCAAGGACAAAGATCCTAATGTAAGCGTTGCTGATCTGAAAAGAAACTGGGTTGAGGGCACTTGCGTCATCTACATAGGAAAAGCCGGTGGCAGCAGATCTGACGCCACCCTCAGGAAAAGACTCTCCCAATATATGAGCTTTGGAAGCGGAAAAGCGGTAGGCCACTATGGCGGAAGGTTCATCTGGCAGCTCAAAGACCACGACGACCTGATAGTCTGCTGGAAAACTCTTTCTGACAAGGAGCCTGAAGAGTATGAGAGTTTTCTTATAAACAGTTTCAGAGACATATACGGAGACCGTCCATTTGCCAACCTGGCCAAATAATGCTGGAAAACTATGAACAGGCTCTACCATCTCAAAAGATATGCAGCTGTAATAAACAAACTGACAAACATTCAGTATGTATCCAAAGAAGAGCTTCTGGCTGCAGTCCGGGAAAGCTGCGACGGGAAAGAACCTGACATCAGGACTCTCCAGAGAGACTTTGCCGCGATATATGAAATATTTGGAGTAAGCATAAAGTTTGAGAGGGGACGTGGATACTGCATCGCCGACAAGGATGAGGTTTCTGAAACTTTGATGAACCTCCTTTCGGATTTTCTTGTAGTCAGCTCTTTGGGGCAGGAGCCCGGTATAGATGAAATCATCCTCCCGGAAAAAAGGAGGATGATTTTCAGTGTAAGCATTACTTCTGTCATAAAAGCCGTAAAAGACTGCAGGACCATAGAATTCGATTACTCATATTTCCGGGAAGGAGAAAGAATACGCCACAAGATTGTTGACCCGTATTTCCTGAAAGAGTCTCAACAAAGATGGTATCTGGTGGCTATAGACCATAAAGACAAAAAGTTAAAATGTTTTGGGCTGGACCGGATATTGAACCTGGATATAAGCAGTACACGTTTCCATAAAGACTTGAAGCTCAACGTCCCGGAACTTTTCCGCCAGTCTTTCGGTATATGGAACGACCCTGAAACTCCAGTGGAAGAGATAGTCCTCAGATACGATTCTTTGGACGGCAGTTTCATTAAAAGCCTTCCGCTCCATTCCTCCCAGAAGGTTGTGGCTGAAGATGAAAACTCACTTACTGTATCGCTCCACCTTAGGATAACCAACGATTTTGTAATGGCTGTTCTTTCCAGAAGCCGTTCCGTTGAAGTTATTAAGCCTCTTCACCTGCGTCAGAGAATCCACGAAATACTCAAGCAGGCCCTTGACAGGAACCGCGTTGAGGATGCCGGGAATGATAGGGGGTCATGAGGTTGTTCTCTCAGCTCATCTACTTCAGCAGTTTATAGAATGTAGGCTCGTAGTTTTCCTCAACCAGTTCCGGATGGAAGATTGCAATGAAGTCTTTAAGCAGAAGGTCAGGATGGACAGGAGCCAGCTCGTAGTAAGGGGTTTGCTTCATGTTGCAGTAGATGACCTTCTTGTTCTTGAAAGCGTCGAACAGGGCGTTTCTCGGCTCTGACTTCTTGAGGGCTTCGTATGTAAACTCTCCGGAGAAGCTGTTGAGGATTCTCCAGTAGTCTGCCTTTGCGCAAGTTGCATATACCTTTTCAAATTCTATGTTCACTCCGCCGGTGTTCTCGTCCTTTATGAGATACTCTGCTCCGGCATCCCTAAAGATCTGAGCCAGATGGTTTTGACCTCCGACGGCGTACCAGTTGCCGGAGTGCATCTCCCCGCTGAATACGGTGGGACGGTCAGCTGTGTTCTCGGCAAGGGCCTTCATATCCAGATAGTTTTTCTCAATCTGTGCAAAGGTTTCGTTTGCGGTCTTCTCTTTGCCGATGAACATTCCTATGAATTTGATCCATTCGGCCTGTCCCAGCGGGACAAGTTCCTTGTATCCAAGATGAGGGACAAGGGTAATCCCGGTTTCCTTGATGGCATCATATCCTCCTTTCTTGAAAGGAGATATGAAGATTACATCCGGGTTGGCGGCCATAATCAGCTCCTGGTCGAAGTTGCCTTCGTGCCCGATCTTCTGCAGAGTGCCGTCTTCAACCCTTGAAAGGATCTCCTTGTTGAAAAGGTTCTTGGTGCTGGTGATGGCGCAGAGCTTGTCAATGGCTTCAAGAGCGGTGAAGTTGGACATCTGGAGAAGTGTCATCGCAATGGTTTTCTCCACCGGAACCTTCACTGCGGTATAGTTCTGTGGTATCAGCTTTTGGGTAATCTCATCGCTGAGCCCCCTTGGAACAAGGGCGAACTGGTAGCCGACAGGCATCTTGTCCTCCTCATCTGCCTGAGGGTCTTGGATATCTACAAGGCGGATGCCGTCTTCAAGATACTTGACGGTGAACCCTTTGGCGTAAACAGGGGATACAAGAGCGGCCGAATCTGTAATTGCGGCAATGTCAGCCGCCGTCTCTGACGAAATTTTAGGGCCTGTCTTACAGCCTGCAAGACAGATAGCTATAATGCTCAGCGATAGAAGGATATTTCTGACTTTCATAAAATGTCCAAATGGCTATGAATGATTCCTGATATGTTACTTAAGCAGTTCCATGAGTTCTGTTTTCCAGTGGCCCTGGAGGATGATGTGGTGGTTGCCGATAGGGTCTTGGAGGAAATATTTTGCGGCTTGTTTGTCGGTGAAGCGGATGATCTGCTGGGTGCGGCATAGGTTCGGAGACTTTCCGTTTTCCACGAGCTCTCCTTCCTCGGCGAAGACTCTGGTCAGGTCTCCTGAAACCTTGAAGACAGTTACCGGGCCCTCTTTCATGTAGCCTCTTATTCCCACACCGATGCCGGATTCGAAATGTGTATCGAACTCATAGCGTTCAACCATATCCAGGGGAATGGTGCAGTGGGCGAAAAGGACTTCTCCTTTTTCCGTGTCAACTCTTGCCGGGTTTGCCTGAAAGCCGGACTTGCCGGTAAGGCTTTTGGCGATAATCATAGACAGCATTGCAGGGGCATCTCCCTCACAGCCTGCCACATAGCCTTCAGAGTTCAGTTTGGCGAGAGCCAGGCATCCTGTGTTCCTGAGGCTTGTGAGAAGGTCGAAGCACCTGATGGTGAATGCGTTGATTTCATGCTCCGCGATGACTTTCTTCAGTGCCTGATATATGCGTAGAGCATCGGGGAGGTTCTCGTGGCAGCCGTTTCCGCAGCTGGTGTTTGGCTGGCCGGGCGTTTGAGCGAAAGCCCTTTCTGCTTCTTCGATAGGGATGTAGCCAATGTCAAAGCCGAGTTTTGCCTGTACGGCTTCTTTGTTTACATCGCTTGCTATCAGCCAGTCGGAAGGTCTGCCAATGATGGCGGCCCTGGTGTTTTTGAGGGCTTTTTTTGCGGCCTCCAGCTTTGCCAGCTCGCTGATTCTGGAAGAAATGTACTGGTGAGAGCCGTGAAGTATCTCTCCGCGGATTCCTCTCTGCTTTAGCCAAGAAAGAATCTCCATTGATGCGGCAAGGGAGTTGCTGTTGGAAGAAGCCAGCAAATAAACGCTTTTCTTTGCATCAAGCACATCCATATACCTCTGTTTGAACAGGTTTTCCGTACCGCCGGTCCTGACGAAGATCAGGTCCAGGTCAGCCTGCCCCCAGGTGGAGAAGTCTTCTCCCTTGTAGTCGAAGTCAAAGTCCAGATGGGAGAAGAATTCCTTTGTGTACTGCTCAATGCACTGCTTGTCGTGAAGCGGGGAGGTTATTGTATAAACTGCTATACTCATTATTCTTGGGATAATCGGCGATGGTCTCTTGTGTTGATTGTCAGATTGCCCGCACGGGAATGTTATCTTCTCTTGGCGCTCAGGATCTTGCCTATGTACATGTGATGGATCTTGGTGTTAGGCCTGTTGGCATAGAATTCCACTCCGGGGCCAGTCATTCCTGCCGGATCGAACGGGGCTTTGTAGATGAGTTCGCACTCATACACTTCGTATGCTTCCTGATAGTAAGGGGCTCCGTGCTCTGTGTACTGTGTGTGGAGACCGAGAGCCTTGGCCTTGTCTTCGTCGCGTCCGCTGTGGCTTCCCATATAGGAGAGGATGTCTTTTCTGCTTTCGTCGAATGTCATCACCGTAAAGTACTTGCAGTTTTCCATCATCTGCTGGGTGTATCGTGATTCAGACACGTAAACAGTAAGAGTGTTGACATCGTGGCCCCAGAGATTGCCCAGAGCTCCCCATCCGATTGTCATGGCGTTGCTCTTGTCCTTGTCTCCGACTGCCAGCAGAAGGCCGTCTCCCTTGAACCAGAGGAACGGGTTGCCGGTGAAGTCGTCTGTGTAGTCAAATTCGGAGAATACCGTATTTTCTGTCATCTTTTCCATGTCTATAGTTTTTCCGTCTGTGCTTCCGTATCTGTTGTATGAGATGTTAGCCGGTTTCCATTTGTCCTTAGGCGCGGGCTTGTTGCTTGTCGGGTAGCCGAGCACCACTACGTTGAGAGGTATGATGTTGGAAGGCAGCTCAAGTACTTTGGCAATGGCATCACACCTGTCCTTGGAAGGATATACGCCTGTCCATACGGCTCCAAGCCCCATTGCATTGGCAGCCAGAAGAAGGTTTTCGGTTGCTGCTGAAGCGTCCTGGATCCAGAAATCCCTTCCGCCGCCTTCTATGGCTTTAAGCATATCACCGCATACAACTATCGCCAGCGGGGCTTTTGCCAACATTCCGGCGTACGGACTGGTTTCAGAAAGAGCCTTGAGCTGGTCTTTGTCGTTGACCACCACAAAATGCCATGGCTGCTTGTTCATTGCGGTAGGGGCTGCCATAGCGGCCCTGAGAAGCTTTTCAACCTTGGCTTCTTCTACCGGCTCGTCTTTGTATTCCCTGACAGAGGTTCTTGTTGCAATGTTTTCCAGAATGATGTTTTCCTTGGTTATCGGCTTGTTGAACTTGTTGGAAAACAGAAGCAGGACTGCCAAAGCGAGGACGGCTAATGCCATCAGGATTTTTGAGGATTTCATAAAGGTTTGTTGCTTGAAAACAGGTGTTTGTTGCCTGTGGTTTATATTACAATGTATTTCTGAGGACTACTGGTGCAGGATCTTCATGATGTTTGTGGCGAAGAGCTTCACGCTCATTGCCAGAAGTATTATCCCGAAGAATTTCCTCAACACGTAAACGGTTCCCTTGCCCAGCACTTTCTCTATCCAGGACACTTTGCGGAGCACGATATAGACGATTACCATATTGAGTGCTATCGCGATAATTATATTAAGTACTGAGTATTCCGCCCTCAGAGACAGCATGGTTGTCAGGGCACCGGCTCCCGCTATAAGCGGAAAAATCAGAGGAACGATTGTAGGACTGCCGGTAGGGGAGTCGTTGTACCTGAAAATCTCTATGCCGAGAATCATTTCAAGTGCCAGGGCAAAAATCACCAGTGCACCGGCTGTTGCAAACTCTTGGATTTCAACTCCGAAGAGAGCCAACATCCAGTTCCCGGCGAACAGGAAGAACATGAACAGCAGGAAAGAACCTATGGCAGCCTTCCCGGCTTCTATCTTCTTCCCTTTAGCCTGAAGGTCAAGTATGACAGGGGTGCTGCCGGTTATGTCGATAATGGCGAACATAACCATGAAGGCACTGGCTATTTCTCTGATACTCAAATATAACTGCATATTCTCAGCGATGTGTTTATTTAAAGAGGGAAGTCGTCGCTTATAGGGAAGAGGCCGAACAATCCTCCGGTGTGTATGAACAGGATGTTGTCTTCAGGGTTGATCCTGGTCTTAGGGTCGGCGTCTTTCTGGAGCTCGTTCCATATACCGTACATTGCCTTTCCTGTATAGACAGGGTCCAGGATGAGGCTCTCCAGGCGGGCGACCTTACGGATGAACTCAAGTTCTTCCGGGCGGCTCAAAGCATATCCGATGCCTACATACTTGTCATTGATCTCTATATTACTACGCGATAATGTTGCGTTGCTGTAGTCTTCTGTATCAAGGTATTCTTTTAGTAGCTTCTTGGCATCATTGGAAATGTTGTCAGCGATTTCAGTAAAATACTCCACATCGTCGCAAACAGCCATTCCTATGCAGCGCTTGCCAAGATGGCCAAGCTCGTTTGCCAGATGAAGCCCGGCGATTGTTCCTCCGGATCCGGTTGCTACAACTATGGTGTTGAAAGTGATGCCCATCTGCTTTTCCTGCTCCAGGATCTCCTGCATGCAGTTGTAGTAACCGAGTGTTCCTATTCCGTTGGATGCGCCTTCAGGGATGATGTACGGCTTGTAGCCTTGCTTGCGGTAACCTTCTGCCATCTCCTCCATGATTTCCTGGCGGTGGTGGCGGTATTCTTCCTGGTTGCAGAACCTGACATCAGCCCCAAGGAGCCTGTCCAGGAAATAGTTTCCTCTTACAGGAGGTTCGGTGCTGATTCTTAGAAGAACGGCAGATTTCATCCCGAGCTGCGTTGCTGCAGCCACGGTAGCGCGGCAGTGGTTGGACTGTATCCCTCCGCAGGTTATAAGCAGGTTGCAGCCTTTTTCCACAGCGTCTGCGGTCTCAAATTCAAGTTTGCGGACTTTGTTTCCGGTAAGTTCGCTTCCCGTCTGGTCGTCTCTTTTGATAAAGAGGTTTGTACCCAGTTCTTTGCTCAGCCTTTCAAGGCGATAAATCTTTGTAGGCAGATTTGCCAGTCTTATCCGTTTCATAGTAAAAGCAAATTTAATTATTTTTGTGGATGCGTAAAACTAATCGCGACAAATAAGGTTTTAAAGATATGCATTCATTAAAATTCATTTCTAAAGCTACCGCACTGTGTGCTGCAATCCTGATGTTCCCTCATCTTTCTTTCTCTCAGGGGAACAACTATCCACAGGATCTCCTGAAGGGAAAGAACTATACGAAAGTTACTGATTTGAAGTCATTTGACAAGGCTTCTCTTGAGGTGAGGAATTATCTGAGGACACTCTCAAATGGAGTGAAGGTTCCTATCAAAGTTGACAATGCCTACACCTTCAAGGGCAATGATTCTCTCTATATCAATTTCAACAGGAACGTTGCAGACTATCCTATCCGCCCTGAAGGGCTCAAGAAGATTTACAAGATAGTGTCAGACAATCTTCCTGCATCGCTGAAGGGAAAGAAGATAGCCATCTTCTCCGCCGGTTCCAAGCTGGAGCAGCTGGCAACTCCTTTCTACAACCAGAGCGGGAGATACGCCAAGGTCCAGAGGGATGGCATCATCAAGACTGTAAAACATTCCCAGAGGCTCAAGGAGCAGGAGGGCAGGCCTTTTGACATTTCCAGAGGTCTTCAGGACAGGCATATAGCAATGCAGAACAGCCACGGCTGGTTCTACGAACCTACCCTTGACAGATGGGAGTTCCAGAGAGCCAGGCTATTTGGTGTTGTGGAAGATACATATACAATGAGTTATGTTGAACCTTTCCTGGTCCCGATGCTGGAGAATGCCGGAGCTGTGGTCCTTCTTCCTAAGGAGAGAGACTGGACCAGAGTTGAGGTGATTGTGGACAATGACACCCAGACTAACGGTTACTCATCTTCAGAAGGTTCCTATTCCTGGACTAAAGGAGACAATCCTGGTTTCGCACATCCGAAGAAGAGCTATGTCTTTGGGGAGAATCCATTCACAATGGGTTCATACATGCAGGTTGAGGGACTTCTGGCCAAAGGTCAGGATGAGCCTTCAAAATCTCTGAACGAAAGCACCATAACCTGGACTCCTACATTTGAAGAGGATGGGGATTATGCAGTTTACATTTCCTATAAAACTCTTCCTAGCAGCGCTGAGAAGGTGTCCTACAAGGTCAGATACAGCGGCGGTGAGGCAAATTTCACGATTAACCAGAAGATGGGCGGTGGAATGTGGATCTACCTGGGAACTTTCCACTTCAAGAAGGGCACCAGGGACCAGGGAGTTTTCCTCACAAACAAGAACAGTTACGGAACCGTAACCGCTGATGCCTGCAAGTTCGGCGGCGGAATGGGCAACATTGCAAGAGGCAAGGGAGAAGGCTTCGTAAGCGGCATGCCTCGTTTCCTCGAGGGTGCTCGCTACTTCCTGCAGTGGAGCGGCTTTGCGGACACAGTTTATTCAATGTCCCACAATGAGAACGACTATACAGACGATTATGTTTCCCGCGGAAAGTTCGTCAATGCCATAGCAGGAGGATCCAAGGTTCTTCCTAAATGGGGCGCTGAGAGCCGCCGTATTCCAGTTGACCTGTCTTTCGCGTTCCATACTGATGCCGGCAATGCTCTCAGCGATACCATAATAGGAACACTCTCCATTTATACCCGTACTTGCCAGGACTTTGGAGGTGAGAACCTTTATCCTAACGGAGATGACAGGATCCTTGGCCGTTATCTTGCCGATATGGTCCAGACACAGCTGGTTGACGACATCACAGACAAGTATGGATTTGCGTGGAGCCGCCGTCAGCTTTGGGACCGTTCATATTCAGAGAGCCGTTCTCCTCAGGTTCCTGGAATGTTGCTTGAGTTCCTATCCCACCATAACTATGCAGACATGAAGTTCGGCCTTGATCCTGATTTCAGGTTCACTGCCTCAAGGGCTATATACAAGGGAATCCTGAAGTTCCTGTCATGGAAGAACAATGTTCCTTACGCTGTCCAGCCACTGCCTGTCAATAACATTCAGGTTGTCTTCGAGAATCCTTCCAGGAGGGATGTTGAGGTGGAGACAGAAGAAGTCATTCCGGCCAAGAAAGCTACAAAGGGCCGTAAAGCTCAGCCAGCCAGGACCGTGAAGAAAACCGTAAAAGCTTCTTATGACGCAATGAACGAGGGTGATGTCTATGCGGTAGTCACCTGGTCTCCGGTTGAAGACAAGCTGGAGCCGACAGCCGTTCCTGACGGATATGTGGTTTACACAGCCATTGATGACAACGGCTACGACCAGGGAACCTATACTAAGGAACCTAAATACCGTACCAGGATAGACAAAGACCATATCTACCGTTTCAAGGTTACTGCAGTCAATGCCGGTGGAGAAAGCTTTGCTTCAGAGGTGGTTGCAGCGGGAGTGCCATCGCAGAGGAAATCTGAAGACATAGTTTTGGTTGTCAATGCGTTCGACAGGGTAGGCGCTCCAAAGTGGATACAGAGCAAAGACTCTACAATGGCCGGCTTCTTCGCCGATTATGACCACGGCGTGCCATACCTTAAGGATGCTTCCTATCTTGGCAAGATGTACGAATACAGAAGGAACGTCCCTTGGACAGATGATGACGCTCCCGGATTCGGTGCCTGCTATAACGACCAGGCTGGAAACATAATTGCCGGCAATACCTTTGATTACGCTTATGATCACGGTCTGGCTTTCATGCACAACGGATATGCTTTCATTTCCTCTACAAGAAGTGCAGTTGAGAGCGGCAAGACTGATATGACAAGATATTCCATCTGCGATCTCATAATGGGCAAGCAGTGCCAGAGCAATGACGGTGCCCTGACCAAACTTGTAAAGTATCACGTTTATACTCCTGCGATGAAGAAGGCCATAACCGACTTCTGCGCCCAGGGCCGCAACCTGATACTCTCAGGAGCTTATGTGGCTACAGATATGGTTGACGCATACGAAGTGGACAAGAAAGAAGGTCCTCAGTTCCTTGCAGATGTTCTGAAGATCAAGTGGATGACTCACAGTGCCTCTACTGACGGAAGGGCTTCTGCCGTTATGAACGACTTCGGCTTTGACGGAACATACGAGTTCTGGTCTGAGCTTAACAGCAAGAAGTATGTGTGCGAGGCTCCTGACGCCTTCACTCCTGCAGACAAGGATTCCTTCACCATCATGCGTTATCCTCAGACAAGCATCAGCGCGGCTGTAGCCTATCCTGGAAGCAATTACAAGTCTGTTGTGTTCGGATTCCCGATCGAGACTATCAAGACACAGGACCAGATAGACAAACTCATCGGCCAGACCATCAACTTCTTTGTTAAATAAGCCACTTTAGCGGCCGGCACGGAGTGCCGTGACGCCCCTTGAGGGGAGCTCGCTGAGAGGGCGGGGTGAAAAGAAAGAGAGACTGCAATCTTTGCAGTCTCTCTATTTTAAGGTACGGGTTAAGCCGGATTCTGTCCTGATCGCTTACGCTCACAGTCTTTATCATTTATCTGGCGCAGCTTACCCCTCGGCAAAGGACGAGCAGCCCTTGACTGCCGATATACATAGCCTTGCAGGATGCGGCGGAGTACCCAAAGCGTGTTGCCACGCAATGTCGTGAGCTCTTGCCTCGCGTTTTCACCCTTGCCTCCAGCCTCGCGGATAGAGGCGGTTGTTTTCTGTTACCCCAGACATAAACTTACGCCTATCTGTGCTTTCCACAGCGCATTGCTCTGCCCTGTCCGGACTTTCCTCCGGTTGCCCGGCGATAAAGTCTCCCGTACCAGTGTGCAAATATAATGCAAGCGGGGAGAAATGCAAACTCCTTACATTTCTCCCCGCTATGATGCCTCACAATCTTAATATGTGATCTTGTATAGCTTTGGCCAGTACTTTCCGGTAATATAGATGCTGCCGTCAGAAGGATCTTGGGCAATGCCGTTGAGCACGTCTGTGGTTTTTGTCTTGAGCCTTTCAGGGAGTATTCCCTTGCAGTCTATGACATCGGTGACAACTCCTGTCTTAGGATCAATAATCACGATATCATCTGTAAGATAGACATTTGCCCAGATTCTGCCGCCTATGTACTCCAGTTCGTTCAGATACTCCAGAGGCTGTCCGTCAAGCGTGATTTTAAGCTTGGAGGTGCAGTAGAAGGAAGATTTGTCCATGAAGTACAGGTTGGACGAGCCGTCGCTCATTATGAGCTGCTTGCCGTCTGTTGTAAGTCCCCAGCCTTCAGTAGGGTAGGAGGCTCTCCCTATTTCCTTCAGCTTGTTTTCCGGGTTTTTGAGGCTGAATACGAAGCAGGTATGCTCCATCCAGGTAAGTATGAAGAACCTGTCGTCAACCACGCAGCTTCCCTCAACAAAGAACCTTTTCTGGAATTTCCATTTTCTCTTCCATTTTCCGGTCTTCAGGTCCAGCTTGTTCAGGCAGCTTTCCCCATATTGTCCGGTAGTTTCCCAAAGGTGGTTGTCGTAGAAGAAAAGCCCTTGGGTATAAGATTTTGTGTCGTGAGGGTATTCTGCCAGGACTTTAACTTTGTGGCGTCTGGCCTTCACGTCCTTGTCTGCCTTCCCGGTCTGGGAAAACGATGCCAGCGGAAAAAGCAAAGCAGCCAGGGCAAGTATCCAGAAACGTTTCTTCATGTTGCTGATGGTTCTGTGTTGATTCAGTAGCGCTTTATTTGGCTGCATGGAACTTCATTGCTGCCTTCACGAAACTCACAAATATAGGATGCGGCTTCAGAACCGTGCTTTTGAGCTCCGGATGGAACTGTACCCCTATGAAGAAAGGATGCTGTTTCTGAGGCAGTTCAACGATTTCCACAAGGCCGGTATCCGGGTTCTTTCCGCTGAACACGAGTCCTGCCTTTTCCATAGCTTCCTCATATTTGCTGTTGAACTCATAGCGGTGGCGGTGCCTTTCCTTTATGAGCTTCTCCCCGTATATCTTTGAAGCGAGCGTGCCGTCCTTTATCTTGCAGGCGTATGCCCCGAGCCTCATCGTACCTCCCTTGGTTGTCAAGGTCTTCTGCTCTTCCATCAGGTCGATGACCGGATTGGCGGTCTGAGGCCTTACCTCCGTAGATGATGCATCGCTGAGGCCAAGTACATTCCTTGCAAACTCAATTACTGCCATCTGCATGCCCAGGCAGATTCCGAAGAAAGGTATCTTGTTTTCCCTGGCGTACTTGACTGCCAGTATCTTGCCTTCTATTCCACGGCCTCCGAATCCCGGGGCAACCAGAATGCCGTCCATCCCGGAGAGCTTCTCCTTTATGTTTGAAGCATCCAGATATTCGCTGTGGACAGTGTGTACGTGGACCTTGCAGTGGTTTACCGCACCTGCGTGAACAAACGCTTCCTGGATAGACTTGTAGGCATCCTGAAGCTCTACATACTTGCCCACAAGGGCTATGTCACATTCCGTCTTGGGCGAGAACAACTTCTTGAGGAACTCTTCCCATTCTGTAAGGTCAGGCTGAGGTATATTCTTGAACTTTAACTTCTTGAGGACGACATCGTCCAGTTTCTGCTCGTGAAGCAGAAGCGGCACTTCATATATGCTCTTGGCATCCTGGTTCTCAAACACTGAGTCAGCCTTCACGTTGCAGAACAGGGCTATCTTCTTCTTCATCCCCTCTGGAAGAGAGACTTCCGTGCGGCATACGATGATGTCTGGCTTGATTCCTTCCTGCTGCAGCATCTTCACAGAGTGCTGGGTAGGCTTGGTCTTGAGTTCCTGCGCGGCGTGGAGGAACGGAACCAGCGTAAGGTGCAGCACAAGGCAGTCTCCTTCAGGCATTTCCCACTGCAGCTGCCTTACCGCCTCCAGGAACGGCGTGCTCTCCATATCTCCGACGGTTCCTCCGATTTCAGTAATCACTATATCGTAGTTGCCGCTCTTTCCCAGGAGCGTCATCCTCCTCTTGATCTCATCTGTTATATGTGGGATGATCTGAACCGTCTTTCCCAGGTACAGGCCTTCTCTCTCGTTGTCTATCACGGTCTTATAAATCCTTCCTGTGGTAACGTTGTTAGCCTGGGAGGTAGGCACGTTCAAAAACCTCTCATAATGGCCCAGGTCCAGGTCTGTCTCCGCTCCGTCATCCGTCACATAGCATTCCCCGTGCTCGTAAGGATTGAGCGTTCCCGGGTCTACATTGATATAAGGGTCAAACTTCTGGATAGTCACCCTGAGCCCCCTGGACTGAAGAAGTTTTGCAAGTGATGCGGCGACAATGCCTTTTCCGAGTGATGAAACCACTCCGCCCGTTATGAATATATATTTCGTGTTCATCTGAATGTAATTAGGAATAAGTCTTAACGGGATACAAATGTAACAAAATTAAATGGACGATAAAAGCAAAAAGAAAGATTACTATATTTGCAACCGCTTAGGGGTGCCGTTTGGCTGAGATCATACCCTTGAACCTGATGCGGACAATGCCGCCGTAGGGAAAGTGAGGCTTCGTCATTCCTGGGCTTTATTTTTTATGTTCGGTTATGAAGAAGTTTTTTTTATATGCAGTTTCGTCTGCAATCTGTTTATTCTCAGCGATGAGTGCAGCTTCTCAGGATTCTCTGAGCCAGAAGCGTCTTGACAGTATAATCGTGTCCACATCCAGGGCCGGTGTGAATACTCCCGTGGCGAACACAACCTTGGGGAAGGAAGTGGTTGAAAGGGTGCCTTCCACTTATTCTCTGCCGATGATGCTGAATATGCTGCCTTCCGTGGTTTCCACTACAGAAGGCGGTCTGGCACTTGGCTACAGCAACATGAGAGTAAGGGGAAGCGACGCTTCAAGAACCAATGTAACCCTCAACGGCATTGCTATCAACGATGGCGAGAGCCAGGAGGTGATCTGGGCAAACATCCCGTCTCTGCCTGGTTTCCTGCAGAGTGTTCAGCTACAGAGAGGGGCCGGTACCAGTTCCAATGGTCCTGGTGCATTCGGAGCATCGCTGAATATGCAGACCAAGACTCCTTCCTTCAACCCTTACGCCAGCGTGGACTTCTCAGCTGGAAGCTACAAGACATTTATGGAGAGCATTGCCGTTGGAACGGGTCCGATGGAGAGTGTAGGCAACGGATATTTCAGCGCGGACCTGGCTTACAACCATGCCCTGACCAGAGGCTATATCAGAAACGCCAAGGCTAACCTCAACTCACTTATGGTGTCAACATCTTGGAGAAATGAGCGCAGCAGCGTAAAGTTTATTTATATGCTTGGTTCCCAGCATACGGGAATCACCTGGGAGGGCTGCCCTATAGACATATACTACACCAACCGCAAGTACAATGTGGCCGGAGAGTACTATGACGATGAGGGCAACGTGCATTACTATGACAACGAGACCGACAACTACATCCAGCACCACTTCCAGCTGCACTATGTGCATCAGTTCTCACCGAAGCTGAGCCTGAGCTCAACGCTTCATTTCACAAAGGGAGACGGTTACTACGAGAATTACAAGTATGATGTCAAATTCTCCAAATACGGCCTTGACCCTCAGGTAATCAAGGGCGTAACCTACAAGAAGACAGATGTCATCATACAGCAGAGCATGGGCAACAGCTACGTTGCTGGAGCCCTTAACCTCAAGTACAGGACCGGAAAGCTTGACTTTGCTTCCGGAATCAACTACTCGTTCTATGACGGTGACCACTTCGGCAACATTCTCTGGAGCAAGTACAACCAGAACCTGGACTTGTCAAAACCGTGGTACACGAACAACGGCAAGAAGGCCGATGCCAGCGTCTTTGCCAAGGCTGAATTTGCAATAGCCGGTAACCTGACTGGATTCATAGACCTCCAGTACCGCTTCATAAACTTCAGGCTCAGCGGAATGGACAAGGATTTCGTCAGCCTTGCAAACAAGAAGGAATACAATTTCTTCAATCCGAAGGCAGGTCTGAACTACAAATTCGGGAAATATTCACGGCTCTATGGCTCTGTGTCTGTAGCTCACAGGGAACCTAGCCGCAGCGATATAAAAGAGTCCATCAAGGCCGGCAAGCAGGATCTTCTCAAGAGCGAGCGTATGCTGGACTTTGAATTTGGCTGGCAGGTGAAAACCAACAGGATTGAGACAGGAATCAATTTCTACTCAATGGAATACAGAAACCAGCTGGTTTCCACGGGAAGGCTCACCGAGACCGGTTATGTTATCCAGGAGAACATTCCTGACAGTTACCGCAGGGGAGTGGAAGTTTCTCTTGCCTATAAGCCGGTCAGGTTTATTACGGTTTTCGGCACAGGAACATTCTCCAGAAACAAGCTGAAGAACTATACGCTTTTTGTTGATGCCTACGACAATTCTTCCGACTGGAACCCTGTGCCGCAGAAAGAGGTTTTCCTCAAGAAATCCAACCTTACTCTCTCGCCTGAACTGATTGCTTCCGTCGGATTCACGGTAAAGCCTGAGGCTAACACGGACATCACGATCACCGGCAAATATGTGGGCAAACAGTATATGGACAACTCCAGCCTTGAGGTTGCAAAGGTGCCTTCCTATTTCACGATGAGCCTGGATGCTGCCAAGACCTTTGTATTCCGGAACAATAGCAAACTGCGCATTTCTCTTTGCGTAGATAATCTTCTGAACCGCAAATACTACTCTTACGGCTGGATTTACCGTGCCGTGTTTGATGACGGCTCGGATGACTATATAGAAAAGGGTGTTTACGCCCAGGCTACCATCCACTTCATAGGCAAAATTCAATTCACTTTCTGATGGCTCAGACGCTTCAATACTTACAGGAAAACTGGCTGGAGATTTTCACCCTTGTAACCGGCCTGATCTTCCTGATTCTTGAGATCAGGCAGAAGAATGCAATGTGGGTTGTCAGCATCTTCTCTTCTTTTGTTGCCGCCATTGTCTTCCTGAATGAAAAACTCTACGCTTCAATGGCCCTCAACGTCTATTATGTGATAACTGCAATCTGGGGGCTATTCACCTGGATAAGAGATTCAAGAAAACTCAAGACGGAATCTGTCGCTGAGGCAAGCAATAAAGTCAAAATCCATCTGTCAAAGCTCACCTGGAAGATTGTTCTCATAAGCATTGTCTGCTTCTTGATTCTCATTCCGGTTATTTACAAGATTCTGATCTGGCTCGGTGACAGCTCATCTATTCTTGATGCCATTGTTCTGGTAATGAGCATAATCGCTACGGTATGGCTGGTGAAATCCTATCCTCAGCAGTGGCTAGTATGGATTGTTGCGGACCTTCTTTCAACAGCGCTCTGCCTCACTCAGGGAATGTACTGGATGGCAGCCCTCTATGCATTCTATACCATTTCCGCCATATATGGCTACTTCCACTGGAAGAAGAGGGGAGTGTATGTTTAATCAAGTTGCATTAAAACATCAATAATAATTTACTAAAAAGGTTGTAGTGTTACAACTATATTCAAATAAATTTTGTATTTTCGCATCATTGGTTGAAAAATTTATATTCATATGAAATATCTTAATGTCAAGAAGGCGCTGGCTTCATGGCAAGATTTGCAACCATTGTCAGAGAAGGATAGGGACAGACTTAGTCGTCGCTTTACTGTGGATTTCAACTACAACAGCAACCATATTGAAGGTAACACACTGACTTATGGGCAGACGGAAATCCTCCTGTTGTTTGGTAAGGTGATAGGTGAAGCCGATGTGCGTGATGTTCAGGAGATGACAGCGAGTAATGTAGGACTGAAGATGATGAGGGAAGAGGCTGCGGTGAAGGAAGTGCCACTGACGCAGAACTTTATACGGACATTGCATAAAACTTTGCTCAAAGAAGACTATACCGTCCATCGGGAACTTCCAGGAGGCGTACAGACAAGTTATGTTATCCATGCAGGACAGTATAAGACCCGCCCTAACAGCGTCATCACTCGCTATGGTGACAGGTTTGAATATGCTTCACCAGAAGAAACTCCTGGTTTGATGGCCGATTTAGTGGATTGGTATAACAGGGCCGAGCAGGAAGGAAAGCTTTCACCGGTGGAATTGGCAGCTTTGTTCCACTACCGTTATATTCGCATCCACCCTTTTGAAGACGGCAATGGACGCATTGCCCGCCTAATGGTGAATTTCATTCTTTCACGCCATGATTATCCTATGATTGTGATTCGCAGCCGTAAAAAGAGCGAGTATCTGGAGGCTCTCCATCAGACTGATATTGAGGTGGGGTCAGTGCCTTACGATGGAGCTCATGCGGATATCAAGGATATCAAGCCTTTCTTGAAGTTTTTTAATGGACTTGTGGCTACAGAGGTATATAATGATGTGCTCTTTGTGAGTGAAAAGGATGAGAATGTATGGTGGTATGATGGTGAACGAATAGTTTTCCGCACACCTAATTATACAAAGATACTGAATGCCATGCGCACAGAACCTGCACTGACATTAGCGGATATGAAAAAGCTTACTGGAATCAGTGTCGCTGCCATTCAGAAGCTGCTTGACCAACTGATTCAGAAAAAGTTCGTTGAGCGTGGAGAGAAGAATGGTAGCTGGAGGGTGTTTTTGACGCAGTGACAGGGAGAATGTTTTGTAAAAGCTCACCTTTGTTTTGTTTTAGCCGGTAATAACCGAGCATTTTTTAGTTTTATTTTCAACATCCGGCTCAATGGGGCATTCTGCCCCAGCCGCCGCGGCTTGCCCTGAGTAGTTTTTTCATAGTGTTCAGTGGGTTTACGCCACCTTCCTCTCATATTCTTCCCGATACTCGAGCGGGGATTTGTACCCGAGCCTGTATATCAACCACTGCCGGTTGTAGTTGTCAACGAACTTTGCTGATTTCCGTCCTTTTGCCATACGAACACAAATTTATGACTTTTACTTGTCTTATTTTGTGCTCGGTCAAATTTGCGGCTAATTATAATTAATCTAGACGCAAAGTTATATAATTAAATTGGATTTCATGCAGAAACATTGTGAAAAACGTTGTCATTTCGCGATTTTTATATAATCTGACATTCTGAATTGGTAAAATTGAAACAAATCAATCGAATCAAACAGGGTAATTCCATGAGTTGATTTTATACTTTCTCATCTTTGTCATTGCCTGGCTATTCTATCGTATCTTGGGCGGAAACATGAGAATTATCGCAACTTCCGCCCGCATTTCATGATTAACGCCCCATGCTATGGGTTCATTTAAAAGCTAGCGGCAAGTCCAAAGTACATGACCTTTGAATTATTACTGAAATTCAAAGGTAAATAAGATGACGAAAGCAATATAAATGTTACTTTTGAGTTCTTATTTCGGGCGGAAACATTAAAAAAAATCAAGTTACCGCCCGAAATGTTTTTGATTCCAATTATTATTTGTATCTTTGTAACAGCAAAATAGGCATGATGTGGATTTTTCTATCATTCCTACCTGGATATAATAACTTGAGTTGAAGCAGATGGAAAAGATTATTGGAAGAGAAGCGGAATTTGGTAAACTCGCTGACTATATGGAGTCGGGGAAGAGTGAATTTATTGCATTGTATGGTCGACGTCGTGTTGGCAAGACCTTCCTAATTCGGAGTTTCTTTAAGGATCAGTTTGACTTTTATGCTACTGGGGTCATTGACGGTTCGCGGGAAACGGAAATGGAGGCTTTTCACAATGCGTTGGTGCGATATGGTCACAAAGGAAATAAGGCAACTTCGTGGATTGAGGCTTTTACTCAACTTGCAGAGTTGTTAGAACGCAAGAACAGGAATCGCAAACGTCGGTTGGTCGTGTTCATAGACGAACTGCCGTGTTTTGACACTCATCGCTCAGGATTTCTGCAAGCATTAGACTTGTTTTGGAATAGCCGTGCGTCATGGATTGACAACATATATTTTGTTGTATGCGGCTCTGCTACATCATGGATGATGCGTAATATTGTTAATAATAAAGCAGGACTCCATAAACGTGCTACTCACACTATGCATCTCCGTCCGTTCTCTCTTGGGCAAACAGAAGAATATCTCAAAAGCAGAAAATTCCGCTGGCCAAGAATTGCAGTGTTGCAAGCGTACATGGTTCTTGGTGGTGTTCCTTATTATTTGAGTTTACTTGACCCAAAGAAGAATGTTCCAGACAACATAGATACGCTTTTCTTTTCTGCTGAGCCTGAATTGGAAAACGAATATCAAAGGCTCTTCAACTCTTTGTTTAAGAATGCTGAGTCTTACATGGAAATTGTTCGCTTGCTCAGTACACATCGTGACGGATACACTCGAACAGAAATAGCAAATGAATTGAAGATTCCAGATAATGGTCATCTTAGTGATATGTTGGACGACCTGGAACATTGTGACTTTATACGCAGATACAACAATGGCACATTACAAAAAAATGGCATCTATCAGCTGGTAGATTTCTTTTCCTTATTCCACTATCGGTTTGGTACTCGCAGAGTGACAGATGAACATTTTTGGCGCAACACACTCGGTACTCCAGAGCAAAACAATTGGTATGGACTGACTTTTGAACGTGTATGCTTGTGGCATGTAAGGCAGATTGTACATGGTTTGCGGCTTGATGCCATCAGACATGAATACTATGCATGGCGCAGTCAGAACAGTCAACCTGCCGTTCAGATTGGCTTAGTTATAGATCGTGCTGACGGTATCGTAACTATCTGCGAAATGAAATACTCCAAGGACGATTATACTCTTAGCGATAAGGAGTATAGAAACATAGTTAGACGTATGGAAACCTTCCAAAAGGAGACTGGGCACAAAGGTGGCATTCAAGTAAGTCTCGTAACTACATACGGACTCAATGAGAATATGTATTCGGAAATATCTCCGATACCGATTACAATGGAGGAGTTGTTTAGTTGACTTTTCAATCGCGAAAAAAATAATTATAACAGCATCTATATGTAATACTTATTAGTGCAAAAGTATAAAAAAGGAAAACGATTGCAAAAATTAAAAATATGAAATTAGCTATTATACATTTATCAGATATTCATCTCTCGTCCGACAGAGATTGGATCGTAAGTAGAGCGAAACATTTCGTCGCGGCATCGAAGAGCGTAATTAATGAGTGCCAGAAGGTAATTGTTGTCATTTCTGGTGATATCGCCAATACAGGACAAGTAAGGGAATACCAAGCTGCTTCTACACTCTTGCGAAATATTGAGGCGGGACTGAAACTAGAAAATTCAGAACTAGGTGATTTTGAATACATTATGGTCCCCGGCAATCATGATTGCAATTTGCCAGACAAAGCAGATCCTATAAGGAACACTATTATTGATTCTATAAAAAACAAAGACGAAATAAAAGAACAAAAATTTATTGACCTTTTTTTGACAGTACAAAAAAATTATTGGGATTTTTATGCCCAAATGACAGGAAATAGATCTACCCCATTCGTATCAAAATCTCAGATTACGAAAATTGAAGATGATTTTACACTTGAGTTCCATTTATATAACTCTAGCATGTTGTCTATGAGGAAAGAAGTCGTAGGCAATCTATTGATACCTGAAAATTATTTTTTAAAGAAAAAAGAAATAAACAGTAATGTGTATGTTTTTTCTGTTTTTCATCATAATACTGGATGGCTCTCTAGTTCCACACCAAATAACAACAAAAAGCGATTTGAAGCAAATTTGTTACAGGAGTCAAATGTTATCATGTGCGGACATGAACACGATTCTTCAGTTAGATTAATGTCTGAACTTGATGGAAAAAACACAACAATTTACATAGAAGGCAGTGCTTTCCAACAAGGATTTGAATCATCATATAACATTTTGGAAATTGATACGGCTAGTTCTGAAATCACATACCATAAGTATAAATACAAGAACTATACAGAATTTCCGCAAAATAGCAGATACGAGGAAACTATAGAAAAAACGATAGGTCTTGGTAAGAAAGGAGGTGCTTTTACTTTACTACAAACATATGAGGACGAATTGTTGCGCTTTAATATTCCGATAAAAGTTAAAAACAAGGCAGATTTAACCCTTAATGATATATACGTATTCCCAGATCTAGATCCAATTCTTGATAATATTGATACGTTTGGACAATATATTGATAGCTATGAACTTGGAAGCAAAAACTTTGAAGGTAATACTATCATATTAGAGGGAGAATCCCAAAGTGGTAAATCATGCCTATTGAGCATGTTGTATTTGACGAAAAAAAAGCAAGGGAAATATCCTCTATTTCTAAAAGGTGCAGATATACTAAGCGAACATGTTGATACTATTACAGAACAAGCTTACAAAGCACAATATGATTCTAAAAGAACACCATATGAGGTATATAAGCAGTTAGACAAGGATGAAAAAATCCTATTCGTAGATAATTTTGACAAATGTCCTCTGAACGATGATTACCGGAAAAAGGTGATCGCAAAATTTGAAATACATTTCGGAACCATTTTTATTACAATAAAAGATGATGTCGGTATTAATAGCCTAAATTACTCAAGTAAAAATGGTACGCATATCAATAGATATCGAATTTCAAGTTTCGGAAGTTTGAAAAGGAATGAACTTATCGAAAAATGGGTTCGTGTTAATTCTGACCCTAGAAATATTAATCAGAAGTATGTAGAATCGCAAGTTAATCTTTTATTCGATCAATTGGGGAATCTCTTGGGTGAACAATTTGTCACGCCTTATCCAATATTCCTTTTATCTATGTTGCAAAGCTTGTCTTGTACACTAGAGTCTTTCCAAATAGAGCAGACATACTATGCATATTGTTACAACTCCCTTATTTTGTATTCAATACAATCTACAGGAGTTGACACAGATACCCAAAAAGAATTTTTGAAATTCCTTACAGAATATGCTTTTCATCTATATGCAAAAAAGATGTTCTATTTCAAGACATCTGAGGTTGATGAATTCATAAATGATTACAAGAAGGACAATCTTTTTAAATCTACGACAGAAGGGACTTTGGGAAAACTGTGTAATGCAAATATCATAAGAGAGACAGAGAATGGAGTGTATCGATTTTCATACAAATATATTTATTATTATCTTGTAGCTCAAAAGATTGCACAATTTATCCATGAAGAACGAGGCAAAAAAATTGTCTATGAACTCTGTTCGGAAATATATGATGAAGAATCCGCAAACATACTTATCTTTCTGGTATATCACTCAAGAAATAATGATTTGATAGAGACATTGCTTTTAACAAACATGAGTACTTTCGATGAATATGAGCCCATAACAATGGCAAATGAAGATGGTTTTATGAAGAATGTAACGTCATTAATAAACAATGTTAAGAGAAATGTACTAATTACAGATATTGATCCCCAAAAAGAGCGAAGAAAAGACTTAATCAAGCAAGATAAAAGGCAACGCTTAAAGCCCCATAAAACGATAGAAGAAGAGCGCAAGGAACTTGAAGCAATCAAGTCAGATAAAAATTTACGTGACATAATACAGACATTCCGGTCAGTGCGGATTCTTGGCCAAATTATAAAGAACCAAAAACATGATATTGGCAAAAGTAATATTTCTAGCATTTTAAAAGAATCATATCTATCATGTTTTCGCTTGATTAATTTTTATAGTCATTATTTAGAACGTGAGGAAGACAATATTATTAAGTTCGTATTGGAGAACAACGCAGATAACCCCAATATATCATCAGAACTTATAAAAGATAGAGTCGAAAAAATGTTGTCGTCATTTCTCTACAGAATATGCTTAGGAACGTTCTCTTCCTTATCTCTGTCTGTCGGTACTCAAAATATGGACGAAGAATTTGACAAAGTTGCACAGGAAATAGGGACTCCGGCTGCAAAATTGGTATCATTTACTATTAAATCGTTTTATGGGCCTCTGAGAATTTCTGAGTTGTCAAATCTAATAAAAGAATTTGAGGGCAACCATTTAGCGACACACATCCTTAAAGCTAGAGTTCTAAAATATGTGTATAATAATACTGTTAGTTACCAACAAAAACAACAAATTGGTGAAATCTGTCAATTGCGATTAATGAATAATCCAAGTATTCTGAATCCTAAGAACAAAGGATAAATATTGGCACTGTCCTAGAGTTTGTGTAAATGGTTAATCAGTAAAAAGTGTAACTTTAACCAATCCAACCAATGGAAACACAGACCTTAGCAATGCCAAAGAAAAAGTTGATCTATCCCGCAAGTACTCTCTCCCAGAAGGTGTCTTCAATGATGAATTTCTGAAACAGCTTCACACGGAAGAAGATGTAGAGCAGTTCATGAACGACCTTCACGCCCAGCTTTACGAGCGTCTTCTTCAGGGCGAGATGGACGTTCACCTGGGATACAAGAAGAACGATCCATCCGGAAACAACAGCGGCAACTCCCGCAACGGAAGTTATCCCAAGACCATCCAGACGGTCCACGGCGAATACGAAATCTCGGTTCCCCGAGACCGCAACGGTACCTTCGAGCCTCTGGCAGTTCCCCGCCACGCACATCGCGGATTCTCTCTGAAGAAGCTGGTCATATCCCTGTATGCCAAGGGTATGAGCGTCTCCGACATAGAAGAGGAAATGCATGATATCTATCAGGTAAACCTGTCCAGTTCCGCCATATCCGTCATAACAAACAAGGTGACCCAAGCGGCCATAGAATGGCAGAACCGTCCGCTGGAGAGCCAGTATCTGATAGTCTGGATGGACGGGATCGTGTTCAAGGTCAGAGACGGCAACAAGGTGATAAACAAGACCGTATATCTGGCTGTCGGCCTCGACAGGACAGGGCACAAGCAGGTGTTTGGAATGTGGTCGGCAAATCTGAGAGCGCCGCCTTTTGGATGAGTGTACTGACCGATTTGAAGGCCCGTGGCGTGGAGGATATCCTGATTACCTGTACCGACAACCTTAACGGCTTTACGGAAACGATACGCAGCGTGTTCCCGCAGGCAGCCACTCAGGTGTGCGTTGTCCACCAGATCCGCAACAGCTGCAAGTATGTGGTCTATAAGGACCTGAAATCATTTACCGGGGACTTGAAGGAAGTGTATGGAGCAGTGAACAGGGAACAGGCCGCTGCCGCCCTGGACCGCTTCGAGGAAAGGTGGGGCTCCAAATACCGCTATGCTGTCAAAAGCTGGAGGGAGAACTGGGATGATCTTACGACTTTCTTCAGTTTCCCTATGGAAATCAGGCAGATAATATACACTACGAACCTGATAGAGAACCTCAACGGAAAGATTCGGAAATATACAAAAGCGAAAATCTCTTACCCCAGCGACGATGCCGTGAAAAAGTCCGTATTCTTTGCTATACAAGAGATTGAGAAGAAGTGGACTATGCCTATCAGAAACTATGGAATGATTCTTAACCAGTTTATTGCTATATTTGAAGACAGAATCAGACTATGATAACAACCAGAAATTGTCATTTACACAAAACTCTGTACAGTGCCTTAAATTTCGCAACTATCTCCCATACAATAGAGTAATTTTTTCTTATTCCTTCAACCCAAATAATTTTGTATATAATCCTTTTTGTGTTAATAATTGTTCTGGTGTGCCTTGTTCTGAAATGATACCTTTGTCTAGTGCAATAATATAATCAGCCCGACTTATTAGATTGAATCTATGCCCTGTAATGATTATTGTTTTATCCTTGAGATACTTATGGAAATTATTGGCTATTATAATCTCATTCTGAGAATCTAAGGAACTGGTTGCTTCATCAAGAATGATTATTTTAGGATTATTATATAGCGCACGTGCAATAAGGATTCTTTGTTTTTGTCCAGTGCTTAAACCAGAACCATTTTCACCAACCATTGTATCATATCCAAACGATAGCGATGAGATAAATTCATCAATATTTGCAATGGAGGCAGCCTTCTTTGCTCTTTTAATATCTACATTATCAGATCCTAATGAAATATTATTCAGAATTGTGTCATTGAATAGAATGCTGTCTTGTAAGACACTTCCATACTGACTTCTTAATGATGAAACAGTGATATTACTTATATCATTTACTCCAACTATTATTGAACCGATTGTCGGTTTGTAGAGTGCAAGCATCATTTTAATTAATGTTGTCTTTCCGCTTCCGCTTGCGCCAATAATGGCAGTAATCTTATTCTTGGGAATTGTAATTGATATGTTTTTCAAAACATACGGTGAATTAGCATTATATCTGAAAGATACATTATTTAGGCAAATTGAGGCATTATTATCAAAAATACATCCATTATCTTTATTTATAGTATTTTCTTCCTCATCATTAATTATGTCATTCAATCTATCCTTACTTATTATAGCATCTTGATAATCAACTATAAAAGAAATGATATTATAGATAGGTCCATTTAGTTGGCCAATAATATATAACATAGCCATCATCATACCTGTTGACATATTTCCTTTAATTACAGAGTATGCAGTAATAAATAATATCGATATATTTTTAATTTGTTCAATAATTTGTCCTCCTATTCGCTGATAATTCTGCAGCCGAATACCTTTTATGCTTATATCATATAATTCGTTTTGTATCTCTTGCCACTCTTTCATCTTCTTACTTTCGCAACAATTCAGTTTAATGTCCGAAATGCCTTTGGTGGTTTGTACTATATAGTTATTGTATTTTGACAATGCTTTGAATTTAAGATAATCAATTTTTCTTCTTTTGTTTAAAAATAGAAGAATCCATATAAATGAAAGAATGCTTCCTACACTAAAAATAATGAGAACCTTGTTGCTAAATTTAGCTGATATAATGCAATAAACTATAAATGTCACAATTGCATTTGTTAGACTAAATATAGAGCTAGTAAGAAACTGTTGGATTCTTGAGACATCTCCAAATCTTTGAATGATATCACCAGTTGATTTCTTAGTCCAAAACTTATATTTGAGACAAAAAAGTTTTCTTAAAAACTCAGAAGAAAGGTTAATGTTTATCTTAAGAGACGTTTTTGATATCATCCAGTTCTTGATGATATCATTAACTAGAAACCCAAATGTAATAGCAAATTGACCTATAAGAATACATAATAATAAATAAATGCTATTCTTTTGAATACCAATATCAACAACAGCTTGTGTAATTAGAGGTAGAAGATAGCATGCAAGAGATGAAAGGGATATACATAGAAGTATTAGAATGAAAGTGCTTTTATGTGGTTTTAAGTATTTAAGGTAATTGATTAAATACTTGTTAGAGGACACTTCATCTGTTTGTTTATAGAACAAGCTAGTCGGTTCTAGAGTCATAACGAACCCTCTAGAACCACTGTCATGGATTGAATATGCCCAATACTTACAAAACTCTTGTTTTGAATATGTCAAAAGTCCTTTAGCAGGGTCAGATACTTTTACTCTTTTTGGTGTTATCTTATATACAACGATAAAATGATGATTATCCCAATGGATAATGCAAGGAACGGTTGTGTTGCTAATAAGTTGTTCCCATGATAATTTCAAACAAGAGGTTTTAAACCCAATATTATTTGCTGCTTCGCTAAGCTTAAGTAAGTTTGTGCCGAACTGGTCTACATTGCATAATTCTCTAATCTTGCTTAAGGAAATATTTTTACCATAAAATGAAGCAATGGCTTTAATACATGATGGGCCGCAATCATTAGAATTAATTTGCTTATAGCACCGAAACTTCATAGATGCTATTTCTTGTATACACCGATTTTTACTAATTGTTTATACTCTTTAGGAGTTATATAGGAATAAGTTAAATTAAAATTATGTATTGAGATGGTTTGATCTGCAGTTCTTATGATTGATTTAATGTCAATAGGAGTAATCTTTTTTCCTTTAATCGATACCTTAATAATAGTTTCTACACTATCAAAGTTTATGTCCAAAAAAGATGTATTAGACATTGAATGTCGGATTTGGGTAATTTCCTTTTGACCCGTGTCATATGTTATTGTAGTCGTCTCATTATTTTTCCTTCTATCGATAATCGTAAAATATGTATATTTTTCATCTTTATATATACTTAAAAGTAACATTCTGTTTTTTTGTGCGGACTGAAATAGTTTAGAAGGCATTTCTACATAATAGGTAGCGTAGCCTCCTAAGTGAATATTCCAGGCACTTAGATGCGTAGCGGCAGAATCTAAATTATCTAGAAGAGGGTAATAAAAATTGCTGGGCCGATTGGGTCTTGGAACGAAAATAGTTTTACCTGAAATATATGAAGAATCAGTTGTGCTGTTTCTTTTGTATACAATATTATAGTCCGTTTGGAATTTGTTATATGTGTGATGCTTAAGAGATTTAGTGATGTTAATGAAATCCTCTATTATGTTTCTATCAACCTCTATAATGGTGATAGACTCTAATGTATCTATCACTTCACTGTTATTTGCCTTATGAAGACTATCGGTTAATGATTGAGAAAAAAGCGAACCGTTGATGAATAAAATAGATACAAGCATGGCTATAAAAGTCCTGCTATTGTTACGTAAGCACATAGTCGTTAATAATTTTATGTGAGATTATGCATTAAAAAAATTAAATAATTAAACATTAAAATTCACTAGTGTCCGGAGAAATTTTCTCCGATAAAGGTTTAACAATTTAATTTCAACAACTTACAGGGCTCAGAACATTTTTCGATTAGAACTTCGATAACTTTGCGGTATGCATCAAGCCGCTATCCGCAAGCCATGAACAAAGGAAAAACAATCTTCGCTCAGATCATGTCTCTCTTTAACGAATACGAGTTCAAGAAGTGTGTCAACCGCTACAAGGGTAACCGGCACGCTATCAAGTTCAATTGCCGTGACCAGTTCATGGTGATGAGCTTCGCTCAATTCACGGACCGAGCTGGTCTGAGAGATATTGAGACTACACTTAACCTCTGCGGCGACCTCTATCGGTCTGGCATCAAGGTGATGCCCAGATCCACTTTGGCTGAGGCCAACGAGAAGAAGGATTGGCGTATCTATCAAGACTTTGCGATGACCTTGGTGAAGGAAGCCACAGCGCTTTACAAGGATGAAAAGCTTCGGATAGGTCTTGATGAGATGATATATGCGTTTGACAGCAGCACCATTGAGCTGTGTCTGAAGCTCTGTCCCTGGGCGGAGTTCCACCATGGCAAGGGTGCCTTCAAGATGCATACGCTGATGGACTTGCGAGGCTCGATTCCCACCTTTGTCCTGCTCACGCCCTGAAAGGTCAATGATGCCAAGGTGATGGATAAGATCCCGGTCGAAGCAGGTGCTTTCTACTTGATGGACAAGGGATATGTCGCCTTTGAGAAGCTTTACAAGTACTTCCAGCAAAAGGGAGCGTACTTCGTCACGCGGGCCAAGGACAACATGTCCTACGAGGTCCTTGAGTCCAGATCGGTCTACAAAGGTTCTGGCGTCCTTTCCGACGAGACCATCAGACTTACCGGATATTACTCGACCAGAAAGTATCCTGATACGCTGAGACTTGTTGTGTATGAAGATTTTGAAACCGGGAAGGTCTATCGCTTCCTGACCAACAATTTTGCGATTGAAGACCCGATGACCATCGCGGAATTGTACCGCGAGCGCTGGCAGATTGAACTGTTTTTCAAGTGGATAAAGCAGCATCTGCACATCAAGACCTTCTACGGAACCACCAAGAACGCGGTCTACACGCAGATCTGGATAGCCGTTTGCGACTATCTTCTGCTCATCATTGCGAAGAAGCGGTATGGTCTGGTTCCAAGT
>ONEF01000006.1 GCA_900316795.1 uncultured Bacteroidales bacterium | reverse complement strand
GCTAAAAGGAAAGAGCCCGGTTCAATACCGAGCTCTATTCCAATCATAAGCCTTCAAAATAATGTTAAACCGTCCAACTTTTGGGGGTCACATCACAATGGCATCGGTCTTTTCTTTTCCTGGTTAGGGATGATTATTCTCACTTCCACTTCTTGAGGATGTCGGAGAGCTTTGTCACCTCTTCCTTTGAGATACTCTCGATGAAAGCCTGTGCCTGAGGCTCGTCGTAAGGATCGCCCAGATCATTGGTATAGACCTTCTTTCCGTCTTTCTCTGACTCGGTGAAAAGTTGCTTGAAGCCCTCGTATTCGGTCTTTTCGAAATAGGTGGTCTGGCCGAGGCCCTTAACTATCACAGCATTGCCCTGGAATGAAACATCCTGGCCTTCGCAGACAGGGATTCCGTCAAAATTCTCGATATCTTTCATATCCTTGAAGAAATAGAGAAGGTATTCCTCCTTGCCGTCTTCCGTACCTATCAATACATAGTCACCTGCAAGATAGTGGTTGGCGATTTTCTTGTCCTCTCCATAGCTTAAAACCCACAAAGTCTGGATATCCTCCTGGTGGGCCTTGAGCTTGTTTTCGGCAGCACTCACCAGAGCTGCGTCCGGATCTGTAGCTGCAGGCTGTTGGGCTGGCTGCTCTTTAGGTTTGCTGTTGCATGACACAAGAGCCAGGCCTAAAACCATCATTGAAACCAAAACGGTTTTTGTCATTACTTTTTTCATTGCTGATATTTATTGATATTGTTGCCCCAATATGTTTGACTATGCAAAAATAGCAAATAAATTTCCTAAATTTGCGTCCAGACATTAAAGGTATGAAAATCAAGAAGGCGGCATTCGCAGGAAGCAGCACCACCTTGAAGGGCAGACCGGGCAGAAGATATCCGGAAATAGCCTTCATCGGGCGGTCCAACGTGGGCAAATCCTCCCTGATTAACATGCTGTGCTCTGATGCCCAGAAGATAACCAAGGGCAAGGAACTTGCCAGAACCAGTTCTTCCCCCGGCAAGACAATCTCCATAAACCATTTCCTTATCAACGACAGCTGGTACCTTGTGGACCTGCCTGGATACGGCTATGCCAAGATTTCAGGCAAGATGAGAGATGAACTGGCCAGGATGAACAACGAGTACATAGGAGGGTCTGAGGAGCTGGCAACCTTGTTCGTGCTCCTGGACTCCCGCCACAGCCTCCAGAAGGTGGATTTGGACTTTATAACGGCTCTGGGAGAAGAAGGTATTCCTTTTTCCATTATCTTTACCAAGGCGGACAAGCCCAACAAGAGCGAACTGGAAAAGAACATAGAAAACGTAAAGAAAAGCCTTTCAGAGTATTGGGAGGAGTTGCCACCCGTTTTTACAAGCTCCGCTGAGAAGAAGACCGGAAAAGAAGAGATTACCGCATATATGGAGAAGGTGCTGAACCTTTTCAAGGAGGCAAAGAAGGCTGAGGAGAAAGCAAAAGAATAATCGCTGAGAATTATTTGAATCATATATAACAAGAATATGGAACATCCAATCAAGATTTTCTCAACCAGAAACTCCAGATACCTGGCTGAGCGCATTGCAAAATCGCTTAATCTGGAACTTGGCAAATCTGATGTAACTGTCTTCAGCGACGGGGAATTTCAGCCTATCTACCTGGAAAGTGTCAGAGGCGTGGCTGTGTTCATCGTCTGCTCCACCTTCCCTCCTATGGAGAACCTGATGGAGCTGCTGCTGATGATAGATGCTGCAAAGAGAGCTTCCGCTTACAAGGTGGTTGCCGTCATGCCGTATTTCGGCTGGGCAAGGCAAGACCGCAAAGACCGTCCAAGGGTATCTATAGGAGCAAAGCTCGTGGCTAACCTGCTGGCAGCCTCCGGATGCGACAGGATAATGACCGCAGACCTTCACGCAGACCAGATCCAGGGTTTCTTCGACTTCCCGGTTGACCACATTTACGCAAGTTCCATATTCCTTCCGTATCTGAGGAGCCAGAAGCTTGAAGATCTGTCAATTGCAGCTCCTGACATGGGAAGTGCAAAGAGAGTGAACGCCTACTCCAGAATCATAGGCTGTCCTATGATCATCTGCCACAAGAGCCGCGAGAGAGCCAATGTAGTTGGCTCAATGACAGCCATCGGAGAAGTCGAGGGCAGAAACATTGTCATAGTGGACGATATGGTTGACACGGCCGGAACTCTCTGCAAGGCAGCCAGCATGCTGATCGACAAAGGAGCCAAGAGCGTAAGGGCCCTGGCAACTCACCCTGTCCTTTCAGGAGCCGCCTACGAACACATTGCATCCTCCCCTCTTGAGGAACTGGTAGTGACAGACACCATCCCTCTCAGGGCACCTGAAGGAACGGATACAAGCAAGATAAAGGTCATCTCCGTTGCAGAACTTTTCGGAGATGTCATAGACAAGGTCTATCGCGACAAGTCTTTTGGAAATACCCTTATGTACTAAACGATTACCGATTCCTGCCATGCTGATCCACAAAGAATTCACAATAGAAGAAATCCATTCCAAACTGGTGGAAGGAATACGGGGCTATTTCAAGGGCTGCAAAATGAACAAGGCGGTCCTGGGATTGTCCGGCGGCATAGATTCCGCTGTAGTTGCCGCATTGGCAGTTGAGGCTCTTGGGAAGGAGAATGTCCACGGAATGATGCTGCCGAGCGATTTTTCCACCCTCCATTCCATCCAGGACGCGGTGGATCTGGCCGACAACCTCGGGATAAGTTATAATGTAGTTCCGATCTCGGAAATCTACCACAAGTGCATGAAGGCCCTGGAAGATGTCTTCAAGGACAAACGGGAGTGGAGCGTAACGGAAGAGAACCTGCAGGCCAGAATCAGGGGAACACTTCTTATGGCCTACTCCAACAAGTTCAACGCCTTGCTGCTGAACACATCCAACAAGAGTGAACTCTGCACCGGATACGGAACCCTTTACGGAGACCTCGCCGGCGCCATGATGGTGATTGCAGACCTCTACAAGGGAGACGTCTATGAACTCGCATACGACATCAACAGGGATGGGGAAGTGATACCCCTCTCCACGCTTACAAAGGCTCCGTCTGCAGAACTGAGGCCAAACCAGAAAGACTCTGACTCCCTGCCGGATTACGATATGCTTGACCCTATACTGTATGAGGTGAACGAGGGAGGCAAGACTTTCGCTCAACTGAAGAAAGAGGGTTATGACAAGGGGCTTGTCGAGAGGATAAGTTCACTTGTCGGCAAATCTTCCTTCAAGATTCACCAGATACCTCCGATTTTGAACATCAGCTCCAAACCGGTAGTTTACAAGGAGAAATGCCTGCTGTAGGAAGAGGCCTGCCGCATCGCTGAGAATGAATTATGACAACACTGTACATCATACTGCTTTCTGTGGTGATAGTCGGGCTTTGCGTTTTCGGGCTGTGCTTCAACATCATCTTCCGCAAGAACGGCCGATTCCCGGATTCAGAGGTGGGGCACAACAAGGAACTCAGGAAAAGAGGCGTTGTCTGCATGAGAGAAGAGGATGAGAGAATCTGGGGCAAGTCCACACATATAAAGGTGACCGGAAAAAGGGGTCGTCTCAAGGCAGAACCAGACTCAGACTGCCTGAGCTGCAACCAGGTCTGCAAACTTAAAGACCTGATAGCTAAATAGAAAAGAACGACATAACACAATTCGAAAATGGGAATAGTAGCTATAGTAGGAAGGCCTAATGTAGGCAAATCCACTCTTTTCAACAGGATGGTAGGCCAGAGAAGGGCCATCGTGGATGAGACCGCAGGAGTAACCAGAGACCGCCATTACGGCAAGTGCGAATGGTGCGGCACCACATTCTCCGTGGTGGATACCGGAGGCTATACTACCAATTCCGATGATGTCTTCGAGAATGAGATAAGAAAGCAGGTGATGGCCGCCATAGACGAGGCTGATGTCATACTTTTCCTCTGCGATGTGGACACCGGCATCACAGACTATGACGACTCCATAGCCAACATCCTGCGCCGAAGCAAGAAACCTGTTGTCCTGGCCGTCAACAAGGTGGATTCCGGAGCCAAGATTTACGGAACCTACGAGTTCAACGCCCTGGGGCTCGGCGAACCTATAGTGATAGCCTCAGCAAGCGGCGGCGGAACCGGAGACCTTCTGGACCGCCTTGTTTCTGAACTGGAAAAAGCCAACGCCACAGGAAAGACAGAAGAAACCGTTTCTCTTCCAAGGATAACCATAGTCGGCCGCCCTAATGTGGGCAAGTCCTCCATGACCAACGCCCTTTTGGGAGAAGAAAGGAACATCGTGACCCCTGTTGCCGGCACCACAAGAGACTCCATAACAACCAGATACAACAAATTCGGTTACGACTTCATGCTGGTAGATACTGCCGGAATGAGGAAGAAGAACAAAGTGTCCGAAGATCTGGAATTCTATTCAGTGATGAGAGCCATCAGAAGCATTGAGAACTCCGATGTGTGCATACTGATGATAGACGCCACGGAAGGAATCCAGGCACAAGACCTGAATATATTCTATCTCATCCAGAAAAACGGCAAGGGATGTGTGATAGTTGTCAACAAATGGGACCTCATAGAAAAGGACAACATGACAATGAAGCATTTCACGGAAGATATCCTTTCCAAGACCGCTCCTTTTACGGATGTTCCCGTGATTTTCACTTCAGTGATAAACAAGCAGAGAATCCACGAAGTCCTTCAGCAGGCCATGCAGGTCTATGCCAACTACTCCCAAAAGGTTGACTGGAAGCAGCTTAACGATGCCATGATGCCGGAAATCGAAGAGCACCAGCCTCCGATGTACAAAGGAAAGGAAGTGAAGATAAAATATATAACCCAGCTCTCCACCAAAGTTCCGTCATTTGCATTCTTCTGCAATCTGCCCCAGTACATCAGAGATCCTTACAAACGCTTCCTGGAGAACAGGTTACGCGAGCATTTCAACTTCAACGGTTGCCCCCTCAACATTTATTTCAGACAGAAATAGATTTTTCTCTGCGATGCAGACAGGAAAGAAAACGTTGCATCTGAAAGAAAAAATAAGAAACAAAAAAGTTACATTTTTGTTGCAGGTTAAATAAACTTTTTTTTAATTTTGTTTAGCAAACCTATTTACTAACTAAAAATTATCTAATGAAAAAGGTCTTACTATTTGCTCTGGCAGCGTTGATTTCAACAATGGCGCTTGCACAGAACAAGGTTACCGGAACGGTGACCGCTAAAGAAGATGGGGGCCCTATTCCAGGCGTTAACGTTATGGTCAAGGGTACCCGTACAGGTTCCTTTACAGATGAGAACGGAAAGTACACGCTTCCGAGTGTTCCTGCAAATGCAACACTCGTGTTCTCGTCAGTAGGTTACACAACCTTGGAGATTCCAGTTGCCGGAAAGGCTGTCGTGAACGCAGTCATGACATCTGACGCAACCGGACTGGATGATGTTATCGTAGTTGCCTACGGTACCGCCAAGAAAGGTTCCTACTCAGGTTCCGCAGCTGTCGTCAAGCAAGACGCTATCAAAGATGCACCTGTTGTAAGCTTTGAGCAGGCTCTTGCAGGTAAGGCAGCCGGTGTTCAGGCAATGTCTTATTCCGGACAGCCTGGTTCTGAGGTTGAAATCAGCGTGCGTGGTTACGGTTCATTCAACGCAAGCAACAAACCTCTGTATGTTATAGACGGTGTGCCTGCAACCAGCGGTGACTGGTCAACCGGTAACATTTCAACCAGTGCAATGAACTTCCTCAACCCGAGCGACATCGAGTCCATCACTATCTTGAAGGACGCTGCTGCCGCTTCCCTTTACGGATCAAGGGCATCCAACGGTGTCGTTCTGATCACTACAAAGAAAGGTAAGGAAGGTGACCTCGTTTCCACTTTCAAGGCTTCTGTAGGTGTTTCCTACTTCTCTTACAAGAAGCACATGGAAATGGTTTCAGACGCTGAGAACGAAGCTCTGCAGAGAATGTCCTACAGAAACTATGCTGAGGCCAACCCTTCAGTATGGAGCAGCTACGGCAGCATCGACGCTTATGTTGACAACAGGATTGCAAAATACTATCCTGCATTCGACCATGACAAGTACATGTATAAGGACTGGGAGAAGGCTCTGTTCCAGAGAGGCATCAGCCAGAACTACGAATACAGCATTTCCGGTGGTAGCGACAAGGGCAAGATTTATGCATCAGTTGCCTACACAGACCAGCACGGTGTTGTAAAGATTGACTACCTCCAGAGATTCACAGCAACCGTAAACGGTGAAGTCAAGCTTGCAAACTGGTTCAAACTCGGAGGTACTATGCAGTACTCATGGCAGTACCAGGACGGCCACCAGGACGGATGGTCATCAAAGGACAACCCTATGTTCATGTGGAAGGCCGTATTCATCGACAGATGGCCATACGCATACAAGGCAACCGGAGACCTCTATGAGGAGACTTTCTCAACCAGGTTCAACACCATCAACCCTGTTGCCCAGTTCAAGCATCAGATCAACGATGCAAAGCAGAACCGTACAATCCTCAAGGGATGGGCTGAAGTTGCTTTCACAGACTACCTGAAACTCAAGACCACCCTCTCAAGCGACTGGCTGTATGTACACGACAAGTTCGGATGGCTCTATGGACACCCTAACTTCACTGCTTACGGAACAGGTTATGCTTCTGACAAGCACCGTAACATAAACAAGGTGGTAAGCTCTACAACCTTGAACTTTGACAAGGCATTCATTGATCTCCATCATGTTTCCGCAATGGTAGGCTGGGAGGCTGAAAGAGAGAAGTTCAACGGACTCCGCCTCGGAAAGACAGACTTCAGCTACCTCGGCGCTACTGAGAGTGTCATGGGAACAACCTTTGACGAAGGTTATGCATGGAGCCACGAAGAGGGCCTGCTTTCACTCCTTGGAAGCTTGAGCTACGATTTTGACTCCAGATATTATATTACAGGAACATTCCGCCGTGACGGTTCTTCAAGATTGGCTCCAGACACAAGATGGGGTAACTTCTGGTCTTTATCCGGAACCTGGAGGTTCTCAAGGGAGAAATTCCTGGAGTTCCCTTGGATGAACGACGGAAAGATCCGTGGATCTTACGGTACTTCCGGTACCCTTCCATCTGACCTGTTCGGATACATGTCAGTTTATGACTACTCCCAGTACGGAACAGAAGGTGCCAGCTTCCCTGGCAACATCGCCAACACAGACCTTACCTGGGAGAAGAACAAGAACTGGAACATCGGTATCGATGCAACCATATTTGACAGATACTCATTCACAGCCGAGTACTTCAACAGAAAGACCACAGACCTGCTTTTGGACGCATCTGTAGTTTCCACTACCGGATTCAGCTCAACCCTTATGAACAAGGGTAGCATGGTCAACCGCGGATGGGAACTCACCGCCAATGTTGACATCATCAAGAAACAGGATATGGAACTGAGCGTAGGCGCAAACTGGAGCCGTGTCCACAACGAGGTTCTCAAGCTCTCCACAGACGACGAGAAGATCAACTCAGGATGGTTCTGGTGGGCAAAGGGATACAACTTCTATCAGTTCTACACCAGACAATACTTGGGAGTCAACAAGAGCAACGAGACCATCAACGGCGTAAAGCCAGGTTATCCTATGTATGCAGAAGGCTCCTTCTATGAGAAGGGAGAAGTTGTTGACCAGGACGTTACATTGAAGGACGGAACAGTTATCAAGACCGGTGAGACTATGCCTTATGACGGATACAACTATGCTCCTGCAAGAAGGCAGAACGCAAGTTCAATGGTCATTGCCGGCAAGAGGGCTATGCCTAAGGGCTTCGGTGGATTCAACGCAAGCTTCCGCTGGAAAGACCTCTCAGTATCAATGGCCTGGACATACAAGTATGGCCACTACCTCTGCAACTCCACTCAGGATGAGGTTGCCAACGACGGTTACAGAACCTTCGGACAGCCAATCTCTGTTAAGCAGCTCAATCCTTGGACTCCTGACAATCCAAATTCAGATGTTCCAATGCGTATCTATGACAACAACCAGGGTGGTTACTACAACTCATCACGTATGCTCGTGAAAGGTGATTTTGCAAGACTGAAGAACCTCTCAATTTCTTACAACCTTCCTAAGGCTTTTGTACAGAAACTCTCCCTGCGCAATGCACGTGTTTATCTGTCAGGTGCCAACCTGCTTACTATTTCCAAGTGCGAAATCGAGCCAGAGCTCCAGTCAGACGGATATTACAACTACGGTATGCCTGCTCTGAGGACATGGTCATTCGGTGTTGAGGTAAGTTTCTAATCATTAAGAATATACAGATATGAAAAAGATATTAAGCATTATACTTGTTGCAGTCCTTTCCATTTCCCTTACCAACTGCGAGGGATTCCTGGACAAGGAACCTACAGACTCCGTAGTTGCCGAGAACGCTCTGGCAACCTTGGAGGATGCCGGTGTTGCCGTTAACGGTATGTACACGTTGCTCAAATACTACACAGTCTTTGGCAACTATATGATTCAGATGGGTGACTTGAGAGCAGACCTGCTTGTTGCCAATGAAGGTAACTACATAGTTTACTCATACGACTACGACCCTTCACAGAACTCCTACTTCACTCTGTGGAGAAACTTCTACACAACAATAACAAGAGCCAATGCCATCATCAAGAACATAGACGTTCTCGAGGTTCCTGCCGACAAGCAGAGCATCAAGGACGACTATCTCGGACAGGCATACGCAGTAAGGGCTTTCTGCTACTTCAACATCGCAAGACTGTACGGAAGACCTTACAGATTTGACAGCGGAGCATCTCTGGGTGCAGTTCTCATCACTGAGCCTGTTTCACCTTCTGAGGCAAGACTTCCAAGAAGCACCGTTGCCCAGACCTACGCTCAGATAGAGGATGACCTTACAACAGCTCTCGGCCTTCTTTCCAAAGAAAAGAACACCGGTCACTTCAACTACTGGGCAGCCAAGTTCCTGCAGGCAAAAGTTGCTCTCTATAAGGGCGACAATAACCTTGCTTACACTGCAGCCAAGGAAGTTATCACCAGCGGTCCTTACTCTCTGATTCCAAGAGACCAATATCTTGCTTCATGGGCTGAGGTTGGCAACAACGAGTCTATCTTTGAAGGTCTGGTAAACCTCCAGTCAGCAATTGACGGTGACAACGGATTCGGCGGATCATTCTACTACTCTATGTGGTTCGGTTCAACCAACTGCGGTGCTTCAATCGTTCCTACCAAGGCTTGGAGAGACATGTTCACCCTGACTCCTAACGATATCCGTGCACAGTGGATAGCTTATGACGATCCTGCCGGAAGCGGCAAGCAGACCGGAGAGTACTGGCTGAAGAAATTCATCGGCAACACAGGTTTCACCCCATTCCTGAACAACCCAAGGTATATGCGCCTTGCTGAGGCTTATCTGATTGCTGCCGAGGCCGGTAACGCTACCGGAAAGTCAGATGCTGACGCTATGCTTCTTGCTGTTGCACAGAGAGCGGATCCTACCGTTACCTCAATCACAGCTACCCCTGAAAACGTAGAAAGGGAGAGAATGAAAGAGCTCATCGGCGAGGGAGACCGTTTCTTCGACCTTATGAGACGTAACGGAACTTACGTAAAGAACGATCCTCACAACCCGTTCACAGGTGTACTCAAATGGTCTGACGACAGGGTAATGCTCCCTATGTCTTCAGACGAGTTGATCATCTATCCTGAACTCGAGCAGAATCCTGGTTACAAGAAGTAATCGGAATCACTCTTAAAGAGTATCAAAAGACGAGAACCCTGGATTTAGTTCCAGGGTTCTTCTTTTTTATTCAGGACAATATGCAATTTCCTTGAAACAAGAATGATAACAGCACCATCTAATGGATGGTTATTCCCGGATAACAAAGCCTTGTGCTATGTGACATATCCTGCGGATTGGTCCCTCTAACACCTTGAGGAATCTCCATTCCGGAATCTTTGAACAGCTCTATCCAGAACTTAGGGAACTCTCCATCCGGCCCTTTGAAATTCATCGGCTTGTCCTCAAGGAGGTACTCTCCTGAGGCGGAACGGAAACTCTCCCTCACAAGCTCAGAGCAGTACATGGCTCCGTTGTCCGGCAGGAAAAGGTTGTCGTAAGGCTCACCGATGAAAGCCTTTGCACGTGCTATCCACTCATCGCCGAGGCTGTTGTCTTTCATCCTCATCACTGAAAAGACGACATTGCCTCTTCTTCCGGAGTTGTTCAAAAGGAAAGTGTCCAGAGGATAACGGTCCACTCCGCGGCTGCGGGTCGCGTCTATTATCCAGACTCCGATACTGTCCACTTCCACAATCGCGACATGCACCATATTCACTGCCGCACCCCCAACTTCAAGATTTCCTGTAGCAGATACAATAGCCTCATCCATAGATCCTTCTTTGGCAGAAGAATCAGCAGCATATCCCACAAAAATCAGGTCTCCCGTCTGCAGGGCAGGAGTCTTCTCCCTGGCGCAGGACAGCGCCACAACAGCCAACATTATTAGAATTTGCTTCATATTATACTTCAAACATTAATAACAGAATAATGTATTTGAGAAGTTATATAGTTCAAAAGGGGGATGCTAAATTTAGCATCCCCCTTTTTGTCGGGATGATCCGGCTCGAACGGACGACCCCTACGTCCCGAACGTAGTGCGCTAGCCAACTGCGCCACATCCCGATTCCGTCCGCTTACAATACCCTTCAAAGGCTATAGGAAGCAAACGGGTTGCAAATATAATAAAAATCCCTAAAGCTGTACCGTTACTCCTTACAGCTTGTATTTCTTCAGGAAGGCTGCCTTGAGCTGGCCCATTGCCCTTTCAAGAGTCTTCCTTGGGCATCCGACATTCAGCCTCATGAAGCCCTCACCGCCTTCTCCGAACATTGCACCGTCATTGAGGGCGAGATGAGCCTTGTCCACAACAAATTCCTGAAGTTCACTGGAAGAGAGTCCCAGATTTCTGAAATCAAGGAAGATGAGGAATGAAGCCTGAGGTCTTATCATCCTGACAAGCTGCTTCTTGCCTATTTTGGCCTCAGCGATTTCTTCAACCCCTCCTTTGTTGTCTTCTGAGGTGACCCTAACCTTCTTTCCGCTGAACTGAAGAGTCTCAACGGTGAAGTTGTCCTTGAGGAACTGTTCCACATAGTCTATGTTGCCCTTGATATAATCCATTGCCTGGGAGAGCCACTCGCTGCCTTTCTTGGTGTAGAAGATTGTGGAAGGCATGAACGAATCATAATGTCCTCCGTCAAACTCTCCGCCTTTGAGGTATGCGGCAAACTTGTCGTGCATCTCCTGGTTTGTGGCAACCCATTCGCTGGCCCCTACTCCAGCGCAGTTGAAGGTCTTTGAAGGAGCGTGGAAAGTAATGGTATTTTGGGCCTGTTTAGCGTTCACGGTGGCAAAAGGTATATGCTTGTGGAATGAAAGGTCGCAGTGAATCTCATCGCTGATGACAAAGACCTTGTTATCCAGGCAGAGCTTGGCTATCTTCTGGAGTTCAGCCTTGGCCCACACCCTGCCGCCTGGGTTGTGAGGATTGCAGAGAATCATCGCTTTACAGCCCTTGATCTTTTTCTCCAGCAGTTTGAAGTCTATCTCATAGTCCTCGCTTCCGTCCTTCTTCTCAACGATGGTCAAAGGGCAGTCAACTTCCTTGCAGCCGGCATTCTTGATCTGGTTGGCAAACGGGAAATAAACCGGAGGGAAAATAAGGACCTTGTCTCCCGGTTTGGTAAAGCATCTGAGAGCATGGGCTATGCCTACCACAATTCCAGGAACAAAACCTATCTGCCCGTCCGTGACGGTCCATCCGTAACGGTCTTTGAACCATCCCTTGATAGCGTCATACCAAGACTGAGGGCGGCAACCATATCCCAGAACTCCGCCGTCCACCCTCTTTATCAAAGCGTCGGTGAAAAATTTAGGAGTGGGAAAATCCATATCCGCAATCCACATCGGAAGAAGGTTCTTCTTACCCCAGATCGTGGCTGTCATGTCCCATTTGATACAGTTGGTGCCCAACCTGTTGATTTCCTTGTCAAAATTATATCGTGCCATAGTATTTATTGTTTTTGTATGTTTTCTTTGTCATAAACAGGAAGAGTGAAGGCGAAGCAGGCTCCACCGAGTTCAGATTGCTCATACCAGATTTTTCCTCCGCTCTGTTCAATTATGCTCCGCGATATTGCAAGACCCAAACCGTTTCCGGTGGTCTTGGTTGTAAAGTTCGGCTGGAACAGCTTATCCAGGTTTTCTTCATTAACTCCTCTTCCGTTATCCTCCACGCTGACTTTCCACATATCTCCCTCCCGGCTCAGACCGAGTCTTATAAAGCCTTTGTCCTGTGAATGTTCAAGCTCCTGCACCGCATTGGATATCAGGTTCACGAGCACTCTTACTATCTGTTCCTTACGTGCATATACAGGGCAGTCTTCTGAAGAATGTGTAAACATTATCCTAATGTTGTCATTGTTGTCAAAGAACTCCTTCTGTTCTTTCACAGTCTGGTAGAGGTTGAACAGACTGTCAGCCTCCACATAGAACTTTGCATAGCTGCTGAACTCAGAAGCAGTGTTGGCCAGACGGTCTATGTGTCCCAGAAGTGTCTGTGAAATCTCATCCAGTTTATCCTCCCATCCCGGATCGTTCCTTTCTTTGAGACGTATGATTCTCTGTATGCTCAACTTCATAGGAGTCAGAGGGTTCTTTATCTCGTGGGCAATCTGGCGGGCCATATCACTCCAGGCTTTCTCCCTTTCAGCGGCAGCCATACGCTTTGTACTCTCGGACACATCGTCCACCATCTTGTTGTAAGCCTCCACAAGAAGTCCGAGTTCATCCTTGCTGGCATAGTTGATATGCTCAGGTGCGGAAGACACATCCATAGATTTCATCTTGCTGCTGATCTCTGTAAGAGGACGGGTAACCCTGGAGAAAAGAAGCCTTGAAAGGAACAACGCCAGAACAAAGAGCAATATACTGATATTCACTATGGTGGCCACGACATACGAAAGATCTCCGTTGAGGTCTCCTCCCCTGGTAAAATAAGGGATGTCAGCTATGGCAACCAGCTTGCCGTTATAGTTGAAAATAGGACAATACAGAGAATAATACCTGTAAGAGCCGAGTTTCTCCCGGTTGAATGCCTGGCTCCTGTGGCGCACCACAATGTCCTCGAAAGCTTCAGAATTCATCCTCGATGAAAGTATGTTCTTTCTGAACAGATCCATCTTTGTGGAAAGGAACACTTTTCCGGAAGGGTCATAGAGATTTATGTCCACATGACTGTCATTGGCAAGACGGTCCAGAACTGCAGTCAGCTCGGAAGCGTTCACATCTGAATAATCCTGCACATAAGTGAAGAAAGAAGACAGAGATTTGCCCACAGTCTTGATCTTCTCCTCCATCTGCATCCTGTTCTGGAGTTTGTAATAGTTCACGCTATAGTACAGACTTCCCATTGTAGCAGCCAGAAGTGCTCCGGATATCAACATGGTGATCAGGAAGTTAAGTCTGCGTCCCCATGATTTTCTGGTTCTTTTCAACACTGCACGTGCACGTATCCTGGCCCTCTTGATGCGGATCACTCCCAAGAAGAAAAACGAGAAGAAAAGCACCAGGTATGAAAGAGAAACTATATAAGGGAAAACAGTCCGTTCAGGGCGGCTTATGACCACGGTGTTCTGGTCAGTAACCTTGATTACCCTGTGCAGAAAACCGTCCCGATGGATTTTGCCGTCCTTGAAAGACTCCTCATACACAGGATAGTCATACCTTCCCCTGCTATGGACAAGTCTTCCCTGGAAGTACTTGGCATAGGAATAAACAGAAGGTATGTTGACATCATCAGGCTGGTAGTCTGAAAACCTGTCTGGATAACCGGCCTGTCCCTCATCATAACGTGGAGAAATCTCTATGAAAAGGTTCACGTTCCCACTTGGGACAAGATAGGTGAACAGCCCCAGATACCCTACCTGGCCATTGTAATTGCTCAGATAGAAGAAGGCACTGTTATCAGCTATAGGGACAGCGTCATACTGAGCCATTTTAGCCCGGTAATAATCCAGACAGTTTACCATCATCTGCCCTACCTGGATAGATTCGTTAGGGCGGCATACAGACATGTTTATTACATATTTCTGCCTGATAGACTGGAAATACAGTTCAGAAAAACGCATCTGGAGCATCTGCAGGTTCTCCTGAGGCATGGTAAGGAGGGCTCCGGAAACCGGGTCGGCGAGCAACCTGTCTTCAATCTCCCTCAACTCCAACTCCAGCCCCAAGTCTCTTTCCACAGACAGCCTGTTGGCCAAAAGCCTGCTCCACTGAGCCTCTTTCCTCCCGCTGAGAGAAGAAACCGTCAAAAGCATATACACTGACACTCCCAGAGCAAACAAAATTGTGTTCCTGATTGAGAGAAGCCCTCTTTTCCTTTTCATTCCCATCAGCGATATGACCAGTTGAAGGCTGAACATCAGCATCAGGAACAAGACGGCATAGGAAAAATAGCAAAGTACAGTATATAGACTGATTGAGGTGACTCTGTGAAGTTCCATGTTTATGGAAGAGTTCAAAATGAGGCTCCTCAATGTATAGTTGATGTAAAATCCAAGAGCCAAGGGCAACAGGCACAAAACTGCCGTACCAAGCCAACGCCTCCGCCCGGTGCCGTTCTTTATCTTGTCCAGATACCTGGACCTCAGCATGTAAATGCCAAGAAAAAGAAGGCTGACATAAAGGTTATTGAGCAAAAGGTCGCCGATGCTGGAAAAAATCATGTCGTCGGCATAAACGGCTGGAGAGAAGAAATTGGAAGAGTATGAACTTCCGTCTCCCAGACTGAAAGCCAAAAGCCTCAGCGCCGTGATACCCAACAAATAGACCAGCAGACGCCCCAGTGTCCTCTTTTTGACCAGAAGGAAGAAAAAGAACAAGGCTGCAAAAGCCATGGAAATCCACACCAGAGGGCTCACCACAGAACTTATCCTTGAAGATGGATCAGCCACCAGAAGGAACAGCGGCTCATTGTCTGAAGCCATAATCTCCGCCCCGGAACTTTCAAGAGCCAAAGGGTAGATGTCATAACCCTCCGGCAAATCCAGCTTAGGGTTAATCTCTCCTGCGCCTATGGCCTGCGCCACCTGACTGTCTGTCTTGACAAGAAGCCCGGCTATCACCCTCAAATCATCTTTCAGATAGGATTTTATGAGAAACCAGCCGCTCCCGATATTGACATACTGCTGCTTTGACCCAAGGTACGAGAAAGGATAGGTGAATCGGGCCTGACCGTCAAGGTAATGTTCTGACCTGTAAATCTGGTAAATGGAACTTGCTCTCAGTTCGTCGTTTGCGAACGGGAACTGATGGGCCCAGCTTTGGAGGGTATCGCTATGATAGCGGTAAATCACCATGTCCTCAGGAAGGTCGGCCAGTTCAATCCATTCGTCAGAAGGAAAGTCCAAGGCCTGGAAAGCATACTTGTCCAAGATGGCTTCCCGATCCTGGAGTTTATTCTGAAGCCCTTGCGCCACAGATGAGAAATCCGGACTCTTGGCCCCCAGCGTAAAAGAAAGCACAAGACATAAAACCGCCCCCAGGAGGGTCAGCAATACTATGTTGCGTTTTATGAACTTTGTCACTTTCTTCATATACAAAGCCTGTCAGGCATGATGGTAGGGCTCGCCCTTGATAATCGTAAATGCCCGGTATAACTGTTCTATGAAAATCAGGCGCACTATCTGATGGGAAAAAGTCATTTGGGAAAGGGAAAGCAACTCATCCGCAAGGCAATACACAGCCTCCGAAAAGCCGTATGCTCCACCGATGACAAAAAAGATGTCTCCATCTAAAGAGATTTTTCTTTCAAGCCTGGATGCCCATTCCACTGAAGTGAAAGTCTTGCCTCTTTCATCCAGAAGCACCACGTGCCTTTTACCTGAACGTTTTGTTCCTGTCAGCCCCAACTCCTTGAGAATGAGCTCTCCCTCTTTTTCCTTTATCTGGTCTTTTGTCCAGGAAGACACACCTTTAAGGGCAGGGATACATACCACGGAGAACTTGCAGTAATGCTTCAGTCTCTGCTGATAAATCTCCAACCCCTCCTCAACAAAAGGGAAATCTGTCTTGCCTACACAAACCAAAGTAATCTTCATCAAATACAAATGTAGTAATTTACCCGCTATAATCGTTGAAAAACAATAAATGGCTTGATTTTTGCGGCTTTTCCGGCCAGTTATTCACACAGCAAATGAAAAGAGCCGTCTGGTTTTTGACAAGAATATTCTCACCGATAATTCTGGTGGCAGTACTTTGTTCTGCCGCCCCTTACACCAATGTTCCTCCACAAAATCAGGGAGGTGACGTTTTCATCCCTATTGCCAAATACATCCAGAAGGGAGACGCGGACCGTCTGTCAGCCTGGTTTGCAGACAATCTGGAAATCGAGATATTAGGCCAGAAAAGCGAGTGTTCTTCCACACAGGCCACCAGGATAATGAAGAATTTCTTCTCCCAATATACACCCAAAAACTTTTCCATCATACACAAAAGCGGCAACCCTCCGATGAAATACGCCATCGGAACACTCAATACCGGATCCGAGAACCTGAGAGTAGTGCTTTTGGTCAGGATCAATCCCGGTACACCGCAGATTCTGAGAATAAGTATAGAAAGGTCTTCTATCTGAACATCGGAGAGGCGTAAGCCACAACATCGGCCTTTGTTATAGGATTCCCGCCAAGAATCATAAGACGCTCCACAACATTCCTCAGTTCCCTTATGTTTCCGGTCCAGGAATGTTTCTTGAGCTCTTCAATCGCATCCTTGTTGATAGTCCTCTTGCCCATCCCGCTTTCTTTGGAAATCTGATCCAGGAAACACTCTGTAAGAAGAGGAATGTCTTCCTTCCTTTCCGCCAGAGAAGGCACTCTTATCACGATGACACTCAGCCTGTGATACAGGTCTTCCCTGAAATTGCCCTTCTTGATTTCCTCAGGGATGTCTTTGTTTGTAGCAGCCACCACCCTGACATTCACATTGATATCCTTGTCGCTGCCAACCCTGGAGAGTTTGTTTTCCTGAAGCACCCTCAAGACTTTGGCCTGGGCTGAAAGGCTCATGTCCCCTACCTCATCCAGGAACAATGTCCCTCCGTCAGCCTGCTCGAACTTGCCCTTATGCTGCTTGATGGCAGAAGTGAAGGATCCTTTTTCATGGCCGAAAAGCTCACTCTCTATGAGCTCGCTAGGAATGGCAGCGCAGTTCACCTCCACAAACGGCATGGAGGAACGGTTGCTTTTCTCGTGCAGCCATCTGGCTACAAGTTCCTTTCCAGTACCATTGGAACCTGTGACAAGAACCCTGGCATCGGTTGGAGCCACTTTGTCTATCATCTCCTTGACCTTGAGGATGGCGTCTGACTTCCCGATGATTTCCTGTATGAAAGACGTGGATGCTATCTTTTTCTTCAGCGTCTTGTTCTCTTTGACTACATCGGTATGGTCCGTGGCATTCTTTACCGTTATCAGGATGCGGTTCAGGTCCAGAGGTTTTTCCACAAAATCATAAGCTCCTTGTTTGAGGCACTTGACAGCAGTCTCAATATCACCGTGCCCGGATATCATCACTATGGCTGACTCCACTCCTTCAGCCACCATCTTGTCCAAGACTTCCATCCCGTCCATGCCGGGCATCTTGATATCGCAGAATATGACATCATACTTTCCGGCCAGAGCCTTGTCCAGGCCGGCTTTGCCGTCTTCTGCCAGATCCACCTCATAACCTTCATCGTTGAGGATGTCCTTCAGGGCAAGACGGATACTCTTTTCATCGTCTATGATAAGTATCTTCATTTTCTATCTGGCTTTTTACATTTCAAAACTGCAACAAGGCAAGACAATATGCCTTACTCCAGCGGATATTCAACTTTGAGATTGAAATTCGGAAGAAGTATGTTGTTGAGCCATTCCACTTCTTCAGCAATAGTCATACTGCTGTTGTCCAGCTCTATAGCATCTTTAGCACGGGTGAGAGGATCTTTTTCGCGATGAGAATCTATATAGTCTCTCTTGCGCAGGTTCTCCAGCACGCTCTCAAAAGTATCCTTCTCTCCCTTGGCTTTAAGTTCCTCGTAACGGCGCATGGCTCTCACCTGCTCAGATGCTGTCATGAATATCTTCAGTTCGGCGTTCGGAAAAACTGCCGTACCAATATCCCTGCCGTCCATAACAAGCCCTTTGTCCTGCCCCATACGCCTGAGCATCACGTTCACGAAATCCCTTACGAAAGGAATCTCTGCAATCGGGCTCACCCGTGATGACACGATGGAGGTCCTTATGTATTTTTCTATGTTGCTCCCGTTCAGACAAGTGACGCTGTCTCCCTTCTTGTTGGTGCGGAAAGTGATCTCCACCTTTGGAAGAACCTTTGCAAGGTTATCTTTGTCTATCTCTCCCTTGTCGTCAATAAATCCGTTGGTGTAAGCAAAATAAGTGACAGCCCTGTAAAGTGCTCCGCTGTCTGCATAGATGTAACCGAGGCCTTTGGCTATTATCTTGGCAAAGGTGCTCTTGCCTGTAGACGAATATCCGTCTATCGCGATTATAATTCTTCCGCTTGCCATAAAACATTCATTTAACCTTCAAATTTACAAAAAAACATTCACATTGCATCTTCAGACAGCCACCTGTGCACTTGCCGGCATCAAACCGGCTCACCCGGGTATTTGCCACCATCCGATCAATCCTGAATTCTGTGAAATATGCGTTTTTTTGATAATTTTGCAAACCAAGCCTGAAGAAGGAGACTTGAAGAATATGAGAGTTCAGATAGAAATAGACAATTCATCCGGGTTCTGCAACGGAGTGGTAAGGGCCATCAAGACTGCTGAAGAGAATCTCTCAGACCATGCCGAACTTTACAGCCTTGGAGCAATCGTCCATAACAACTCAGAGCTGGACCGCCTGGAAAAGGAAGGCCTGAAGGTGATAGATCTGGAACAGATGTCTTTGCTCAGCGATACGACCGTACTCATCAGGGCCCACGGGGAACCGCCGAGCACATACGAACTGGCAAAAAGGCAGAACATCAAGTTAATAGACTGCACCTGCCCGGTGGTTTTGCAGCTGCAGAAAAAAATCGCTGACACAGACGGGCAAATTGTGATCTTCGGCAAGATAGGACATGCTGAAGTGAACGGCCTGGTGGGAAGAGCGGAAGGAAGGGCCATAGTGGTGGAAAACATAGACCAGATAGACAAAGTTGATTTTTCCCGACCCGTAAATATCTTCTCCCAGACCACAAAGGACCCCGACGAATTCGAAAGGGTATGCAACAGGATAAGAGAAAAGATGGCTGATCCAAGCTCCCTTACCATCCACAATACCATCTGCCGACAGGTAGCCCAGAGACATTCCAAACTCACATCCTTCGCCAAAGAACACAATGTCATCATTTTCGTCAGCGGAAAAGAATCCTCAAACGGCAAGGTTCTTTACGAGCTGTGCCGCCAGAACAATCCCCGCTCCTACAACATTCAATCGCTGAGCCAGATAGACCGCAAATGGTTCAAAAACGGAGACAAGATAGGAGTCTGCGGAGCCACTTCCACCCCAAAATGGCAGCTCACATCCTGCGCCACATTTTTAAAAATCCGGCTAAAGAATTATATTTGCAGCAAATTATATAGTTTATTATATGGCAACTACAGCAGATTTTAAGAACGGCATTTTTTTCCTGTTCAATGAGCATCCTTGCCAGCTCGTTTATTTCCAGCATGTTAAACCAGGCAAGGGAAACACTATCGTAAGGACAAAATTCAAGGATCTCCAAACCGGAAAGCTTCTTGAGCACACATACGGCGCAGGTGAGAGGATAGACCTTGTTTCTGTAGAAAGAAGGCCTTACCAGTACCTTTATGCAGACGAGTCCGGCTATAACTTCATGCACAGAGAAACCTACGAGCAGGTTCACCTTGACAAAGATTTCGTTGACAACGCAGACCTTATGAAAGAAGGTCAGAATGTTGAAATGATGGTATGGGCAGACCATGAAGAAATCCTCACTTGCGAACTTCCTTCATTCGTGGAGCTTGAAGTTACTTACACAGAACCTGCAGTCAAAGGCAACACCGCATCTACAAACGCCATGAAGGAAGCCACTCTCGAGACCGGAGCAAAGATCATGGTTCCCCTCTTCATCCAGAACGGGGAGAAGATCAGCGTAAAGGTTGAAGACCGCTCATACGGAGAAAGAGTCAAAGGCTAAGTTCACCGGTTAGCGTAGCATGGTCTGCGGATTGAGCAAGCGTGCAACGCAAAACGCTTATAACCAAATAATTATACAATTACCTGTATGTGTTTTAGCATGCAGGTAATTTCTATTTATAGTTGACTATCAAATATTTACAGATTACGGCCCGTGAAGAAGGAACCCGTAGTCATCATGTGCACATGGTTCTATGGGCAGAGTTCGGGGTCCTGTGGACTGGGGCATGGTCCTAATGTGACAATTTTGGCAGATATTGTTTATATTTGTATGACATGAATTCCAGATGGTCCATAACGGATAGTCTGAAGTCCTTACAAACGAGATAAACTGCTTGACTATATGAAACTTATCCGCCAAATCTTTTCAGCAGCTGCAATCGGCTTGGCTGCTTTTATCTTTACTGAATGCAAGAGTGAAACTCCTCAGATGTCACCGAAGCTGGACGAAGAAACCCTGGATGAACTGATAGAAGAAGGAAAGTTCTACAGGGCAGACCAGATTCTGGATGAAGCTGAAAAATGCGAAGGCCTTACCGCCGCAGACAAGTACCTCATAAACTTCGAAAGAGACAAGATGCAGAGAATCATCGCTGAGTACAATCTGGAAGAGCCTCAGGTACTGGAGTATATCAAGAAGTACTTCCCTAACGTCACACCGGAGCAGATGGAAAAATGGAGACAGTCAGGCGCTCTGGAGTGCAAACTTATCAACGACAAGCTCATGTACTTCCGCAAAGCTCCCGGCAACCTGTTCCTGATTGACCCTGAATGTGTGGCTGCAAGAGAAGCTGTGGATGGTCCGGAAACGGGAACTACCGGTGATTTCCTGAAAGGATATCTTCCGAAGGTCATATCAGATGCCCTCTTCCAGCAGGTATGGTCCAAAGATGTGCGAACCAGCAGCTATGTCGATCCTGTAAAGATGACCGTGCATGTCTTGATGAGAGTCATGCCGGAAGCCGTTCCTGCAGGAGAGGTTGTAAGGATGTGGCTGCCATACCCTAAGGAAAACGCAAGGCAGAAAAACCTGGAACTCAAGAGAGTATTCATTGGTTACGGCTCCAACTACAAAGATCTGGAGCTTCCGCAAGTGAACCAGCAACTGAAGTTCAGGACGGAAAGTCTAGGTTACGCCACCGCAAACACAGACGGAACCCTGGCCTCCACTTTTGCTGAAGACGGCACCCATATTAAAGGAAGTGAAGGCGCATACCAGGCCAACGGTTACATTATTTCAGGACCTGACGCTGCCAGAAGAAGCCTTTACGTAGAAATGGTCTCCAACGGAAAGGACACTCTTAAAGTCGGCTATGACCTCAGCTATACTTCATACAACCAGTATTTCGGAAAACTGGAGGAACAGATCCAGCCTTACGACACAACATCATTGGTTTACAAGACTTACACCGCAGAAAGGGAGAAGCACATAATCTTCACCCAGAAGATAAAGAATCTGGCAGACAGCCTGACCAACGGGGTAACCGAGCCTTATGAGAAGGTAAAGAGAATATGGTGCTGGATTACTGAGAACATTCCTTGGGCCGGGGCAAGAGACTATTCAACCATCCCTAACATTCCTATGTATGTGCTAAAGAACGGACACGGAGACTGCGGCCAGGTATCTCTGCTGTTCATGACCATGGCCCGCTACAAGGGCATCCCGGCAAGATGGCAGAGCGGATGGATGGTTCATCCAGGCCATGTTAACCTGCACGACTGGGCAGAAGTTTACTATGAAGGTGTCGGTTGGGTTCCTGTTGACCAGAGCTTCGGCTACAGCGGAGGAGACAGGGACAAGGCAGATACCACTTCTGTTCTGACAGACGACCAGCAGATGCTCAAGTTCTTCTTCTCCAAAGGCCTGGATGCCTACAGGATGATTGTCAACGACGACTATGGCGCATGGGCACCGCTCTATCCTGCCAAGATCTATCCTCACAACGACGAAGTTGACTTCCAGATGGGAGAGGTTGAATGGAGAGGAGGAAATGTCCTCAACGGCGGCTGGAAATGCTGGATGGACGTTGATTACGAATAACCAGAAACAAATACTATGAAAACAAGAATTTTGACAGCCGCCCTGCTGACACTTATGCTTTTGCCTGCAATCTCAAAGGCACAGAACAGCAACGAGAAGAATCTTGCAACCATACGCCAGCATTATACCTCAGCGATGAATATGCTGCAGTTGAAGTCAGACCCTGAATATCCGGCAAAGGACAAAATTGTTATCACCTCGGATGAGATGTGGCCCGGCAGCGGACAGCACAACGGGAAAATGGAGATTTTCTTCGGACTTGACTTGAACCAGGAGAACGACGAAATCCAGAGATTCCCGAGATTTGCCCGCTACACCTATAATATCGGCAGCCAGGATTACTATTATGAAGTCCTCTATATCGACGAGGATAACGGCAAGCCTGAAACCAACAAGCCGATATTCTTTTATGCCAAGACCAAGGACTATAACGGCAAGATTCACGAGTGCCGCTATTACTGGTGGAACGAAAAGCTGATCCAATACATACCGGCCGATGACACTGAAATGGTCCCTTCTGCCGAAGATGCTATGAAAGCAGCCAAGATGATATTCCAGATTGCCACGATGAACGACCTCTGGAACTATTGATTATGAAAAAGATAATACTAGCTGTAATTGCCGCGCTTATTCTGTTCCCGACCGGGCTGAAGGCCCAAAACACAGAAAAGGCCATAGCAAAAATCCGCAAGGATTATGCAACAGCACTTGAGAAGACCAAAGCCAGCGGTGACTTTTACGATTATGTCTTTGTAAACTGCGCCACGATACACATCCATGAGATGTGGGGAGGAAGCGGCCCTCATCAGGAGAAAACAGAAGTGTTCTACCAGATGGGAACTGACGAGGAATGGTCCTTTGACCGTACCATATTTTTCGTCCGCAACAAGTATAATGTTTCCGTCAGAGAGTTTTATACAGAAATCCTCTACGACGAGAACGGCAAGCCGGAATTCTATTATTACAAGGCCTTTGGATATGACGGCAATCCTCTTGAGTGGCGCTTTTACTGGGAGAACGGCAAACTGATCCGGAGCCTTGCACCAAATAATATAGACACGGAAACCTTTCCCGACACACAACCTACACCCAAAACCGCTTATAAAGAAGCTGAAAAGTACATAGATTATTTAACCAAACTTTAGATATGGAAGAACAGACCAAGAAATGTCCATACTGCGGACAAGAAATCAATGCTTTGGCCATCAAATGCCGCTTCTGCGGAAAGTGGCTGGACTCCAACGACCGAAACGAAGGTCCCGAGTACGCAAGCAACCCTAAGCTCCATCAGGACGAGCCTCATCAGCAGTTCACGCCACAGTACGGGCAGCAGAGCTCTCAACAAGTTCCTCCTCAGTACCAGCAGACTCCACCTCCTCCGTACGGACAGCAAAGCTCCCGACAAGTTCCTCCTCAGTACCAGCAGACTCCACCTCCTCCGTACGGACAGCAAGTTCCTCCACAATACACTCAACCGTACTACAACCAGCCGCAACCGTCCAGGTCAAACGGGCTGGGCATCACAGGATTCGTACTGTCTCTCCTTGCTCTTCTTCTAGGATGGGTCCCTGTTATTGGATGGATAGTCTGGCTTTTGGGTCTCATATTCTCACTTATTGGTATCTTCCGCAAGCCTAGAGGACTGGCAATTGCCGGTTTACTGTTGTCACTGCTCGCACTTATAGTCATACTTTACATGACAGGAACCTTTGTTTCCACAGCTGGCAGCATAATGGACCAACTTAAATAGAACCATATCATGTTAGTCAAAACTACAATAAAGGACCGCATCTGCTTTGTCGAAATGCAGAATGCGGAGCATTTCAACTGCCTCAGCCACCAGATGTGCACGGAACTCGTCAAAGCCATCCAGAAAGGCTATGACAAGGAATGCGTTGGCATAGTGATAAAAGCCAAATGCAACAAAGGAGTTTGGAGCGCCGGACACGACATCAACGAGCTTCCTCGAAACGGGGAAGACCCTCTGGCATACGATGTTCCTATGGAGAAGCTCCTGAGGAAGGTTCAGGAAATCCCGATTCCGGTTATCGCCTGCGTTGGCGGAACCGTCTGGGGCGGAGCCTGCGACCTATGCCTGTCCTGCGACATGATTGTCAGCGCAGACACTGCCACCTTCGCCATCACTCCCGCCAAGATAGGCATACCTTACAACGCTTCGGGCATTATGCACTTCATCAACCAGCTCGGAATGAACAAGGCAAGGGAGATGTTCTTCCTGGCCACTCCAATTACCGCGCAGGACGCCCTTAACGTCGGCCTTATCAACAGGATAGCTAAACCAGAAGAACTGGACCAGATGCTGGAAAAACAGTTCCTCACCCCGCTCAGGAACAACAGCGTCATGAGCATCAGTGCAATTAAGCGCCAGTTCCGCATACTCAGCAAAGCCGCCACAGTACTTTCTTCCGAGAATTTTGAAAAAATAAACGCCTACCGCACGAAAGTTTACAAAGGCGCAGACTACCTGGAAGGCATCAACTCTTTCCTCGAAAAGAGAAAACCGGAATACAAAGGAAAGGCCTCCGATCTGGACACCAACCAAGAAAAATGAAAGAAATACATATAATCACACCTGTCAAGGATTCAATTGAATCCACTCTGGAAACCATCAGGGCCATTCATGACTCAGCGATTGAATTTCCTCATACATATACCGTTTACAACGATTTTTCTACTGACGAGAACACGGCAAAGCTGGAGGAAGCTTCAAAGAAATACGGCTTCCGGCTAGTCAACTTGAAGGACATAACCGACCATCCGTCTCCAAACTATCTTCTGGTATTGCAGACAGCCCAAAGAGAGGCCATCGAGGCCGATGCCGGAATCCTCATCGTTGAGAGTGACGTTACTGTAAAAAAAGACACTCTCCAGGGCCTTGTCGACGGTGCACTCCAAAGGCCGGACTGCGCAATTGCCGCTTCCGTGACGGTAGATGACCAGGGCGTTGTCAACTACCCCTATAAACACGCTCTCGGAATGGAGAACCAAGTGTTTGAGACAAAGAAACACTGTAGCTTCTGCTGTTCGCTTCTTACACCTGCCTTACTGAAGGCATTTGATTTCAACACCTTGGACCCAAGCAAGAACTGGTATGACGTGACAATCTCTCACGAAGCCCTGAACAAGGGTCTGAAGAACTATCTGTTCACCATACTGCCAGTTGTCCACCGTCCTCACCAGAGCCGCCCGTGGAAACAGCTCAAATACAAGAACCCTCTAAAATACTACTGGATCAAGTTCACAAAGGGAATGGACAAAATCTGAATAAAAAAGGGAGCCGAACAAATCAGCTCCCTTTATTATTCCTGAACAGCTTACGATTACTGCTGAGCTGGAATCTCAGGTTTTCCCTCAGGATATTTAGGGGAAGGACCATAAGCGTTTGGACCCTCGCTGTCCTGTACACAGAATACTATCAGGATAATAGCTACAACAAGAGCACCAATTCCAACAATTGTAGAAAGAATACCTGTAGTGGCAGCCAAACCAAGAGCTAAGCTTTTTGCAGCATAGTAAGTTACTATACTAAGGACAATCATCAGAACAAAGAGAATCACGTAAGCCTTTACGAGACCGTCACTCTTTCCTGCATCATGCAGACGGCGCATCATCAGAGGTACTGATACGCATACAACTGCAATGTTAACCAGAGACTTCAGCCAAATTCCGATACCAGGGATGATGCCGAGAATAAAGCCAACAATACCTCCACCAACACCTACTGCAAGCATAGCCCACCAGAACTCAGACCTGCGAGAACGTCCTTTGGTGTCTTTTAAGCGACTGTAAGCAAGCTTTACAGCCTGCATGAAATCCAATTGAGGAACAACTTGTGCCATAATAGTTGATTTTTAGGTTAGTATAAATAGTTTAATAAAATTCAGGTTACAAACTGCTATCAGTTCTTTACAAAGTTATGTTTTATTCTTCAAACTTCCAACAAAAAGTTTTGAGGAATTTCACTCCCGAATCAGTTTCCGTTCTTTCCAGCCTGGAATTTCTTCAAGCAAAATCCGCTTTGAAGCAACCTCTTCAGTTGGTGTATGCTTTGTATATTCTTCAATTTCAACGATGCGGTAATCAGTTTCCTTCAATCCGAAAGGCCTTACTGCAATGGCAGCTGAATCAGCAAGTTTCAATTCAACTTCAGAATCAAAGGTGTCATCTGAAAGCTCCTTTCCGGTGAAAGTCTCCGTAAACCATCCGGAATCAACCGGACGGCTTCTTTCCAGACGGTAGAATATCCAATTCTGCTCCCTGTTGAACTGGCTTTCGTAAATCTCATAGAATTCCAGAAGGTAACCTCCCTCTACAACCTCATAACCCATCCTGTCGTGCCACTTGGCCCCCAGGCAGTTGAGACTGTCTCCGGCAAAAGAGAAAACAGCCATCGACCACGGTCCGCGGCTTATGAACAACTCGTCCCGGCTGTCTTTGTCTATGTCGTAGAAGAGATATTTAATGGTTGGAGAATCTTCCTCACCCATCCAGCCTTCCGGATATGCCAAATTCCAGGCCTCAAGCAAAGTTGCCGTCGTATCTTCAATCAACGGTCTGGTGGAAATCTCTCCCGCCTTGAAGTATTTGCAAGAGGAAACTGAAAGGAGGATCGCGATGATAAACGAGGCGGAAATAAACAAATGTTTCATAAGCAGTATTTTTTACTCGCGTAAAGTTACAAAAAAGGCGGGGTTGCTCCCCGCCTCTCTAACTTTAAGCTTCATCCTACTTGAACACAACTGTCTTGAGGATTGGGAAGAGCTGCTTCTCCCAATTGTCAGTCTGTTCCTGAGGGCAAGTTATGCTTCCCATTACGCCTACACGGTCTTCCTTGAGCATAGTGTAGTCTATTCTGCCCCTTCCATCTACGGTAGATTTCAGATAAACGACATTTCCGTCAACGACAGGCTCACCGATGGTAGCTTCCTGGTCCAAAGCGTGAACCATTGCCTTGTAATTCTCTCCGGTAGTCTTCAGCTGGCTCTTGGTAGGACCTCCCTCCATAAAATTGATGGCAAAGAGAGAACCGTCCTCAGCAGTGGCGTTGACAGTGTTGTCATAACGGAAAGACTCTTCCATTCCCTGAGGAACCATTACAGAGTACTTCTCAGTTTCCAGAGTCACTCCGTCCTTGATTGGCTCTACATTTGATGAACTTCCGCCGTTTCCACCACAAGCGGCAAAGAACAAAGTTGCAGCCGCCATAACAAATAATTTCTTCATAGTAAATGTTTTAATTAGATTAATTATAATGTTTTAACAAAATTAGTCTATAGGCTTCCACTGTCCTCTCATAGGGGCACATCCAACATAGAATGCAGGACAGTTGCTGACAAGGTAATAGTCTGAATCATACGGCTTTACCACTTCAGCTCCTCTCCAGTTCTGGCTCCATCCCTGGCTGTTGACCTGAAGGTAGAGCACCGTTCCTCCAAGAATCTGGCTCTCCTTGTATTCTACTGCAGGATTTACCCTCAGGGATATTGTGTAAGGTTTTCTTGGCTGGTATCCGTTTGAAGGGCTCGCTCCCACCATCAGTGCCGCAACTATATAAGGCTGGGCGTAGCCGGGATCCTTCCCAAGCTTCTCCTTGAGCTGACGGAGACAGTCGTTGAAATTGGTCTGAGTATTGTTGGCCCTGATTGCCTCAGTTCCAACAGTTTTGTCCCTGCGGTACATTTCAAAGGCAATCACCTGGAGGGCGATGGCTCCTTGAGGTTCCACACCAAGTTTCTCCTGAAGCTCCAGAAACTCCTCCAAAGTTTCAGGAATGCGGGAAAACGACACGGTAGCGGTCTGCGTCTTGTCATAATCATCGTGGTTGATTCTCCCCGTCATGACATAATTTACACCGCCGGCTGTACCTTTTACACCAACCTCATTTGTCGGTTTGTTGTTGTTCAAAGTTTTGTTGTTGCCAATCTTTCCGATAATCTTGCCAAACTGGGCAGACGCCACAGAAGGCAACATAAAAGCGGCAATCAAAAAAGCAACGATAGATTTTGTCTTCATATCCAAAAGTTTAAGTTATAAATTGTCCATAGTGCCAATTCGCGAAAACAAATATAACAAAAACTTTTTCCTTCTCAAAGCCGCAGCTCTTCAAAGCAACCCCTGTCAAGGCTTCAGAATATAGAAGCTGCCTCTCAAGAATTTTTCAGGAGTACAACTTAAAAGACTTTCTTGCGTATAAGATAGAGTCCGTCACGGATTTCCACAAAACGGCTCTCCACCCTGGGATCTTCCTCAACCATCCTGTTGAACTCCACAATCCCTGCTGTCTTCTTCTGTTTTCCACCGGCAGAACCCTTGCCGCTGGGCTGCTTTGCAGCATCATCCTGACCATCAAGAATCTCGGCTTCTTTAGCTTTGCCGTACCAGGAGACATTGTCCGCCACGATATATCCGCCCGGTTTTACCAGTGGAAAGACAAGCTCGTAATATTGAGGGTATTGCCTCTTGTCAGCATCTATGAACACCAAATCATATTGCTCAGCGATTGAAGGAAGGATCTCAAGAGCATCACCGTAATGAACCTTTACCAGCTGCTCCACCCCGGCCCTCTTGAGCCCTTCTTCAATAATATAATCCAGTTCCTTGTTTATCTCGATTGCATCCACGCTGCCGTCCAGTTTTTTTGCTCCATCTGCCAGACAGGCTAGCGAATAGCCGGTGAATGTACCTATCTCAAGCACATGCTTGCAGTTGTTCTGCAAAACAAAATCGCGGAGAAAAAGACCTTCCTCCTTCCCCACCAGCATTTGAGCGTGATTGGTTCTGGTATGAGTCTGCCTTTCAATCCAGTTTAATGCTGACAATAGTTTTTCCATATCCTAATAGAATACAAGGCGGCTCATGCGGCTGCGGCTGAGGATTTCCTTTGCCACTTCCTGGATTTCTTCCGCCGTTACGGCCTCTATCTCGCTGCGGATTTTCTCAAGGGAGGTCACGTTTCCGGTAAGCAGCAGGCTTTTCCCCACCGTAAGGCTCTTTGCCTCAGCGTTATCTCCGGATATTGCCAGCTGGCCCACCATCTGCTTCTTGGCTGCGGCGAGCACCCTCGGAGTTAGTGGCTCGGCGACAAACTTGTCCAGCTCCTTCCACATCAGCTTCATGCACTTGTCAAGATATTTCTTGTCGCACCCGAAGTAGATGCAGAACAGTCCGGTGTCTTTGTATGATACGCAGCTCGCGTCTATGTGATAAACGAGGGCATGTTTTTCCCTCAGGCTCAGACTCAGCCTGGAATTGGACGCTGGGCCACCCAGCATATTGGAAATCAGGGAGAGAGCAGCACGCTTGCGGCGTTCATAGTATGAGTATGCGGTACATCCCACAACGCAGTGGGCCTGCCGGAGCTTCTTGTCTTCGCAACGGTCAAACTTCTTGCCTTCCAGGAATTCCAGTTTGCCATCACCTTCCCCGTCCAGAAGTTTTCCGGCAAAGCCCCGGCTGGTCATAGGCACCTTGCCATAATTCTGGCTGAGTTTTGCCCCGGGGCACCAAGTCTCCAGTTCCTTCTGAACGATGGCTTCAATCTCCTCCTGCCCGAAATCCCCTGCCACTGTAAAAGTCATGTTGCCAGGTATAAAGAATTTGTCGCGGTTCTTTGCAAGCACTTGGGAAGTTACGGGATCCAGCGTTTTCTTGTCGCCGAGAATAGCATAACCCAAAGGGGTTCCTTCAAACAGTTCAGATTCGAAAGTATCGAACAGCAGCTCGGACGGAGAATCCTGGTAGGTTATGATCTCATCGTAGATCACCTCTTTCTCCTTTTTGAGTTCATCTTCAGGGAAAGTGGATTTGAACGCAAGCTCAAAAATCAGCCCTACAGCCTTTTTCACATCCTCCTTCAAAGTGGTGGAATACAACACTATACGCTCCTTTGTGGTAAAGGCGTTGAGGTCTCCCCCAACCTTTTCCAGTGTGCTGGAGATGTTCACCGACGAGCGGTTGGGAGTGCCCTTGAAGAGCATGTGCTCCGTAAGATGGGCAAGCCCGTTGAACTTCGGGTCCTCATCGCGAGTACCCATTCCTATGCTCAATATGCAATATGCTACTGGAGACTGCGTCTTTGTAAAGGCAAACAGCAAAGAATCTTTCTTCATTTGAAGGATAAATAGTGATACTTCATTTAAGGATGGCAAAAATAGAAATAATTCTCCGTTTTTTCCTAAATTTGTGGCTATGGAAAAATTTATTGTTTCTGCAAGAAAATACCGCCCCGCTACATTCGGGACTCTCATAGGCCAAGACAGCATTGCCACAACCCTCAAGAACTCAATCAAGAGAGGGCAGCTGGCACACGCATACCTTTTCTGCGGGCCAAGAGGCGTAGGAAAGACCACTACTGCCAGGATTTTTGCAAAAATCATCAACTGCATGAATCCGGGAGAGGACATGGAGCCTTGCGGAGAGTGTGAGAGCTGCAAGTCTTTTGACGAGGGACGTTCATACTGCATCCACGAACTCGATGCCGCCTCCAACAACTCCGTAGATGACATCCGCGCCCTTACCGAGAAAGTGATGATTCCTCCGCAGATAGGAAAGTACAGCGTTTACATCATAGACGAGGTACACATGCTTTCAACCTCAGCTTTCAACGCTTTCCTCAAGACGCTGGAAGAACCACCTGCTCACGCCATCTTCATACTCGCCACCACAGAAAAGCACAAGATAATCCCAACCATCCTCAGCCGATGCCAAGTCTATGACTTCAACCGCATCAGTGTTCCAGACATTGTCAAGAACCTCAGGATGATAGCAAGCAAGGAGGATGTCCAGATAGATGACAGCTCGCTCCACGTGATAGCCCAGAAGGCAGACGGAGCAATGAGGGACGCGCTTACCTTGTTTGACCAAGTTGTAGCTTTCTGCGGCAACACTGTAGATTATCCTTCAGTAATAAAGAACCTCAATGTTCTGGACTACGACTATTACTTCAAACTCATAAACAACTCTTTGGAAGGTAACTTCGCCGATTCGCTGGTGCTTTTTGACCAGGTTCTCACCAAAGGCTTCAACGCCTTGTACTTTGTGGGAGGCCTCGGGAACCATCTTCGCAACCTTCTGGTTTGCAAAGAAACAGCGTCCTCAAAACTCCTTGAAGTTTCTCCGGAGCTGGAAGTAAAGTATCGCCAGCAGAGCCAGAGATGCCCTCTCAAGTTCCTGTTCAGGGCACTGGCCGCAACAGAAAAGTGCGAGACTGACTATGCCAGGAGCAACAATCAGAGGCTTCTGGTTGAGTTCATGCTCGTGAGGATGAGCCAGCTTGTTGAACAGCCTGCACAGCCGAAAGCCCAAGCTCAGGCAGCAGAGCCCGCACCAGCGCAGGCAGCAAGTTTTGCTGAGCCGCGCATGAGCGAGCAAAATCCGAAGGATACGAGCGTAGCGCAGGCAGCAAGTTTTGCTGTGCCGCGCATAAGCGAGGAGAAGCCGGAAGGCCCGAGCGTAGCGCAAGCAGCACAAACTGCTGCCGAGCAACCAGCAGAGCCCGCACCAGCGCAGGCAGCAAGTTTTGCTGTGCCGCGCATGAGCGAGCAAAATCCGAAGGATGCGAGCGTAGCGCAAGCAGCACAAACTGCTGCCGAGAAACCAGCAGAGGCTGTCGCTGAGAAACCAGCAGAGCCCGCACCAGCGCAGGCAGCAAGTTTTGCTGAGCCGCGCATGAGCGAGCAAAATCCGAAGGATGCGAGCGTAGCGCAAGCAGCACAAACTGCTGCCGAGAAGCCAGCAGAGCCGCAGCAACCTGTCGCCGAGAAACCTGCAGAGCCCGCACCAGCGCCTGCCTTTGCCTCAGGACTGAGCATCAACGGACTCATCAACGAGCAAAAAGAAGAAACCAAACCACAGAAACCACTGGATTTCATGGGGCCATCGATGGGTAAACCGGTAACCCAGCAAGATGTGACCGCTGCATGGAACAAGATGGTGCAACACTATGAGCAGAAGAACCCTAAACTTGGAAGATTCATAGCCGCCCTCAAAGAAGCCAAGCCGGTCCTGGAACAAGACGCCCTTACCATAGACTTCTTTGTAAGCAACATCAACCAGAAGACCTGGATAGAACAGCAGACAGGACCACAGATGGCATCTTTCTTGAGAAAGACACTGGAGAACGAGTCCGTAAGACTTGCAGTGAAAATCAAAAGCAGGGATGATGTGCAGAAGAAGATGTACATGCCTCAGGACAAAGACCGCTACCTTACGGAAAGCAATCCTGAATTTGCCCAGCTGAAGAAGGATATAGGCGCAGAACTTAAATAGAAACAAGCAGTTACAGATTAAGATATGAAATTGCGTTGCGAACACCTGGTCAAGAAATATGGTCCCAGAACCGTAGTGAACGATGTTTCATACGATGTGGAGCAAGGAGAGATTGTAGGTCTTTTGGGGCCTAACGGTGCCGGAAAGACCACCAGTTTCTACATGGTTACCGGTCTGGTAAAGCCGAACGGCGGAAAGATTTTCCTGGAAGATGAGGAGATAACCAACCTGCCTATGTATCGCAGAGCCCAGAAGGGCCTGGGATACTTGGCCCAGGAAGCCTCCGTGTTCAGGAAACTTAGCGTGGAAGACAACATCAATGCCGTGATGGAACTGTCTGACGTGCCGGTTTCAGAACGGAAAGACCGCCTGGAGCAGCTCATAGAAGAGTTCTCCCTCCAGAAAGTGAGGAAAAGCTACGGAATCCAGCTCTCCGGAGGAGAAAGGAGAAGGTGCGAGATAGCCAGGGCCCTTGCCATCAACCCTAAGTTCATCCTTCTGGACGAGCCTTTTGCCGGGGTTGACCCTATTGCAGTGGAAGACATACAGCACATCATAGCAAAACTCAAGAAGAAGAACATCGGGATAATCATCACCGACCACAACGTGCACGAAACCCTGGCCATCACGGACAGAGCTTATCTCCAGTTCGAGGGCCGGATTCTCTATAGCGGGACTCCGGAAGAACTGGCATCAAACCCTGACGCCAGAAAGAAGTATCTGGGAAGCAACTTCGACCTCAGGAAAGCCAAACTCAGCGAAAGGGAAGACGACTGACGCGCAAGCTCAGCGCAGCCTTTTTTGCGCAGATAAAGCCAATCATAGATAGCTGATTAACCCACGACCCCGTCTTTTGAACAAAGGCGGGGCTTTTGTTGTTGATAACTTTTTGGAAGAAAAGTGGAATAAAGTGGGAAAATGTGGGAAAGATTTGTTTAATTTTGCCTGCGGGTATAAAAAGCCCGGAAAACACTGGATATGGTAAAATTCATAGGAGAATACGCTTCCAAGCTGGACGACAAGGGCCGTGTAGTTGTTCCTGCTGCCTTCAAGAACCTGGTGGCAAAGCAGAACAACGGGGAAGAGGTATCTTTCGTGATAAAGAAAGATATTTTCGCCAACTGCCTGAATATGTTCACTTATGAGCAATGGGACCAGGAGTCTGAGCAGGTCCGCTCCCGCCTGAACCTCTTCCGCAAGGAAGATTCAGACTGGTACAGGGAATATACGAGGGACCGTGCACTTGTCACCTTGGACGGCAAGGTGGGAAGGATTATCATACCGAAGAACCTCTTGGCCAAGATCGGGGTGGACAAGGAAATCGTCTTCTCAGGCAGCGATTTCAAGATTGAGATTTGGGCTAAGGAGAATTTCGGCAAGGACAGGATGAGTGAAGACGACTTCACATCTCTTACTGAAAAACTCTTAGGATAGGCTATGTATCACAAGAGCGTGCTTCTGAAGGAAAGCGTGGATGCTCTCAATGTAGAGCAAAGAAGGGACGGAGTGTTTGTGGACGCCACCTTCGGAGGAGGTGGACACAGCCGCGAGATTCTGGAAAGGTTGTCAGACAAAGGCAGGCTCATAGTTTTTGACCAGGATCAGGACGCTCTTGAAAACATACCGCAAGATAAACGAATCACTCCGGTAAGAAGCAATTTCAGGTTTTTGGAGAACCAGCTAAGATTTCTGGGAATCAGGAGCGTAGATGGCATCATTGCAGATCTTGGCGTTTCTTCCCACCAGTTTGACACGGCGGAAAGAGGCTTTTCCTACAGGTTTGACTCTCAGCTGGATATGAGGATGAACCGGAATGCCGGAACCACTGCCGCAGATATTGTGAGCACTTGCTCCAAAGAGCAGTTGAGCAAGATATTGAGAGATTACGGAGAGCTGGAAAACGCTTTCAAGCTTTCCTCAGCGATTTGTTCTTTCCGGGAAGGTCTTCCTGGGAAACGGATAGAAACCACCGGGGACCTGAGGAATGCTCTTGAGAAGTTTTTTACGCCTCAGACCGAGAGAAAGTTCCTTGGCAAAGTGTTCCAGGCCTTGAGGATTGAGGTCAACCAGGAGATGAGAGCCCTGGAAGATTTGCTGGAAGGCTCCCTGAGAGTGCTGGCGGAAGGAGGAAGGCTCTCTGTGATAACCTACCACTCCCTGGAAGACAGGATAGTGAAGAATTATATGCGTTCCTGGAAAGCTGACGGCCTCTTTGAGATTTTGGCAAAGAAGCCTGTGCTTCCAACCGAAGAAGAGATACAGGACAACGGAAGAAGCCGCAGCGCAAAACTCCGCTACGCTCAAAGGACAGACAAGAAGATTTGACATAGAAAATCGGGAAGAAGAAATTGACACAGAAGATGGCAAAGAAGAGATTTGACATAAAGAACAACATTCTGGGCGGCGCGTTCCTCACAAGGAGCCAGATGGCCGGCCAGTGGGTGTTCATTCTCTACATCTTCCTGCTCATATTCCTGTACATCACCCTGAATCTTGCCGTCATAAACACCCAGAAGGCCAGCAGCCGCAACCAGCGGGAGCTGAAGAACCTCAAGGCAGACTACACCAGCAAGGAAGCCAAGCTTCAGGCCCAGAGCAGCCGCGGGGAGATCTTGCTCCGCCTCAAGGAAAGCGGATCTACCCTGAAAGACCCTTCAGAACCTGCACGCAGAGTAAAGAAATACAGTTCTCAAGCAAAAGGATTATAGGAGAAGACGGGTATGGAGACGAATCAGGATTACAGAATCATTTTCAAGAGAGCTTCCAGAATTTACCAATTTCTGTTGCTTTTCGCCATCATAGTGGCGGCAAGGATCATCTATGTCCAGTTCTTCAAGAAAGACATAAAGTCCGGTGCTGAAATAGCTTTCAGAGACAAGCCTACAGAGCCTGTCAGAGGAGACATCCTGGACAAGAAAGGCAGGCTTCTGGCCAGCAGCATCCCATATTACAAGGTTAGGATAGACTGTACCGTGAGCGAAAAGGACACTTTCGACAAATATGTGGACGGGCTCAGCCGCGCTCTGGCCGGATTCTACAAGGAAAAGACAGAGGCTCAGTACAAAAAGCTCCTTACGGAAGGAAGGGCCAACAACAAAAGATACCTCAACATAAGCCGCCGCCTTCTGGATTATTCTGAACTGCAGCAAGTCAAGGAATTCCCTCTGTTCAACAAAGGAGCCAACAACGGAGGTATCATCGTTGAAGAAGAGTACAAGAGAAAGTATCCGTATGGCAGGACGGCTTTCAGAACCATCGGCTTCATCAATTCGGAAGGCAGAGGAACAGGGATTGAGAGCAGTTGGGACTACTACCTGAAAGGAACTCCTGGAAAACAGATCTACCAGAGGCTTACAGGAGGCGAGTGGGTTCCTGTCAATTCCGAGAACAACCTCCCGCCAAAGGACGGATACGATATCCGCACAACTATAGACATAGACTTGCAGGAAGCCGTTGAGAACGCCTTGAAAGAGCAGCTTACAAAAGGCTACAATGTGGAGGGAGCCACAGCTGTAGTGATGGAAAGAAGGACTGGAGCCATCCGCGCCATCGCCAACCTCAAGAACGACGGCAAGGGAGGTTTTGACGAGAGCCTCAACTACGCCGTGAGCCAGGCCACCGAGCCGGGCTCCGTTCTCAAACTCGTGACTTTGGTAGCGGTGCTTGAAGACGGCAAGGAAACCCTGGAATCCATAGTTGACGGAGGTAACGGAACGTGGGTTTACCAAGGCCAGAGGGTTACTGACAGCCACGCCGTGGGGGTACAGACGGTAAAGGGGGCCTTTGCACATTCATCCAACGTATGTTTTGCCAAAATCGCCACAAGGAACTATGCCGGCAACCCTAAGGAGTTCGTGAACCGTATCCAGAACATGAAACTCGGAGAAAAGTTCCATCTGGACATTCAGGGAGAGGGCACCGCCGTCATCCATTCTCCTGATTGGGAAAACTGGACCCCGGGCACCTTGGCATCCATGGGGTTCGGTTACGGACTTCTCATAACTCCTCTCCATACCCTGACTTTCTACAACGCAATTGCCAATGACGGCAGGATGATGAAACCATATTTCATAGAAAGCTACGAGAAGGACGGACATGTGGTAAAGAAATTCAAGCCCCAGGAAATCAGCGGCTCTATCTGCTCCAAGAAAACAGCTGAGAAGGCAAGGGAGGCTCTGAGGGCTGTGGTCACCGACGGAACGGGAAAGATGATGAACAAAGAGGTATTCCATATAAGCGGAAAAACCGGAACGGCCAGAATGGCTTTTGAGGGAGGTGGTTATGAAAGAGGCGGACTTAGGCAATACCAGGCGACTTTCTGCGGATTCTTCCCTTCTGAAAACCCTGAGTACTCAGTGATTGTGGTCCTTTATTCAGGCAAGACGGCAGGAAGTTTCTACGGAGCAACCCAGGCAGGCCCTCCGTTCCTCCAGATCGCAAGGTTCATCTATGCCAACACTCCGGCGTGGAACGAAAAGCTTGACGGAAGCCAGAAGAACCACAAAAGGAGCAACCCTGATGTGGCTTCCGGAATGGGTGAGGCAAGCAAGAGAGTTTTGGCTTCCATCCCTGTCACCAACAGGAATGAAATCATATCCGGAATAAACAACAACCGCTGGGTCACATTCTCGTCAGACACCAATGCCGTCAGTGTAGAACCACTGGAAATGGCAAAGGACTCTCTGGTCAGCGTTAAGGGAATGGGTCTCAAAGATGCAATCTACATACTTGAAAACCAGGGATACAAAGTAAAGTTCACGGGTCACGGGAAAGTCGTGAGCCAGACCCCTCAGGCCGGATGTGACCTTCCTAAGGGAGAAACGGTAACCCTCCAGCTGGAGTCGTAAAAAAACAGAGCAGAAAACAAATAAAGGCAAGGCGATGAAATTAGGGCAACTTTTAAAAGGCATCAGAATCATCAGGGAATTCCAGGGAAGAGAACTTCTCTCCCCGGACACAGCTATGTACTCCCTGGCAAACAACAATGATGTTAAAAGCATAACCGCAGACTCAAGGAAATGTACCCGCGGCTCACTTTTCATTGCTGTCAGGGGCGCTGTCACCGATGGTGGAAAATATGTCAGAGACGCCATTGAAAGAGGAGCCCAATACATTGTATGTGAGAATATTCCTGAAGAGGAAGAAGCTCCTATGAGACGTGGCGACAGGGATCTGGTAGTCTATATCGTAGTCCAGAGCAGCCGGGAGGCTGAAGCCAAAATCGCGATAAACAACTTCAGCAACCCTTCCCAAAAACTCAAGCTGATAGGAGTAACCGGGACCAATGGAAAAACCTCCATCGCCACCCTCCTCTACAACACCTTCACGGCCTTGGGTAACAAGTGCGGACTTATATCCACTATCGCCAACTATGTGGTGGACAAGAAGATACCTACAATCAACACCACCCCAGGACCTCTGGAGCTGAACAAACTTCTCTCTGATATGGTGGATGAGGGATGCTCATACTGCTTCATGGAAGTCAGCTCACATGCGATAGACCAGGAAAGGGTGGCAGGCCTGAAGTTTGCCGGAGGTATTTTCACCAACCTCACGCACGATCATCTGGATTACCACAAAACTTTCGAAAATTACCGCAACTGCAAGAAACAGTTCTTCGATTCACTTGATTCCGAAGCCTTTGCCCTTACAAACATAGATGACCGCAACGGAGAGTTCATGGTGCAGAACACCAAAGCCCAGGTACACACCTACTCAACCCGCAACATAGCAGACTTCAAGACAAGGATCATTGAACAGAGCATAGACGGAATGCAGCTCAGCATCAACGGGACCAAGATATGGTGCAACTTCATCGGTGAGTACAACGCAGAAAACCTCACTGCAATATACGGAGCGGCAATCCTCCTCGGTGCCCCTCACGACCAGGTTGTCAAGATAATGAGCTCGCTGAGAAGCGTTTCTGGAAGGCTGGAGTATTTCCGTGCAGACGACGACATCATAGCTGCCGTTGACTATGCCCACACTCCGGATGCTCTGGAAAACGTGCTCAAGACCCTCAAGGCCCTCAAGCCGAAGGGAGACCTTGTCTGCGTGTTCGGCTGCGGAGGAGACCGCGACAAGACCAAACGCCCGGAGATGGGAGCCATAGCGTCAAACTATGCAGACAGGATTTTCGTCACCAGCGACAATCCTCGTACAGAAGATCCTATGACAATCATAGAGAACATCAAAGCCGGCATGAGCGCAGACGCCGTCCTGAAGGCCAAGTTCATACCGGACAGAATACAGGCAATCCAGAATGCAATTACCACGGCTCGCCCTGGTTCCATAATACTGGTTGCCGGAAAAGGACACGAAGACTACCAGATAATAGGAACGGAAAAGCACCACATGGATGACAAGGAAACCGTGAAGGAAGCCTTCAGGTTAAGAAGTGACAACAACTTGAGATAAAAGGAACGACTATGATATACCACTTGTTCAAATGGTTTGAGAAAATAGGCTGGGACATTCCAGGTGCCAACCTTATGAACTATATTTCCTTCAGGGCTTCGGCATGTATAATACTTGCCCTGATAATCGCCTTCTGGATCGGTCCTAAAATCATCCACAAGCTCCAGAAGAAGCAGATCGGTGAGACCATCAGAGACCTCGGCCTGGAAGGACAGCTTTCAAAGAAAGGCACCCCTACCATGGGCGGAATCATCATCCTGGCCTCCATACTCATACCGGTTCTCTTGTTCTGCAACCTCACCAGCATCTATGTCCTCCTGCTGATATTCACCACATTATGTCTGGGTGCCATCGGCTTCAAGGACGACTCCATCAAGGTCTTCAAGAAGAACAAGGAAGGCATGAAGGAAAAGAGCAAAATCTTCGGCCAGCTGGCTGTCGGACTCGTTGTGGGCGTTGTCCTTCTGGTTTCAAAGCAGAATGTGATCCGCCTCTACAGCGACACCCCTCACCAAGGAGAGAAGCAGGAGGTTGTAAAAGGAGTGGGAGACGAGAAGGTCATTTATTATCGCGATGTAAAAAGCCGTACCACCACCATCCCTTTCCTCAAACACAATGAGTTCAAATATTCATGGCTGGCACCTGGGGAAGGAAAGTTCAGAGACTGGGCCACCAACGTGATATATGTGCTGATAATCACTTTCATAATCATTGCAGTGTCCAACGGAACCAACCTTACTGACGGAATGGACGGGCTTGCGGCCGGAACCTCGGCCATCGTGGGAGTGACGGTAGCTATACTGGCATACCTTAGCGGCAACGCCATATTCGCAAGCTACCTGAACATAATGTATATCCCTAACACGGCAGAGATAGTGATATTCATGGCAGCTTTTGTAGGAGCTCTGATAGGATTTTTGTGGTACAACACCTACCCTGCGCAGGTGTTCATGGGAGACACAGGATCCCTTGCTCTCGGTGGCATCATTGCAGTGGCATCGGTGATGATAAGGAAAGAGTTTCTGATCCCTATCTTCTGCGGCATCTTCTTCGTGGAGAGCCTCAGCGTGCTTATCCAGAGATATTACTTCAAGTACACCAGGAAGAAGAAGGGAGAAGGAGTCAGAGTGTTCAGGATGAGTCCTCTGCACCATCACTTCCAGAAAGAGAATCCGGATGCCCTCATACAGTGGCCGCATCACGTGATTCCGGAAGCAAAGATCACGGTAAGATTCTGGATTATCACCATAGTACTCGGCATACTGTCAGTGATAACCCTCAAGATAAGATAAAAGCAGGCAAGCAGTGGATTGTATCCTGCAGCACATAACGGAGTATAGTGCAAAGGATAACGAGATGAGCAGATATTAAGATTGAAAGCAGGAAAGCAGTGAATTGTATCCTGCAGCACATAACGGAGTGTAGTGCAAAGGATAACGAGATGAGCAGATATTAAGATTAAAAGCAGGCAAGCAGTGGATTGTATCCTGCAGCACATAACGGAGTGTAGTGCAAAGGATAACAACCACTGCAATTACAGACAATTTGACATTGATTTAAGGATATACATTCAGAAACAGATTAGGCAATATGGGCAGAAAGAGAATAGTAATACTTGGAGGCGGAGAGAGCGGCGTCGGAAGCGCAGTTCTAGCCAAGGTAAAAGGATTTGACGTGTTCCTCTCAGACAGCGGGACCATCAAACCCCAGTACAAGGAAACCTTGAGCAAATTCTCCATAGACTATGAAGAAGGAGGACATACCCAGGACAAAATCCTCTGCGCAGACGAGGTCATCAAAAGCCCCGGCATCCCTGAAGAGAACCAGATGGTCCAGAAAATCAGAGAACTGAGGATCCCTATAATCTCCGAGATCGAGTTCGCCGGAAGATATGACCACGCCAAGAAGATCTGCATCACGGGAAGCAACGGAAAGACCACAACCACTTCCCTGATATACTATATGCTGAAAAACGCAGGCCTGAACGTTGGACTGGCTGGCAACATCGGAAAGAGCTACGCCTATCAGGTTGCAACAGAAAGATTTGACTACTATGTCATTGAACTCAGCAGCTTCCAGCTGGACGGAATGTACGCTTTCAAGGCAGACATAGCCATCCTGACCAACATAACCCCGGACCACCTGGACCGCTATCAGTTCAAGATGCAGAATTACGTGGACGCCAAGTTCCGCATAGTACAGAACCTTACCGAGAAGGAATGTTTCGTGTTCTGCGCAGACGACCCTATCAGCACCAAGGAGCTGGACAGGATTGTAATGACCGCCAAGAAACTTCCGTTCACCCAGAAGAAGAAGGTGGACCAGGGTGCTTTCATAGACGAAGACCGCCTGTTCGTGCGCTATGAAGACGACGAGTACTCAATGTATCTCAAGGAGTTGGCTCTGCAGGGCAAGCACAATGTCTATAACTCCATGGCAGCAGCCATAGCCGCCAAGGCCGTGAACATAGACAACAAGGTCATAAGAGAATCGCTGATGAACTTCCAGGGAGTGGAACACCGCCTGGAAAAAGTCATGAGCATAAAGGGAGTAATGTACATCAACGACTCCAAAGCCACCAACGTGGATTCCGCCTGGTATGCCCTCGAAAGCATGAACACCCCGGTAGTGTGGATTGCAGGGGGCAAGGACAAAGGCAACGACTATGAGCCTCTGTACAAATTCGTAAAAGACAAAGTGAAGGTACTTATCTGCATGGGTCTTCATAACGAAAAACTCCACGAGTGCTTTGCAGACAAGGTTGACAAGATTATAGATGTGACAAGCGCAAAAGACGCGGTGAAAGCAGCTTACGAGAACTCTGTCCCTGGAGACACCGTTCTTTTGAGCCCTTGCTGTGCAAGCTTTGACCTTTTCAAGAGCTACGAAGACCGAGGAGAGCAATTCAAGAAAGCCGTAAGAGAACTGTAATCGCGATAAAAAAGAATGGCAGAAAAAGAAAAGAATATTGAAAACAGCGGTGTCGGCAAGGTGCAGGATGGAGTTGTGAGCCGTCTTCACGGAGACAAGGTGATCTGGGTCATTTTCTTCCTGCTCAGCCTGATTTCCATATCCCTCATATATTCAGCCTCCAGCAGTCTGGCATATATGAAGGGCAGCACCAACTTTGCCATTCTGATGAAGCAGATAAGGTTTGTGGTAATGGGACTGGGCGCCCTTTTCATCTGCTACAAGATTCCGCCTAAATGGTACAGGATAGGAGCTCTGTTTTCTCTGGTCCTGGCAGTGGGACTCCTTGTCCTGACTTTGGTGGCAGGAGTAAAGACCAACGACGCCCAAAGGTGGCTAGTTATCGGAGGCATCCAGTTCCAGCCTACCGAGTTTGCCAAGATAGCCATAGTGCTTTATCTGGCAAGAGCCTTGGAAGTCATGAAGATAGACACCTACAAGAGTTTCCTGGTCAAGATAGTGGCCCCTATCGGAATCTGCTGCGTGCTGATTCTGGTAGGAAGCGTGTCCGCGGCTTTGTACATGGCTCTCATCTGCTTCATAATACTGTACCTTGCCGGAGTCAAGTTCTCATATCTGCTGAAAACCATCGGGCTCGGAGCGGCTGCCGTAACTCTCCTGATCATCCTTCATTCTTTGTTCGGGGTCTTCCCGAGAATGGATACCGCCATAGAAAGAATCAAGAGGTTTACCCAGAATGAAGAGGTTGCAGATACCGAAAAGATGGACAAGAGAGCCATGCAGAGGCTCGCAGACGAAACCCTGCAGGCAGATATGGCGGAGATTGCAGTCAAGGAAGGAGCTCTGCTTGGCAAGGGGCCGGGCAAGAGTACTCAGCGATATGTACTGCCTCACCCTTATTCAGACTACATCTACTCCATCATAATTGAAGAATACGGACTTTGGGGAGGCCTGCTGGTGATGATGCTCTATGTCTGGTTCTTCTACCGGTGCGTTCTGATAGTCAAGGAGTGCCGGACTGTATTTGCTGCCATTGTAGCCGGTGGACTGGGTGCTGTAATTATGGTACAGGCCATGCTGCACATACTGGTAAACGTGGGCATCTTCCCGGTTACCGGGCACACGCTGCCGCTAATCAGCCTTGGAGGAACATCCTTCATAATGATAAGCTGCGCATTTGGAATAATACTTTCCATCTCCAGGACCAAGGAAGACGCCCAGGCCATGATTGAAGAAAAGGAACGGCTGGAAAAAGAGGAAAGAAAACGCCAGAGAAAAGAAGAGAGAGAAAAACAGGAAAAAGAAGCACAGCTGGAACAAGAAAAACAAGACGCAATGACTCAGGAGGAAAGAGACGCCTATCTCCGCCAGAGATATGCAGACCAACTCCAGGGAGATGAATAAAGATTAAACAGATTAAAGCCATGAGCAACTTGAAGGTCATAGTCAGCGGAGGCGGAACCGGAGGACACATCTTCCCGGCCATCTCAATAGCCAATGCCATCAGAGAACAAGTTCCTGATGCAGAAATACTTTTCGTAGGCGCCAGCGGAAGGATGGAGATGGAAAAGGTGCCGGCGGCAGGATATCCTATAAAAGGCATTCCGGCAAGAGGACTGCACAGGCCGCTGTACTCTCCCAAGAACATTTCAGTGGCGATGGACTACCTCAAATGCCGCTCTATGGCAAAGAAGATAGTAAAGGAATTCAAGCCTGACTTTGTTGTCGGGGTTGGAGGATATGCCTCAGCAGCCTTGGTTTCAGCTGCTGCTGCACTGAAAGTTCCTGTACTGCTTCAGGAGCAGAACTCCTTTGCAGGAATAGTAAACAGAAAGAACGCCTCAAAGGCCAGCAAGATATGCGTGGCCTACGACAATATGGAACGCTTCTTCCCCAAGGACAAAATCCTTGTCACAGGAAACCCTATCCGCAAGGAAATTGTCAGGTGCACCCCTAAGATGAAGGAAGAAGGAATAAAGTTCTACAATCTTGACCCGAACAAGAAAACCGTATTTGTAGTAGGAGGAAGCCTGGGTTGCAGAACCCTCAACAACTGCATGAAGAAAGCTATCCTGGAAAAACAGATACAAGGTTTCCAGGTGATTTGGCAGTGCGGCAAGGTCTATAAGAAAGAGATCGATGAGTTTTTGAAGTCCAACCCTCATGAGTGTGTCTGTTGTACGGATTTCATTAGCAGGATGGACCTTGCCTACGCCGCTGCCGATGTGGTTGTCAGCCGTGCAGGAGCCGGCACCATATCAGAGTTGTGCGTAGCCGGAAAGTGCACCGTGTTCGTGCCTAGCCCTAATGTTTCTGAAGACCACCAGACCCATAACGCCATGGCGCTTGTTAACAAGGATGCTGCCATGATTGTCAAGGATATCGAGGCGGAAGAAAAACTGATGGGAGTCGTAAAGGAACTCATCGCCGATGACAAGAAAAGGAGCACGCTGGAAGAGAATATCCTGCGTCTTGCAAAACCGGATGCCGGACGGGAAATCGCTGACGAGTGCCTCAAACTCTGCAAAGGCTTCAAGAAGGGGTCCCCTGCCGGAAAAACCGCCAAAGCCTCAGCGAACAAAGAACCGGAGAATGTTTACTTCATCGGCATCGGAGGAATCGGAATGAGCGCCCTGGCCCGTTACTACAAGAGCAGGGGCTGCAATGTGAGCGGATATGACCGCACTCCGAGCAACCTCACCCATGCCCTTGAGGCGGAAGGAATAGAGGTCCACTATGAAGATGACCCTTCACAGATTCCTGCAGACAAAGACAACACGCTTGTAATCTTCACTCCTGCCATTCCTGCCGACATGGCTGAACTGGTTCAGGTCAACCGCCTGGGATACAAAGTGATAAAGAGAAGCCGGGCACTGGGACACATAGCAGAAGGAAAGACTTGTCTTGCCATAAGCGGAAGCCACGGAAAGACCACCACCAGTACTCTGCTGGCACACATATTCCAGGACAGCGGAATTGGTTGCAATGCCTTCCTGGGAGGTATTTCCAAGAACTATGACAGCAACCTGCTGCTTGCCAAGAACGACATTGTAGTAGCTGAAGCGGATGAGTTTGACCGCTCCTTCCATCAGCTGTTCCCTCATATAGCTGTAGTTACCGCCACGGATGCAGATCATCTGGACATCTACGGCACGGTTGAAAACATGAGAGAAGCTTATGCCAAGTTTGCCTCACAAGTTGATGCTGACGGATACCTCATCGTAAAGAAGGGCACGGTCCTGGACACTTCAAACGTCAAGGCAAAGGTTCTCAGCTACTCCTACAACAACCCGGAGACTGACTTCCATGCATCTGACATTAAGCCAATTAAAATTGAAGGAAAAGAAAACGGAATGTTCTCATTCACTCTCTGCTATCCGGCATCCTTGACCGGCGGAAGCGGAAGGATTGAAAACTGCACGGTTGGAGTTCCGGGATGGGTGAACATAGAAAACGCCGTTGCAGCTTCTTCAGTCGCCCTGCTTTCAGGAATCGCTGAAGAAAAAGTGAAGGAAGCTCTGGCAGACTTCAAAGGAGTCCAGAGGAGAATGGACATTCATGTAAACACTCCAAAGACCGTTTACATAGACGATTACGCTCATCATCCACAGGAGATTGCAACCACGGTCAGTTCTCTCAGGGAAGCTTTCCCGGGAAGGAGGCTTACTGCCGTGTTCCAGCCGCATCTGTACACCAGGACCCGAGACTTGGCTGAGGAATTTGCCCAGGCACTCGGCACTGCCGACAGCGTAATCCTCCTTGATATCTATCCTGCAAGAGAACTCCCTATTGAAGGCGTCACCTCCAAGATTATCTTTGACAAGATTGTCTTGCCTGACAAAGTGCTGATAACAAAGGAAGAGCTGATGGACCTCCTGACAAAGAGGATGGATGAGGGGGCGCTGGATCTTCTGGTCACTTTCGGAGCCGGCAACATAGACCGCTTCGTGGCTCCTGTTGCGGAGATGATAAGAAAAAGGATTTGACATACAATGAGCAAGACTTGGAAAAACATATTAGGCGGACTTCTCTACACCGTACTGGCTGCGGCGGCCGGAGCATATTTCTGGTTCGCGGACTACATGTATGGCAAAAATCAGCCTTCTCAAGTCTGCAATAGCGTGAAAGTAACCCTTTTGGACAGCTCTCTCAACAAGTTCATAAGCAAAGAAGAAGTTGTTGGGATCATAAACCGTTTCATGGGACCGGTGACAGGAAAGAACATAGACAGCATTAAACTGAACCAGATAGAAGCCCTTCTCAACCACAGGAGCGTTGTAAAGGAAAGCCAGGCCTATGTGACCCGTGACGGGCAGATGAACATAGAAATCCGCCAGAGAAAACCAGTCGTCAGGATAGAAGCTCCAAACGGAGGCTTTTACATAGACCAGACCGCATACATATTCCCGCTTATTCCTAACCACCCGTCTTATGTACCTGTGATTACGGGCAATATTCCGGAAGGCTTCCTCAGCGATGAAGGCCAGAAAGATACCACCGCGCTGATAAGCAAGATGCTGGATATGGGCATCTTCCTGGAGAACAACCCTTTCTGGAACAGCCAGATCGAGGAGATATTCATCAACCAGGAAGGAGATGCGGAGCTGGTAACCAGAGCCGGAAACCAGAGGATAATCTTCGGCGACCTGGATAACATTCAGGAGAAGTTTGACAAACTCTCATCCTTCTACCAATATATTGTCCCAAAGGAAGGATGGAAGAAATACTCCTGCATAAACCTCAAATACAAGGGACAGATAGTTTGCACAAAGACACACAAACAACAATAAACCAGTAAACCAGAAAGATATGAAAGATTTGATTGCTGCAATCGATCTCGGAACGACCAAAACAATCGTAGTTGTCGGAGAGAAAACCAACCTCGGGGTAAAGGTGGTGGCCTATGGAGAGGCCCCTTCCAGAGGTATCAAAAGAGGAAGAATTGAAAACGTGAAGTACGCCCACCAGTCTTTGGAAAAGGCGCTGAGAAAGGTGGAAGAGCAACTGGGCATGAAAGTCAGCAAGGCCTTCGTAGGCATTGCCGGCCAGGATATCAGATGCATCTCTCCTGAACCTTTCCAGATTCAGAGAAAAGATCCAGACGCCCTCATCAGCCAGGAGGAAATCATGGACATAACCAACAGCACTTACGGTTCTTATGTGGAAGACGGGTACAAGGTATTCTACTCCGTCCCTCAGTCCTACAACGTTGACAACTATATGAGCGTTAGCGTTCCTGAGGGCATGCTCGGACGCAACATAGTGGCCCGGTTCAAGCTCTTTGCCGGAAAGGAAAACTCCATGAGAATGATAGACAGCACCCTCGGACTGTCAGGTATCAAGCCAATCGAGATAGTACTCGAACCTATCGCATCTGCAAAGGCTGTACTCACGGAGGATGAGATGGAAGTAGGTTCCATCCTCGTCGATATAGGCGGCGGAACTACAGACGTCATCGTATATCACGGCAATATAATCCGCTATGCCGGCATTATCCCGTTCGGAGGCAACTCCGTTACTGAAGATATATGCACGGGCTGCGGAATCACCACAGAAAAGGCTGAGCACATAAAGGTCAATTACGGATGCAGCTTCTCAGACTATGCAGATGCAGCAAAGAAAATCATAATCCCGAGCGTAGGCAGCGGCAACAACAAGGAAATCCAGCTGAAGACTCTCTCCAAGATCATCCAGGCCAGGATGGAAGAGATTCTGGAGGCTGCCTGCTGGCATGTAGAACAGTCTGGTTACAAGAAACTTATCCGCAGCGGGATGGTTCTTACCGGTGGTGGTTCCAAGATGGCCAACCTTTCCAACCTTGCCGATTTTGTTACTGGTTTTGAGACAAGGATCGGAACTCCTAACGCGTTTGCCCTGGACCCATCCAGCTGCGACGAAGCAAAAGACGGAACTGCTTCTACCGCAGTCGGTATGCTCATCCACGCCTTCCAGAGAATGGAAGACGAAGGCATCTTCTTCCCGGGTTGTCTTTCAGACATTCAGCAGGTTCCTGCAGCAAGCTCTGCTGAGACATATTCAGAACCCGTGCTTGTAGAAAACGTGGTGTCAGAAGATCCGGTTGAAAACCCGGTAAAGGTAAAAGGCCCTAAGAAACCAGGCCTGTTCGGAAAAATCAGAAATGGCCTGAAAACCGCTCTCGACGGAGAGGGGCTTTTCTCCAGCAGCTCCAATGAAGTTTAACACAATGCGCACTTGACCATGGAACTTATCAATGACAACTTCTCCGATTTTCCGGTGGATTTTCCGGAAAACGGACAGGACAAAAACCAGGAACCGGAGATAAGGGAAGACAATCTTTATCCCGATGAATTCCCTGAAAGCAAGTCCATCATCAAAGTCATCGGAGTTGGAGGCGGAGGCTGCAATGTCGTAACCGAAATCTACAAGACAGGGGTCAGCAACATAGACCTGATGATCTGCAACACGGATGAGCAGGCCTTGGGCAACAACCCGGTCAATGAAAAGATAAAACTCGGAGTGAAAGGACTCGGAGCCGGATGTGATCCCCGCAAAGGAAGGGAAGCCGCTCTTTCCAGCCAGAAAGAACTGGAAAAATCCTTGGGAGACAAGATAGAGATGGTTTTCGTGGCAGCCTGCCTGGGCGGAGGTACCGGAACCGGAGCGTCCCCTATCATCGCTGAGATAGCAAAGAAGAAAGGCAAACTTGTTGTCGGAGTTGTCACCCTCCCGTTCCGCTACGAGGGAGCTGACTTCATGTCCAGAGCCATGGAGGGCCTTAAAGAACTCCGCAAGCATGTGGACAGCCTCCTGATAATAGACAACCAGAAGATCTACGACGTCTATGGCGGACTGTCCATGATGCAGGCCTACCAGAAAGTGAACGAGGTGCTGGTAACCTCCGTAAAGACCATTTCGGAAATAGTTACCAACCAGGGCTATATAAATGTCGATATGAACGATGTCCGCTGGATAATGGGAGAAAGCGGAATGGTTACTATGGGTATCGGAGTAGCAGAAGGAGAAGACAGGGCCGAGAAAGCTGTGGAAGAGGCTTTCAAGTCTCCGCTCTTGAGCGACTGTGACCTCAAGACCAGCAAGGGAGTTCTGGTAAACATCATCTGCAACCCTGAGAACTACAAGATGGACGAGGAGAAAACCGCCCTGGAGAACGTCAAGAGTTTCACCGGAGATCCTGAGAAGTTCAAAAGAGGAATCGTCTGGGACCATTCGATGGGGAACAAAGTATGCGTAACCATCCTCGCTACAGGGTTCGATGTACTCAACCTTCCTGATGCAGATGGCCGCAACACCATCATCATACCTGGAAGAGTAGCCATAGACGGCTCCACAGCTGTCAACTACAGCAAGCCTAAAGAGGAGAAACGCAACTTCCCAGAAGTGGAGAAAGGCCCTGTAATCGAAGAGATGAAGCCAAAACGCAGGACAGGTGGAGACAAACCGGTCCTTATCACAGAAGACGAAAGTGAAATCCTTGAACTTGAGAACACTCCAGCCTATGAGAGAAGGAACAAGAAAAGGAGCACCGGAATCAACATAGGCAACACGGCCAACTTTTCCATAAGTGGAGGATCAGACTCACAGGCAATCATACCTAGCAACCGCTACCTCCACCAGACACAAGACTAAAAGGCGGATAACCATACAACAAGAACTACAGGCCAAAACAAAAGCATTGAACCCAATCGCCCTAACACAAGCAGGCACTAGAATTCAACACTAAAGCCCAAAATAGGCATAGCATAAAAAAGACAATATGGAAAGACAGACACGAGTAAGGTTCGCACCAAGTCCAACCGGCCCCCTCCACATGGGCGGCGTAAGGACGGCTCTCTATAATTACCTTTTTGCAAAACAGAATGGAGGAAAGTTCATCCTCAGAATAGAGGATACTGATTCTCAGCGATTTGTTCCAGGAGCCGAAGAATATATCCTGGAATCTCTGGCCTGGTGCGGCATAGTTCCGGACGAGGGAATCGAAGTTGTTGAAAGCGGCAACACTGAAAACATACCGGCAAACAAAAAGATTACATATAGAATCGCTTCTGAAAAAAGCGAAAAGAACCCTCACGCCCCATATCGCCAGAGTGAGCGCAAGCCTCTCTACCGCCAGTATGCCGAGCAACTCGTGGAAAACGGCTATGCCTACTACGCCTTTGACTCTGCAGAAGAACTCTCCAAGCTCAGGGCCGAAGCAGAGGCTAACAAACAGACATTCATCTACAACTACCAGAGCAGAAAAACTCTGAAAAACTCCCTTACCCTCCCGGCAGACGAGGTAAAGAAACTCATCCAGACTACAGACACCTGGACCATCCGCTTCAAGATTCCGGAAGGCCAGACCGTAAAGATGAACGATCTCATCCGAGGAGAGATGGAGGTTGAGACCAACACCCTGGACGACAAAGTCCTGTGGAAAGCTGCCGACCAGCTTCCAACCTATCACCTGGCCAACATCGTGGACGACCATCTGATGGAAATCACGGAAGTCATCCGCGGAGCAGAATGGCTGCCGAGCCTTCCTCTCCACTACCTCCTCTACAAGGCCTTCGGATGGGAAGACACCATGCCGAGATTCGCTCACCTGAGCCTGCTTCTCAAACCGGACGGCAAAGGCAAACTCAGCAAACGAGACGGAGACCGCCTGGGCTTCCCGGTATTCCCGCTCAAATGGACCAACCCTGAAACAGGAGAAATATCAAGAGGTTACAGAGAAGACGGCTACTATCCGGAAGCCTTCGTGAACCTCCTTGCCCTGCTGGGCTGGAACCCCGGCACGGAGCAGGAACTTTTCACCCTGGAAGAGCTAGTCCCGGTCTTCAGTCTGGAAAGAGTGATCAAGTCCGGCGCAAAGTTCAACGTGGACAAAGCCAAGTGGTTCAACGAGCAGTACCTCAGACGCCGCACCCCGGAGCAGCTGGCCCGGGAATTCCGCCCTATGCTCAGCGATGCCCTGAACAACCTCGGCAATACCACTGCCCTGAACAACCTCGGCAACACCACCACTGCAGCAAATTTCTCCGACAAGTATCTGACAGAAGTCTGCGAGCTGATAAAAGAAAGGGCTCATTTCGCCAACGAGTTCTGGGATATAAGCAAGGCGCTTTTCGCTTCCCCTTCCACACTCAATCCTGAAAAGCCTTACGACGAAAATGACGTCAAGAAGTTCTGCACCCCGGACAACCTGAGCCACGCGCAGGAACTGTGCAACCTCATCGCTGAGAACGATATACCATCTTTCACAGACAACGCAGAGAAAGAGGCAACAGCCCTCAGTCAGGCAGAGAACGCAACCGCCATTCAGCAGGCAGAGAACGCAACCGCCAATCAGCAGGCAGAGAGAGTAACCGCCAATCAGCAGGCAGAGAGAGTAACCGCCAATCAGCAGGCAGAGAGAGTAACATACAAGCAGTTATGCTGCGAGAAGATAGAAGAACTCCTTACGGGCTACATCAAAGCAAAAGAATGGAAGATGGGCCAAGTCATGAACACCCTCAGACTGTTCTTCACAGGAAACACACGCGGACTGGGCATTTCAGACATAATCTACTTCATCGGAAAGGAAGAAACCCTCCGTCGCATCCGCAAAGGTTTGAGCGAAGAAGCCACTGCCCAAACCGCCTAAAAAGCCCTGCCCCCTAAGTTCTTAATAATAAGCCTTTTACTAAAAGACCTTCCTTCGAAAACCAAGGAAGGTCTTTTGATATTTACCTAGTTATCAAGCACATAAAGGGCAGCGGGGTTGGAGGTATTGCCTAAGGTTTAAGGACAACCTCCATAGTTGTCTGCTGAACTCCCATGCCCATCTTCTCGTAGAAGGCCCGGGCACCGGGGTTCTTTTCCCACACATGAAGGGTGAGGTTATGGCAACCTATGCTTTGGGCGTATGAAACCGCATAGTCGTAGAGAATCTTCCCTACCCCCTTGCCTCGGGCATCTTCATCCACGCACAGGTCATCTATGTAGAGAGTCTTGTGGTCAAACACAGCATTCTCTCCTTTGGTTTCCTGAACTATGCAGAACAAGTAGCCCAATACCTTCTCACACGCAGCAGCACCAGCGTTAACAGTGCCACAAGCAACAGCGCCACGTTCTATATCGCAGACACCTTCACGGCAATACTCTCTTGCAGACTCTCCTTCCTGCCGGGCTGCGGGTGCCAACCGCTCCACGGCTACGAATACCGGAGTCCGGTCGCTGAGGAAAATCTCCAGCAGCTGACAGTCAGTGTATTTCTTCTGACCAGGCTTGAAAAGGTCAGGACGGCCCAAACGGTGCAGGTCCTCCACCTGATAAAGAAGTTTGTTGACTACGGGAAGATCCTCTTCCTTTGCCCTTCTTATGTAAATCTTCTCCATTTATGAATATGTCAAAAAAATTAAATCCAGTAAACCTGACAAGCTATGAGGTTTCATTTAAAACCTGACAAGCTATGAGGTTTCATCTAAAAACTGTCAAGCTTTGAGGTCTCATCTAAAAACTGTCAAGCTTTGAGGTTTCTTTGCAAACCTGTCAAGCTTTGAGGTTTCTGGTGTAAAGTTAAATGAAATTATGTTTGGAGAAGAGAATAAAGACGGGAGAAAAAGGTTACTTTTGCCCCCTGTAAAAAAAGCTCATTGGACATTATATGAAACTCATACCTGTATATACTTGGAACAAAAGTGTTGTAAATCTGGAAACAAGGGGTAGGAAATTCAGCAAACAACCCTGGGCGCAAGGAGTCATCCTTATTTCATTCGTCGTGATAGCGATGCTTTTTGCCAATCTTCCCTGGACCAAAGACGCATATCATGAGATACTTGAGACCGGCCTTTCCATCAACGTGTCTCATCCTGGCGGAACCACAATAACATTTCCAAGGGAGATGACTGTGGAGAAGTTCATCAACGATATCCTGATGGTGGTTTTCTTCTTTACAGTCGGCCTTGAAATCAAGAGAGAGATCACGAACGGAGAACTTTCATCGCCGAAGAAAGCTATAATGCCTGTCATTGCCGCCTTCGGAGGGGTTGTAGCTCCGGCCTTGATATACACGCTGATAAATCATGGGACCGCATCAGGCAGCGGCTGGGGAATCCCGACCGCCACAGACATAGCTTTTGCTGTTGGCATACTGGCTATACTCGGCAACAAGGTCCCGGTATCCCTGAAGGTATTCCTCACGGCCCTCGCCATCGCTGACGACCTGATTGCCATACTGGTAGTGGCTCTGTTTTACGGCGGGAGCATAAACCTGGCCCTCCTGGGATTGGCTGTAGTCCTGATTCTCCTCATTCTCCTGATGAACAAACTCGGAGAAAAGAGGCCTTGGTTCTACTTCATCCCGGCTATAGCCGTATGGGTACTGTTCTACTACTCCGGAGTGCATGCTACAATGAGCGGCGTGGTGATGGCGTTCCTGGTACCTTTCACCCCGAGATACAGCAAAGAGTATTACCGCCACAAGAAAGAGATTTACTCAAGAAAACTTGAGGAATATGACTCCATAGAAGAAGAATGCGGCTTCCCTAACGGACCGCAGAGGCACGTGCTCCGCCAGATCAGCACCACAGCCAAGAACAGCATCGGCATGAGCTACCGTCTGGAACATGCCCTGAGCCCTTGGGTCAATTTTGTAATAATGCCGATTTTCGCCCTCGCAAACGCCGGAGTTACCATACCTTCTCTTGAGTACTTCAACATCTTCAAGTTCAGCCCTGAACTCGGCAGCGTCAGCCTGGGTATCGTAGCCGGACTGGTGCTTGGCAAGCCACTGGGAATCACCCTTGCAAGCTTCCTGGCCGTAAAGACAAAAGTTGGAGCAATGCCGGCAAAAGCCACCTGGCCAATGCTGTTTGCAGTAGCCTGTCTGGGAGGTATTGGTTTCACGATGTCTATTTTTGTGGATACACTTTCCTTCAGCGATTATCCTCAACATGCCACCATGCTAAGAGATATGGGCAAAGTAGCAGTCCTGATGGGCTCCATGATTGCCGCCCTTCTCGGCGTATTCCTTGTAAATATTATCCGGAAAAAAAGTTGAAGAGAACAGATTTTGCAGTAAATTGCATACGTAAAAACGTATGGCAATGAAAAAGATTCTGACTCTCACAGCAGCCGCGCTGCTAACCGTTTCCCTAAACCAGGTTTTCGCCCAGAGAACCATCAAGAACGTGCGCTTTGACGGCATTTCCCTGAACATCTCTCCAGACAGTTTCATAGAAAAACTGGAAAAGAAAGACTGGAAAACTATATCTGTAGTTTCCGCAACAGATTCACAGGAAAGATCTTATGTCAAAACTACCCTTGAAGGAAAAGTCAACGGAATAGACATATCCGCCACCATTATTCCTGAAGAGAATCTGGAAAAGGTTTCAAAGATAATAATGTTCACAGAAGCAGACTCTACTCTCAACAAGACCCGCTATGATGTTATAAAGAGTTGGCTGGAAAATCAGTACGACAAGCCTACAGTATCCGACCTTGAAAGCGGAGACGGCAACATCTCAAGCTATTGGGGAGATTTTAAGAGTGGAGAAAGAGACCTTCAGAAAAACCACATAAGCCTCACAACCGTGGACCGGAACTTTGTGGTGGTAACCATCAACAACCTTGAAACCGGTCTGGACGCCACGATGAACAACATCGGAGATGCCATAGAGCGAGCCGGAGACAAGCTCTCAAAGACAGGACAAAAAGCAAAGGAAAAAGGCCAGGACATAAAAGAGAAGGTAAGCCAGACAGCAGAAAACATCGCTGAGAAAGCAGAAGGCCCGGCACAGAAAGTCTCCCGCAAAGCAAAAAAGATAGCAAACGCCGCCGCCAACGGAGCAAAAGAAGCCTGGAAAAGCATCAAAGACGCTGTAAAGAGTAAAGACAACAAGTAAGCTTAAAAGATGCCTGAACATATAAAGCAAAAGCAAGCTTAAAAGAGCCTGAACTCATAAAAGTAAGTTTAAAAGATGCCTGATAGGATCTTTCTTCCACGCGCAAAATCCAGTAAATTCGTGCCGAGCGCGATTCCCTTCCTATATGTGCTTTTAATAAGCTTCTCGCTTGTGAGCTGCTCCCCAAAAATCTCAAAAGCACCGGACGAAAGCATCACGGCTCACTTTCCCCGGTTTGTACCATCAGCAAAAATAGACTCTTTCATCTACGACACCATCCCACAATGGGAACTGCCGGCCGATTCACTGTATGAAGCAATAACGGCTGCCGATTCACTGTGCTTTTTGCCCCCTCCACCGGCCAACGACACTTCAGACATAACTTTCAAGAAAGACCTTGAACGCTACCGCTGGGGAAAATCCATACGCAGCACCAAGAGAGGACTGCAAGCCAGCCATGAATCCCTGTTCGGAATAGTCAGGATGTGTACCATCTACTCTGAAGTCTTCGGATTTGTCATACACCCACAAACCACTCCAGCCATCTACCGTCTGATGCTCTATGCAGGAGAAACCGGATACCGCAAAACCTGGCCTGCCAAAAAGAAGTATGACAGAACACGGCCGTTTGAACTTATGAACGAGCCTGTATGGGGAGAATTTGACGAGGAATCTCTCAAAGACGACGGCAGCTACCCATCCGGACATACGGCACTTGGCTTGGCCACCGCCCTTGTACTTGCACAAATGGTTTCAGATGATGAGGCCCCTGGCCAAAATCCAAAGACAATTCTTCTGAAAAACCTCATCCTCAAATGTGGATACGAATACGGAGAAAGCCGGGTAATAGTAGGTGCTCACTGGCAGAGCGATGTTGACGCCGGCTACAAAGCCGCTTTAGCAGCTTTCTCAGCGATGCAGAAAAGCCCACGCTACCGCAAGCACCTGGAAGCCGCCCGCAAAGAGTACCAGGCACTCAAGACCCAAAAAGAGCACCAGGCTCTCAAGCCGCAAAAGTAAACAGTTCCCTCAAACCCGCAGCAAGCAGAACAGCAGCAACAACCCGCCGCAACAGGCCAGCACCAGCAACACGCCCAACAGACCCTATGAGATGAAGGTGGAAGCCTAGAGGCCGTTTTTCACAAACGCCTACAATTCAGCATTTTAAGGAACTGAGGGTATGCAAAAGCAGTACCCCCTCAATTCAACAAATAGCTGAAAATAAACACATTACTAATAACGCACACATAGTGCTTTCTCCTTTCAGCGGACAAAGCACTAGCTCTTGGCGTTCTGGATTCTATGGCTTTTGTCGATAGTTTAGATTCTCAGCGATCTGAGTCCAAGAACTTTTGGGCTATCTGGACTGCATGGCGGACGCAGTCGTCACAACTGCAAAGAACCTGTCCTCTGACAACATTCCCCGTCTGGGGATCTATGTGAATACCTTTGATGTCCGCACATCGCAGAGAACCAACCTTCTCCTTGAATTCAGCACTGAGATTCCTTGCTTTCAGTACTGTTGGCATTTTCACTGATGTTAACTTCCTTGGAAGTGTTTCAGAGCCATCTATCTTAGCCTTGTCTCCAGCATCTATATCAGCATTACCGTCCAGAAGCCCCAGAACCATACCCGCACCGACAAGGGCTCCGCAGGTAGCGTCCATACCGCCCATTCCGCTGCCGAAACCGCTGCCCAAAGCCTCCAAGAAGATTTCATCTCCGGCAGAAATACCTCCAGCTGCAACACATTCTGCTGCCTTACGGGAGTTCCAGCGCTCCTTGATTTCACCGGCAAAAGCAAGCAGCACCGCCTGGCAGCAGTTACAGCCGATCCTGTGCTTCCGTTCAACCGCTAAATCATAACGTTCCAAACCCATAATTCCGCCTTTACTCTGACCACTTTCTATATTCTCAATGTTATTATCCATAAACAAATGCAACTATTTTTGTATAAAGGTATGACCTTTTTGCTATCTTTCCCAAAATTAAAAAAATTCAAGACCATGAAAATCTTCAGACTACTTTCAGTTATGACTGTATGCCTGGTTTTTACCGCAATTAGCTGCGCTCACGACAAGATTATCCCTGTAACCCAGCTTCCGGCACCGGCACAGACCTTCATCAAGACATATTTTGCTGACAAGACCGTTGCATACGCAAAGCAGGACGGAGCAAAGTACGAAGTCAAGTTCAACGATGGCGCTGAAGTGGAGTTCACCCGCCGCGGAGAATGGGACAAAGTTGACTGCAAGTTTGCTGCAGTTCCTGAGGCAATCGTTCCGGAAATGATCAAGACCTATGTAGCAACCAACTATCCTGGAGCGCTTGTCACCAAGATAGACAAAGAGCGGTTCGGATATGAGATTGAGATTTCCAACGGTCTGGAACTCAAGTTTGACCGCAACTTCAATGTCTTTGACATAGACGACTAGAATAATATTGTGGTTCTCCGCTGAAAAACGCGTTGATACAACAAAACATCAGATTCAGGAATTCTACAGCCGTAGGACTGCTGGCAGGTTTTGCCGCTGGAGTATCCTACGGCCTTAACCCTCTATTCGGCAAACCGCTGTTGGAGGCTGGGGTTCCTGTTTCAACGATGCTGTTTTTCAGGTACTTCATCTCCGCACTCATCCTCGGAGTTTGGATGCTTGCAAGAAAAGAAACTCTCAAGGTAAATGCACGTGAACTCCGACTTCTGATGCTGCTCGGAGTTCTGTTTGCCTGCAGCAGCATTACCCTCTTCGAATCCTACAAGTTCATCCCGTCCGGGCTAGCCACCACGCTTGTGTACCTTTATCCGATATTCGTATCGCTGATTATGATTGCACTGAGAAAGTATCCTACTTGGCAGTCCTGGCTTTCCATAGCCGCCACCACCGTTGGAGTTGTTCTGCTCTGCCTGCCGCAGGGAAGCGTGAAGCTCCACACCGGAGGCATGATCCTGGCCGCCCTTTCCGCCCTCAGCTACGCACTTTATCTTGTGATTGTCAACGTGTCGGACCGCATTAGACACATCTCAGAGCACACTCTTACATTCTACGCCCTACTGACGGGCAGCGTGCTCTTCCTCTTTACCAGCATTCCGGAAAAAGCCCCGTTTTTGACAGGCTGTAATTCCTGGGCCTCAGCGATGAACCTCTTCGGGCTTGCCATCTTCCCTACGATGATATCTATGCTCACCCTGGCCCTGTCCACAAGAATCATCGGCCCGGTAAGGACCGCCGTTCTCGGAGTTTTTGAGCCTATTACTTCAATCCTCATCGGCACCCTGCTTTTCAAGGAAGTCATCACAAGCCGTATGCTGCTTGGAATCGGCATCTGTATAGCCGCCCTGATGTTTATGGTGGCCACCACAAGCCGGAGGAAGCAGCAATAGAATCCGGCCAAAGTGCTGGAATGCAAGGCTATTCATCCAAACTACAAAAAGCTTGGTCTTTTTTTGGGGGTATGCTGTTCTAAGCATTTCCGCCACACTCTGTTTGTTACCGCTTATTGTCATTAGTATGGCTTTTACCGCTCTTCAGGACATTACCCGGCATCAAGTATGAAATCTTTCTCTATCCAGTTCCACAGCACCCAGGTCATGTCATACATTACAGACCACAACTTCGGCCAATCCATCCGCCCCGTAAAGGACAAATAGGCAGATATTTCTGCCCTTATTCCACAGAGGAAAAATCCACTTATTCCATTTTCTCAAGATTACAAGATTTTATCTTCTATAAAAGATAAAATTATTATTTTTGCAATAAATCTCATTTATGAAAGATATGGAGGCAATTGTTAGACAAAGTTATCTTGACAAGATAACTAAGCATCTTGGTAAGGACACCATCATTATCATAGTTGGTCAACGTCGTGTTGGAAAGAGTTACACCCTGCGTCTCTTCAGGGATAAAGTGGCAGAAGATGCTCATGCAAACATTATCTTCATTGACAAGGAAAAACATGAGTTTGCCGACATTCAAACCGACCGGGACTTGAATGCCTATATTGATGAACGGCGAGACAAGACAAAGACCAACTACATCTTTATAGATGAAGTTCAGGATATAGAAGGTTTTGAGAACAGCATTCGAAGTTATTATGAGGAGCCTGATATTGAAATCATAGTAACAGGCTCAAACTCCAACATGCTCAGTGGCGATCTAGCCAACAAAATAGGTGGCCGTTACAAAGAAATCTATGTCCAGGCACTAAGCTACAGGGAGTTTATGGAGTTTCACAACTTGCCCGACAGTGATGATACGTTGGCAAAGTATATTCAGTTTGGTGGGTTGCCTGGCTTAAAAAAGATAGGACTCGACGAACAGGATGCACGGGAATACCAAATGGATGTCTATAGTACCGTATTGCTGAAGGATGTTATCAAGCGGAATAAAATCCGCAATGTGTCTTTTCTGGAAAACCTTGTACATTTCCTTGCTGACAATGCAGGGAAAATCATTTCAGCCAACAGCATAGCAAAGTATATGCGGTCGCAAGGTGAAAACATCACCTCCACTGCCATTATCAATTATGCCAAGTATCTGTGCGAATCATACATGATCCACAAGGTGGACAGATATGACATTCACGGACGGAAGATATTTGAGAGCAACGATAAATTCTATTTTGAAGATAACGGCATTCGCAATGCTCTTGTAGGTGGTTCGCGACAGAGAGATATTGAAAAGGTGATAGAGAACATCATCTACAATCACCTTGTACGTCTGGGTTATGAAGTAATGGTCGGCCAACTCCAGGCGGGTGAGGTTGATTTTGTCTGCACAAAGCCAACAGGCGAAAGAATATATGTACAGGCTTCTTATATCATAGCCGACGATAACACCTATGAGCGTGAGTTTGGCAATCTCCGTGCCATCAAGGACAACTATCCCAAATATGTCATCTCTATGACTCCATTGGTTTCAAAGTCTGATGACAATGGCATAATCCATCTTCATCTTAGGAGGTTCCTAACAGAAGGATTGGAGAGATAATTTAGTTCAACATAGGGTGGAGTTTCATTGCACGAAGCATAAAGTCAATAACTATGTCGGTTTCTATGCTTCTTATCCCGACTTTTTCCACGCACTGCGTGGAAAATTTGGGAATCTTTTACTGCTAAAAGTTGCACTATTAAGTTGATTTTACAAATATCAACCAGTTACCTTGACTCAACCCCAAAGGACAACCTTTAATCTATTGATTTCATGATATCCAGAAGGTTCTGGTAGCTCTTTACCATGCGGTATCGTACATGGGATGAAGAGATATTATTGAAAAGCTTTTCGGCACATCCAATCTTGGCTTTTTCAATTTCCTTGAGCTGCATGGAATCCATAGAGCCCTTTGTCTCGGCAATGAAGAAGATGTGCTTGACGGTGCCCTTGTTGAAAGCGATTGCCCAGTCTGGAGCATAATTCCCAACAGGTGTAGGTATCTGGAAAGAACGAGGGAGTTTAGCATACACACAGACCTCCGTAGCTGCATCAAGATCCGCTGCGAAAGCGCGCTCACCATCAGAGTCTGTGAACACGTAATCCATAATGCTTTTCTTAGACGAATACGCCTTAGTGACATTCTGAGAGTGCTTCTCCTGGGTGAAGATTTCGCTATCGTAAATCTGATCGATCTTGTCATACTCTATATGCTCCACAATCATCGTCGCTTTCTCATCCTTGATAATCCGGCTTACGTTTTTTATGAACTCTTCCGGATTATTACGGAACATGGCAAGCCGCGTTGGTTTGATGCTTTTCAGGATGGTTGTAACAGTTTTTCTGGTCAATGTCGTGCGTTTGGCAACTTCACCTACGAGGTCATATTTTACAGTAGAGGTACTGACCGTTCCGAGGGTCTTGGTAGAAGTCTTCGTGTCTCCGAAAGTATCTACAGAATCCTGGTCACCAACGGTCATAACGTACTTCAGTTCTGTGACGGTCAGATTCCTGTCAATAGCTGTAATAGCCTTTTCTATGAGTTCTTTGCTATCATAATGGACTGTATAGACATATTTGTGATTAATTTCTTTCCACAGGGCCTGGAATTCTTTTCTGGAAAAATTCTCGTTGAGACGGTTTGTTGCTTCAGCTGAGGCATTGCCGTTCTCAATCATGCTGTCCAGAGTGATGCTCTCATCGAAGGTTGCCTGTACGAGTTTATGGATCTCGCCTTCAATGTGCTTAAGACCAGGGAAGACAGGCTGGAGAGTACCTGCCTCCAGATCTTTCTTGTATGTTTCTGTGACCTTGTAATCCTTATCAACGTAATTGAATCCGATAAGGTATCCAGCTATAGCCTGAGCATCCTGAGGGCTGATAATATACGGAAGCTCCGGGGTGTTTTCGGATTTGACCTTCTTTCCTTCGAAGAAGTCTGGAGTAGCCTTTGTGGGACGCTCACGGAGCGCATCACGGGTTTCCTTCTGGAGGTCATCAACGAATGACTTGTAGCTCTCGTTGGCGATAACAGTCAGTTTATTGATGTCCTGCACTTGCTCTTCGCCCAGTTCTTCAAGATCCATTCTGGTTCCGTTCTGATCGACACAAATGCGGAGTCCTCGGCCGACCTCCTGCCTCTTGGCAATAGCGGAAGCTGCATGCCGGAGTGTACAGATCTGGAATACATTCGGATTGTCCCAGCCTTCCCGTAGAGCCGAATGTGAGAAGATGAATCGAGTCGGCTCATCAAAACTCAGCAAGCGCTCTTTGTTCTTAAGAATCAGGTCATAGGCAGAGATATCATCAGAAATATCACTTCCTCTCTTAATCTCACTGTTCACCATACGACCCTTCTTATCAATTGAGAAATAGCCGTTGTGAACCTGAGATGCATCGAATCGACGAAGATACGCCTGGTAATCATCCTCAAACAGGGATATATTCTCATTTAGAATACGAGTATATTCTTCCTCGAAGATTTTCCAGAAGGGGCCATGGACCTCGTTTCCTTCGGAATCATAACTCTTGTAATGAGCCACCTCATCAATGAAGAAGAGGGAAAGGGTCTTGATTCCCCGCTTGAAGAGATCACGCTCTTTTTCGAAGTGGGATGCAATCGTCTCTCTAATCTGGACCCGCTGCATGGCCTCCTCACTACTGTCGCCATATACCTCACCTTTGGCTATCTTAACGCCATTAAGGAATGTGACGGTATTCCGGAAGGCATCGATGTCGGAGATTGTGAAATCCTTATACTCTAGAAGGCCTGATTCGCTATACAAGCTATCTCCCTGGCCCAGCTTCTTCATCACCTTCTTGACTCCGGAACCAGTCTCTATCTCCATCTCCAGACGCACCATTGGAGGCTGATTCTTAGAAAGGAGGATATCATCCAGATACAGGTATGAACTTGTTCCCTTGAGATTCTTGACTTCAAATCCCTTTACCTGGATCTTCTTGACAAGTTTCTGCTTATAAGCATCCAGTGCATCCAATGCATAGACGCAGTTATGCTGAGTCTTATGCGTTGCAGAATAGTAAAGGACAAACAACGGCTTAAATCGTTTGAGTGCAGTCTGGGTTGCCTGACCTTCCATTTTCTGCGGCTCATCCATGATGATAATCGGACGATTAGCAGCTATCACATCTATGGGCTTGCGACTCCTAAAGTCATCACGCTCGGAATAGATGATACGGCTAGCCCCACGGCTGCCACCTTCCTTCATATCTGTAGCAAATGCCTGGGTGTTGATAATCATTACATTGATGCCGGCGTCACTGGAAAAAGAGTCCAGGAGTTGGAGATTGGATGAGTTATAGATGAAGAATCTGGCCTTCTTGCCGTAGTGCTCCATGAAGTGGTCTTCAAGCATGTTGAAGCTCTTGTTCACGCCTTCGCGGATGGCAATGGATGGAACAACGACGATATATTTGTTCCAGCCATAGCGCTTGTTGAGCTCGAACATGGTCTTGATATAGACGTAGGTCTTCCCGGTACCTGTCTCCATTTCGATGTCGAGGCCCAATTTACCAAGATCGCTGACGAGCTTCGCAGATTGCTTGATATCCTGAGAATCCTGAATCTTCTGAATGTTATCCAAAAGCTGGGAATCGGACAGCTCTATATCGCTATTGCGATATCCGGCAAAGTCTTCTCCAACGCCTAGTGTCATACCGATATCTCGCCTATATTGGAATGATTCACGAGACGGCTGTCCTGCAAAAACCGTGACGGTATTTTCTACCGCATCGGTCTGATATTGTTGTATCTTAAACTTGAAGTTCATACGGTTATTCAGCTTTATCTACCAAAATAGTCCACCATCCACCTTTTTTGGGTCCTTCACGAAAGATTATTTTCTTTTCCTGCAATGATTTCAGATACGGGATAACTGCTCTTTTACTTATCCCCAGTTTATCCGCCATTTTTTGCGTGGTGATATTTCTCTGTTTTCTTATGAGAGCAAGAATGGAATATTCGCGCTCAGACAAATCCATTACTGGCATTTCTGGTGAAGTTTCTGGTGAAGTTTCTGGTGAAGTTTTTAGTGTAAATCGCGATGAAAGCCTTGCACGAAGCATAAAGTCATCTTGCTTGAAAATAGGCTTCGGCCAGCCTCCTTCCTCCAACTCACGGTACATTCGGTCAACGCCCTCACCAAACTCTCGGATAAACTCGTATTCTTTCATAAAAGCTGCAATCTTGGGATTGCGTGAGAAGTGAGTAGTCCGCATATTATTAAGCCTCACCCTACCAGGAAGAATACCTGGGCTCTCCACCGTATAGTGGTCATCGAACAACTTAATTTGTATATCAGTACCGAGAATGGAATAGTCTCGATGGGCAACCGCATTGACGATAAGTTCTGTCCAGCTGAATTCTGGATATTCAGGCTCAGTAACAAAGAGCGCATCTGGCCCGAGATAAGTCCTTTCTTTGAGTTGAGTCTTAACAAAAGAGATTGCGGATTGAGTCATATCCAAAATTCGCCCCTTGAAAGTAATGTCCTTAATGACATTCATTTCCCGGCCTACCTTCTCCTCTGTTCCTTCATATCGGATAAAACGAATATAGGCCCGCTGGAAGAAGCGCTGCGGATCTTTCCCAAACAACAGAATGGCTGCACCGCTAATCAGTTCCTTGTCATCTTTGGTAAGGATATAATCACCATTGGTACGAAGAAAAGTCAGCGCATCTTTCTTGTAACCAATTCTTTCGCAATATTTTGAAACAAAGTCCAAATCCAAATCTTCAACCGTAGCCCTTACAACAGGATAATCCTCATAGTACTGCACTCCTTTTGCCAACATAATCTGCATACGGTCGTCAAAAGAGAGTCTCTTGGATTTGTCACCGACTCGATAATAAGCCTCATCGGAAGACGTCGCGTGAATCGAGCTACTCTGTTCCACATCTAAAACAAGGATATGGTTATTCTTTCCGTCCTTATCGATGCAAGGAATCCGTTGAGGATGGACATTGACAGAAGGGATGCAATAGTCGAACGGCACACGCAGCAAGTCGTTGATGTGCTCGGCCATTCCGTCAATGCCGCTTATCGTACCATCATCCTCAATGCCGACAGCAATCGTTCCGCCATCGGCATTAGCCATGGCAACCATAATAACGGCCAGTGCCTTAGGTTCTATTCGAGCGCTTTTCCGCTCAAAGGTCTGGCCTTCCTGCATCGCCTTATATTCTTCAATCGTCTTCATAACCCCGAAGTTACAAAATTCTTCGGATTGTATCCTTGCTGTAAGCTTGAAAAATTTGTTCGAAGTTGTCGGCTACATTATCTGAAGTCAGAGAGCTATCACGGAGAATAAAGTAATAAGGCTTAGCCTTTGCCACCTCCTTGATAAGATCCTCGTTGACTTCCCTATCAAAGCAGGCCATCAAATATCCATTATTGACACTGAATACTTCTTTGCCTTCAATCTTCTTGCTCTCGATCTTGGCGGATAGAGGGAGGTTGCACTCCAGCATCACTTGGAAGAGCAGGTCTTCAGGGGTGCGGTCTGGTTTGATGTTGTCCTCGAAGAGGGTTGCTTCGGAGGATTCCTCCGGGCGATAATAGACATCTTGCATGTTACTGGAGTCGAGCTTTAGGACACGGAAGCCAACATCTACTTTGGGCTTGGATTCAGATGGAGCGAAGAGACCTCCTTCGGATTCGGTTTTAGTTTGCTCCTCAAGAATCTTCTTTCCGGCCCTGCGGATACGCTCTTTGCCGATTTTGCAGATGTCTTTGTAGCCTGCTTTGAAGGCTTCCGTAGTAGGCTCTGTTTCTTCAGGAAGCTGCACAAGAATAAACTTACGCTTCCCCTCGTCTTCAACATTGAGCTCGAACACCGATTGTGCCGTCGTGCCTGACCCAGAAAAGAAGTCAAGAATTATGGCATCTTTGGTATTGTAAGTAATGGTTTTTGCAAGATATTTTGGAAGTGAAATTGGCTTAGCATAATCAAATGGAATTCCAAGTTTTCGAAGTTCTTCTTTTGCATCAGTGTTTCGCTTTACACCACACTCATTATCATCAATAAGATCTGAAGGCGCAATAAAATTATCTTCGCTATCCAAATCTGTATACATTGTAACGGGGCTCTTTTTTATCTGGAATGTCTTTCCGGACGATACGTAGGAATTAATTCTACCCTGCGCCCATGCAGAACACGCCCTTATGCGAACGGCATCCTTATTCAGCCCACTCTCTTCAATCATATCGTCTAAAAGCTCAACTTGATATGTCCCGCCATATTCGCCAGCAGCAAAAGACTGGGTGATACGTATACTCCGTGCTGGAAATATAAGTTCAGCTCTTTTATTTGGAAGATGCCAAAGTGGTCCTTGAGTATTGTATGAGGCTTTTCCAAACAGTCGAGGCTGGGTGCTTTTGAAATATGCCAAGACATATTCATATTTAGTTCTCACCATACCGGAAAGGCTTGGAGCCTTTGCAACTCGATTCCATTTAAAGCAAGCAAGGAAATTCTTTTCTCCGAATATCTCATTGCAGACTTTTTTTAAATTCTCAATTTCATTGTCATCTATGCTAACAAATATAACTCCATCGTCTGCCAACAAGTCTTTGGCTACTTTTAATCTCGGAAATATCATGTTTAGCCAATCTGTATGAAACCGACCATTGCTCTCTGTATTCTGTACTAAACGATTGCCTTCTTCGTCTTCTTGTCCAGAATTACTTGCATAGTCAGATGAAGTCCGTGAGAAGTCATCCTCATAAACAAAATCGTTACCGGTATTATAAGGCGGATCAATATATATCATCTTAACTTTGCCAAGATAGTCCTCTCGCAGAAGTTTGAGTACTTCAAGGTTATCCCCTTCGATATACAGGTTTTCTGTTTTATCGAAGTTGACACTTTCTTCTCTGCACGGGCGTAGCGTCATATTTGTTGGCGCATTTGCCATCCTTATTGCTTTCTTCTTATCTGGCCAAGTAAACTGGTATCTTTCGGTTGGGCCTTCGACAACATCGGTTGCGAGCAGCTGCTTAAGCCTCTCAAAATCAATAGCTTTCTTTACCCCCCCCCCCATTGATTATCAATCACTTCCGTAATACATTCCGGAAAAAGTTGAGCCAGCTTTTCCGCATAAACTGAAGCGAAGTCTTTTGTATGCATATTGAGTTTATCCATAACTACAAAATTTTTCTTATGGTATCTTTGCTATAGGCTTGGAAGATTTGCTCAAAATTGTCTGCAACATTGTCCGAAGCAAGAGAACTATCACGCATTACGAAATAATACGGTTTGCGTTTGGCGATAACCTTGATTACATCTTCGTTGATATCCTCATCGAAACAGGCAATCAAATAGCCATTATTGACTGTAAAGACTTCCTTCCCAGCAATCTTCTCAGTTTGAATCTTCGCTGAAAGAGGAAGATTACATTCCAGCATTACTTGGAAAAGAAGATCTTCTGGAGTTCGGCCTTCTTTGACATTGCTTTCAAAAAGAGTACTTTCAGAAGAGTCTTCTGGACGATAATATACATCTTCCATATTACTTGAATCGAGCTTAAGGACACGGAATCCGAAATCATGTTTCATTTCTGAATCCCCAGCAGCAAAGAACCCATCATTTACATTCTTGTTATCCAACCCTTTACGCAATTTCTTTGCTGCCCTTCGTATTCTTTCTTTTCCAATGGCGCAGATGGTTTTGTAGCCTTGGTCTTTCTTTTTCTCGCTTACCTTTTCAGGTAGTTGTACGAGGATAAATTTACAGTTCAAGTTCTTCTCTACATTACGCTTCATGACAGCATGGGCTGTCGTTGCACTTCCGGAAAAGAAATCGAGCACAATGGAATCCTTTTGCAGATTTGCAAGTGTTAGGAGACGTTCCATTAAACGGATAGGTTTTGGCCCATCAAAAACGCCTTTATCGCCGAAGAGTGAAACAACTTCTTGTGCACCCTCTTGGCTGTGTCCAACTTCTTTGAACAGAAGAATAGAAGTTGGGGCCATCCCATCAAATTTAAGATCGGTTAGAAAACGTTTAATACGAGGCGTTCCATCACCGTTTGGTCCAAACCATATTCTATTATCTTGGAGTCTCTCGAAAAAAGCATTTTTCGAGAGACTCCAGCAGCGTCCTGCTGGAGGCTCTATAACTTTCCCCGAAGGGGTCGTTATAGGATAATCGCATTCTGCGTTATATGTTTTTACTGAGATATCGCTTGACATCCAGACACCGCGTGGATCATTATCAGGATTTGAATAACGAGCGTTGGCTTCTTCTGTCCTTTCTAATCTTCCAATCACGAAACGCTCTATATTTTTCGCGAACATCAGAATGTAGTCATGACTATTGGAAATAAACTTCGCATCATTTTTCGGAGAGAAAGCCCTCTGCCAGATGAGTTCTGCAATAAAGTTTCTTCCCCCGAAAACCTCTTCACAGACCTTCTTCAAATTCTCTTGCTCATGATCGTCAATGCTGATAAAAATAACGCCGTCTTCACTTAAAAAATCTTTAGCAACCTTCAACCGAGGATAGATCATATTGAGCCAGTCTGTATGGAAACGGCCATTGCTTTCTGCATTCAGAACCATCCTGTTACCTTCTGCGTCATTCTGCCCGGATAATTCTGAATATGCTTCAGATGACAAACTAAAATCATCCTCATACACAAAATCATTCCCAGTATTATACGGTGGGTCAATATAAATCATCTTCACCTTCCCAAGATAATCCTCCCGCAGAAGCTTCAGCACCTCCAGATTGTCACCTTCGATATAGAGATTCTCGGTATTATCGAAATCAACACTCTCTTCGCGGCAGGGACGCAGTGTCATCGTGGACGGGGTATTTGCCAGCCGGATGGCCTTCTTCTTATCCGGCCAAGTAAACTGATACCTCTCCTGCGGCCCTTCCACGATCTCCTTGGAGAGCTCCTGCCGGAGCATGTCAAAATCGATAACTCTTTCAACCTTCCCATCCGCGCCAATCCTCTCGGTAAGGCAATTCGGAAAAAGTTGTCCGATTTTCTCAATGTTAATCTCGGTGATATCCGGAGTGTGCATTTTCATTTTTTCCATATCTTTTAATGTTTTTCTTTCCAGAAGTGATATATCGGCATAGACTTGAAGAACTCTTTTTGTTCTTCAGGAATTTTCTTGAAATGGTATTCTGCTCCGGCCTGATTGTCTAATAGAAGCATACAAGCAACTTTGCAATCTTCCGTAACATCTGATTCCGAGAGTTCACAAATACGGTTCTTTTCGTCTTGGGTGAGACTCCTGCGTCGCTTATTAATTTGGAACTGATTAATCTCATTAATCGGCAGGTCATCAAATCGTTTTGACTCTATAAACCAGTTATTAAGAGTCTCGGCTGCGTCCAAAAGCTTAGTTTTCTCCCCGTTGGTTTTGTCATAAGCGAGAATCATCCGTAGCATGTCAAGATTAGCTTGCTTGGCCACTTTCTCATCGCTATCGACGAACGCCTCATAACTACGAATCATTTCGCTATAGTCAAAGTTTGAGGCTTCAGCGAATTGCTCTACACTTAGGAGAGTAAAACGACTCGTTTTTATGGTTTTATCGTCTTCGGTCAATAAACAACAGACATCATTGTCGGTAAAAAAATCCCGAACATTGAATGTTCCGTCATCATTGGGTTCAAACATCACGTATAATGCGAGGTCGCCGATTTGAATACGGTTCTTCTTCTCCATCCCTTCTTTAAGGCTCAATGGCTCTTTAAGAACAATCCCTCTATAAAGGGATTCAAGATTGCTTATCTCATTGGGCTTTAGCTTATCAAGCTGAATATCGCCATCTATATGCATTGCTTGAAATAAACTCCGAACTTGGCTCAGGATTTTTAGTTCTGCCTTCATTCTCTCAACCATAGTTGAATCGGCATTTATCCCGACACAGGGAACATTCAATTTCCCGATACTAAAAGACGCGTATTTTATAACGGCCAGACAGAAAGAGAGATAGGGGATTTCCCTTAGCTCAGACTTCCCCTCAAGTTTGAAGTTAATTGAAGCTGGCTTGTTATTATTTCCAGTTTTGAAAGTAAAAAAACTTCCTATAGTAACTATCGTTTCATTCTCGTCTTCGAACATGGTGCATCCTTTGAAATATGGGACACCATTTACCGACACCTCTTGGTCTATATTACGACCTATCTTCAACGTCACCGGGCCATCACCGATTGGAAAAGACACGTTCTTATCCTTGTCAGTCGCGTACATGTACAAAGGATGGTTCTGCATGTGCTTAAAAAGGTCCTCTACGGGCTCTGATGACTTAGCAAAAACCGTAAACTCTCTTTTACCAGCTTTAGAGAAATACTCTTTGATTTCGACAATGGGCTTATCAGCCGAGGTCGTTTGATGTTTACAGTCGAAGTGGAATTGAAACAACTCTTCAGTAACCTGTCTCTTGTCGATGGAAAGCTGTTTCAAAGTAATTGACACTTTATCTCCTTTCGATGGAGCTCGAAGATACTTCTTAATCACAACAGGAGTTAGCAAACAATAATAAACTTGCTTATCTGTTGGATTATTAACAAGGACATAGAAGTATATTATACCACCGTCTCGTTTATATGCTTCCAATGCCGTTTTTTTTACCGGGAAAGCGACTGCGCTTTTCTGAGACGTCTTGCTTGTAGATTTCAATTGGGCAGGTATTCTTCCATACAATTGATCGGCCTTCTGTTCAGGTGAATTAAACAAGTAGAGATGACCATCCCAGAGAGGCTCCTTATCATTCGTTGCGATATAAGTATCAACACGCTCACACTCAGCGAAATAATCGCAGAGGATGCGTTGACCTTTATCGTCAATTTTTTTTGTGGTCATCTTCGCCATATGATTAGTTATGATATTGTTCTTTTAGTCTCTGCAATTCATTAAACATCTCCAGTTTCTTCCTCGGCTGTTTTTCCTGACGGGCCTTGACCTCCAAGGAGGATATATGCTTGCGGAGTTTCTCCCGGCTTTCGTCTATGGCTATCTGCTCTGCAAGGGTATTGCCATCAGCCACCTCAATGCCACCAATGGTCTTGACCAGATTATCCCAAACGATATCAGTTGTAGTCCCTAATAGCTGTAACTTGATGGTATCAGCCTTTCTCCAACTACTACAGATTAGTTTTGTATGATAGATAGCTAACTGAACTTCAGCCTCATATTGAAGAGCAAAAAGCATCTTCTGTGGGATGAGCTTGCTGAGCATCTGTATGTTCTTTGGATCATAGTTTGGCCGCTTCAAAGCCACAGCTACGATATAGATAGTTTCGATGCTTTCGCTTCTCTGGAGTGCCGGGAGCTTGTTCTGGGAGATCGCATTCACCAAGGTTAACCTACTGATGTCCGCGTCGAAGTGGTCGCGCTGGGCGGGCTTCAACTCGAACTTCTGGAAGATGGCCTTCTTGGGAAGTTGCTGGTTAATCTCTGTACTCTTCGGCAGTCCTAACATATGCGGTTACTTAATAACGAGGAAGCAGATCAACTCAAAATCATCAAGTCCCTTGATCTCTTTGGCGAACAAATCACCCTGAAGGCCCTCAAGGAAACTGTCAATATCGCTGGTCTCCTTGACGGAAATGATGCTGGTGATGGCGTCGCCCAGCAGCTTGGAATATGCTCCCATCTTGAAGCCATCACGGGTTTCCTTGTTGAAAGCTCTGGTGAGTGTGGGGATGGGCTGATTCTTTCCTTTGCATAGGCTACGGAACTTATCCAGCAGCTCCTTCGGGGCCAGATGGTTGACAACGACGGAGCCGTCATTCCTCAGATACACCATGTAGAAAGGATGCAGGCGATTCTTCTTGTCAATATTGACTCCAGTGTTCCGGTTCTTGAGAACGAAAATAACACCTGGTTCTGTGAACTCATTGGCGCCAACAACAGCGTGGAGGCCATACGGAGTATGCTCCACATCGCTGTGCGTCTTCATGTATTCCAGCAGATCCAAGCGGAATTCATTCAAGCCCAGATCCATGATGGAGACACCGTTGTTCATGTCCTCAATATCCACCACCTCATCCTGCAGGCGTTTGAGCTGCTCCTTGCGATATTCCAGATCGCCTTTCTCTTCAGGAGAGATCGGGTTATCATCTCCGGTGGATGTCATGACGGACACCTTCATTCTGGCCTCAACGCGGCCCTTCAGATCGATGTACTCGTCGAGGGTCATATCCGGCCAATAATTGACCAGCTGGATCACGTCGTTCTTTGATCCGATACGGTCGATACGACCGAAGCGCTGAATGATGCGCACCGGATTCCAGTGGATGTCGTAATTGATGAGGTAATCACAGTCCTGCAGGTTCTGACCTTCGGAAATACAGTCGGTGGCAATAAGCACTTCAATCTCCTCATGGATGTCCGGGTAGATGGATTCCTTTTCTTTAGAGATGGGAGAGAACAGCGTCAGGACTTTATTGAAGTCAAGCTTCTCCCTGAGCTTGAGCGTGCTCCTGGCCTCGATATCGCCAGTAACGAGGGCAGTATCCATGCCGTATTTCTCCTTGATAGACTTGGCGAGATTGTTATACAGATACTCGGCTGTGTCGGAGAAAGCGGTGAATACAATGACTTTCTTGTTATTGCCGTTAATGGGATGCTCAAACTTGTTCCGGAGGTCGTCAATGAGCTGCTGAAGTTTGCTATCGTGTTCAGGGGTAATATCAGCAAGCATGAGACGCGTTAGTTCAAGCTCATTCCAGTCTGCCTTCAGATAGTTCCGCCATGTGACATAATCCATATCCTCCAGAAGTATCTGGCGTTTCTTGCTACCCACGAAGACATCATTATCGCCATCTTCAATATCCAAATCATGGGTATCCACTTCCTGCGTATCCAGAACAGCAGAACCACTGTCAATCTTATCGATGGTGGATTTAATGAGAGACTCCAAACGCTCTAGTGTAAGGCGGAAAGAGTTTACTGAGCTCTCCAGTCGCTTGAGCATCAAGATGCACATAATGCGCCTAATACCCATTTCTCGTCCGATTGAGGTCAAACCTTCCTGTTCTCCGGAATCCTTGTACTTGTATGCCTTGCTTGGAAGGATGAAATCCGAAGGTGTGTATATTGCCAGATTCAGCTTCGAGAGTTGGGCAAATATCTCGTTGTAATTGATGGCATTATTCAGATCAGTAAGTGGAGGCCTTCTGGAAATTGGCGTGAGTCTGGTTGGGAACTTACCGACGGCCGCAGTGTCGTAATATGCCTCAATGTGCTTACGGCTACGGGCAATGGTGACGCTGTCCAGCACCTCAAAGAAGTCGAAGCTGAGCATGCCCAGAAGTTTTTCTGTGGTGCGCTGCTCACTGGGAAGTTTTGCCCACTGGTTATAAGCCTTCTGTGCCTGACGGAAGATATCGTCCAGCGAAGCCTCGGTATTAAGGAGGCTGTCCATCCGTTTGACATCGCCTTCGTATGCCAGCTGGAGCTGGTTCTTGAGGTCATTAAAACGGTTGTTCACCGGGGTGGCAGACAGCATCAGAACCTTTGTCTTGACTCCAGCCTTGATGACTTTGTTCATCAGACGGAGGTAACGGTTTTCGCGAGGATCGTTCTCATCGCCACCCTTGCTGATCTTGCCACCGTTGCGGAAGTTGTGAGATTCGTCGATGACAACCAAATCGTAATTGCCCCAGTTCACCTTTTCAAGTTCTACGCCATTAGATTGTCCTCTTTCTCTGGAAAGGTCTGAGTGGAAAAGCACATCATAAGAAAGACGATCCTTGGCGATTGGGTTTGTTATATAATTACTACGATAAGTCATCCAGTTGTCGCGTAGCTTCTTGGGACAGAGGACAAGGACGGATTTATTTCTGGTCTCATAGTACTTGATGACGGAAAGTGCAGTGAAAGTCTTACCAAGACCAACGCTATCAGCAAGAATGCATCCATTGTATTTTTCCAGCTTATTGATAATAGCTAAAGATGCATCTTTCTGGAAATCATATAGTTTATTCCAGATCTGGCTATCCTTGAATCCAGTGGCCTCATTAGGCAGGACATCCTCAGAAATATCCTCAAGGAATTCATTGAAAATATTGTAGAGAGTTACGAAGTATATGAATTCCGGAGAATTCTCTTTGTAGATATTTGAAATATGGTCGATAACCTGTTCTGTAACATCAGCAAATTGCTTTTCGTTGTGCCATAGTTCATTGAACACTTGGAGATACTGTCTGGCATTGTCTCCATCTATCTTCGTTACAAAATTGGTGAGGTTATTTCCCTTTTCACATCCCAACCCTGTAGTGGTAAAATCATTAATGGGAATATAGGTAAAAGTATTCTCATTATCTTCTATTGTGAGAACACCTTGCATCTGCTGATCCGTGTTATTTGATTTGAACTTTACTTTTTCTTTAATCCATTGAGCACACTCAACAGCTATTGCTTTCTGCGTCAACTGATTTCGAAGTCTTACTTCAAAATCAGAACCATAAAGGGCTCTTTCTCTATTAAGCCGTGGAATATAAAATTCCCTACGTTGTTTAGACTCTTGATCAGCTACGAAAGATGGCTCGGTAAAAATAAAACGTAGTTCTTTCACAGTCTTAAGTTGCTCTTTCAGTTCATTGAAAGCATAAATTGAAAAACAAGCGGCAGCTATTCGCAACTTTGATCCAGGGCGAATTGAAACATGAAGGTCATCAACAACTTTTCTATTTATGTTATCGAATAAGGTAAACATTTATAAAAGTCTAAACATCACATAAGTGAGATTTACGTCAACTTGCTTAAACACTCAAATTTACAAAATAATCGGTGCGATTACAAGATTGTACGAGATGAATTTGAGAAAATGCATTTGCAATCCTGGATTCGGCTACCAGGTACAGGAATGGTCAGATTAAGGCCGCTGTGAAGGTCAATCAGGAAATGCTGAGGTTCTATTGGGAGCTTGGAAGGGATATTGTGGAAAGGAATGCGGAGAACAAGTATGGGAGCAGATTCTACGCTGCTTTGAGCAAAGATCTTAAGAACTTAATTGGTAACAAGAAGGGTTTATCTCCAAGAAATCTAATGTATGCTAAGAAATTCTACCTATTATATTTCTCCTCTTTAAAGAATTTGCAGCAAGTTGCTGCAAATTCTTTAAACAATATATTCGGCATACCTTGGGGACATCATATATTGTTAATCGATAAATGCCACAGTGATTATACCAAAGCCCTATTCTTCGTTCAAAAGATCCTTGAGAACGGGTGGAGCAGAAATACCTTGTTGAATTATCTGGATACAAATCTATTTGAAAGCTCGCAGGGTGCTTTGACAAATTTCAAACGGACTTTGCCCGTGAATGCGGCATGTAGTTGACAGCACCCAAAACTGCTCACATGTGCATTTATCCCCGTGTTATTGGCGGGCCTATACGGGCCCTATATTTCACGGGGCTTTTAGTTATATGCTAGAGAAACATTTATTTGAGTATATTTGGAAACACATTTTTAACAGTAACAATTATGCCTGAACAAACAACTCCTTTCTGGCTAGAGATAAAGACTGAATACATTGATGCAAATCTTGAGAAAGTAATTGATTACCTTTCCAAAGAATCACAACAGGCAGAAAAGAATGAGTTATATGTTCAAACTGAACGTCTGCTGCTTAAACGCGCAGAGGAACTCATAGATGAAATATCTTCAAGACCTGTCTGGGAAGATGACACACCTACAGAAAAGGACTCTGCAATTTCTAAACTCAGGATACTGGGAGCATTCCTCCTTATACGCGAGGACAAATCTGAAGCTATCGTCAGAGAGTCTTTCTTTTGCTTTTTGAGACTATTGATTAGTATCTTGCCAGAAAGCTATACTGAATCTCTCAGCGAAATTTCCACCAAATGCCTGACATCCAACAGTATTGTTACATATAGTTTCGGCTGGAATGACATAAAAGAATGCAAACTGGAGATTCTTGCCCACAAGATTTCAGGCACATGCAAGTTTTCAGAACAAAGCAGCCCTGTCTCCTGGTTCCAGGGCAAAGGTTCACTGAAAATAGAAAACGGAAACATAGATATCTTTCAGACAAACAAGGACAAAACAGCTTTCGGGAAACTGGCTCCATCGCTGAAGATACTGGAGAACACTATTAAAGTGCAAACTCCTGCTTCTGAAAAACTTGCGTTGTCAGTTGAAGACAACATTGAGGAAATGTACAAATTCACTCAAAATTTCATAAACATCCAAGAAAGCACCATCCCCTCACCTGTCAAAGCGCTGAAATACTATGAGATCGGAGACAAAATGGCCGTCCGCTACAAATGCTATAACTATGCCAAAGACCTGATAGTAGAGACAATAGACGGAAAATACAACCGGATTGAGGGAATTGTCCCTGCTCGGTCAAGCGCTTTCAGGAACATATACTATGCAAGTACACTTGCTCAATTTCTTAAACCAGGAGATTGTTTTGACGCAATATACAAAGGAGGTACGCGGCAAATCTTCGACCTGTCAGAAACTTTCATAGAAGCCCTCGTCAGCAACACTGTCGAGAAAAAAGAAATAGTCGCCATACTGAAAAACATCAACACAAAAGGTCTTATGACATGGTGGACCGAAGACGGATACCCTGCTTATGTAGAAAACAATCCCGGTACGTATGACATAGGGGATTCTGCCATACTGAGAATAACCGGATGTAGCGAAAGCGGATATGTATATGCCCTCGTTGAAAATGACTGTACAGACACTTTTGACGAGGATGAATCCAGACAGTATTGCATAAATGGTTTTGTCTATGCAGAAGAACCGGAACTGGCTCCGGTCCCTGTATTCGATGAAATAAGCCAATCTTCCGTAAAGGGCCTGTGCCGCCTTCTGTTCCGCTATCAAAGAAGCCAGGAAAGCGCTGTAGAACGCTTCAGGATCCTGTGCATCTGCCAGATACTCGCAAAATTGACAGATGATGCCCCTGCCTTGGAGTATATCAGGTTTGTCAGCGATTACCTCCGCAATCTAGTATTCTTTGCCAATGACGAAATCAATCACATCAAGCCTCTGTCCCCAAGCAAGGACATGGCTTCGTTGCCATCAGTAGTCAAGCGTATGGAAATCATCAAAATCCTTCAGGCATACGGCTTTGACAAAGAAGACAGCCGGCTTGATGCCGTCATCCAGGAAAGTGGAAAAAAAGACGAACTCCTTGTAAAACTTGCAAAACTGGTCCAGTCCAGCAACCGCATAGACAATGTATATCCAGCCATAAAGAGTGTAATCAAAAGACAAATAACCAAATACCTTTCTGTAGAAACAGAAGACAACACCAACTTTGAAGAGGCAAGCGGCCCTAACCTTGGTGTAGAGAACAACCTGACAGAATTCAAGACCTCTTTTTTCTTTGCTCCCCCCAATGCTTACGAAAAAAATCAGGAGAAAAACATATTCAAGGACCTATGTTCTTTCCTCAACACCCAGGAGGGAGGCACCCTTTATCTTGGTGTAAACGACAGCGGACATATAAGCGGTCTGGGCTCAGACCTGGAACACCTCAACACCAAAATTGCCGGCGCATACAAAAACATAGACGGTTATATCAGATACATTACAGACAGAGCCAAACAGTATTTTGAACTTGATGAAAGAATAAATTTCATCATCAACCCTGCATACGACGGCCGCGTTGTAGTAATAAAAGTTGAGCCATACGAACATGGAGTGGTTGAATTTGAAGGGATCCCTTACATTCGCACCAACAGCGAATCTGTCAAGATGAGCCAGTCTCTGCGCCGCCAGATTGAGGCAAAAAGAATAACCGGCAAATCAAAAAGATCCAAAACAATAGTCGCACTGTCAGAAGCAATCCGGGAAGAAAAGAAAGTGACATTCTTCAACTATTCGTCCTCTACAAGTGATGAGATCCATGACAGGCACCTGGAACCGTTTGCATTCCTTGGAGACTATACTTTTGTCTGGTGCTATGATCTTGACGATGGCAAAAACAAGCTCTTCAGGCTTTCCCGTATCGGAAGCCTGAAAATCGACGATGAATCATGGACTTGCAAAGACAAACATCAGAAGGGCAAGACAGATATCTTCCATTTTTCCGGAGACAAGCCAATTCATATAAAACTCCAGCTCGACCTGGTTGCAAAGAACCTTTTGACTGAAGAATTCCTGGACAGCGGGCAAGACTTGTATTCCATTGACAGCAACAACAATCTTTGGATTCTCGAAACCACTGTTTACAGCCTCCTGGGAGTTGGCCGCTTCTACTGCGGTCTGGCCAATCATATAACCATCATTGATGCCCCTGAACTGGAAGAATATGCCAAGGCTTATTTCAAAAAGGCACTTGAATAGTGGGCCTATAGGACAACATGAGAGATAATTCCGAAAAGGAAGAGACTTGATTGGAAAAAAGGCGGAAACACCCAAGAATCATACTGGAAAAATGTTTGGAAAAATGGAAATTTCAGACTATTTTTGCATTGGAAAAATGATTAGAATAATGTCAATAAGATGATTACTAGAAAATTAGACACATTTTTGGATGATTTCTATCAGAACGGTAGCAAGGCGCTTCTTCTCACAGGTGCCCGACAGGTCGGCAAGACAGTCGCTTTCAGGAGATTCGCCGAGCGGCATTATACCCATTACATTGAAATAAACTTCCTAAAGACTCCGGCTGCTGCATCCATCTTCGACAAGGTCAAAACAGCTCAGGAGATTCTGACGAGAATCTCTGCTTTTACCAACGTGCCTATGGTTCCGGGCGAGACTTTCATTCTCTTTGATGAAATCCAGGATTGTCCTGAATGTGTCACCCAGATAAAATTCCTCGTTGAAGAAGGCAGTTTCCGCTATGGCCTGACAGGTTCCCTATTGGGTATTGAGCTGAAGGATATCCGCTCTGAACCAGTAGGATATATGGACATCTCCGATGTCTTTCCGCTGGACTTTGAGGAGTTCTGCAGCGCCATCGGAGTGGCGACTAGGATTATAGATCATCTACGCTCCGCCTTTGAAAACAGACTTCCTGTGGATCCTGTAGTTCACAGTCAGATGATGGGTGTCGTGAACCTCTACTTGGTGGTGGGCGGAATGCCATCCGCCGTCCAAAAATACATTGACACCCATAACATGCAGCATGTCGGTGCAGAGCAGAGAGCGATTCTCAATTTATACAAACGAGATATCTCCCGGTATGATCCGGAAGAGAAACTTCTTCTCAACGAGATTTTCGATCTTATCCCCTCCGAGCTCAATGCCAAAAACAAGCGATTCATCCTCAAGTCGCTGAACGAGGGGGCCAAGTTCAAGCAATACGAGGATAGCTTCTTGTGGCTCAAGAACGCTGGTGTCGCTATTCCGGTATTCAATGTGGAAGAGCCCGTATTTCCTCTCAAGTTGAACAAGCAAAGAAACCTGTTCAAACTCTTCCAGAATGATGTGGGATTGCTGGCATACCAGTATGCTGACGGCATTCAGCTGCGCATTCTCAGTGGAGAGATCAATCTTAACTACGGTGCCGTTTATGAGAATTTCGTGTCTCAGGAACTCAATGCGCATGGCTACAAGGATAAACTGTACTACTTCAACAGCAAGAAGCAGGGAGAGGTGGACTTTGTGCTTGAAAGAGCAGACGGAACCATTCTGCCGACAGAGGTCAAATCCGGGAAGGACTATGAATTCCACCTGGCCTTGAACAACATCCTTGGAAATGAGCAGTATCGCATTCCCGAGGCGATTACCTTCTGCAATGACAATGTCAGCATACGCGGGAAGGTGGTCTATCTACCCGTGTATATGACTATGTTCTTGAAGCGCAAACAGGAAATTGAGGCCGGCGAGTTTGTTCCTGACATCAGTGCCCTGACATAGTATAATACTCTTGTAATTTAACCCTTTGTGTTAACAAATCACCTACTATAATGAAAATCATCCATACTGCCGACTTGCACTTAGGGCAAGTTATTTATCAGAACTATGACCGCGCAGATGAGCACCGTCATTTCTTCCATCAACGTGCAGAGTATGGCAAGCAGGTAATCAAGTCATTGTCCGAAGAATTGGTTAAGCGATATGGAAGAGGCTTCTCTATGCGAAACCTCTATTATTTCATTGACTTCTACCAAGACCATGATGACTTTTTTCAGTTGACGGTAGAAAAACATGAGGTTGATGCAGATAAAAACATTTTGCAATCACTGACTGCAAAATCAGACACTGTATCATCTGTGGCTTCGTGAATCTTCCCGAAGTACTTATATCCCAATCGAGTAAGATGCACCATTGCTGGCATCTGCACTCTCGTTGCTTCGTTGAATTGTGACATAGGTTTCCTTGTTTAGTCTCTCTTGTATTTTTCGGAATTTTCTCTCCACCTCTTTTCTCTTTCCACCCTTCTTTCAACCCTCTCAAGATCCTTGGCTTTCTTCTTTTCTTCTTTAGCCTTTTCTTTTGCCTCAAAGTAACTTTTATCCTTTAACGGTTCATTTGGATGCTTTGCAGCATATTTAGTTTGCCTATCATATCGTGAGAGAACCTTCCCAATGTTTTCAGCCAATCTTTCCATACCGTCTCCCGCGAGATTTGTCAAGGAACCTATTTTGCCTCCATTGCCGTTCAAACCGATAATTGAAGCTAAAACGTTTCCTTCCTTATCGTGAAACTCAGCAAATCCATAACATTCCCCGTCACCATCTATCTTGGTAACTTTCAACACAAACAAGAGGTCGGAATTATTGGAAACTTTTATATCACGAGAAGATAGTACTTTTGAAAAAGACGTAATAAACCGGCTGGTAACTTCCTTCTCGTTTTTTATCCAGTCAGTATCAACTTCTCGTCTGGTCGCATAGTCCATATTGTCTATCACAGCAGTTGAATAATCTACCACAATTTTTAAAGATTCATATTTTTTCAGAAAATCCAGACTGCCGGGTTTAATGTCTTGTGCCCTGCAAAATGGCATAAACAACATTGTCATCGCTATAAACAATAACTTTTTCATAGACTTTAAGTGAGATTTACGTCAACTTGCTTAAACACTCAAATTTACAAAATAATCTGTGCGATTACAAGATTGTACGAGATGAATTTGAGAAAATGCATTTGCAATCCTGGATTCGGCTAACAGGTACAATCCCGAGATTGTCGGAGGTTATATTTGAGGATGCCGCAGCCTAAAACTTGAGGTCACAAATTGCGACCTCAAGTATGAGCGAGAGGGAGTATCAATACAATAAAAAAGAAGATGTATGGAGAAGAAGGACAAGAATCACATCGCTGAAGGAAAACATTAGGAGTTGATGACGGAACGATTACTTGATATTAAGAGTATGATACTCAATATAAGGGGATTGCAGGCTATGCTTGCTGTCAGATCTGCAGAATCAATACTGCTGCATCATGGTAAAAGGCAGTTTGGTGCCGTCTGTGTTGGTAACAGTGCCATAGAAGCCGTCTCCACGACCTTCAATCTTGCCCTCAAGAACACCGGTCTTTTTACCTTCAACATTGTATATTTCTATGACAACATCGTTGTAACCCTCAGGATAGCCCTCATTTGAGATTTCCTTGAGAGTAAAGACAATGCCAGGGTCATCATCCAGGTAAGCAAGGCTACCGCAAAGAGAAGGATCCTCAGCATCAATACGATTAGAAGGGAGTATGTAAAGAATCCTGGCCTTGGCGGAGCCAACAGTGCCTTCATAGGTAATACATTCAGTTTCGGATACCTGCTCGACAGACTGGTCGTCCATAACAGGTTCTTCAGAGAGGCAGAGAGCTCCCTTTACATCATCTACATAATCGTTGTTGATGCTTGGGTTGGTTTTCTTGTCCTTGCAGGAAATAACGCATGCTGCAAGCAGGAAAGTGGCAGAAAGAAGAAGAAGTTTTTTCATAATAAGCAGGGTTATGATTTATGATTTATGATTTATGTTTTATGTTTTATGATTCCTAAAATCAGAGAAGCCGGCTGACCTTTGCTGCATCCAGCGCCCAGCTATAGGTGTAACGCATGTCTTCATCAGCTTCCTCAGGCGATGGAACCTGGATGCACTGCTGGACTTCTGCCTTCATGCTTAGGAGCTGCCCTACTGAAAACTTGTTCCTCAGGCGATTCAGAAGAGCTTCCACCGCAGCGGAGTTGAGCTGGGCTACATACTGGGCGTTAAAAGACATCTCAAGCCAGGTAATCTCGGCCCTTTCTACATCCAGGACGCCGAATATCAGACCCTTGGAGAGGTTGGATTCAGAAATCCTGACAATGTGCTGGACCGTAGAAGGATCGTAGGCAACGCCGGTCTCGTTTGAAAGCGCCATTGGACTTGCGGAGTTCATCCAGCCTACCATCAGGTTGGGAGAGATGGCTCCGTGAGAATATGCGTTGCAGGAGAAAAGAACATACTTTGCCCCGCTGGATTTCAGCTCAGGAAGGTTGAGCTCGACATACTCGGCCGTACCGATCTTGTCCGGAATGTTGCGTATGTCTCCAGAGTGTTTTGCTCCGGGCAATGTAAGGTTGAAGTAGGCGCAGTATTCCTTGCGTCCGTCCTGATAGCAGACCGCGGCGCTCAGGTCCATGTCCAGGTGCTGGGCCGGGAGACCCTTGCCCCACTGCATGAAAAGCCTTACGGCATCCCCTTCCACACCAAAGCGTGTGCCCTGCAAGGCAGCGGAAGTATCCTGTATGGTTGAAGACCGGTCGCCGATGTTTACGGGAATGTCAAACAGCCCCGGATCTATGTAAATCTTACAGCCGGGAGTGAACTGCTCCTGACTGAAACGCTTCTGCATGGCCTCTTTGTAAAGGTCTGCTACAGATTGAGCCATCTGTGAACGCTGGGCCGGAGTGAAGTTGTCAAGTCTGCGGTTGTAAGGTATGACCTTGGTAACACCGGTTATCGGACGGGCTATTCGGGTTGCAGAAGTGTCAAAGAAAAACTCCGCGGCATTGCCAAGAGAAAGGACCAGTCTTGAAGGAACCTTGTCCATAACCTCCCGGAAAGCATCCAGAGCCACTTGCGGCCCCATACGGAGCATAACGGCAAAAAGGCTGCGGGCAAAAGTTCCCGGACGCTGCTTGAGAAGTCCAAGGGCACGGCTGTAATCAACACAGCCGCAGGTTGTTCCAAGGCATCGGTCAAGTTCCCCCTTCCAGACGGAATACTCGTCTTTGTAGAATACGTCCAACAGTTCACGGAGCTTCTCAAAGCCCGGTTTGCGGGAATACTCGCCCAGACGGAGGGCACGTATCATCCTGACCCACATCCCTCTCTTCGGATGCATGATTTCGCAGGCCTGGTCTGCATCCATCTGAAGGTTGTTCAGCCAGAAAGCTACAGCGGAGCACATCCGCCTGTCGTACTTGAGCCTGAGATTCTGCTTCATCACCTGTGAAGCCTCAGCGCTTTTGTCCAGAGGGCCCCACATGTGGGCGTTCAGCTTGCCCGCATGGGCTATGAGAATCTTGGGCTCAATAACCTGAAGCTTGCCGGTCTTCCGGAACCAGAGGAACCGAAGTATATCGGCAGGAGAAGAGAACAGGCGCCCGGCCTTTGCAGCGTCTTCATCAGAAGAGGATGAGACAAGAGCGTCCGCCACAATCATGCGGGTCTCCTTCATCGCGATGAAAATATTCTCATCAAAACCGAAAACCTTGATCAGGTTCTTCAGCGATTCACTCTGAGTGGCATCAAGCGGAACCGTTGAGGTCAGCAGCGATTCTTCAAGGCTCTCAAGATCCTCCCTGGTCATCAGGCCAAGAGTCTTCTTAGAGGTCCCCTGACCGGTGAATATGACAGAAGAAGTATTGAACGGAGTGCCGCAGAAAGGACATCCGTTGTACCGTTCCAGGGGGAAGGTTCCATCCGGAATGAAATGACCGCAAGGGAGCATAGTCCCATCCATTCCCATGACGGTCTTTCTCTCATACTCGCTCCCGGAAACAATCTGAACAGTTCGAGGCATATCCACTGGCCTGTCAACCAGATGGCCTTCTGAAATATTGTGGTAATAGTTTGCGTATGAAGTCAGATAATGGTCCAGGAAGGACTCCCCTGTAGGTATATCCCATCCTTTGACCAGCGGAGCCCAATTGAGGCCAATGCCCAGAGCGCCATCTATCACTTCAGTAATTTCATTTAGAAGGTCCTCGGTTGCAGGAAGGCTGCAAAGAGCCCTGAGAAGTTTCTCGTCTGCAACAAAACCTTTCTCGGAAAGAGACAGCAGGAAGGCGGACACCTCCTTGGAAATTTCCGCTTTCATGTCTATGGCTTCAGGCTGAATGTCAACGAACAAGGCGCTATAACGCAACGCCACCATAAGGAGAGATTTCCTGTCCTCAGAAGATAGAGCTTTTGCGGCTTTTAGGTTCACTTGATTTGTCATGATAATAAAGAAACGGAAATTGCCGGTCTGGAAAATGACCCGAAGGTCTAGCAAGAAGTAAGACCGGCTTGGTCCGTTTCAAGCGCAATTTACAAAAAAGAATCAGACACTCATCCCCAGAAAGAAAAAGTATCGATATGTGCAAAGTCTTTCACTCCTGCTTTGGACCCGCCCCAAGACAGCGCAGACAGAACCCTCCAGGCCAAGACAGAGCGTACAAAGGCCTCCATACCTCAGAAATGGCAATCAAGCACTTCTACTTGGCAATACTCATTTCTAGGCGTTTTTAGCAAACATCTGATAGCCAAACTATTACGCAGTTGAAGGATAGGTGATTTTACCTACCCACAATAAGCTATATAGCTAAGAACCAGCAACATAACAAAAACGGTCCGAAATAACACCTCCGGCAGTTCGTCCGGTAATTCATTGCTAAAGAATAAAAGTGGTTCAGTATAATACTTCTTTCCCTCTTCCGGCAGACAGGAGGACTGGAGGGCTTACGAATGGTCTCCGGACGTGATGTCTGAAGGAAGGTCATCAGGATCTACAGGATTATCAAAAGGGATGTCTCTTTCAGGAATATCTGCAGGAGGACCGCTTTGGACGGCCGGTTTAGCCAGCGGCCTTACGATATATCGCTGATAATAAGTAAGTATCAGTGTTGTAAGTGGAAGTGCTATAATCATTCCCAGTATTCCGAGCAGGCTTCCCCAGATTGAGAGAGAAAGCAGGATGATGGCGGAGTTCAGCCCAGTTACCTTGCCCATAATCTTTGGTGTGAGAATCACGTCCTGGATGGTCTGGACTACAGCGAAGACCACAAGCACGGAAAGCATTATCATCCAGAAATTCTCTCCTGTGTCAGCAGCCTTTACCGCTGCCAGCAGGGTAATAGGAATGAAGCCTGCTATCTGGAGATAAGGAACCATATTCAGAAGGCCTATGAAAAGTCCCAGGGCCACCGCCAGCGGGAAGCCTATTATAAGAAACCCTATGCTGAAGAGAATACCTACGCAGAGAGCGATTGTGGCCTGGCCTCTGAAGTATTTGTTCATGCCTTCCTCAATATCGCTGAGAATCCGGCTTACAGGTTTTCTCCAACTCTCAGGAAGGAGGCTCTGCCATCCGCCTATAAGCTTCTCGTAATCAAGGAGTATAAAGAGCATATACAAAAGCCCCATAGTTACAGAAACTATACCTGACAGTGCCTTGAACGATCCGGAAACTACTCCCCAGATTTTAGGCATTGACTCCTGCAGGACATTAAATACACCGTCTATTGTGAAAGCGCTTTTCAGATGCTCTATATCCAGATGGCTCTTGAGGAATTCCTTTACGGCAGAGGATATACCTCCGGAAGAATAGTCGTTTTGCATATAGCCGACCAGCATATCCTTTACCTTCAGAATCTCACCTATCATAGGAGGGACTATAAGCATGATGACTCCGTACAAAACTCCGGCAACCAGCAGAAACGCCACGATAATCGCCAATATGCGGTACTTGAGCCGGCACTTGTACTGAAGGAAACGCACCAGAGGGTACAGCATATAGGATATCAGCCAAGCTACAAAAAACGGCAGGAGGACACTGCTCAACCTTTTCAAAAGCAAAAATACTCCGACCACAAGGAGCACTATCAGACAACCTCTGATAAACCTGTCAAATGTAATGGTCTTGTTCCAGCCGTTTTCCATATCGCGATAATAATTTGAAACAACCTATGTCCGATTGCAAAGTTATTCAAAAAGTGCTATCTTTGGAGAAAGTTATACTCAGCGATTTTCACTTAATACTTTGAGCTATGAAATTCAGGTGGTTTAGAAATTTTCTGAAAGGCTGTTCTCTTACAACCGCATTGTTTATCTTCCAAGCTTGTTATGGCACCGGCCCCGGATACCAGAGAAACCTTGCCGAACAGGAATTCAGTTTTGAAGTGACAGACAATGAAGGAAATCCTATAAGCAACGCCAAAATCTACGCCAAACTGGATGAATCTGCGGTCTATTGGTCAGACAGTACTGTTACGGAACCAGACGGAACAGCTCTTATGTACCTTTACAACCCTGAACAAACCAGTGTTGTATTCAGCGTGGAGGCTGATGGGTACAAAGCCAACAAAGCCTTTCCAGGCCCTTCAGGCAAAGCTTTGGTTGTCCTTGACAAGGCTGAATAATGCTTCCTTTTCTTTTCAGGAGATTCCGCTCTCTCGAGACTAAGGTCCACGAGCTGAATTACCTTTTCTGGGAATGTACCCAGAGATGCAATCTCTCTTGCCGCCACTGCGGAAGCGACTGCTTTACCTCAGCCAAAGACCAGGACATGCCGCTGGAGGATTTCCTCAAGGCCCTGGACACCATTCCGAACCCAGGACATTCAGAAAAGCAACCGGCGTCTGGCTCTCAGCAACCGAAATCTTTCAATCAGAAGTCCGGCAGAGGGAAAGCCGGCAGTCAAAGATTCAACACCCGCCGCCTGACGGTTGTCCTGACAGGAGGAGAACCTCTGCTCCGGCCTGACATAGACCGCATAGGAAAGGAAATCCGCCGCCGGGGCCATTACTGGAGCATGGTCTCCAACGGGTTCTTCTACACTGAAGAAATGCACCGCCGCCTGATGGCTGCCGGCATGAACGCCCTGACAATCAGCCTGGACGGCATAGGAGAAACGCACAACTGGATGAGGGGCAATCCCAAGAGCTACGATAATGCCATCAGAGCCATAAGCATTGCAGCCAAGGAACGCCGCCTGGACTTTGACGTTGTAACTTGCGTAAACAAACGCAACCTACCTCAGATGGAAGAAATCTACAGCACCCTCCTGAGTCTCGGCGTCAAACGCTGGAGGATATTCACCATCATCCCTATAGGCCGGGCTACACAGGAACCAGACCTCCATCTTTCTAACCAGGAAATGGTCCAACTGATGGATTTCATCGCCGCCAAACGCTCAAAGCCCAAGCATTCCCCGCCCCCTGCAAACATACATAACACCAACATTCCTGCAAATGACGCTAAAACTGGTGCCAATGGCTCAGGCAGGCCTGCATATATGGAGGTTACCTTCAGCTGTGAAGGTTATCTGGGAAAATATGAGGAGAAAGTGCGTCCTGTACGCTTTTTCTGCCACGCCGGAGTGAACATAGCATCCGTCCTTATAGACGGGAGCATCTGCGCCTGCCCCAACATAGACAGGGACCTCTTCTCACAGGGCAATATCTATCGCGATAACCTGTATGAGGTCTGGGAAAACAAGTTCCAGGTCTTCCGCAACCGGAACTGGGCAAAAAAGGGCACCTGCTCCAGATGCCCTCAATTCAAAAACTGCCTTGGCGGCGGAATGCACAACTGGCACGCCTCACCAGATTCCATTACCATCAACGATCATTCTTCCCCGCAGAGCACCTTAAAAATCTCTGAGTTGAAGAATCCACTCAGCTGCCACTACCGCCGCACAAACACCTGACTAGCCTATTCAAACGTTGCGTTCACTGTATAAACGGCTCCGCGGTTGAATGTTATGTCATTTGTAAAAGTCTTCTTGCAAGTCAAAGTAGTTCCTTCTGCAACTGCTTCAAATCTCAACCCGCGTCCTGTAGTAAATGCATTATAAGGTTGTTTATAAATCCTTTTCATATCGTTTAGAATTAAAGTCTCAGTTAAGTCGTTAAATCAAGCTAAGTCAAGCCCAACTCCCGGCTATTTGCAACCAAGCCAAGCCACATTCCAACTGCCGGCTATCTGCAACCAAGCCACATTCCAACTGCCGGACAGTTTACAATGCAATTTTAGAAAAATCGGAATTTCAAAATTTACTGAAAATAAATACTTTACTGCCATCAACGATTCTCCCCAAAGGGAAACCTGCCCGGTGGTGCCTGCTCGCCTCAGCGATCATACCTGCCCGGCGTGCCCTGCTTCGGCGATGGTGCCTTGCTCCGGCGATGGCGCTCTGTAACAACCTCATTCCCAGATACTTTCAAAAAGCACCCCCGCAAAAACAAGGGGCGCTTTTAGGGGAGCCTTGATATTCAGCCATTTACAAGGCACCATCGCCGAGGCAGAATTTAGTATCTTTGTCCCCGAAAACTTAATTACAGAAATAATCGCGATGAAAAAAATAACAGTCATTTCAACGAGCCTCAGGCAAGGTTCAAACAGCGACATGCTGGCCGACAGTTTTGTGGAAGGCGCAAAAGCAGCCGGGAACAATGTCAGGAAAATTTCACTTTCAGGAAAAGAGATACAGTTCTGCAAAGGATGTCTCGCCTGCCAGAAACTTGGACGATGCGTCATAGCTGACGACGTAAATGCTATAATGGCAGAAGTCCTGGACTCCGATGTTGTAGTTTGGGCAACTCCTATCTACTACTATGAGATGAGCGGCCAGATGAAAACTCTCATAGACCGAATGAACGCAATGTATCCTCTAGACTACAAGTTCCGCGATGTTTATCTTCTGGCTACGGCGGCTGAAGATGAAGAATCTACCCCTAAACGTGCGGTGCAAGGTCTTGAAGGATGGATAGAGTGCTATCCAGAAAGCCGACTGGCCGGAACCGTTTTCTGCGGCGGAGTGAACAACATGCGGGAAATAGAAGGCAACCCGAAGCTCAAGGCCGCCTATGATCTGGGCCGCAGCATCAGATAAAGCCCAGCTTCGGCGATGGTGACTTGCCTCGGCGATAGTGACTTGTAATAACCTCATTCCCAGATATATACAAAAAGCACCCCCGCAAAAACGAGGGGTGCTTTTAGGGATACGCTGACAATCAGTCAGTTACAAGGCACCATCGCCTATTCCCCACCTTTGCAAGCCTCACCGTGATGGTGGTGATGCTTTGGACCTTTCTTGAAGCAAGGAACGGCTTTGGTTGCAGGGAAGGCTTTACTCCATGCCTTCAAAGCAGAACCGTCAGCAGCTTTGATGTCCTTGACCTGTTTTACACTAACTGCAGGAACTGCAATCTCAGGGCACTTCTCAGATTTGCCTTCTTTGCACTCAGGCTTTCCGGCCTTCTCGCACTCAACTTTTGATGAGTCGCACTTAGCGGCAGCCTCTGGGCATGCCTTGGCTGAGTCGCATTCTGCTTTTGCTTCTGGGCAAGCGGCCTTGGTGGAATCGCACTCTGCATTGGCCTTGTCGCAAGCTGGCTTTTCAGGGCAAGCTTTCTTAAGAACGATAACTACAAACTGTCCGTCAACGCTCTTAGGACCTTCGCACTCCGGCTTTGCTGCCTTTTCGCACTCAACTTTTGATGAATCGCACTGAGCCTTGGTTGAATCGCACTGGGCCTCTTTTGCGCAGTCTTTGTGCTGGCCGTCGCACTCTGGCTTTGCTTTGTCGCATTCAGCTTTTGCTTTGTCGCATTCAGCTTTTGCATCTGGGCAAGCCTTTGTAGTGTCACACTCTGGTTTTTCGCCTTTGCATTCCGGCTTCTCAGGAGCAGCGGTGATGTCTTTGTCTGTAACAAACACGGCCTCAACTTCCTGACCCTCAATCTGGAAAGCGTCTGCTGAAACGCTTTCTGCTGAAACAGCTTTTGCATATTTTACAACTACTGCAGCAGGCTGTCCGTCAGGACCTGCTACAACGGCGGTCACGCTCTCAGGTTTGCCTGAGCAAGAAGTCAGGAGAAGACCGGCTGCGGCTACTCCGACGATTGAAGCGATAATGTTCTTTTTCATGACTCTGTTATTTATGATAGTTTCTATTGTTCCGTTCATACGCAAAAGTATCCTAAGGTTTTTCAATGGTCTTCGCTGAACCAAACCTCCAATCTTCAATGGTCATCGCTGAGGGGCACCTCTCTTATGAGGATGAGGACTTCTGCTGGTATAAAAGTACTGGTTTTGAAAAGGAAAGCATCTTGGAGAGGTAAAAAATCAACTGAAATGGTTAAATTTGCATAGAAACTTAATTTTTTTGAAACAGAAATTCTTACGATGGGTAAAGGCAAAATACTTCTTACTGGAGCTGCCGGATATATCGGCTCACATACCTGGGTTGAACTTTCACAGGCAGGTTACGATGTTGTGGGAGTTGACAACTTCTACAATTCAGAAAGAGATGTTATAGACCGAATCGGGAAGATACTCGGGAAACCGGTAACTTTTGAAGAAGCGGACTGCTCAGACCTAAAGGCATTCGGCAAGGTATTCGAGAAGCATCCCGACATTGTTGGAGCAGTGCATTTTGCTGCCTGCAAGGCAGTTGGGGAGAGCATAGACAAGCCTCTGCTCTACTACCGCAACAACATAGTTTCTCTTCTGAACCTTATATCGCTGATGACAGAAAAAGGCAAGAAGGCCAACATCGTGTTTTCTTCTTCCTGCACCGTTTACGGCCAGCCGGACAAGGAGCATCTGCCAATCGCTGAGGACGCTCCGCTTAAAAGGAGTCTTTCTCCTTACGGCAAAAGCAAGCAGATGGCGGAGGAGATTCTGTCTGACAGCGTGATTGCTTTCCCGCATCTTAAAGTGTGCGCCCTGAGGTATTTCAACCCAATAGGAGCACATCCTTCAGCACTTATCGGCGAGCTGCCGAGAGGTGTGCCGCAGAACCTGGTACCGTTCGTCACTCAGACCGCGGCAGGAATCAGGGACCATCTGAACGTTTTCGGAAACGACTATAATACCCCTGACGGAAGCTGCATCAGAGACTACATCTATGTTGTGGATCTTGCAAAAGCCCATGTGAAAGCCATTGACAAACTCCTCAGCGATGGTTGCGGCAATGATGCTCAGGTCATTGATGAACCAACTTATGTTGAGGCGGCAAAGACCGGCCGCTGGTTTGTCTTCAACCTTGGAACCGGAAAGGGTCTCAGCGTTCTGGAACTTGTGAACGGGTTTATGAAAGCCACGGGCGTGAACCTGCCTTACGAGATTGCTCCACGCAGGCAGGGAGACATCGAGCAGGTATGGGCAGATCCAAGAAAAGCAGAAAGGGAACTAGGCTGGAAGGCAGACACCCCTATTGAGGACGTACTCCGCTCCGCCTGGGAGTGGCAGAAAACCCTTTAATTTATTGCGCTATAAATCTGTAGGTTATCTGGCCGAGCTGAGGGTCATCGGCAGTATCGCTCTTGGAGAAACGGGATCGCATGGCAGCATTGAGGGCAGCGTTGCGTATGCACTCGTCAGGAACTGACACATCGCCCAGGACTATGGCTTTCTGCACATAGCCATTCCTTCCGACATAAATCTGGATGGTGACATCTCCTCCGCCACGGCATTTATAGACCGGAAGCGGGAGGGAGAAGGCTCTCCTGCCGTCAAGAATCCAGTAAAGGACTGATGGACCTTTGTAGGCTGCGGTTTCGGCCTTTTCTTCGGTCTTTTCGCCTGGGGCGGACACATTGTCCGCTGCATCCGGAATCTTGATTTTGGCGGCCTCTTTTATGCGGTTCTGGAGGTCTTCTGCGTCTTTGTAGAGTTTGTCCGCGTCTGTGTTACGGTCGTCTTTCAGCTGGGAACTGCTCCGGTTTACGGCAACGGCCCTGTAGGTCGTGACGGGGCGGCCGGCAAGCTGGTCCTCAAGCTGGGCTTTGGCAAGTGCCTTGATTTCCTCCTGACGGCGTTCTTCTTCCTCCTGTCTTTGCTTGTGGAGCTGGCCTTCGGAATCGGTGACGAAAGATACTTCACCCTTGCTTATGGTGGAGATGGAGAAAATCAGAAGGACTATAATGAGAAGAAGATGGAAGATGACGGTAAAATAGATGCCGGAGCGGCGGCTCAGCTTGTCCGATTTGGCAAACCGCTCCAGGTCTTCATCCGATATTACAGGCCTCTCTTCCATTATCCTCCGCGAATTGCGCCTCCGGCTTCCGAAGATTAATTACTCTCCCCTGGTGAGGAGGGCTTTTTCTATGGTCGCGATGATGATACTGATTGCAACCCTGTTGTGCCCGCCTTGAGGGACAATGATGTCTGCGTACCTCTTGCTCGGCTCGATGAACTGCAGGTGCATTGGCTTTACGGTTTCCTGATAGCGTTTGAGCACCTGCTGAACGGTCTTGCCACGCTCCTCGATGTCTCTCTGGATCACACGGCCCAGGCGGTCGTCTGCATCGGCATCCACAAAGATGGAGATGTCGAACAGTTTCCTCAGTTCCTCGTTTGTGAAGATGAGGATGCCCTCAACTATTATGATGGTGGCAGGCTCCACGTGAACGGTCTCCGTCTTTGACCTTGAGCAAGTTATATAGGAATAGACCGGAGACTCTATGGCCTGGCCGCTGCGAAGTTTGGCAAGGTCGGAAACGAGAAGGTCCCAGTCTATGGAATTCGGGTGGTCGAAGTTGTTTGCGGCCTTCTGCTCGGGAGTCAGATGGCTGCTGTCCTTGTAGTAGGAATCCTGTGAGATAACTGCCACATCTTCCTCCTTCATGAGGTTCTTTATCTTCCTTACTACCGTTGTCTTGCCGGAACCTGTTCCGCCGGCTATTCCTATTATCAGCATATCGTATGTTTTTAGAATTCAGCGTTTTTAGGGGTTCTCGGGAACGGGATCACATCGCGGATGTTCTGCATACCGGTGACAAACAGAAGCAGACGCTCAAAGCCCAGGCCGAATCCGGCGTGCGGGCAAGTTCCCCATCTCCTGGTATCAAGATACCACCAGAGGTTGGTAGTGTCCATGTTGAGTTCCTTGATGCGGGCCATGATCTTCTCGTATGAAGACTCCCTCTCGCTACCGCCTATGATCTCGCCGATCTTAGGGAAGAGCACATCCATTCCGCGCACGGTCTTGCCGTCTTCGTTCTGTTTCATGTAGAACGCCTTGATCTCCTTAGGGAAATCGGTGAGGATGACAGGCTTGCCGAAGTGCTTCTCAACAAGGTATCTTTCGTGCTCGCTCTGAAGGTCAGTGCCCCAGTGAACAGGGAACTCGAACTTCTCGCCACTCTTTTCAAGAATATCCACCGCCTCGGTGTAAGTCACTCTCTGGAAGGTGATTCCGACTACACTCCTCAGGCGCTCGATGAGTCCCTTGTCAAACATGTCGTTGAGGAACTGGAGATCTTCCATACAGTTGTCCAGAGCGTACTGGACCAGAGACTTGATGAAGTCCTCGGCGAGTTCCATGTTGTCAAAGTTGTCGTAGAAAGCCATCTCCGGCTCAATCATCCAGAACTCTGCAAGATGCCTTGGAGTGTTGGAGTTCTCTGCCCTGAATGTTGGACCGAAAGTGTATATCTTCCCAAGGGCGGTTGCGCCAAGTTCTCCTTCAAGCTGTCCGCTTACCGTAAGGGCGGTCTGCTTTCCGAAGAAGTCTGCGGAGAAGTCAACTTCTCCTGTCTCCTTGTTGAGAGGGATGTTCTTCAAATCCATCGTGGTAACCTGGAACATCTCTCCGGCACCCTCGCAGTCGCTTTCTGTAATCAGCGGAGTATGAAGATAGAAGAAGCCGTGCTCGTTGAAGTATTTGTGGATGGCGAAAGCCATGGCGTTGCGGATTCTCATCACGCATCCGAAGGTGTTGGTCCTCATTCTCATGTGAGCGATTTCGCGAAGGAATTCCATAGAATGTCCCTTCTTCTGCAAAGGGTAGTCGGCAGGATCTGCCTTGCCGTAAATCTCTATGGCATCTGCCTGTACTTCAACGCTCTGGCCTTTGCCCATACTTTCCACCAGCTTTCCTTTTACACAAAGGCAAGCACCTGTGGTGATGTCTTTCATCAGCTCCTCGGAAAACTTCTGCCCGTCGCAGACAATCTGCATGTTACGGATGGTGCTTCCATCGTTGAGAGCTATGAAACTCACGTTCTTGTTTCCTCTTTTTGTCCTGACCCAACCTTTGACGATTACCTCTGAACCAGGCTGCTGGCTGAAAAGTTCCTTTATGCTTTTTCTTGTGAATTCTCCCATAATATATTCTCCTAAATATCTGTCTTTTATGTATTGTTTTTCTTATATTTCTCAGCGATGTCATTTGACATATTTGCGGATGGCTTCCTGCCAGATCTTGTAGCCCTCCTTGGTAACATGGAGCCCGTCTCTTGTGATGTTCGGGTTGAGAACCTGCTCAGATGCCGGAAGAGCAAGGTCAGCAGGACCGTTTGTAAGGAAGAGAGGATAGAGATTGATGAAAGCAACCTTCTCTTTCTTGCACATGGCTTCAAGCTTGGCGTTTATCTCTGAGAACATGGCTGTCTTTCCTGTGAGCAGCCTGTAGCGTTTGAAGCTCTCGTTTATTGGCAGGAGGCTCTGCAAGTAAACCTTTGTCTTAGGGCTTTCTTTCTTTATCCTGCGGACTACATTCATGATACCGTTTGCAATGGAATCCGCTGTAAGATTGTGGCTTACATCGTTGGCTCCGGACATGAAGAATATGGTCTTCGGCTTGCCTGGAAGTATCTGGTCCAGACGGTCGTCAATGCCGCCGAAGGTATCGCCGACAATTCCTCTGTTACGGATAGCGCCGCCTTTCTTCTGGAGGGCTTTCTGTACATCAGGGAAATATGATGCCCAGTTTCCGCCTTCGGTCAGTGAGTTGCCAAGGAAAACGATGTCATTCTCCGTAATAGGGCTTTCCTTGTCAAAAACAGCCTTCCTCTTGTAGTAATGGTCTGTATATGGGGCAACTGCGCCCATAGCCTTCATTATGTTCTTCGGGATGTCAGTATTGTCTATCCTTCCGGCAAACATCTGGCTTCCGGCACCTACTGCAAACACAGGAACATATATTCCGGTGTGGCTTCTTGTGGACCATCCCAGACGGGCCTTTTTGCTAAGGGTATCAAGAACCTCTCTTGTCATGTAGTTGTCTGCAGTAACCTCTTCCTGTTTGAAGTGGGACATCGCGTCATCCAGAACCTTAAGGTCATATACATAACCTTTCTTGTAACCCAATGCCAGGCCTCCTGTCTCGTGATCTGCAGTCACAACTATAAGAGTCTCGTCTGGATGCTGCTTGTAGAACTCGTATGCAACTTTGATGGCTTCGTCCATATCGATGGTCTCAAGGATGGTCCCTACCGGATCATTCACGTGAGCGGCCCAGTCTATCTTTCCACCTTCGCACATCATGAAGAAACCCTTGCCCTCAGGGGTGTAGAGGAAATCTATCGCTGAAGAAACAACCTGTGCAAGAGTCAGATCCTCAGGCTTCCTCTCAATCACATAAGGAAGTATCTTGTCTTTCTTGTCTCCCTTCTGGAAAAGGATCATCTTGTCTGACGAAGATTTCTTGGACTTGTACTCATCCAGGCCGTAAGCAACAGTATATCCGTATTTTGCAACTTTGCCATAAATATTCTTCTCCTTTTCTGAAGCCTTCTGCGGATCTTTGTCGGATACTCCGCCGAAGCCACCGCCGCCAAAGAAATCGAACCCGCTTTCAGGAAGCTCCATGGAGATTTCATAATAGTTCTTGCGGTTGATGTTATGGGCATAGAAACAAGCAGGAGTGGCGTGGTCGATACCAACCGTACTCATCAGACCTATCTTGTAACCAAGATCCCTGAGCTTGTATGAAATCTGGTAAACCGGTATGGAATCCGGGTAGATTCCGACAGTATTGTTGTTTGTCTTGTATCCAGAAGCCAGAGCGGTAGCCGCTGCGGAAGAGCAGGTTATCATATTCTTCGTGGAATAGGTTGTAGCCATGCCAAGAACAGGGAACTGGGTGAAAGTCAGAGGTTCACTGCCAATTATCCCCTTCTTTGTAGCCAGGTATGCTTCTGTCAAAGCCACATGGGAGAAGCCCATACCGTCTCCTATGAAAAGAAACACGTATTTAGCCTTGGGCTGCTCCTTGAGGTTCCCGTCAGCCTGAGCAAAAGATGCTGATACAAAAAGAATTGCAGCAACAAAACAAACAGCCGCCTTCAAGAATGAGATTCTAAGTTTCATATTTATGCACATTTAACCACGAAAGATACTAATAATCCCGCTTTTTTACAAAAAAAGGGGATGACCGTTTGGTCATCCCCTTGATTTCAAATACGCCTCAGATTAGATGGCTTCCCTCTGACGGGCTACATACATAATCTTGAGTGCAGAACAACGTCTGAGTTCCTGTTTGATTTCTGTGATAATACCCATACGGACATTCTCATCAGCCTTGATAGCTACTGTCATAGCTTCCCTTTCTCCCTCAGAGATTGACTCTCTTTCAGCTGCGATGAAATCTCGGATTTCACTTACAGTCTTGTAGGAGTCATTGAGCTGGATACGGGAGTCTGTTCCATACTGAGCCTGCTTTGAAGGTATAGGAGATCCTACATAGATATAGGAAGTCAAATCCTTTCTTTCAAGCTTGACATTCTCAGTTGCTCCAGGAAGTTTAACCTGAACCAACTTGTCTGTCTGACGGAAAGAGGTTGATATCATAAAGAAGAACAGGAGCATGAACACGATGTCAGGAAGTGACGCCGTGCTGATAGCAGGTGCAGACTTCTTGCTGCTTTTTCTAAATCTTCCCATTTGATACCTCCTTATTTTTTACCCTTTACGTCCTTTGGCTCTGCCTCTGAAATGTTCTGAGGAATAGCCTCTTTGACAATTTTCTGATGAGCTTCATCCAATTGTGCGTATTTCTTGCCGTAACGCTGAGTTGAAAATTCATCACGAATCTCGTTGATTGCTCTTACGATTTCGTTCTGAACCTGGATGTACGTGTTGTACAAAGTTCCCTTATCGTTCTGCAAAGAAACCACACCTTTGGATACAGGATAATTACCCAGACCCTGGATACTCTTGACTTCCTTCTCAGGCAAGTTAGGATTATCGTTAGGGTTAGTCAGGGCCTCAACTATCAAATCCTTTATCTGGCTTACATCTACAGGCTGAGAGCCAACCATGATCCTGTCCTGTGAATTGATCTTCACAACGACGATGTTCCTACGGTTGATCTTTATATCATCCTGCTGCTGATTTTCTTCCGGCATTGGAGGGAGTTTTCTGTTGATTCCCTTGTCCACATCCATAGTTGTGGTAATGAGGAAGAACACCAAAAGCAAGAATGCTATATCGGCCTGGCTGGAAGCGTTGATTTCGGGTGTTTTCTTAGCCATTCTAAAATTCTAATTAAGATCTTTTCTTTAACAAACTACCGAAGATTGTAACAAGGATAGCCACAACCAGCAGGATTATTGACATGATGAGGACAGTGTCCGTCATCTTAAGGACTGCGTGTGTAGGTTTCTCAACGCTGGCTGAAAGAGCCACTTCATTTCCAGAAGCGAGCAGGTAAGAAACTACAAGCGCGATTACGAAGATACCTATGTTCATCAAGGTCTTCTTGCCTCCCTTTCCGCTGCGGAAAATAAGCGGCAGGAATATTGCCAGCAGGATACCGCAACCGAGAAGGATATACGCCCAGTTAAGCAGTGGAGAAACCATTGTCTCGTCACCCTTGTTGGTGAAAAGGAACAAAAGTCCTATAACCACTGACACTGCCAGGAGTATATAGAGTATTATTCTCGCTCTCTTTTTCATTTTGCGTTGATTAATTATTTCTTGTTGTTTTTGGTAATCAGGTCAACGAAGTTGATGGAAGCGTCTTCCATTGAGTTAACCAGTGAATCGATCTTAGCTACGATGATGTTGTAGAAAATCTGAAGGATAATAGCAACGATCAAACCGGCGATGGTTGTAATCAAAGCCACCTTGATACCTCCTGCAACAACGGTTGGAGAAATATCACCAGCTGCCTCGATAGCGTCGAATGCACTAACCATACCTACTACTGTTCCCAAGAATCCCAACATAGGAGCAAGGGCGATGAACAGAGCAATCCAGGAAAGACCACTCTCAAGCTGTCCCATCTGAACGCCACCGTAAGCGGTAATGTTCTTTTCAACGGCCTCAACACCCTCGTCTGAGTGAAGCAGCCCCTGATAGAAGATAGAAGCAACCGGACCCTTGGTGTCGCGGCAAACTTCCTTTGCCTTTTCAATACCACCCTCATTGAGAGCATCCTCTACCTTTGTGAGAAGCTTCTTGGTGTCAGTTGTTGAGCTGAACAGGTAGATAAGCCTCTCAATAGCGATAGCCAAACCGAGAATAAGGCAGAGAACAACCCATACCATGAATGCAGGACCACCCTCTATGAACTTAGTCTTGATCTGCTGATACAGAGGTTTGTCTGACTTCTGGTTGAAAATGTTCTGATCTGCTGCTGGAGCTGCCTCTTCTGGAGCTGGTGCCGGTGCAACCTGCTCTGTAGCATTTCCCTCAGTCTGCTGATCCTGAGCTACTGCGTTCTGGGCAGTTATAGCCATCAGGCCTGCAACTGCCAAAAACATGAAAAGTTTTTTCATAAAATTTGTTGTGATTAAAGTATTAAACAATGTTTACAGTTATTATTTACTTATTATTCTTTCCGCTAAAACGATGTGCAAGATAGCAATTTTTTTTCTATTGGACTTCGGTTGCAGCAATTTTTTCTAATTGCAGGAAATTTCCCCCCTCAGAGCCTTCTGCATCTCCTTTTTGACTTTATCCGCTGATGAATAGCGGCCCAGAAGCATAAACAGCTTGCACAATGTGGCTTCTGTGGTGGCGTCAAACCCGCTTATTACTCCTGCACCTTTGAGTCCCATACCTGTCGCGTAAGCTCCCATATCTACCTTACCTGCCTGGCACTGAGTAACATTCACGATTATCATGCCTCTGTCCACATATTTTTTAAGTGTAGAAAGGAACCAGTCCGAAGTAGGAGCGTTTCCGCTTCCAAAGGTCTCAAGTACTACAGCCCGGCATCCTTTTGTGTCAAGAACCGCTTCTATCGCCTGGCGGGTAATCCCCGGGAATATCTTCAGGACTGCGACATTGGTATCCAGCTTTTCCCTGATTCTAAGCGGCTCGTTCCAATCTTCCGGATAGCGGACAAGATGCCTGTTGTACTTTATATGTATGCCGACATCTGCCAGAACCGGATAGTTGGCGGAACGGAATGCCCTGAAATTCTCCGCATTGTATTTTGTCGTACGGTTGCCTCTATAGAGTTGGCTCTCAAAATATATGCAGACCTCAGGCACCATAGGATGCCCTTCTTCGTCTTTGGCCGCAGCTATCTCTATGGATGAAATAATGTTTTCCTTGCCGTCTGTGCGGAGCATGCCTACCGGAAGCTGGCTGCCTGTAAGCACCACAGGCTTGGTCAGGCCTTCCAGCATAAAGCTCAGCGCAGATGCCGTAAAAGACATTGTATCAGTACCGTGCAAGATTACAAAACCATCATACTTGCTGTAGTTGGCTTTTATGACATGGCAGAGCTTCACCCAGAAATCGGGAGTGATGTCAGAGGAATCTATCACAGGATCAAAGGAACAGGTATCTATGTTGTAACCAAACTTCTTGAGTTCCGGAACCTCTTCCTCTATCTGGCTTATATCCACCGGAACGAGAGCAAGGGTCTTTTCGTCCTGCTTCATTCCTATGGTTCCGCCAGTATAAACAATCAGAATAGAACGTTTCATCTCTTATGCTGTTTCAAGTCTGTCTTCATGATGAGGAAGGTGGAAAAGACTCTCGGCATTTGCCGTAGTGACTTTTGCAACTTCCTTTATATCAATATTTTTTATCTCAGCGACCTTGGCCGCAATGATTGGGATATATGAACTTTCATTTCTCGTTCCCCTGTAAGGGGCCGGCGTCAGGTACGGAGAATCTGTCTCCAGAAGAATATCGCTGAGAGGTATGTCGGACACAACCTTGCCGATTCCTGCGTTCTTGAATGTAACCACACCGCCGATCCCCACTTTGAATCCGCCGAGGGAGGCTATCTCCCGGTAAGTCTCAAGGCTTCCGGTAAAAGCGTGGAATACACCGCTCAGACGCCCTTTGAACCGGCGCATTATGTCCAGCATTTCTCCTGTAGCGCTCCTTTCGTGGATGATGACCGGGAGATCCTTCTCTGAAGCATATTCCAGCTGGGCCACCAGAACTTCCTTCTGCTGAGCCATATAATCCCTGCTCCAGTAGGCGTCCAGGCCGATTTCACCTACCGCCACGTATCTTTCCGAATGGGCCCTAAGTTCATCCAAGGCAAACTGCAGTTCATCCTTCCAGTTCTCTCCCACAGATGTAGGATGAAGCCCCATTCCCATATAAGCGTTGGATTTCCACCGCTCGTACAAATCCAGCTGGGCGGCAAATGAGGTGGAATCGATGCCAGGGAATATCCACCTGGCAACCCCACTGTCAACCGCCCTCTGCATAACCTGAGGACGGTCCTCGTCAAAAGCCTCATCATAAGGATGAGTATGAGTATCTATAAACTGCATGCTACTTTTTAAACCATAAGCCCAGGGCATCCTTCCTTACAAGCCCTTCCAAATCCATTTCCAGCAAAGCAAGGTTCAAAGCGGACACGCTTTCACCCGACAAAGCCGCAAGGTTGTCAATAGTCTTGCCCCTAACAGATGATAAAGATAGCAATAATTTCTCCTTCAAGGCAACCGGAGTGGAAAACAAGTCAGGCTGGGAAGCAATATCTGAAATATGCTCCAAATTCCATCCCATGGAAGATATTATTGTATGGGAGTTCAGGCATAGCTGAGCCACATTCTTACTTATCAGATAATTGCACCCGTAAGAATTGGCGTCGTCCATCCTGCCGGGAACAGCGAATATATCCCTGTTGTAGGAAGATGCGAACTCCACGGTGCTCATGGAACCGCCTCTTATCCGGCTTTCAACCACAAGCAGTGCGTCTGACAAGCCGGCTATTATGCGGTTGCGCTGCAAAAAGTTCCGGCGAAGCGGCTTGGTCCCTCTCGGGTACTCAGTCAGGACTCCACCCTGGCCAAGGATCTTCACTGCCAGGTCTCTGTGAGAAGACGGATAAATCGTGTCTATCCCGCAGGGCAAAACCGCAAGTGTATCCAGCCCGTTTTCCAGTGCCGAAGCGTGCGCACAGGCGTCTATTCCAATAGCCAGCCCGCTCACTATCCTGATATCCGTGCATTTGTCAGCCAGGTCAGAAACAATCGCTGAGCAACACTCCTTCCCATAAGAAGAAGCCATTCTGGTCCCCACTACGCTCAGGCTGCGCACATTTCGGGAAAGGTCCGCTTCTCCCCTGTAGTACAACAAGAAAGGGGCAAAAGGGCTCTCCTTCAAAATCCGGGGGTACTCTTCAGACAGGCAATCTACCAGCCTTACGCCCTTGCTGTTCATCCAGAGCGCATCTTCTCTGCCCCACGACATCATCTGGGGAGAAAACAATGTCTCCCCTACTCCATCACCCCCAAGAATCTCATCCGCCAAAGCAGGACCGCCTTCCAGAAGTCTTTCCACACTTTCAGACTTCTCCAGAAGCTTTAGCCCCGCTCCCGGATGATTGACAAAAACTCGGCTCATCGCACACAGCAGAGCCTCACACATCTGATCCATATCCACAACAAAAAAACGGCGGCAATATATCGATATGCCGCCGCTTTCAGTTGCCAAAAGGTAAAATGTACCTTGTCCGCCCCCTAAATTATGAGCATCGCGTCTCCGTAGATGCCGAATTTGTACAGGTCGCGGGGATCCTTGGCATGCATCGCCTGCTTGTAGGCTGCCATTACCTTGTTGTAGTCCCCGAATGCACATTCGCACATGAGCATCGTGGAAAGAGGGTAATGGAAGTTGGTAACCAAGGCATCAACGATCTTGAAGTCGTAAGGAGGGAATATGAACTTGTTCGTCCAACCGTCAAGAGGCTTTACCCTGCATGTGGTAGTCACAGGGGTTTCAAGCGCCCTGGCCACGGTGACACCTATAGCAAACACCTTATGCCCGTCTGCCTTGGCCTTGTTTATCTTCTCGGCGGATTCTTCAGAGATTATAACCCTCTCAGACCCCATCTTGTGCTTTGACAGGTCTTCCACGTCCACTCCTCCGAAATTGCTGAGCCCCACGTGGGATGTGATGAATGTATGTTCCACGCCTTTTATCTCCATACGGGTAAAAAGTTCGCGGCTGAAGTGAAGACCTGCAGCCGGGGTGGCGATAGCACCCTCGTGCCGGGCGAAAATAGTGTTGAAGTTGACCGTATCCTCCTCATTCGGATGCTCACGGATTTCTTTAGGAACAGGAAGTTCTCCTACGCTGAACAGCGTATGACGGAAATCTTCATAGCTCCCGTCAAAAAGGAAACGGAGAGTCCTGCCGCGAGAGGTGGTATTGTCTATTACCTCAGCTACAAGAGAGTCATTTTCACCAAAATAGAGTTTATTGCCTATGCGGATTTTCCTGGCAGGGTCCACCAGTACGTCCCAAAGCCTTTGCTCACGGTTGAGCTCCCTCAGAAGAGACACTTCTATCTCAGCTCCGGTCTTTTCCTTATTGCCAAGAAGGCGGGCCGGGAAAACTTTCGTGTCGTTCAATACGAAAATGTCTCCCTCTTTGGCATAGTTGAGTATTTCCTTGAATATTCTGTTTTCTGTCTTGCCTGTGCTGCGGTGCATCACCATCAGCTTGCAGTCATCCCTGAAACGGGGAGGTTCTTTGGCGATCAAGTCGCTCCTGAACGGAAATTTGAATTGAGATAATTTCATATAATTACATCTTTGGCCCATGCACGATGAGCAAACTATTATACGAAGAAAAAAGGAAAAAGTTACAGGCTCTCAAAATATCCTTTTACGTCCAAGGCGTTTTCAACCCTGAAACCTCCAGAGGCCGTGCGTCTTAGAGCAGACATGAAAGCACCGCTTGAGAGAATTGCTCCAAAATCTCTTGCCATGGAACGTATGTAGGTGCCTTTGCTGCATTCTATTCTAAGAACGGCAGAGGGAAGGCTCCTTATCTGGTCCGGCTCTAGCAAAGAATCTTCCGTATAGCGTATGACCGGATTCTCTTCCTCAGCTGCTATCCTTTTTTTCACCACGAATGTATTGTGGAAAGCATCTTCCCCGTATGAAGGGCGGGCCAGGGTTGACAAGAGACCGTTTTCCTCAGCGACTTCCTCCCCGGAGGAAGACCTGAAAGACAAAAGCTCCGAAGAATAAATCTTTATGGCAGCCGGCTTCAAGTCAGAGTTTTCACCGTTGCGGGCAAGGTAATAGCTGCGGGTGCCCTTCACGTATTTTGCGGAATAGGCCGGGGGCATCTGTTCTGTCTGGCCTACGAAACCTTCGGCTGCAGCCCGCACCTTTTCCAATGTTATTCCCCGGGTGGGATAGACAGCGTCAATCGCATGCTCCCTGTCAAAAGACGGTGTTGTAGCTCCAAGCGTGAACTCCGCGATGTATTCTTTCTTTTCAGCCTGCAGAGCCTCGCACATCTTGCAGGCTTTGCCCAGACACACCAGAAGAAGGCCCGTGGCCAGCGGGTCAAGAGTCCCGGCATGACCTATCTTCACGTTCTTGGTCTGGAAATGCTCCCTCAAGATGAACTTTATTTTGCGGACCACGTCCGAGCTTGTCCATCTGTAGGGTTTGTCCACAGGAAAGATTATCCCGTCGGGATAAGCATCCATAGACTTTTCAAGCCTCAAGGGGTTCCGGCTGTCTATAATGACCGGATGGAGTATTTTTGTGATGTCTGTCATATAGACTTTACACAACCGGAATCTTGTCTATTCTCCTTTGATGCCTTCCACCCTCGAATTCGGCCTCCATATATGCCTTCACTATATCTCTTGCCATTTCCTCAGTGATGAAGCGGGCCGGAAGGGTCAGTACGTTGGCATTGTTGTGCTTCTTTGCCAAAGCCCCAAGTTCAGGATTCCAGCACAGAGCTGCCCTGATGCCCTGGTGCTTGTTCAAAGTCATGCTGATTCCGTTTCCGCTTCCGCACATGGCTATACCGAAATCCACTTCTCCCCTCTCTACAGCCTCAGCCAAAGGGTGCGCCGTGTCAGGATAGTCCGTACTTTCTGAAGAGTAAGCTCCAAAGTCCTTGATCTGATAGCCCTTGTCAGTCAAAAGGCTTTTCAGGTATTCTTTCATCTGAAATCCAGCATGGTCAGATGCCATTCCTATTGTTTTGCTCATATTGCTTTAATGTTTCTTAGTCAGTAAGTAACCGCTCATTTGTCTGATTCAAGCTGCTTTACCTTGTCTGCAAGGTTATCAGTCTGGAGGATATAAGGATAGAATGCATCCTCCTTCATCGATGAGTAGCGGCCTGCAAGTCCCTTGAGCTGAAGGATGAGAATACCTCCGCTCTTTTCCCACTCGCCTGCTGCAGGGCGTACCCCCTCGGATGCCGCAAAGAGAAGGAACTGCATTCCTATGTTCTCCCGCCCGAAGAGTTCTTCCAAACCTTCCAGTGTCGTTATGTTCTGAAGTTCAGAGCGATGTTTGTCTGCAAAGATGGAACTGAACTTCATCTGGAGACTCTTCCTGTTTACTTTTATCAGAAAATCCGTAACCCCGGCAGTATCTATAGGCACAAAGACGTCAGGGATAATGCCTCCACCTCCATACACAGTATGGCCGTGGGTTGTAGTGTATTTGAGAGAATCGTTCACTCTTATGCTGTCTGCACTCTGCATTTCACCTCTCTGATACCTTTCCAGAATATCGTAATTGTAGTCTGATGTATAAGGTTTCTGGATACAGCGTCCTGACGGAGTGTAGAATCTGGCTACCGTAAGGCGTATGCCGCTGCTGTCTGAAAAATATGCCGGTTCCTGTACCAGACCTTTTCCAAATGAACGTCTGCCTATTATCACACCTCGGTCATTGTCCTGGATTGCACCGGCAACTATCTCGCTGGATGATGCGGAATTCTCGTCTATGGCAACATATAGCTTGAGGTCCTTGAACATTCCTCTCCCGTCAGAGACGAATTCTTCACGAGGTCTCTTGCGGCCTTCCATATAAACCACCATCTGCCCCTTTTCCAGGAACTCGTTGGCAAGCCTGTAAGCCTGATCCATGAATCCTCCCGGATTGTCCCTCAGGTCAAGCAACAGGGTCTTCATCCCTTCTCCTCTGAGCTTCATTGCCGCAACCATAAACTCCCTGTATGTACTTACGGAAAATGTAGAAATTTTGATATAGCCTATGTCAGGAGTCAGCATAATGGCTGCATCCAGGCTGTGTACAGGAATCATTCCGCGAGTTATGTCAAAATCCAGAAGGTCTTTCTCCCCGCTTCTTTTCACGCTGACGCACACTTTGCTGTCCTTCGGCCCCCTAAGAAGCTTCATGAGGGAGTCCTGGGAGAATTTCACCCCGGCTACATTTCTGGAATCCACCTTGACGATACGGTCTCCACTCAGCAGCCCTGCCCGCTCACTCGGCCCTCCGGGTATCACATTGATTACTACTGCAGTATCGTTAGGCACATTGAACTCGATGCCGATTCCGCTGAAATTTCCGACCAGAGACTCTTCAGCCTTCTCAAGGTCAACCGGCGGAAGATATACAGAATGAGGATCCAGGCTCTGCAAAACAGCCGGAATCGCTTTCTCCACAATATCAGCGTAATTTATGGTATCCACATAATTCTTCTCAACCTGGTCCAGAACCAGAAGAAGTTTTCCCCACTTGCCCTTTCCCGGGGTGGAAGGAACATTGGTGGACGCTTTTGCACAACGAGTTACCCGTCCGGCCGTAACTGCCAGGAACAGAAGGAGCAGAAAGCCCCAAAACCATTTGTTGTCTAGAAGTTCTTTAAGTTTCTGCGGCATTTTCTTCTTCTTTACTGTTCCTTGTCCCTTTCTTGAGCCAAAGTGTTTATGGTATCAGAATCTATCTGTTCAACGATTATCCCCGCCCTTTTCAAAAGTTTGATGCCGTCATCAAGTCTGTAAGCATCGCGATAAACCACTCTTCTTATCCCGCTTTGGATTATGAGCTTGGCACATTCCATACAAGGTGAGGCGGTAATATAAAGGGTGGCGCCTTCTGAAGAATTGTTGGACTTGGCCACTTTGGTTATGGCATTGGCCTCTGCATGGAGGACATAAGGTTTGGTCACCCCGTTTTCATCCTCACAGACGTTCTCGAATCCAGACGGTGTCCCGTTGTACCCGTCCGAAATTATCATCCTGTCCTTTACCAGCAGAGCCCCGACCTGAAGGCGCTTGCTATATGAATTCTTTGCCCAAATTCCTGCCATCTGCAGGTAACTCAAGTCAAATTGCAACTGTTTGTCCATATCTGTATTCGAAATTCAGCGGCGGATTCCGCAACTATTTCTGGTAAATGTATCTCTTTATGCTTCTCTTCGGAGTCTTCTCGAACTCTTCCGGCATTATCCTCACGGAGGCTATCTTGGAATAGTTAGGCATTTCTTCATTGACTATGCGGATGTTTTCGTTCATCTTGGCTTCCAGCATTTCAGAAGAAAGTATCCCGTCTTTAGCTGCATTTTCCAGATCAGGATAGATGAGTGCCACAATCTTGCCTTCATCTTCAATAACCAGAGACTCCACCACATAAGGCATGTTGTTGATTATGCTCTCTATTTCTTCAGGATAAATGTTCTGTCCGCTAGGACCGAGAATCATGCTCTTGCTCCTGCCTTTGATGTAGAGGTAGCCGTCCTTGTCAATGATTCCAAGGTCTCCTGTGCGCATCCATCCGTCTTTTGTAAAGGCATCCCGGGTTGCAAGTTCGTTCTTGTAGTACCCAAGCATGGTGTTGTCTCCCCTGACCTGGATTTCTCCGGGAATCGTCTGAGGATTCTCAGAATCTATCCTTATTTCCATCCTCGGGGCCGCATATCCGCAGGAGCCTACCCTTCTTTCCTTCCAGTCTGCATAAGTTATTATCGGAGCACATTCTGTCATACCGTAGCCTACAGTATATCTGAAACCTATCGAGTTGAAGAAATTGTCCGCCTCTCTGTTGAATGCGGCACCGCCTATGATGACTTCCTCAAACTCACCTCCGAAAGACTTTGTAAGAGTGTCGTTTATCTGAGTCTTTATCTTTTTGTCAGCGATTGGGAGCCTGAGAAGGAACCTTACACCCGGAGTTGAGAGGAAAGGCTGGAGACGGCTCTTGTAAATCTTCTCAATGACCAGAGGTACAGAAATAATGATCTTCGGTTTTATCTCCTCAAAGGCTTTGACGATGACGCTTGGTGACGGAACCCTGGTAAGGAAATGGACGTGAGCCCCGACAGTCATTTCAAAAAGGAACTCGAACATCATTCCGTACATGTGGGCTGAAGGCAGAATGGAAACCACATTGGATGTCTCGTTGATCTGAGGAAGAACCTGGTATGCAAACAAAACATTGGACCTGAGCGCCCGGTAAGGAATCATCACTCCTTTGGAGAAACCGCTGGTTCCGCTTGTATAGTTTATCATTGCCATTTCTTCAGGGCTGCTCTCCGCCTCGTAGGACACGCTCTCCGGACCGAATGATTTTGGATAAGCCTTGCCGAAATGCTCGTTCAGATGCTCCATCGTCAGATAAACATTCGTGTCTTTTGTGTGGACAAGAGAAAAATCGTCCAGGCATATCACGGTATTCAGCTTCTCCATGTGGGAAATGGCAACTCCCTCCAGGATGGAGCTTCCGGCAAACAGAACCTTGCTGTCAGAGTGGTTCACAATGTGCTGGATGTTGCTCGGCTTGAACTCGTGAAGGATAGGTACAGGAACAGCTCCATAAGTCAGGCACGCCAGAAAAACCACAGCCCAGTTTGCCTGGTTCTTTGAGCATATTGCTATCTTGTCCCCCTTCTGTATGCCAACTCCCTTGAATATGATATGCATCTTGGCGATACGTCTGGCAACATCGCGATAATAAAGCGTTATACCCTTGTAATCAGAGAGAGCGGGTCTGTTCCAGTTGTGCTTGAAACTCTCTTCGATCATTTTGTTAAGTGAGTCAGAAATATACATCATAACTAACTGTAGGTTTTAGGTTCTTTTCAGGTTATAGGTTTTTATTGTTTTCTGTTTTCAGGAGAATACCTGCATTGCGCAAAGGCCTGCATATATTCCGTTCTTTTCCATAAGGGCGTCGTGATTGCCTTCCTCAACAATCCGCCCGTCCTTCATGACCACTATGTCGTCTGCATATCTTATGGTAGAAAGGCGGTGCGCTATCACTATGCTCGTACGGTTCTGCATCAGCTTGTAGAGAGCGTCCTGGACAAGGCGTTCACTTTCAGTGTCCAAAGCGCTGGTCGCCTCGTCCAAAATCAGTATAGGAGGGTTCTTCAATACAGCCCTGGCAATTGCAATCCTCTGTCTCTGGCCTCCGGAAAGATTCTCTCCACGGTCTCCGATATTGGTCTGGAAGCCGTGCGGCAGCTGTTTGATAAAATCAAGGGCATTGGCAATCCTGGCTGCCTCGACAACCTGTTTTTCAGACACGTGTTCCATGCCGAAGGTTATGTTGTTGTAAACAGTGTCGTTGAAAAGGATTGACTCCTGGGTCACTATTCCCATCTGAGCCGTAAGAGAGTCCAGGGTGTAGTCCCTTATATCCACCCCGTCTATGAAAATCCCTCCGCCGGTCACGTCATAGAACCTTGGCAGAAGATCAGCAAAAGTGGATTTACCGGCACCGCTCGGCCCTACCAAAGCCACCATCTTCCCCTTTGGAATGCAGACGCTTACATCTTTCAGCACAGGCACATCTTCATTGTAGGAGAAATTTACTCCGCGATACTCTATGCCGCTTTTGAACTCTTTGAGAGTCTTGGCATCGTCTTTTTCCTTTATCTGGTTTTCTGCATCAAGGATCACGAACAGCCTTTCGCCGCTGACCAATCCTCTTTGGATGCTGGCATAAGCCTTGGCTATGTTCTTGGCAGGCTCCAGTACTCTCCAGTAGCATAGTATGTAAACGGTGAAAGTTCCCATGCTGAGGCCAAGCGAGCCGTTTATCTGAAGCCAGCCGCCATACAGAAGCACTGCGGCAGCTATGGTTATGCCCAGGAATTCGCTTGTCGGATGAGCCAGCTGCTGGCGATAGAGCATCTTGCGGCTGGACTTCTTGTGGGCTTCGTTTGTCTGTTCGAAATTCTCCTGGACATATTTCTGGGCGTTGAAACCTTTGATAATCCTGATGCCGGAGATAGCCTCGTCAAAATGACTTACGATACGTCCCATAAGACTCTGTGTCTCAATTGCTTTTTTTCTGAGTCTCTTGGACAGGGCCCCGATTGCCAGACCTGAAAGCGGAATGGTGACCAAAGTCACCAGCGTCAGTTTCGGAGACAGGTAGAAGCAGTAGGAAATAAAGCCTATGATAAGCAGAGGCTCCCTGAAAATCATGTGGAAGCTGTCGGCTACTCCGTTCTGGACCTCGGTAACGTCGTTGGATATCCTTGAGATTATATCGCCTTTCTGCTGGGTATGATAGAAACCCACATCCATAGTCGAGACTTTCCGGAAAAGATCCGTGCGGAGCTTCTTCATGATATGAGTTCTCATCCTGACGAGGATGGTCTGCGAGAGGTACCTCGTGATGTTGGAAAGCAGACTTGCCCCGACAAGAAGCGCGCATACAAAGAGAAGAGCCTTGAGCGGTCCGTTGGCAAGGAAAATCTTGTCCATGTAATACTGGAAAGTATCTTCGAACCAGTCCATGCTCATGGAAAACTCCCTGGTTTTGTCTGCCAAGGCCGATATTTCCGCAGAAACCTGCTCATTGGTCGGAGACTCGAAAAGAAGCCTCAGCACCGGAGATATCAGAGAATAGTTCACTATTCCGAATATCACAGACAGAACAGCCAGTATTATGTATCCAGGCCAGAATCTCCTCCACGGCCTTGCATAGTTGAGCAGTCTTAAAAAATTCTTCATTACCTAAAGTTTCTTAATCCGTCCGGTCTTCAAGTTAAAGAGGAATTCCTTGCCGTCCAGCCCCATAACCTTGACATATCCCTCCTTATCTTCCGTTACCGTACTTTCCCTGGAGATAGGACGTTTAGTATTGTTGGCAGTAAGCTCCTCTCCTTCAGGAGTATAGATTCTAAGCTTAGACACTGTCCTCAATATGTAATAACGCTTCCCGAACAAGCGCACCTCCTCCGGCAACTCCCTTGTAAACTCAGGCGCGTGAATGTCTTTCCAGTTGGAGCAGAGTTCCCCGCCAAGGGTTCTCTTGGTTATTATGTTCTCGTCAGTAAGTATCAACAGATGCTGCTCCCCGTCCTCCCTTATAAGCTGAGGTCCAAGAGCCACACCAACATCCAGCTGCTTAGGATAGCCAGTATAATGCGCCCCCTTGCGGCTCATCATATACAGCTTGTCGCCGAGAATGAAAGCAATATGAGGCTTGTCCCCCAGGGTAACCAGGCAGGCGCAACTCTTTATGGTGTCTTTCATCGGTATTCCCCAGACACCCTTCTTGTTTTTGTCCATATATGATATGGAAAGGTACTTCTTGCTCTGCTCGAACCAGGTGGTATCCGAATTCCCGTCCACCAGAGGGAAAGGCCCCCAGAATGTCTTGAATGTGCTGTCTATAAATATCGTCTCCTCATCCTCAGAATCAAACATCTGCGGTGGAGATGGCATAAGAGCCGCGTAAAAGTTCATGGACATTGTGGCAGCGCCCGCATCGGAAGATATATTGACCGTAGCGTATTCAAAATTCTTTTTCTTCAGCGATGAGACGAACCGTTTTCTGTAGTACTTGTTCAGTACGGTAAACAAAGTGTCTGAGCCCTCTTTGATGTTCACCACCACCTTAGCCACGCCCTTTTCAGTGAAGAAAGACGATACTGGCGTATGACTCAGATAATTATCCAGTTTTACGGCATTGGCCTTCCCCTTGAAGAACTCACCGACCGCCGCTGCCGAACCGATGATGGTCCAGTCTCCAACCTTGCAGAAATACTCCTCAGGATTGTGGGAGAACACCTCTCCAAGAACGCTTGCCAGATACCCTTTGTAGAAGAAAGGAGCAGGTTCCTTCCTCTCGCCTTTTCCTTTTATTCCTGTCAGCTTGCCGAAGAAGGATGTGGAATTCTTGTAAAGGAAGGTCAGCCATTCATACTTGTTGCCCACCAGGCAGAAAGCCGAAACAAATTCAGTGAAGCCTTCATCGGAAATCCACTCAGCCGGAGTCGGAGAATCCGGAAGAGAGATCCTGTCCATCTCTGCCATACGTGAAGATAGTTTCTTGTTGGCATCCAGATACTTCTGATAATCTTTCTGATAATTCTTCAGCCCAGGCACATTGAGGCTTACGGCAAAGATGGTGCTTGCAGGAAGGACCTCCTGGGCATGGGAAATGTTGCTTTTGACACCGGAAAGGACGGCGGAAAAGTTTATGAAATCAGAATTATGTTCAAGGACTCCTTCAAACGATATGAAGTTTTTCTGTCTTGGATTTATGTCCAGCGCGCTCCATGAAGCCATCCTCATAACAAAATCGGAATATTTGAGGAAGGAGTAAGTGACGCTGCCTGAAAACAGTTTTCCGATCTGCTTATGGTTGATGTATAAACACTCTCCTCCACCGGTTGACTGAAGGACAGGATAAAAGTCCTGATTGTCCAGTATGGAAGTTCCGCCAGCCAGATGGCGCAATGAACTTTCCAGACAGATTGAGGAAGAACTTGCCAGAAGGAAGTCCCCGGCCAGTGCAACATTCAGACCGTCAGGCATCTTCAGGATGAAGGAATTATTGAAGGCCCTCCTGGATACAGCAATGGAATCCAGATGGGATGAAACGAGACCTCTGTCCTGGCTCATTCCAAGGTCAAGTATCTGGAGCAAAGACACTTCATTTATCGCGGAATAATGGAGTGAAAAAACGCTGTGGCAACTCCCGGCCCCTAACCTTTCCAGACGCATCTGCAATTTCACAAGTGGAGAAGCCGGATCTATCAGGCCATAAGCAAATGTGGACGTGTCAGCCAGAAGCGGCATGAAATGATTTTGCTCCTCAAAGTCGAAAATCAACACGGCGTCACTAGGAACAGCCTTGTATGCCGATTCAGTCTGGGCGGACAGTTCTCTCTTTTCCTTTTCTTCCACCTCGTCAAACCCGTCTTTGCCCCCGTACGGACGGAACAGTACCACCGCAACTCCCAGCAGCAAAGCCAGCAGTACGAGCAGCACTATGATATTTCTTCTCCTGTTGCGCATAGACGGGCGAATTTACGAAAAAATCTCCAAACAGAAGATAAAGAAAGGGGACACCTGCATATTCAGGCATCCCCTCAGGTCTATAAGACAACCGGAGTTGTTATTTGCCGGCCTTCTTTTCTTCCTTAGGCTGGAACTTCATAACCTTTACAAGCTCCACGTCAAACATAAGGGTAGAGAAAGCAGGGAGATCCGGACCCATATCCTGTGAACCGTATGCAAGGTCGAAAGGTATCCAGAGTTTAACCTTACCGCCCTCGCCTATCAGCTGAACGCCTTCCTGCCATCCAGGAATAACGCCGTTAACAGGGAACTTGACGGTCTCGCCTCTGTCGTAAGATGAATCAAATACCTTACCGTTGAGCAAGGAACCCTTGTAGTTAACCTCAACAGTGTCCTGAAGAGTAGGCTTTACATCATTGCCCGGAACCTCTATCTTGTACTGGAGACGGCTCTCGCTTTCCTGAACGCCTTCGTTTGTCTTGTTTTTGGCGAGGAACTCATCCTCCTCGGCACGCTTGATTTCACCCATCGCCTGGTTCATCTTCATGATGTAGCCCTGGATGTACATAGGAGCTGTCTGCTCGTTGAAGATGACAGTGTCTCCCTTGAGAACAGAAACGATGGTCTGTTTGATCTTCTCGATGTTAAGGTTTTCCATCTGAGAACTCTTGATCATATTGGCAAAAGCTACACCGACAGCTACGCTGGCTGAATCTACAGTGCTCTTAGGAATACCAGGCACCGTCTTTACAGTGGTAGTTGTGCAGGAAGCGAGGAGCATAGCGCTCAAAGCGCAAACTGCAATTGTCTTAAAAATCTTCATAATTCTTTAAATTATAATTGTTTATACTATCATCTAAAAATAACACTGCCTCGAAAGGAGTTAGTAACGGGCAAATATAATGTTTTTATTTTTCAGTGAAACCGCAATCCCTGCCAAAAACTGCAAACAAAGCCATTTTATGTAACAATCTGGCCCCCACATTGGCATCCCATTCATTGTCACCCGGAGCCACCTCACAAAGATCGAATCCCACAATTTTCCTCTGCGATGAAACCATCCTGAGCAGATACACTGCTTTCTGGAAACTCAGGCCGCCTGGAACAGGAGTCCCTGTATTGGGGCAAAGAGAAGGTTCAAGCCCGTCAATGTCAAAACTTATGTAAACATGTTCAGGCAAAGTGTCCACAATCCTCTGGCAGATGTTTTTCCAGGTCACTCCTTCCGCCAGCTCCTCTTCTATCATGGTGTCGGTGAAAGCGGAAATGCGGCCTTCCCGGTTTATGGTGTCATGCTCATCTGAACAGAAATCCCTTATTCCCACTTGAGTCAGGTGGCCGATGTTACTGATTTTGGACAGGACATTGAACATTATAGAAGCGTGGGAATGTTCAAACCCTTCGTAAGCGTTTCTCAGGTCCGCATGCGCGTCAAACTGCAGAACTCCCAGTTTCTGCCCCTCCCCAAGGGAGGATGCGGCTGCCTTCACGGCACCGAAAGTCACGCTGTGCTCCCCACCTACTACGCCAGGCACCTTGCCCCGGGAAAGATAGCCAGAACAAATCTGCTCCACAAGATAATTCACTCCCTGGCTGGATTGGTTCACCTCGTCCTGAAGGCGGAGAAGCTCCTTGTCCAGTTCCCCTCCTTCTGCCAGACGGTCTATGATCCGGCAGGCTTTCCGGCGGGCCTCAGCATTTATAGCCTTGATGTACTCAGACGCCGGAACCTGTCCTCCGTTCTCTTCCCCGAGGTCTATCAGGGTTTCATCCGTACCTATCTTGAGAGCGTCAGATCCGGGAATCTTTTCATCGTACAGATCAACCTGAACAGAGGCTCCGATTATGGCCTCAGGTCCCTCTGCTGTTCCCTCGGAATACGACACGGTGGCATCCCACGGCACTGAAACCAGCACCACAGGACATTCATCATTAGGGAAAGGCATCCCGAAATATCTGCCGTTGGCAACTCCCACACCGGAAGCGTCAAACTCCATATCTTCTTTGCTGCTTGTCATAGTATCCTTTGCTGCTTGTCTTGGTATCTGATTGAACTCTGCGGAGAAACCGGATTTTACACGATACCCTCGCGGAGTATGTCGTGAATGTGCACAAGACCGACATAACGGCCTTCCTTCATAACAACCACGGATGTTATCTTGTTCTTCTGCATTATGTCAAAAGCGTTGACCGCCATATCGTTGATATCTATCTGCTTTGGATTTGTACTCATTATGTCCTTGGCTACTATCTTGTCGCCGACATGGATTCCTTTCTCCACCATTCTCCTGACATCTCCGTCCGTTATTATCCCTTTAAGATCCCCGTTGCCGTCAAGCACCACGGTGGCCCCGAGACGGTTCTGGGAAATGTTTATGATGGTGTTCTGGATACTCTCGTTCATCCCGACCACAGGCCTTACATTAAGATCCATCACATCAGATACCCTCAGATACAACCTCTTGCCAAGAGAACCGCCTGGATGGAACATCGCAAACTGTTCCTGGGAGAAGCCTCTCATCTGGAGGAGGCAGACGGCCAGAGCATCTCCCATTACCAGCTGCGTGGTGGTGGAAGAAGTCGGTGCAAGGTTGTTAGGATCACTCTCTTTGTCCACAGTAGCCCTCACAACATAGTCTGAATGCTGTGCAAGGAATGAATCAGTATTGGATACCATCGCGATTATCTTGTTCCCCATCCTTGCTATAAGAGGAACCAACACCTTGATTTCAGGAGTGTTGCCGCTTTTGGATATACAGAGAACGACATCGCCTTTCTGGATAATTCCCAGATCCCCGTGAATGGCGTCTGCAGCGTGCATGAAGATTGCCGGAGTGCCTGTGGAGTTCATGGTCGCCACGATTTTCGTCCCTATGATGGCGCTTTTACCTATTCCCGTAACTATCAGCCTCCCCTTGGAGTTGAAAATAAGATCAACTACATCCAGAAAAGACTGGTCTATGAATGAAGTAAGATTAGCAACACTCTCTGCCTCCTGCCTGATCACTTTCCTGGCCAGATCAGCTATCTCGGAACTGGATTTCTTCATAAAATTTTGCCAATTTGATTTTTATCAGTATATTGTATTGCAAATATAGTGCATTTAATGTGAAAGCAACAAATAGTGCAAATCGAGAGAAAACAATGAACATAACTACTGAAACCCTGCGCAAAGAGCTTAAAGAATTCTTCGGATTCTCCAACTTCAAACAAATGCAGGAAGACATTATAAAACATCTTATAAAAGGAAACAACGCTTTTGTGCTGATGCCTACGGGCGGAGGGAAGAGCCTTTGCTACCAGCTTCCGGCCTTGCTGATGGAAGGAACGGCTGTCGTCGTCTCCCCGCTGATCGCCCTTATGAAGAACCAGGTGGATGCAATAAGAGGATTTGTCGCTGAGAAAGAAGGTATCGCCCACTTTTTGAACTCTTCCCTGAACAAGGCACAGGTCCAGGAGGTAAAGGATGATCTTCTCAAAGGCGTGACCAAACTTCTCTATGTAGCTCCGGAGTCTTTGACAAAAGAAGACAATATCCAGCTTCTCAGACAATGCAAGATTTCTTTCTACGCCATAGATGAAGCCCACTGCATTTCCGAATGGGGCCACGATTTCCGTCCGGAATACAGAAGAATTTTGCCTATAGTACAGGAAATAGGCAAAGCACCTATAATAGCGCTCACAGCCACAGCTACTCCAAAGGTTCAGAGCGATATTTTAAAGAACCTGGGAATGCCGGACGCCAAAGTGTTCAAGTCATCGTTCAACCGTCCGAACCTCTACTATGAGATCCGCCCGAAAGTCAATGCGGAAAAGGAAATCATAAAGTTCATAAAGCAGAACGAGGGCAAGAGCGGCATCATCTACTGCCTTTCCAGAAAGAAAGTGGAAGACATGGCCGAGCTTCTCAACGTGAACGGCATCAAGGCGCTCCCTTACCATGCCGGGCTGGATGCCGTGACAAGAGCCACCAACCAGGACAAGTTCCTGATGGAGGAAGTTGATGTCATTGTAGCTACCATAGCGTTCGGAATGGGAATAGACAAGCCGGACGTGAGATTTGTCATCCACTACAACATGCCTAAATCCCTGGAAGGATATTATCAGGAGACAGGAAGAGCAGGAAGAGACGGAGGCGAGGGTCAGTGCATAGCCTTCTACAGTTTCAACGATATTCTCAAACTGGAGAAGTTCATGCAGAGCAAGCCTGTCGCAGAGCAGGAGATTGGCAAGCAGCTTCTTACCGAGACCGTAGCATACGCTGAAAGCAACCAGTGCAGGAGAAAGACTCTGCTGAATTATTTTGGGGAAGTCTATACCGAAGACAACTGCGGATGCTGTGACAACTGCCTGCATCCTCAGCCTGAATTCGAGGGCAAAGATTATCTTGTGACACTCTTCCAGCTCATACGGTCAATGAAGGAAAACTTCAAGGCAGACCATCTTGCAAACATCCTGGGAGGAGTCACCAATGCCTTGATAACATCTTACAAGCACAACAACAGCCGCTTCTTCGGCATAGACAAAGAAAAGGACGAGAAATTCTGGCTGGCAGTCATCCGCCAGGCCTGCGTTGCCCAGTTCCTGAAAAAGGACATCGAGCAATACGGTCTGATATCGCTGACTGAAAAAGGAAAAGAATTCCTGGCCAAACCATATTCTGTAATGCTCACTGAAGACCGCAGGTTTGAAGACTCCGGAGAGGGAGATGATGTGGACGACGATCTTCCGGCAGGAGCAAGAAAAGGTGGCGGAGGAGGAGACCAGACCCTGCTTGCCATACTCAAGGACCTCAGGAAAGACCTTGGAAAGAAGCTCAACCTACCTCCTTATGTAATCTTCACCGATCCGGCCCTGGAAGACATGACCATATTCTACCCTGTCTCCATCGCCGAGCTGACAAACTGCTCCGGAGTAGGAAAGGGCAAGGCGGACAAATATGGCAAACCATTCGTGGAGCTCATCAAGAAATATGTGGAAGAGAACGATATACTGCGCCCTTCTGATTTCGACTTCAAAATCAAGAGCACGGAGGACAACTCAAAGATAACCCAGATAATCGCCCACAACACTGATATGCACGTTCCTCTGGACGAAATCGCCAGGATGAAGGATATGGACATGGACGAGCTGCTGACCAAGATAGAATCTATCGTAGCCGCCGGAAACTACATAAACATAGACTACTACATCAAACAGGTAGTTGATGATGACAAGATAGAGGATATCTATGACTACTTCAAGGAAGAAGCAGAATCAGACTCCATCACGGATGCCATGAAAGCTCTCGGCCCGGACTATGAAGAAGAGGAAATCCGCCTCATCCGGATCAAGTTCCTGACAGAAGTGGCCAACGGCTGGTAGACGGTTCTATTCAAGAATGGTCATTTTCATCTTGATGTCATCTTTAGGGCGGTCGGAGGAAGATGTTTCCACATTCTGGATCTTCTCCACTACCTCAAGCCCTTCTACCACTTCTCCGAACACAGTGTACTGGCCGTCAAGATGCGGTGTGCCCCCGACTGTTGTGTAGATGCGTATCTGCTCATCGCTCAACCCTGATAGTTCCCCTTTTTCTTTCATAGCCTTGAACTTTGCCTCTGTTTCATCCACCAGTTTTGCCTGGAGCGCCTGCAACCCTGCATGGTTGCGCTCTTTTCTCAAACGGAGCACTTCATCGCGGTGCTCCATAGCCAGAGTGTCAAAGATTTGCTGCATCTGCTGCATTTCCATCTGCTTGGAAAGCTGACGAAGCTGACCTTCCTTGTAAATCTGGCCCCAAACTATGTAAAACTGGCTGCCGGAAGACCTGCGCTGCGGGTTTACCTGATCCCCCTGACGGGCAGCCGCCAGGGCTCCCCTCTTGTGAAAAAGGTCTTTCCTTATTTCTGCTTCAATCGTATATCCAGGCCCCCCGGTTCCAAGAGACTGGCCTGGTGATGCGGTCTTTGAATCCGGGTCTCCACCCTGAATCATGAAATCCCTTATCACGCGGTGGAAAAGCATACCATCAAAATATCCTTCCTTTGCCAGCTTTACAAAATTATCTCGATGGAGAGGGGTCTCATCATAAAGGCGTACCGTTATTTCTCCGAAACTTGTATCAATCTTGACTTTCATATTCTATTTCTGTTTCATCAGGTTTGCACAAATATAAGAATCTGTCTTCACTCAGCGATGCGCTGACTATCCCGATATTTTTGTCAGAGGAAATACAACATTGGTTATAAAGATGTTGGCTGCCAGTATTATCAGATTCATCCAGATGCCAATCTTCATGAAATCTGAAAAACGATAACCTCCTGGCGCATATACCAACATATGGGTCGGAGAACCTATCGGGGTGGCAAAGCTTGAGCTCACACTCACCATCAAGGCGATGAGGAAGGTGTACGGTTCATATCCCAAACTGATGGCCGCTTGATACATTATTGGGAAGAAAATTGCACCTGCCGCGGTATTGCTTATGAATTCCGTAATGAAGGTTGCAACCAGACAAACGGCGGACATCACTAATATAGGATTATCTCCGCAAATGTCGAGAATCCCGGATGCCATTCGCTCAGCGATGCCGGTTTTCTGGATTGCGAGTCCAAGTGCAACGGAACCGGCAAAAACTATCAGTATGTCCCAGTTGATGGCCTTCATCGCCTGGTCAGGGGAGCAGCAGCGGAGCAAAAGCATGGCGAAAGCAGCCAGCAAGGCGCATGACAAAAGCGGCAATATGTTCAATGCAGAAACAGCAACCATCGCAATCATCACCAAAGACGACAGCAGGGTTTTCCCGCTGATATTGGCTATCTGTCCGGAATAAAAGAAGTGAAGCTGTCGCTTCAGGAGTGAATCATCTATCCTCATTTTAGGAGGGCATTCCAAAAGAAGAGTATCTCCGGCTTGGAGAACCACTTCTCTTGGGGACTGGTTTATCCTTTCACCTCTCCTGGCTACGGCAACAAGAGTAATGTTATTGTCGCGCTCGATGCTCGTGCTTTCTATAGTCTTGCTTATAAGAGAACTGCCGAAATTGATATATGCCGTCCGCAACTGGCGTCTGCCATCTACCTCACTAGTGGAAAAGACGTGGTGGTCTGCACTGACGAAAGAGTGGCTTTCCTTCACCTCCAGCAGTTCATCTATCTGTCCTGAGAATACCAGGCGGTCTCCTCCCATCAGAGGCTCATCAGGTCTTACAGGAGAAATCACCTCCTTGTCAAAGCGGATAAGCTCTATCAATGAACCTCCTTTTACCCTGTCCAGAGATGCCTCTTCCACAGTCTTTCCTATATTCGGGTTATCGGATGGAACCAGAAACTCAACCGTGTATTCCGATGTTGCCTCGAAGGCGGATTCAGGTGCTTTGCGGTCCGGCAGAAGCCTGCGCAAAACGATAATTGAGAAGACCCCCACAGCCAGACAGAAAAGTCCGGGAACGGTAGTGGAAAGCAAATTCATTGTGTGGCCTGTCTCTTCTGCATACAAGCCTGATATGATCAGGTTAGGCGGGGTTCCTATAAGAGTGCAAACGCCTCCCATTCCAGAAGCGTAACTCAATGGTATCAGAAGCTTGGAAGGAGAAATATTCAGTTTCTTGCACCACATCTTCACAATGTTCACAAACAAAGCCACAACCGTGGTGTTGCTCAAGAAAGAACTCAGCCCGGCTACAGGAAGCATCAGTCTGAGCACTGCCCCCCTGTAGGTTTTCGGCTGACCAAGGAGATGCTTCACAATCCAATGCAAGACGCCTGTATGCATAAGGCCGGCAACAACCACGAACAATACTCCCACCACAACTGTAGATTCTGAACTGAAACCGGAAAAAGTTTCCTTTCCGGTCAAAACGCCGGTAACCAGCAGTATACCCAAAGCCCCAAGAAATACAACATCAGCCCTGATTTTGGTAAAGAGCAGCACCGTAAACATCACGAGTACGGTGACAATTGTTATCCAGGCATACAGGTTGAATCCCCCAAAAAACAACTCATCCATATTGGTATCTGCTTAAAGTTTTCATCGATGATTATCCACCTTCCATTTTATTGAATTATCCCTTCCCCAGTAAGACATCTGACGCTTTGCATAACGGCGGGTGTTTCTTTTTATGCTCTCGACAGCAGTGTCCAGATCCGTCTTGCCGTCCAGATAATCAAAGAGCTCCCGGTAGCCCACCGTCCTAAGTGGCGGAATATGATTCAAATCCGGGCAGAAAACATTCCCCTTGTACCGGAAACGGTCAAGGGCTCTGACCTCGTCCAGAAGCCCGTCTTCCATCATCTTTTCTACTCTTCGGTTTATACGGTCATAAAGTTTTTCCCGATCCATCGCCAGACCAATCTTTTCTATGCGGAAAGGACGTTCTTTCTTGGGAAGCGCCTCAGGACCTGTTGTCTCATTGCCTGTCTTCCAGTCAGAGTATTTCCTCCCTGTCTGAATGGTAACTTCCAGAGCCCTGACAACCCTCTGCGGATTGGCTATGTCTATGGTTTCATAAGACTCTGGATCCACCTGCCTGAGCTGGTACCTCAGAGATTCCAAGCCTTCTTCCTGAAGTCTCCGGTTAAGAGAATCGCGGAGTTCCATGTCCGGTTCCGGAAAAGCGTCCAGCCCGTTGCAGACAGCATCTATGTAGAGTCCGCTGCCACCGCACATTACAAGATGGTCATGAGTCTTGAAAAGCTCTTCAAGAAGTTTAAGGGCGTCAATCTCATATTGCCCGGCCGCATAATGTTCCGTTATGGATTTTGTCTGTATGAAATAATGCCTTACGGCTGACAGTTCGGCTTTTGACGGAACAGCCGTGCCAATTGTCATCTCCTTGAAAATCTGCCGGCTGTCACAGCTGATAACCGGAGAGCCGACCTGCCTTGCAAGATTGATGGCGTAAGCGGTCTTGCCGACGGCGGTAGGGCCAAGTATGATTTTAAGAACTTTCTCCACTATTTAAGCGGTGTAAACGGATAAACCAGATGAACAATGAAGATGTTTGCAGCCAGTATGATGATGTTCATAAAGAAGCCTATCTTGAAAAAGTCCGAGAACCTGTATCCGCCAGGACCATACACCAACATGTGTGTAGGGGAGCCTATAGGAGTGGCGAAACTTGAACTGACACTTATCATCAGGGCTATCAGGAACGGGAACGGATCATACCCCAGCTTGGCTGCCGCCTGATACATTATAGGAGCGAATATGGCGCCGGCTGCGGTATTGCTGATGAATTCCGTAACGAATGTAGCTACAAGGCAGACTGCCGTCATGACAAGCAGCGGACTGCTGCCGCAGATATTCAGGATTCCATAAGCCATTTTCTCCGCGATTCCCGTCTTCTGGAGAGCCAGACCAAGTACCACCGAACCAGCAAACACCATCAGGATATCCCAGTTAACGGCCTTCATTGCCTGATCCACATTGCAACACTTGAAAATGAGCATGGCAAAGGCAGCCAGGATAGCACAATTCATCATGGAAAGAACGTTGGCTGCACTCAAAGCCACCATGGCTATCATTATCAGAGAAGAAAGCAAAGTCTTCCCTCCTATGTTGGCAACCTGTTCCGAATCAAAGAAATGAACCTGGCTGAAAATCCTGCTTTCTCCCACTTTCATCTTAGGAGAACATTCCAGAAGAAGTGTATCCCCTGCCTGAAGCACAACTTCCCTCGGAGACCGGTCTATCCTCACTCCCCTCCTGGAGACTGCAACCAGAGTAACGTTATTGTTCTTTTCAAAGTTGCTTTCCGATATGGTTGTGTTGATAAGGCTGCTGCCAAAGGTTATGTATGCTGTCTTGAGCTGCCGGTGTCTCCCGGCTTTTGTGGAGAACACGCTATTGTCCACACTTGAAAGGTTATGGCTTTTCTTCAGGTCCAGAAGCTCGTCTATCTGGCCGGAGAACACCAGACGGTCTCCTCCCATAATGGGCTCATCCGGCAAGACAGGAGAAACAACCACGTTGTCAAAACGTATGATTTCTATGAGGGATCCGCCTTTCACACTGTCCAGACCTGCGGCGGAAATACTTTGCCCTATGTACTTGCTATCAGATGGAACCAGAAATTCCACCGTGTATTCCGAAGCATCTTCAAAAGCGCTCTCGGGAGCTTTGCGGTCCGGCAGGAGTTTTCTCATCGCGATGACGGAGATAATTCCCACAATCAGGCAGAAAATGCCCGGAATGGTGATTGAGAGAATGTTCATGGTCTGCCCCGTCTGGTCTGTATAAAGACCAGATATAATGAGGTTCGGCGGTGTTCCTATGAGAGTGCAGACGCCCCCCATTCCCGAGGCGTAACTGAGCGGTATCAGAAGCTTTGACGGAGAGATTCCGAGTTTCTTGCTCCACATCTTGACAATCCCCACAAACAAAGCCACAACCGTAGTATTGCTCAAGAACGAGCTCAAAGCCGCAACCGGGAACATCATCCTGACAATAGCCCCCGAATACTTCTTGGGCTGGCCCAGAAGGTGTTTGACAATCCAGTTCAGCACCCCCGTGTGCATCAATCCGGCAAGCACGATGAACAGGACTCCGACGATAACAGTGGAAGAGGAACTGAAACCGCTGAAGGCTTCCTTTTCGTCCACCACTCCGGCAACAAGCAGGATGCCGATGGCCGCAAGGAAAACCACATCCGCCCTGATTTTCGTAAAAATCAGCACGGTAAACATGGCAAGCACGGTAACAATCGTTATCCATGCGTAGAGGTTAAACCCCAAGAACATTATCGTATCCATTACTGAAAATTATTCAGAATCGCCTTCGTCTCCAAGGTCATCGTTCCCAATCTCCTCCCCGATTTCCGGAGTGAGGTTGTCCAGGGTGTCAAACTTGCTTTCGAACTGTCCGGGAATCCTTCCTTTCTCCGCCACCAACCGTGGATAAGAGACGTGATGTATCCTTTCCACTTCAGCAATGCAGCTCATATTCAGGTACTTGTTCTTGCTGACGTCAAACACGTAATGCAGAACTTCCGCCCCGTTTTCCAAAACCTTTTCCAGGCTCACTCCGTCAATTGTACCGCTGCCGAAATCAAACAAACCCCACATAGCCTTCAGTTTCCCGTCTTTCCCGTAACCGCGGAAAGCTATCATCTGGTCCGGAGCAAAATCCAGGTCATTCACCAGAAACTTGTTCAAAGCAAAAAGTGTCATCTCATCGCAGAGTTCATATTCGCGGAAGAAAACCTTGTTGGCAGGAAAGGTTACCTTGTATCTGAAAATCTTAGCCATCTTCAAAAGCTGTTTCTTGTTGTCATTGAAATGTCTTGGCGCACAATGCCACTTGAGCCGAGGCAACCCTCCAGAATTGCCCTGGGAGTGTTGATCCCGTCCATCCAGTCATCAGTGGCAGGAGCCTGCGCAAAACCAAAGTTAGTATATTTTTTCTGGATTTTATCGCGATATTCCTTGCAGAAAGATTCAACCTCCCTCTCAGAAGAATAGAACGAGTATCTGACAACCCCCAAAGGAGGATAAGGCTTGCCTGACTTTTCCAGAAGGAAAAAGCCTCCGTCCAGCTCACAACTGCCGAGCCTCCCTTCAAGGATAGAGATAGCCTTAAGCCTACGGTATGAGTTGATATAAGGCGTTATCTCCTCTAAACGATGCCTCATCTTTGCTGCCTTGCCGATTATCCGTTCCGGATCATAGCCGTCAGGCAGAAACAGGTAAGAAATGCTCCTGCATCCCATACCGCAATAGAGGAACATATCCTCCGCAAGACTTTCAAGGTCGCTTTCAGTTTCGCTTCCGCTCAAGACTCCAAGGCTGAAACGAGATCCCCTGGCAAGAAGCGGAATACCGCGGAATTCATCGCTGAGAAGAGCCTTTGTCTGGTCAGAACCGCTGAAAAGCAGAAAGTCTATCTTTCCTTCCGCAAAATAAGGAGGAGCTAAAGGCTCAAATGAAATTCTGGAAGCAATTCCAGGAGAAATAACCTTCAGAACATCCACGATGGCAGGTATCAGAAACCTGTCCTTTGATGAAAGTTTGACTCTGGCCCTGGCCCCTGTGGAAAGAGCTGAAAGCAGGCCGTGAAAGCCTACCGCTGGAATATTGCCGGCCATAATTATGCCAACGGTCTTGCCTGCCATCTCTTTTCTCAGAAGGTCTCCCTCACTGTCAGAAAAGGACAGCAGCCTTTCCAGGGCAACTTCCGTCAAGTAGTCCTCAGAGATTCTCTTCAGGGCAACTGACTGCATGAAAGAAGTGAAGAAAGGGTTTTGTGCAGAAGATCTGCCACATTCGGTCAAAAAGGAGCTCTCCGTAGAGCTTGCCGACAAATCCGCAGACTCGTCTGCAAGCTGTCGGGCAAGCATTCCCAACCGGCATCCCAACAGGGAAAAACTTTGTACAAACTCTTTTCTGTTAAACATCTTCGCTCTTCTATGACATTACAATTGCAAATTTACCAAAAAGGGCCTACCTTTACAAGGTTTGCGAAGCATAGACTTTGCCGCATCATAAAAGAATACAGAACAACTGATGGCAGACGGGAAAAATAGACATAACAGCCTTCCTGACAATTATCTGAGCATAGCTTCCGCTTCTGAGGGGCTTTATAAAGATAACGGCAGCCGTTTCATTTCGTTCGCCTTCCCTTGTACCAGCGCGGAATCTGCGGAGGATACCGTAAAGAAACTCCGCAAGGAGTATTATGACGCAACACACCACTGCTACGCCTACCGCATAGGACTCAAAGGAGAGTCCTGGAGAGCCAATGACGATGGAGAGCCATCCGGAACGGCTGGAAGGCCTATCCTTGGAGAAATCCTCTCCCGGAATCTCAGCGACATACTTGTGGTGGTCGTAAGATATTTCGGAGGGATCAAACTGGGAGTTCCCGGCCTTATCAAGGCATACAAGGCGGCAACCCAAGACGCTTTGGAAAAATCTGTTACGGTTACAAAAACCGCAACTGTACCTATGAAGGTTGTCTTCTCCTATGCCCAGACTGACAGAGTCCTCAAAGAGCTGAGGAAAAGAAATATAGAAGATTCTGACAAGAAGTTCGAGGAAGAATGTTCCCTTACGGCCCACGTCCCGGTGAGTATGGTTGCCTCCCTCAAAGAAGTCCTGCTCAAGATAGAAGACGTGAGGCTTGAGGACTTCTGACAATATCAGCAAAAAGAACATACACAACAAATCAACATAACCATGAATATACTTATACTTCAAGCATCGCCGAGAGCAAACGGCAACACTGCCTGGATGGCAGAACAGTTCAAGACAGCAGCGGAAGCTGCCGGACATCAGGTAACCATCTACAACGTCTCCCGCAAGAAAATCGCCGGCTGCCTTGCCTGCGAATACTGCCACGGAAAAGGCAACGGCGCCTGCATCCAGAAAGATGATATGCAGGAACTCTATCCTCTTATGGCCGAAGCTGAAGGTCTCGTTCTTGCAGCTCCTATCTACTACTTCACCCTCTGCGCCCAGATCCAGGCTCCTATCCAGAGGATGTATTGCGTCAACAAGCCGGCAAAGGCCACCAAGATGGCACTTTTGACATCGTCCTATTCTCCAGGCGTTTACAATGCCGCCAGAGATGAATACAAAGACATCTGCAACTACTGGAGCGTAGCAGACTGCGGAGTTGTAACTGCAAAGCTGGACGAGCAGAAGACTGAGGAAACAAAGAAAAAAATACTTGAGGTTGTTAGCAAGTTTTGACCATCTCGTTGAAAAAATGCAAAAAACCGGATAAAACTGCTTAAAATCCGGAACAATTCCTATATTTGCAGCAAACACATTAACATTAAAATTCATCATGAAAAAAGCTTATAATTTCTTTGCCGGCCCTTGCGTTCTTCCTGAGGAGGCAATCAATTCTACAATCGACGCCCTCAAGGACTTCGCAGGTACTGGAATTCCTTTGATCTCAATCTCCCACAGAAGCAAGGAGTGGGAAGGCGTAATGAACGAGTGCAGAGCACTTTGGAAAGAGCTCCTGCAGATTCCTGACAACTACCACATCGTATTCCTGGGCGGCGGTGCAAGCCTCCAGTTCCTGTATGTGGCAATGAACCTCTTTGAGAACAAGGCAGGTTACCTTGAAACCGGAGTGTGGGCAAAGAAGGCCCTCAAGGAAGCTCAGGGCATAGCAAAGAGCCGCGGCAAGGAAGGTGCTGCCTTCGCAGTTGCTTCTTCTGCAGACAAGACTTACAGCTACATCCCTAAGGGATATGAGATTCCAACCGACCTGGACTACTTCCACATCACAACCAACAACACCATCTACGGAACTGAAATCAAGTACGATATGGACTGCCCTGTTACCCTGGTTGCAGATATGTCATCTGATATCATGAGCCGTCCGGTGGATGTGTCCAAGTATGGTCTTATCTACGGTGGCGCACAGAAGAACGTAGGTCCTGCAGGAGTTATCTTCGCCATCATCCGCGATGATGTTCTGGGAAAGGTTTCCAGCTACATCCCTACAATGCTCGACTACAGAACCCACATCGAGAAAGAGAGCATGTTCAACACCCCTCCTGTATTCGCCATCTATGTCATGACCCAGACATTGAAGTGGCTCAAAGGCATCGGCGGAGTTGAGGCCATCAACAAGATCAACAAGCAGAAGGCTGCCATGCTTTACGAAGAAATCGAGCGCAACAAGCTGTTCGTAGGCACTGCAAATCCTGAGGACCGTTCCATCATGAACGTATGCTTTGTAATGAACCCTGAGTACAAGGATCTCGAGGCAAGCTTCCTGGATTATGCAAAGGCAAACGGAATGATGGGCGTCAAGGGTCACCGTTCAGTAGGCGGCTTCAGAGCTTCCATCTACAATGCCTGCCCTATCGAGAGCGTACAGGCCCTCATCAAGTGCATGCAGGACTTCGAAAGACAGAACGTAAGATAAATTCTTTGACTATCATGAAAGTACTTATCGCTACAGAAAAACCTTTCTCCAGCAAGGCTGTAGAAGGCATCAAGAATATCGTTGAGGCTGCAGGCCACACTTTTGCAGCTCTTGAAAAATACGGGACAGAGGACAAGCTTCTTGAGGCAGTTGCAGACGCAGACGCGCTCATCGTCCGTTCAGACAAGGTTACCAAGGCTGTCGTTGACGCTGCAAAGAACCTCAAGATTGTTGTCAGGGCCGGTGCCGGATTCGACAACCTGGACCTCGCAGCACTCTCTGAAAGAAAGATCGTTGCAATGAACACTCCTGGCCAGAACTCCAATGCAGTAGCTGAACTTGCCATCGGAATGATGATCTACATCTCCCGCAACCAGTTCACTCCTGGAACAGGAAGCGAACTCAAGGGCAAGACTCTTGGCATCCAGGCATACGGAAACGTAGGAAGGCTGGTTGCAGAGCACGCAAAGAGCTTCGGCATGAAAATCATGGCTTTCGACCCGTTCGTCCCTGCAGAGAAAATGGAATCCGATGGCGTTATCGTCGCCAAAGATCTGGACGACCTCTACTCCAACAGCAACTTCATTTCACTGCACATACCTGCAAACGAGCAGACCAAGGGTTCCATAGGCTATGCGCTTCTGAGCAAGATGCCTAAGGGAGGATGCCTTGTAAACACTGCCCGCAAGGAAGTTATCAACGAGCCTGAACTCGAGAAGATTCTTGAAGAAAGAGAAGACCTCAAGTACATTACCGACATAGCTCCTTCAAACATCGATGTTCTGAAGGAGAAGTTCGGAAAGAGAGTTTTCGCCACCCCTAAGAAGCAGGGTGCGGAGACCGCAGAGGCCAACCTCAACGCAGGTCTTGCAGCTGCAAACCAGATTGTGGGATTCTTCAAGGACGGTTGCACCCGTTTCCAGGTAAACAAGTTCTAAGTCATGGTAAAAGTTAAACCGTTTGCGGCTATACGTCCGCCAAAAGAAATCGTCAAGGAAGTGGCTTCACGTCCTTACGACGTTCTCAACTCCCAGGAAGCCAAGGCTGAGGCCGGAGAGAAATCCCTGCTTCACATCATCAAACCTGAGATTGATTTTGACCCTATCGCCGATGAGCACGAGCAGAAGACTTATGACAAGGCAGTAGAGAACTTCAAGAAATGGCAGGAGAAAGGCTGGCTGGTACAGGACAAGAAGGAACAGTACTATGTTTACGCCCAGACAATGGACGGAAGAACCCAGTACGGCCTTGTAGTCTGCGCCAATACAGACGATTACATGAACGGTGCCATCAAAAAGCACGAGCTTACCCGCAAGGAGAAGGAAGATGACCGCATGATTCACGTAAGAATCCAGAACGCCAATCTTGAGCCTGTATTCTTCGCATATCCTGACAACGCCGAAATCAACTCCATCGTTGAAAAGATTGTCAAGGAAAAAGCCCCTGAGTACGACTTTGTGGCAGAAGACGGTTTCGGACACACGATGTGGATCATTGATGACGATGCAACCATCGCCAGAATCACCGAGATATTCTCTACAATCCCAGCCTTCTATGTAGCTGACGGGCACCACCGCACGGCTGCTGCAGCAAGAGTTGGAGCTGAGAAAAAGGCCCAGAACCCTAACCACACCGGAAAGGAAGAATACAATTTCTTCATGGCAGTTGTATTCCCTGAGAGCCAGCTCAAAATCATAGACTACAACCGCGTGGTCAAGGACCTTAACGGAATGAGCCGGGAAGAGTTTATCAAGAAACTCGGCGATTTCTTCACCGTTGAGAAAAAGGGCGCTGAAATCTATCACCCTAGCGGCCTGCACAACTTCTCAATGTATATCGGAGGAGAATGGTATTCACTCACCGCAAAGGCTGGAACTTATGACGACAACGACCCGATCAAGGTTCTGGATGTTTCCGTGTTCTCAGACTTTATCGCAGACCGCCTTCTTGACATAAAAGACCTCCGCACTTCCAAGAGAATTGATTTCGTTGGAGGAATCAGAGGACTCGGAGAGCTCAAGAAAAGAGTGGACAGCGGAGAGATGGCAGCAGCATTCGCCCTCTATCCGGTTTCTATGAAACAGCTCATAACCATCGCTGACACAGGCAATATAATGCCGCCTAAGACAACCTGGTTCGAGCCTAAGCTCAGAAGCGGAATCACCATCCACTCCCTGGCTGACTTCAAGAAGTAAGAGGCCAAGGCAAGTGCCACCGCAAAGAAAAACAGCCCGCATAATCTGCGGGCTGTTTTGTTTTACCGTACTTTCTGGAATTAGAAAGCGAACTTGATCCTGACTCCGGCCTGAATGAATCCCTGGGTTCCAAAACCTGCTTCAGCAAAACCACAAACAATATTGCCATATTCGAAGCCAATTGCAGAAACCTGCCAGGCAATGTTGAAGTCGCGGAATTTCTCAATGATATCGTTGTTGTTTGTGTATTTGTTTCTTCTTGCCGTCAATCCTACAGCAGCTTTGGAATAAACATTCATGTTCTTGTTGGTGTACCAGAAAAAACGGGCCTGCGGCATAAGGCTATACCAAGTGTCACGAGCCTTTGTATTGTCTCTTCCCTCATTGAGAATGTGAGAATCGGCAACCTGGAATGAAAGCACCGCACCAACAGCAAATCTTTCAGAAACCCTGTAACCATACTCGGCACTTACCGTAGGAAAGAACTTGAAGTCCTTGGCCTCATAGCTTGGATAGTCGCTTATAATTTTGGTGTAGTTGTCTATAAACTGCATGCTGGAACCATAACCGGCAGAAACTGAAAGGTCATGGAAGCCTGGCTGGTTCATATTCCCCTGGGCTGATGCTGCCACAAAGGCAAATAACAGCACGCTGATTGTCAAAAACAACTTTTTCATATTCGATTCGTCTAATTATCTGATTGTTTGGTCGTGCAAAGATAGCATTATTTCCCTATGATAACACCGTGGGACCGCTTTTTCAGGCCTTTTCGCCCTTCGTAGGCTCCATGTGCAAAGTCACGTGGGCATCTTTCCCGAACTTCTCCTTGAGGCGGTTTTCAATGTCTGTAGCCCTGTCGTGAGCCTCTTCCAGAACAGTCTTGCCATCCATTCTTATATGGGCCTCAATTGATATTCTGTTGCCCAGTCGCCTGGTTTTCAGATGATGCGGCTCAAAAACGCCTGGAATGGAATTGATGATTTTCACAATCTCATCCTCTTCTTCCTTAGAAAGAGACTTGTCTGTAAGTTCACCGATGCTTGCTTTCAGAAGCTTAAGCGACACGACAGCCAGCATTATGCCTACAACTATAGAAGCTATTGGATCCAGAACTGTCCACCTTCCGCCGAATATGATGGCTCCACCGATGCCCAGGGCAACGGCGATTGAAGACAAGGCATCGCTGCGGTGATGCCAGGCGTTTGCCACCATTGCCTGAGAATTGAGCTTTTTGCCAGCGTGAGCAGTATAGCGGTAGAGAATCTCCTTTACCAAAATCGAAACCAGTGCAGCCCACAGTGCCAGATAGCCTGGAGAAGATAGTTCCTCACCTGAAAGCCAGCGGGTAAATTTCACCGCTCCCGATATCACGATTCCTGCAGCCGCGCCCAGAAGAGCCAGGCCGATAAGAAACGAGGCCACCACCTCAAACTTGCCGTGCCCATAGTCGTGTGTCTCGTCCTGAGGCTTTGAACTTATGCCAACGAATATCAGCACCACTATATCGGTCAGAAAATCGGAAAGAGAGTGCACGGCATCGGCTATCATCGCGGAACTATGCCCCACGATTCCGGCAACGAACTTGAAGGCCAGCAAGGCCGCATTGCCAATGCTGCCAGCAAAAGTAACCCTGAATATTTCCCTTTCCCTGTTTTCCATAACACAAATATACTGATAAAACATCGCGGTTGGAGACAAGCCGCCAACGAAAAAAAGCCCCAGGACCTTGGTCCTGAGGCTTTTTGAAGTTGGCGGCTACCCACTTTCCCACTTGGTATAGCAGTATCATAGGCGTGAACGGGCTTAACTTCTCTGTTCGGGATGGGAAGAGGTGGATCCCCGTTGCTG
>ONEF01000009.1 GCA_900316795.1 uncultured Bacteroidales bacterium | reverse complement strand
TGAGGCTAAAAGGAAAGAGCCCGGTTCAATACCGAGCTCTATTCCAATCATAAGCCTTCAAAATAATGTTAAACCGTCCAACTTTTGGGGGTCACATCATTTTAAGGCAGGTTTTTTTATGCCGGTTGCATATTGTTTTGCAGCTTAATTGCGTTGCATCTTATTTTACAACCACTCTTTTTACGCGTTTTGCTATTGAGGTATAGACTTCGTATGGGATGGTGTCCAGAACCTTTGCCTGGTCTATGGCTGTCGGTTTGTCACCGAAGATGGTCACGATGTCTCCAACCTTGACATCCTTGACGTTTGTCACGTCTATCATGCACATGTCCATGCAGATGTTGCCGATGGTAGGAACGAGTTTGCCGTTCACGCAGAACTTGGTGGCTCCTCTGCCGAAGTGGCGGTTGATGCCGTCTGCATATCCGAGAGGCAGGGTGGCTATCTTAGAAGGGCGGGTTATCTTGCCGTGGCGGCCGTAACCTACGGTGCCGTCTTCCGGAGTGAGCTCCTTGATCTGGAGGATGCGGCACTTGAGGCTTGCAACCGGCATGACGTTCTTCTGGTTGACGGCGCTTACACCGTAGATGCCGATGCCGAGCCTGCACATGTCTTTCTGGTACTTGGAGAATCTCTCGATTCCGGCTGAGTTGAGTATGTGGTGGATAGGGTGGTAGCCTATGGCCTGGTCTATCTGCGGAGCCATCTTGTCGTAGAGGGCAATCTGGCCAAGGGTGAACTTGTCCCATTTCTTCTCGTCGGAAGCTGCAAGGTGGGAGTAGATGCTCTGGACCTTGATCTCCTTGTGGGCCTTGAGGAACTTGAGGAGTTCAGGAAGTTCCTTTTCCATGAAGCCCAGGCGGTGCATTCCGGTATCAAGCTTGATGTGCACAGGATAAACGTCCACACCCATCTTCTTTACTACAGCGTCGAACTTCTTGAGCGAGTAAAGGTTGGGGATGCCAGGCTCCAGTCCGTTCTCTATGATTTCCTTGTAGTAGTCGGTTCCGGTAGTGAGGACTATGATAGGGGTCTTGATTCCGCCCGCGCGGAGCTCGATGCCCTCTATCGGATGAGCTACTGCAAAGTAGTCTGCCCCGGCCTTTTCCATCAATTTTGCAAAGTCAACGGCGCCGTGTCCGTATGAGTTGGCTTTGATGAGGATCAGAAGCTTGGTCTCCTTCTTGAGGTAGCTTCTGAAATACTTGAAATTATGGAGTGCAGCCTTTGTGCTTATCTCCATCTGTGCAAATGTCTCTTTTTCCATTATATTTTGTAAAAAACTTTGTACCAGTTGTAGAACTCGGCGATGCCTTTTTCAAGTGGAGTGTCGGGGCGGAAGGCATAATCTTCTTCCAGAGCCGAAGTGGATGCAAATGTAGTGTAAACATCTCCCGGTTGCATTCCTTTCATCACCTTTTTTGCCTTTTTTCGGGCTGTTTTTTCAATTGTCGCGATGAAATCCATAAGTTGTACCGGATGGCTGTTGCCGATGTTGTAAACGGGGCGTTTTGACTTGTCCGGGCCTTCGATGACGGCAACGATTCCTTTGACGATGTCATCTATGTAGCTGAAGTCTCGGCTGAGGTTGCCTTTGTTATAGACGTCTATAGGCTCATCGCTGAGGATTTTCTTCATGAACTTGAACGGTGCCATGTCCGGTCTTCCCCAAGGGCCATAGACGGTGAAGAACCTCAGGCCGGTTGTCGGGAGATTCCGCTGGTGGGTATAGACATGGGCCATCAGCTCGTTGGATTTCTTGGTGGCGGCATACAGGCTCTGAGGATCGTCCGTGCGGTCTCCCTCCTCAAACGGAACTTTGGCATTGTTGCCATAGACGCTTGAAGAACTTGCATATACAAGATGCTTTACCTTGTACTTGGTGCAGAGTTCCAGTATGTTGAAGAAACCTATGAGGTTGCTGTGGATGTAGCTTGCAGGGTTCTCAAAGGAATATCTTACTCCTGCCTGGGCAGCCAGGTTGCATACTTTGTCGAACCTGCCCTCACGGAAGACTTTTTCCATAGCAGGAAGGTCCGCGATGTCTTTTTGTGTGAACGAAAACTTCCCGGCGCTTCTGACCGGCGTACTCTCTTCTCCAGACTGGAGTTGTTTGGCGCGTTTTCTTATGTATGAAAGTCTTGCCTTCTTCAAAGATGGGTCATAGTAGGAGTTCATGTTGTCGATTCCCACTACGGTATGGCCTCTTTTGACCAGTTCCACTGCGGTATGGGAACCTATAAATCCTGCTGCTCCTGTCAAAAGTATTTTCATTGTTCTTCTTTGTTATCTTCAGGGTTGTCTTTCTCAGAGGAGAACTCTGCATAGCAGATATTGTCTCCTAATCTTGTATATTCTTTCCCTTCAAGCCTTTGCCTGAGGGTGGAATCTCTCTTTATCCTGCGCTCCTTGAAAAACAGGATTCCGTTTTCAAGGTTAGAAAGGCCTGCCGAATCCAGCTCTTTTATCTGCTGTCCGTTCTGCTTGAAGTAATAGTCCATGTTAGGGGCAGCGCTGAAACTGTAGTAAAGCAGTGGTTTCTGCTTTTGCTCAGCGATGCGTGAGGCCTCCAGACATCCTTCTTTTGCCCCAAGCATCTTGTTGATCTCATTCATTGAGAAACTGCCAAGGAAGATGGTGACAAACAAAGATGCGGAAATTATGGAGATGGCAAAGCAGGTGTTCCTGTTCTTGAGCATCTTCAGGGCTAGCAGTCCTCCAAGAGCCAGTGGAAGAAGTATCACCCAATAAGGGGCCCAGAGCTTAGGAAGTGTTTCGGCAAGGTTTTCCGGAACGGCCAGGCGTTTGAAGATGGAGGCTATGCCTATGACGATGAATATCCAGGCAACTGCGGCAACGATTCCCCTGACCAGCTTGTCATCCTTGAAATAAGGGAGCATGAGAGCTCCTCCGTAGATGAAAAACGGCAGTGCCGGAAGCAGATAGATTGCGATTTTGGAGCTTACCAGAGAAAGCATCACAAGGATGCTCAGAGAAGTCACCACCATAAGGTGGATCCTGATTCCGCCCAGCATCCTTTTCCTCCATCCCTTGATTATCAGGACTATGCAGAGGACACTCCATACGGCGGCAATCCACCAGTATCCTGCCAGGTAGTACCAGAAAGGAGCCTTGTGGTGGAAGGAATTCACTCCGCGGTCAACCGTCTGGTGGAAAAGGAGGTTGTTCAGGTAGTCTTTCCCGCCCTCAAAATAGACTCCGGTCCACCAGATGGCGCAGAGGGCAACCAGTATGCCCCAGAACCTCCATCCAAGATACCGTCCAATGCGTAGTTCCTTGTCGCTGAGGCAGAAGACAATTATGCACAAGACAGGTGCCAGAAATCCTACTGCTCCCTTTGAGAATATTGCAAGGAAAACATATATCGGGAGAAGTATCCTGTCTCTTCTGAACAGTCTGGCCTCGTGGGATGTGACTCCCTCCTTTGCGTCCCTGGCTCCAGACTTGTTGGCGTACATCTTGCCGAAGGTGTACAGGGCAAGAACTATGAACATGCACATCAGCATATCCATCCTCAAGACTATGGAGGAAGCCAGAAACATTACGCTTGAATGAAGCATCAGAAGGGCTGCCGCACTTTCTTCACCTTTCAGCTTGCTTTCTGTCCACCGGTCCATGATCCAACTGGTTATAAAAGCAGGGACAAGGCTCAGAAGGCAGCTCAGCAAAAACATCGAGTGGAAACCGAAGACCTTCTTCAGCAGCATGGCAAACCAGAAATAAAGCGGCGGCTTGTCCGCATAAAGCATACCATGGTCGTAGAAAGTGATGAAGTTGCCGTTGGAAAGGGCTTCATCTACAATGTTAAGGTATCTGAGCTCATTGGCGGGGGTGAACTCCCTCAATGCCATCAGAGGGAGAAGCATCGCGAATATGAAAATATATATGGCGGCTCTCCTTTTCATCATGAATCTTCTTTAACGGGTTGTTCTTCCGGAGAAGTCTTTGCGTTTTCCTCAGCCTCTCTTTTCTTCTGCCTGTGGAGGATCATCAGGTTCCTGGTGTAGGAAATGAAACCTGTAGCCTGCCCGAGCCCGAGGACCGGGTCAAGCCTGATGATGGCGTAAGACACTATCACGGCGCTTCCTATGAGGCTGATGATCCAGAAGCCGGCAGGAAGGTAGCTTTCATTTCTCTTCTTTGAGTAGAAGAACTGGTAAACGAACCTGAGGGTGAATATGATCTGGCCCAGTGAGCCATAGACCACTAGCCAGAGAGGTATGTCGCTGTTGCGGAAAAACTGCTGCTTGAATCCGTCCAGGTCTGTCAGGATATATCCTATGCCGACAACAGGAGTTACAAGCAGGATTGTAAGAAGCGGAGCTTTCCACCAGATGTTGTTTTTGCTGCCGTCCGGCTGCCCGTCTTTGGATATGCTCCAAACTCCCTTGACCTTCAAGTTCCACATATAGATGTAATAGGAAATGACCTGGCCGAACATTATAGCAAAGTCATCCCTGAGCCATCCATAAATGAAGAACATGTAAGAAGCCATCAGGCTCAGCACCCAGAATATGGTAGGTGAGACAACCTTCTTCTTCCTCTCAGACATAATCCACTGGACCAGGATCCTGGCGGAGAACAGCCCCTGCGCCAGAAAGCCTATCGCGAAGATTATCCATTGGCTCAATGTCTTTTCCATATCTGGTTATAGTCAAACCGCCCTTAGGGCGTTTTATTGCAAATTGTTGTCTTTGAAGGAGTAGTTGATGTATCTCTTTTTCATCCAGCGGTATGCGAAGCAGTCTTTCATAGGGCCGATGAGCCTGTTCCAGACATTGTATTTGGATACTCCCGCCACTCTCGGGAAATGCCTTACAGGAACCTGCATCATCTTGCCTCCTTCCTGGAGCTGGATAAGGGCCGGGAAGAAACGATGCATACCGGTAAACATAGGAACTCTCTTGGCGTAGTCTGTTTGGAGGATTTTCAGAGGGCATCCGGTATCGGTAGCTCCGTCATGGGTGAACATTTTCCTGAATCCGTTGGCAAACTTGCTCTGGAAGTTTTTCCATGCGGAGTCTTTGCGGTTAGCGCGGATTCCCATCACCAGAGGATATTCGTCTGCATAAGGGAGCAGAAGATCAAAGTCTTCAGGAGTTGTCTGCAGGTCAGCGTCAATGTATCCTACCAGAGGTGAAAAAGTGTTGTCGAACCCGGCCTTGATGGCTCCGCTCAGACCGGTTCTCCTCTCAAGGGAAATATAGTAGAAATTTTTTCTCTTGGAACACTCTTCCTTTATCATTTCCAAAGACTTGTCTGCACTTCCGTCATTTACGAAAAGCACGCACATCTTTTTGTCCTCAGAAGAATTGATGTACTTGTCCAGCGTCTGGGCCAGGCGGATTATGTTTCCCTCTTCGTTGAAGACAGGGGAGATGATGGTCAGCCTATAGTTTGATGTCTTGTTCATAACTGACAAATATACAAAATCTTCAGCGATTATCTCATTTGTTGTCCGGCACTTTGGGGCGAGACGCCGTATTTGGCATAAAAAAAGCGGAAAACCGTACAAGGTTCTCCGCTTTTCATCTTTCAGTTCAGCCGATTATTTCTTGGCAGCCTCAACAGAAGCCTTTCTGAAGTCCTTCATCAACTTGCTGATTTCCAAAGCAGCCTTTCTTGCGCGTGTTCCAGCAGCCTTGTTACCCTTTACGATCTGAGCCTCAGCGTCCTTGTTGAAAGCCTCGAACTGAGCCTGAATGTTTGCAAACAATTTTTCCATAATTTTAACCTTAAATATTAGTTATTGAGTCTTAATGCTATTCGTTTCTGAACATAAAAGTAGCAAGATTTCTGTTAATGACCAAAAAAAATGCACTTTCTTTTATCAAAAGCTACTTTTGACATACGCCCCGACGAACCCTTCTCCATAGGATACCTTCTTTCCAACGGCAGGAATACCGGCCTTTGTGGTGCTTGCCTCCGGAAGGACAGGATAGCTTCCAGTCCCTATATATGTCAGGCACGCTTTGATAAGGTCTTCATTTTCAGAGAAATCGTGATAAAGGTCATCATACCTTTTCTGCTTTGGAGAGATTCCATTGTCATAGTCTGCCTTTCCTTCAGAATTCATGCAGTAGAAGCATATAGGAAGAAATGCATACTCGGCGTTTTTCTCGGAAACCTTTTGCGGCCACAGGAACACATACATTCCGTTAGGCTTGCCGTAGGTGGTGTTTCCTACTGTCTGCACATCCATATAAGGAGAGAGGCCGTTGATTATGCTTTCTGAAGCGGATGCAGTCCCGTTGCCGGTTATTACGAACAATCTTTCCAGGTTGAGTGAATTTCCGGTCCTCTTTATCTTGTAGTCAGTGTCTTCTTTCTTGTTGGCCAGGTTGTGAGACAAGGTTATGAACACTTTTCCGTCTGCAGCGGCAGGGGCCAGGAGACTGGCAATATCAGAGCATACGTCCAGATCTCCGCCTCCATTGTACCTTAGGTCGAGGATAAGGTCTGTTATTCCCTCTGACTTCATCTGCTGGAGAGCACTTGTGACCTCGTTCTTCATGTTGGAGTTGAAAGTGGTGTAGAGTATGTAGCCAACTTTGTCGGAAGATTTCAGAGAAGGCATCTGTGCAGATGTGAATGTCTTTGTAAATGTGACTGAATTGCTCTTGAATGAAGTCTGGGACAGGTTCAGGTCAACTACTTCTCCACCCGGCTTCTTGAAAGTGAATTTGTTGGACATTTTTTCAATTTCAGGATAGAACTGGTTGTTTTTGATCAGAGTGCTGACATCTGTCCCGTTGATGTGTGTAAGCTGGCAGCCTCTGGTAATGCCGTTCTTGGCTAGAGGGGAGTTTTTGTCCACATAAGTGATGTAAACATCATAGTCCTTGAAATGCTCTATCGGCTGGGCGATATGGAATCCGTAGGATGTTGAGACTCCGGTTTCCATTGAATTGTAGGAGTCTCCGTTCATCATCCAGCTCCAGCGGTCCTTTTTTACCAGGTAAGCGTTGAAATACTCTTCCACGCTTCTGCCTTTTTTCACTACAGATGTAGGCATCTGGTCCGCCCAGTAATAAAACTGCTTCATCATCTGGTCCACGAAGGTCTTTACTTCGGTGGAATCACTGTCTGTCTTGTCATCGTGATCCTTATCCCAGAAAGCCAGGATACACGATGTGCACATCATATAAAGAGCGATGGCCGTGACAGAAAGAGCTATTGTTGCCCTGTTGAAAATTTTGTTCATGTCAATCAGTTTATGCTTGAATGAAGACCAGCAATAAACAGGCCAGTCTTTTCAGCAAAAATACATAAAGTTTTTTTGTTAAATTTGTTTCAGATTAATTTCATCGCAATTATGGAAGACAGTTTCATCTCTATTCTAGGTTCGTACATCAAGTCATTCAGCGATTTCCTCTGGGGCTGGCCCCTGATAATCTTACTTGTGGGAACGCATATCTTCCTGACTGTCAGGTTGAGGTTTCCTCAGCGATATGTTTTCAAAGCCATCAGAATCTCTTTCAAGAGGGATAAGGGTGCGGCCGGTGACGTGAGCCAGTTCGGTGCCTTGACCACTTCCCTTGCGGCCACAATAGGTACAGGAAACATCATAGGGGTAGCTACAGCAGTGTCCTTGGGAGGTCCGGGTGCTGTTCTTTGGTGCTGGCTGACAGGAGTCCTGGGTATAGCCACAAAATACAGTGAAGGTCTTCTTGCCATAAAGTACAGGGTGAGGACGGCAAAGGGGACGATGCTCGGCGGTCCTATGTATGCCTTGGAAAGGGGAGTGAAGAGCAAATTCCTTGCGGTGTTGTTCTGCGTTCTGGCTGCACTTGCCGCCTTCGGGATCGGAGACCTGGTGCAGTCCAACGCCATTTCCACCCTGCTGGATCAGGAAGGCTTGTTCGGCCCTTCCTTTGCGGGCATCCCTAAATACTGGACCGGAATTGCAGTGGCTTTCCTGGTGATGCTGGTAACCTTCTTCGGGATAAAGGGAATAGCCAGGGTTTGCGGGCTTCTGGTTCCTTTCATGGCCATATTTTACGTGCTCGGATGCCTGATTATACTTGGTATGAACTGGAGCGTGCTCGGAGAAACCCTTTCCTTGATATTCAAGTCTGCCTTCACGGCCAAAGCCGGGGCTGGAGGAATTGCAGGTTTTACCGTAATGATGGCCTGCCGCTACGGAATAGCCCGAGGCCTGTTTTCCAACGAATCCGGTATGGGTTCCGCTCCTATCGCAGCTGCGGCAGCCCAGACCAAGAATCCGGTCCGCCAGGCTCTGGTTTCTTCTACCGGGACTTTCTGGGACACGGTGATTGTATGCGCACTGACCGGCCTTGTCCTGGTTTCCAGCATCTATTCAAATCCAGGCATTGACTATAAGGACGGTGCCAAACTTACCCAGATGGCATTCGGGCAGATACCTTACGTGGGGTCCATTATCCTTACCATCAGCCTTGCCACATTTGCCTTTTCAACGATTTTGGGATGGAGCTACTATGCGGAACGGAGTGTGGAGTACCTGGCCGGAAGGAGGACGGTATTTATCTATCGTATTGTTTGGATAGTTCTGATTTACATAGGAGCCGTGATGAATCTTGAGATGGTCTGGAACTTTGCAGACATCCTCAACGGCCTGATGGCAATTCCGAACATAATCTCCCTGCTCCTGCTCAGTGGAGTCTTGGTCAGGGAAACCAGAAAATACCTTTGGTCCAAGCAACTGGACAAAGAGTCTGATGATGAGATTCCTGTCATTACCGGCCGCAGGGCTGAAGATGCAGATATGACTCCTGACATTTAGGAGCCGGATACCGGGTTGCAGTTATTCCTGCTGCATCTTGAACTGGGCTTTCAGCCATTTGAGAGCTTCCTCGCTCTGCCAAGGGTAGAGCCAGTGGCCTGTGTCCTTTGCAAGGCACAGAGTCTTGGGTGAAGTGATGACATTGTATGCGGAGAATGTCGATGAAGGGCAGCATACGATATCGTTGAAACCCCAAGAGTAGAAGCCTGGCTGTGAGAGGAAGCGGGCAAAGTTCACTACATCATAGTATTTGGAGACGGCAACTTTCTTCTCGATCAGAGGATCGCTCTTGTCGAGGAACAGATGTGGCCAGCCTCCGCTTCTGCCGTAATAATAACCGGTTACATCGCAGAAGGCAGGGAAATAAGCGAACAAGGCGCTGACTCTTTTGTCCAGGGCAGCTGTCACTATCGAGAGCATTCCGCCCTGACTTCCGCCGTAGCAGGCTATGCGGGAGGCATCTACATCATCGCGGCTGCACAGGTAATCCACAGCCCTGACACAACCCAGATAAGACCTTTTGTAGTAGTAAGAATCACGGTTCTCCAATCCTTTCAGGACATATCCGGACATGGCACCGGTCTCAAGCTGCCTGTACATTTCAGTGTCCTGGTCAACAGGAATCCCGTGGACGCCTATGTTCAGCACGACAAAGCCTTCGTATGCCAGAGGATCCGGGCCGTTGAACTTGCGTACGGCTGCACCAGGCAGACGGAGGATAGCCGGTTTCTTTCCTTCAGTCTTTGGCACGGTCAGCACTCCGTACACATAATTGCCCGCGCGGTAAGACTGGATGCGGATGTAATATACATCTACCCTGTCGTTGCTCTCCTCTTCAGAATGTCTTACGCGAGTCAGCATAGGCACTTTGGCGGCTTTCGCCTTGGCGTCTTCCCAGAAAGCTTCAAAGTCTTCCGGAAGAGAGGTTGTAGGTTCTATCTTGTACGGGTCAAAGCCTATGTTGGTCTGGCTGGAATATCTCTTGCCATTGTATGTGACACTTACATTTACGGTAGTGAATCCTGGCACTTTGCGGCCAGGTACCGTTATGCGTGCAAATCCGTCTTTTCCTGTTGTAACGCTACCGGTCTTTTCCGCCTTGAGTTTTTCCGGTCCGTAACTGTAGTTGATTTCAGTTAGCGGCATCCTGGCATTTTCCTTTACGGCGTAAAGGGTGAAGGTGGCCTTCTCTCCGCAGGAATAAATCCAGTCGGAATGGTCCGGTTCAGCGTAAACTGTGACGAACTGCTTGGAAGGCTGGCCAAAGGCAGCGGCCAGAACCAATAACATTGCACCAATTGTAGTAAATAACTTTTTCATATTGAGATAATTGTATTCATTCAGTGAGGCACTACGTCTCCCCGGTCTGTGACAGCTTTGTAGCCAGCGGAGACGATTCTGGCTTCCAGACAACTCCTGCATTGGGCTGATTCTTCCCCAGTGCATATCTTGTTGTCGTACAGTTCGTATTTTTTTCTGACATCAACCGGAGAGAGGTTGGGCATCACCACGTTGGCTCCGGCTTTGAGCCCCAGTTCACGGCCCCGGGGATGTATGGTACCAAGGGCTGTGGTGGATGGAATCAAAGCATAAGGGAACATCAGCCGGAGAATGGATATAAGCCTGAGAGTCAGTGCCAAGCTGCCGTTTGGACAGGAGGCGAACGGTGTCTGTGAGTGGGCTACAAAAGGGCCGATACCTATCATGTCAGGCTGCAGTTTCTGGAGAAACCTGAGGTCCTCCACGATGTTACTTGTGGTTTGGAACGGGGAGCCGACCATAAAACCTGAGCCTACCTGGTATCCTATGCTTTTGAGGTTGAAAAGACATTCTTTCCTGTGTTCCAGACTGAGGCTTTCCGGGTGGAGTTTGCGGTAGTGCACGGGGTCTGCCGTCTCATGCCTTAAAAGGTATCTTTCCGCCCCGGCCTCAAAAAACCTTTTGTAGCTGCAATACTCTTTCTCACCGGTCGAGAGTGTTACTGCGCAGTCCGGATAGGCTTTTTTAATGGCGGAGACAATTGAGCAGATCCTGTCGTCTGTGAAGTATGGATCCTCCCCTCCCTGCAGCACGAATGTCCTGAATCCCAGTTCATAGCCTTCTTTGCAGCAGTCCAGTATCTGTTCCTGCGAAAGTCTGTATCGCTGAGAAAAGATGTTGCTTTTCCTTATTCCGCAGTAATAGCAGTCGTTCTTGCAGTAGTTGGTGAACTCAATCAGGCCCCTCAGGAAAACTTTGTCTGAATAGTTCTCTCTCCTGACCTTGTCGGCACACTCCCTGAGATAGTTTTCACCGGTCTCCCTGACAAGCAGAGCCAGCTCGGCATCAGAAATGTCGAGCCCGGCCTTCAGCTTGTCGATGGTATCTTTGATCCCGGTGTTCAATGCAGAGAATTTGAGTGTGTGTCAGGCATTAAGCAACTGCTTATTCAAAAGAATACTTCTTGCCGTACTCCATCATCTGCTTGAGGTAGTCATCCACGTAAACCACCTTGTAGTCAACAACCTTTCCGTTCTTCTCGACAGGTACTATGTCCGGATTCACAAATCCCTTGTAAGGCTTGAGGTTGAGGGCGGCATAGCGTTTAAGAACTTCCTTGTGGAGAGTAGGGTCTATGTCAACCGCATAGGTCTCGATGAGATTCTTTCCTGCCTTGTAGTCTCCCTCAGACTTGATTCTCTGGATTTCTGCAAGAAGTTCCCCGAACAGGCCGCGGAGCTTTTCAAAGTCGTTGATGACAAAATAGGTCTTGCCGTCTCTGGTCTTTTTCTCGATGACATTGTCTTTTGCGCCTTTTTCATAAACCCACTCTGCCACCAGCTTGCGGTTCTGCATATGTGCTTCCGTGTTCTTCTTGCCGAGCTCAATTCTTGTGAACTGTGTGAACAGGCCGTTACGGATATAGGTCATGTATTCAGCCTTGTATGCGTCGGCATCAGGCAGAAGGCCCATCTCAACCAGCTTAGGGTCTGCAAGATAGTAGAGAGCGAACAGGTCTGCCCTTGCTTCCTCCAGGGCTGAGTTGAACTCCTTGAGGGCGTTCTCCTGGACATTAGGCAGCAGCTGTCCGGAAGCGTGACCCAGGCACTCGTGAAGGTCAGTATGCAGGTTGTCGGTCATCACACCATACTTCTTGCACATGTCTATCTCGGCCTGGTCCCAGGCAAATTCCGTGAGGATGCTCTTTGGAGACTCGTCGGCAGCTTTGTCGTAAGCCTCTGTTATGTTGTTGATAGTAACAGATTTTGAGCCGAACTCCTTCCTGATCCAGTTGGCGTTCGGAAGGTTGATGCCGATAGGGGTGGAAGGGTAGCAGGCACCTCCCAGGGCGGTAACGTTGATAACCTTTGCGCTGACGCCTTTGACATTCTCCTTCTTGAATCGCTTGTCAACAGGAGAATTGTCCTCAAACCACTGGGCCTGAGAACTTATAGCTTCCGTACGGCGGCTGGCTCCCAGATCCTTGAAGTTGGCGATGCCTTCCCAAGTGGCCTTCCTTCCCAGAGGGTCGTCATAATCCTCGATGAAGCCGTTGGTGAAGTCAACCACCTTGGCCCCGTCGTCAACCCACTGGATGTTGTATGCGTCCCAATCGCGGAGATCTCCTGTGGTATAATACTTTACAAGCAGTTCTATGGTCTTCTTCTGTCCGTCTGTTTCAGCGTATTCCTTTGCTTTGTCCAGATTCTCTATAATCTTCTCGATAGACTTAGAGTAGAGTCCGCCCACTTTCCAGACCTTCTCTGTAATTGTACCGTCTTCGTTCTTCACAAGCTTGGAGTTCAGACCATAGGATATAGGATGCGGATCGTTCGGGTCTTCCATCTTGTCGTAGAAATCATTTACTTCCTTCTGCGTAAGGTTTCCTTCGTAGAAATTCACGGCGGAGTTTGCAACCATGTCAACCTTGCTGTCGTTGCATCTCCTCATAGGGAGTATGGAAGTTTCATAGATTACCGGCAGAAGTTCCTCGCAGAGCTCTCCCTGACCGGTTGCTTCCATGAGGCTTCTGAAAAACGCCGGAGGACAAGCCGGATAGAACTTGTCTTCAGCATAGTGGTGGTAGATGCCGTTGGAGAAGAAAACTCTCTTTGCATATACGATGAACTCTTTATAATCAGAGCTCTGAATGTCAATACCTTTTCCGTCGCTGCCTCTTCCGGTGGCATTGCCTTTGCTGTCATTTCCAGGGTACCCATACGTGTCAATGATTTTCTCAATCACCTTGCGGATCCTGAGGTTGTATTTACCCATCTGGTCAAACACTATGTCCCTTCCGCATTTTGCAGCCTCTGAAGTGAAATAGAGGAATGCCTTGTTCTCGAAACTCAGCGAATCCCAGTCGGGAATCTGATACCTCAGAATCTGCAGGTCTGCAAATTCATCAACGATATAGGTGAAAGGCTTCTGGCTTTCGGCCTCCTTCTCACCCTTACAGCCTGCAGCCATAGCCGCAGCGAAGATTGTAAGCATAATTGTAAGTTTTTTCATATCTTTTTCAAATTAACATTCACTGATTCCGCTTCCTGATTCCGCGTCAACCTTTGAGGTCAGAACTGCCTGTTCTGATAGTTTTCTTCTGCCTGATCAGAACCTTTGTCTACTTCCTCAGAAGCACGCACATCGTCCGCTCCAGTCCTAGTCGCTGAAGATGCGGTCTTTATGTCTTCTGTAGGAGGCGTATCCTTGTCCTTTCCGCGGAAGATGTCTCTGATCTTGTCAGCCACATTGCTCAAGTAGTAGAACGGATTGAGCATGTTCTTCAGCATCTTGTACTCGGCGGCAATATCTTCTTCCTTGTCCTGGATGCGGGTCTCTACAAACTGCTGGCGGAGGTTGAGTTCCTTCATGTTGGAAGTCCGGTCATCGCCGAGCAGCATGCCGGAGTACATTTTGGCCAGCCCGTTTATGAAGAGTTTCTTCCTGAGCAGGAACACCGCAACTCCCACTACAAGCACCAAAGCTGCTGCACAAAGGAATCCGAGGGAAAGGCTTCCCAAAAGTCCTCCGAAGAAATATCCGGCAGCAATCCCGAGGAGGAAAACAAAGATGGTCCCCACCAGGAGAAGTATCACGGTGACGATGGCTTTGTTGGACAGCAGAGACATTTTTTCAGCGCCTTTGAGGGCGGCTCTGTCAACCTGCATATTGATGTATGAGCGGATGGATGCTCCAAGGTTCTCATCCAGTGGTTTGGAGAATTTGCTCTTTTCCATGATGTGTGTTTTAAGTGGCTGCTGATAATTATGCGTTCATAAGTTTTGCCAAAACAGTTGTCAAGGCTTATACAGTTGGCGCAGCGGATTTGCAAGCATGATTTTTGCTGAACAATGTGCAAAAGCCGGTGCCAATTAGACAAAGATACGCAAAACAGTGGAATTTTACTCAAACAGCCAATTTGAAGACTGAACTCCTCCAGAAGTACAAAGCCTTGAAGGAGAAGAATGAAATTCTGCAGGGCGGTTTTTAGAATAAAAATTGTAATTTTGTCAGGTTATGCCTGGAGTTTAATCTGCGATATGTTCCAGGTATCCCAAACAAAGGAATGAATATGATCGTTTTCAGAAGAAGAATGACAGAAACAGAATCCTCTTTCAGGGTCAAATGTTTCCGGTGTGCGTGGTTAGCTTCAGCCGTCTGTGTTGCGGTACTTGCATTGTTTTCCTCCTGCTCCAAGGTAGAACCCAAAGAGGTGGTTTTTGAGGAAAGAAGCAAGACTTTGCTTCTGTACTTTGCTTCACACAACAACCTGGCAGTTGATGCTGCTTCCAACATAAACAAGATAGTTAACGGATACCTTCCGGACGATGCCAACATTGTCATATACAGCAACAACTTTGACCTTAAAACTTTCCAGATGAAAGACACCCTGCCGGTGCTTGTGAACATGTACAAAGACAAGAACGGCAACAGGCAGTTAGATACGCTTTACAAGTTCCCGTACCAGAATTCCTGTACAAAAAACGCCATGAAGTCCGTGCTTAACATCACAAAGACAATGTGTCCGGCAACATCTTACGGACTGGTGCTCTGGTCTCACGGAACAGGCTGGCTTCCAACAGGCTACTATACATTGGACCCGTCAACTTCAGAAGATGAGGCTAAACGTGAGGCGGCCTATGCCCGTCTTTATTATGGAAAGAAGGAACCTCTTTCCGGAAGTTCTTCTGCCGGAGTTTCAACTGCAGCAACTTCATCAGGTTCCAGCGTCGGAGCCGTCAGGAATGGCAAGACTCTCTTCCCGGAACCTGAAAACGGGGTGGATCCTTATGCCCACATGGTCAAGTCTTTCGGAAGCGAAAGCAGAGTAGAGATGTCCATCTTTGATGTGCAGGAAGCATTGGGAGATACCCACTTTGACTTCATAGCGATAGACGCCTGCCTGATGGGCGGCATCGAGATAGCTTATCAGTTGAGGAACAGTTGCGATTATTTCATTTCTTCCCCGGCAGAGATGCTCACAGACAGTTTCCCGTATGACAAAGTGATTGAGAAGATGGTAAACGGAGACTACAACGGAGTATCCAAGGAAGTATATGACTATTACGCCGCACAGTCAGGAGAATACCGCTCTGTTACCATTTCCACGGTAAAGTGCTCTGAACTGGAGGCCGTCGCTGAAGAAGCTTCAAAGCTCTTTGATATTTATCGCGATGGCATTGCATCTCTGGATGTGACAACCGTACAGAGATATTTCAGATACAACGACCATTGGTTCTATGACCTGAAAGATTTCCTTGACAACCTGTGCGGCAGTTCTGAAACAGCCGCTTTTACCTCGGCGCTCCAGAAGGCTGTAACAGCAAAGTACACTACAGGCCAGATGATAACACTCGCGATAGATCCGGCCAAGTTCTCCGGTCTGAGCTGCTACATAAACAACCCTGAGGAAGCCACGCTCACTACATACTACCAGAAGTACGACTGGAACTCGGACGTGAAGATGATACTCCCAGACTCTTCTTCTGAATGATTGCCGCCCGGGCGAACGATGGCCTGGGGTTGCTGTCCGGGCGTTTTTGATAAATCGCTGATTATAAAGTAGATAAATAAACGAGGGGTGCCGTAAATGAGTACCCCTCGTTTGCTTAATGTATTGGCAGTAAGGTCTTTACGTTTTACGCTACTATTTCTTAAAGAAGCGGTTGTAGAGACCTTCGAAGCCCTGTCCGTGGCGAGCTTCATCCTTGCACATCTCGTGGACTGTGTCGTGGATTGCGTCGTAGTTGAGTTTCTTTGCCTTGGTGGCAATTTCCTTCTTGCCGGCGCAGGCACCTCTTTCAGCCTCGATTCTTTTCTCGAGGTTGGTCTTGGTGTCCCATACCATATCGCCGATGAGCTCACAGAATCTTGCAGCATGGTCTGCCTCTTCAAAAGCGTATCTTCTGAAAGCATCTGCAACTTCAGGATAACCCTCGCGGTCTGCCTGGCGGCTCATGGCAAGGTACATTCCTACTTCTGAACATTCGCCAACGAAGTTCGCCTTCAGGCCTTCCATTATTTCAGGATCGCAGCCTTTTGCAACGCCGATAACGTGCTCGTCTGCCCAGCCTTTTTTGTTGTCTTCTTCAACAACCTCTACGAATTTCTCTCTTGGCTGTTTGCACTGCGGGCATCTCTCAGGTGGTTCCGGTCCTTCATGGATGTAACCACATACTGTACATCTGAATTTCTTGATCATAAGTGTAGTGTGTAAAGTGTTTCTAAAAATATTTTTGTCGGGTGGAAAATGTAACACTCCTCAGTCCTGCAAAAAAGCCTTTTATGCAGAACAAGTCAAAGATAATAACTTTTTTGGTATTTCCAACAGAGCTCTTGGCAAATGCTGATGCTTGATGAGCGGGCTGGCTTTGTCATGGATTGCGAGATTATCCTTGGATTTTGCGGATATGATTTTTTGACTATATTTGCGTCCGCATTTTGCCCGACGGGTTCGGGCTCGGTGCAATGGGGTCCGGAAAAGCCGGACTGAGTAACACTTAAAAACAAACAATTATGCAGATTATCACTTTGAACGCTACCGAGCGTAAAATCGGTACAAAGCAGGATCTGAAGAAGATCCGCAGGGCAGGAAACGTTCCTTGCATCATCTACGGCAACGGAACCCAGCATCTGGACATCGCCATTCCACTGGCAGACATCAAGAAGATTACAGACACGCCAAAGTCTTACATCATCCACGTCAACCTTAACGGTGAGGTTCATCCTTGCATCCTTCACGATGCTCAGTATGATCCGATTACAGATAATGCTATCCATATCGACTTCCTGGCTATCTCTGAGAACAAGCCTGTTGAGATAGCAGTTCCTGTAAACATTTTCGGAAATGCAGAAGGTGTAAAGCAGGGTGGTCGTCTTAGAGTAGGCGTAAGAAAGGTTAAGGTTTGCGGTCCTATGGACAAGCTTCCTGACCAGATTGATGTTGACATTACAACCCTTGGTGTTGGCAAGGCTATATATGCCGGCGAGCTTTCAGTAGCAGACTGCAAGGTAACTTCTCCTAAGAAGCTCATGGTTTGCGAAATCAAGCGTACCCGTGCAGCTGTTGCAGCCGCTGCAGCTGAGGCTGAGAACACTGAGGCCAAGTAATTCCTGGTTTCATCTCCCGGCGTTCTTGAGCCGAGTCAAGGCAGTTTTGAAATCCGGATCTCACCGCAATGTATGCGGGGATTCAAGAATTCTTCCAAGTGGATGCTGAAATGTTTGGCATCCACTTTTTTGCAATGTTAATGATAACCTCTGTAAGAGGTAGAACATCAATATAATACAAAGATTTCATCCCTCAAAATGTCTATTAAGCCTTTTGGTCTATAGAACAAAATGTCTTTTAGGCTAAAAATGTCTATTGGCCGATAATTCAAAACAGATTCTTAAATTTGCCCGACCGATTGACAATTGGTCAAAACGATTGGGTTTTAAATCAAGTGGAAAATGGCAGGGAAATATCTTATAGCTGGTCTTGGAAACATCGGTGCCGAATACTCCGGTACCCGTCATAACATAGGTTTTATGGTTGTGGACTTTCTTGCTGAGGAGTCGGGGGCGGTTTTCCATACAGACCGCCTTGGCAGTATAGCCGAGGTTTCTTACAGGGGCAGCAAACTCATTCTCCTGAAGCCTTCAACATACATGAACCTCAGCGGCAAGGCTGTAAGCTACTGGATGCAGAAGGAGAACATCCAGAAGGAGAATCTCCTTGTCATTTGCGATGACCTGGCTATTCCTTTCGGCAGCGTGAGAATGCGCAAGAAGGGGAGCGACGGCGGACACAACGGCCTTGGAAACATAAATCAGATTCTATCTTCCTCTGACTATGCCAGGATAAGGGTTGGTATCGGGAATGGATTTCCTCGCGGAGGCCAGATAGACTATGTTCTCGGAAAAATCGAGGGAGAAGAGAAAGCTCAGCTGCCTTCCATTCTCAAGCGTGCTTCCCAAGGGATCAAGGATTTTGCTTTCATGGGAGTGGAGCGTGCTATGAACATCTGCAACACAGAACCAAAGAAAGAAACTCCAAAGAACGATCCTGCTTCAAAGAAAGAGCCTCTAAGGGACGATCCTGCTTCAATGAACGAGTCTCTAAAGAATGAGGCTTCAAGGAACGCTCCTGCTTCAATGAACGAGTCTCTAAAGAATGAGCCTTCAAGGAACGCTCCTGCTCCAAATGACAGGCCTTCAAAGAAAGATACCTCAACTGCATGTTCCTCTCAAGAGCAGTCAAAGGAAGAATCCAAAGAACTGTCTTTCAAAGAAAAACTCCTTAAACTGTTCAAAGGCTAAAAACCGTCCATCAAGCGGTCTATGTCACGGCGCTCTTTCTTGGTAGGGCGCCCGCTGCCGCGTTCTCTCTTGAGGAAGATTGTTTCAACCGGTGCCACGAGTTTGTCAAGCTCGCTCTGTGGGGTAACATTGGTTGCAAACTGATCTACGAGTTTTGCTCCCTGGCGTTTGTCAATGGGCTCCACGACCAGGTACTTGTAGTGGACTGCACCTTTCCTTACTTCTATTTCGTCTGACTTCTTTATTTCTTTGGAAGACTTTACCTGGGAGCCGTTTACATAGACCTTGCCGCTTCTGCAAGCTTCGGCCGCTTCGCTCCTGGTCTTGAAGGCCCTTATTGCCCAGAGATATTTGTCAATCCTTACCGTGTCCATGTTTGAGCGTGTTTAACAACTATTTGATAATCTGGTTTTTATCGTTTTTTGCTTTATGCAAATCCGCATACCCTCATTTCTTTAACATATTAATAATCAGCGATTTGCTTTTCACGCCTTCTGGCGTTTGTTTTCTTGCTCTCGGCTTCTGACGCCTGTTTTCTTGGTTTCGGCTTTTGGCGCCTGTTTTCTTGGTTTCGGCTTTTGGTGCCTGTTTTCTTAGTCTCGGCTTTTGGCGCTTGTTTTCTTGGTCTCGGCCTTCGGGTTCCTGTTTTCTTGGTCTCGGCTTCTGGAGCTTGTTTTCTTGCTCTCGGCCTTCGGGTGCTTGTTTTCTTGCTTTCGGCTTTTGGGGCCTGTTTTCTTGGTTTCGGCTTTTGGTGCCTGTTTTCTTGATCTTGGCCTTCGGGTGCTTCTTTGCTTCAGGTGTTTTTTAGCTTGATCTTGGCCTAGTGGCGTTTTTCTTTAAGCTGAAACTTTAATCTTCTTCTAGTTGTAGTGTTTGTGGTGTGTGTTGCAGCAGTGGTCGTCATCGTCGTGATGGTGGTGATTATCTGATTATCACAGCAGCAGTGGTCGTCATCGTCGTGATGGTGGTGATTATCACAGCAGCAGTGGTCGTCATCGTCGTGATGGTGGTGATCATCACAGCAGCAGTGGTCGTCATCGTGGTGATGGTGGTGATTATCACAGTTGCAGTCATCGTCACGGCAGTCATCGTCGCCGCAGCTGTAGTGGTCGTCATCGTGGTGATGGTGGTGATGTCCGCAGCCGCAGTGATGCTCGTGTTCCTCGTGTGTGTCTTCTTCCTCGTCTTCTTTCGGAGGGTTCGGGATGTTGCTCATATAGATGCGAAGAAAAGAGGATGTTGGGTTCTCACCATCCTGACTCGGAGTTATGGTGAGTTCTGATATGTCATGCGGTATAAGTACCAGACAGTTTGCTGCAGGTATAACGCGTGAGTTTTCAATGGATCCGGCGGTCGAATTTTGTTTTGTTCTTCCACAGGATACCTCAGCATTGCAATTCAGACTTGTGTTTTCAGATCCTGGGCTGAGTGTTACAAGGTTTTCTTCTGTAGATTCTGTTGTTCCTCTCAAGTCTTTTACCTTCAGCGATGTCTGGTTGTCAAGATTGAGGATGGCCATGAAGCTTTCAGTCTGGTCTGGGGCTATTGTCTGAGGCTTGGTTATAGCGACTCTCTCCATACGGAACATGCAGCTTTCAGGTGAGATGTACTCAGGGATATATGAATTCAGGTTTATGAAATCCAGGGCTTCTATCAACTGGTCCAAATCCTCAATATCGAGGTCTGCAGGGGAGTTCTGGGCCACTTCCACATATCTGACTCCGTTACCTATGCAGAACGGAACTCCCGGCCTGATGTAGAAAGTTTCTCCTTCCTCCGGAGCAATTTCGTTCATGGCTTCAAGGATGGTTCCGCTTTGGCATCTTTCATAGATGTCCGTTGCGGTCAGTGGCTTGTCGAAGCCTATCCAGATGGAGGAGTCCTTTTCTGCGGACAGTATGTAGATGAGCCTTTCCTTTCCCCAGCAGTCGTATCGCGGAAGAGCTGTTTCGTCATCAGGGGAGACGATTATGCGGTTGCTGCTGGAGTCCTTGATTTCAACGGTTATAGGGAGATTTCCCTGGAAGAATGTAAAGACCTTGTCGCCGAGCAAATTGCCAAGATAAGTATCAATCAGGTCGTCCAGGCTGTTATCCTTGAGGAAACCGTTTTTGACTATGCTTTCAGGAGTTATGCTGTCAAGCAGCAAAGGATATATTTTTTTCATGTGTTCTGTTTGTGGGTATTAGGATGACTTGTTGGGGTTTCTGCGCAGGATCCAAGTCTGGAAGGTTTTGATCAGGGTTCATGTTCCGGGTGGTTTGTTCTGCTTCAGGGTTCAGGTCTTTTGAGGTTTTTTCTCAGGGCTCAGGTTCTGGAGCGTTCCGGCTGGGACTCAGGCTCTGATGTTATCAGTTCTGGCATGAGAACTTCCTTTAGGCCTCAGGCTCTGATGTCATCTGTTCTGACATGAGAACTTCCTTGGGTTTGAAGCTCTGCGGTTTCTTTGGCAGGTATTTGTTCAAAAGTACAATGCCCAGGACAGTGATGACAACTCCGCCGCCTACCAGAACCCAATACCATAAGTCTGTGCCTGTAAGCATTTTCATGTTTTCCCTTGACGATGCTTCAGCATCCATTTCAGGCAGTACCCAGTACAGCATAATGGATGAGAAGTTGTTTACAAAGTGCATGAAGATGACAGCCCAGATGCTGTGCGTCCGGTAATAGACCCAACCCAGGAGGCAGCCTATTATAAAGGCCGGAATGGCTTGCCAGAAGTTCATGTGTATGACTCCGAAGAGGAGGGCGGACCATAGGATTGCTGCCCAGGAGCTTCCGCTGAGCAGGCCTCTTTCTATGGTTCCCCGGAGGATGAATTCCTCAAACAGCGGAGCCATGATGGCAACGGAAAGTATGGTGTCAAAAGGCTTGTTGCTGATGTTTTCGAACATACTCTTGAAGCTGTCCGGGATAGGGAAGTAGCTTGTTACAGGATCCAGCACCCATCCGACGGCAAGCGTCAGGAACATAAGGAGCAAGCCCAAGGTCAGGAAGTTGAACTTTCCGATATGCGGGGCATCTACCTTGACCGGGGAGACCATAGGATTATGGCTTCTTGCGTTGCCTACCAGCCAGATGAACAGTACGGGAACAATCATCTGCGCAAAATACATCAGGGAAAGCTTGCCGGCTATTATCTCGGTAAGCATTTGCGGATCTGACAGAACTTCAGGGGTAAGCTGCCCGCTGGCCATAGCCGCCACAAAAGAAACCAGAGCAGAAAAAATACCTCCTCCGACAAAAAGGACCAAAAGGATGAGAAGGCTTCCTCCAAATCCCGGCCTGTAATACTTGGGTTTGCTGAACAATGCGCTCATATTCTGCAAGCCTAAAACAATGGTGAAGGGTATGTCCCGTTTTCCGCCATTTCCTTGAGTTTGGCCACAACCTTTGGCCTGTCTTCCTTGTAAGTAACGCCGAACCAGGTGGAAGGGGTTTCCAGAACTTTTACCTCAGCTTTGCCTTCCTGAATCATTGTGCTTACAACGGAAGGAACATAGAATTCTTTCTTTGGCTCGTCGATGTTCTGCTTGAGGAACTCTCTGAAGAGCACTTCAGACTCATCCAGATAATCGGAAGTGAAGCCCCACATGTTCATGGATGTGGCTGTAGATGGTTTAAGCTCGTGCTCAATGCCTTTGAGGTTTTCTCCAAGGATCTTGCCTCCTTCCTTGCGTATATTGGAGTGTTCTTCTACCTTGAGCAGGTGGCTCTCGGAATCAGTGGTGCAGATTCCTCTGGAAACGCTTCCGGATTCGGAGAGCGTGTTCTTAAGGCTGAAACCGACCATGCAGAAGTTGCCTTTTTCTCCTTTCTTGATACCGCTCAGGTAGTCTGCCAGAACCTTGAAAGACTCCCTTCCGTAGAAATCGTCTGAATTGATGACGGCAAATGGCCTTGTAATCACGTCTTTGGCGGAAAGTACAGCCTGGCCTGTCCCCCAAGGCTTTTCCCTTGGTTCTTTGGGTGAGAACCCTTCCGGGAGGTTGTCTGGTTCCTGAGTGACTATGGAGTATTTTACCTTGCCTTTGAATTTGGAAGCAACCTTCTCTTCAAATTCTGCCCTGAATTTCTCCCTGACTACAAAAACCACATCCGCGAATCCGCTCTGTATGGCGTCGTAGATGGAAAAGTCCATGATTGTCTCTCCCTTAGGTCCCACACCGTCAAGTTGTTTGAGGCCTCCATACCTGCTGCCCATACCGGCAGCCATAATTAGAAGTGTTGGTTTCATTATATTTTGTAAATTTGTATCGCGATAAAGAAATTTGGCTGCAAATTTAAGGAGCAAACACTAAAAAATCAAGTAAGTGGGATTTTTCAAAACTCTATCGGAGAAACCGGGGTTCCGGCAGGTCTTCAAGGTGTTGAAGAACAAGTATTTCATAGCCACGTTCGTGTTTCTGATGTGGATCTTGTTCTTTGATACCAACAACCTCATTTCCTGGTACAGGGATCTCAAGCAGCTGGCTTGGCAGAACCGCCAGAAGGTCTATTACCAGAATGCCATCAAGCAGGCTGACGAGAAACTCCAGGAGCTGACTTCCAACAAAGATTCCCTGGAGAAATTCGCCAGGGAGCAGTATCTTTTCCACGAAGCCGGGGAAGATGTCTATGTCATTGCGGACGAGCAGGAGTAACAACCTGCGAAGTGTATCATATCTTCAAGAAAAAAGCACTCTCATTCTGCGGGAGTGCCTTTTCATAGAAGACGGTAAGCAAATTATCAGATGCCCGTATAATTCTGAGGTGTAATGGAAAGCATTTCTTTCTTTACGCTTTCTTTTACCTTGAGTCCTTTTACAAACTCGGCGATGCTTTCTCTTGTCACCTTGGTGTTGACTCTGGTTAGCTCTTTCAGCGTTTCGTAGGGGTGCGGATAGCCTTCCCTGCGGAGGATTGTCTGGAGAGCCTCTGCAACTACCGCCCAGTTGTCTTCAAGGTCGGAAGAGAGTTTCTCGCGGTTGAGGATCAGTTTGCCAAGGCCTTTCTTCAGCGATTTGAGGGCTATGATGGAATGGGCGATTGGCACTCCCACATTCCTCAGTACGGTGGAATCCGTCAGGTCTCTCTGCATTCTGGAAATCGGGAGCTTGGAACTCAGATGCTCGAATATTGCGTTGGCCACTCCGAAGTTGCCCTCGGCGTTCTCGAAGTCGATAGGGTTGACCTTGTGCGGCATCGCTGATGAACCGACTTCTCCAGCCTTGATCTTCTGCTTGAAGTATTCCATTGAGATATAGGTCCAGACATCTCTGCAGAGATCTATGAGTATGGTGTTTATTCTCTTGAGGTTATCGAACAGTGCGGCGAGGTTGTCGTAATGCTCTATCTGGGTTGTAGGATAAGAGCGTTCCAGCCCGAAAGCCTCTTTCTGGAATGCTGCGGCAAACTTGTTCCAGTCGATCTGAGGATAAGCCACTTTGTGGGCGTTCATTCCTCCGGTGGCTCCGCCGAACTTGGATGAGTAAGGCACCGTCTTCAGGAGTTTGAGCTGCTTGTCCAGCCTTTCCACAAACACTTTTATCTCCTTGCCCAGAAGGGTGGGGGAAGCCGGCTGCCCGTGGGTATGAGCCAGCATCGGAACATCTTTCCACTCCTTTGCAAAACCTTCGAGCGTCTTCTTTACCTCCATAAGCTCAGGCATATATGCCTCAGCGATACCTTCTTTCAGGCTCAGAGGAGTGGCGGTGTTGTTGATGTCCTGGCTGGTAAGCCCGAAGTGCACGAACTCTGAGAACTTCTCTATCTTCAGCCTCTTGAACTCCTCCTTGATGAAATACTCCACGGCCTTGACGTCGTGGTTGGTTATTTTCTCAATGTCCTTGACCCTTGCGGCCTGCTCCACGGTCAAATCCTTGTAGATCTTCCTCAGCGACGGAAACTTTCCTCTCGGGAATCCTTTGAGCTGAGGCAGGGGTATGTTGCAAAGGGCTATGAAGTATTCGATTTCAACTCTCACGCGGTAGCGTATCAGGGCATATTCAGAAAAATAATCGCTGAGGATTTCAACCTTGCTTCTGTACCTTCCGTCAATTGGAGAAACTGCTGTAAGTGCGTGATTCATTTCAGATATATCATTAGAGGATTTTAGTCCGTAAATAAGTTTCTATTACTTTCAGGTACAAAAGTAATATTTTTGGATGAATAAAACGCGCTGCCCTTTAATATGTTGATTCTTAGTTTATTATGCAATCATCTTCCTTCTTTTTCAAAGGAAGGACTTTGTATATTGTTCTGAAACACAGCTATTTAAGGGGCAGCGCTTCTAAAGAGTTTTTTGAGGGCAGCGTTTCTAAAGAGTTAATTGAGGGGCAGCGGTCCTAAAGAGTTTTTTGAGGGCAGCGGTTCTAAAGAGCTGTTTGAGGGGCAGCGGTTCTAAAGAGGTGTTTGAGGGGCAGCGGTTCTATAATTGAGGGACAGCGGTTCTCAGGAGCCGTTGGTAGAGAGTTACCGTCTGGACGGCTTCCTTCACATCGTGGACTCTGAGGATGGAGGCTCCTTTCTGCAAAGCCCTGAAGTTCAGCACGCAGGTTGCAGGAAGGCTTTCTTCCGGAGTTATTCCCAGCGGCTTGTATATCATTGACTTTCTGGAAAGCCCCACGAGGACCGGAGTATGCCTTTGGTTTATAGCTGCAGGTTGACTGTCCGTAGAGCAAGCTTTGTTGCCGGTTGCCACATTACTCAGTTCGTCGAGATGTTCCAGAAGCTCATAGTTCTGCTCAACGGTCTTGGCAAATCCGAATCCCGGGTCCAGTATCCAGTCTTTGATGCCGAATCTGTCCGCCTTCTCTGCAAAGGCTTCAAAGTAACGCTTCACTTCCGCCACAACTCCGTCCGGATAATCTGTCAGAGTCTGCATCGTGTCCGGAGTGCCTCTCTTGTGCATCGCGATGTACGTAAGCCCAAGTTCGGCAACGGTGGAGAGCATGTCCGGATCATCCTCTCCTGCTGATATGTCGTTGACGATGAACGGCCCGAGCACCTCGTAGGCTTTGCGGACGATGCCGCTTCGGAAAGTGTCAATGGAGATTTGGGGAAGATGGCAATCAGGCTTTACGATACCTTCATTCCAATCTAGTTTCTCAGCCCTTCTTTCCTCTCTCAAATCTCTTGATTTTGCCGGTTCTGCCTGATTGTCAAATGTAATGTATCCAGACCTGGATTCTGATATGAGGGAGGCTATACGCTTGAGCGGCTTCTCCAGATACTCCCATTCCTGCTGCTCGGAAACCGGAGTGCTTCCCGGCCTGGTGGAGCAGGCTCCAAGGTCAATGATGTCCGCTCCGTCTTCAATCATTTGGAGGTAGGCTTTCTCAACATCCTCAACAGTTATCCTGCGGCTCTTCCCGTAGAAAGACTCGTTGTTGATGTTGACGATTCCCATCACCTTGTTTTTTGGTCTCCGGGAGTTATCGGTGGAGAGGTTTGCCTTTTTCATAAATCGTGGAGGATTGTTCCTTCAGCTGCAAAGATACTCCATCGCGATGACAAAGCAACTCGTTTTTATTTGTAAATTTGTGCGATTGACGCCAAGATTGAATATGCTGATAGTTATAGAAGGACTGGACGGTGCCGGAAAGAGCACCCAGGTCAAAATGCTGAAAGACTATATCGTTGAAAAAGGTTACGACCTGGAATATCTTCATTTCCCCAGATATGAGGCTCCGGTTTACGGAGACCTTGTAGGGGAGTTTCTCCGTGGTGGTTTCGGAGACTTGAACCAGGTTCATCCTAAGCTGGTGGCGCTTTTGTATGCGCTTGACAGGCAGGATGCTTCAGCGGGGCTGAGGAAAGCTTTGGATGAGGGGAAGACCGTCCTTCTGGACCGGTACGTTTATTCCAACATAGCATATCAGTGTTCAAAGATTGTTGATCCTCAGGAGAGAGAGAAACTCCGCAGCTGGATATTCTCGCTGGAGTATGACTTCTACAGGATTCCGAGGCCGGACGTGAACATCTATCTGAACGTGCCGCTGGACTTTATCGCCTCCCGTCTGGCTTCTTCCCGCAGCCAGGACAGTGACCGCGACTATCTGAACGGGCAGCGAGACATCCACGAGGAAAGGATCAGCTTCCAGGAAGGCGTGAGGAAGATGTATCTGGAAGAATGTGAGCGGGATGCTGATTTCCAGAAGGTTGAATGCATGGCGGAGGATGGTTCCATGCTCCCGCCGGATGTGATTTTTGAACGCATAAAGGAAAAACTTCCGTTGTAATTATAGCAGTTTTTGTACATGATTCAGTTGCTGTAACCGCAAAAGATTACCTGATGTGGTAGCGTGAAGAGTCAAAGCAGTGATAGAGAACAGATTTTTATTATTGTAGAGTATATGTTCTGGAAGTTGTTGAGGAAATCGGCCCGGTACCTTGTAGGAATTGTGTTTATCGCTTCAGGTTTTCTGAAGGGAGTGGACCCGATAGGAACATCGCTGAAGGTGAAAGAATACTTCCACGCCTTCTTGGGGATGGATCCGGGGCATTGGGCACTGTGGTTGGGAATAGCACTTTGCGTAGTGGAGTTTCTGACGGGAGTGTGCATACTCAAGGTCATAAAGTTCAGGTTCTTTTCCGGAGTGGCGCTGCTGATGTGCCTTTTCTTTGCGGGCGTTACTTTATATTCCGCCTACACAGGAAAGGTTGCAGACTGCGGGTGCTTTGGAGATGTCATCCACCTGGATCCATGGCCTTCTTTCTACAAGAACATAGTGCTTCTGGCACTTACGGTTTTCCTCTATTCCCAGAGACGCCGGGCAAGGCCTGTGGCAAACAGTTTCTGGGAGTGGGCGTTCTTGGTTGGCTATGCGGCGCTTATCATTGGCGTGAGTGTCTATTCCATGCGGAACCTTCCTCCAGCCGACCTTTCTGACTTCAGGCCGGGGAGAGATCTTTTCAGCGGAGATTCCACATCCAGAGTCAAATACAAGACAGAAATCCTGTATTCCAAGAACGGGGTTACCAAAAAGTTCAATCTGAACAATCTTCCTGATACAAGCTGGACGTATGTAGAGACAATATCCACTGTTGTTGAAGGAAGCGAAAAGGTTGCTTCAAAGATGCCTTTCCTGTTGAAAGACGGATATGGAGAGGATGTCACTCAGCAGGTGCTGAAGTCTGAGGAGCCGCTTGTGTTTGTCTCCTTCTACGATGCTGCAGGAATTACTGAAGAAGACCTTGGAAAGCTCAAGAATCTCGGCGATTCTCTCAACTCCCCGGGTTCCACCGGTCTGCTGGACGCTTTCTCGTCGGCAAACCTGGATGCCAAGGTATATGTGCTGAGCGCCTTGACTCCCGAAGAAACCATGGCTAGCCTCAAGCCTATCTCTGACGCCATTGAAAAAGAGGATATATCAGATGTTTTCTCATCCTCTTACGGGGAAAGGAATCTGCCTTTCAGGATCGTTTACGGAGATTTCAAGACCATCGTCACCTTCAACCGCTCCAACGGCGGAGCCACTTATGTGAAACAGGGGCTGATCGTGCACAAGTGGAGTGCTGCAAGATACAGCAATAAACGGATAGCAGATGCCATTTCAAAGAATCCCACCGCCCTGATGGCCGGAACCGAAGAACGCTCAAGACTCTTCTTGATAGTTTCTTTGGCCATAATCGTGGGAATGGTGCTGATTGTAAGAATCATCTCCAAGGCACTCTACAAGACTGTCAAGCGCACCGTTGAACGTATAGAAGAAATTGGTGAGTAGAGTATTTGACAACCATGGAAACCGCTGGAGACAGCGCAGTGAATAATAGCTGGAGACAGCGGCAGTGAACAATAGCTGGAAACGGTGGCAGTGAACAATAACTGGAGACGGCGGCAGTGAATAATAGCTGGAAACGGTGGCAGTGAGTAATAGTTGGAGACTACGGCAGTGAATAATAGAAGAATATCCTTTGAAGAGATAAACATTGAAAACAGTTTTGATATGAGAAGCAAAATATCTGAGATAACAAGAATTGCAGGATCGGTAATTTTGATGCTGTGCCTGTTTTTGACTGCTTCTTGCGGGGTGTCATCACGTACAGAGAAAGTCGCGGCAAGATATCAAGTACATATTCCCGGCACTCACGACGGATCTACCTCCAAGCAGACGGTAAAGGCGGAATCTTTCCGTAGGGGTTTGACATTTGTCAACTGCCATTATGAGGATCTCTTCGGTGCGGCACAGGATATCACTGTTCTTGAAATAGATCCAAACAAATACAGATTTTGTGTACTGGATCACAAGACGCTGAAGCGGACCTCCGAGGCTGCGTCCGAAGCCGGTGCCGTTGCAGCTATAAACGGAACTTTCTACGATATGAAAAAGGGCGGAAGCGTTTGCTACCTTCAGATTGACGGAGTGGTTGCCGATACTACAAAGGGAAAAGATATGCGAGTCAGGGCAAACGGCGCAGTGGTCATAAGGAACGGCCGGCTGAGCGTGGAGCCTTGGAACCATGACAAGGAAAAAGCTTACCGGTTGGGCGAATCAGGAATGATATCTTCCGAGAACGTTTCCGTTATGGCCACAATGCCGCTTCTGATAAAGGATGGCTATGCTGTAGAACTTGTTGAATACAAAGGCTTTTCAGACAAGCGCCATCCGCGCAGCGTCATATTTGAAAAAGACGGCAATATTTGCCTGATGGTAATAGACGGCCGCAGCAAAGGCAATGCAGCAGGAATGACTCTGGATGAAGTTCAACGATATCTTCTCTCTATGAATGGCGGCAAGGGTTGCGACAATGCCGTCAATCTCGACGGCGGTGGCTCTTCCACACTCTGGATCAAAGAATCAGGTGTATTGAACCATCCGTCAGACAACGGCAAGTTTGACAATAAAGGAGAACGCCGCGTTGCCAATTCCATCATCATACTCAATAAATAAGCTGCCGCTTAAGTTATTGAATATAAGCTTATTGATAAAAGTCCTTCGGCTAAAAACAGCGGAAGGACTTTTAATAAATCGCTGAGAATTAGCACTATAAAGGGCAGCCGTTTTTTTGTTTCAAATAAAACGGTTATCTTTGAAACGAGGAAAGGATACTGGTATTAGGGCCAGTCTTTGTCTTCAAAGTATAAACTGTTAAAAGAGGGGGCGATATGAAGGGCTTGCTCAATTCCGGGGAATTGTTCTTTGATAACAATTTTTTCCGATATCACGAAGACTTACAACAATTTCACAATGCTGGATTCCAGTCAATTGAGGCGAACAATGCCAAATATCGCGATGCTGGATTCCAGCCAATTGAGGCGAACAATGCCAAATATCATGGCACTGGTTCTATCAAGACATACTCCGGTTTTAACAATAAATCTGTGCGGTCAAAGTTCGCCAGCTATCATGTCTATCAGAGAAGTTCAGACAGGTCCATAGTCTTTAAGTCCGGCAAAGACGCCATTGTTTTCATCTCCATAGTAAAGGTCAAGGCTATAAAGCTGGGAATCTTGGTTTATGCTATCTGTCTTATGGATAATCATATCCACATGCTGGTCAAGGCACGTGACAAATCCTCTTTGCATAGGTTCGTTACAGACTATACTTCTTTGTTTGCTAAATTATACAACAAGCGGCATAACAGAAGCGGGATGCTGTTCTCCACTCCATTCGGCAGAGCATACAAGAAGACGGATAAATATATACGAAACTGCATCTGCTACATTAACAATAATCCTGTGGAAGCGCACAAGACAAAGACTATTGAAGAATACCTCTGGAATCTATTCTCGTTTTCCAATTCCAGTCATCCACATTCAGAGCCCCTGAATCTTTCAAAGGCTCGGAAACGCATACGTTTTTGTTGCCGGGTGCTCAAAGCTGAACTATCACGAGGCCGTCATTTGGCTTATGAGTTATTAGATGAGGTTTTTTCCAGTGCAGAGAAGAATGAAATCAGTCAGCTTGCTGATTACATTCTTAATTTGTATAACCCTGTCGATTACTCTGCGGTCAAAGGTTTGTATGGAAACATGTATAAAGCGTCTCTGGCTATAAATGCGAACACGGGGTCCGAGTATGAAATCGCTGAGGATGATATTATACAAACATAATTTGAATATCTTGTTCGTCCTTCCTTCCTCAGCGATTTAGGCTGCCCCTTAAAGTGTTGATTTACAAAGTAATAATAAAACACCTTCCCCTGTTTTCAGAAGAAGGTGTTTGAGTAATTGGCTGAGAGTCAGATGTCTAAGCGGCAGGCCCTAAAAGGGGTTTCGAGGCTTGGTTTAGAGTGTACGTTTGATTTCCTCGATCTTGTAGGCTTCGATAACGTCGCCTTCCTTGATGTCGTTGAAGTTCTCGATGCCAAGACCGCAGTCGTATCCGGCGGCAACTTCCTTGACGTCGTCCTTGCCTCTCTTCAGCGATGCCAGTACGCCTTCCTTGATGACGATACCGTCGCGGATGACTCTGATCTTGGCGGTTCTTGTGATTTTACCTTCTTTGACCATACAGCCGGCGATTGTTCCGACCTTGGAAATCTTGAAGGTCTGCCTTACTTCCAGTGTGGAGGTTACAACTTCCTTCTCCACAGGGGCGAGCATACCTTCGATACCGCTCTTGACTTCGTTGATGGCGTCGTAGATGACTGAGTAGAGACGGATTTCGATCTCTTCTTTCTCGGCCATCTTCCTGGCGTTCATGCTCGGGCGAACCTGGAAGCCGATGATGATGGCCTCTGAAGCCTCGGCCAGCAGAACGTCGCTCTCGGAAATTTCTCCAACGGCCTTGTGGATGACGTTCACCCTTACTTCCTCGGTTGAGAGCTTGATCAGGGAATCGCTGAGGGCCTCAATAGAGCCGTCCACGTCTCCCTTGACGATGATGTTGAGTTCCTTGAAGTTGCCGATGGCGATTCGTCTTCCGAGTTCTTCCAGGGTGATGTGCTTCTGGGTTCTCAGACCCTGGATGCGGAGCAGCTGCTCACGTTTGTTGGCAATCTCGCGGGCGTCTCTCTCGTTGTCGAAGATGTTGAATGTGTCTCCTGCCTGAGGCGCACCGTTGAGTCCCAGAACTGAAACCGGAACGGAAGGGCCGGCTTCAGTTATCTTCTGGCCTCTTTCGTTGAACATTGCCTTTACCTTTCCGGTGTACATTCCGGAGAGCATGATGTCTCCGGTGTGGAGGGTTCCGCCCTGGACCAGCAATGTGGCAAGATAGCCGCGGCCTTTGTCCAAAGAAGACTCAATGACGGTACCGACAGCCTTCTTGTGCGGATTGGCCTTGAGATCCAGCAGGTCTGCTTCCAGGAGAACCTTGTCCAGAAGTTCGGCTACCCCGATTCCTTTCTTGGCTGAGATTTCCTGGCACTGGTACTTTCCGCCCCATTCCTCAACGAGGATGTTCATCTGGCTGAGCTGTTCACGGATCTTGTCAGGCATAGCTCCCGGTTTGTCTATCTTGTTGATGGCAAAAATCATAGGAACTCCGGCAGCCTGGGCGTGGTTGATGGCCTCGACTGTCTGAGGCATCACGGCGTCATCTGCTGCAACTATTATGATGGCAAGGTCTGTCATCTTGGCTCCACGGGCACGCATTGCGGTAAAGGCTTCGTGACCAGGAGTATCCAGGAAGGTAATTCTTCTTCCGTTAGGGAGCTTGACGTTGTAGGCTCCTATGTGCTGGGTAATTCCTCCGGCTTCTCCTGCAATCACGTTTGACTGGCGGATGTAGTCAAGGAGTGAAGTCTTACCGTGGTCAACGTGTCCCATAACGGTAACGATAGGGGCCCTTGGTTCCATTGCCTCAGGAGTGTCCTCTTCGGTTTCCTCCTTGATGGCCTCCTGTATTTCAGCGGAAACGAACTCAATCTTGTATCCGAAATCTTCCGCTACTAGAGAAAGGGCGTCGGCATCCAGCCTCTGGTTGATGGAAACCATCAGTCCGAGGTTCATGCAGGCGCTGATTACCTTGGTGACCGGCTGGTCTATCATCACGGCAAGGTCGTTGACAGTTACAAACTCTGTAACTTTCAGGATGTTGCTCTCAAGTCCGCGGCGCTGAATCTCTTCCTCTCTTCTTTCCTCCGCGATCTCTCTCTTCTCCTTCCTGTATTTTGAGCCCTTGGTCTTGCCTTTTCCTTCTACCATTCTCTGGTAGGTTTCCTTGATCTGCTTCTGTACCTCGTCCTCATCTACCTCGTTGCGGATTGGCTTGAAACCCTTCTTTCCCTTCTTGTCTTTCTTCTTGGCATTTTCCCGGTTCTGGTTGCTTTCCTTGTTGATATCCACCTTTTCCTTGGTGTTCTTCTTGATTCTTTCTCTCTTGCCTCTCTCACCGCTCTTTTTCTTCGGCGACTCGAATTTGGAAACATCTATCCTTATACCGGTGTCTTTAGGGCCTTGGAGCTGTTCAACCTTGGTCTCTATGAAGTTGCTTGGAGTTTCCGGCTTTGTCTGCTCTGTCTTTCCGGTAGAGTCCTCTGCCTCTTTCTCTTGGATGTCGGCTTTCTGATGAGTTCCGGAGGACTTGTCTTCTTTATTTTCAGGCTGCTTCCTCTCAGTTTTTGGGCCATCTTTTTTCTTGGCTTCAGGAGTCTGTTCAGCTGCAGGTTTCTGAACATTTTCTTTCTTTTCAAACTTGCCCAAATCTATCTTGCCGACAACAGTAGGGGTCTTTGCGGTTTCTGTTGAAGCTTCCTTGACAACTTCTTCCTTTTTTGGTTGCTCCGCCTTGTCTTTCGGCTGTTCAACTTCTTTTTCCGGTTGTTCGACTTCTTTTTCCGGCTGTTCTGCCTTGGCTTTTGGCTGTTCAACTTCCTCTTCCGGCTGCTCTGCCTTGGCTTTTGGCTGCTCAGCTTTCTCTTCCGGCTGTTCCGCTTTGATCTTTGGCTGCTCCTCCTTTTCCAGCTGATAAGTGGCCTTCTTCTCGCTTTCAGGAATGCGGAGCGAGCCGGCTTTCTTGTCGGCTTCCTGCTTTACCTGCTGCTCTTTCAAAAACTCTTTCTGGACCAGAGCATAAGTGTCCTCGTCGAGCTTCAGGTTCGGGTTGGCGTCAATGGGAATGCCTTTCTTTTCCAGAAAGTTTACCAGTGTGCTCATCCCGATGTTGAAGTCCTTGAGTACTTTTCCTATTCTATATCCTGCCATATATTTTCCTCCATTGTTAACTGATTCATAATTCCAAGGCGATGCCGCTTGGGTGGAAGCTCCTATTGCTCCTTGTTCTCTTCCATAGGATCCTCGAACTCTGCGCTGAGGATTCTCTTCACATCCTCTACGGTTTCCTGGTCGAGGTCAGCTCTTTCCATAATGTCTTCGTTGCTCATCCTGAGGACATCCTTGGCGGTATCGAATCCCACCTTCTTCAGAGCGTCAATTACCCACTGGTCTATCTCATCGTCGAATGAGCTCAGAAGCACGTCATCATCATCTGCGCCCTGTACATCGCGGAAGATCTCTATCTCCATGCCTATCATCATCTCTGCAAGGCGGATGTTGCTTCCGTTCTTTCCTACAGCCAGGGAAACCTGTGAAGAATCCATAGTGATGAGGGCCTTGTTTTCTTCCTCGTTGATCTTTATAGTGGAAATCTTGGCCGGAGAAAGGGCCCTCTGTATAAGGAGCTGGGTGTTTGTTGTCCAGCTGATTACGTCTATGTTCTCATTGCGGAGTTCCCTTACTATGCCGTGGATTCTTGAACCCTTCACCCCCACGCAAGCTCCTACCGGATCGATGCGGTCATCGTAAGACTCAACTGCAACCTTGGCTCTTTCTCCAGGCATGCGTACAATCTTCTTGATGGTGATCAGACCGTCGAAGATCTCAGGAACCTCCTGCTCGAAGAGTCTTTCCAGGAACACGCTCGCCGTTCTGGAGAGGATGATGCTCGGGGTGTTGTTCTTCATCTCCACCTTGGCAACCACTGCCTTGACGGAATCTCCCTTGCGGAAGTAGTCTGACGGAATCTGCTCGCTCTTAGGCAGAACCAGCTCATTGTCGGCATCATCGCGGACTAAAACTTCTTTCTTCCATACCTGGTAAACTTCTCCAACCACAATCTCTCCGATCTTGTCTTTGTAGTAGTTGAACAGGTTGGCCTTGTCTATGTCCATAATCCTTCCGGAGAGGTTCTGGCGGAGGTTCAGCACAGCCCTTCTCCCGAAAGAAGACAGAGGAATCTCTTCTGTGTAATCCTCACCGATTTCAAAGTCGTTGTCCGGTTCCTTGGCGTCTATCTCAGCCTTTGAGATTTCCAGCATAGGATCCTCAACTTTCTCAACTATAGTGCGGTTGCGCCAGATCTGGAGGTCTCCCTTGTCTGTGTTGATGATGATGTCAAAGTTGTCTGCAGTGCCGTATGTCTTGGCAAGCTGCGTGCGGAAAACATCTTCCAGCACACTCATAAGTGTGGCTCTGTCGATTCCCTTGCCCTCTTTGAACTCGGCAAAGAACTGGGCTAAATTTAATCCTTCCATGATTGATATTTTGTATTTTATAATTATTCTGTTTTGGCTCAGCGATGCGCAAGGCTGTTCGGCTTTTGCACAATAGACTGATATTCATTGCAATAAAGAAGGGAACCGCTTGGTTCCCTTTCTCACTTGCCTTGTCTGGGTGCAAAAATATGTAAAAACTCCTAAAAATCAAAATTACATCAAGCATATTACGGTATGCTGCTATCGCGTTTTTTTTACGGGTATTTGTTAATTCTTGGTTAAGTGGGTTTCCTGTAATCCTGGTAAAGTTCTGCGGTTATTATTCAAATATTGATTATCTTTGAAGATAATTAATAATGGCAGAGGTGTTGTCTGCCGGTCAAATTTTATGTTATGGAAGTTACAGCGGAACAGATAGCCCAGCATCTGAAAGGTGAGATCATCGGAGATCCAAGCGTGAAGGTCAGGATGGTTGCAAAGATCGAACACGGCAAACCAAACGAGGTGTGCATTCTTCACAATGACAAATACCAGAAATATCTTCTGGAAAGCAATGCCGGAATTGTGATAGTGAGCCGTCACCTGCTGCCGGAGCAGAAGGTGAAGCCTACGCTTATCGTGATGGAAGACGCGCATCCGGCTTTCGCGATGCTGCTGGATCTTCTGAACACCATCAAGAAGAGCCGCAAATGGGGTCACAGCCTTCTTTCTTACAGGGCCTGGTCCAGCAAGATAGGAAAGAAGGTGTATATCGGGAGGTTCAGTTATGTGGGCTCTAAGAGTGTCGTCGGCGACGGGTGCCAGATTTATCCGCAGGTTTATATCGGCAGTGATGTTACCATCGGCAAGAACTGCATCTTCTATCCTGGTGTGAAGATTTATGACGGGTGCAAGGTTGGTGACAACTGCATCCTTCACGCCAATGTGGTGATAGGTTCTGACGGGTTCGGGTTTGCCCCGGACGAGAACAACGTTTACAAGAAGATTCCTCAGACGGGCAACGTGATTCTGGAAGATGACGTTGAGATAGGGGCCAATACGGTGGTGGACCGTGCGGCCATGGAATCTACCATAATACACAAGGGTGTTAAGCTGGACAACCTTATACAGATTGCTCATAATGTGGAAGTTGGGGAGAATACCGTAATGGCTGCCCAGTGCGGAATAGCCGGCAGTACAAAGATTGGCAGGGACTGCATGTTCGGAGGCCAGGTGGGCATAGCGGGCCATCTGACCATAGGTGCAGGCACAAAGATAGGCGCGCAGTCAGGGATTATGGGTAACATCTCTTCAGAGGTTGGCGCAAAGGGCTTGATGGGAACTCCGGCATTTGAGCTGGGCAAATATCTCAGGAGCTATGCCAAGTTCAAGCATCTTGCGGATCCTCCAAAGGTGTCTAAGACAGAAGACAAGAAGTGAGAACGAAGAAAAGACCGTCCAGTTGTTTTTGGGCGGTCTTTTTCTTTGATGCGTAATTTTTTGTATATTTGTCAAATACTATAACCACGACTATATGTACACAAACCAACATACCCTCAAGGGTAAATACGAGTTCGAGGGCAAGGGGCTCCATACAGGAAAGAAAGTCCACATGATGGTGGAGCCAGCTCCGAAGAATTTTGGAATACAGTTCAAACGTTCAGACCTTGGAGAAAGCGCTCCGCTGGTGGAGGCGTGTGTAGATTACGTGAGTGCTACAGCTCGCGGTACAACTCTTGACAAACAGGGCGTTACGGTACTTACCCTGGAACATCTGATGGGCGCCTTGTATGGAATGCACATAGACAATGCCCTGATTACCCTGGACGCTCCGGAGGTTCCTATCCTGGACGGCAGTGCCAAGCCTTATGCGGATGTGTTTTCAAAAGACGGACTTGTGGAGCAGAACGCTCCGAGGAAGTATCTGGTCCTGGACCGCAAGGTTGTGTGCCGCAACGAGAAGGGAAGTGAGATGGTAGTTCTTCCGGACGACCATTTTTCCATTGACGTGATGATAGACTACAACTCCAAGGTGGTAGGTTGCCAGTACGCGAGGTTTGAGACAGATACGGATTTTGTGAAGGAGATTGCACCTTGCCGTACATTCGTGTTCCTGCATGAGCTGGAGCCGCTGTTCAAGTACAACCTGATCAAAGGCGGGGATCTGGACAACGCGCTTGTGATTGTTGAGAACCCGGTACCGCAGGAAGAGTTGGACCGCCTGGCAGGAATCTTCAACGTGAAGAGATTGGAGAGGGTGCCAGAGGGTTATCTTTCCCATACATCGCTGAGATTCCAGAACGAGTGTGCAAGGCACAAGTTGCTGGATGTGCTCGGCGATTTCTCCCTGGTAGGTTATCCGATCAAGGGAAAGGTGATTGCCTTCAAGAGCGGACACTCAATCAATACCACAATCGCCCGCGAACTTAGGACATTGGCCCAGAAGCAGTTCAGGCGCAGATGGATGGAACAGTAACAGATAACAAACATAAAATCATATACAAATGGATCTTGAAAAAATCAAAGAAGTAAAGCAGAGGCTTTCAGTTGCTCCCAAGTATGACCCTGATGCAGAACCGGTCTATGATATAATGGGAATCCAGAAACTCCTTCCGCACCGTCCTCCGTTCCTGATGGTTGACAGAATCATAGATGTTGAGCCTGATGCTATTACAGGAATCAAGACAATCGGTGTAAATGAGTATTTTTTCAGGGGGCACTTCCCTACAGAACCGGTGGTTCCAGGAGTTCTTCTGGTGGAGGCTATGGCCCAGGTGGGCGGTATCCTGGTTCTCAGAAGCGTGGATGAGCCGGAGCGTTATTCCACATATTTTGCCAAGATAGACGGGTTCAAGTTCCGCCGCAAGGTGGTTCCCGGAGATGTGGTTGTGTTCAAGCTGATAATCACCCAGCCTATGGAGCACAACCTTGTGTATATGAGAGGCAAGGCATGGGTTGGAAGCCAGGTGGCCTGTGAAGGTGACATGGTAGCCCAGGTAATCAAGAACAAGTAATTCTTAACCAAATATTTCAAGAATGGAAAATTCTATTGTCCATCCAAAAGCCAAGATCGGAAAGAATGTTGTAATCAGCCCTTTCTGCTGCATCGCTGAGCATGTGGAGATAGGAGACAACTGCTGGATTGGCCCGAACGTGACCATCAATGATTACGTGAAAATCGGAAACAACTGCAAAATATTCAACGGGGCCATCATAGGAGCTATTCCGCAGGACCTCAAATACAAGGGAGAAGAGTCTTATGTGGAGATCGGCAACAACGTGATGATCCGTGAGTACTGCACCGTCAGCCGTGGTACAGCCGCCAGCGGAAAGAACAAGACCATAATAGGGGACAACTGCTTCCTGATGGCATACGTCCATGTGGCTCACGACTGCCGTCTGGGGCACAATGTCATTCTGGTAAGTTATACAGGACTTGCCGGCGAAACTGATGTTGATGACTGGGCTATTGTCGGAGGAAATTCATCTGTGCATCAGTTCACCCACATTGGCTGCCACGCCATGATCAGCGGCGCGTCAGCTTTTTCCAAGGATGTACCTCCTTATTCCATAGTCGGCAAGAGGCCTCTGGTCTTCCGCGGTGTCAATATCGTCGGCCTCAGGCGCAGAGGATTTACACTGGAGCAGATAGACAGGATACGCGATGTCTATAGGGTAATCTACCAGAGTGGTCTCAACGTTACTGAGGCCTGCAAGAAAGCACAGGCTGAGCTTCCGGACTCAGAAGAGAAGAAGACAATCCTGGATTTCATAGCCGCATCAAAGAGAGGCATCATAAGGTATGACTCCCATCAGGACGAGGACGAATAATGCCCTCTGTTCTTCTTAGCACGGCCTATCTCCCACCGGTAGAGTATTTTGCTGCTGTTGCAAGATACGGGCAGGTTTGGATAGAGGCTTGCGAAACTTACCAGAAGCAGTCTTACAGAAACCGTTGCACGATTCTCACTGCAAACGGCAAAATGAACTTGAACATCCCCGTCAAAAGAGGCGGGGACAGTTTTTCCCACTGTCTTCCCATTTCGGAAATAGAAATAGACTATTCGGAGAACTGGCCTGTCCGTCATTTCAGGGCTATGGAGGCTGCATATATGAGTTCTCCGTTCTTCGTTTACTACAAGGATGAGATCAAGGACATCCTTTGTAGCGGAGAAAAACTTCTGTTCAACTTCAATCTCAATTTTATAAAACTCCTGTCCAGTTTCTGCGGAATTAAGGCGGAATTCCATCTTACCGGGGAATATCTTCCAGCAACTCAGTCAAAAGGGAGCATATCTGTGATTTCGGATCCAGGTTCTCTGCTGGCGGATATTCCTTCTGGATGTCAGGAAGGAGATATCATTGACCTCAGATACAGGATACATCCTAAGAGCAAAGAGCCGTCGCTGATGAAAGAATGGGGAAAGGAAAAACCCTACTGGCAGGTCTTTTCTGCCAAGCAGGGTTTTGTCTCAGGTCTTTCAATTGTTGACCTTCTTTTTAACGAAGGTCCAAATTCTATCAGTTTTCTTCAGTGATAATCACTGTTTTAGAACCTCCATCCGAAAGTTGCCAGGACCTTCACCGTCGAGCGTGTGATGTCAGCGAACTTAGGGTTGCCCAGTACATATTCCGCTGCAGGTTCAGTATCAAAGAAGGCAATAGTGTTCTTCTTGAGGTTGGCTGCTACGGCGAGGTCAAGATAGAAGCCTCCTCCGAATGTCATTCCGATTCCAAGACTTCCTACATAGTTCTGGATGGCTGTTCCCATGAGATCTTTCTTTACTCCTGAATCTGAGTACTGGAATCCGGCTCTCAGGGCCAGGTTGCTTACAGGGTAAACCTCTGCACCTATGCGGAGTTTGTTGCTCATCTTGAAGTTCTCGCTCATCCAGGTGTTCTCTGCAGAATAGTCTGAATAGTCCAGCCCGTCAATGTCTCCGCGGTTGCGGAATTTTGTCTGGGCAATGTTTGATCCTTCATAGTCAACGCTGATGCTTCCGCTCTTGAATATGGCTGCGAAGCCCAGGTTGTAGTGGAAAGGTGTGTTCACGCGGTAGTCATAGACTCCTTCAGGAGAGTGCAGGGTTGCCTTATAGCCATCTCTGAATGCCACGTCTGAATCCCAGTAGTACTTGTCTGTCAAAGAGTACCATGTAGGTGTGGATATAGAGGCACCCAACCTGAAGTTGTAGCTAGGAGCCCAGATGAATCCGAACTTGAGGTTGATACCGCTTCCGGTAGTCCTCTGGGTGTAGTATTGGTCTGTGTAGTCAAAGTCAGTGTCAAGGGCTCCGTTTGTGGTGTTGTCCTCGGAATACTTCTCTTCAACCTTGTTCCAGACCGTAAACATGCCCACGTTCATTCCGACATAGAACTTGTCGCTGAGATTCAATCCGAAATTAAGGTCATACTCACCGATGGAACCGGAAGATTTCCTGTAAAGAAGCTGGGTTGACCTGTATGCAGGGTCTCTTACGGCATCTGTCGGGATAAACACATCGTTGCGGGCTGTTCCCACCGTGTCCATAAGGCTTGAGTTCCAGCCCATGATTGCAGGCCAGTAGTAGCTGCCGTATGAGTAAGGGTCAGGATTGGCGGTATCGTCAAAATCTATTCCGGAATAAGGACTGCTGTTGGAGATGTTCACAAGTTTGTTGATGTAGCTGTCATCAACACCCTCCGCTCCGGCTTTGATGCTGGCGTTGAAGTTGTTATGCTTGTTGTAAGTGAAGCCGAGGCTCAAGCTTCTGAGCCCGTCCTTCCTGCCTGTCTTGATGACTGCTATACCCCCGATGTTGGAGAATCCGAAAGTTGCTTTGTTCACGTTGGTTCCCACTCCCAGATACTTGGTGTCTGTATTGACACTTGTTACGGCAGGAGTGAATGCAAACTCATTGTATCTGAATACGGCAGATGCAGCAGGATTTATGGCAACAGCTCCCAGATCTCCGCCCAAGGCTGTCATGGCGTTTCCCATAGCCACGCTTCTTGCCGTGCCTTCTCTTTGGAAGTCAGAAAGTTCGTAGCCGGTAAACACACCCTGGCCGAAAACCTGGCCCAGGGCAATTGTGCAGAAAGCGGCTGCAGATAGTAAAAATCTTTTCATAGTATATGTTCAAATATTATTTGTCAGTCTATCTTTTCTTTAGTTGCAAGGGCTTAAACTACCTTCTGGTAGAAGATCCACCGGAACGTGAACTTCCGCCACCGGAATAGCCTCCGCCGGAATATCCGCCACCTGAACGGCTGCTGCTACTTCCACCTGAGTATCCGCCGCTTGAGCGGGTGTTGCTGGATGTTGAGTAGCTTCCGCTGGAACGTCCTGCTGAGCTGGATGAGGTCGAGTAGCTTCTTCCGGATGAAGAGCTCCTTGAAACAGAACTTCTTGTGGCAGAGCCTGAAGAACGGGAAACTGCTGTACGGCCGGATGAGCCTGTGGACTTCCTGTAAACGGTGCCTCCGTTGCCGGATGAACGGCTCACTACGGTTCCTCTGTTGGAAGGAGTTGTCCTGTAGTCAGCTGCGGTATTTCTTGTACCTGTAGCGTTCCCGTATCTCACTCCGCCAGGAGTGGTGCTGCGGCTTACGTTGCCACTGCGGCTTACAACTGCGTTGCGGCCGGTTGAAGTACTTCTGCTTACGGTAGCGTTGCGGTTGCCGGAAGAATTCCTGTTGACAACTGCATTGCGGCTTGAGGAAGCGTTCCTGCCGACAGCAGCGTTGCCTCTGGTGGAATTGCCTCTGCTGACTGCAGCGGTGCGTACATTGCCGACTGTAGGGGTTCTCCTGTAGGAACTGCCCACGGCTCTGGAAGCTGTTGCGGTGCTTCTTGGAGTAACGCCAGGTGTGCGGTTGACTCCTCCGCGATCATTGCGTCCGCCTCTTCTGGTATAGTATCTGCCAGGAGTGGAGTGATGGTAATCGTGGTTCCAGCCAGGTCTGTAGCCGTGATGAGGGTGGTGATATGGATGGTAATAGCCTGCGTAGTACCAAGGGTCATGCCATCTGCTGCCCCAGCCCCAATACCAGGTCCAGGACCAGTAAGGTGAGTACCATCTGTCGTACCAGCTCCAGCCGTAGCCCCAAGGGTCGTTCCAACCCCATCTCCAGTTGTACCAGTCATTCCAGTAAATGGCACTGTGGTATCCGTAGCGGTACCTGTAGTAAGGGTAATCCCAGCTCCAGCGGAACGGGTTGTACCACGACAGTTCCATCGGGTCCCAAATCACGTTTATGACGTAAGTGGCATTGTCGAACTTTCTCAGACGGGCTTCATAGCTGTCTTCATCATCAACTATCACGTAGCTGCTTTCAGGATTCAATTCAACATTCACGATGTTTTCGTCTCCGACAAAGATTGTGTCAGCATAGGCTGGCTGTGCAGGTGCAAACACTTTTCCTGTGTTTGAATTCAAGACTGCAACCGTCTTTGTCTGAAGCTGCTTTACATCCTGGGTGTTGGCCTGGGTGTAGGTCTCCCCGGAAGATGTAGGAACTGCATCGGAGGAGGTGTAGTAGATGCTGTTGGTGTATCCTCCGTTGCCGTTTGCAGAGTAAGTTCCTGTTCCACAAGAAACAAGAGCAAGACTTACTGCAACTAAGATAGATAAACTAATGTTTTTCATTGTTACCTCCTGCGTTAAATAAATTTTGTATTTTTGTGCGGTTCTTATTATGAACAAATATAATCTTATTTATTTAAAAGAAAAAAGTATCAAAAACTATTCCAAAAGTCGGAGACGGACGGCAGTTTGTCTGAATATGTGAAGAACTCCGCTTCTGGGGCAGTTAAACAGCGTTGAGTTATGGCAAAGCAGATAACTTCAAGACAGGAGAATTACTCCCAGTGGTATAACGACCTTGTTGTTAAAGCTGGTCTGGCCGAGAATTCGGCAGTCAGAGGATGTATGGTAATAAAACCTTATGGCTATGCTATATGGGAGAAGATGCAGCATCAGCTGGACAAGATGTTCAAGGAAACCGGGCACGAGAATGCCTATTTCCCTCTTTTCATCCCTAAGTCTTTCCTTAGCCGTGAGGCCGAGCACGTGGAAGGTTTCGCAAAGGAATGTGCGGTAGTCACCCATCACCGTCTGATGACCAATCCGGACGGTCCGGGCGTGGTAGTGGACCCTTCAGCCAAGCTGGAGGAAGAGCTGGTTGTAAGGCCTACGTCTGAAACTATTATCTGGAACACCTACAAGAACTGGATAAGTTCTTATCGCGATCTTCCGATTCTGGTTAACCAGTGGGCGAATGTGGTACGCTGGGAGATGCGCACCAGACTCTTCCTGCGTACGGCTGAATTCCTCTGGCAGGAGGGCCATACAGCACATGCCACCCAGGCTGAAGCCATCGCTGAGGCAGAGAAGATGGTAGGTGTATATGCTGACTTTGCAAGAAATTATATGGCTCTGCCGGTTGTGGTGGGGCACAAGACTGAGAGCGAAAGGTTTGCCGGTGCCATAGACACTCTCTGCATCGAGGCTATGATGCAGGACGGAAAAGCTCTCCAGGCCGGTACATCACATTTCCTGGGCCAGAACTTTGCAAAGGCCTTTGACGTGAAGTACCAGAGCAAAGACGGAGGTTTGGAGTACGTATGGGCAACATCCTGGGGTGTTTCTACAAGGCTTATGGGTGCTCTCATCATGGCTCACGGAGACGACAACGGGCTCGTTCTTCCTCCAAACCTTGCTCCTATACAGGTAGTTATGGTTCCTATCTTCAACAAGCCTGAACAGCTGGATGCAGTTTTGGCCAAGATGAAGGAAATCAAGGCTGGGCTGGACAAGTTGGGAATCAGCGTAAAGATAGACGACAGGGAGAACGTTCGCAGCGGCTTCAAGTTTGCGGAATGGGAACTCAAGGGTGTTCCTGTAAGACTTGCCATAGGTCCGAGAGACCTTGAGAACAACACCGTGGAAGTTGCCCGCAGAGATACTCTTACAAAGGAGAGCATGGGAATTGACGGTATCGTGGACCATGTAAAGGGCCTGTTGGATGAGATAGAGAAGAATATATATGCTAAAGCATTGGCTTACAGGGATGAGCATATTTACAAGGTCGACACTTGGGACGATTTCAAGAGCCAGATAGAAAAGGGCGGATTCCTGCTCTGCCATTGGGACGGAACAGCAGAAACAGAGGCCAGGATCCAGGAGGAGACAAAGGCGACCATCCGCTGCATCCCGATTGACTCCTGCGTGTGTGAAGAGGAAGGCAAGTGCGTCTATTCAGGCAAGCCTTCTCATCGCCGTGTAGTATTTGCAAGGGCATATTAATTGCCGGGAAATAAGGAAACCAATTGATTAAGATATGGATAACGATCAGCCTTTGTCGCCCAACAGACAGCTTGTAGAGGCGCTTAGCGGAAAATCTAATGTGAAGTCCCTGGTTTATGACAGGGCGTTGGAGGTATTCAACAATCTCAAGGAACTCCTGGCCGAAATCAGCAACGACCTGGATGAGGCTTTGGATGACATCAAAGATTCAGGCGTGGTACTCAGCCGTCGTGTAAAACTTGAATACAGGGATAAAGGAAAACTGGAGGCTGAGGTAAGGTTCGCTGATGATGTGCTGGTATTCAGCATGTTGCCTGATATCTACCAGTTTGACCCTGAACATCCGGTTTGGAAGAATCCTTACTCGACTGCAGAACCGTTCAACACTTACTGCGGCGTTATCACGGTACACAACTTCCTGTACGAGTCTGTGAAGCTGAACCGTGAATGTGATCCGGGGTACCTGATTGCCAGGCTGTTCATCAACCGTGAAGGTTGCTTCTTCGTTGAGGGAAAGAACCAGCCGAGGAACAAGATCTCAGGGTTCGGGTCTGTGAAGCTTGACAAGAAAGAGATGAGAGATTTTGTTGAGAGCGCGATGCTTTACGCCATAAGTTTTGACCTTCTGGTTCCTCCGTTTGACAAGGTCAAGACCATTACAGTAGGAGACAAGGATTCAGATGACTACAGGATTCCGACAAGCAAGCGCAACGGATTTGACTTTACAACCGAAGACGTTTTGAAAGACTGACTTGTGTTTTTCAAACCGGGAAATTGAGGATTTTGTTATTGAACTGTGTAAACTGATTGAATGAAAAGAAGGTTAAGAATATTACTCTGTGTTTTCTGCCTTTTGCTGTCGGCAGGAGCGGCCAATTCTCAGATAAAGATAGGTTTCTGGGGAGACACTATCCGCAAGAAGCCGCAGCCGATACAGAGCGGACTTAGCAGCGAGCAGGAACTTGTAAGGCTTATTGGCCTTAACTTTCCGACTCCTGAGGTTGATTACGGCGGCCCTTCCCCTAAGTTCTGGACCATAGGTGTCAATGACGAGCTTATCTTCTCCCAGGTGTCCCTTACGAACTGGGCGGCGGGAGGCAGCGGATCCCTCGCTTTCAACGCGTATCTGAACGGTATGGCCAACTATGCCAAGGGAAAGATGTTCTGGGACAACAGAGCCCAGCTGGGCTACGGTTTCGTCCAGAGTTTTGATGTTGGCTACCGCAAGAGTGAAGACCGCATCATCCTTGACAGCAAGTGGGGCTACCAGGCATACAAGAAGATCTATTTTTCTGCCTTCATGAACTTCAAGAGCCAGTTCTCCCCCGGCTTTGACTACAACAAGAACAACGAGGCCAAGATGAAGTCCAAGTTTCTGGCTCCGGGCTATTTGACTGTCGGTCTTGGTATGGACTGGAAACCTGGCAACGGAAAGGTTTTCTCCCTGAACTTTGCTCCTCTTACAGGAAGCATGGTAATCGTTCAGGCAGACAGCGCCCTCAGGGTAAAGTACGGAAACAAGTTCAACCGGCCTATAAGGTGGGAGCTCGGTGCCCAGCTCAAGGCCACTTTCTCCAAGTCCCTGACAAAGGACTTCAAGGTTGCCTCTCAGCTGTCGCTATTCTCTGATTATCTGGGAACTCCAACAAACATAGTGGTTTATTGGGATGTCCAGGCAGATTATGTTCTCAACAAATACTTCAAGGCATCGCTGAGGACTAACCTCATTTACGACGACAAGATCAAGATTGCCAACAAGGCGGGGCATGAATGCCCTCGAGTGCAGTTCAAGGAGGTTTTCGGCCTCAGTTTCTCCTACACGATAGGAACCTACAAGAAATGACGAAGACGGCACCAAGCTCCTGCCGCCTGAAACGAGAACTCTGCACCCAGAAATAGCCGCAAGAAGCCTCCGCCTGAATAGCAGTGGACTCTGCATCCAGAAATAGCAGCAGGTGCCTGCCGCTTAACATATTGACAATAAGGCAAATATGCAAACATCTTCCCGTAAAACTGATGGAAGGAGTTTTAATAAATATCTGAGGAACAGGCGTTTAAGCGGCAGCGGAAATGAGAATGGACAAGGGAAAACAAATAACGAAAAAGGTTCTGGAGAGAGTTACAGCCTCTTTCCGGAGTTTCTGTATGTCTCCGTTTTGCGGACATCCTTCTTGCTACGTTTCTGGAGTGAGTGATGATATTGCAGCTCCGGAAGGATGTGGTTCATTATCTCCGGAAGGATGTGGTTCGTTATCTCCTGAAGGATGTTGTTTGTTTAATCCTGGAGGATGTAACATTCTTCTGGCTGTCAGCGGCGGTGTGGATTCTTCTGTTTTGGCTGATGTCATCTACAAGTTGTATCCCAATGGAATAAGCAGTTTCATGTCTGATAACGGGTGTCGTGTTGCTGATGCGGGGCAGTGTGGGTCTGGTGTTGCAGATTCCGGACAGTGCGGGTCTGGTGTTGCAGGTGCAGGGCAGTGTGGGTCTGGTGTTGCAGATGCGGGGCAGTGTGGGTCTGGTGGCAAGGATGGTAGGATAGGGGTGGCTCACGTGAATTTCCATCTTCGGGGGGAAGACTCAAACCATGACCAGGAGTTTGTCCGCAACCTTTCTCTGCGATATGGTTTTGAGTTCTATACTGCAGATTTTGATACGCTTGCGTACGCTTCAGCTCATAAGCTCTCTGTTGAGGTGGCGGCCCGTGAACTCCGTTACAACTGGTTTTGTGACATTGCGGCAAAGCATGGTTTTGACCTTTTGCTTACCGCCCACAACGCCAACGACAACGCAGAAACTCTCCTTCTGAACCTTGTCAGAGGAACCGGTCGCAGGGGGCTTGGAGGAATCCGTCCATACGGTCAACTTAAGCATACAGGAAGAGGGGCTGAGAGCCAAAAATCAGGCAAGGAACCTTTGACACTGAATGTCCTGCGTCCGCTGCTTCAGGTAGAAAGGTCTGAGATTGAGGCCTATGCTAAGGAGAATCATCTTGACTTCTGCATAGACCGGACTAATTCCCAGAACGAATACTCAAGAAACAAGATCCGCAACCAGGTAATTCCGCTTCTGACGGAAATCAATCCGTCCGTAGTACAGACGCTTGGCAGGGAGATTTCAAGATTCAGGGAGCTTAACTCTCAGGTGGACAAACTTGTGAGGACCAAAGTTGAGTCCTTGCTTGTGGACAGTGGATCAGCAGGTGGTTGCGGCATAGTAGAGGCACTGAGGAGAAAGTATCTTGTTTTCAGGGCTTCTGCTGAGAAACTTGTTACCTCTGGCAGCGTCGAGGCTCATTTGCCGGGCGGTACTGAGGCTCATTTGCCGGAAAGTGCTGGATTCTGTCTTGCTGAGTTGTTCCGCTATTTTGATATTCCTCTCAGCGAAGACGAGCTGGAAAGCATTGTTTCCTGTCTTGAAACAGAAACCCACACTACCAAGACTCTAGACACCAAGTCCCTAACTACCAAGATAGTCAGGCTGGAGAACCACACGGCTACGATAGAAAGAGGGGAGTTGAGGCTGTACAAGTTTCATAAAAGCGATATTCCGCCAGTCGAGATTAAAGCTGCCGGAGTTTATCCTTTCGGTCCATTCTCAATCAAACTGGAGGAGAAAGAAGCATCTTTATTGGACAAGGACTCTGTAAAGGGTTTAAGTGTCCTAGATGCTGGCAATGTGCGTTTTCCTCTGGTTTGCAGGTTAATCCGTGAAGGAGACCGTTTTTCTCCTTTCGGGCTTCACGGAAGCAAGAAGGTTGCGGACTTTCTCAATTCCCGGAAGGTGGACCTGCTCTTCAAGAGTATCCTCCCGGCTATAACAGACAGGGACGGAAAGATTGTCTGCCTCCCGTCCCTGGAAATCGATGACCGTTTCCGTGTCACATCGCTGAGCAAAAAGCTTCTTGTTGTCTCAGCTTCTATAGCCCGGTAAAATCATCAGTAGTTGAACTGGTATGCGTAAGGTATTCTGGCGTAGGCCTTTGCCTTTTTGCTTCCATTCAACTCCCTTATCAGGTTGTCCAGCTCTTGTGCGTTTACGGTTTTCTCAAGGCCCAAGACTTCAATCACTTTTCTCAGCGATGCGTCCTCTTTTCCGCTGAAGCTTTCCATGATGAGTTCCATCTGAGTCTTTGTCTTAGGGAACTCAGCTACTTTGTACTGGCTGTCATCCAGATTCCTGTAGCCGGAAACATCTTCTCCCAGAGCAAGGCAGGCGGCATATTTGATGGCATCCTCAATTCCGCCTATCTCGTCCACGATGCCTACTTCCAGGCCTTGTGTTCCTGTCCATACCCTTCCTTGCGCGATGGAGTCAACATCTGCAACGCTCATGTTCCTTCCGTCTGAAACGATGTTCATGAACTTGGTGTAGATCTGTTCTACGAATTTCTGGTTGTAGGCAACTTCCTCCTGGTCCATCTGCCTGGACATATCTCCCATCGTTGCGTGCTTATGGGTTCCTAACTGGACTGAGTTGACCTTCAGATGTTCCTTGAGCCCCTTTCCGTAATTCACTGCAAGAGAGAATACTCCGATTGAGCCTGTAAGGGTTGTCTTGTCTGAGAAGATATGCTTTGCCTGGGCAGAGATCCAGTATCCGCCGCTGGCTGCATATTCCGAGAAGCTGCAAATGACTGGCTTTGCGGCAGAAAGTTTCTGCAGGGCTTCTCTCATCAGCTCAGCAGCCTGAGCGTCTCCACCAGGAGAATTTACTCTGAGAACGACAGCGTCTATGGTCTCGTCCTTGCGGATTTTGTTCACCTGTGATGCAAACTTGTTAGCTGCAAGTCCGCTGCCTGACATAACAATCTCTCCTTCTGCGTAGAGTACGGCTACCTTTGCCTTTCCCTTGAGGCTTGGAGTCAGAGTCTTGGCATACTTGTCCAGAGTTATCACGCTCAGTTGCTGCTCGTCTTCCACGCCTACGAGGCTGCAGATTTTCTCTGTGTATTCGTCTGTGTTTACGGTCTCGTCAACCAGGTTGAGTTCCTTTGCAGACTCAGGAGTGCCGATTTTAAGTTCGTCAATGGCCTGGTTGAATGTGGCAAGGTCTATGTTGCGGCTCTTGCAGATCTGCTCTGACCAGTCGCCCCAGATGGAGTTGAGCATCTCCATGTTCTGCTGGCGGTTCTCAGGGCTGATGTCGTTTTTGATGAACTGCTCTGCGGCAGCCTTGAATTTGCCGTGGCGTATCAGCTGCACGTCCACACCAACCTTGTCAAGAAGGTCTTTGTAGAACATCATGCTGGCTCCCAAACCCTTGATGGACAGCATACCCTCATTGTGGATGTAGATCTTGTCAGCTGCGCTGGCTATGTAGTATCCGCCGAGGGAATAGTTCATTCCGTAGGCCACTATAGGCTTTCCGCTGTCGTGGAACTTTGATATAGCGTCTCGTAGTTCTTCCAGATGAGTCATGCCGCTGCTTGAAAGGCCCTTGTCTGTGATGAGCATCATGGATATCTTGCTGTCGGAGGCAGCCTTCTCTATGGCTTTGATTGCATCATAGATTCCCAATGAAGCCTGAGGCATGCTCATGAAAGGGATGCCGAGGTCAGCGCTCATACCCTCCTGGGTGCGTTCGCCTATAGTTTGGGACAAGTCTATCTTGAGGATAGAATTGTTGCTTACCGAAGGAATGTTTTCGGTTGAGCCTCCTGCAGACATCAATGCTCCGATGAACATAAAGAACAGGAACAAGTTAAGAATCATTGCCACCAGGCATCCCAGCAAGGCGGCAAGAAAAGCTTTCCAGAATTTCATATCGCTGAGTGTTATTTTTCTTACAACTGCCAAAGATACGAAGAATACATTAATTGAAAACTTGGCCTGCCAAAATATCAGGCTTCCGCGCCAGGATATAAAACAGATTAGTATCTTTGTACGATTGGCAGAAGGCATTTCCTTTAGCAAGAGTTATATGAAAAGATTATTTCTGTTTTTCTCAGCGATTTTTTTGAGCGTTGCTGTTTTGGCGCAGAAGCACATCAGAATCAACTATGTAGGCTATCTTCCAAAGAGCGTGAAGGTTGCAGTCTATTTTGAGGAGAAGTCCGTGGATGAGCCTTTGGACCAAGCTGAAAAGCTTGATACCCAAGTTTCCGCTTCCGGGCAGACAGCTTGGACAAGGAGGCCGGGGAAAGTTGATTTGGACAGCCGTCTGACTGATGGTAACCGCGGCTCTTCAAATGAAGAGTTCGTGGTGTTTGATGCCGTGACAGATCTTCCGGTCTTTTCCGGCAGGGCGGATCAGGCAGATGGTTCCAAGTGGGCTGTCAAAGATGCGTATAGGCTCAATTTCACCGCTTTCCAGAAACCAGGAGGCTATTATATCAGGTTCAAGGGAGCTTATTCCCCTATATTCAAGATAGGGGCGGACGTCTATGACGGCGCGGCTGACATCCTGCTCTATTACATGAGGCAGCAGCAGTGCGGCTACAACCCGTTCACAGATACCCTCTGCCACCAGCTGGACGGCTACATAGTGGATCATCCGGACCGCAACGGCGAGAAGATAGATGTCAGGGGAGGCTGGCACGATGCCTCAGACTACCTTCAGTATCAGACTACAAGCGCCACCGCTACATACCACATGATGTTCGCGTGGAAGTGGATAGAGGACAAGAGCGTGTTCGCTGACAGGTTCCAGGCAGACGGCAGGCCAGGTGCAAATGGAGTTCCCGACATTCTGGACCAGGCCCGCTGGGGATTGGACTGGTTGGTCAAGATGAATCCTGAAGACAGGGTGATGTTCACCCAGATCGCTGATGACAGAGATCATATCGGCTTCAAACCTCCGCAGTTCGACACAGCAGACTACGGTTGGGGCCCGGGCAACGGGCGTCCCGTATATTACCTGACCGGCAAGCCTCAGGGGATGGGCAAGTTCGGGAAGAACCGCACCACCGGAGTGTCTTCAGCAGCAGGCAAGTTCGCTTCAGCTTTCGCCCTTGGCGGAGAAGTGTTCTCTGCGATAGACCCTCAGTTTGCGCGCCAGATTGCCGCCAAGGCCGCTCCTGCCTATGAATATGCCAAAGAGGTTCCAGGCAACACCCAGACCGCCTGCTACATATCAAGATACTTCTACGAGGAAGACACCTGGACAGATGACGTGGAGCTGGCTGCCGCCACACTCTACTCCACCACAAAAAATCCTGCATACCAGGAAGAAGCAGACTACTACGGGGAGCAGGAACCGGTTTCTCCGTGGATAGAGCTCGGAAGAGGCAGGCACTACCAGTTCTACCCGTTCATAAACCTCGGCCATTTCCTCCAGGCTGAGGCAGGAGACGAGGCCCTCAAGCTCAAATACACTGAATTCATGAAAGAAGGCCTGCAGGACCTCCGGAACCGTGCCGGGGACGATCCGTTCATGCACGGCGTTCCATACCTGTGGTGTTCCAACAACCTTACCAGCGCAGCCGTCACCCAGGCTCAGCTCTACCGCAGGCTTACCGGAGACTCCACATACCTGGAGATGGAAGCGGCCCTAAGAGACTGGCTCCTCGGCTGCAACCCTTGGGGTGTCTCAATGATAATAGGCTATCCGAAAGGCGGTACTCTGCCTACATTGCCCCATTCGGCCTTCACTTTGGAACACAGGGAGATAACCGGCGGACTGATAGACGGTCCGGTTTATAATTTCATTTTCTCCTCCAGAGCCGGAGGCGGTCTCAGGGAGCCGGACAAGACTCCTGCCCTGAACCGAGGCATAGCCGTTTACCATAACGACATCGGTGACTATGCAACCAATGAGCCAACCATGGATGGTACGGCAGGTCTGACATATTACTTCGCCACATTGGAGCAGGATGGTAACCTTCAGAAAATGAGCGCAAACAGCCTTTCCGGTGGTGTGCCGTCCGGCAACCTCCCTTCCGGCGCTTCTTCCAGCTTTCTACACAAAGCTGTAAAGGATAGCTATGGAGCAATCCGCAGGCTGGACCCGTCAAAGAAGGAAATCTACCTGATCTTCTCTGCCGACGAAATGTTCAACGGTGGAGAGAAGATTCTCAAACAGTTGGCCAAGGAGAAAGTGAAGGGCTCTTTCTTCTTTACCGGCAACGCCCTCCGCAAACCTGAGTTCCAGGAAATCATACAGAAGATTGTCAGCGAAGGCCATTATGTAAGCGGCCATTCAGACAAACATCTTCTCTATGCTCCTTGGGACGGCAACAGAGACTCAATGCTCGTATCCAAAGACAGTATCTATGCAGACATTCGTCTCAATGCCAGGGAACTGGAGAAATTCGGCGTTCTTCAGAGCCAGTCCAGGTTCCTGCTGCCGCCTTACGAGCACTACAACACAGAATCTGTGAACATTCTCTCCCGTGCAGGCTACATCCCGATTAACTACACCCAGGGAACGGCTACACCGGCAGACTACACCATACCATCCATGAGCTCTTACGTGGATGCCCAGAAACTGATAGACCGCCTCTTTGCTTACGAGGCCAAACATACACTTAACGGTGCCATAATCCTGATCCATCCCGGCATTGAAGAATCCCGCCCTGAAAGTGACCGCCTGTACAACCGCGTTAGGGAGATTATCATGTACCTGAAGAAAAAAGGCTACACCTTCAAGACCTTCAAAGACCTGCAGGGGGCTTAAGGACTTCTTAAGGCTTTTCAGGCTGAGAAACTGTACCAGGTGGTGTAAGGCGTACCAGGTGGTGCTGAAAACGGGACACCTTGCACGTTTAGACTATTGAATATTGTAGTTTGATATATGTTTAGAATTTTAGAAAAGCAGCAGCTTACACCACTTATTTACTCCATGTGGGTAGAGGCTCCTCGCATCGCTGAGAGCGCAAAGCCAGGACAATTCCTGATAGTTAGGCCGTCCGACAACGGGGAGAGAGTGCCTCTGACCATCTGCGATTATGACCCGGAAAGGGGAGCTGTCAGGATAGTGATTCAGATAGCAGGCGTATCATCCAACAAGATCTGTCAGATGAATGTTGGGGATTTCCTCTGCGATGTAGCCGGCCCGCTCGGTAAACCTTCGGATTTCATGGAACTCCCGGAACGAGATCTCAAAGGTAAACGCTATCTGTTTGTTGCCGGTGGAGTAGGAGCTGCACCTGTATATCCCCAGGCAAAATACCTGTTTGAAAAGGGTGCGCACGTGGATGTTATCATAGGTGCCAGGAACAAGGACCTCATCATTATGGAAGATGAGATGAAAGAAGCCTGCACCAACCTGTACATCTGTACAGACGATGGCTCAAAGGGAGAGAAGGGCGTGGTGACCCTCCTGATGGAGCGTCTGTGTGGCGATGCTTCTTCGAGTACTGCAAAAGGGACTGAGGGCGCACTTTCGTATGACATGTGCGTTGCCATCGGCCCGATGGTGATGATGAAGTTTGCGACGCTTACGGCAAAGAAACTCGGGCTGCCGATAACGGTGAGCCTTAACACCTTGATGGTTGACGGAACCGGAATGTGCGGAGCATGCAGGGTCAGCGTGGCCGGAAAGACAATGTTCGCCTGCGTGGACGGGCCGGAGTTCAACGGATACGATGTGGACTTTGACGAGGCCATGCGCCGCCAGACTTTGTACAGGAAGCAGGAACAGGAAGCAAACGCTGCCGCCGGCCTTGTGCTGCGGCGATAGCAGGAGATTCGCCGGCTGGTGAATCGCTGAGGCGTGGCAGTTATTATACTGATATTTAGTAGATTAAGTATCTTTGCCATACGATGAACCACTTAGGGGTTCTATAGTTAAGTAACAGATACTCAGGAAAATAAGTGCCACGGGAGTATTATATGAATCATTTGGTAAATGTTTTGATATGGCAAACAAGATAGACAGGGTTCCGGTAAGGGAACAGGATCCGAAAGTAAGGGCGACAAACTTTGAAGAGGTTTGTTACGGGTACAACGCCGAGGAGGCTCAGCTTGAGGCGTCCAGATGCCTGAGGTGCAAGAAGCCAAGATGCGTGGAGGCTTGTCCTGTGGGCATAAAGATTCCGGCTTTTATACATCAGGTTTTGGAGGGGAACTTCAAAGGCGCCTACGACATAATATCTGAAGACAGTTCTCTTCCAGCAATCTGTGGCAGGGTTTGTCCGCAGGAGACTCAGTGCGAGGGCAGCTGCATCCTGGGAGTTAAGGGGCAGCCCGTATCTATAGGAAAACTGGAGCGGTTTGTCGCCGACTATAGCCGGGAGAATGCAGATGCTGGTGAAGGAGTTGAGAAGATGCGGACGGGCGTTTGCTGTGAGGGTGTTGGGAAGGTTGGTTGCTGCACGGTGGTTGAGGAGGATGTTTGCTGTGAGGGTGCTGGGAAGGATGGTTGCTGCGGAGATTTTGAGGATGGGATTAGCGATAGGGGGGTGAAGGTTGCTGTTGTGGGGAGTGGTCCTGCCGGGTTGGCTTGCGCGTCTGACCTTGCAAAGCTTGGCTACAGTGTAACCATTTTCGAGAGCCTGCACAAAGCAGGTGGAGTGCTGACATACGGAATCCCTGAGTTCAGGCTTCCAAAGAAGGCGGTGGTGGAGAGGGAGATACAGAAACTTCTGGATGCCGGAATCAAGATAGAAACCGATGTGTTTGTAGGCCGTACGGTTACCATAGACGAGCTTATGGACAAGGAAGGCTTCAAAGCGGTATTTGTGGGGACAGGTGCTGGTCTTCCGCTGTTCCTCGGCATTCCGGGGGAGAACCTCAACGGTGTTTTTTCTGCAAATGAATATCTGACCCGCAACAATCTCATGCAGGCCTTCAGCAAGGATTCTGACACTCCGATCTTCAGGGCAAAGAAAGTTTGCGTGGTTGGCGGCGGCAACGTGGCTATGGATGCCGCCCGTACTGCGCTCAGGCTGGGGGCAGAGGTTACAATAGTATATCGCCGAAGCGAAAAGGAGCTTCCCGCCAGGGCAGAGGAGGTTCATCATGCCAAGGAAGAGGGCATCAACTTCCAGTTTCTGACTAATCCGGTGGAGGTGCTCGGCGATGAAAACGGCTGGGTGAGGGGCATCCGCTGCATTCGCATGGAACTCGGAGAGCCTGACGAGAGCGGCCGCCGTAGTCCGGTTCCAATCCAGGGTTCGGAGTTTGACATTGAGGCAGACGCTCTGATAGTGGCGCTCGGCACCAAGATCAACCATCTGATAGCCGACACGACTCCCGGCTTGGACACGGACCGGAAGGGAAGGCTCGTGACCACGGAAACAGCGACTTCTCGCAAGGGGGTCTTTGCCGGAGGGGATGTTGTCACCGGAGCTGCAACCGTGATCCTTGCGATGGGGGAAGGGCGCAAAGCCGCCGCCGCCATCCACCGCTACCTCGAGGGGAAAGAGCAATAACAACCGGCAGCTCAGTAAATCTTGTTATCTTTGCATAGGCTTTAGCCTACATATAGTTATTTTGTTATTATTCAGCGATGGCACAAGTACAGAAACCAAGCATTCCAAAGGGCACAAGGGATTTTTCTCCGGAGCAGATGGCCGGAAGAAACTACATATTCGACACCGTCAAGAGTGTATTCAAGAAGTTCGGCTACAAGCCGATAGAGACTCCGTCAATGGAGAACCTGTCCACTCTTCTGGGCAAGTACGGTGAGGAAGGCGACAAGCTTCTTTTCAAGGTGCTGAACAGCGGTGACGCTTTCTCCAAGATTTCCGTTGACGATTTCCAGAAACTTATAACGTACCCGGCAGACTCATCCGCTTCCGGCGCTGAAGTTGCTGGAGCTTATGCCGCTGCTGGTGCTCCATCGTTGAACAGCAATGCCCTGAGCCTGAAGGTGTGCGAAAAAGGTCTCAGGTATGACCTTACGGTTCCGTTTGCAAGATATGTGGTCCAGCACCGCAACGAGATAACTTTCCCGTTCAAACGCTATCAGATCCAGCCTGTCTGGAGGGCGGACCGTCCTCAGAAGGGCCGCTACCGCGAGTTCTATCAGTGCGATGTGGATGTCATCGGTAGCCGTAGCCTTCTCAACGAGCTGGAACTCGTACAGATAGTTGATCAGGTCTTCGGGATCTTTGGCGTGAATGTGTGCATCAAGATAAACAACCGCAAGATCCTGGCCGGATTGGCTGAAGTGATGGGCTTCCCGGAAAAGCTGGTGGAAATCACCATCGCGATGGACAAGATAGACAAGATAGGCCTTGAGGCTGTCAAGGAGGAGATGCTCTCCCAGGGCGTTGACGAAAAAGGCTTCTCCATCCTGGAGCCGGTTCTCACTTTCAGCGGCACTACAGAGGAAAAACTCTCCCTCATCAGCGATGTCTTAAAAGACAGTGAGACGGGGCGCAAAGGAGTGGAGGAACTCAAGACGTTGTTTGGGTACATCGCTGAGGCAAACATTTCCCAGAAAGTGGAAGTTGACCTTTCTCTGGCGCGTGGACTTAACTATTATACCGGGGCCATCTTTGAAGTGAAGGCTCTGGATTTTGCCATCGGAAGCATCTGCGGTGGCGGAAGGTACGACAACCTGACTGGCATCTTCGGGCTTCCTGATGTTTCCGGTGTGGGAATTTCCTTCGGAGCAGACCGCATCTACGATGTTCTGAGTGGCCTGGACAAGTTCCCTAAAGAGGCGATAGGTGGTACAAAGGTCCTGCTGTCCAATATGGATGAAAAGTCTGCCGGATACCTTCTTCCACTGGCATCCCGGCTGAGGTCAAACGGCATTGGTTGCGAGCTCTATCCGGATCAGACCAAGCTGAAGAAGCAGTTTGAGTATGCGGAGAAAAACCGTATTCCGTTCCTTATAATAGCAGGGGAGTCTGAAATTCAAGCCCAGACAGTAAACATAAAGAATCTGGAAACCGGAGAGCAGACCACTCTCCCTATAACAGAAGTACTGTCATTTTTCTGCTAGACGGAGTAAGTGAACCGGGCCAGGTGACACCACGAGCGGAACACCGGTTCAGCATTCCGCAACAATTCCGGAAAAAATTTGGAAATCCGGAAATTTGTGTATCTTTGCAGTCCAATACCGCGGGGTAGAGCAGTTGGTAGCTCGTCGGGCTCATAACCCGGAGGTCGGAGGTCCGAGTCCTCCCCCCGCTACTAATAAAAAGAAGAAGTCCAAGCTTGATGCTTGGACTTCTTCTTTTTTGTGGTGGTTTTTCTCTTTTGCTTTGGCAAAATATTTGTACGATGTTTTACTAACAAGCGCGTTTTTACTTGGCGGATTTAGGTTCATAAAGGTTCAAACTGGGGTAAAAATGCAAAAAATGAGAATTGTTACGAAAACATTAAGACGAAAATACTTGCTTTCTTAAAAAAGAATTTAACTTTGCATGGTTTAACAACTCATCAAATAACGGAATTAATACTTTTATATAAAGGTTGAGAGCTAATATGGTGGCATTGAGATACAAATTCGCGGGTGCAGTGGCTGCGCTTGTCCTTGTTCTGTGTAGCGGAGTTGCTTTGTGCGCTTCTTCAGTGGACGAAAAGGTAAATATTTCAAAGGATACCGACACTACTAGGAGACATGGGGCATCTATCCGTACCAACCTCTTTTATGCAGGTAGCGGTACTCCGAATCTTGGCCTGGAAATCCCTGTTTCCAAGCATGTTAGCTTGGGCGGCAACTTTGGCCTCAAGCCTTGGCCGCGTTTCCTTGCCTGGGACAATGACAAGATGAAGGAGAAGAAGTGGAAGCACCTTCTGGCGGTTCCTGAACTCCGCATCTGGCCTAAGGAGGTTTACGAGAAATGGTTCTTTGGACTGGATTTGGTATATACCCATTACAATGTTGCTGCCGTTAAGTTCCCGTTCGGAATGTACAAGAAGGCCAAAAACAGCCGTCTGGAAGGAGACTGGCTGGGAATCGGTCTTTTCCTTGGACGTTCCTGGTGGCTCAACGACCGCTGGAGACTCGAGCTTGAGGCCGGTGCCGCTGTGGGCAAAAACAACGCCAAGCAGTATGAATGTGGCTATTGCGGAACAGAAATCGGAAAGGACAAGAGCTGGGGTGTAGTTCCTAAACTTGGTCTGAACCTTGCCTACAATTTTGTCAAGAGGCAGACCGCTGAGGAGGTTATCCAGACCGTAACTATCCCTGAACCTCAGAAACCAAAGGAAGTTACCCCTCCTAACATAGTTCCTCCTGTGCTGAAGACCGTAACACCTAAGAAGGGCGTGGCTGATGAACTGGCTCTTACCAACAGCTTCCTCAAGCCTATTTCCGAGTACAAGCCTTATACTCCGGACAGGATCCTGAGAAAGGAAAAGGAACTTCTTTATGTAAACTTTGAGGTTGGAAAACACATCCTCAAATACAATTTCCGCAACAACGCTGAAATCCTGGACAAGATCATAGATGTCACCGGCACCGTTATGAGAGATGCCCGTCATCAGATGGCCAAGATGCAGATTATCGGTCTGGCTTCTGTGGAAGGTTCCAACGCCAATAACATAAAGCTTTCAAACAACCGTGCACTTGCCCTGAAGCTTTATATCCAGGACAAACTCAACATACCGGATGACTTGTTCGACTTATATGGTGGCGGAGAGGCCTGGAGCGAGTTCAAAGACCAGATCAACGACCTTATCCTCGCTGGCGGTGGAGACAACCTGTCCAAGACAGAGCTTGAGCAGGTTATGAACATCATCAACACGGAGGAGAACCTCGACAGGAGAGAAGCCAGGATAAAGGCGCTCAATGGCCGCAGGACTTATCCTAAGATCCTCAAGGCCTTGCTCGCCGATCAGAGAAATTCCGGATACCTTACTATATATTACGATTACGTGGATGACACCGCAAAGGCTATCAACACCAGTATAGATCTGCTGGAAGCAGGCAAGAATGAAGAAGCCTTGAAGCTGATAGAGGCCCAGAAAGAGGATCCGAGAAGCTACAACACTCTTGCTGCCGCCCTGTTCCTCAACGGAAGGGAGGCTGAAGCTGTCCAGTATCTTGAAAAGGCAATAGCCAGGGGAGGAGAGGATGCCGCTGCTGCGAAAGAGAATCTGGCGGCAATAAAGAAATACCAGGCTGACAGGGCTGAGTATGAAAAATACAAGAAAGAGGTGGAAGAGTACAACAAGAAGATGGAGGAGTATAACCGTCAAGTCCAGCAGTTGAAACAATCAAGGTAAAAATAAAGACAATCAATCGCAAAACTCAAGATAATCAAGAAACAAACAAATAATCAAGGTAAAAATCGAGATAATCAAAAAAATAAAAACAAAGGCTACAGGTAAGCTTGTAAAGCTAATACATATAAAAGAAACAAATAAATCACAACAATCAATAACTAACTTAATTAACAGCATTAAAAGATGAAAACTGTTTTCAAATTCGCCCTTATGGGATTTGCTGCTTCAGTTCTGGCTCTCTCTTGCTCAAAGAGCGACACCACTCCTGAGGGAGAAGATCCTGTAGAGAACGGCAAGGCAGGTGCAACCGTAAACGCCAACTTCGTGTTCAACGTTTCTACCGGTAACACCCCTGCAACCAAAATGACCTCCGCAAATGCTCAGGCAACCATTTTTGAGGCATTCCGCGGAATTGACAACGCCCAGCTGTTTGCCTACAAGCTTGGTACAACCAACGACGGCAAGCACGTTGCAACTGCATCAGATGCAGCCAAGACCTATGCTCTCGGCAAGATTCTTGGAGCCGGTGAGCTTGACCCTGACGGAAGTCCAAAGAGCCGCCGTGTCATCGAGCTCGCTCTTCCTGTTGAGACCAACGCCCTCATGTTCTGGGGTAAGGCCATCAAGAGCGGTACTGATGACCAGCAGGGAAAAGTAACCTTTGCAGCTTCAAATGCAGACATCTCAAACCACGCTTTCGCACTCGTCCCAAGAGTTGAATCCGGTTCTGATAAGGCTACTCAGATGGCTCATTATCAGGAAATAATAGCCACTCTCATTAACCACGCAGTTCAGACTACATATCACGCTGATCTCAACTCTCTGACTTTTGACGGCCAGAAGAATGACGGTGTTGACGGACGTCCTGGCGCAATAGATCTCAAGTGGAGCGACTTCGTAGATGTTTCTTCAAGCGGTGTTATAACTCCAAAGACTGTAGCACCTCTGAATCCATCTCTTCCTATGTGCTCTCTTGGTGAGATTCTGGCAGACGCCTTCAAGACTTTCAACACTGTTTATGATAATGAGGCAAGAGCCGGTAGCGGCCCATCTGTAACAAAGATGATGACAGACCTCCATGCAGTAATAGACAAGGTTGCTGAGGCAACCCCAGTTTCCTGGCAGGAATTTGTTGCAAAGCAGGTGGCTATTGCAATCCGTCTGAAAATCAGCGAGTTCACAGCTAACGGAACCAGCGCCAACGCAATATCTACTTTGAAGAATAACGCAGGCCTTGCTTCATACACAGACGTAAGCAACGAAGTTGCTGACTTCCCTGCTGTTGTTCCGGGCCTTCCTATGGGTGCTGCACAGCTTACTGTAACTATCAGTCAGACTGCTCCTGTTGCAACCTGGGCTTACACCAATGATGTTCACAGCGGAATTTCAGGTGTAACTCACAATGTTTACAACTACACTTACCCTGCAGAGCTCTGCTACTTCGGCAACAGCGCTATCAGAGTATCCAACGATCCTCACGTAACCAATGACTATCCGGATGGTACAGACAACTGGCTCGACAATTCAAAATGGACAGCTGACTGGAGCGCAATCGGAAAGCACGTTCTCTCAACTACCCGTAGCGTTGCAATGGGTCAGAATATCAACTATGGTACTTCTCTGCTCAAGACTTCAGTAGCTTTTGCTTCTGGCGTTACAGAGCTTGAGGACAACAATGCTGCCATCCAGCAAGCCCGTACAGGTGCAACTGAGGAGAACAACAAGTTTGAAGCAACAGCAGGACAGTTCACCCTCACAGGTATTCTGGTTGGTGGACAGACCAAGACCGTAGGTTGGGACTATACTTCCAAGGACGGCAGCTTCAACTATGTAGTTTACGACAAGGATATTGTTTCAGCAGCTGTTCCTACTCCTGCAAACGAGGAGACCTATACTCTGGTATGGGACAACTATACTACCGGTTCTACTCAGAACTTCGTTTATGTAGCTCTTGAGTTCACCAACGCAACCGGCAAGGATTTCTGGGGAGAAAGCAACCTTGTACGCGCAGGCGGTACATTCTACCTCATAGGTAAGCTTGATCCTACAGATGCTTCTCTGGCAGCCATTACCTGGCCTACAGACTATGCTCTTCCTCCTTACAACGCAGACGGAAGCACAATCCAGGAGAAGCGTGTATTCATCCAGGATTACATGACAACTGCAAACTTTGTCCTCAACAAAACAAGCTTGCAGCATGCTTATGTTACCGTTCCTGATCTGAGGTCAACCCAGATTTCCCTTGGTCTGAGCGTAGATCTTGCTTGGAGCACAGGTCTCAAATTTGATAATATCGTCCTTGGTCAGTAATCAAAAAACTGAATTGAAGGATTAACCATAAAGACAAAGAACGTGAAGATTTCTAATTTCATAAAAAGTTCAGCTATCGCTCTCTGCATCCTGCCTCTTCTGACGGGATGCAAGGAGTGGATAGATGATAACCTGGACGAATGTGCCGTTGACGCTGAAATAGATTATGAGCTGAGGCTCGTGACCAATGTTTCAACAGAAATAAACACAAAACTTGACCAGACATCAGACTCTTATGTGAAAGATGCTCTGCAGAACTATCTGAAGGATATCTTCACGGACTTTGCCCATGATGTAGATTTATCGTTCTATGGTGCAGAGGCGGACAAAATCCGCCTCCACCAGGAGAACAGGATAATGGACGCCAGCCAGAAAAGCTTTACGCTGCATCTGCCTGTGCACCACTATCTTCACAATGCGTCAGCAAACCTGCAGAACAACCAGCAGGTAAGCCTGACTGCAGACGAGTACCAAAATACCGCAGAGCTTTACCAGAAAGACGGAGACTCCCTTTCCACCCACAAGACAGGCTTGTTTACTGCAAGGGCGGATATGGATGTGAAGGCAGGAATAAGCCAGACCTTCCATGTGAAGCTCTATATGGCCAACGCTGCCACGGCCCTGGTGATAGACACAACCGGCAGCAAGATAAAGAACCTGAGGATTTGCACCACGGGTTATGCAAACTCTTTCAGGATAGCGGACAGCACATACAAGTACGACAAGTCTCCAGTCATAAAGTGCGATGAGCTGCCTGTTACGGCCGGTACGCAGAGATGCTTTGCCGCCGTTAACTACCCGTCCAAGGACACGCCTGGAAGCAAGACCATCATCGAGACTACGGAGCCGTTTGTATCTGTAGGCAGCACTGAAGGTCTCTGGGCATGGCACTGCTACGCCACCCTTCCGGACGGAACCATCACCCGTACACTTTTGAGCGTCAAAATGCCGCTCAGGGCAGGCCAGCTGATGATTGTAAAGGCCAAGCTCTACGATGACGGTGTGGTAAGGACAGACATCCCGACCGTAGGAGTGAGCGTCATACTTGACTGGACACCGGGAGGACACTTTGATCCTATATTGTAGCAGAAAAAGAACAACGGTTCAGCTAACCGTTCACGAACGGGAAAGCGACAAAGGAACCGCAAAAAAAGAATTAAGCAGATAAACACAATAAAGATATAATGAAGGTTGCACGCAAATATATTTGGAAAATAACATCATCGCTGAGGAAAGTTTCATCGGCGATGGGGATGATATCAGTATCAGCCCTGATATTGGTGGTGGCTGCGTGCAGCAAGAGCACCGCACCTGAAAACCAGAATCCTGAAGGAGGAAATGAGGTGGAGCCTTCCGGTTTCCCGGTTTCCCTTGCCTTCGGGATGAAGGATGTCAATTACTCTCCGGCCACAAAGACACTCTCCAGCGTAGCCCAGGCAGACGGAAGCCCTTCTTCCTTCCGCGGCATGAGCGACATCTACTTCCTTCCGTTTGATGTCCAGAGAGAGGTCCGCCCGAATGACCACCGCCTGGGAGACTATCTCACCCTTCCTTACGCAGGTATAGACAAAACCTTCGGAAACGACGGTTCTTCCGGTACTTTCCGCGGGTTGGTCAATTCCAACAACTCTCATTATTACAAGAACATATATGTTCCCGCCGGTACAGCTTCCTTCCTTGTCTATGGCAAGGCTGATGAAGATAACCCTGTGTCTATAGGCGGAACTACATACACCAAGGGCACGCAGGAGTACAAGCACCTCTATGGCAGCCTGATACCTGAAGATGCCGGTTCCAAGGCCTCTGACATCACGTTCTCACCTGAGCCTATCATTGCCGACGCCGCCACCAAGACCACGATAGTTTCCAAGGCCCAGAAACTTGCAGATATGCTCAACAGCCTGCTCAACATCTCAAACAGCAACTATGCTTCGGGCAACTATGCTGTTAGTGGGTATTATTATGTTACCGGTTGGTTTGGAGGTTGGCGTCCATTCAACCACAGCTTCAGTTGGGATGCTGCCGAGGGTAATACTGCCTTGCGAAACCTTCGCAACCAGCTGCTTAGCGTAGGTATGTTTGCAGCTTCAGGTCCTTCAATGACCGTAATCCTCCAGAACCTGTACAGGGGGTTGGCCAATACAGGTTCAGATCAAGCCCGTCTGGAAATCAACGGTACCACAAGAGACATATATAAATCAAACAGTGAATATGATCCATACTCTTTTTCTGATTTGTATCTGGCAACTATCGGAGACAGGATAGAAGACTTTGCAACTGTTTCCGGCAGCGGAACCAGCGCTACCCTGACCTTGAAAGATGCAGACCTCAGAGGATTCCCTGGCAATATGGGGCTCCCTGAAGGTTGTGTAGCCATCCAGTGGGACGGAAGCAAGTTCGTGGTAATATCTGAAGGAACTTATGACATCCACCTGGCACCTATGGACAGGTTCTGCTACCCTCCGAGCCTGTGGTACTATGTAAACAGCCAGGTTTCAGTAGCAAAGATGCTCGGTTCAGAAGCTTCTGAGAGTGTTGCGGAAAGTAACATTGCGGCTTGGTACAAGAACACGTCAGCCGCCTGGAGCAATATACTTGACCAGTACAATGCCGGAGAAAGAAGACTCGGACCGGTTGTAAAGAAGGGAGCGGTTTCCGTTGCAATCAATGATCCTATGCAATATGGAGTGGCCCTTCTGAAGCTTAACCTGGCTAAGACAACTTCTTCCATTCTTGAAGACAAAGACCACGCCGATGTCAACGTAAACAACAGCAACTTCCCGATGACTGCTGTCATAGTTGCCGGCCAGCACAAGCAGAACTTTGACTTCAGCCCTCTTACCGGAAACGAGTACTATGTTTATGACAATATGCCGCTGTCCGAAACACGCGGAACCCTTTCCTGGATTACAAACTTAGGCTCAGTTACCAACAGTCCTTCTTACACCCTGCTGCTGCAGAGCTTGCAGGAGGAGGATGTGATTATCTGCATTGAGTTCCAGAACAACTCCAACACTACATTCAGGGGAGAAACCGGATACATCGTACCAGGCAGCAAGTTCTACATGTACGGAAGAATTGAATACAATAACGGAACAGGAGTAGACAAGAGTTTGGTTAAGAGCGTGTTCCAACAGGATTACATCACAGAGGTAACTCTGAAAATCAACTCACTCGAGCATGCCTACAACTGTATTCCGGATCTTCAGGATCCTCAGCTTGAGGTTGGAGTGGAGATAAGTGTAGATTGGATTCTTGCAACACCGACAAATGTTCCGCTTTATTAACAGATGCTGAATATGAGAGGCTTTAAAAACATATTTGAAAGAATGACAGGCAATATAATCGCCGTTTCAGTAGTTGCTCTGGTAGCATCGCTGAGCCTGAGTTCCTGCCATAAAGACCATACACCGGAACAGCAGCCTTCTCTGCAGATTTCCGTTTACATTCCGCAGCCTATAGCAACCAAGGCTGATGTGGGTGAGGTGAACGCCACAGAGGAGGAAAAGAAAATCAACGAGCTTGTCGTATGGCTTTACAGACATTCAGACACTGAGACTTCACCGGCTTTCTATTGCCTGCATCTGACAGATCTCGCAAAATACAACCTTGAGAGCGGCCAGGAGGCAAGGTTCACGGTGTTGCTTGATACAGACGACCTTAAACAGATAGCAAGCACAAAGCCTAACATTGACCTTTACGCAGTGGCCAACCCTTCAGCCGCAGGGCTGAATCTTCCGGCTACGGAAGCAGGGTTGAAGGCAATGACAAGACCGCAGCTTCTGAACATGTCAATGACAGGTGATACCTTCGGTGCCACTTACGGCGGCTGCCCTAAGACAGAGGTTCCGGCTGAAGGACTGCCTTATTCGGGAGTTGCTACCAATGTTCCTATCACGGGCAGTTTCCCTGTGCTTGTTGTAAGCAAGGTGGTACTGACCCGCACAGTGAGCAAGTTCCGCCTTGTCCTTTGCAGGATGGAGGTTGAAGATACAGAGTACGAGATTACCGGAATTACCATAAACGGCAACCAGTTTGCCGAGAAGGAATTTGTATTCAACGATTCCTCAGATCCTTACAAGATTGACGCAGGAACCGGATATGAATCAAACCCTGTTACGGTTTCATCTTCTATAACTACCAGCGGAATTGCCGTCAACAGCGCTCCGGGAACACTTATGTTCCGCTCCACCAACCACGAGAGCGAGAGCGCGGACCAGTACTGGTCAAGACTGGATGCTGCCGTTGGTGCCGGAATGTTGACAGATGTCAAGACTTTCTATGTCAGGGAGACGGACAAGAAGATAACCGGAACCATCAGGTACAAGACTACGGCTTCCGGAGCTGAAAAAACAAAGACTTTTGAAATGGACGCGGTGGGAGACTTTTCCCGCAACCATATTTGGATTGTGTATGCATATTTTGTAGGAGGAAAGCTCATTCTGGTTCCTACGGTTCTTCCTTGGAACGCCGGAAACGACCGCTTTGCATTCAAGACCCAGGGACACACGGAAGTTGGTGCCGTAAGCTGGCTCAGATATACTCCGGATATGAGGAATGGCAACTGGGATCAGACTTGGGTAGCTGTATCCTACGGTTTCAAGGACGATGGTGTAACACCCCTGTATTCTTCAAGGTTCGCTGTTGCAACAACCAACAACAACAGCTTGAAACTGCAGTTGGACAATGACTTCTTCCGCTTTGTCATACAGGATGAGAATCATCCTACCCCAACTCTTTGGCCGGAGCAGGAATATGACCTTGAGCCGGGCACACACAATTTCTTCTATTGGGTTGTGCCGAAGGACAACTCCACACCTTCTTCAGCTGAGGCCTCAATAGTATCAGTGAGGTTGGTTGCCCTCCCGACAGGTTCCGCTCCTTACCTGATTCCTATTTCCCACGATTACCCTGGAGACAGTGCACACAGCAGAATCCGCTACAGGAGAGTATCTCCGGCAGACTATGAAGCAAATAAGGACAACAGATATACAGCAGATGGCGTAACCGCTTACTGGATAGAACCTAAGAACTAATGAGAAAGTCAGTTTCAGATAGAATTATTTATGTTTTGGCGGCTGCTTTTGCAGTGTTTTTCGCCATCTCTTCCTGTGTAAAGCAAGACAAGATCCTGCTTTTGGACAAGGACAATTCCAGCCTTTCTGTTTTTGCGAAACTCTTTGACGACGGTGTGGATTATCTTTCCGGAGTTGCCACAAAGTCTGCCAAGGCTAAGGAAGATACAGACCCTGGTATTGTCAAGGATGATGACGTGGATGCCAGAAGCACCCTCCACGAGACTCTCATAGAGACTCTTGACATCTTCGTGAAGGTTGAGTCAGCTTCAGAAACCGAACCTTGGCTTAAGGTCTATCACCTGGACAAGAACACAAGCGGTGTCATCCTCAACACAAGTGATCCGGGAGGTCTTATGGACAAGGCAAGGCAGGTGCTTGCAAAATACTGGCCTGACGAGGGATACGATCCTAACATCGCTTACCACATCTATGTTACGGCCAACAATCCGCACACACATAACTGCACCCACACTACTGAGCAGCATTACAGGGCCGGGGAAACTTCTGTTCCTTCCAACCTCCAGGAACTCATGAACCTTTCCACCTACGATGCTGCAACAGACAAATACTATACAGACGGAACAATTCCTGAAAGGACCAACCGCACCAACACCAAGGCCTTCCTTATGGACGGGGACATCATCTGGAGTCCTAAGCCTGAAGAAGGAGACCAGGTATGGGATGTAGATTTGAAAAGGGCTGTTTCAAAGGTTCTGATGAATATCACGATGTCAGACGAGTTCAAGCAGGATTCCCTTGCGGCTGCAGGCTGGACTGCCGGTGAGCCTATGTGGAGATACGTGCATTTCGGATTTCAGGTTGCCGATATAGCAGAGGGAACTTATGAACTGGATAAGAGTGAAGTGGGCGGCCCTTGGAACAACGCTCCGTTCAAGATAGGCTCCCTTACCAGTATGGACGGAGACCGTGAAAGTTACACCTATCAGATACTTACTTACACGGCGCCTTTCAAATGGACAGACTATAGCGACTCCCCTTATATGCTGGTGTCTATAGCCTATACTTACGAAGGAGCTGATCCTGCCATTCTTGACAAATATCCTTCAAGACGCAGAACCTGTTACTACCACATCCCTATATGCGATGCGGAGGTTGTTGCCCCTGAAGGCCTGAAAAGAAACAACATTTACATCACCGATGCAGAAATCGGCTCCTTCGGTTCAGAGAATGAAGAGCTTGAGGCTGCAGAACTTCAGCTGAGAATAGAATACCACGTTGTTCCTTGGACAGTTACCAACATCGACCATGAGGCTACCCTAGTAAAACTGTCAGACATCAAGTACCTCACCGTATATCCTACGACCTATATCCTAAAGGGAGACGATGTGCAGTCTGTTGACTTTGACTGGTACGCTTCCGTTTCCGTTGATGACGGCAGGTTTGTGGACTTAGACTTGAATTCTGTAGAAATCACTTACGTGAACTACCTTGGCAACACGATAAACATCACCGGCTCCCAATCCGGCACCGGCACTGCCGATCATATCTACAAGACACCTGCAAATCCTGACGGCACCACAGACATTGTCATCACGAGCTATGCACCAAACGGTTCGCTTGGTGCCAACGGAGAATCCACTGTGATATCACTGACAAGAGACGGAATTATAAGGGTTTCTTCAGAAGCTCTGAAGAGCCGTGCGGTGAAAACAATAAAGTTCACTGTCAAGCTTACATCTTCCAGCCTTACCAAGGAAATTGTAATCAAGCACTTCCCTCTGGACAACATCCAGTCCTTCACCGGCAGCTGGTCCTCAAGATGGGACGGAGTTCCATACAGTTATACTGAAACTCGCTATACTTATGATGTGACCCATTATTTCCGTAAACGTTACTACAAGACTACAGAGGGCTGGGAATCAACCACCCAGGCTGAGTGGGCTGCAGGAATAGGGAACAGCAATGATAACCGCAGAAATGCAAACAGCCCGGCCAATGCCATCAACGGCTATTATGCAACCGGCGGCAGTCAAACTACCCAGACGAACAATGATCATGGCTGGCGTCAAATAACAGGAACGACATGGAACGGCACTACCGTAACAATTGCAGCCCAGTCTAGAGGTGGTAATCATACCTTCAGTTACACAGGGTATGATTATGTTGTTTCAACTTCTATTAGCAATAATAATAGGATTATTACGGATCTTTGGAAATACAGCAACTACTATAAATGGGGCAGTACAACGGAATATGCCTACGATCCTGCAGATCCTTCTTCTTACGACGGTTGGACATGGGTAGAATGTACCGAAGCCGAGTATAATGCCTCTTCTTCTGATAACCGCATGACTGATACTGAAACGGTTACCACTGACTACCTGCCTGCAGGGGTAACGGAATATACGGAGGAGACTGTCACAGTTGACGGGCAGGCTGGCACAGGCAGTTGGGTAGATTGGGAAAATCATACCGGAACAGTATGGTCTCAAGGTATATACACCGCCAAGGTATATAATGGCGGATATTGCAGATCCATTACAGGTCCTAATTCCTACAATGGAACTAGTGGAACCAACCTTACCAACAACCACATGTACGTGATACAGATCACTTCTTCCAGTGACAGTCACGCCCTTGGAAAGCCGGTACTGGACGGAAACTACCAGTCTCAAGACCATGTAGTGTCACCTGCGTTCATGATTGCTTCCCAGCTGGGCGCTGTTACATCTACCACAAGTCCTACTGCCGCGGCTACGCATTGCGGAACTTATATGGAAGTAGGCACTGACGGTACCAGATACGTGGGTTGGAGACTTCCTACGGCTGAAGAGATAAATGTGATTATCGGTTACCAGAACGGAGAATATACCGGAGGAGTTACGATGGTTGAGGTTTTGGGAGGACGGTATTACTGGACTTTGAACGGAACTTCAGCTTTAGTGCCTACTGGAACTGACGGAACTGCAAACAACGCTTACGTGCGTTGCGTAAGAGACCTGACGCTGGCTGAAATAGCCAAGCTGAACGGAAACTAAAGAAAGACCATCGCTGAGTAGAAATAAGAGAGATATGAAAAGATATATTGGATTTCTTCTGATAATGCTTCTGGTTGCAGGAGGACTTTGTTCCTGCTCTGAGAAGACATTGAACGGGGTTGAAATTGAGGAAGTTGACCCGAACGTTCTTCTTAACGGAAAAGACATTCCGGTAAGAATCAGTTTTGACCTTACTGGAGAAAAGCCTGAAGCAAAGACCAAGGCTAGTATAGTAGGAGGCGTAGAGGACACTACAGACTATGTGAAAAACCTCACTATGCTCTGCTTTACTGTGGAGGGAATCTATCTTGGTTACCGTGTTGCCACACTGGAGGAAAAGGAAGGATATTTTACTGAAAGCGGACATAACAAGTGTTTCGGAAGAGAGCTCATCACAGGTTCTGTTCCTGCACGTACCAGCAGGATACATTTCATAGCCAATGCTGAGGACCATATACCTGGATATGACAAAGTGGGAAACCTGGAAAGCGTCCTCATGAAAAGCTCCACTATGATTACGGAAGTATCTGACCAGAGAGTGGCATACTGGGGCTTCCACAAGGAGAACAGCCCTACTGAGCTTGCAAACTGGCTGAGCGTAATGGAAATAGACCCTGTTACAGGAGATACCACATACCGCAAGAGAGATGGCAGTATGGTTCACCTCATAAGAGACAGGGCAAGGATTGAGTTCGGCGATATGGATGATGTACCTGACAAGAGCGGAAACGAATACAGGATACTTCAGATAGACTGGATTCTTTCAAACGGTCTTACCAGAGGTTTCATAGCACCGTTCAATGCCAATTCAGCAGACCATTATGCAGGCTATATAGATGAGACAACCCTCAAGATAGACTCCACCAGACATTCTCCGTACGATCTGTCTGATGCGGAAAGATATACTGCAACTGACGAGAGCCAGGTGATGACCGTCTATAAGTATGAAGGGGGAGTGGAACATAAGGATGAATATAAAGAAGCGTCCCGACTGTTCTTCTTTGAAGACCAGAATACGGTGGCCAATCCTCCGAAGATTATATTGAGGGTAAAGTACCAGAAGCACTATAACCGTTCAGACGAGGCGGACCAGGTGACAAAGTACCATACACTGATGCTTCTGGACCCTTCCAACCAGCCGATGATTCTGTTGCGTAACCACAGTTATGTGCTCAATATCACCACAATGCCTTGGGAGGGAATGGGGCACATGACCTTTGCGGACGCAGTGGCCAGCACCGAATATGAGAACAACCGAACCGTTACCATCCACGACAAGGTGGAAGATATTTCTGACGGAAAGTATGAACTGAAGATTCTGGAGGGAACCTCAAGGATTTACCAGACAGGAGCCGGTACGGTCAAGACAGTGGATTTTGAATTCCTGCCTACAGATCCATCAGACCCTAAGACCAAGATAGATACTGTAACTGTCAAGGGTTTCAAAGTTGCATGGGACGGGGAAGTGGATCCATCCTTCGTGGAAGATGACCTTGCCATCACATCCTGGAACAGCTCAACAGGGAGGGGCACAATATCCTTTACTCTCGGTACCACTATCAACGCTGCTCTCCAGAGCGGAACTATGACTCTCCAGCACATAAAGACCAACCTTTCAAGGAAGATCCACATATATACCATCAGCCAGTTCAACTTGCTCCCGACCGGGGCGACAGACCTCACTCTGGAGGCGACAGGAGAGAGCAGAACTGTAAGCGGCGTAAGCTGCCCTACATACAAGCTGACATTCAGGCTTCCAGGAGACTATCCGTCAGGTCTTTTCCCGCTAAGGTTAAGGATGGCCACAACAACCTTGAATCCTTTCAGGTATGAAGTGGACGGCGATGAGTTTACGAACGTGGGTGTGGAGATGGGCAATACTGAAAACGGAACAACGCTTGACGGTGAAACCCTTTCAGGAATGAACTTTGTCACTACAACCAACAAGTGGAACACAAGAGCATCCGGTTCTCCTTGGAATTACTGGTTCTTCTTTGATATACTTTCAAAGCCATTGAACCCGGACGGGTCTGAAGACAACAGGGCCAAGACTTACACCATTTACTTTGACGATACACGTCCTCTGAGAGCAGCTGCCAACCGGGCAGACCAGGTAGGACTGTTTGTCAAGGCAAAGTACTTTGGTCCGGCACTTTCCGCCTATGCGGATTAGCTTCAGCCCAGAACTCTATCGCAGGAACCAGTTGCTGACAGAATAGAGAACAGTAGCATCTAACAGGAAGTCATTCGGCTTCCTGTTTTGTTTTAGAATAGAGGGCAACGGGAAGAATGTTACTTCAGGCGTGATATTCTGTCCGTAAGTATATTCTTATATGAGGATTTCAGGTCTTCCGGCAAAAATGAACTGTCTATCAATACTGTCCATGCAGGAAGATTCTTTGTCATTTTGTTGATTATCTTTACAGCTACTGCATCCGGGATTCCACTGCCAGTCAATGCATTAAGGAACGAAAGCTTGTCAAAACCAGTTTTTCCGATTAAATATTTCAGCCTGTTTCATTGCCGTTCATTTTTTATTGGTCCAAGAGATTCTCCGAAAAGGTCAAGAACCGCATTTACCTTGTCCATTCTTAATGTCTTTTTGCCTTGTTCCAGATCTCTGACAAAGCGAAGGCCCACTCCAGCTCTTTCTGAAAGCTCCACTTGAGTTAATTTGTTGGCTTTCCTCTTTTGCTTTATATGTTGTGAAAGTGTCATAAAAATTATACCATAACGGGTGCAAATTTAATAATAATCTCATAAATTATATCAATAAGGGTATATATTTTAATCTAAGAATATACTTATACCCGATATGGTATAAATTAAAATCGTTTTGCATTTGAAAACTGAGAAATGTGTAACTTTAAGGCTCTAAAGCGTGCTGATGAGTTTATTTGGCAGATTGGCATATTCCGGTTTCCTTAGGTTGGCAGGGAGGTTTTCCTGCCTTCTTGTGCTGTTTCTTTCTTCGGCGATGATGACTTCTGCTCTAATGGCACAGCAAAGGGAAGTCAAACTCTCCGTTGCAGATTCTGCCAGTATTTCCGAGCATACTTGCTTTGTTTTTGACAGTACCGGAAGGTTTGAAGGCAGGATTGAAATGCCGGATTATTCCCGCTACGTATTGATCCGGAAGAAGGATGGATCAGGTTCTGTGATGGCCAGGTTCGCTGACCCTGAGCATGATCCGTTCCTGATAGACAGCACCACTAGGATAACATTTGTGGACCGGCGTTACATACGTTCTCTTTTGAAAAAGGCAGGAGCAAAGAAAGGCCTTGCTCACGGGATTCTGCTTGGCAGTTTCTTTCTTGCGGCGAGGAGCGGATACGGCGGGCGTCTGGATTTTGCAGGCAACGCCGAGTACGGGATTGAAGACTGCGTGTTTTATGTGACGCACTCAAGGAAAGACGGCTATGTCGTACACAACAAGTTTAACTTCGGTAATTTCATGTGGGGAGCATCGGCAAAATCCATGGGCGTTCCCGGCTTTCTGGCCAGATGGGGTTCTCACTTCAACAATTTATTCCTTTCACCTGATACCAAGTGGACTTTGGATTCAAAAGATGACATCTTTTCCATAAAACACGGTTACCGTTCCGGGCAGTAAAAATATTTGTTGTACAATCTAAAAATTGTATTACATTTGCTTGTGGAATAGATGGTTCGTATGGAACAGTGGCTGAAATATTCTAAGATGATAGCTCTTCAGGTACAATCCGGTATGGAAGAGAATGGCTTGACGCAAAAGCAGTTGGCTCAGCGGATGGGGTGCAGCCAGCAGCACGTGTCGGCTTTGCTTAAAGGAAGTTCCAACCTTACCCTTGAAACTATAGCCAGGATTGAAAAAGCTCTTGGGATGGATCTGATTGGCTCTGCGATAACTCATGTGCGTGGGTATGAGAACAGCAACCTTTATCATCCGGTGCTGAATGAACCGGAGGCGCCTAAGTACGGAAAAACTGCCACGGCAAGAGGAGATGGAGGAAGGACAGTGCGGTACCCGATAGGTGTACAGACATTTGAGAAGATAGTTGAGGAAGGGCTTGCTTATGTTGACAAGACGGCATTGGCTTATAAACTGGCCAAAGAGCATTTTGTTTTCTTGAGCCGTCCCCGCAGGTTTGGCAAGAGCCTTCTGCTTTCCACTCTGGATTCTTATTTCAGCGGCAGGAGAGATTTGTTCCGAGGTCATGACATAGATAAACTTGAAGAAGATTGGGTGGAGTATCCGGTCTTGCATTTTGACTGGTCCGGGCAATACTATGACAAGCCAGACAAATTGGAGGATACTATTAATTTACAGCTTAGGTGGTTGGAGGAAAAGTACAGTTTAGACCTGAAGTCAGATACATTGTCGTCAAGATTCAGGGAGCTGTTATATTCAGTTTGCTCTAGAACAGGGCGCAAGGCAGTCATACTTATAGATGAGTATGACAAGCCTATTGTGGATAATCTTGGAGACCATCATCTTATGGATGCCTTCAAGAATATTCTTCAGGGTTTCTACAGTGTTTTGAAAGCAAGTGGAGACAAGATCAGGTTCTGTATGCTGACAGGTGTTTCAAAGCTGGGCAAACTGAGTGTGTTCAGTGCGCTGAACAACCTGAAGGACATTTCCTTGGATTTGGATTATTCTGAGATTTGCGGAATTACTGAAGATGAACTGCACGAGTATTTTGATGCGGGAATTGCTGAGATGGCTAAGTTCAGGAATATGGGCAAGGATGAGTGTTACAGGGAGTTCAAGAAGATGTATGACGGCTATCATTTCAGCTCTGGCGCAAAAGGGATGTACAATCCTTTCAGTGTTCTGAATGCGTTGTCCTCCAAACGGTTTGCAGGGTTCTGGTATGAAACCGGGACTCCGACGTTTTTGGTCGAATATCTCAGAAACGGTGGCTATAAACTGGATGATCTTCAGACCAGCGGTATTCCTGAATCAACCCTGACCGGTGCAAACTACTATGAACCGGATCCGGTAACTCTTCTGTATCAGACAGGTTATCTGACAATAAAGAGCTATGATGAACGTTTCAGGACTTATATCCTGGATTACCCGAACGACGAGGTTAAGGGAGGTTTCCTTCAGGCGATGAGTTTGATCTACACTCCTCTGATGGAAAAGAGGGGTGACTTTGCCGTTTACCGCTTCGTGAAAGATATCGAGGCCGGCGATGTGGAAAGCCTTATGAACAGGTTTGTGGCATTCTTCGCTGATTCTGACTATCAGGTGCAGGGCAACCTGGAGCTTTATTTCCAGAACACATTTGCCGTGATGCTCAAGATGATGGGGATGTATGTCCAGACCGAAAAGCACACGTCAAACGGGAGAATTGATGTAGTGTTCGACACGGCAGACTATTTGTATGTCATCGAGATAAAAAGGGATGAGAGTGCGACTGTGGCTCTGTCACAGATAAAGGAAAAGGGTTATGACAAGCCTTATCTTGCATCGGGGAAGAAAATTTATACGATAGGCGTCAGTTTCTCCACGGAAACCAAGCGAATAGAAGAGTGGATCAAGGAGTAGCAGGATTTATAATTGAGAGTCAGGAATAATATGAAGGTTTTTGAAATGGACAGAATGACTTTGAGGGCTGCTTTGCTTGCAGTGCTTTGTGGTTTTTACTGTGTTTGCGGGGCGGATTGTCTGGCGCAAGATGCAGGCAAGATTACGCAGAGCCGGGTGGATTCTGCCGCTGTTCATTTTTGGGACAATGTGGATTTGTCTGACAGTACCCTTTATGCCTTGCCCGTTGGAGTATCAGCAGAAGAATCTTTCTCAGCGATGGAGGAGAAGGTGGCAGGCTTCTTTGCACTTCTTGGCTCTTCATCTGATTCCGTTGCCATTCAGGCTGTCAGTGAGCTAATGGACAGGGCGTTGGAAGCAACTGTAACTGTACGTGGAACTGTTGCAGGCAGCGCTTATGGTAGCCCTGATCCATACGGATTCTTTCTTTCAGCGGCGGAGAAGTATTTCTACAGTGTCCAGTCTCCTTACTACAATGAGGAAATGCTGCTGCCGTTCCTGGACCACAAGATTGCAAGGGAAGACATCGCTGATATAGAAAAAAGCCGGGAGAAGTTCCTTGTGGCCCAGATAAAGAGGAATATGGTTGGCTCCATGGCTGAGGATTTCGCTTTTGAGCTGGGGGATGGTAAGAGTGCTTCTTTATACAAGGTTCTGGGAGGACTTTCCGAGAGGCAATCTTTGATGATTGTTTTCTTTTCTGCGGACTGCCGGGACTGCAAAGACGGAATAGCCAGGCTTAAGTATTCTCCGGCTGTTTCCAAAAAGATTTCCGAGGATGAGCTCAAGGTGCTGGCTGTTTGTGTGGAGGGCCGTCTGAAAGATGTGCTTTCCATGATTCCGGACACTTGGTTCAAGGCCTCAGATGACGGCAGCATTATCATCAATTCCATTTACAGCATCCGCCACCAGCCCTCTGTTTACATTTTGGACAGGGAAGGGGTCATCCAGCTCAAGGATGCAGATGTTTCCTCCGCTATCGACTATCTGATAAACTGGTAATCTCTTAATGTCATAATCGCCAGGAGTGACTGGAAGCTCCTCAAAATACAGATATACATAGAGTAACTAATGGGAAATTTCTTATTATATTTGTACACTTGCGTTAATGGGATTATAAAGTTTATTACAAACATAACAGCCGATGAAAATCAAGACTCTTTTTGCAGCAGCGCTTTTGCTGCTGGTATGCTTTGCCAATGAGGCGAAGGGGCAGAAAGCGGCCGTCAAGAGCAATCTGCTCTATGATGCAACCGCCACTTTGAATCTGGGAATAGAGTTCGGTTTGAGCGAGAAATGGACTATGGACGTTTCCGGTAACTTCAACCCGTTCCGTTTTCCGGGTGGACACCGCTGGAAGCACTGGATGGTGCAGCCTGAACTCAGATATTGGACTTGCGACCGCTTTGCCGGCAATTTCTTTGCCTTCCACGCCCTTGGTGGAATGTACGATGTGGGTAACATAGACTTCCTGAAATTCAAAGTACTGGGCTATAACTTCAAGAACATGAAAGACAAGCGCTATGAGGGCTGGTTTGCCGGAGTTGGTGCCGGCTGGGGCCATGACTGGGTTCTTTCCAGGCATCTGAACCTTGAGGTAGAAGCGGCTTTGGGTTATATGTTCACGCGTCAGGACAAGTACAAGCCTTATAACGCGCACACTCCTTACGTTAAAGACCACAACCGCCATTTCTTTGGTCCTACAAAGCTTTCTTTGAGTCTGGTATATGTATTCTAAATTATCGCGACAAAAATGAAAATCATGAGAAAATATATATTGTTGGCTGCAGCTTTTCTGATGATTGGCTCAGCATACGCCCAGAAGGTAGTCAACCGTACAGGAGATGTCTTTACCAAGGGCGTCAGGACAAGCAATGTAACTCTTGTTCAGGAAGGAGGACTGATGAAGGTGGCTATGGACATAGACTATGCGGCTGCATCTGTTGAAAAGAAGGAGTCTCTGGACATTGTTCCTTATCTTACGGACGGAACCCATACCAAGGAGCTTCCTGCACTGGGGCTTTACGGCAGCAACCGCTACTGGAAATATGTCAGGGAACATCATACATCGGCCAGAACCTTCAAGTTGTACAACACAAAGAAGGCTCCGGCTACCGAGCATTATACAGCAAGCGTTCCTTACGAGAAATGGATGGACAACTGCCAGCTGCTTTTGAAACAGACAAGCCGCGGATGCTGCAACACAACTCTTGGGCAGGGTGTTGAGACACTGGCCTCATACTTGAAGCAGGAATTCAGGTTTGCTCCTGATTTCCAGTATGTACAGCCTGTAGCTGAGGCTGTCAAGAACCGTGCGGAGCAAGGCGAGGCTTACCTTTCCTATGCTGTGGGAAAGAGCGCCGTTGTTGAAAATTTCCAGAACAACGCTGCCGAGATAAACAAGATTCTGGATTTTGTCAAAGTTCTCAAAGACAATCCTGAAGAGTATAAGGTCAAGGGCATCGCTCTTAAGGGCTTTGCATCTCCTGACGGAAGTTATTCTGTAAACGAAAAACTTGCAAAGGCCCGTACCGAGAGCCTGAAGGGAGTTATTTCCAAGGCTCTGGGAACCAAAGAAATTCCTGTATCCACTTCTTATGTGGCTGAGGATTGGGACGGCGTTTGCCGCTGGATAGAGGCTTCTTCCCTGGACAAGAAAGACGAGATTCTGGCAATTGTTAAGGGCAGCCTGTCTCCTGATGCCAAGGACAAGAAACTTGCGTCCGCTTTCCCAGTCCAGTACAAGCAGATCAAAGGCGAGTGCTATCCGGCCCTCAGAAGAGCAAGTTATGTCGTTGACTATGAGGTAGTGCCTTATGTTGATGTCAACCAGATAAAGGCCAAGATAAACTCCAATCCTAAGGATCTCAGCCTTAACGAATTCTTCATGGCCGCAAATTCCTGCCAGGCCGGAAGCCCGGAGTTCTGTGACATTATGGAGAAGGCTCTTGCCCAGTATCCTTCTAATGAGATTGCCATCCTCAATGCTGCCAATTCCGCTATGGGTTCCGGTAATATGGCAAGGGCAGGAGAACTGCTTTCAAAGCTTCCTGACGGGGGCCGCAGCAATCAGGCTCCGTACTTTACATACGCTAAGGCCGTTTATCAGGCTTTGAACAAGAACTATGCAAAGGCGGCTCAGATGTTTGCATCCATAAAGGACAAGGTACCTCAGGCAGCGAAGGCTCTGGAGCAGATCCAGAAGGCGGATGTGCTGAAATCTGTGTCTGAATAGTTGAGGTTTTGATGAGCATCAGGGGCAGGGCATTCCGCAGGGCCGCCCTGAGGCGGGGCGTGGTTTGTACAGTTGTCTTTGCTGTGCTGGCTGCAGCTTTATGTCTGACAGTCAGGGAATACGGTCATAGGGCCAGAATCCGCTTGACCGGAAATCCCGCTGCCCTGGACTCTGTAGCCCGCTCCATTTCTCTCAATCTGAAATCTCCCCAAATTGCCAAGGGCGGTGCCCTTAGCGCGATGAGGGGAGATTTTTCATCTCTTCTTGCCAGAAGCATCGCCGAGCCTGACGGCAAGGTAAATGCTGTCCTCAAGTCTTTCAGCCCGGACTCCAGCCTTCTGGCAATGAAGAAACTTTGCTCTTCGTCCAAGGGTGGAGAAGTCTGTATAAGTTACTTCTCGTATGATTCCCTTTCTTCTCTGAAGACGTTTGAGTTCTTTTCTTCCAGGGCTTTGGCTATGGTTCCCGAGGCTTTCAAGGGAGAAATGAAGGAAGCGGGGGCGGGGAATTCTCTTTTCGGTCTCGGTTTGGGAAGCTTGCCGTGGCGTTCTTGCTGTGCCTGTCTGGCTCTGTTGCTCTTCATCTGGCTGGTTCTTTGTGCAATATGGTGGATGAGAAGACGCAGGCTCTACAAGGAAGAAGGGCTGAGGAGTCTCAAGGAAGCGTCCAAAGCCATAGAAGGCGGGAAGGATTCAGGCCGCGGCGGCAGTTCCGTATTGTTGGGGGCTTTGGAAGAGTTCCCTCATTTCAAGGAAAAGTATTGCGGTGCTCTGATACGCAAAAGACAGGTAGGGGAGTTGGCTTCCAGAATAAGAAAGTCCATCCCTGACAAAGAGGCTTGTCTGGTAAATATTCTCTGCGTTGATGAAACTTGCGTTTACAAGATCAGACGCAGCGGATTGCTTGAGGCTCTGATCGAGGGCAGGGCGTCTCATCTTATGGAATATGGTCAGGATCTTGATTCTTCTTCAACTGCATACCGTTTCCCGGATACTGTGCGTCTGAAAGAAGAGAATTCAGGCAATCTTCTGATAATGCTCCACCCTCCTTTGTCCACAGAAAAAGTGCCTGAGGCCTATCTTCAGGACGCATCGCTGAATATCATAGTTTCAGACGCAAAGGCCGGATGGCCTGAGTCTTACAAGGCTTTTGCCTCCAATATCCCGAATTCCGGAATCCTCCTTGTAGATATGCCGGTTTCCGGGAAGAGCCGCAAAGTGCTGAAAGATGCCGGGAAGCCGCGGCGTTATCTTCCTTCTGAGAGAAGGTTCAGTTTTGTGGTGCTTTTGTGCAGCAGCTATACTCCTGCTTTGGTGGAGAAGACTTGCCGGAGCTTGTACTATTCCTCTACCGGAGAAGATTCCAAGGGAGCGGAGAGCCTTATGGAAGTGTCTGCCTTGGGTTTTGAGTATGAAGTCAGGCCTTTCCGCCTTTCTGCCGGCAAGGTGCTGTCCAACCTGGAGGTGTCATCTTCAGAAGCTGATGCATTTGTTGTTCTGAAGGCCGGATGCACGGTGGGCAAGAATTTCCTCAGCGATATATGTTCTGCATTTTATGCTGGAGCGGACGCGGTCCAGTGCCGTGTTGAGGGTAGGTCCAAAACTTCCGGAACCTTGAAAAGGGATAGCCGCAGGGGACTTTCATGCAGGAGGCAGGAATTCGGTTTCGCGGCTACCGGTTATGGAGTCAACTTATTGAAAAACACTGCGGAAGGTGAGCGTCCTGAATTTTTCATGGACTACTTGGAAGATACTTCCGTTTTCTTTTTGTAAATTCGCCACATTATGGACAACAATTACAATACTACAAGGGCTAAGCTTCTGATGCCTGAATATGGACGGCATGTGCAGGACATGATTGAGTATGTGGCAAACATTCCGGACCGCAAGAAGCGCAACGAACAGATCCAGGCTGTTGTTTCCGTGATGGGGACCCTTAATCCGCAGCTGAGGGATGTAGTGGATTTCCGCCATAAGCTTTGGGATCATGTGCAGATTATTTCTGACTTCAAGATAGATATAGATTCTCCTTATCCGCTTCCTTCAAGGGAGAGCGTTCAGACGCGCCCGGATCCGATACCTCTGAAAAAAGACAAGATCAGAGCTGCCTGCTATGGCCGTAACATCCAGAACATGATAGACTTGATTGCTGACCGTGAGGACGATGACGTTAAGAAGTACATGATAAAAGTCATTGCTTACTACATGAAGCAGCAGTATCTTATCTGGAACAAGGACTCAGTGTCTGAAGAGACCATCTTCGAAGATATAAAGATGCTGTCCGGCGGACGCATCACGGTTCCGGAGGATGTTCACATCGGAGCAGGGCAGGCGGACGCCTCTACCCGTAAACCACACATTCCTGGTACTCCGCAGCAACCGCGCCCACAGCATAACAACAACAAGAAGCAGAAGAACAAGAGGTGGAAGAAGTAATGGGAAAGAGCAAGAAAAAACAGAAGGAAAACGATCAGATAATCGCCGAGCAGGAGATGGCCGCCCCTCAGAGGAAAGACGGCATCTATCTGATTTGCGGACTGGTTTCTTTGGCCATTGCTATCTATACGCTCATAGCTTTGGTGTCATATATTTTCACATGGGCTCACGACCAGAGTTCCATAATGGGGAACGATATCTTCAGTTCTCTGTCTTCAGTTGAAAACGGTGGCGGAAAAATTGGTCTTTGGTGGGCGAATCTTTTGGTATCCAAGCTGTTCGGGCTCGGCGCCTTCATAATTCCGTTCTTTTTCTTCGGGGTAGCCCTTTTCTGCCTGAAGATAAAGAAGGTCAGGTTGCTGAGGCTGTTCTTCATCACGGTTTTCGGCTGCATACTGATTTCTGTCCTGTTCTCGTTCATATTCTCCTTTACGGGAGTTGACCGCCTCTTCGGAACCAGTGCCGGCGGTTCTTACGGCTATTATGTAAACTCTTACCTAAAGAGCATGACTGGAGTTCCGGGCACCGCCGCAATTCTTATTATCGCGATAATCGGCTGGCTCATAATCATCAACAAGAGCCTTATCAAACGTCTTAGCGATGGTTTTGCAGGAGTTGGGCAAAGGCTGGAGCGCTCAGGCGGCGATGGGGAGGACAATCTCGAGGGAGACCTTGAAGGTGAAGACTTCCCTGCCGATGAACCGGGAGAAGAAGACTCCGGTGAAAATATCGCCGAGAATGAGCCTGGCTCTGACGGGATGACCCAGAAAGACGGCGAGCCGACTCCAGCATCAGGGGTTATAGCCGCTGCGGATTCAGGAGAAGTTTCAATTACACGTGGCGGAGAACCTGTGGATGAGGCAGATGTGATTGCACGCCGTCAGAAGGCATTGGAAATAAAAGTTGTAGGAGAGGAGGATCTATCCGGCAGCGATGGTCAATCTGAAAACATTCCGGTGGAGGGCAACTCTGAAACAAAGAGCAGCACCCCGGGTACTGACGTGGAACTGGAAGTGAAGGAGACTGATGGTGCGTCCGGGAATGAACTTCTCGGCGAATATACGGAGGAGGAACTTCAAAAGACATTTGATCCTCGTCTGGAACTCCCTTATTATGAAGCTCCTACTCTTGATCTGCTGGAGTCTTACAGAGACAAGTGGTACGAGGTGTCAAGAGACGAGATGGAGCGCAACAAGAACAAGATCGTGGCTACTCTTGCCAATTACAAGATAGGTGTTGCCAAGGTTTCCGCCGTAAAAGGTCCTACGGTAACTCTTTATGAAGTGGTTCCTGCTCCCGGCATCAGGGTATCCCAGATAAAGCGTCTGGAGGAAGATATACAGCTGTCTCTGGCGGCGAAGGGTGTCAGGGTTGTAACTCTTCCGGGTACCAACGCGGTGGGAATAGAGGTTGCCAACGAGAAGCCAAGCGTGGTTTCCATGATGTCCTGTCTGGAATACCTCCAGACCAGGATGAAAGAGCCTGGCAGCAAGGAAAGCGGCTATGCTCTTCCGGTGGCTATCGGAAAGACTATTTCCGGAGAGGTGTTCACATTTGACCTTGCCAAGACTCCGCACCTTCTTATAGCAGGTGCTACGGGCCAGGGCAAGTCCGTGGGACTGAACGCACTGATAGCTTCACTTCTCTACACCAAGCATCCTTCAGAGATAAAGTTTGTGCTCGTGGACCCGAAGAGAGTGGAGCTTTCTCTCTACTCCCGTCTGGACAAGCATTTCCTGGCTTGCCTTCCGGATACAGAAGACAAGGAGACTCCGGTAATTACAGATACACAAAAGGTTGTCTCAACACTCAAGTCTCTTTGCGTTGAGATGGATGAGAGATACAAGCTGCTGGAGGCTGCAAGGGTAAGGAACATAAAGGAATACAATGAAAAGTTCCTTGAGCGGAAACTCAATCCGGGCAAAGGCCACAGGTTCCTTCCATACATAGTTCTAATCATCGATGAGTATGCCGATCTGATTATTACCGCAGGGAAGGATGTTGAGATACCTATCACCCGTCTGGCCCAGCTGGCCCGTGCAATAGGCATACATCTGGTGATTGCAACGCAGAGGCCTACCGCTTCAGTGATTACAGGTAACATCAAGGCCAATTTCCCGGCCAGAATCGCATTCTATGTGCGTTCCAGCATAGATTCCCGTACCATTCTGGATGAGAGCGGAGCAAATCAGCTGATAGGCCGCGGAGATATGCTTTACGCTACAGGAAGCGATATAACCCGAGTGCAGTGCGCTCTTATTGAGACCAAGGAAATTGACCGTGTGGTTGAATCGATTGCAAAGCAGCCGGGTTATTCTACGGCATTATATTTGCCGGAACCTCCCGATGACGAGGAGAGTTCTTCTGATGTAGGCTACAAGGCGGTACCGATAGGTGAGACAGACCTGAGCCGTAGGGACGAGTACTTTGACGACGCGGCGCGTCTGATAGTTTCTGCCGGAAGCGGTTCAGCATCATTCATCCAAAGGAAGATGAACCTTGGCTACAACAGAGCCTCAAAACTCATAGACCAGTTGGAGAAGGCCGGCATCGTGGGTCCTGCTGATGGAGCAAAACCGCGCCAGAGCCTGATTCCTGACCTTCTTTCCCTGGACGATAAACTGGAGGAAATAAGGAACCAGTACGGCAGGTAAAAGCCGTGCAGAAAAGAATTTCTGTTGGCTATGAAAAGATATTTCAAGATATTGTTCATATTGGCAGCTTTGCTTTCCGGCCTGATTCTGCTCCCGGCGGGACTGGAGGCTGGTGCCAGTTTCCAGAAGCCTCAGGCTCCGGATTCCCTTGCCGGGCAGAAGATATTCCAGGCGGCTTCCGAGTATGTGTTTTCAGGCCGCAAACTTTCCGTCGTGATAACAAACCTGGACAAGAAAGGCAATGCCTATTACAACAGGGGATTCTTTGTAGCCCTTCCGGAAAGGGGATATATGGAAATCGAGGGAGTGAGCGAATTCCAGTTTTCTCCAACTTTGGTTACTTCCTACAGCTATCAGACAAATGAGTATGTGGTTCAGCCACGAAAGACCACATCATCCTCAATATCAGACAATCCCTTCTCAATTTTGTCCAAAAAGGACAAGGGCGTATCTGTCTCAGAGCCAAAAGAAGGGGATGTGAGGGGTGTTCCATGCACAAAGATTTCAGTAACTCCACAGGGAAAGGCTTATTACCTGAGGGCAGATGTCTATGTTGCGGGGGCTGTATCGGCGAACAGCAAGGCAACCCGGACAGAGATGAAAGTCCTCAGGATAACAATCGTCTTGAAAAGAGACCAGGCTTTTGTGGTGGATGTGGTGGATGCCGGGCCTAAGGAGCCGGAAAAGGTTCAGGATTACAGACTTCTCATATCAGACCATCCGGGGGCCGAGATGGTGGATCTCAGAGATTAGAGGCTGATTTCTCAGTTTCAAACACATCGAGCACGGAAGGATAGGTGTTGGCCAGCCTGTAGTCCAGGTTTTCTTCCGTGACCCATTCGCATTTTTCTATGCCTTCTTCGGTCTGCGGACAGGTCCGGGTGTCTTCTCCCGCTTTCATGCTATACCAGTATGTGCTTTTGACAATCAGCTCCCCGTCCATCCAGTAGGAGTGTCTTGTTGTAAGAAGGAACTTGCCCAAAGCCGCCTCCACGCCGCTTTCCTCTTTGACCTCCCTCAAGGCCGTCACCGATATGTCCTCACCCTCTTCCTGTTTGCCCTTAGGAAGATCCCAGACTCCGTTGCGGTAAATCATGAGATGGTTACCTTGCGGATCAGTTACCAGCCCGCCGGCGGCGTTGAGCCTCTTCACTTTGGAGAGGATCCTGTCCAGAGTTTCCTTTTCTGTCATGCCTTCCGGTATCTCTACCAACAGGTTCTGGAATGTTCCGGACTCCATGGTGAACGGAATGTTTCCAAAGTCATATTCAGGAGAAGGCATAAGCAGGAACCTTTCATCTGCTGTAGAAGTAACCTCCTCTTTGCTGCATATTATTAATCTTCTGTGTTTGAAGTATATTGTAATCATAAATGGATTTTGCACAAAAAACGGCTGCAAAAGTACAAATTAAAAGGCTATTTGTATGATTTTTGCATACTTTTTCTTATATTTGAGAGTTTTAGAAGAATAGAGGAGATTATGGAAAACATTGAAAAGACAGTAGCACAGCATCTGCTTAAAGTAAAGGCCGTGAAATTGGCAGCAGAAAATCCTTTTACCTGGGCTTCCGGCTGGAAGTCTCCGATATATTGCGACAACCGCAAGCTGCTTACTTATCCGGAAGAGAGAAAGTACATAACAGAAGCGCTGGTAGAAGTCATCAAAGATGCATACAAAGACATAGACATGATTGCCGGAGTTGCGACAGGTGCCATTGCCTGGGGCGTGATGGTTGCCGAGGCTTTGGGAAAACCGTTCGTTTATGTGCGTCCGAAACCTAAAGACCATGGAACTCAATCTCAGGTAGAGGGAAACATTGAGCCGAACCAGAGAATAGTGGTTGTGGAGGATCTTGTATCTACCGGAGCCAGCAGCCTCTCCTCTTGTGATGCTTTGAGGAAAGCCGGCGGAATAGTTCTCGGCATGGTTGCAATTTTCTCTTACAACTTTCCTCTTTCCCGCAGGGAGTTTGAGTACAGGGACATAGAGCTTCATACCCTCTGCCAGTACGATTCTCTTTTGGAGGAGGCTGTAGCTCAGAATTACATAGACCAGAAGCATTTGGAAGTGCTCAGGGACTGGAGGATCAATCCTTCTACCTGGACAGGTGTAGAAAAACCTGAAGTCAGCGATTCCATCTGAAAAATCACAGGACATGTTAGAGACATTCAACAGTAAGGAAGTTGAGATGAAAGCTCCTTCCTATGCGGTTTTTGCATCCTTTTCTGACCTTACCCAGATAAAGGACAGGCTTCCCCAGGAGTATCAGGACAAAGTGACCGTGACTTCAGACACTGTAGAAGGAGACTACAACGGTATGCATCTGGGGCTTAAAGTAGCGGAGAGGATTCCCACATCGCGTATCGTGATGAAGCCTATGGAGGGTTTCCCGCTGGATTTCTCTCTCATCTTTGACATACAGGATTCATCTGTTTCTACAAGTAAAGTCAAAGTTTCTGTGGAAGCCCAGATGAATTTCCTCACCAAAGCTCTTTTGGGAAACAAGATCCAGAGCATGCTGGACCAGATTTCCGAGAAGCTTGCCCAGCAGGCAGTCTGAAACTTCACAGGTCTTTCAGGGATATGAACCGCAGCGATGATTTGTTTCTGTCTGAAGACTTTGAAAAGTTGTTGAGAGAGTCTTTGCCGGATTATGCGGCAGACTCTCTTTTGCATACCGTTTCTTCCGGAGAGCCGGCTGAAGTTTCTATAAGAATAAACCCATCCAAATCATCTGTCGCTGAGAAAGATATGCTCAGCGATGCATCTGAAGGCGGTCTCAACGATGTTCCTGAAGGAAGTTCCGGTGGCGTTGGTATGGCCAGTGTTTTTGCCGGGGCGGTGCCTTGGTGCAGGGAAGCCTGTTTCCTGAAAGAAAGACGATCCTTCACCTTGGATCCTGCTTTCCATTGCGGGGCGTATTATGTCCAGGATTCTTCCAGCATGTTCCTGTCTTTGCTGGTTGGACTTATAAGAAAGACAATAAGCTCCGGCAACTCAAATGTCCTGGATCTGTGTGCAAGTCCGGGCGGGAAATCCACTCATCTGGTTTCATTGGTCAACGGCCTCCATACTGCAATTTCTCCGGCAGATTCTACGGTATCATCTTCTACGGCAAATCTTTTGGAGTCAAGGTTCTCAGAAAAGCTGCCTCTTGTAGTTTGCAATGAGGCTGTGGGAAAGAGAGTTCCTCCCCTGACGGACAACATTGCTAAGTGGGGGGCTGCAAATGTAATAGTAACAAGCACTTCTGCCCGTAACCTCGGAAAACTGGATGGTTTCTTTGATGTAATTCTGGCCGATGTTCCCTGCTCAGGAGAAGGAATGTTCAGAAAGAGTGCGGATGCAGTATCCGGCTGGAGCCTGAAGGGCGTTGAAGAGTGTGCCGCCCTGCAGCGTTCCATAATAGAAGATATATGGCCTGCTCTCAGAGAAGGAGGCCTTCTTGTCTATTCCACCTGCACTTACAACCATCTGGAAAACGGAGACAATGTCAAATACATCGCTGAGGAACTTGGGGCTGAAATTGCAGAACTGGATGACATAGTTTCCTCTGCGATAGGCTTCGCAGGCAGAAAAGGGGTTGTCAAACTTCCTTTCGGGTATCAGTTCGTGCCCGGCCTCGTTCCAGGTGAAGGCCAGTTCTTTGCCGTGCTCAGAAAGCGTGCGGCTCAGTTCAGGTCCGGAGCCGGGAAGCAAAAAAGCTTTGGGCAGTCCGGAATCCAGAAGATAGCAGGGGCCGCTGAGGTTGTTTTCAGGAAACACGGTCCTTCAGTCAGCAGGCCCGTCAGCAATTTGGATATGGACTTTTTCCATGACAAGTCTTCAAGCATCGTTTATATGCTGCCGTCAGACGGAAAACTTCAGGAAAGGATGTTGAAGGTACAGCAGGTTCTTGGTTCAAAGGAGCCGTCCTGCATCAAGATGTTCGGGTGCAAGGTGGGGGAGATCAAGGCAGGAAAGCTGATTCCTGATGCGGACCTTGCCCTGAATACGGCTATGCTCGGGGCGGAAACAGCCCGTTTTTCTGTTTTCCCTTCAAAGGCGGACAAGACTCCTGTCCGTATGGAAATAAACGCTGTAGAAGTCGGAAAAGAAACCGCACTGAAGTTCCTTGCCAAAGAAACAATAACCCCGCAACCTGAGTGGCCACGGGGTTATGTACTATTAACTTACCATTCCCGAGGATTAGGTTTTGTCAACAATCTCGGTACCCGTTGCAACAACCTTCATCCCCTGCACAGGCGTATTCGTCAGAACATATAGTCCCATGCAGGGAGCATGACAGGCTTCTGGTCGAGAGCCTTGACGGTATTCTTGTCCAGATACTTGCGGTTGATTACAATACGGAACATGTATTCGTCAAACCACTTGTCGGTGAAGATCAGATATCCGCCCTTTCCGGCCTGAGGTCCCCAGCTGTTCTCGAACTTCCATTTCAGAGGCTTGTCGTTGTCGTCAGTATCTACAGCCACTATCAGCATGGCGTGTGAAGAACCGCTCTGGCGGGTGAGGATCCTGGCCTTCTTGTCCATATCAAGGTTGATGCCGAAGAGCTGTCCGAAGTTGTAGATGCCGGGATCCATATATCCCACTCCGCCGGCGGTGTTGGACTGCTTGCCCACGTCACAGGATGCGTACATAGGCTCCCCGTCCTTTATGGAGGCAACGGCTGCCTTCTTTATCACATCGTTAGGGAGGTTGAGGTATGTCCAGTTTATGCCTTCTATCGTGTTACGATAGTTGTCTATCTCGTAAATCTTGTAGTATTCACGGGTAGGGTCGTTCATTATCATCACATAGTCCTTGGCATTGTAGTCTGCCGGAACTATGCTCTTGTAGAACTCCTGAGGAGTGGTCTTGACGGTCTTGATGTTGCCGTCGTTGTCCCTGTATTTCCAGGTGAATTCTGCAGGAGGTTCTCCAAGACAGATGGCCAGAACCCTGTAAACATCCTTCAGGGTTTCCATCTTGACCTTTTCGGCGTTTCTGTGAGGGTCTCCGCTTACACCGCTGGACATCACTTTCAAAGCTTTCTCATACACCTGGCGAATCTCATAACCGCCCTTGCGAAGCCTTTCGTTGACTATGCCCAGGAACTGGCCCGTGGAGTTGCTCTGCTCTGTCTCAGGCATCACGTCTGCCGGAACCACTCCGTATTTCTCGCCGATGTTGTAGAAGAGGTTCCATACGCCGCCGTCTCCTACAGGCGACTGGAAGAGGTTGTCAACAGCCCTGTCTCCGAACGGTTTGTCGGAAGTGGCTATTACATTCTCCAAAAAGAGATTGGCTTTTTCGAGAATATCCCAGAAATAGCTGTAGTTGTGGGAGAAGTCAAAGTTCTTGACATTGTACTTCTTCATCACGACAGGTCTCAGGTGGTTCATGGAGGTGAACATCCAGCACCTTCCGCTGCTCTTCTGGTCTGTGATTCCGCTTACATTTACGCTGTACTTGAAGAAATCGTCTGTACCCTGGACTGCAGAAGGGTTGTATGCCAACGCCTTGATACCCTTGGTGGTAGAAATGATGTTGTGGATGCTTTTGGCATAACCGTCGTTGTTGAAACTGGCCTTCAGTTCACTTAGTTCTGCCTGGCCGAGCTGCTGAGCCATGAGGCTTGAGCAGGCTGTCATCGCGATTAAAAACAATGCGGTCTTTCTCATGATGTTATGTTAGTTTATTTATTGTGTGCTTATTGGTTTTTGATGGCAAATTGATGTCTCCAAGATTTACCCGCAGTGGAAATACTTCTTTACCATGTGGAGCATTTCCTGAGGCTTGTTCTCAATCTCCCTTCTCAGCGAACCGTCTCTGTAAGACTCAAGCTGAGAGATAATTCCGTCTATCATGTTGGAGGAGAACACGCCTTCTCTCTCGTAGTACTCTCTCTGTTTTTCAAGACATTTTGCGCTCAGCTGGCAACTGTCCGGAAGCTGCTCGAGCTTGGCGAGCTTGTCTGCATATTTGGAGTCGTGGATGTTCACGTTGACATATTTCTCCTCAGCGATTCTGAGAGCGTCCGGCATCTCTATGCCGATGCGGCAGGCTACGCAGAGAGCGGCTATGAGCTGATAGACATCAGCGCTTCCGTCCGGAGAACGCATCTCAACGGTCTGTTTCTGGGTAGTGTCAATTCCGGAAGGCTTTTCCAGAGGGTTGGCAATGCTGCTCATGTCAGCTCCGGCAGTCCATCCCAGCGGAACCCTGACAAGTACGGAGCGGTTGCGGTCTCCCCAGCATACGTTTGTAGGAGCTTCCTGGTGAGGAACCAGACGGAAGTAAGATGTAGGCACCTTGTTCCCGAAAGCGGTGATGGAAGGAGCCAGCACCATCATTCCGGCAATGGCTTTGCGGGCAGTCTCGGAAAGGACACCGTTCTCTATCATCTGGCTCTTGCCGTCTTTGGTTATCTTCATGTGGATGTGCAGTCCGCTGCCGGCCTTTCCTGATGTGATCTTAGGGGCGAATGTCACGTCATAACCAAGCTCGTTCCCCAGATTGCGGATAATCCACTTGGCCAGTGTCAGCTGGTCTGCAGCGTCTTCCGCATCTGTAGGCAGGAACTCAATCTCGTTCTGTTCGTAGATTTTTCCTCCCAGGGTGAAGTTTCCTACCTCGGAGTGTCCGTATTTGATCTGTCCGCCGGCTTGGGCAATGTAATGCATGCACTGGGTGCGGAACTGGTTGAATTTTGCAAACGGGCCGCTCTCGTGATAACCTCTCTGGTCCGTAGCGGGAAAGAGGTTGTCCTGGTCATCAGCAATCACATAGTATTCAAGTTCTCCCATAGCCTGGAACTCGTAGCCGGTCTTCTGCTTGAAAACCTGGCAGGCCTTTCTCAATGTGTGTTCCGGAGCGCTTTCCAGAGGTTCTCCGTCTTTGTTGAAGAAAGAGCAGAGCATCGTTACCGTAGGAATCTCGGCAAACGGGTCCAGGAATGCGGTGCGGAACCTGGGCAGTACATAGAGGTCAGAACTGGAAGCCTCGATGAACTTGAACAGGCTGCTGCCGTCCACTCTTTCTCCGCAGGAGAGTATAGTATTCAGATAATCCTCGTCGCTGATGACGAAATTCAAGGTCTTGAGCCTCCCGTCACCGGCAGGGTACATGAAGTTGACCATCTGTATTCCGTTGGCCTTGATATACTTTATTATGTCTTCCTTGGTAAAGTCGGAAGGCTTCTTTTGCAGGAACGCCACGATGGCGTTCGGGTTCATGCTTATAACGTTGTTCATAACTGATAACAGTCCCTTAAATGAAAATGTTTAAGAAAAAAAAGTCCTGAACGTGCTTATCTGTCGCGATAATGCACATAAAGTTTTCAAAGATAAACTTTTATTTGCGATTTCCCAAATCCCTTGATGTTTACTGGCCAAACCTGTCGGAAAACGCTCAAAGCGTGCAAGGTGTCCCATTCCAGACCCCACCTGGTACACTTTCCGCCCCAAAGCGTGCAAGGTGTCCCATTCCAGACCCCACCTGGTACGCTTTTGCGGGGAATCTTGTCCAGCTGTCCCAATTTCTGCACCTGCTGGACATGTTTTGCGGGGAATCTTGTCCAGCTGTCCCAATTTCCGCACCTGCTGGACATGTTTTGCGAGGAATCTTGTCCAGGTGTCCCATTCCAGACCGCACCTGCTGGACATGTTTTGCGGGGAATCTTGTCCAGGTGTCCCGATTTCCGCACCTGCTGGACATGTTTTGCGGGGAATCTTGTCCAGGTGTCCCGATTTCCGCACCTGCTGGTACAGGTCCTTCAGGGAGGTCGTTGAGGAAATTTGGGTGTTGGTTGAATATAGCTGATGAAGGCTGCCTGGTGGATTTACTTTTGCAGTATCAGGTTGAAGTTTGTTGCAAGGAGTGGGGGGGGATGTGGATGCAGAGAGGCATATATAGATTCAAGATTTCTGTAGGAATGATGCGGGCGTTCTCTGGGAATGGTATGATGTGGGGCGTTTTTTGCTATTGCTTGATACTCAGCGATATAAATAATTGAAGGGTGCCTTTCCAAGGTACCCTTCAATGTTGTAATACTCTATATATCAAGGCATTGTTAAAAACGCCCTTGCATTTACCTCACCACTTATGCACCAAAGTTGTCGTACATGATGTTGTCAGGCTGGACGCCGAGGTTGTCCAGCATCTTGACTGCTGAGCTGGTCATCATCGGAGGTCCGCAGAGGTAGTACTCGATGTCCTCAGGAGCCGGGTGGTTCTTCAGGTAGTTGTCGAAGAGCACCTGGTGGATGAAGCCTGTAGGGCCCGTCCAGTTGTCCTCAGGAAGCGCGTCTGAAAGCGCTACATGGTATGAGAAGTTAGGGTTCTCGCGAGCGATTTCTGCAAAGTCCTCGTCATAGAACATCTCTCTGCGAGAACGTGCTCCGTACCAGAAACTTACCTTTCTCTTTGTGTGCAGCGTCTTGAACAGATGGAAGATGTGGCTTCTCATTGGAGCCATACCGGCACCACCGCCTATGAATACGATCTCGTTGTCTGTATCCTTGACGAAGAATTCCCCGTAAGGGCCTGAGATTGTAATCTTGTCGCCAGGTTTGAGAGAGTATATGTAAGAAGAGCAGATACCGGGATTTACCGGAACCCACTGCTTCTTTGCCCTGTCAAACGGAGGTGTGGCGATACGCACGTTCAGCATTATGATGTTGCCTTCTGCCGGGTGGTTGGCCATTGAGTAGGCCCTGAATGTAGGGGTAGGGTTTACCATCTTAAGGTTGAAGATTCCCATCTTCTCCCAGTCTGAGCGGTATTCAGGTTCTACCTCTATGTTCTTGTAATCCACCTCGCAGGCTGGAACATCTATCTGGATGTAGCCGCCGCTGCGGAAGTTGACTTTTTCTCCCTCAGGCAGCTTTACCACAAATTCCTTGATGAAAGTTGCCACGTTGTGGTTGCTTACCACGGTGCATTCCCATTTCTTTACTCCGAGAACTTCAGGAGGGAGCAGGATGCCGAGGTTTTCCTTGACCTTTACCTGGCAGCCGAGTCTCCAGTTGGAGAGCTGTTCCTTGCGGCTGAAGAATCCCACCTCAGTAGGGAGGATGCTTCCGCCACCGCTGATTACCTGACATTTGCACATACCGCAGTTTCCCTTTCCTCCGCAGGCGGATGGAAGGAAGATCTTGTTGTCGGCAAGGGTGGTAAGCAGGGTTCCGCCTGTAGCGACTTCCAGCTGTTTTTCTCCGTTGTTGATATCTATCGTGACATTTCCTGAAGGCATGAGCTTGGCCTTGGCGAAGAGCAGCAGGGCAACAAGCAGAAGGGTGATAATCAGGAATACGATTATTGAAACTATAATTACTGTACTCATATCTTATCCTCCTATATGTTAATGCCCATAAAGCCCATGAAGGCGATAGCCATCAGGCCGGCGATGATGAATGTGATACCCAGACCCTGAAGAGGTTTAGGCACATTGGAGTAAGTTATCTTCTCCCTGATTGCAGCTATGGAAACAATGGCCAGGAACCAGCCGACGCCGCTTCCAAGACCGTAGCAGGTTGCTATTCCCAAGCTTGGGAAAGCTCTCTGCTGCATGAACAGGGACGCTCCTAAGATTGCGCAGTTCACGGCTATAAGCGGGAGGAAGATTCCCAGTGAAGAATAAAGTGAAGGAGAATATTTCTCCACCACCATTTCCACCAGCTGCACAAACGATGCAATCACGGCTATGAAGATGATGAAGCTCAAAAAGCTGAGGTCTACATTTGCAAGGTCAGGAGAAATCCACTTCAAGGCTCCCGCACTCAGCAAGTATTTGTCCAGCAGATAGTTGATAGGGAGAGTGATTCCGAGCACGAAAATTACTGCAACTCCCAGTCCTATTGCTGTCTTGACATTCTTTGATACCGCCAGGAATGAACACATACCCAGGAAGTATGCAAAGATCATATTATCTACGAAAATGCTCTTTACGAAAATGTTCAGTGCTTCCATAATTGTATGTGTTTATTTCTTGTCTTCTTTCTGGTAGCTTCTCTGGATCCAGATCAGGCAACCGATAAGTATCAAAGCCATAGGTGGCATGATGAAAAGGCCATTGTTCATGTAACCGGCTTCATACCAGCTCTGAGGGATGATCTGGGCGCCGAAGATGGAGCCGCTTCCGATGAGTTCCCTGAAGAATGCTATGATTACCAGTATCAGGCCATAGCCCAGTCCGTTTGCCAGACCGTCAACAAGGGAAGGAAGAGGTTTCTCGGTAAGACCGAAAGCCTCGATACGTCCCATGATGATACAGTTGGTGATGATCAGTCCAACGTAAACGGAGAGCTGCTTGCTCACGTCGTAAACGTAGGCTTTCAGGAATTCAGAAATCAGGATCACGAACATTGCAACCACAACCAGCTGCACGATGATTCTGATTCGGTTAGGTATAGTCTTTCTTATCAGTGAGATAAGGAAGCTTGAAAGTCCTGTCACAAGGGTAACGGAAATTCCCATCACGATTGCAGGTTCCAACTTGACAGTTACCGCAAGGGCAGAACAGATACCAAGCACCAGCACCGTGATAGGGTTGGCCTTGATGATAGGTGTCGTGAAAATTTTCTTATCCATTGCCATAACTATTCAGTTTTGATTGTTTGTTCACTGTTTTGCTCAGCGATTGTTTCTTCGTTCGGGTTCTCCACCTCCACAGGAGCTTCTGAATGAGCCGCTCCGGAAGCAACCTTCTGGAGGTATGGCTTGTAGTAGTTCATCCAGTTTGAAATCATTGTCTGTACAGCCTTAGATGTGATGGTGGCTCCGCTGATGGCGTTGATCTCGTTGGCTTCAGCATTGGCGTTTCCTCCCTTGACCACTGTTACAGGAATGATTTCACCATCGCTGAGGATCACCTTCCCGGTAAACTGTGAACGGAACTTGTCAGTAACGATTTCACCTCCAAGACCAGGAGTCTCGCTGGCGTGGTCGAAAAGTGCTCCTGCAATCTTTCCGTCTTCCTTTACGGCAATGTAGCTCCAGATCGGGCCCCACAGTCCAGCTCCGTAGCCGGAAAGAATGTAATGCTTTGTCCCGTCCGGGTTGGAGCAGATGAAAACAGGAAGCCTGAGGTCTTTGACCATGGCGTCCTTAGCCGCCTGGTCCTGGGTGCCGTCGATTTTCCTCATCAAGTCAAACTGGTCTGCCGGTGAAACTTTGAAGGCATTGCAGTTGTCGATGTCGCTGTCAAAACTTTCCAGAACCTCACCGCTGGTGTTGACAACCAGAGCTCCGGTTATGTACTTTTTGAACTCGTCCTGAATGTAGGCGTTCTTGTTGGAAGCTGTCTTGGCTTCTGCGGCGAGATTGTCGCAGCCCAGGATGTTCATCTGCTTCTCAACCTTGATGTTCTCCTGCTGCTTAGGTTTGAGGCCTATGGAAACTACAGCCAGGATGGTAGCCACGACAGCTACCAGAACTATCGTGTAAATAACGGTGTATGTATTCTTGTTAGTATCCATATCGCGATTATTTATTTGGCTACAGCTCTCTTTTCTCTCCTTCTGATGTTCTTGCGGACAACGCACCAGTCGATAAGTGGTGCCATTGTGTTCATCAGCAGGATAGCGAGCATCATACCTTCTCTGTATCCAGGGTTGAACAATCTTAATATAACGCACATGGCTCCGATCAGGAATCCATATATCCATTTGCCGGTTTCTGTCTGGGCTGAGGATACAGGGTCTGTTGCCATGAAAACAGCTCCGAATGCAAAGCCGCCCATCACCAGATGGTTGACTGCAGGGTAAGCGGCGAAAGTGCCAGGTTCAGCAAGGCCGTTGGCAAGGAAACCAACTGCCAGAGCTCCGGCAACGCAGGAAACCATAATCTTCCAGCTTGCCACTCCGGTCCAAATAAGGACAACAGCTCCAAGAAGGATGGCAATCGTGGAAGTTTCTCCAACTGAACCGGGGATGTTGCCTATGAACATCTGAAGGAAGTCAGGTGCTCCGGCAACGCCGTCAGCAACTTGTGCAAGAGGGGTTGCTCCGGAGAAACCGTCAATTACACTGTGTGCACTTCCGGCGTAGTTGGTAACGCCTTTGCTGAGGCCTCCAATCCATACACTGTCTCCTGTAATGGTGGAAGGGTATGCAAAGAACACGAATGCCCTTGCAAGGAGTGCCGGGTTCCAGATGTTCATTCCGGTTCCGCCAAAGATTTCCTTTCCGAAGATTACGGCAAATGCAACTGCAAGTGCCAGAACCCACAGAGGAATGTCAACAGGCATGATAAGAGGGATTATGAATCCGGTAACAAGGTAACCCTCATTGACCTCGTGTCCTCTTACCTGGGCAACCGCGAACTCGATTCCCAAACCTACTATGTAAGATACCAGGATGAGAGGGAGGATACGGTAGAAACCGTACCAGACTTTCATCCAGAAGCCCCACTGCAGTCCGAAAGCCAGCGAGTGCTGGTCTCCGGTGTTCCACATTCCGAAGAAGAACGCAGGCATCAGAGCCATCACAACAACAATCATCACTCTCTTTATGTCAACAGCATCTTTGATGTGGACACGTCCGGAGGTGGTTGTGGACGGAACGGCGGCAAAGGTTTCGAACGCGTCAAAAGTCGAATGCAGCCAGCCGAGTTTTCCTCCCTTGGAGAATGTCGGCTTCATTTTGTCGATCGTCTTTAAAATCCAATTCATAACCTTATGCCATTTCTTTGAGCATCAGATCTATACCCTTGTCTATGATTTTCTGTATCTCGATCTTTGAAGGATCAACATACTCACAGAGGGCAAAATCTTCGCCGATTACTTCATAAATACCGAACTGCTCCATCTTCTCGATGTCTTCCGCGAGGATTGCCTTGAGAAGATAGACAGGATAGATGTCCATAGGAAGCACCTTACCGTAAACGTCTGAAACGATGAATGCTCTTTCTCCGCCGTTCACGTTTGTATCTGCGCTGTACTGCTTCTTCGGGCAGAGCCATGAGAAGTAGGACTTGGACATTGAAAACTTCTTTGGCCTGAATATCTTGGCCCATCCGAACAGCTCCCTGTAGTTTCCTTCTGAAAGGAAGGTAACGCTGTCGTCGTAGAAACCGAGGCTGCCGTTCTCTCCCACGTTTTCGCCATTGAGAGGGTTGCCGCTCACATATCTGACACCGGTTGGCTGGCCATATATGTCTTGAGTCTCGACAACGCCGGCAATATCCTTAAGAGCCTTTATGCTGGTACCTGGAACACATCTGACATATCCTGTCTCAACTGCTCTAGGGCCTGTTATCGCTACCAGCCTGCTTACATCATAAATGCCCTTGGAAAGGAGCCTTCCTATAGCCGCAAGGGCTTGAGGCTGTATCGTCCATACAATCTCACCTTTGCCGATAGGGCATATATGATTGATCTGTATTCCTACGTTTCCGGCAGGATGCGGGCCTTTGAACATGGTTTTCTCCACATTCCTGAGAAGGTTCAGAGGAGAACCGCCTCCGTTTTTAGCATCCAGGTTCACATAAACCTTTCCGTTGGTGAACTTTGCAAGAGCGTCAACGGCAATCTGCATGGCGTCAGCATCGTTCTTTGTCGTGAAGTTTATATCCGCTGCAAGTGGAGCTGAATTGAAAGCTGATATTACAATTGCCTTTGGTGTGTCTTCAGGATTGGCAATAATCCCGTATGGACGCTGGATGACAGCTGCCCATAAACCGCTCTCAAGCAATACTTTCTGTATCTCTTCCCTGCTGGAATTGGTGGCACTCAGTTTTGGGAACTGTATATACTGAGTGTCTTTGTCAGCGGCAACCTCCACAGCCAGAAGTTTTCTCTTTTCGCCTCTGACAATGGCCTTTACCGTTCCGCTTACAGGGGAAGAGAAGCCTATCTGCGGTCTTTTCTTGTCTATGAACAGGAACTGACCGGCCTTGACGGCATCGCCTTCAGCTACAAGAAGCTTCGGAACCATATTCCTGAAGTCAGAAGGCTTTACAGATACGACTTCGCCTGTGAGAGTCTGCAAGACTTTCTTCTGGGCCTCACCCTTCAGGTGAAGGTCCAAACCTTTGTGAAGTCTTATAGTCTCCATATCTGTTAGTAATTATTATTTTAATTGTTAATGTCTAAAACAAAATGCAACTGGCAAATATAATCAAAATATGCCATAAAATCCACAAATTGAAACTAATTGTATCCGTATCCCAGCACCTTTCCATCCAGCCCCCTTCCATCCAGCCCCCTTCCATCCAGCACCCATCCATCCAGCGCCCATCCATCCAGTGCCCCTCCATCCAGTGCCCCTCCATTCAGGGCCCCCCATCCAACACTCTTCTCCTAGCACCCTCTGTAAAGCGCTCTACATCCAGTGTTCTTCCACCCAGCGCCTTCACCCTCCACCCAGCACCCACATTTTCATCAAGGCTTCCACCAGGCGCATTTTCCCTGTCCAAGTGCTCCCACCGTCCCATATTTAGGGACAGAAGGCGCGTTTTTCCCGCCAAAGTGCTCCCACCGTCCCGGATTTTGGGACAGAAGGCGCATTTTCCAGTCCAAGTGCTCCCACCGTCCCATATTTTGGGACAGAAGGCGCGTTTTCCACGCCAAAGTGCTCCCACCGTCCCGGATTTTGGGACAGAAGGCGCATTTTCGGGACAGAAGGCGCAGTTCGGGGATAGAGGGCGCAGTTGGGGTCTCTATATGTGCAACTTCGGGGGCTGTAGGCGTATTTAGGGACAGTAACACTACATTCTTCCCTATGGGTTTATAGGGTAAAATATGTATATTTGTCTCTGTTATGGAAAATGTAGGGAACAATATTTTGGAAGGGTTGAACCCAGCTCAGAAAGAGGCTGTTATGTGTCTTACGGGGCCATCGTTGATAGTGGCTGGAGCTGGTAGCGGGAAAACCAAGGTGCTTACTTGCAAGATTGCTAACATACTTTCTCACGGATACAAACCATATAGCGTTCTGGCGCTGACATTTACCAACAAGGCAGCTAGGGAGATGAAGGAGAGGATAGCCGGTATGGTAGGGGAGAAGTCCGCCAGGATGATTTATATGGGGACTTTTCATTCCATATTCCTGCGGTTTCTCAGGCAATATGCCGCTCTGCTGGATTTTCCTCCGGGATTTACCATTTATGACAAGGATGACAGCAAGGCTATGGTCAAACGCTGCATCAAGGAGCTGCAGCTGGACGACAAGGTCTATAAGCCGGGAGAGATTTCCAGCCGCATTTCGGAGTGCAAGAACAACTTCATAACCCCTCAGGAGTACTTGAACCATCCGGAACTGGTTGAGTCTGACAAAAGGACCAGGCGTCCCCAGATAAGCCAGATATACCAGCTTTACCAGACACGCTGCAAGGAACAGGGGGTGATGGATTTTGACGATATCCTGCTGAACACTTATCGTCTGCTGGCTCATTTCCCGGATGCTTTTGCACAGATCAAGGCCAAGTTCCAGTTCATACTCGTGGATGAATATCAGGATACAAACTATCTCCAGTATGTTATCCTCAGAGCCTTGGCTCAGGATCATCAGAACATAACCGTAGTGGGGGACGATGCCCAGAGCATCTATGCTTTCCGAGGTGCCAGGATAGAGAACATACTCAATTTCCAGAAGGATTATCCCGATGCAAAAGTGTTCCGCCTTGAAAGGAACTACCGTTCCACCCAGACTATTGTCAATGCCGCCAATTCCGTCATCAGCAAGAACAAAGGCCGCATAACCAAGGAATGTTACTCAAAGCGTGACGTGGGACAGAAGATAGAGCTGCTGCAGGCCTATACTGAGCAGGAGGAAGCTTTGCTGGTGGCTTCTTCCATAATGTCCCAGATGCATCAGGCCCATGCAAGATATGAGGATTTTGCAGTCCTGTACAGGACCAATGCGCAGAGCCGTGCCATTGAGGAGGCTCTGAGAAAGAAGAACATTCCTTACAAGATATACGCCGGGCACTCTTTCTATGACAGGACTGAAATCAAGCGGATGATAGCATATCTCCGGCTGATTGCCAATCCTCAGGACGATGAAGCTTTCAAGCGCACCGTAAACTATCCTTCCAGAGGCATCGGCGCCACTACTATGGAGAGAGTCATAGCAGTATCACTGGAAAACAAAACATCGCTGAGCCAAGCGGTAATGACATTTTCCGCCGAGCAGTTCCAGATAAGACAGGCTGCTCTTGACAAGCTGAAGGATTTTGCTGCCAAAATGGATATCCTCCGTTCCCATGCCCAGACTCTGGATGCTTATCAGCTTGCTAAAGAGATGGATTCACTATTCGGCATCACGGCAGCTCTTAAGACAGATACTTCACTTGACGGGCAGACCATCCTTGAAAACGTGCTGGAGTTCATAGACAGTATTAAAGAGTTTGTGGATGAAGGCGTTGAGGAGTTCAAGCAATACGGAGATGATGGAGAATACGGGCCTGAAATCGTAACCGTTGACCTTTTCCTGCAGAACATAGCTCTTGTCGCCGATTCAGATTCTGCTCAGGAGAGTTCCGAGGTGAGCCGTCCTGTACAGAAGGAGGAAGAAAAGGACAACCGCGTATCTCTGATGACAGTGCATTCCTCCAAGGGGCTTGAGTTCCCTTATGTCTATATAGTGGGAATGGAGGAGAACCTCTTCCCGAGCGGTGGACTTCTGGGCAATCCGGAGAAGGAGATTGAGGAAGAGCGCAGGCTTTTCTATGTTGCTGTTACCAGGGCGGAAAATGCAGTGAGGCTGTCTTTTTCCCGTTCCAGGTTCCGCTGGGGCCAATACGAGAACAATCTCCCGAGCCGTTTCATAAGGGAGATAGACCGCCAGTATATACTGAATCCACTGGATGAGGATGTTCCAAGGCATACCACTTCAGGATTTGGTTGGTTGGGCAGTTTTGCAAGGCAAAATGATTATGGTGCAGGGCGCCAGTCATCCACTTCTTTTTCCCGGCCTCAGCGCCAGCAGTTCTCTCCTTCCCGTCCGCAGCGTCCGCAGTCCACATCTTCCCCGCAGCGTCCGCAATTTACATCGCCTTCATCGCTGAGGCCTAAGAATGAGAACTTTGTGGCAGACGCACCAACCCGTATGAGAGAAGGTATGAGGGTTGAGCACGAGCGTTTCGGTTTTGGGAAGATTATTACCCTGAGCGGAAATGCCGGGGATCTCAAAGCGGTGGTCGATTTTGAAGAACACGGCCGCAAGACATTGCTCCTGAAATTTGCAAAAATGCGTATAGTTCAGTAAAATTACAGCAACTTGCTTATCTTTTGAAACAGCAGTTTTACCTTTACGGGGACTGGACAGCCACGGAAGAATAACCGAAAAGTGGAGCTTTCAGGAATGCTTCGCCGCTTGATGACCATATCAGAAGCCGTACATCAGCGGAACCTGTCCGTATTATATATAGCAGAAAAGCACCCCTTGATTTAGAGAGGACCAGAATGACAAACAGTAATATGCTCAGCGATGCAAGAAGAACCTTTTTGTACCGGCTGCTGTCTTTTTCAAACAGAACAACACATGGAAGCCAGGCTCCGAAACTGTTTGTATATCGGCAAATCTGTAATGAACCCAAGAGCAATATAACAAAGAGGACTCCTGTTAGAAGTCCTCTAAAATGCATTATAGTCTCTCGATGCTTCTATTTATTTCCCCTGTATTTTCCAGGCCAATATAAACCTTTTTGGTTTTCATCGGTACCATTTTTAATGGTCCAGTACAATTGGCTAGAGGGCACATAGAGTTCTCTATTTTGAACTTCTATGCTTTTGCCGTTTGTTTTCTCCCCAGGAGGAAGAAACATGTGAAAATACATTGGAAGCAAAACGGTTGAAGAAATTGATTCACCATTCTCACTGACTGCAGGGGAGACCAGCTTATGACGTTTTACCAGCCTTTTGGAAATCTGAAGCATTTTATTGTCTATATAATCGTACCCAGTGGACTTATGAAGATTAACAGAATCAACCTTTCCGTTGGCATTGACATAAAACAACAGTTCAACATAGAACTCGTCAAAATCGCTTGACATGCTCTGCGATGTGGCATTATAAAGAGCTTCGTACATTCCTAAA
>ONEF01000026.1 GCA_900316795.1 uncultured Bacteroidales bacterium | reverse complement strand
TCCTCCTAAAGACATCCTTCCTACCACATTGGAAGAAGCCAGAGTTGTGCTCAAGGAGCAGTACGGCTGCACCTTAGAGCAAGTTGTGGAAGAATGTGCCGGAGCAATAAAGGAAGTGAACGAATACCTGTAAAAGACCCTGCCACATTGTGCTGCATTTGGCAGTAAATGGCTTTTTTTCGTAACTTGTGCTTTGTAACCTAAATTGTTACCTGTCATGAAAACGATTCTTACTCACAGCCAAGCCTACAACTGGATTGCAGTTGCTGTTTTGGTCTTGGCCTTGGTATTCATAGCCAGAATATTATCGCGGAGGAAAGACAGAAAGAACTGGCTTCTGATGCTCATTACATTTGTCCTTGCCACAGCCCTGCTGGTTTTTGTCCTGCTCGGCCTTCGGGGATGCGGAATAGACATTTCCTAGAAGTTTGAATAATCTTTAAAAAAACAATAACCGTATGAAATACTGCACAAACTGCGGAGCTCAGTTGCCAGATGATGCAAAGTTCTGCACCTCCTGCGGTTCTCCTCAGGAAGTATCAGCCAGCGAAAACACCCCTGTTGAAAAACAGGATGTCACTCAAGAGCAAGATCCTGACAAGAACTATCAGGGTTCCGAGATAAAACTCTGCAACGACGGAGTTTACCGCTGGGTTTACAAGCTCAATATGATAACCAACCCTGTTATCATGCTGACAGTCATGAAGATCTTTTTCTGGATTCTGGTGGGAATGATGCTGGTGTTTGGAGTGATTCCCGCTGCCATACACGGAGACTGGAACGATATACTGGGTATGGGCAAAGTTCTTCTGATTGCTCTGGCCATAATGTTTGGCCTGATTATAATCAGCGTCATCGCCTTGAACATCTTTTACGGAGGCAGCTACTGCGTCCTTTTTGAGATGAGCGAAGACCAGATCAAGCATATCCAGGTTCCTAAACAATACAAGAAAGCCCAGATCCTGGGTATGATAACAGCCATGACAGGTGCAGCAAGGGGAAGTATCACAACCACCGGTATCGGATTGCTTTCCGCCGGCAAGCAGGCCTCTATATCCACCTATAAGGTAGTACGCAGGATCAAGCCTTTTAGATGGCTCCACTGCATCAAGGTTCACGAGCCTTTTGAGCACAACCAGATTTATGTGCCTGATAAAGACTTCGACTTTGTGTATAACTATATCAAATCACGCTGCCCTAAAGTAAAGAAGTAGAACAGACTGTTATGGATTCTCATATTAGGTCTCAGCGATATTTCTGGTTAAGGATTTCCGTTCTTCTGCTGTTTTTCTTCGCGACAGTTTCATACTCTTTCGCGGAAGAAGGCTACTGGGTGCTGGTAAAAACGGATATTCATGAGAACAGCGCCGGTATCTCCACAAACGGTAGCGGCAAGGCAAATAAAAGGCTGTGGAATATAAGAAGGAACCGGGCCCAGACAACCGACGGTGGTGTTACCATGACCTGGCAGGATCCGCCTTCAAAGATCAAGTTCGGAGAAGAGGACGATATAGCGATTCCTTATCAAAGGTCTTTCAACGGCGATTACTCTGATGCAGCGCTAAGAGCCGTAACGGCTGTTTATCAGACTTCTGCCGTGATGTCATCAGATTATGTACAGGCTCATTTCCGTGGAGATGGCAGTCACCTTCGGCCTTATGAACACTTTGCATCGGAGAAGATCAATCCGGGAAAGAATTCCGTTCTTATCATAATGGTAACGTGCAGGCTGAACCAGGCTGTCGGCGATATTTCAGTTTACCAGTCATATACCTACAAGTACCACGGACCGGGTCAGCTGACCGAAACGACAACTGTAGCCTCGGACACTGAGGGAGAAGAGGAAGAAGGAACGGATATCCCTTGGATATACATCGTTGGCGGAGGATTGGCGGTAGCCGGCGGAGCTGCTCTGCTGGGCGGTAAAAAGAAAAAGAAAGCAAGGGGCGGAAAGAAAAAGAAAGAATCCAGGAAAGAGGAAAAGGAAGAAGTCAGGAAAGAGGAAAAGAAAGAAGAGGAGGAAAAAGAACCGAGCCGCTACAGGATGCTTCTTTACAAAGATTTCGGAGACACCCTCGTTGCGGGAGATCCGCCAAGGATAATAGGAGCAAGGATCGAGGAAATCAATGTCTACGGAGAGAAGATTAACAGGCCGGACCTGACGTCTCAGATTTCAATCTTCGCAGAAGAGAACTGCAGCATCAGCGATACCAAGATGCAAGGCAAGTATATGAGCTGCGGCATCGTGGCCAAACAGGCCCCTCCAGAGGGAGAAGAAGGCCGGGCCAAAGTCAGGTTTGTGTTCAACGGCCATGCAGGGACTCTCATCAACCACGTGGTCTTCAAGGTAGTAGCAGCTCCTGAAATCATAATAGGAGAAGCCCTCACCTTCGAAGCCGGAGGAGGAAAGACCCAGTTCATGGAGTTCGGTATAAACAACTGCACTACAGAGATTCTGGGAGTGGATGTATCTCTGGAAAAAGCCGGTGCCAAATTTTTCAGGGCGGAAACCGAGCAGGACAAGGAGATTCCTGTTAAGTTCAGGATAAACATCACCGAATGCGGAGTCCTCACCGAAGAAGAGAAGAAAAACGCCATTGCAGGAGATGCCGACCGTTTCACCTGCAACGTGTCTGTAACACTGGAAGGCCGAAAGGAGCCGCTGAAGTCCTCTTTCGATATTTACAGGATGAATCTCGGCCTTCAGATGAATATCTGGGCACTTAAGGCATACCTGGTGGATTACAACAGCACCCTGGAGAATGAAATCCTGGCCACCGACCCGAAGGCAAGGAAGAAATGGGGAGAGAGCAAGATTACATTCAAGCTAATCGCCGAGGACAAGAAGACCGGGGATATCAGAGCCGTACTGCCTGACGCAGAGCCCGTTTTCACATTCGAAGACATTCCGGAAGGAAACGTGCTGTTCAAAGACAAGTTCGGGAATGATGTTCCGTCACCTTGCGCCCTGATGAACTTCAAGTTTGAGCTTCAGGACGTATATAAAGACAATACCGTAATGGGTGTCATACATTCCGGTGGCGGTGGATTTCTCCCTCCGAACAGGGCCAAGGCAAAGGTTACCCTGAAAGTATCCTACAACGGAAAGACCTATGAGAACACCACCAATGTTCTGATAATCTCTCAGCCGTTCAGGGAGATAGCAGACAATCAGGAATTTGCACGTGCGC
>ONEF01000008.1 GCA_900316795.1 uncultured Bacteroidales bacterium | reverse complement strand
GAAACGGTATCAACGCTCTGTTTGTTTTGCTGAAGGCCTTCCACATATAGGCCAACAAGCCGTTGTAGAGAATCTTTGTAATACAATGTGTCTCCCACGCTTATCTGGGTATTGTGCAAATCGATACAGATGACTGTATCTTCTTTATAGTAAGTGTATGGGGTGCCTAATGATTCCACGCAAGTATGGAACTGCGCCAAACCGATATGCAACAGGTCTTTTCTTGCCTGCTCTTTGGTGATGTATCCGTTCTCAATATCAGAATGAAGCGCAAAGAGTTCTGTAGTATATAGCAACGTGCGTGACTGGTTTTCTGCGTCCTTAATCTGATTCTCATTGAAAGGAGGCATCTGACGTTTCAGCGGCTCCACGTTTCGCTGGTGGTTGACTACATACACGCCGTGGACATCAGTAGTCTTCAGCTCACGCATACGACGATTAACTATTTTATCCACCTGCGAACATTCCGCATCTGTTGAGGTACCGTTGATGCCCTTCACCTCCATGTATATGTGAGTCCCTTCATATTCAAAGCAAAGATCTTCCTCCTTCTGTTCTCCCTCTGCCAAAGTATCATCCTTATCAATTACGTTCTCAAAGCCCAACCATTCTAAGAATGACTTCACTGCTTTAACAAGTTTGGACCCCGATTCTGTGAGAAGCTGCTTAAAGGGAAGATTTTTATCTTTAATAGAATCTGCCTCGTTCTCCAGTTGTTTAATTGTTTGCTCGTATTCTTTTCGTTTATCATCTATCCGTCGTTGTATTTCAAGTTCATCACGCAGCATATAGTAATCCTTGTGAATCCAATTCCGAGCCTCAATATCTGGGAAATAGTCTGAGAAGTATTTCAACAACACATTCTCAAATAGGTTTTTCAGCAACGCAGCCTTTTCCTCCACCTGTGGAAGAATCACCTTTATATAATCATCCGAATGGTAGTAAACATAGGACACCCATTCTCCTTCCTCATTGGTAAGTAGAGGAATATAATCTTTGTCTGGGACACGGTTTTCTCCTTGACAAACTGTTGGCTGTGAAAAGACTCGATAGTATTCAACCTTATCCAGGATTCCTTCAAACAACACCTTAGAAATACCATACTCTGAGAGTTTGACTCGTTTCCCATATTTCTCATAACCAGATACAAGATTCCAGTCTTCAATATTGGAAACCTGCCCCATAGAGCGAGGGGCATGTACTGAGATTGCATTTGAAAAATACTCAACAACGTGTTCGCTCCCCACAAAAACAATCTCAATCCTACGATGACTTTTAAGGCCTCTAAGATGATTGCTTAGCCTACGGAGACCATATGGGCGTAAATCGTATGTGTTGACTGGATGATAGCACACCAAATGTCTGCTCTCTCCGCTTTCAATCTCCTTTATCCGATGCTCTTCAGACTTATAATCTCTCGGGTGAGGATTCTCCATATCGTGCAAGAAGATATGGTACTCGTGAATATTGGTAGGATAATCAACGTCAACCAAAACTGTTTTTGATCCATATACAGAGCGGTCCCATTTGATTGAGAATACTGATCCAAGAGAGCCTTCGTATACGTTCAAGTTCAAAGACTTGAGATAATCCAGACACTCCTGTGTCAAATCCAGACAACAGACATTGGTTTTAGGAAATTCCGCCATAATAACTACAAATACTCAAATAATTGTTCCGGCAGGCAGTATCGAACTGCGAACTTCCGTTCCACCTGTGCTGCCAGAAATCCTATCAAATTAGATATGGTACACGTTCTCCTTGATCGGGCAGATGTTATGGCAATCCAGAATGACCTTGCCCTTGAGTTTGTCCCAGTTCTGCTTGATGTGGTCGTGCTTGACCATAATGACCACCATATCCACCTCGGAGAGGAACTGGTCGAAGTCGAGAATCTGGTTCTTGACAATCTCCTTCTCGGTGAAGAAGGGGTCGAAGGTCTTGAGCGGACGGGCGAGGTGACGCTCCTGGATGTCGAGCATCTGAAGGGTCGGGCTCTCGCGGATGTCATCGACATTCTCCTTGTAGGTGAGGCCGTAGAGGCCGATGCGGCGGTTGTCGGTGATGCCGTGCTTCTCCATAATCTCGTGGATGCGTTCGAGGACGAAGACGGGCTGGTAGTCGTTGGTCTTCATCGACTCGTCGATGACTTTGGCGAGCTGGGGATAGTCGCCCACGAGGAACCAGGGATCGACGCTGATGCAGTGGCCGCCTACGCCGGGACCGGGCTGGAGGATATTGACACGGGGGTGCATATTGCAGATGCGGATGATCTCATAGACATCCATATTATCGTGACGGCAGATGCGGCTGAGCTCGTTGGCAAAGGCGATATTGACGGCGCGGTAGGTGTTCTCGACCACCTTGGTCATCTCGGCCGTGCGGATGTCGGTGACGACGATCTCGCCCTGGCAGAAGGAGGCGTAGTAGCTCTTGACCTTTTCGCCGATCTCCTTGGAGTCGGCTCCGATAGTGCGATTGTTGTGCAGCAGCTCATAGACCATATTGCCAGGGATGATACGCTCAGGGGCGTGGACGAGGTTGATATCTTCGCCTATCTTGAAGCCGTTTTGCTCAATGACAGGACGCACGAACTTGTCGATGGTGCCGGGGCTGACGGTGGATTCGATGACGACGGTGGCTCCCTTGGGGCAGACCTTCATCACCTCCTTGACGGCAGCGACGACGTAGCAGGCGTCTACCTTCTTGGAGAACTTGTCGTAGGGGGTCGGGACGGAGACGATGTACATATCCGTCTTCTGATACTCGGTGGTGAACTTGATGCCCGCCTTGACGGCTGCGGCGAAGAGCTCGTCAAGACCATCTTCCTTGAAGGTCGTCTTGCCGGCGTTGAGGGTTGCCACCAATTCTTTGTTGAAGTCTGTACCGATGACTTCCACACCGTGGGATGCCATCATAAGGGCGGTCGGAAGACCGATGTAGCCGAGGCCAATTACGTTGATCATATTGATAGAATGTTTATTATTATCTGTTGGGATGCGCTGAAGCGCAAAAATTTGTCAAAAATCTATTTCGAAATTGATTAAAAATCTCCTAACCTAAACGTTAACTGTTAACCGTTAATTGTTTTACGCTCCGTATCTCTCCACCTGCTCCCCTTTCAGCGCCCGCACGATACGGTCGCAGGCCTTTCCGTCGCCGTAGGGGTTGACGGCCTTGGACATACGCTCGTAGGCCTGCGGGTCGTCGAGGAGGGTGCTGACTTCGCTGACGATAAGGTGGTGGTTGGTGCCGACGAGGTGGACGGTGCCGCTCTTGAGAGCTTCGGGGCGCTCGGTGGTGTCGCGCATCACAAGGACGGGCTTACCCAGGCCGGGGGCCTCTTCCTGGATGCCGCCGCTGTCGGTGAGGACGACGGTGGACTTCTCCATCAGATAGACGAACTCCAGGTATTGCAGCGGCTCGATGAAGAAGAAGTTGCTGTACCGGGTGAGGTCTTCGCCGAACACCTCGTGGATGGGCTTGCGCACGTTGGGGTTGAGGTGCATCGGATAGACAAAATCCACGTCGTGGTATTTCTCGCTGAGGTCTTTCATCGCCGTGACCATCGAGATGAAGCCTTCGCCGAAGTTCTCACGACGGTGGCCGGTGATGAGGACGAGCTTGCGCCCGTTGTCAAGGCGAGTGACGTCGTACCCTGAGGCTTTGAGGACGCCCACCTGCTCATCGGCAAGGGCATTGTCGCTCTTGAGCTTATCGACCACCATATGGAGGGCATCGATGACAGTGTTGCCGGTGACGAAGATCCGGCCCTGTGCCTTCTCGTCGAGGAGGTTCTGCTCGCTGAGGGGCGTGGGGGCGAAATCGTAGGTGGCGATGCGGCCGGTGATCTGGCGGTTCATCTCCTCGGGCCAGGGGCTGTAGATGTTGTGGGTGCGGAGGCCAGCCTCCACGTGGCCCACGGGAATCTGCTGGTAGAAGGCAGCGAGGGCAGCGGCGGTGGAGGTGGTGGTGTCGCCGTGGACCAGCACCACATCGGGCTTGCACTCCTTGAACACATCGCGCATACCGGTGAGCACGCGGGCGGTGACGTCGTACAGGTCCTGTCCCTGCTTCATAATATTGAGGTCGAAGTCGGGCTTCACGTCGAAGATGCGCAGCACCTGGTCCAGCATCTCGCGGTGCTGTCCCGTCACGCACACAATCGTCTCAAACTCATCCGGATACTTCTGGAACTCTTTCACCAGCGGACACATCTTGATGGCCTCCGGCCGTGTCCCGAAGACCAGCATTACTTTCTTCATTATCGTATATCGTTATTGTTTATTTCGTTTTCCCTGCCCCGTTCACATAATCCCCGCCAACATCAGCGCACTGATGGGGTAATACACCATCGGCTAGTCGTAGATGGGCAACAACTGTTTGTTTACACCCTTGGTAATCGGGTAAAGCCGTGTGCCGGACCCTCCGGCGAGAACTATTCATTTCATAAATATCTGTCTTATTATTTGCTTTTTAGAGGGTAGATTCCCCTACCCTTTGCGTTTACGTTTGTGGGTAAGAGTGGCACTTCTCATTTAATATGCGTTGCTCTACAACAAGTATTTCACAGCAAAAACACATACTATCACTATCAGATAGAACGGCCATATTGACAGTGAATCAATACTACCGAAAGTGTTACACACCTGCTCACATTTGGTGGTCTTAATTATATTATAAACCAAATCCTTTATGTCATTCCCGGCACGTACCTGTTCAATAAATTTCTTCTGCACATCATTGAAATGGCGTTCCATCCCCAAATAATACATATCCGTCAACATAAAGAGTATAGTGGGAATAAGTAACCACAGCACATTTTGCAGTTGGTCTTTCGACCACTGTATAGCTATGGCTGCCGCTATAATTGTCATCAGCCAGTTCTTGGCATTGGCACTGTTATTGGCCATCCTACTAATGATACTGTCCAACTGGCTTATAAAACCTTGCACTTCAGAGCGTGCAAAAAGACTATTGTTTGTATCGCACATGGTTATCTGTTTTTAATAATTCTACAATACTGCCCGTAACAATGTTCGCCACCCTCACAAGAAGCGTACTCTTTCAAGTCATCCCTTACAGAACAGAGATATGCAGAATTGCAGTATTTCTCCCTAAGGCGCTTTTCTTTCACATTCTCTGGCGTGACTCCGTCTTTTAACTCCATCATCCCATCCTTGAATGCCTCACAAGGAAACACAAAACCATCATAGCGAACTGTAAGTTTCACCAATCCCGTACCACAAGAGGCTTGTTTGGCAGAGAACGGCAGACCAAGGCGTATCTTGCCATGATAGGTCTCCTGACACTTTTGCAGTATCTGTTTCAGTTCATTCTGCTCTTTATTGTTCATTTCCACAAGCGCCTTATTTTCCGGCACACGTCCCTGAGGTACAAGGCGCAGGAGACTGACGTTTTTCACTCCCATTGCATAGAGCTTGCTCAAGACATTGGGGATCTGACGGTAGTTGCAGTGCATTGGCACCAGATGTGCCTCAACAGGGATTCCTAACAAAACAGCACGGTTGATGGTTTCATCCAATAGTGTCAGATTTGCAGCCTCGTTTCTCATGATAGTGGCGTAAAGGTCTGCATCAATTGCCTCATAGTTGAAGATAAGGGCATCTATCTTTCCTTTGATAGTTTCCAATAGTACAGTCGGAATGGCTGTATAACGGTTTGCTATATTAGAAATGCCGCTTGAATAAAGCCTGACCTCTAAACCTTTGCCATGGAGGTACGTTACAATCTCTGCAATATCTTCCCTCATGAATGGTTCCCCGCCAGACAAACTCACGCTTTTTGCACCCAAGGAAATAGCATCATCCACCACTTGCTTAATAACATCAAAATCAAGTTGCTCATTCTTTTCCATGTCGGAAAGAGAAGAACAATAGATGCAACGGTTAGGGCACTGCTGAGTAACCTCAATGGTAATCTCTTTCAAGGTCATAGTGCGAAGAGTGTCTGTTGGGGTGGTTCGCGCCGGATATGCTCCTCCACGCCCCACTTATCAGGGAAATAATAGTCAATGCCTTCTAAGGAAGGCTTATAGCGTTGCTTGATGCGCACATTGCCCACTTTCAGCTCTGGCATCTTGGCACGCAGGTATTTGTCGGTCTCACAGAAGCAGTTCTGGAGATCAACCAGCTTGGGGTTGCGCCCGGGCAGAGGGCGGAACTCGGTATAACCGTAGCGTTCCTGCAACTGTTCAAAATGGTCGTGAATGTAGTAGATGGCATCCTCATAGTCATTCCCATAGGAGGCAAAGCATTTCTTGATACCTCGCACGGCTCCTACACCAGCCTTAACAAACGAATCTTCGTCAAAGTTCAAATAGGGTGAATAGTTGAAATCAATGGTATATTGGTAGGCCAGGAAGTCACCAATCAGCGGATATGCCCTCTGCTGGTTATACACTTCTGCCATCGACTTGGCATTAAGCACCTGCTTTAGTCCATTCCCCTTAATAAATTCGTCGTCTATCATCTGCAACCACACCTGATGTTTAGTGCTGATGTTTTGATAGCCGGAATAACTGCCGGTCATCATATACGCATTGGAGAAGATGGGATAGTTCTGCTGCCTTCTAGTCAGGGCCTTACTCAACTTAGCTACATTGAACGAGTCAACGGTAATGTCGTTGAGTTGGCAGAGGTAGTCCCAGGTCTCAATACGGTTGAACACTTTGAACACAAGGATGCGCAGCAGTACATCTTCAGGGCTGTACTCATCCAAGTCCTTATAGATGACATTACGCATCAGGAATTGGCTCACACGGTCGCAAGCACGATACACATTGGTGAATTTATATTCCTTCAGGATGGGGTCGTCGGTCAACGGAATGTTATCCTCGCACATCTTCCAGAAGATGTTCATTCGCTCCTGAATGAAATAGAAATAGTATTTCAGCGTAGCATCGTTGGGCACAATGCTACATGCCTTCTTCATCCTCATAGATTTCGTACTTCTCGCGTTTAAACTCCTTCCAATTGCAAGGATCCCCAAGGATGCCTGTTTTGTAATTAGCAGCTAGCCAATCTGTAAAGGCTTGGATTTTCTTATCGTCCAAATCTGTATAGCGAATGGCTCTTGGATTACCAGTATCACCTATGTAAGCCAGCTCCTTTGGCAGTTTTGGTGCTTGATCTCCAAAATAATAGAAACGTTCACAAATAAGAACATTCTTTCCACTAACATCGCTCTTCTTATGCTTCCCATCAGGATCATTGCTGTGAGCACAAGACTCCTGCACTACCTGCCCGTCAACCGTATGGTAAACATTGTCACCATACATTTGAATCATCGTGCCATTGATATTGGCTTTCTTTACTTGATAGTCAGGTGAGTTCCAATAATCATCAAACGATATTTTCTTTTTAACCTGTGCTGCATAAATCACAGTACCCTCATTGCCCATTGACACACTACCCAATCCTACAATCCAATCGCCAACAGCAAGAACTTGACTATTACGTATCTGTGCCTTGCAGCAAGCCAAAGTTAGCGTTCCCCAAAATGGATTCGGTGCGAAACCATAATCGTGTTCCATTCTATATCTGAAGCAGTGCATAGTCTATTTGCATTTTATGTAAATCATTGGATAGGAGACAGGACCTGTAACAGGCATACCGTCAGGTTTCTCATTCACTGTCTCTTTTCCGTTAATGACATCTATCAACTTATCAATGGAGTTCCAGCCCAAAGTTGAGCCACCATACTCTTTAAAAGCGCCAGGAAGTTCCACGTCATCCTTACACCCGTGTTCATATACACCTATAACTGTTTTACCTTGTCGAGCTGCTTGGCGAATCTCGTAATTCACCCAAGGACGCTCATGGGTGTGTTCGCCTATCATCACAATAAAGGTCTTCGCCCAACGTATGCAGATGCGAAGATAGCGAGCTATAGTAGCATCAGTTACTTTGTAAGGACGGTATTTTTTCTTTTCCACAGAGCTATTGCGAGCATCGCAACCATATTCCCTTAATCGCTGTTTGAGAGTATCCAGCTGCTTCTCGTCCTCTCCGTAATGACTGATAAAAACGTTATGCAAGTCTGCCATATTATCTCCTATTTAAACCTATCGGCAAGCGGTGTTATCACTCGCACTCCTTCTTCATTCAAAGAACCATAATAATACCCTTGGGGAAATGTTCTACCATCAGTATATTTTTCTGTTCCATCATAATAGAGAATAAGCGGGTGATACGGCAAGCGAAGTCGTATGAAAGCTCGTGAATAGAAGCGGTCGCCTTGGCCTCATCGGACATAAGCGGAGCCAAATGGCGACGCTTAGGTTAATGGTTTGAATCCTTGCCGCTCCATTTCATAAAGGTTTTCTTTTCGTATGCCATCGTCTCAAATCATTAACCGTTAATCATTAACCTGTAATCGGGTTCACGGTTGCAAAGTAAATGCTATCTTTGACGGCATTCACATACCTTCAGTAACGGAAAGACTGATGATTTCAACTCAATAGGATCAGCACCCCAATTAATCTGTGTATTGACTTTTCCAATGTTTGTGGTCGGTCGAGTCTTAGGAACTGGTTTTAGCAGTACTTTACGAAGGATGATTTTCTTTGAGTCGAATTCATCACAATCACACAATGACTTAATACGTTCCGCTGAGGCTTTGATATAATCAATGAAGGTCTTGGAGGCTGCCAACTGCTGAGTGGCCCCAGCTGGTTTGCCACTCTTCATCTCAACCAAAATAACATATAGCTTGTCATTGACAGTTGCAAGTAGGATATAGTCGCAAAACTTTCGAAGGCCCGCAGGGTTGACTACTGAGTAACGGCTCCCTACCTGTGCTGCAAGATGGACAACCTTGTCGAACTTGCCGTCATGGAAAAGGCGGTACAGAGATGTCTTGTCCGCAATGTCAACCTTCTGGAACTGACAGTTGCTGAACATGGAACTGGTACACATTGAGCCGGCTTTGAACGGCTTGGTGTCCGTGAAGCCACAATGAGCAAGACGGGAGAGCTTAAGGCGTATATCGTTATAATCGCTGAGATAATCGATTCCGATAACATCATCTCCCCTCTTTGCCAGCTTGTACATCAAATGTGCGCCTATAAACCCGGCCGCACCGGTAACAAGTATCTTCATAAATTGGCAGAAGTTTGGTAAAACAAATGTCAGAACTTCTCCGAATGGTATTCCGGCACTACTTCCTTCATCAGCTGGACCATATCCGGGATGTTGACCTGGCGGGCAAGGTTTTCCAGGCGGGCTACCACAAACTGGGAGTACTGATAGTCGTATTCCCTGACCTTTGCAATGCGGATGCGGTTGTGGAAAGACGGAAGGGTGTTCTCATCGTTGGCAAGAACCTCTTCGTATAGTTTTTCTCCTGGACGGAGGCCCGAGTATCTGATCTTTATGTCAACGTCTGGAGTAAAGCCGGCAAGGGAAATCATCCGCCTTGCAAGCTGGTCTATCTTCACAGGTTCACCCATATCGAACACGAATATCTGGTTGCCTGTACTCATCGTGGCAGCCTCCATCACAAGGCGGCAGGCCTCAGGTATGGTCATGAAGAAACGGGTTATGTCTTTGTGGGTGACGGTGACAGGACCGCCCTTAGCTATCTGCTCACGGAACCTCGGGATTACGGAGCCGTTGGAACCCAGCACATTGCCGAAACGGGTGGTCACGAACTTGGTGGCAGGATTGGCGGCACCGTTTGCAGGATGATATTTTCCGGAATCAATGGCAAGCCCAAGAGACTGCACATAAATCTCAGCCAGACGCTTGGTGCAGCCCATTATGTTGGTCGGGTTGACTGCCTTGTCCGTGGAAATCATCACCATACGTTCAACATTGTACTCCAGGCATTTGTCGGCAACATTACGAGAACCGTAAACGTTTACCAGAACAGCCTCGCATGGGTTCTCCTCCATCAGAGGAACGTGCTTGTAGGCGGCTGCGTGGAAGACAACCTGAGGTTTGTAAGTGCGGAACGCATAATCAAGCCTCTGGATCTGGCGCACATCCCCTATCACGGGAACAAAGTCAAGACCTTTGAACTTGTCCTCAAGCTCCAAACGGAGGTTGTGCATAGGAGTCTCGGCATTGTCAAACAGAACAAGCTTCTTCACTCCGAAGGTTGCTAACTGGCGGACCAGTTCGGAACCAATGGAACCTGCCGCTCCAGTAACCATAACAATCTTCCCGTGGAAGTAGTGTTTGATTTCGTCCAGGGAAATCTGGATCTCCTGACGACCGAGCAGGTCTTCCACCTTTATGGCTCTTGGACGCAAAAGAGACTGTCCCTCAGACACTTCGTCAACTTCCGGAATGATCAGTGTCTTGACCTTGTTCTTGATGCAGAACTCGATAAGCCCGTCTGACTCGTGCTGTGCGTCTGTATCCTTTGAGAACAGGATGGAGTCTATGGAGTTGTTCTTGACAATGGCGCTGAGAGCCTTGTCATCATCAAAGTTGAACACAGGCAGCTGATCCAGGAGCATTCTTGCATGACGGTCGGAACGCTCTATGAAACCTACAATCTTATAATGCAGAGAGGTCTGCAAGCGTTTTATGACAGCTACACTCTTGTCCGAGGTTCCGTAAACCAGCACCCTCTGGCGCTTGGCCTCTTCCGTGCGTCTTTGGTTTATGGTGCTGTAAACCAGAATCATTGCAATCCTGACTCCAATGAGCAGGAAGAAAGTGATTAGAAAGTCCAGGACAGCTACAAAGAGAAGCCAGTTGTAGAAGCCCCCGACAGAAATTATGAACACCACGAGGATAAAGACGCCTTTCAGTGCCGCTGCCATCCCGAACGGAATGATGTCTCTAGCTCCCAGATGCCTGATTATGATCTTGTAGGTCTTGAATATAAAGAAAAAAGAGAATGAGGCAACTATGGAGGCCAAGAGGTATGTCAGGACAAGGTTGAATGAACGGAACAGGTCAGGAAAGACCAGCTCCACTCCAAGCAGCACTATAATGGAGGCTCCGACAGAAAGAATCATGTCCAGGGCAAAGATTATCTCTTCCCTGACGAATGTTTCTTTGAACCTGTTTATGTTGATACGACTAAACATATTATCCAAATATGTATTTCAAAGATTATCAATATATTAATCTGCTTCAGCGATGATAATGACTTTTATCTTCCCTGATCAGATCTATAAGGAAACCGTGTAGCGTTCTTCTATTACCTTCCAGTTGAGGATGGTCCACAGGGACTTGAGATAAGAAGCTCTGGCGTTTTGGTAATCAAGGTAATAAGCATGTTCCCACACATCAAATGTCAGAAGTGGACGGAGGGTTGCTTTTGGAGTCCCGCTATAACTCCGGCTGCGTTTTGGCTTGTTTTCAGCTCCTCCAGCGGAATCATCTTCTCTGGTCACCGGGTTGCCGGCTCCCTGTTCCTGGGTTATCACCAGGGTCCCGTCACTTTTGGCGGAAAGCCACACCCAGCCGCTTCCGAAAAGCGAAACTCCCTTTGCGGCAAATTCTTCCTTGAAAGCGGCAACGCTCCCCCACTGGGCTGAAATCTGAGCGGCAAGCTTTGGAGCAACAGCGGTAACGTCTTCATCTCCAACCGCTTTTTCCGGAGACTGGAACTGCTCAAAATAGAGGTTGTGGTTGAGGACTTGGCCGGCATTGTTGAAAATTGCTCCGCCGGTCAGCCTCACAATCCTCTCCAAAGGCCAGTTTTCATATATGCTTCCGGATGTGAGCTTGTTTAGGTTATCCACATAACCCTGCAGATGTTTCCCGTAATGAAATTCCATTGTACGGGAACTTATCACAGGCTCAAGTTCCTCTATTGCGTATGGTAAGTCTATAGGTTTGAACATATTGCGTACTATGTTATGTTGACATCATCTATCTTTTCCATCATGTCGTGGGTAATGCCCTCTATGGTGAAAGCGGCCACGTTACCGATGGTTATGACAAACTTGCGGTCTTTCTTTATGCGTTTTACATTGCCCGTCTGGCCTTTTAGGGGACCGGAAGTTATTCTTACCCTGTCTCCAAGTTTGAGGTCTTTGGGTTCTCCCAGATACTTTACATCAAAGTCATTGGAAGTCATCCAGATGAAAGCCTCCATCTGCTCATCCGGAATGACGGCCGGAACTTTCTGGAGACTTACTGGCGCTGTATAACGTCTCCGGTTTGTCAGCTTCTTTTGTAAATCCTGCTCTTTAAACTGAGCCTCAGAATCTCTCAAGTCCGCATATCTTGAATAGTAAGTGAAATCTGACAGATAATCCAGTTTGAGCTCTTTAAGGAACTTTTCCGTGCATCTTACAAACATCAGCGATGCTACCATAGGCTTCTGAACGGCAACGCTTTTCTCCGGTTTGGAGGACTCGTTGATGACAGCGCGCTTTGACTTCATAACCATAGTCATGCGGTTGCCGCTGTAGGAAACATCCGACTTGTTGTGCGGTTTAGTCTGTCGGACAACCTTTTCAATGATACTCATCGGTATGTAAGTCTCCACACCTGGAAACATCTGGTCTTCGCCGGCCTTCTGCTCAATGACCTTCCTGAACCAGAGCGTCCTGTTTCCGAACACTCTGAGAGCGTACCAGTTAAGCCTGGTTTCTGCGCTTGCGTCTTGCAGCTTGGCATCTGATGCTTTGTCTAATATTGTCATTAGGCTATAATTTACTTGCACTGCAGGTTCCAATCATACCATTGGCTATACCCGAAGCACTTACTTCCGTATAACAGTAGCACTGTCATCTTCAGAGTCTGTCAGCATTTCTCTTCTGACCGTGGCTATCTCCTATCCAAGAGATCTATTCCAAGACTCTCCGGCTTTTGCCTGAAATTCAGGGGGTGAGCGCCGGTCTCTCTTTGCACCTCTAAAAAAGTCAATCTCAAAGCAGCCCCGAAATTTAATCGCCGAAGTTGCCTTGAGATTATATAACACACTTTATATCAGCGTATTACCCCCCCCCATTCTCATCTTTACTATCTTTGTCTGAGCCATAGTAACCATAGCCTCCGTGCCCTCCATAATAGCCGTAATGGTAACCATACTTGTAGCCATATCGATAGCCGTATCTTCCGCCGCTGACCATTTCGGTTCCGTTAAGGATGACAGCAAGGTTACGGTACTTGCTGCTCTTGTATGCTTCTTCAAGTTCTGGAAGCATACTCTTGTCCAGCATACCGGCTCTTACCAGGAAGATGGTCATGTCTGCACTCTTGTCTATGATCTGTGTATCCGCCACAATATCAACAGGAGGACAGTCAATGAGGATGAAGTCGTACTTCTTTTTTAGGGTATCAATAGCCTGTCCAAACCTTGCGTCAGCAACAAGTTCAGTAGGGTTTGGCGGAATAGGACCGACAGCGATGTAGTCCAAGGTCTTGTACTTGTCGCTCTTGATAATCAGAGAGTTCAGGTCATCCGTCTTCTTTGACAGATAGTTGCTTATTCCTGTATGAGGCTTGCCAAAGAATGAAGACATGGATGCATGGCGGAGGTCACCATCCACAATCAGGATCTTTTTGTCCTTGATAGCCAGGGCCACTGCAAGGTTCACGGTGGTGAAGCTCTTTCCGGAACCAGGGTTGAACGACGTTACGGCAATAACCTTGTTCTCTCCCGTAGTCATGAATTCCAGGTTGGTCCTGAGCACACGGAACGCCTCGTTGATGACATTACGGTTGCCAGGTTTGACAACGATAGGGTCATTTACAGTCTCTTCCTTCTTAGTAATCTTGCGCCACAGACGGGTACCCCAGCTTGGCTGCTCAAAGGCAAACGGAATCTCGCCAAGGAACGGAGCAGTTATGCTCTTGAGGTCATCCTTTCCCCTGACCTTGTTGTAGAATGTCTCAATCATATAGATGATTGCCAGCGGAATAAGGATTCCGAGCATCAGAGCCACAAGAATAATCATGTTTTTCTTAGGAGCCACCGGACCGAGGGCTCCTGAAGGAGTATCAATGATTCTGGTGTTGTAGGCCGTGAAAGCCTGGTTGAGCTCGTTCTCCTCTCTCTTTTGGAGGAGGAAGAGGTAGATGGCCTGCTTTACAGCCTGCTTTCTTTCAACGGACAGCAGATATTTGGCCTGGTTAGGGTTGGCTGAAATCCTCGCCGATGTCTGGGCTCCAGCCCTCTGCAAAGATCCCATCTGGGTATTGAGGGCCGTAATCTGGTTATCCACGGAAGAAACGATAGCACTCCTCATACCCCCCAGCTGCTCGTCCATCTCCTGAACCAGAGGGTTCTCAGGACTGGTTGAGTTGGCCAGGTTGTTTCTGTAGAGAAGCTTCTCGTTGTACTCCTTGATCTGGTTCTCAAGCCCGCCTGCATTGCCTCCAAGGCTGGCGGGAAGAACCTGGTTTGAACGGTCGGCATTGGTCAGGTAGTTGCGGATGTACTTTGCCATATACAGCTGGTTGCCAAGCTCCTGCTGCTGGTTGCGGATCTGGTTGCTCTGCTGCATGTACATCGTACCGGCAGTGGCGACATCCGGAATCATCTGCTGGCTCTTGTAAGAAGAAACATCGCTATCTACATTGGAAAGCTCGTCCTCTATAACCTCCAGACGATCGTTGATGAATGTTGATGTACTCCTTGCAATCTGGTTCTTGTCATTCACCCAGTTCTCGTTGTAAACACCTATCAAAGTGTTGAGGATATCCTCAGCCCTTGCTATGGAACGGTCTTTTACAGAGAGGGTTATAACCCTTGACTGCTTGTCTGCTATAGCCGTTGACAGTTCTCCGCGATACCTTGAAACCGCTGCATAAATGGAAGTCTTCCTGACATTTATCTGCTTGATGTTTGGATTAGGTGTCTTGGTCGCGTTGAGAACCACCTTCCCTATCGGAGAATCCAGGGTGAGAGTGTCTCCCACCTCCAGAGTACCGCTCACCTTACCGGAAAGCTTCTCCTTGTTCAATACAAAGTTGTTGAGTTCTACATTGTTACCAGACTTGTAATGAATCTCGAAGTAAGCGCTCTGCATATCAGTGACATCCGGAAGCTGAACCATCACAGGAAGTGTGTTTGCGTAGAGCACCTGCTCCCTGAAACGCTTTGGAGTTGAGTAGTCTATGGTAAGATGCAGACGGCGGACGACCTCCTGCATTGTACTTCTTGCACCAAAAGCCTTGATCTCGTCATAAACGCTGGACTTTGACTGGAAGAGGCTGAAGTCCGTCATACCCTCAATGCTGGATGAAAGGCTGCGCCTCTGGTTGTCGTCCTTGATAAGCACCTCAGCGCTGCGGGAATACTCCGGCTGATAGCGCACAATGTAAGCGATGGCAATGAAAAGGCAGACGGCTACCGAGAGCACAAACCACTTCCATCTCCTCAGACACGCAAAGACAAGGTCTTTGATGTTCAAGCTGTTTTCTTGTTCTGTATTGTTCTGTGCCATAATATATCTATACAAAAAATCAAACTAAAACCTAGGAATACCAAATTATTTCCTGATAAAGAACAAAGTGATGGTCGTAAGCAAAGAAGCAACTGAAATCCAGAAGGAAGAACTCCTGACATTGTTGCCGTTAACGGTACTTTGCCTCATCTTCACTTCATTAGGCTCTACATAGATGATATCATCCTGCTTGAGGTAGTAAACCGGAGAGTTGAGAGTGGATTCCGCACTCGTAAGGTCCACTATATAAGTTTTCTGGATATCTCCCTCAGTACGGATCACCCTTACGTTCTCACGGTTGCCGTAGATTGTAAGGTCCCCCGCCATTGAAAGCGCGTCCAGAATGTTCAGGTTATCCTTGTTGAGCGCAAAGTGTCCCGGACGAGTCACCTCACCCATGATGGAGATGCCGAGGTTCATGAACTCAACAGTAACCACAGGGTTGAACCTCAGGTTCACGAGGCTCTTTTCCACGAGAATACCCTTTATACGTTCAGAAGCCTCGCTCCTTGTAAGACCGGCCAGATTGATCTTGCCCACCATAGGGAAATCGATATCGCCCTTAGGGTCAAGAGTATAACCGCTCATCTGAGCATTGTTGTAAGAACCTTCCCTGGATGCAGCTCCCAATCGCTGAGTAACATAAGGAAGATTCAAAACTGCAGCGGACTCAGGATCTTTCGTATTTACTACAATGGAAATCATGTCTCCTGGCTGAAGACGGATGGTTGCCTGAGGCAGGTTGATAGTCTTTTCCTGGTCTGCAGTATCCTGGAAATAAGCAATCTTGGTAGGGGTTGAACATGCAAACAGCAGCCCGGCAGTCAAAGCCAGGACCGCACCCCTTAAAACTCTTTTAGTACGCATCACTTTTATCATTTTATTTCAAAATTACCAAACACCCGTACGCCAAACCCATCAAAGCCACATCCAACCACTCCAACTCCACTCCCTTCAACGCCACATTCAAAGCACTCCGACTCCACTCCCTTCAAAGACGTCCCATCCCAGCACCATCCAGCTCCACTCCCATCAAAGCCACATTCAAAGCACTCCACCCACCATATCTGCGTCATTCCATTTCAGCCCCCCAATAGAGTCTTTTATTGGATTTTAGCATAGCGCACAAATATAGTCAATTCTAGTCAAAAAACATAAACTTAAGCCAGGAAACTAAACCCAGAGGTCCCCCACTTAAACATCCTAGCAAGAAATGATGAAAAGAAACACTCAAATCTGATGACTGACATCAGTCCCGGCACTGAAATAATAGGGATGAATGTGCATTAACGCGCCAGTGGTCCAGACGTGGTGCTACTGGTGCACTTGAAGTCTATTTGTTCTTGGAACTGATGAGTTTGTTCCGGACTATAGGCTTTGCCCAGAAGGCTATGAAGAAAATGTATGCCGCATATAGGAAGATCAGGCACATCCCAACCTTGAGAGAAGCAGCGGCATCGCTGAGCATGCTGACAAGCAGAGGCCCCACAGCACCACCTACAATGGCTGAGCACATTATACCTGCAAAACTGCCGTGATGACGGGTTACAGAGTTCAGAGCCAAAGACATGACAATCGGGAACATCAAGCTCATGGCAAATCCAACAGCAGGAAGCGCAAAAACGGAAATGTGTCTGCCGGCAATTATCCACTCATCCGGAGAGAAAAGACCAGTAGCCAAAAGAATCATGGACAACGGACAGCAGAACTTCAGAAGCGTCTTGCTGTCTATGAGCTTGAGCAGCAGAAGCCCTATTACGCAGCCTATCAGCATGCTGCCCCAGAACCAGGACACGCAGCTGGCGCCAACCGTATGAGGATCAACACCATGATAACGCTCAACAAAGAGGCTTATGTTGTTGGACATACTCTGTTCCATTCCTGTATAGAAGAAAAGACCAAGAGCAAAAAGCCAGACCTTGCGCATACGGAAAAGCTCCACGAAAGAAGACTTGTCTCCGCTTTTCTCGTCTGACTTGAGTTCAATCTTCGGGAACTTGGTTATGACTACTATTATAAGCATGGCAAGAAGCACAAAACCAAAGAGATAGTAAAGAGAAATCCAAGGCATCCCTTCCGGAGCAAAGCTCATGGGATTTGTTACATAGTATGAGAACACTAGCGGACTCACGAAAGACGCCGCGCTGAACACCACCTGACTGCAGTCTGAGATGAAGGCATAGTTCTCCTCACCACCGACTGTACGCTGAAGTGGATTCATAACCGTCTGTAGCATAGCCATTCCCAAACCTATAATGAAACATGACAGCAGCAGAACGGGATAAGTGTGGATAAATGCGAAAAGCAAAGACCCCACAAGATCCATGGCAAAACCGATGAACAGAACGACCTTCTCACCTACTTTCTCTATGAGGATACCGGCCGGAATACTCATGACGGCATAAGCCACAAAGAATGACGTAGGTATGAACCCGGCAAGAGTCAACTTGCTGAGATTAAAACTGTTGATTATATCCGGGATCAGCGGGCCCAAAATGTTGGTTATGAATGAAATCACAAACCAGAATACCATGATGATGGCAAGAAGCCCTATTCTGGACGCCCCAATTTTACCTGAGTTACTCATATTCTAAAATCTATGTCAAAAATAACTATGTCACATCAAAGGCAAATGTATCTATGCCAAATAACTATGCCCAATTCTATATTTCAAGGGCCTTTACTCGGCGATGGTGTCTCCTAACTGGCTGATTATCACCGCATCCCCAAAAGCGCCCTCCCTAAAAGTGGGGGTGCTTTTCTGGGAGCATTGATTATCAAGCACTTGCAAAGCACCATCGCCGGAGCAACGCTACCGGAGCATCTGCCGCAAGAACCATCGCTGAGGATTACTCAACGGCAAACTGCTTGTCAAGGGCAGCAGCCTTGACTTCAACATCTTCTCCTTCCTTGCAGCGTAGGTTGAAGTAAAACTTGATCTTAGGCTCCGTACCTGACGGCCTGAGCGATACGATGGTCCCGTCTTCTGAGATATACTGCAGGACGTTGCTCTTGGCAAGTTTCACCTCAGGAGCGTAATAGTCGTTTGCCTTATAATCGCGATACTCCACTACCGGGCTACCTGCCAGGTCCTTAGGTGGGTTCTGACGGAAGCTTTCTACCAGCGAGTCTATCTTCTTCTTGCCCTCTATACCAGGGAAGGTATAACTGCGCAGCCAATCCTTCCTCTCTCCAAAGAGCTTGTAGATATGTTGCAGAAGATCCCAGAGCGTCATTCCGCGATCCTTGCACCATGCTGCACATTCGCATATCAATGAGACAGTTGCAGGACTGTCCTTGTCTCTTACGTACTCACCGACAGCAAAACCGAAACTCTCCTCTCCACCGCATACATAGATGCCTTTGCCTTCATTGTATTTGATGACCTCAGCGATGTTCTTGAAGCCTGTCAGAACATTGTACCACTTCACGCCAAAGTAATCTGCGATGTCGCTCATAAGGTTTGACGTTACGATAGTCTTGATTATGTACGGGAAGCGGTGATCAAGAGTTGTAGTATTTGAAGATGAAGCACTTGCAGCATTCCCGTCCAAACGGCCGGAAGCTTTCCAACAACTCAGCATATAATATGTGAGGATGGAGTTCATCTGGTTGCCGTTAAGAAGTACAAGCTTGCCTTCAGGATTACGGATAGCCATACCACAGCGGTCAGCGTCAGGATCAGATGCGCATACTACATCAGCACCTACTTTATCCGCAAGGTCAAGAGCCATCTTCATAGCCGAAGGTTCCTCAGGATTAGGACTTTGTACAGTCGGAAAGTCACCGCTATTAACACATTGTTCCTCAACAAGATGCACATTCGTAAATCCCATTTCCTTCAGAGCCCGTGGCACAATCTTCACTCCACAACCATGCAGAGGGGTATAGACGATGCCCAGATCGTGCTGGCGCTTCACGCTCTCCGGAGACACCAGAAGCGTGGAAATGTCCTTGAGATATGCGTCATCCAGTTCCTCACACACCATCTCTATGAAACCCATACCTTTTATCTCAGCGATTTCTGCATTGCTAAGTCCCTTGCAGCAAAGACCTTCCGGAGAACTGCAGCAAGAACCTTCAGCTTTTGCATCTTTGCAACATGAGCTACCTTCCGGAGACTCGCAGCAGGAACCTTCAGCCTTGTGCCACTTGACTTGGGATATGTCTGTAATCTTGTTGACCTCTGCTATGATATTAGTATCGTGAGGTGCAATCACCTGGGCCCCGTCTTCCCAATATGCCTTGTATCCGTTGTAAATCTTAGGGTTATGGGATGCAGTAAGCATCACGCCACCCTGACATCCATAGTAACGGATGGCGTAGCTGAGTTCTGGAGTCGGCCTCAGCTCCTTTGTAAGATAAACGTGGAAACCATTGGCTTCAAATATCTCAGCGACAATCCTCGAAAAATAGTCCGAGTTGTGGCGGCAATCGTGAGTGATGGCAACCTTAATCTGCCGAAGTTGCCCGAAGCACTTCTTAAGATAGTTGGCAAAACCCTGGGTAGCCATTCCCACCGTGTAGCGGTTCATGCGGTTGCTACCGGCCCCCATTATGCCTCTGAGGCCACCCGTACCAAACTCCAAAGTCTTGTAAAACGCATCCTCAAGTTCCTTAGGATCACCATCAATCAATCTTCTGACCTCATCCTTAGTCTGTTGGTCATAACCATCGCCGAGCCACTTCTGGGCTTCTTTCAATATCCTTTCATCCATAAAATTATCATTTAACTTCCAAATTTACGGAAAAAACAAATAGACTCATCCCACCCACCATCATTTCAAACAAAGTCCACCACTCTTTACCCACATCATACCATATTACATTACAACTCCCGCAATATAATACCTCACATTACTTCATTACCCCATCATCCCATCACCCCATCACCTCATCACCTCATCACCTCATCACCCCATCATCCCATCATCCCATCACCTCATCACCTCATTACCTCATTACCTCATTACCTCATCACCTCATCACCTCATCACCTCATCACCTCATCACCTCATCACCCCATCACCTCATCACCTCATCACCTCATTACCTCATTACCTCATCACCTCATCACCTCATTACCTCATAACCTCATTACCTCATCACCTCATCACCTCATCACCTCATCACCTCATTACCTCATTACCTCATTACCTCATTACCTCATCACCAAATCACCGAGTCACCTCATCACCAAATCACCGAGTCACCAAGTATCACTACACTACTCCACACTTTACATTATCCCACATCCTACCATATTACATTACAACTTCCACAATATAATACCTCACTTAACCTCATTACTTCATCACCTCATCACCGAGTTACCGAGTCACCGAGTCACCAAGTATCACTACACTACTCCACACTTTACATTATCCCACATCCTACCATACAGATTACCTAATAATTATCAAACAATATGGCACTTTGTTTTCCTTATATATTATCCTTCACTTTTGTCTTACATAGTCTTACTTTGTCTTACATAGTCTTACATAGTCTTACTTTGTCTTACATAGTCTTACTTTGTCTTACATAGTCTTACTTTAATAAAAAGCATAACCTCATTATATAGAGGATCACTGGCCACAATGAGACAAACTGATTTCCATAATGCCAATCTTTCTACCACTGCTACAATAAAGAAGAGGCCGCGATGAAAAACAATGAGGCTTAGATGAAAAGCAATGAGGCTTCGATGAAAAACAATGAGGCTTAGATGAAAAACAATGAGGCTTCGATGAAAAGCAATGAGGCTTCGATGAAAAACAATGAGGCTTCGATGAAAAGCAATGAGGCTGCTTTAAGTAACAATGAAGCTGCAATAAACCGGTGGCGTCTGCAGATTATCTTTAATTAAAAAGTTGCCTATAAGAGTGTTTTAGATTACATTTGCATCAAAGAAATTCTTCTATGAGCGATCAGATTAAACACGAATGCGGGGTGGTTCTTATCCGCCTGCTTAAACCTCTTTCTTTCTACCAGAAAAAATATGGCTCGGCGATGTATGGGCTGAACAAGCTCTATCTGATGATGGAGAAGCAGCATAACCGTGGTCAAGAGGGTGCCGGTCTGGCTTGCGTGAAGATTAACGCCAAGCCAGGGACGGAGTATATCTTCCGCCAGAGGGCTCTGGGCAACACGGCTATCTCCGAGTGCTTTGCCAATGTGAACAAGGAGATGGAGCAGGCCAAGAAGGACTTAGGATGGAGCACTGAAGGGAATGCAGCTGAGAAGATGGGAGCTGAGAAGATAGGAGCTGAGAAGATGGGAGCTGAGAAGGCAGAGGATGTGAAGATGGGGGCGGAAAAGATAGAGGACAGGAAGATTGGGGCTGAGAAGGCAGAGGATAGGAAGATACAGGCTGAGAAGGAAAGGGAGCTGGAGCTTCCGTATGTGGGGGAAGTTTACATCGGGCATCTGAGATATTCCACTACCGGCCGCAGCGGGATGAGTTACGTGCATCCGTTCCTCAGAAGAAACAACTGGCGTAACCGTAACCTCTGCCTTGCAGGCAACTTCAACATAACCAACGAGAAAGAGCTGTTTGCCAATATGGTACAGGCACAAGGGCAGCATCCTAGGAGCGATGCGGACACGTTCCTGATACTGGAGCAGATGGGAGCTCTTCTGGACGAGAACCATTCGGACCTTTACCGCAAGTTCAAGAAGCAGGGTCTCAGGGGAGAGGAACTCAACGCCAAGATTGAAGACAACATAGATGTTGAGGGAGTTATTTCCGAGGCATCAAGGATGTGGGACGGCGGGTTCTGCATTGTAGGAGCTACCGGCAGCGGAGAGAGCTTTGTCTTCCGCGACAGGTGGGGCATACGTCCATGCTACTACTATATTGATGATGAGGTTATTGTAGCTGCATCTGAAAGAGCCGCCATCCAGACCGCCTTGAACGTCAAATACGAGAAGGTCCAGGTGCTGCAGCCTGGTGAAGCTGTTACCATACACAAGGACGGCAAGTACAACATCAGCTGCCTGGTCAAGCCGGAAAACCCTAGGCCTTGCTCCTTTGAGAGGATTTATTTCTCCAGAGGCAGCGATGCAGACATATACAAGGAGAGGAAAATGCTGGGCAGCCTCCTTACCCCGCAGATCCTGAAGGCAAGTCCTGATCTTGACCACACGGTGTTCTCCTTCATCCCGAACACGGCGGAAGTGGCCTTCTTCGGTATGCTGGAGGGCTTGAACGAGCATCTTGACAAGATCAAGAGCGAGAAAATTATGGAGTTGTTCGCCCGTGCGGGCAAGAGAGAGTGTGATGGAGTTGGTGAGGGAGTTGGAGTTGGTGAGGGAGTTGGAGTTGGTAAGAGAGTTGGAGTTGGTGAGGGAGTTGGTAATACTCTGAATGAAGGAGTTACGGAAGTGCTTTCCCATAAGGTCAGGAGCGAGAAACTGGCCATCAAGGACATCAAGATGAGAACTTTCATAGCTGAAGGCAGCAGCCGAAACGATATGGCCGCACACGTCTATGACATTACCTACAACAGCATAAACCCGGGCGTAGATTCCATTGCCGTGATTGATGACAGTATCGTGCGTGGAACCACCCTCAAACAGAGCATCATCAGCATACTCTCAAGGCTTGAGCCAAAGGAGATAATAATCATATCCTCGTCTCCACAGATCAGATATCCGGACTGTTACGGCATAGACATGAGCCGTATGGGAGAGTTCATCGCCTTCAACGCCGCCGTGGCCCTGCTGAAGGAAAGAGGTTTGGACCACATCCTCAGCGATGTTTATGCAAAGTGCAAGAAGGCTGAGGCCCAGCCGCTGGAGAACTACAACAGCACATCTTACGCCATCCGTAACCGCAAGACGAGGAAAAAGGCAGTCGCTGGCAATGAAGAGCCTGAAAACGCTGGATTCATCGTTGAAAACTACGTCAAGGAGATATATGCCCCGTTTACAGATGAGGAAATCGCTGAGAAAATTGCTGAACTGGTAACACCTGAGGGCCTGAAGTGCCCTGTCAAGGTGATTTTCCAGACCATCGACAACCTCCACAAGGCTTGCCCTGACAATGCCGGGGACTGGTATTTCAGCGGAGACTACCCTACTCCAGGTGGAACCAGAGTGGCCATCCAGGCATACATAAACTGGTTTGAAGGTAACCCGTACAAACGTGGTTACAGCAGGTAGCATCCCTACATAATCCCAATTATTACTTTGCTGTGCACTAAATAATTGTGAATAACTTCAATTGGTTTAATTTGTATTCTCAAGAAAACATCCTTATCTTTGCTTAAGATTTATTAACCAATTATTTTTCTATGAACATATTTGTTTCCAGTCTGAGCTTCAGAGCAAGAAGGGAGGACTTAGAGAATCTTTTCGCCCCTTACGGGGAAGTATCATCAGCACGTATCATAACTGATAAAGTTACCCATAGGTCCAAAGGCTATGGTTTCGTTGAAATGAGCGAGGAGGAAGGCAAGAAGGCTATTGAGGCTCTTAACGGTTCTGAGCACATGGGCAGAACCATAAATGTAGCTGTTGCAACATCAGAAAGAACCCCTCGTCCAACTGCACCGGAAACAGGAAACACCACCTCTGCTGAATAACATGCTTCCAGGCATGGCTGCTTAGCGGCCTCGCGTGGCGAACAAAAAAAGGGATGACCGTTTGGCCATCCCTTTTTCATGAACTCCAGTACCCGTAACGGGCACCGGAGTTAAAGTCAACGGTTATTCTGCAGGAGCTGAGGCTTCATCTGAGAACTTCTTGTACTTGTCGTAGTTTGCCTGATACTGAGGATCCTCATCGCGGAAACGGAAGAAGATCTGCTTCAGGTACTCGGCGCAACCCTTCTTGATCTCAATGTCATCTGTGATGGAGAAAGCTCTCTCGAATGGCTCGATGGCCTTCTTCAGACAGTCGTTGAGCTGAGCTGCGAGTTCGTTGTACTTGGCGTCATCCGGTTCAGCAGAAGCCTTGTCCTGGATATCCAGAGCCATCTGGTAGTAAGTGTCACCCTCGTTGAATGGAGCGTACACATACTTAGGATCCAGCTCGGCAGCCTTGCGGTAAAGCTCGATTGCCTTCTGGTAATCCTTCATATTACGGTGGAGGTTACCCTCTGCGTAAACCAGAGAAGCGTTTGTAGGCTCGTTCTCCTGTGCCTTGTGAATAACTGAGATGATCTTCTGAGGATCGTCGTTTGTCTCAAGATAAACGTTGATGAGGGAAACCAGAACGCCCTGGTTTGTAGGGAACTTCTCAAAGCCCTCAGCCAAAACGGCCTTGCACTTTGCAGTATCACCAGTCATCTTGTAGCTGTCTGCAAGGTTTGCGTAGATGTCTCCGTCTGCTGCGCCAGGAATCTGACGTACTTTCTCAAAGATGCTGATGGCTCTCTGAGGATCCTTTCCGAGAACAGAAGATATACCAGCATAGATGATAGCGTTTGTATCTATCTGGTTTACAACAGGATCAGCAGTGATGTCATAGCACTTCTCAAAGCTGGATGAAGCTTCTTTGTAGTCTCCGAGGTTGTAGGCGCTGATGGCGTTTGACCAATGCCTTCTTGCCAGGGACTGCATGATTGGAGCAAGATCCTTTACAGAAGCTCCCATTTCCTTTGCCTTCTGGAAGGCCTCAAGGCTCTTTGCCAAAGCATCTTCACCCTCGATAGGAGACTTGATGATCTTGTATGCGGAAAGTGTTCCGTTAGGAGCCATATAGAGTTCCTTGTCAGAATACTTGTTAACCACATACTGCTTTCCGTTAATCTCAGTCTGCTCGCTGCTGAGACGGATATGACCCTTGGTCATGATGGCAACATTGTTGGCATCCATTCCGGTTGAAAGGCCGTCAACAGGAGCCTCGTAAGCATACAGAAGAGCTGTTCCGTATTTAAGCCAAGCAGAAGCATCGTTCTTCTTGTTCAGGTTCTCCTGAGCCTTGGCGAGTTCCTTCAAAGCTTTGGCGGTGTTTGATTTCTGCGCATTGATTGCAGGAACAATCATCATCAAAGCTGCTAAAGTGATAAAAAATCTTTTCATATCGCTTAATTATTTAGTTTGTTTGTTCTTGTGTATCTGTATTAACAGTGTCTTCTTCATTCTCGGCGGCTTCAGCAGCCTTCAGGTCTTCACTCTTAGGAACCACGCAGATGGCTGCTATGCTGTCAGTGTCCTTGATGTTGATGAGCTTTACACCCTGTGTCGCCCTTCCGGCTTCCTTTATGGATGCTGCATCAACCCTGATGACAATGCCGGAACGGTTGATTATCATAAGGTCGTTGTCGTCGGAGACGGACTTCAGGCCTATCAGTTTTCCGGTCTTGTCAGTTATGTTGATGGTCTTCACACCCTTGCATCCTCTGCTGGTAATCCTGTAGTCATCGAGAGGGCTGCGCTTGCCGTATCCGTGCTCGCTGACTACAAGAATGGTGTGTTCCTTGTCTTCTGCATTTACACAAATCATACCGACAACCTCATTTCCGTCTTCTATTTCAATTCCGCGTACTCCTGTTCCGGTTCTTCCGATGGCCCTTACGCCTGATTCATCGAACCTTACGCACTTGCCTTCCTTGGCCGCAAGCATTATCTGGCTCTTGCCGTCTGTAAGGATGGCCTCCAGAAGCTCGTCACCTTCCCTGACATTCACGGCTATGACACCATTGGCTCTAGGACGGGAGTAAGCCTCGAGAGTTGTCTTCTTTACAATTCCCTTCTTGGTGGCCAGAACAATATAGTGGTTGTTGATGTAGTCTTCATCCTTGAGAGTAGGCACGTTAAGATATGCGCATACGCTTTCCCCCTGAGCTATGCTGAGTACGTTCTGTATAGCCCTGCCTTTATTTGTCTTGCTGCCTTCCGGAATCTGGTAAACCTTGAGCCAGAAACACTTGCCGGTATTGGTAAAGAAAAGCATCGTAGAGTGCATGTTGGCTACATAGATATGCTCAATGAAGTCTTCATCTCGGGTGGCGCTACCTTTGCTCCCCTTTCCTCCGCGATGCTGCAGGCGGTATTCGGCAAGAGGAGTACGCTTGATGTAACCCATTCTGGATATGGTGATTACCATATCGTCATCAGCGATGATGTCCTCGTAGTTGAACTCGCTCTCGTCCGGACGGATTTCGGTCTTGCGCTCGTCTCCGAACTTCTTCTTGACTTCCTCCAACTCATCCTTGATGATGCCCATCTGAAGGTTGACATCGCCGAGGATAGTGTTTATCTTATCGATGAGAGCCTTCAGCTCTGCAAGTTCATCCTCGAGCTTCTTCTTCTCCATCCTGGCCAGCTGGCGGAGACGGATCTCCACGATGGCAGCTGCCTGGATTTCAGTAAGATCGAACCTTGAACAAAGTGTGGATTTAGCCTCCTCCACGGTGTCTGACTCGCGGATAATCCTGATAACCTCGTCCACATGGTCAAGAGCCTTGATCAGGCCTTCAAGGATATGGGCGCGGTCCTGAGCCTTCTTCAGGTCAAACTTCAGGCGGCGAACCACAACCTCATGCCTGTGGCGTACATAGTATTTGATGAGGTCCTTGAGGGTAAGCTGCCTTGGCCTTCCGTCAACCAGCGCAACGTTGTTTACGGCAAAACTGCTCTGGAGCTCGGTGTGCTTGAACAAGTTGTTCAGGACCACCTGGCTTACCGCTCCAACCTTGAGCTTGACCACAAGGCGCATTCCGGAACGGCGGTCACTCTCATCGTTGATGTAAACGATGTCTTCAAGCTTCTTGCTTTCAACAAGCTGGGATATCTGTTTGAGAAGCTCGTTCTTGTTGACCATGTAAGGTATTTCCTTGATGACGATGGTCTCACGGCCGCTCTTTTCGTTGACTTCAATGTCTGTGGTACCGCGGATGATTATACGGCCCTTACCGGTATTATAAGCGTCCTTGATACCCTGAAGGCCCATAATAGTGCCTCCCGTAGGGAAATCCGGACCCTTGATGTATTGCATCAGGCCATCAATGTCTATGTCAGGGTTGTCTATATAGGCTATGATGCCGTCACACACCTCGTTCAGGTTGTGAGGAGGCATCATCGTAGCCATACCAACGGCAATACCGTTGGTTCCGTTGAGAAGCAGAAGCGGAAGCTTGGCCGGCAGGACTGTCGGCTCCATGTGCTCTCCGTCAAAGTTGGGTACAAAATCTACCGTATCCTTCTCTAGGTCTTTCAGAACCTCTTCCCCGTAAGGAGTGAGCTTGACTTCCGTATATCGCTGAGCAGCAGGAGGGTCTCCTCCAACTGAACCAAAGTTTCCCTGTCCGAACACGAGAGTGTATCTCATGTTCCAAGGCTGGGCCAGACGCACCATGGCGTCATAAACGCTTGAGTCACCGTGAGGGTGGAACTTACCGAGCACATCACCCACAACCCTGGCAGACTTCTTGGTCTGGCCGGCTGAGGTAATGTTGAGCTCCTTGCCCATATCGTATAGAATCCTGCGGTGTACAGGCTTCAGACCGTCTCTTACATCCGGGAGTGCACGGGACACGATCACACTCATGGAATAATCAATGTAGGCAGATTTCATCTGCTCCTCAATGTTTACCCTCTGAATAATGCCGTGATTGTAGCCGTCACCCCCTTCTGGCACTGCAGTGCCGTTCAAATCCTTGTTCTCGTCCATTTATTCCTCTTTAGTTTTAACCTTCAAATTTACAAATAAAGGCCAAAATATCCAAACTTTATTCCAGTAAAATCGTCCTCTTCGCGCGGATTTCAGGCAGAGTTACTTCACTGATATCTGCCCGTCCGCAAATATGAGTTCTATTGTGTCTCCAGGGGCCACTTTCTTGGAAATTATAGCCTCTGAAACAGGATCCTCAACCAGTTTCTGGATGGCCCTCTTGAGCGGGCGCGCTCCGTACTGCGGGTCATAGCCTTCTTCCGCCACGTACTTCTTGGCTGCAGATGTAATCTTGAGCTTGTAGCCAATCTGCTCCACTCTCTGGAAAAGCCCCTTGAGTTCTATGTCTATGATCTTCTCTATATCCTCCTTGGTCAGCGGATTGAAAAGAATCTGCTTGTCCAGGCGGTTGAGGAACTCTGGGGAGAAGTGGTTCTTGAGAGCCTTGTCTATGATGCTCTTGTTCTTGGAAACCACATCCAGCTTGGTCTGGGTGGCATATCCCACGCCTTGACCGAAGTCCTTGAGTTCCTTGGTCCCGATATTGGAAGTCAGGATGAGTATGGTGTTGCGGAAGTCTATGTTACGCCCGTTGCTGTCAGTAAGCCTTCCCTCATCCAGAACCTGGAGCAGCAGGTTGAATATATCCGGATGGGCTTTCTCTATCTCGTCCAGAAGCACTACGCTGTAAGGCTTGCGGCGCACTTTCTCTGACAGTTCCCCGCCCTCGTTGTAACCGATATAGCCAGGAGGCGCGCCAATCAGGCGGCTCACGGAGAACTTCTCCATGAATTCGCTCATGTCTATTCGGATCAGGGAATCTTCAGTATCAAAAAGGTTGCGCGCCAGAACCTTGGCCAACTGCGTCTTGCCCACGCCGGTAGGCCCCAGGAACAAGAACGTTCCGATAGGTTTTCCCGGATCCTTCAGCCCGGCACGGTTGCGGAGAATGGCGCGTGTAACCTTGTCTATGGCGTCATCTTGCCCTATAACACTCTCCTTTAGAGTCTTGCTCATGTTCAGCAAACGGTTGCTCTCGCTCTGGGCCAGTTTCTGTATAGGAATCTTGGTAGTCATGCTAAGCACGGCTTCTATGTCCTCCTTGTCAACCGTGACAGGGTTGCCTTCCATCTTGGCCCTCCACTTCTTACGGGCGTTGTCCAGTTCTTCCTCCTTGGTCTTGAGGGCATCCCGGAGCATTGAAGCCTGCTTGAAATCCTTTTCCCGGATGGCCTTGCTCTTTTCGTTCTGGAGCACGGAAACACTGCTTTCAAGATCCGTTATGGCCTTCGGCACCTTCAAGTTCTTTATATGGGCGCGGCTGCCGGCCTCATCCATTATATCCACTGCCTTGTCCGGAAGGCATCTGTCTGATATATACCTCTGGCTCAGCGATATGCAGCTTCTAAGAGCATCCTCCGTATAGGTAACGTTATGATGAGACTCATACTTGCCCTTTATGTTCTGAAGGATGAGCAGCGTCTGGTCAAAGGTGGTTGGTTCCACCATCACCTTCTGGAAACGCCTCTCCAAAGCCCCGTCTTTCTCAATCACCTCGCGGAACTCGTCCAGAGTAGTTGCTCCGATGCACTGGATATCCCCACGAGCCAGGGCAGGCTTCAGCATATTGGCCGCATCCAGGCTCCCTGAAGCACCACCCGCTCCTACAAGGGTATGAAGCTCATCGATGAACAAAATCACATCATCGTTCTTCTTGAGTTCATTGAGGATTGCCTTCATCCTCTCCTCGAACTGCCCCCTGTACTTTGTCCCGGCAACTATGCTGCCGATGTCCAGAGAAATTATCCTCTTGTCTGCCAGGGAGTAAGGAACTTCCCTGTGGGCTATCTTGTTGGCCAGTCCTTCAGCTATGGCACTTTTTCCGACACCTGGTTCGCCGATTAGTATAGGATTGTTCTTCTTCCTCCTCCCCAGGATCTGGGCCACTCGTTCAATTTCCTTGTCCCTGGCAACCACAGGATCCAACTCTTCCGCCGCGGCAGCCTTCGTAAGGTCAAAGCCGAAGCTGTCCAGAACCGGAGTCCTGGACTGTGACCTCTGCCCGGAAACTGCAGGTCCACCAGCGGCACCGACGCCACCTTGATCCGTTCCATCTCCGGCCCCATAGCCATCCTGTCCATTACCGCCTCCCGCGTGTCCTGAACCGCCAATATTACCACCACCTGCATTTCCTTGCCCGGAGCCCCCATAGCCAGAACCGCTTCCACCAAGTTCATTCGCTGAGAAAAGATCTCCGCCACTTTCGTTATCAGACCCAATTCCGCTGCCTCCGCCGTAGCCTCCCTGGCCAGATGCGCTGTAGCCGCCGTTCCCTGCGCCACCTCCGCCCTGCATAGGTCCAGCATAGTCATCGTTCCCCAAATTCTTCACCGTGGCATAATGGATACCCTGAATGTTCAGGTAATCTATGGCCGCACTGGAACGTGTCCTCATGATAGCCAGCAGCAAGTGCAGGCTTCCAGGAGTGGCAGCCCGCATGCTACGAGCCTCCAGGTACATGATTTTCAGAGCATTGCTACTAGCAGAAGAAAGAGCTATCTCGTCTGCTTTGCTCTCCGGAACCGGTTCACCTTTCCCAATGGCGTCTTCTATAGACTTCTTCATATCCGGGATATCTATGCCCAGCTCCAGCAGCCTGGTTATGGCGGCATTGTCAGAATGCCTGATCATACCAAGCACAAGATGGTCTGTAGTAAGCACATAACTACCCAGCCTTATAGCCTCCTCCTTGGAATAAGCTATTATAGCATTCAGGATTTCAGGAATCTCAATTTGCATATCGTTGAGGTTGATGGTTATTACTGTCAGTTACTAAAGTCCAATCGCCACTTGCCTGCAAAATCGGGACAATATACCAATTTTCACGAGAATTGTCAAGAAACAGAGAATGCAAAAGAGGCTTTTTTGGTATATTGCAGTCCAGAAGAAGGAAAGGCTACGAAAAAGCCCACTGAACCGGGCAGCAAAGCCTACAAAGCAAAGATGAACTACACAAAACCAAACAGCTAAGCTTACAAAGCAGAGATAAATAACACATAAACTGACAGCTAAGCTTACGACAACACAAAACTGAGAAACAAAGACCACAGTGAGATAGAGAAACAAAAAGAGGCCGGCAAACACCTGACCTCTTTCTGTGACCCGCTCGGGGCTCGAACCCGAGACCCCAACATTAAAAGTGTTGTGCTCTACCAACTGAGCTAGCGGATCTCCGTATTGGGTTGCAAAAGTATAGATTAAAATTTTCTTATGCAAATTTTATTTCCGTCTTTCGGCAAGGAAGTGCTTGATGTGTTGAACATCAACGGTATCCCCTATTACATTGACGGAAATTCCATATTTTTTCCTTCCAAAGGACTGCGGTTGGTTCTGGTTCCGCTGCCGGCCCCGGAGCAACCCGGCTTAAATGCCGATGAGCGTCATCATGCCGGTTATGAAACGTTCTGGTTGTACGAAGACCGGTGGAAAAGCTCAAAGACCGCAACCACCCAGAGGTTGCTTTCCCGCCTTGGAATCTTCCGAAGGCTGCATGGAAGGCTCTGCAGCGTGGTCTCAGTAAACAACTGCAAAGACTATGGCATTACTCCTGAAGCCTTCCCAGCCAAGGTGCAGAAGTTCCTTGACGCCTTCCACACATACGGATACCTAAAAGGACAGAAAGACTATCTGCTTATATACAAGGGAGATATTGTCGCCGCAGCCCAGTTCATGAAAACCTATCTGCCCGCGGAGAAAGACACCAAAAACAACCTGGCCTATGAGTGGACACGCTACGCAAGCCTTCCAGACGTGAGAATCGCCGGCGGAATGGGAAAAGTCCTGAACCAATTCCTCAGCGATATCGATAAGCACAGCTCTCCTAACGCTGAAAGCACCAGCGTAAAACCTCAAGCTCACGGAACGATTGAGGTTATGAGTTATTCGGACAACGAATGGAGCAGCGGAGACGCCTACCGCAAACTCGGTTTCAAACTAACTGGCAACATTCCTCCCGTCACCTACCGCATAGACCCCAAAACGTGGAAGAGAATCAACCCACGGCAATGGGCCGCCCTGAAAACCCGGCTTACAGACAAGGAAGCTGAGTCTTATACTACAATACAAAACCAGGGAAGCCGGAAGTGGGTTTTCCTATTCGGTGATGGTATCTAGCGGTTTTTCAGGTAAACGCCTATAGAGCGCCAGATGTCTTTACTGAATATCAGGGACGGACTCTTTTTCAGCGACTTCTTCAGTTGAGCGGGATATTCTTTTGGCGAGAGCTTGGCGTAATGGCGCAGCATCTTCTTCTCATAGAGCAACTTAGCCTTATCCTCAAGCTTATCGATACGTTTTAGAGAGCTTTGAGGATGGTTCTGTTTCAAGAAGCCTGTGAAGCGGAGGCGGGTGTCCAGAGATTCCTGCTGGAACCGTAACTGCGTTTCCAGGTCTTCCGAGCGGCTGACGCTCTCCGCAAGATTACGATAGGCAATAGACTGAGTGTCAGTCCCCCAGAAACTTCCACATTGTGATAGGAAAAGCCAAAGCGGAAGATCTTGCGTAGCATCTTCCCTGGAGGCGAATGTATTAAGATATACCCTAAGATGCTCTGTCCGATAGGTCACTCCTCCGGCAACCAACGTGTTATTCTTTGTAAGAAGGGTCTCCGGAGTGATCTTCAGATCCCTGTATATTCCATGAACTGAGTTCTGGGATGATTCCTCAGTAGAAGTGTAAGATATTGTCTTACTGTTTACATTGGCAGTAGTATCTTGGGTGACAGATGATTTATTGCAAAGGGGACTGGAGTGGAATTTCCCGCGGACTGTCTCCAAAGTGTCTTTCTCATCTATCAGGAAGAATCCGCTGCAGGCTGCCTGAGCTTCCGGATGGGAATCCAGGAAGGATGTCTGCCTCAGCAGAAAGTATGGATCCGCAAGTATGTCATCGCTATCCAACTGGCTGACATACCGCACGTTTAAAGAAAGTGCAAACTCCAGGCAATGGAGGAAGTTGCCGGAAACTCCCCTGTGCACTCCATCTGTTATGTCAAAAACAATCTTTAACGGCGCTGAATCATTGTCTGAGCCTGAATGATACTTGGCGGCGTAGTCTGCACAGATCTGGCGGCTGGAGTCAGTTGAACCGTCATCGCAGAGGATTATTGAAAGAGTCTTCTGGCAGGAAGTATGTTGGGCTGTAGTGGGGTTGGTTACGGAAGCCCCAAGGTGCTGGGTCAAGACGCTTTCTATGGCATCGCGGAGAAACTTCTCCTTGTTGAAGACCGTGATTATGACGGCGATTTCGTGTTGCTTTGCTCCTGCTTCCATTCTATTCAGATTTTTTCCAGACGGAGAGGAGGTTCCTGATTTCCCGGGTTTCCTTCTTCGGGAGGAATTTCCAGAAAACCAGTATCAGGATGGCGCCGATCAGCAGGCCGGCGGCCACGGACGAGAGATTGGTCCAGGTCATATCGTCCCAGTTGTTCCTGAAACAGATATATTTGAAGACGATAGCGGCTATTCCCACAATCAGCGAGATGATTACGCAGATAATAAACATCGGGAACAGGTCTTTCAGCTGCTCCAGCGGACCATAACCTATTGCCCGGCCTGAATACAGGGCGTAGATTACAAGGGTCAGTATAGAGGCGGCAACCATTCCCCACAGAAGAATGTCCAGATCCTTGAGGACGATTCCGATAACGATGGAGATTGCCATCAGGACCTTCTTGAGTATATCCAGAACCAGGTACTGACGCATCTTGCCCTTAACCTGGAGGATGTTCTGGTAAAGATAATGAGCAGGGTAGAAAGCCCCCGCAAGGCAGATTATGGAAAGTATGTGGGCCGCAGGAGCCCAAGTCTGACCTACCAGCCCCACGATAAACGGATACGATAGGGCTGAAAGGCAGAAACTTACAAGAACAGACACAGCCATTACCACCTTCAGGATGGTGCTGAAGACTCTTTTTAGGCGGACATCGTCGTCCTGAACCTTGCTCAGAACCGGGAAGCTTACCCTCTGCACTACCTGGGACAGGTTGTTGGAAGTAACGTTGCTGTATTTCTCGGAGCTGGTGTACTGGCCGAGGGTTTCAGTGCCGAATCCCTTTCCGATTACAGGGAAGTAGATGTTCTTGAAGATTGTATCCAGGAGTCCGGTTACAAGAACGTTGCTGCCGTAGGAGAAAAGTTCCCGGAAACTCTTGCCGGAAAACTTGAGGCTCGGCCTCCAGGTACCTACAATCCAAAGCATTATGGTATTGACCAGCTGACGGGAAAGCTGCTGTCCGACAAGGCTCCAGACGCCATATCCGCCGAAGGCCAGCCAGATGCCAACGACTCCGCTTATCACTGAGGCGGTAACGGAACAAATCGTAAGGCTCCTGAAATCCACAGCTTTAACCAGAAGGACTCTCTGGATTATGGATACCGCATTGATTATCAGGACAAAGGAAAGTATCCTGAGCAGGTCCTCCAACTGAGGCTCACCGAAATATGAAGCCACATAAGGAGCAGCCAGCTGAAGGATGCCGAAGCAGACAAGGCTTATGAAAAAGTTCGTAAGGAAGGTTGTCGAGAGATCTTCCCGTGAAGGCTCTGGCTTTTTGATCAGTGCAGCCGAGAATCCGTTGTCTATGAAGGAAATGGATATCGCGATAAAAATAGCAAGATGGCCTATCAGCCCGAATTCGTGAGGAGACAGGAACCACCTCTGGAGAATCAGGGCAACCACAAAAGTAACGGCAAGCGAGGAGAGGTTCTCGATAAAACCCCACCTCGCTCCGCTAATCGCCTTTTGCTTAAGGTTGTCCGGCATATAAATACTATTTCATTGATTCTGCGGCTTTGCAGAAAATGTCCAGGCCTTTGGTTGTAAGAGGATGCTCTATCAGTCCTACGATAGACTTGTAAGGGCAGGTAGCAACATCGGCTCCTGCCTGTATGCATCTAAGTATATGGTTGGTATGGCGGATAGACGCTGCCAGGACCTGGGTGCCGAAACCGTAATACTGGTACATATCGACGATCTGTTCAATGAGCTGGATACCGTCTTCTCCTATATCGTCCAGCCTCCCGATGAACGGGCTGCAGTATGTTGCGCCTGCTTTGGCAGCCAGAAGTGCCTGACCAACTGTAAACACCAGCGTGCAGTTGGTCCTGTACCCCTTGTCAGAGAAATACTTCACGGCCTTGATTCCGTTCTCGGTGCAAGGGAGCTTGATGGTGATCTTGGCAGGATCTATCTGATAGAGTTCTTCTCCTTCACGCACCATACCCTCAAAGTCCGTTGAAAAAACTTCCGCGCTGACGGGTCCGTCCACTATATCGCAGATAGCCTTGTAGTGCTTGAATATCATATCCTTGCCCTTAACGCCCTCCTTGGCCATGAGAGAAGGATTGGTTGTCACTCCGTCTAAAATTCCAAGTGCCTGGGCCTGACGGATCTGTTCGAGGTTTGCGGTGTCTATAAAGAATTTCATACTCTATAATTTTGATTAACTATAATACCAATCATTTTGAATATAAACCTATTAGCGGCACAAGAGACTGTCTTGCCTAAAGTGGTTGATTTTATTTGCGGTTGGTGTACATATCCTTATAATACCGCTTGTAGGCTCCCTTGGTGATGTTCTCCACCCATTCCTTGTTTTCAAGATACCAGGTAACGGTCTTCTCTATGCCCTCCGGGAACATTGTCTCAGGCTTCCAGCCCAGTTCCTTACGGAGTTTGGAGGAATCTATGGCATAGCGCAGATCGTGTCCTGCACGGTCTGCAACATAGGTTATCAGTTTGTCTGAAGTTCCTTCAGGACGGCCAAGATGCTTGTCCACAATCTTGACAAGAAGCTTCACGATGTCTATGTTCTTCCACTCGTTAAAACCGCCGATGTTGTAGGTTTCACCAACTTTTCCTTTATGGAAAACGAGGTCTATGGCCTTGGCGTGGTCTTCTACATAGAGCCAATCTCTGACATTGATGCCCTTTCCATATACAGGGAGCGGCTTGTTGTGCTCTATGTTGTTTATCATCAGAGGGATAAGCTTCTCAGGGAACTGATAAGGACCATAGTTGTTGGAGCAGTTGGTCAGCACAACGGGAAGTCCGAATGTATCGTGATAAGCCCTTACGAAATGGTCTGAAGAAGCCTTGGAAGCAGAGTATGGAGAATGTGGCTCATAGCGGTCGCTCTCCTTGAAAAGCCTCTTGTCAAACTTCAGGGAACCATACACTTCATCCGTAGAAATATGGTAGAAACGGTACTTCTTTTCACTCTGTGCCGCATTTGCAAGGGAGCATCCCCAGAACTCCTTGGCCGCCTGAAGCATTGTCAGAGTACCTATCACATTGGTCTTGGCAAATGCAAACGGATCCTTGATGCTGCGATCCACGTGACTCTCCGCCGCAAAATGGATGACACCGTCCACACCATACTCCTTCATGGTGCTGAACACTTTCTTGTAATCCATCACATCACCCTTGACAAACACATAATTCTTGCGGTTCTCGATGTCTTTGAGGTTACTCAGATTGCCTGCGTAAGTAAGCTTGTCATAGTTGATTATCTTGGTACGAGGATACTTCTTGACGAACATCCTTACCACATGCGAGCCTATGAATCCGGCTCCTCCCGTAATCAATATTGCCTTCATATCTATTTGTTGTTTCGTCTGCCGCTTAACTGTTTGATTATTAGCCATTTATTCAAACACCCTCTATGTTTTTCAAGGTAGGATGTTTGCATATAAGCTTGTTTTTCAAGTATTTAAGCGGCAGCCATTTTTACATATTTATCTATTATCTATTGGCAACTGGCTAGTGCTTCCAAGCAATGTTTCAGCGATTGCCGCCAATGAGGTATCTCTATCTGGAAACGATGCTTGATCTTGCTCTTGTCCAGGACGGAGAAGGCCGGCCTCTTAACCTTGCTCGGGAATTCGTCTGAATGGCAAGGCAGCACCTTGCACTCAGAACCTGTTTCCTCAGCGATGGCCTGAGCAAAGTCATACCAGGAGCAAACTCCCTCATCCGTAAAGTTGTAGATCCCGTTGTCCACCTTGCGGAAACTTCCGTCCGCCATCTCCATTGCGATGCGGTAAACGACGGCAGCCAGGTCTCCAGCGTATGTAGGAGTGCCCACCTGATCAAAAACCACGCTGAGTTTGTCCTTTGCCGCCTGAAGATTGAGCATAGTCTTTACAAAGTTCTTCCCGTATTCGGAATAGAGCCACGCGGTCCTGACAATGGCATATCTTATCTGGTCCGCCTTCTTTGATGCACGTTCCCCTCCGCTGAATTCAGACAAAATCCTCCTTTCCCCCTCCAGCTTGGATTCGCCGTAAACGCCGGACGGAGAAGGCTTGACCTCCTCAGTACGGGGCTTGGTGGAACGCTCTTTACCAAATACATAGTCCGTGGAGATATGTATGAGGGCCGCTCCCTGGATACGGCAGGCCTTGGCGAGAAGTCCCGGAGCGTCAGCATTGATTCTGAAAGCAGAGTCCCTGTCATCCTCAGCCTTGTCCACATTGGTATAGGCGGCGCAGTTTATCACGATATCGACAGAGTTGGACTTCATGAAAGAGCGGACCGCCCTGTAGTCTGTAATGTCCAAAGTGTCAACATCGGTGAACAGGAAGTTTGCATCTCCGCTGTTTGCCATGAGTGCCAGAGAAGTGCCCAGCTGCCCGTTGGCACCCGTCACCAGTATGTTCTTCAAAGTATCTTTCTTTACCATAACTTTCAAAGTTCAAAGTCCAAAATCCCAAATCTCAAAGCCCAAATCTCAAAGCGTATCTCCCATCCCCCAGGTACCCGGCCGGTCGTCTTCTGTACGAACATGCACACTGTCACGCCATTTCAGTGCCTGGTCGGTCATTGCCGCGCATGGTCGGTGTACGGTTCCTCGTCACTACCCACCCGGAAGTCACAGGGTCTCCGTGTACTGCCTGAAGGTCGGATGGAGTTTGTCCTTGGGGCTGAGTATCATATCTTTTTCTTCCAGGCCCCAGTCTATGCCCAGGTCAGGATCGTTGAACATGATTCCCCCTTCCGACTCCTTGTTGTAGAACGCACTGCATTTGTACTGGAACACAACTTCCGGGCTGAGCACGGAAAAACCGTGAGCAAAGCCTTCAGGTATGAAAAACTGAAGATGGTTTTCTCCGCTGAGCTCCACGCTGACATGCCTTCCGTAAGTCGGAGATCCAGGTCTGAGATCCACAGCCACATCCAGAACCTTACCGCTGACAACCCTCACGAGTTTTGCCTGGGCGTATGGTGCCTTCTGGAAATGAAGTCCACGTACAACGCCGTATGTGGAATAGCTCTGGTTGTCCTGAACAAATTCAGGCATCTGAGGCACAAGCTCCTTCATGAGGGCCTTGTTGTAGCTCTCATAGAAATATCCACGGTCATCGCCGAAGATGCGGGGCTTGAGCATCAGCACTCCTTCTATATCAGTTTTAATTATCTCCATTAAGCTTTGTAACTCTTTATTCTACTTTTGTCAAATTACATCTTTAATCCTGCATAGGCCGGGCCCGGATTATTGCTCGTCCAGCTGTATCTTACCGTCAGCAAGGTCCAGAAGATACTGGCCGTATGGGTTCTTTGCCATAGGAGCGGCTATTTCCCTGAGCCTTTCTGCAGAAATCCATCCCTTGCTGAACGCTATGGCTTCAAGACAAGCAATCTTTATGCCCTGCCTCTCTTCCAGAACCTGGACAAAATTGGTAGCCTGATACAGGGAATTATGGGTCCCGGTATCCAGCCAGGCAAAACCGTATCCGAATTTCTCGGCTTTCAGGTTGCCCTGCTCCAGATATGCCTGGTTCACGGAGGTTATCTCCAACTCTCCCCTCCAGGAAGGTTTTACGTTCTTGGCTATCTCAACCACGCTGTTTGGGTAGAAATAAAGCCCGACAACTGCGTAGTTGCTCTTGGGTTCCTTTGGTTTTTCCTCTATGCTCAGCACGTTGCCGTCTTTGTCAAACTCGGCGACGCCGTATCTCTGAGGGTCGTTTACCCAGTAGCCAAACACTGTGGCCTTCCCTTCTGAAACGTTCTCCACAGCCTTGCCCAGCAAGTTGTTGAAGTTGTTGCCATAGAAGATGTTATCCCCCAGCACCAGGCAGACAGAATCGTCACCGATAAACTTCTCGCCTATGATAAAGGCCTGGGCCAGCCCGTCCGGAGACGGCTGCACCTCGTACGAGAAGTTCACTCCAAAGCTGCTTCCGTCGCCGAGAAGCCTGCGGAAAGAAGGCATGTCTTCCGGGGTGGAAATTATCAGTATATCCCTTATGCAGGCCTTCATCAGCACGGATACAGGATAATAAATCATCGGTTTGTCATAAATAGGCAAAAGCTGCTTGCTCACCCCTTTGGTAATCGGGTAAAGTCTTGTTCCAGAGCCTCCTGCCAGTACTATTCCTTTCATAATGTTCTGTTTGTCAATAAGGGAAACCTCAATCAAATTACTGTCACTTGGTTTGCACATCTTTCAGAGAATCCACCGGAGTGGCATCAGGAAGCGTGTCCACAACCGTCTCAATCTCCCCGTCATCCTCTTCAAGCGCTCCGCCAAGGCCTCCGAAAAGTGAACCGATGCTGCCCAGAATATCCTTCACAGGATCAGAGGCAAAAATATCGCTGAAGATATTCTCAAGCTTGAGAGTGTCGCTCTCCAGTACATCCTTGAACCCGTCCATATATGCCGGAAGCAGCTTGGTATAGTCCGCAAACTCCTTGAGCACAGCCTTCAGACTGTCTGCCGACTGCTGCATTGCGTTCTCCAGCAACAGCGCGTGATAACGCCCCATAGCATTGGCAACCTTCTGCTTCTGCTCCGGAGTATAACTTGATTCGTTCTTCTGATACTCGGCGATAAGCTTCTCATACTCAGCCAGGGATTTGTCCCAGTCATCCTTGGTATAGGTGTCCGCATTCACCTGAGCCTTGACCACGAGATCGTCGATACTCTGGGGAACATCCCGCTTTGGAGCCGTTGCGCAAGAGGCAAAAAAAATCGCCGAAGAAAAGATTATAAGGAGTGATGATTGTATTGCTCTCATTTTTTCTTAATTTTGTTACAGACTAGTGAAGCGGACTAGCCGCTGTTTTACTTATCGTACAAATTTAGTAAAAACCTGCATAAGATTTTACACAGAAAAAGATATAGTTATCAACAGATATATTTACACTACTGCTTTAAAAAATCATAGCATCCCAGGATAAATCATTTAATTAGCTTCTCAGAATAATAATTCAAATACGTAATAATCTACTTATGAAAACCATCAGAGTATTATCCACAGCAATTATCGTGCTTTCAGCAGTATTCATGGCACCTTCTTGCGGAACCCTCAACAGCGAGGCTTTGCTTGCAGGCGGAATGCAGGCCATTCAGGCGGCTACACTTTCAGACGCCGAGATCAAGTCCTATGTAGGCCAGTATATCGCCAACCTTGACAAGGAAAGCAACGTTCTTCCGGAATCAGACCCTTACACCAAACGCCTAAGGAAACTGACGGCTGGCATCACAGAAGTTGACGGGACACCACTCAATTTCAAGGTTTACAAGACCAATCAGGTTAACGCTTTTGCCTGCGCAGACGGAAGCGTAAGAGTTTATACAGGACTTATGGACCTAATGACAGACGACGAGGTTCTGGGTGTAATCGGCCACGAAATAGGTCACGTAGGCCTCAAGCACACAAAGAAACAGTTCCAGCAGGCAATGCTCACCACTGCAGCACGTTACGGACTGATAGCAGCAGGCGGAACAATAGCAAGCCTCTCAGCCTCACAACTTGGAGACCTGGGACAGACGCTTGCCAGCAGTTCCTTCTCCCGCAAACAGGAGAGCGAGGCTGATGACTATGGCTATGAATTCCTGGTCAAGAACGGCAAGAACCCGTACTTCATGGCCATGGCATTCGAGAAGCTGGAAAGCCTTAACAGCTCTTCCAACACCTCCAGCGCCGTGAACAACCTCTTCTCCTCACACCCGGATACAGCCAAGAGAATTGCCAGGATGACCGCCCGCGCAGAGAAAGACGGTTACAAAAGGCCTGCCACAAAGTCCACCACTACCACAAAGAAGAAATAAGGCCTATTCGGTTTCAACAGACAGGCTGCCAGTAAACTTGCCGTTGGCGCGGTATGCGGGAACGTAGGAAGATTCCACTTCCACAACCGGGGCCGAGAACCTTCCGTTCTGGACCACATAGAACTCTTCACGGATGGTGCAGGATTCCTCTGCGAACACGTCGAAGTAATATTCGGTGCGGTCTTTCCTGACGCAGCGGTATGCCGACGGAGTGAACCTGTACCAGTTGTCCAGGACAAGCGGCTTGAGGCCATAGTACTTGCCGGAGAGCTGCTCCACAGGCATCAGGCAGGCTTCTCTTGGAGCCGTGACCTTCACGAAGCTGCGGTTTTCCTTGCTCCAGATGCGGTATTCGGCACAAATCTTTTCTCCGCGATGGATTGCGTCGCCGTCCTTGAGTTCAACGCCGTCGCGGAGAAAAACTCTTTCAATCGTGAAGCCGTTGCCGCTGGACTTTATATCAGCAAACGGGAGTTTCTCCGTCTTTGAAAGAGTAAGCACTGAGGTCTGGCGGATGCTGTCTGAGGCGGCGTTTATGCTGCGGACGGCATTGAGGAAGTAGATGTTATCGCTCCACTTCTGAGTCTGGGCCTGAAGCAGAAGCCAAAGCCTTACCTGGTCTGCAATTTCGGCGGCACGGGCTGTTTCTTTGCGCTTTTTATCCTGTGATGAATAAGCAGAGAGCACATCTGATATCAGAGAGTGGGCAAAAGCCTCATTTTCCAGCATTCCCCTAAACGGCATCACGGCATTCGGGTAATATGATCCCCCATCCGGGTGATGCTGGGCATAGTCAATTAGATCCAGTACATCTTTCTCCACGGAGTTGTTGAACTTGGCCGTGGCAAACAGATTCTCTCCCCAGGCTTTTCCCAGAGCCATACCTTTGTCGCTGGAGAGCAGATTCTGCACTGTCCTGATTCTGCGGGCTTTCTCAAAAGTCCAGTAGTTCGGGAAATCCTTCTTGTATGACGGGGAAAGATATGAGCGGGCGAACTTGCGGAAAGCGGAAAGGTTTGACCTGAAAGTCTTGCGTTCGCTGCGGTCGTCTTTCCCGAACCCGTCGTTGAATACAATTTCAGGATAGAAAGACCTCACATACATATACTGTTCCTCGGACAAGCCACCGCACCACCACGGCCAGGCCACGGCAAACTGGTTGGAGTCCAGATACCTGACTGTAGGGCTCATATCCGGGATATCGCATCCTATGCTCCTAAGGTATGCAAACCTCTCCAGCACAGCCGCGGTAATGGTCTGGTTCGCTTTCATCTCCTTCATCCACGAGAAGCCTCCGGTGGAGTCTCTGAAAGCCATAACCTCGTTCCAAAGCGTGTCAGCATCTGTATTGAGGCTTTTAGAATCAGCCTCTGAAGCTCTTGGCATCTTTGCAAAGCAGAGCGCGTCGAGTTTGCTTATCACATCCTCACCCCGGGATTCCATTCCGGCTTTGACAAACCTTTGGAGAATGTCGGAAACGGTTTCCTGCTTCACCTCTGCTCCTTCGCTTGATACCGTGTTGAAGCTGTAGCGCAGACGCCTGATGGCCTCCTGATCGTCTGCCCCGGAAAGCAGCACTGCCGAATGGGCTTCGGTAATATTCTGGGTGTTGTCAAAAACAGGAATGTCAGCAAGATATGCGTCCGAGAAATCATCTGACTGGAACACTGCCTTAACTCCAAGCGTATCCACTCCGGAAGGAATATCAATCATCTGGCTGGTAAATGACTCGGAAGTGCCGGCTTTCAGGTTCAATTCTTCTGAATATGAGGTTATTGGATCAGCATTAGACAGTTTTAAAACGGAACCGTTGTACGAGAGCAAATAGGCCTTTCCGGAATAGGATGCGCTATCGGCAGAAGGTTTTGCCGATGCTGTGGCCGACATGCAGTACTGGTCTGAGCGATACAGATAACGAGGCGCCTGCATAGAAACCTGCAGCGGAATTGAAACCGTAAGGTCTCTGCTGAAAAAGCCGTTGTGCATATCCTTGGTGTGGGCAAACAGGTAAAGATGATAGGACGAGAGCTTGTCTGACGTATTGAAGCTGAACGAGATCTCCCCGTTCCGGCTTTCTATGTGCGGCTGGAAGGTGAGCACATCCTTGAAATCTGATCGCTGGGAAATCTTGCTGAAATCCGGCAGACTCTCCGCCGGTATTCCTGACAAGCCCATCTTGCCGGTGGTTATGTAAACAACCCCGTTTGCGGCTCTGGAACCATAAATAGCCGTTGACGAAGCGTCCTTCACTATGCTCACGGACTGTATCTGGGCAGGAGCGAGCTTTGCAAATTCAAGAGAGCTGACCGGCACGCCGTCAATTACATACAACGGCTCTCTGCTGTCGGAAACGCTGCCAACTCCCCTAATTCGCTTTACCTCTGCTGAACCCACACTTATGCCGGCAACCCGTCCCTGAAGAGCCTTGACAAAAGAGTCGCGGCCGTAATTATAATCGGTTTTCCTGGCAGTTCCATATCCAACAACGACCACGTCATTCAACACTGAAGCAGGAGTAAACGCTCCCCTTCCCTCTCTAATATGGACGAATGATTGAGGATAGCGCGTCAAAAGAGACAGCGTGCTCCAGGAGTTCATTCCGAACACATCAACAGAACGGTCAAACACTGAAACGAGAGCCTCGGCCGCCTGCTTTGACTGCAAGGTAAACTTGTATGTGTATTTCTTTGACGGAGAAAGAGATTCATTGAACTCAAACGACTCTATTTTCAGGGCCAATGTGTTTTTGGGCCTTCTGTAGTTCTGGACATACTCCATACTTTTCCCTCCCCTGAAATAAAGAAGGTGCAGCTTCACCACATCGGGATAATCAGCAGGATAAGGAATCGTAATTTCCTTCACGGAAGAAGTTCCCAGCCCTTCCAGGCTGATAATCTGGCGGCTGAGAGAAGACTGGTCGTCAAAAAGCATTGCGGCTATCCAAATCGGCCCGCCAGTAGCTCCCAAACGAATCTTTATGTCATGTCCCTCAGCGATTTCATTTTGCCCCGGATCGAAGAAAGATTCCACTCCCGAAGCAAGAGTTGAACTATCCTTCATCTTGAGGATATGATACTCTATGTGGTCTGAAATGAATACCTCTTCTCCCTCCCATATCTCAGACAGTCTCATAGCCGTTACAGAAAAGACATACAGGCCATCGGGATAAGGAGACAAGTCCAGAACCTTCCTCAGCCCGCAACTGTCCTTCCCTGAAACCAATGTGTCTCCGGAGATGGTCAGCAGAGAATAGGTGTAAGGCATATCAACCTTCTTGCCATCCGCGCCTACGGCTTCCACAAGAAACGATGCGGTATCAGATGAGATAACTCCACGGGGAACTGTATTGCTGTCAAAACTCTGGCCGTCAAATGAATTATACAGACGAAAATCTGCCTGGCCCTTATCTTCCAAAGCCACATTGAGCCTGAACCGGGCGAACACAGGAACCGTTGTCCTGAATTCCCTGGTTTCACCATTTCCCGCAGTCACTTTGAAGCAGAAATCGAAACGACCTTTATCATCATCATCCGTCGGATACTGGATGCAGAAAGCGCCTCCGTCCATAAGGGTGACATTCCTAACTCCAAGAGTATCGTTACCCCAATCTGACACTATAATTGTTGCAGATATGTCAGCATCAGTAACAGGAAGGCCTGAATAAGTCAAAAGCTTTCCGCGGACAATTAAAGTATCACCCGGAAAATACAGTTTCCGGTCTGTGTCAAATGTCATTTCAAACGACGGAAGACTGAATTCATCCACGCGGACACGGCTTGAGGATATCTTTTTTCCGTCTTCCCTAAACTCAACAATCCAAGAGCCCGTCTTGCGGTCTTCCGGCAGAAGAAACGCCCCCGAAGCCGAACCAAAATCGTTGGTTACCAGCGCTATCCGCTCAACCTCTTCATTGTCTGCATCGAGCAGTACCGCAACTATCTTCTTGCCTGAAGGACAGACTCTGTAATACTCGTAAGGGTTGCCGTCCAAAGCAATTATCTTGAACTTCAGGGAGTCTTTCGGGCGGTACGCCCCCTTGTCGGCGAAAAACATTACCTGAGTGCCAAGCCTCTCCTGCTTTTTCTTGCTCTCTCCATACAATCTGAGTTCAGAGGTTCTTCTGGATTTGCCGTCACTGCACTTGGATACAGCATAGACATAGCCTTTGCGCGGTTCCTTGAAATTTTCCGGAATCTTGAAAAAGCCGTCAGATTGCCTCTGGGCGGGCACCAGATCTTTGTCCTTAACGTCTATGTGCCTCTTATATCTTACAGTCTGAAGACCAAGATTGTCCACAGGGCGGCCGGTAACGTAATCAGTGGCAAAAATCTCGTTGCCGTCCAGGGTCTTGACTATGGCAGAAGACAAACAATACTGGTCATAGGAAACCTCCGTTTTATTCTTTCCATTTGAGAATTTCACAAAATAAGAACCGTCATCAAGTTCTGGCACCTTCCACCTTAAAGTATCTGGAACGTAGAACTTTCCCGGCCCCTTTTTTATACGGTCTCTATGTACAACCTTGGAATTTAAACCAGTAACTTCCACATCAATATCGGAAGATATGTTTCTGCAAACAACATAGAAATGGTCTTCACCCAGAAAAGAATAAATGTTTCTTGCCTCAAGACTTTCATACGCACGCTTAGCATCGCTGGTAGCACTGGCTCTCAAATACTTGAGTACATCATCACTTTCACATTGCTTTTCAACATCGGTTATAAACGTCCCCAGCTCTTCATACAGTTTCCGATATTCGCCGGATGAGGCCTTGGCTTTTTTCAGGCTGTCAATTCTCATTGCCATCAGACGACCTTTGGGGAAGAATTCCAGCGGAGAGCCTTTCAGTTCTTTCACCAAATCCAAAAGCTGATCCTTGTCTGCCATTCGGCATCTTATATAATCTTCCTGCGGATATTTGCCCTTGACATAATCCTCCAGCAGCTCGCCAAACCCAGTGTTTCCCCTTGTATAACGCCACAAAAAATACTCATAATCGTTTGATATCAACTCGCGAGGATAGGACAGATACAACCAGTCACTCGGTCGTACAGCCTCCAGATAACTCTTATGGCTTGTCCTTGACAATTCATCGCGATTGTCAAGCAAATATGATTTAAGGCTTACGCTCTCATTATCATAATTGAAATACTCAACAAACAGAACTGAATAAAAACGGTCTGCATTCTCCTCCAAATCCATCAGAGTCTCTACAAATTCAGTTGACCTCAGCTTATAGTTTTTATTCCTGGTCAGCTTGTAAAGGTCAAAGTCTGCTCTAAACACCTGGTCCGGCAAGCCTTTGGAAATGGCAAATAGCCTTATCTGCTTTAAAATGGCTTCCTTCTTCGAATCTCTCTTTGTCCTTCTGTATGAGCGCCACAAATCGTTCAGCAACGGATCCCAACCCTTTTTGTAAGGAATAGCAACAACTTCCCGGCGCAAAGTGTCTTTCAACGGCGCAGCCTCCAATGACAGCCCGCATAAACACATTACCAGTAACAAGAAACATCTAATTCTCATAACCCAAGATTTGTTCATTTTAACAAATGTACTGAAAATGTTGCTATTTTTGAAACCTAGAACAATTCATAGGCGCATTATAATGATTCAGGTCAGCGATATAATCAAGACAAAGCCCGCAGAAATGCAAAATCCGCTTCAGGAAAAGGCGTACGAAGCCCTGGACAAACTTGGTATCGGGTTCGAGAGAGTGGACAACTCCCCTGCCGCCAGCATGGAAGACTGCATCGCCATCGGAGAAAAGCTGGGCTGTGAGGTTGTAAAGAACATCTTCCTGTGTAACCGCCAGCAGACGGTCTTTTACCTGTTCATCACAAGAAGCGACAAACCTTTCAGTACAAAGGACTTCGGAAAGGCACTCGAGATATCGAGAGTGTCATTTGCCCCTGCGGAGAAGCTTATGGAGATGCTCGGGGCAGAACACGGAGCCGCCACAGTTTTCTGCCTTCTGATGGATACGGAGCACAAGGTCAGATACATCATAGACAAAGATGTGCTGGACAACCTGGACAGCATCGGCTGCCCGGACGGCACCTTGACCTGCTATATGAAGGTTCCAAAGGATATTCTGCTGAAGATTCCCCAGCTTTCCGGCCACACCCCTACGGTAATCGAAGTATAAAAGAAAAAGCCTCTCAGAAGTATCTGAAAGGCTTTTTTAGTGGGAGCAATAGGAGTCGAACCTATGACCCTCTGCTTGTAAGGCAGATGCTCTAAACCAACTGAGCTATGCTCCCGAATCGTGGCCACTACGGCCGAATTGTTTTGGGACTGCAAAGGTAGTGCTTTATTCCAAAAATGCAAATCTTTTTGAAAAAAATTTTCTATTCCCTTTCTACTGGCAAAGAACCCTTGAAAGAGTCATTGGCCCTGTATGCAGGAGCGTACAGGCTCTCTATCTCAACAACAGGGGCGGAAAAGACCCCGTCCTGGACTACATAGAAGTCCTCTTTGATGACCGTTTTCTCTTCGCTGAGCACGTCAAAGAAATACTCGGTGCGGTCTTTTTTGACATTGCGGTAGAGGCTCGGGGCAAACTCGAACCAGTTGTTTACCATAAGGCTCTTCAGGCCGTAAGACTGCCCGGAAAGCTGATTTACCGGCATCAGGCAGGCTTCCCGTGGGGCAGCAGTCAGTTTCACGAAGCTCCGGTTTTCCTTGTTCCAGATTCTGTATTCAGCCCTGATTCTGTCTCCTCGGCGAAGGGTATCTCCAGGCTTGAGGATTTCATTGTCACGATAAAAGACTCTCTCGACTGTCATACCGTTCTGGCTGGCCTTAATCTGGCTGAAAGGCATCTCCTCTGTCTTGGAAAGGGTTAGCACTGACGTTTTCCTTATGCTGTCAGAGGCCATCGACATACTCCTTACGGCATTTATGAAATAGAAATTCTTGTCCCAGTCCTGAGTCTGGGCTTGAAGCATAAGCCATAGACGAACTTGGTCCGCTATCCGTGAAGCCGTTTGGCCAAGGTCTGAATTATTAGCGCCGGCATAGCCAGAAAGGGCATCCGAGATCATGGAATGGGTATACGCTTCGTTCTCAATCTGGCCCTTGAAAGGCATTGCAGCATTAGGATAATATGTTCCTCCGTCTGGATGATGGACCGCATAATCCGTTATCTGGAAAACATCCTTGTCTATGGTATTCTGCAAAGCCTTCTGAGAGTAACTCTTTCCGGCCCAGGATTTTATCAGCGACCTGCCTGCTTCTGAACTCATCAGATTTCTCAAAACAACGGTTCGGCTAGCTTTTTCTAAGACATTTGACTTGTCAAAGTCTATAAATCCGGCTTGCTTTCCTGCTTTACGAGATACTGCTCGCTTGCCGTTATCTTTTGGCGGATTGAGGTAGTTGCGGATCCACGTCCTGAATCGGCCGTAATTGTTGACAGATGACGCTGTTCTGCCGGCTTTAAACGGAACTTCCGGATAAAGCGACCTCACATAAACATACTGGCTGTTTACCAATCCAAACCACCAAGGCCATTCTATTTCAAACTGAGTGGAATCCAAATACTTCAATGTTTGAGTCAGATCCGGAATCTCGTATCCAGAGTCGCGGAGAAGAGCAAATCTCTCAAGCACGGCAGCGGTAATGGCCTGGCTGGAGCGCATCTGCTTGAACCACCCAAATCCTCCATCCAAATTCCGGAATGACAGCAAATTGTTCCAGAGAGTATCCGGAAGATCCATTCCCTTAAGGTCTGAAGAAGCCATCTTGCTGAAGCAGAAGGCATCCATAACGGAAATGACATCAAGGTCTTTTGCCGTGGAATGCTTGTCCAATAATCCAGCAAGAATATCCGAATATGTCTCTTCCTTTTCCGATGCCCCATCCGGATTCATCGCAGTAAAACGGTCTTTCAGATGGGCAACCGAAGCAGTCCTGTCTGAATTGTGCAGCAAAACCGCAGAATGGGCCTCTGTTATCTTCTGAGTATTGTCAAATACCGGTATCTTCACTAACACCACATCTGAGTGTTTGTCAGACAGATACGAAACTTTCAGTCCTATTGTGTCAACCCCGTTCCCAACTGCCACAACATCGTTGAAAGAAGATGAAGTTCCAGAACTCAACTTCAAATTATCCGTATATGAAAGCAGCAGACTGTCTCTGCAATAAGCCTGAATAGCCGCCTGCCCGTCATAAACCTCAACTACCTTGCCGTCCTTAGCACCTTCCGCATTCTCCTCTTTTGCACTCACGGTGGCTGAAATCTCGTATTTGTCTCCGCGATACAGATACCTCGGCTGAGAAATGGAAACCTTCAACGGCAACGTAACTGTAAAGTCTCTCCGGAAGAATGCGTTATGCATATCCCTGGTATGTGCAAACAGGTTCAGATGGTAAGTTGACAGCTTGTCTGATGTCTTGAATGTGAAGGAAATAGTACTGTCTTTGCTCACGATGTGAGGAATGAAGAACAGCGCATCCTTGAAGTCGCTTCTTAGGGCACCTCCTACATATTTTACCGCAGATCCAACAGCAGATTGGACACTTCTCAGGATTCCCGTGCGGTAAGCCTCGAATCCGCGGTTTAAATCGCCTGCCCCCGAATAGGCAGAAACAAAACTGCGGGCAGACGGCACTGACAGAGAAACCGTCTCCCATTTTGAATCATAGCCAAGCAAAGCATCCGCCGCAATGTCGTACGCAGACGCAACTGCCTCTGCATCCTCAGATGACGATAATTTGAAAGAGAACCGGTACTCTTCAGACGGGGAGAGTTCATCCTTGAACTCAACCGACTGCACTTTCATGTCAAGTGTCCTTGAAGATTTTGTAAATACCCTCTCCCAAGACTGCAAATGCCCGTTCCTGGAATAATGAATGCTTGCGGTAACGGCATCGGGATAACTGTCCTTATATGCAAATGAAATCTTCTGAAGCCTGTTCCCGGCATTTGGCTTGAAATGAATGAAACGCCAGTCAGTAACAGCCGGTCCTGCAGTTACGGCGGCCGTGAGATAGACCTCTTCCCTGATGCCTATCAATATCCTGATGCTGTCATTTTCAGAAACCCGGGAGTCCGGATAAATGAAAACGGCATCAACGCCTTTCGGAAGAGTATCTCTGATCAGCAGGAAATAATCAGTTTTATAATATTTCGGTTTATCATAAAAGGCTTCAGCCCTATAGTATCCGTCTTCAAAAGCAGAGAGGTCCAGTTTGAGTCTGTGTTCATGTATATTGTCGCGGCTGAAAACCACATTCCCTTCCATATCCCAGATTCTGAACTTGTAAGGGATGTCCCAGGATTCGTTCCATCTGGTTTCATTCGGACACGTATGAACTTCGAATATGGCGGTATCAGAACATAGGATTTTTGCCAGGGTAGGATAACTGGCCCCGGCCGTATTGTTGACAAGATGTAAACTGCAACGGACATCTTTTGTGTTGACAAAACAGTTCGTAGATGATCCTACAGTCTCCCCGCTTTTGTCCGTTACAAGAATAGCAATGAAATACTTTCCGGAGGCATCAGCCACAAACTTTTCTTCTATCCTTCCTCCTTCAAGCGGATGGATTGCTCTCTCTGACAGCACCGTATAGCCCTCTTCTGGATCATACAGTTCCACAGCCATCTTGACCTTGGCATCCGTAACAGGATGACCTGAGTAACCTGTAATCCGGCCTGTAACCCTTATTGTGTCACCCACATTCAGCATAGTATAGCACCGGTCTAATTCTACTGAATATGTAGGAAGCGCGTAGTCATCCACGCGAACCACTATACCGCCAATATAGAATGATTGACCTTTGCCAACAATTAAAGACCAGCGTCCGTTCTTCTTGCCTTCCGGAATCAGGAAAGCAGCTGAGGCGGAGCCAAAAGAGTTAAGGGTCAGAAATGTACTGTCAACAACAGTTTCTTCCTGATCCAGCAGTCTCACTTTGATGGTATCGCCAGAATCAGATGTTTTGAAAGAAGTGTACTGGCTGCCTTCATACACTACTACTTTAAACTTTAGGGAATCCTTAGGGTGGTAAATAACATTGTCCGTCATCACAAGAGCTTGAGGCTTATTCACATACCGCTCGCCATACGGCCTGTCAACACCTACATACTGGCTTCTGCGAAGGATTCCATTCTCATCTGTATATGAAGCCTCCAGAGCAAGAATCTGCCCCCTGGCTTTATTGTACATAGATTCCACTGACTTTTCAAACTCTGCAATCCTTTCCCCGATCTCACCATCCAGAAGAATAAAACCGGAAGTATCAGCTTTGATTTCAGAAGAACATAATCTAGTAACGAAAGAATTTTTTGCCCCCTCCAGTATAGTCTCGTCTGCCTGATATAGAGTCAGATAATAGTTCTGCAAAGGTTTTCCTGTCTTATAGTCAGATGCCAGGAACCAGTAACCCTCCGGAGCTCTTACAATCATCGCCGAGATAGTTTTCTGACTGTATCCCCTACTTGTTTCAGAAAGCCTTTTCCCCTCGTAGTCCAAATTCAGTTCATACCGTCCATCGGCGAAGGAAGGGCAGTCAAAACTAACAGTATCCTTGATGCCTACACCCCTTTTATTGCCCCTTACCTCCTTTTTGAAGATTACCTCGGGCTCTTTGTTTCTTTTGGCTGGCCGGCTAATAGAAAAAACGGCTTTGTCTGTATTTAACATCACCACATATACCTTTCCGTTTTCTATGTAGCAACTTGCCCTCTTGGCCTCCATTTTAGACTTCTCAAGCTGGAGCTTCAATCTCAAGTCTCTCAGACAATCTTTGTGGGCAGTGTATTTGTTTTCAGCAGTTTCCACATCTTCAATAAGAGTGCAGCAATCTGGATACAACTTGCTCAGATTCAGGGATGGATCCAGAAAATATCTGTCATAACGTGAGGAAATGAAAGGAATAGAGCGTATATAAAACTCCAGAAGTGTGCCTCTATATTTCTCAAGAATACTGGTGCAGTCTATAGATTCCAGCATATCGCTGTTAAGAAACTTTGCCACTTCATACAACTCAGTCTGGGGATGCATGCCAGAGATATATTCACGAAGACGATTATCTATGTCGTTTTCAAAGAAATCAAACCACAGCAGATATTCGTAATCATTCTGTATATAAGGGATTACGGGCAAATCCAAGCCGCCTAGGCAACGTCCTACAGACGACTTGTCATACAGGGAAGCTGTCCTGGTTTTCATCAGTTCTTCCTTATGGGTCCTGATATATTTTTTCTTATCCAACAGCGCTGACGGAAAATTATCATACAAGTAGAAAAGGCAGGTAATCAGATTGTTGCCGTAATCCTCAATTTTGCCGGCAACAACGTTTCTGATAGAATCTTCCCACTTGTAATTCTGGTCAACATAACTGTCATACAATTCCTTGTAAGCCTCAAGGAGGGAACTGTCCAGACGGTTCTTGGAACTAAAGTCTAATATGTCATTCAAGGCAGCTCTCTCTTGAACCAGGGTTTCCGCATCTTTATATTTGTCCCAAAGCTCTTCCAGACGGCTGTTGATCTTTCGCCTTTCCTTTTCACTTCTGCCCTTTGAGTTCCCGTAAACAGGCGGATTCAGGAAAATCTCCTCCAAACGACTCTTCAAAGTGTCGCTGGCGGAAGTTCCGGTTGGCAAGTCAAATGAACCCGCGTCTGACAATACCGGAAACAAGAGCAAGATCAATATGGAAAGGAACCGTTTCATTGCTATTCGTCGATTTTAGCCAAAACCTCAGCCACCACGTATGAACTGCCGCCTATGAAAACAAAGTCTTCCGGCTTGGTGTTTTCCTTAATCCACTGCAAGCCAGAAGAGATACTGCCGTCTACGGGGATTTCTCCCGTGAAACCGAATTCATCCATTTTGACCTTGAGATCAGAGGCTGGAAGAGCTCGTGGAGTGGATGCGTTTACATACAGGTAGTGGGCGTCTTTCGGCAGAAATCCAACTTCTGCGGCAAGATCCTTGTCTTTCATTACTCCGAAAAACATAATCAGCCTGCCGTTATTATGCTCTTTATAGGTTCGCTCCACCTGAGGCATCAGAACCTTCATACCGTGGGAATTGTGACCGATATCGCAGATGACAAGAGGAGCGTCACCGAGTTTCTCCCATCTGCCCCTCAGACCGGTTATATGAGCGGCGTTCTCTATGGCCTCCACCATATCGGCGAGGGTGCTTTCAGAGAGGTCTTTCTGGCTTTCGTCCAGCATCTTGCGAAGGATGACAGACAGGGCAGTGCATACAGTCTTGATGTTCTTTTTCTGGCAGTCTCCCTTGAGGTCCATCCGGCCTGGGTCCACGCTTGCCAGAAGGCAGGTTGCAAGGCTTATGGTGGATTTCAGAGCCTCCTCCCTCACATCTATCTCCCGATGGGAAAAACTGCGGAAGGCTCCGTCCGGAGAGAGGTTGTAAGGATTAAGTTTCTCTGCGAAGTATATATCTGTACAGCAGTTAGATGCCTTGTCTATGAAGACTCTCTCCACACCGGAAGTTTCCCCGATGATGGCCGGGATGCCAGGCTTGATGATGCCGGCCTTTTCCGCTGCGATTTCCTCCAGGCTGTTGCCCAGATACTGCATGTGGTCGAAGCCGATGTTGGTTATGACGCTGGCCAAAGGACTGATGATGTTGGTGGAATCCAGCCTTCCGCCGAGTCCGCACTCTATAACTGCCACATCAACTTTACGGTATGAGAAGTAGCTGAAAGCCATTGCGGTGGTAATCTCGAAGAAAGAAGCGTCGGTCTTCTCGAACAGGTCCTTGTGGTCTTTGAGGAAGTTGAACACCCATTCCTTTTCCACCATCTGGCCGTCCACCTTGATCCTCTCCCTGAAATCCACCAGATGAGGCGAAGTGTAAAGCCCTACCCGCAGATTTCCTGACTGGCCTGGAAAAGACATCAGTGCCGAGGCAATCATATGGCTGACAGAGCCTTTGCCGTTGGTTCCGGCTATGTGTACAGCCCGGAAGTCCCTGGACGGATGGCCAAGAGCCTCTTCCAGAGCCATCATATTGCCAAGGCCAGGCTTGAAAGCCCTGTCACCTACCACCTGGAAAGACGGAAACCTCTGGTAGATTTCCTCCAGCATCTGATTGTATTCTTTTTCAGTCATATCGGTGAGAATAACTAAACACATCCAAATTTAAACAATTTAGTCAAAAGCGGCCGAATATTTTTCAACACCCGTCGGTTGATAAATTAACCTTCCCTGAAGGTTATCCGTATGCACAACTAACAAGTTTTATGCGTAAATTCGCAAGGATATTGTTTCTATATTCTAATTACGAATATTAAGTTTAGAGAAAGATGATTCTTTTCTTCAAATCTAAAGCTGGCAGCATCGTTGCCGTAAAGAGTTCAAAGCAACTCTCTGACGATAATATCAATGCACTAAAATGGCTTCTGGGCGACGCAACTCTCCTCAAAGGAGACAGCGTTTCCGGCAATTTCACCGGCCCGAGAAGGGAAATGATAACTCCTTGGAGCACAACGGCCGTGGAAATAACCCAGAACATGAATATCCAGGGCATAGAGCGTATGGAGGAATACTTCCCTACTGTTTATCTGAAAACTGGAGAGAGCGGTTCTGTAAACAAGGCCGGGACCGGGATGAAGGTAAAGGGCGTGGCTGAAGGAAAGAAGGCCGCCGGAGTTCCTGTATATGACAAGATGCTCCAGAGGCTCTACGAGGGGCTGGACCAGGAGATATTCACGGTAAACAAGAAGCCTGACAAGGTGGTTTACATCAAGAATCTGGCTTCTTACAACAAGAAAGAGGGACTGGCTCTGAGCACAGACGAGATAGAGTATCTGAACGGAATCGCAAAGAAGATAGGCCGTCCGCTGACAGACAGCGAAGTGTTCGGCTTCAGCCAGGTAAACAGTGAGCACTGCCGCCACAAGATTTTCAACGGAACTTTCATCATAGACGGAAAACAGATGGAATCGTCTTTGTTCCAGATGATAAAGAAGACGTCTAAGACCAATCCGAACCTTATTATAAGCGCCTACAAAGACAACTGCGCCTTCCTCCAGGGGCCAAAGGTAAAGATGTTCTATCCGGAAAAGCCGGAGAAACCTTCTTTCTTCAAGACAAAGGAGAGAGAGACAGTCATAAGCCTCAAGGCCGAGACTCACAACTTCCCGACAACCGTGGAGCCGTTCAACGGAGCGGCAACCGGAACCGGCGGAGAAATCCGCGACCGTATGGCTGGCGGCAAGGGAAGCTTCCCGATTGCCGGAACCGCTGTCTATATGACCAGCTATCCGAGGTTTGACGCCGGTAATGCAAAGCCCGTCGAGAGGCCTTGGCAGAAGGACAAGCCACGCAAATGGCTGTACCAGAGCCCAGAAGAGATACTGACAAAGGCATCCAACGGAGCCAGCGACTTTGGCAACAAGTTCGGCCAGACGATAATCTGCGGCTCGCTTCTTACATTTGAGCATGCGGCAAAGCAGAAAGGCGTAGAGAAAGACAACCCTAAGTTCGGCTACGACAAAGTCATAATGCTGGCCGGCGGAGTTGGTTTCGCAAAGAAGGCCGATGCCGCCAAGGAAGTGCCTGAAAAAGGAGACAAGCTCGTTCTGCTGGGCGGAGACAACTACCGCATCGGAATGGGCGGTGGAGCTGTAAGTTCGGTCAACACAGGCCAGTATGGCAACGAGATTGAGCTCAATGCCATTCAGAGGGCTAACGCCGAGATGCAGAAAAGAGACTACAACGCCATCCGTGCACTCAGTGAGATGGACCACAACCCTATCATCTCCGTTCACGACCACGGTGCCGGAGGACATCTGAACTGCCTTTCCGAGCTTGTGGAAGAGACTGGAGGAAAGGTGGACATCAGCAAACTCCCGGTTGGCGACCCTACCCTCAGCCTCAAGGAAATCATCGGCAACGAGAGCCAGGAGAGAATGGGGCTGGCACTCAAAGACAAGGACGTGGCCCTTCTTAAGACAATCGCCGAGAGAGAAAGGGCACCTTTCTATGAGATTGGTGAGGTAACAGAAGACCACAGGTTCGTCCTCCGCGACGAAAAGAAAGGAGAGAGCGCCATAGACCTGGAAATGAAAGATATGTTCGGCAGCGCTCCCAAGACGATAATGGAAGGTACTACCTGCGAGTACAAATTCAATCCTCTGAAATTCAGCACAGAGAAGTTCTCCGATTATCTAAGTCAGGTTCTCCGCCTTGAAAGCGTGGCCTGCAAAGACTGGCTCACGGACAAGGTGGACCGTTCGGTTACCGGACTGATTGCGTTGCAGCAGTGCTGCGGAGAAATCCAGCTTCCGCTTAACAACCTGGCGGTTACAGCCATCGGATATGACAACAAGGAAGGCATCGCCACATCACTGGGCCATGCACCTGTAGCCGGGCTTATAGATTCAGCGGCAGGCAGCCGTCTGGCCATCGCCGAGGCTCTCACAAATATAGTATGGGCACCTATCAAGGATGGCCTCAAGGGAGTTTCCCTGTCCGCAAACTGGATGTGGCCAAGCCGTAACAAAGGAGAAGACGCAAGGCTCTACAAGGCGGTCAAGGCGGTCAGCGACTTCGCTATTGACCTGGGAATCAACGTTCCTACCGGCAAAGACTCGATGAGTATGACTCAGACATATCCTGACGGCGAGAAAGTCCTGGCACCGGGTACGGTGATCATTTCAGCGGCAGCGCCTGTGGAAGATGTAAACAATACAGTCTCCCCTGCCCTGAAGCCAGTGGAGAAGAGTTCCATCGTGTTCATACCGTTCAGCCAGAGTGCCCCGGAACTTGGCGGAAGTGCCTTTGCCCAGGTCCTCGGTCAAATCGGCGACAAGGCACCTGACGTGGAAGACGCAGCATACTTCAAGCTCTGCTTCAATGCCCTGCAAAGGCTTGTCAAGGATAAACTCATCCTTTCAGGCCACGACATATCTTCCGGAGGAATGATTACCTCCCTTCTTGAAATGTGCTTTGCAAACCGCTCAGGCGGAATAGATATCAAGGGCATAAGCCTGCCGATGACAGAATTCTTCTTCAGCGAAAAGCCTGGAGTCCTGATACAGGTTGCAGACAGCAAGCTCAAAGCCGTTGACAAGATACTGGAAAGCTTTGCTGACGAATCTCATCCAGAAGGAGTTGGCATGATGGTCATCGGCCACTACACCAAGACTCAAACCGGCAGAAAGAGATATATCAACATACTGAACTCCATAAAGATAGACATAGACCAGGCAAGAGATACCTGGTATTCGACCTCATATCAGATGGAGCTCAGGCAGACAAACTCTCAAAGCGCAAGACAGAGAGCCGCCAACTTCAAGAAACAGCCTCTGGAGTTCAAATTCCCTAAGGGATTTGACGGAAAGGCTCCTGCTTCCATAACTGAAGCTGAAAGGAAGAAGGCTCCCGTAGCTGCAATCATCCGCGAAAAAGGCAGCAACGGAGACCGCGAGATGGCCTGGTGCCTCTATATGGCCGGATTCAGGGTAAAGGATGTCCACATGACAGACCTTACCAGCGGAAGAGAAAACCTCAAAGACGTGCAGATGATTGTATTCGTAGGCGGTTTCTCCAACGCAGACACGCTCGGAAGCGCCAAGGGATGGGCCGGAGCGTTCCTATACAACGAAAAGGCCAACAAGGCTCTCAAAGACTTCTATGCAAGGAAAGACACCCTTTCTCTTGGCATCTGCAACGGATGCCAGCTTATGGCGGAACTCGGGCTGGTGACTCCTGAGAATCCGGAGAAATCGCCGAAGATGCTACACAACACCTCACGCAAGTTCGAGAGCGGATTCGTGGGCGTAGAAGTTCCCAAGAGCAGTTCCATCCTCCTCAAGGGCCTACAGGGCAGCAGCCTGGGTATCTGGGTGGCACACGGAGAAGGAAGATTCTCGTTCCCGGCCCAGCACCTGACATCACCTTCAGGCATATCAAAAGCCATAAAGAAAACCAACGGGTGCTTTGCAATCACTTCTGACGGAAAGACCACGGATATGGAAGTTGCTCTGCGTTATTCATACGACCAGTACCCGGCCAACCCTAACGGCTCACCATTTGCAATAGCTGGAGTATGTTCGCCGGACGGAAGGCACCTTGCCATGATGCCTCACCCTGAAAGATGCATAAGACCTTGGAACTGGGCTCATTACCCCACTACAAGAAAGGACATTGACCAGGTAACCCCTTGGATAAAGATGTTCACATCAGGCCTTAGCTGGTGCAAGGAGAACAGAAAACAGTAATCAGGGAACAGTATTTGAAGCAACTGAATCGCTGAGAAAAAAACATCAAACAAGATATGAGAGAGAAAAAGACCGAAAAGAAAAGGACTACGGCAACTAAAACCACGAGAAGCAGGTCAAAGAAAAGCCTCGGCGGATTGGAAGAAGTTATCAAAGTCAAGACACGCCAACCCAAGATTTTTGTACTCGACACCAACGTTTTGCTCCACGACTGGAGATGCATATTCAAGTTCCAGGAGAATGACCTTGTCATTCCGTTGGCTGTTGTAGAAGAGCTGGACAAATTCAAGAAAGGAGACGGAACCATCAACTACAACGCCAGGGAGTTTGTGCGCAAAGCTGACGAGATTTCAGAGCAGAGGCTCTATGATCCGGAAAAAGGCTACCCGCTGGGGCCGGGATTGGGCACCATAAAGGTTTCTCTTAACCGCCCGTTCCCGGATGAACTCAAAGATTGTTTCACAAGCGATGTTCCTGACCACAGGATACTTGCAACAGCAATCTGGTACAAGAAACAATATCCTGACCGCACTGTATGCCTGGTTACAAAAGACGTGAACCTCAGACTAAAGGCCAAAGCTCTGGGAATGTTCACCCAGGATTATCTGAGCGACCATATCAGAGAGGAGAAATTCACCCAGGACTATGACCGTGTAATACAGCTTGCCAATGTTCCTCTGAAAACCATCAACGCTCTTGTTGACGGAGAGGAGGTTGATTACAAAGACCTTATCATAAAGACAAAACCTGCATACAACCAGCTCTACAGAATCCCGACCAAGCACGTTGATGTTGATACAAGCGAGGGAGAAAGCGAGTTCCTTCAGATGGGAGGAGCTGACCGCGATCCTATACGCGACAACATCATTCTCGCCAGATTCGATGCCACTACAGGCAAAGTAGTAAGAGTGCTTCCGCAGACCCAGTACGGAGTTTCTCCAAGAAACGAGGAGCAGGTGTTTGCGATGGATGCCGTAATGAACAAAGACGTTGAGCTGGTTTCCCTCACAGGAACTGCCGGAACCGGAAAGACACTCATTGCCGTGGCCGGAGCCCTTGCCCAGGCAGACTATTATGAACAGATCCTGGTGGCAAGACCTGTCATCACCCTGCAGAACGAGGAACTCGGTTTCATTCCGGGTACCGTGGAAGACAAGCTTGCACCTTTCATGCAGCCACTTTACGACAACATAGCAGTCATCAAGAAAAACTTCGGCATCTCATCCAAGGAGAACATAAAGATTGAGGAGATGCTCAGGACCAAGAAACTGGAGATCGCCCCTCTGGCATATATCAGAGGAAGAAGTCTCCAGAATACTTTCTTCATCATCGATGAGGCACAGAACCTGACACCTCACGAAGTGAAGACCATCATCACCCGTGCCGGGGAAGGCACCAAGATTGTCTTTACTGGAGACGTACAGCAGATAGACCAGCCATACCTGGACAAATACTCCAACGGCCTGACCCACATCAGCGACAAGCTCTACGGGGAAAAACTCTTTGAGCACGTGAACCTGATTATGGGAGAAAGAAGCCGCCTGAGCGAACTTGCCGGCAAGAAACTGTAACGCAACAGCCATAATACCAGCAGAACATGGACGAGCAAACTGTAACCGCAATTAAGAAGGAAGGCTTTTTCAAACGCCTATGGAAAGGATTCTCAAGCAGCTTCAAAAGGTTTCCGGTTGAAGCCTTGATTTGCCTGACCTATTTCGTTTTTTATGCCTTCGTTGACCCCAGAAACAACTTTTTAGATGCCCTCGAGGCGAACCCGAACGACTCTGCTATTCATTTGCCAATTCTCTTTTTCCCTGTTCTGCTGGTGTCTTTCTGCATTCACAGATTTGCCCTCAAATCATCCAGGAACAAGACCATCTGGTATGAACTGTATGTTGCCAGCTACCTGCTCGTATGGGCAACCTTGCTTGTCCCCCGCAATATAATCACGCACAGCTGGGGCCTGCCCTCTACTTGGATTTATGTCTGCTTTGTAATTGCTTTTGTCTTTCTGTTTGCCGGCGACAGAATTATGGACAACAAGCCGTTCGCCGTATATACTTCCAACACTGCCGTCAAGTTTGTTTTTACCTACATTATCGGCTATCTGGTGTTGGGTATGCTGGAGCTTATCATAGTATCTCTGGATCTTCTGCTTCTCAAGTCTAACAGCAGCCGTCTTTATTTAATCCCGATGCATCTTGTCACGTATATCGTGATACCTATGATGTGCCTGCATTTCTTTTCAGAACAAGACAGCGACCTGAAACTCAAGAGATTTGTAAACACTTGCGTAAACTATATCTTTACCCCTGCCCTTATAGTCTACGCCATAATACTGTATATATACATATTCAAGATTCTGATCAACTGGGAGCTTCCGCAAGGCGGCGTGGCATATATGGTAGGCACTTTCTGCACGCTTGCCCTGTTGTGCATGCTAGTCAGGCCCGCCCTGGAAAAGAAGACTTTCAACTGGTTTTACAGATTCTTTCCGGCAATAGCCATTCCTCCAATCATACTTCTATGGATTGGAATAACAAGAAGACTGTCTGAATACGGAGTTACCACAGTCAGGGCTTATCTTGTCATCTTCGCCATACTCCTCACCGTTTTCATCGCGATGACAGCCTTCAGAAAAACCCGCAAAGCCCAGTGGATGGTAATTATGCTGGGTGTGGTATTGGCTGTTTTCACTTTCATCCCGGGCATCACGGCCAAGGACTTCGGCCTGAGAAGCCAGATGTCAAGGCTTAACAGCCTTCTGCCAGATGTTCTGACCGACGGACAATTCCCGACCCATTTCAACTACTCCGAACTCAGCAAAAACAAAGAACTGTCAAAGAAATACATCTCAGCCCAAGGGGCTTACGATTTCCTGAAGTCTGAAATGAATGAAACCGATTTCCAAAACAAATACGGCGAGTATGGAAAGCTAGATTTCAGTTATTGGCGACTTGAAACAGGAGATACTATTGACGATATCATAGAAAAAGCCGCGGACATACAAAAGAAATATCACTTCAACAATAACCAGGAACTGAATCTCGGAGAATACAACACCTACATTCCGAATTCGGATTACAGTATTGACAGCCAAAAGGATATCATAGCAGTTATTAAGAATAATGATACAATACTGAAATGCAACGTAAGAGAACGGTGGAAGACAATAGATACTGTTGCCGCCCTATCTCCTGGTGATATTCAGTTCATGACAGTTTACAGCAATGACACTTACCTGGGAAGATTCGCCTCGTTGAATATAGATTCCGCCAGTGTCACAGGCTACTGGTCTGATTTCGAGCTGTTCAAAAAGAGCGGCAAGTAGTCCTATCTAAATTTGTTAAATCCGCTGCGTCTGTGACCTCGATTTCGGTCATGGTCACGGTTATAGTTTTGCCCTTTCTCATTCATCGGGAAAAAAGCATCCAGCACCTCCTGGAATATATCATTCGGAGCAACCTGATTGAAAAGACTCATACAGCTCCTCAGCTTCCTTACATCTATTCCACTCCCCATAATCGCATTTATACTGACATTCTTGTCACGATGAGCCAGTACCGCACCAGTTATCTCCCTAAGCCGCTTTCTTTGCCGGTAGCTATTATGGTATTAGGGGCTTCGTAAAAGGCAAATAGGTAAAAAGAAAACGGCCCGGAGGATTCCAGGCCGTTTCTTGTCTAATCGCTGAGCAAAACTCTCAGGCTGTTGTATATCTGCTTCTTACAGCGCGAGTTCTTACTTGCTGTTCTTGATGGCTGCCTGCGCGGCGGCAAGGCGCGCGATAGGTACGCGGAACGGTGAGCAGGATACGTAGTTCATGCCGAACTTGTGGAAGAGTTCTACAGAAGCAGGGTCTCCACCGTGCTCGCCGCAGACACCGCACTTCAGATCCGGCTTGGTTGAACGTCCTTTCTGTACACCCATTTCAACGAGTTTTCCAACAGAAAGAGGGTCAATTGACTGGAACGGATCGGCAGCGATGATCTTCTTGTCGATGTAGTCCTGCATGAATCCTCCGACATCGTCTCTTGAGAAGCCGAATGTCATCTGTGTGAGGTCGTTGGTTCCGAATGAGAAGAACTGTGCTGTTCTTGCCATGCGGTCTGCCATGATGGCAGCACGAGGAATCTCGATCATTGTTCCGAACAGATACTTGATCTCAATGCCGGTCTGCTCATAAACCTGGTCGTAAGCCTTCTGGCAAATTGCCTTCTGGTCGTTGAGCTCCTTATAGGAGATGGTTACAGGAATCATGATCTCTGGCTGCGGATGGTAGCCCTCGTTGATCAGCTGGGCAGTTGCGGTGAAGATTGCCCTGAACTGCATCTCTGAAATCTCAGGATAAGAGATACCAAGTCTTACTCCGCGATGTCCCATCATAGGGTTTACCTCATGGAGAGCCTCTCCTCTCTTTGCCACATCCTCAAGGGTGATGTTGAGTGAGTTTGCAAGTTCCTGCCTCTTCTCCACAGACTGAGGAACGAACTCGTGCAATGGCGGGTCAAGCAGACGGAAGGTAACCGGCTTGCCGTCCATAACCTTCATAGTAGCTCTTACTGAAGCAGTAACGTATGGTTCCAGTTCTGCCAGAGCCATCTTTCTCTCTGCAGGAGTGTTGGAAAGGATCATCTTGCGGAGTTTGGCAAGTGGCTCCTCGGAGTTCTTGCCGTAGAACATGTGCTCGATACGGAACAGTCCGATTCCCTCTGCGCCAAAGTTGAGAGCGGTCTGAGCATCGTCAGGGTTATCTGCATTGGTTCTTACACCCAGTACGCGGTACTTGTCAACAATCTTCATGTAATCTATGAAGCTCTTGTTCTCGGAAGCGTTGATTGTAGGTACCGGCTCATCATAAACGAGTCCGCGGATTCCGTTGAGGGAGAATACATCTCCTTCCTTGTACGCCTTGTCGCCGATGGTCATTGTCCTGGTGAGCATGTTGATATGTACAGCGTCGCAACCTACGATGCAGCACTTGCCCCATCCTCTTGCCACGAGGGCGGCGTGGGAAGTCATACCTCCTCTTGCGGTCAGAAGGCCGTCTGCAGCCCTCATACCCTCAACGTCCTCAGGGTTGGTCTCCTCGCGGACGAGAATAACCTTCTCCTTTCTCTTTGCAGCCTCAACTGCAGCTTCAGGAGTGAAGACGATTCTTCCTACAGATCCTCCAGGGCCTGCCGGAAGTCCGTGAGCCACAGGAGTGAACTTCTTCTCCTGGGTAGCATCCAGAATCGGGTGCAGAATCTCGTCAAGCTGCTTAGGAGCAACTCTCATAACTGCTGTCTTCTCATCGATGAGGCCTTCAGCCAGCATGTCCATAGCCATATTCAGAGCGGCCAGACCGGTTCTCTTTCCTACACGGCACTGGAGCATCCAGAGTTTGCCGTCCTGGATTGTGAACTCGAGGTCCTGCATATCGTGGAAGTGCTGCTCCAGATTATGCTGGATTGTGTTCAGCTGCTCATATACGTCAGGCATAGCCTTCTCAAGAGAAAGCAGATGCTGGTTATGCTCGCTCTTGGTAGCGTCGTTCAGAGGGTTAGGGGTGCGGATACCAGCCACAACATCCTCACCCTGGGCGTTGATCAGCCACTCACCATAGAACTTGTTCTCTCCGGTTGCAGGGTTACGGGAGAATGCAACTCCGGTTGCTGAATTCTCGCCCATGTTTCCGAATACCATTGACTGTACGGAAACGGCTGTTCCCCAAGTGTCAGGAATGCCTTCAATCTTTCTGTATGCAACAGCTCTTTTTCCGTTCCATGACTTGAACACAGCTGCGATACCGCCCCAAAGCTGATCCATAGCGTTGTCCGGGAATGGTTTGCCGAGTTCCTGCTTTACCCTGATCTTGAAGTCCTCGCAGAGAGCTTTCAGATCTTCCTCGGTAAGGTCTGTATCTGAAGCATAACCTTTCTCGGTCTTTACCTTTGCAAGCATACGGTCCAGCTGCTGACGGATTCCGTTTCCGTCCTCAGGCTCAATGCCTTCAGCTTTCTCCATAACGACATCAGAGTACATCATAATCAGACGCCTGTATGCATCGTAAACGAATCTCGGGTTCTTGGTTGCCTCGATCAGGCCGGGAATGGTCTCCGAGCAGAGGCCGATGTTGAGGACGGTCTCCATCATACCAGGCATTGAACTTCTTGCACCGCTACGGCAAGAAACAAGCAGAGGGTTCTTAGGGTCACCGAATTTGCGGCCCATGATGGCCTCAGTAGCTTTGAGAGCTTCATTTACTTCAGCCTCAAGACCTTCCGGCATTTTGCATCCAAGATCATAATATTCGTTGCAAGTGTCTGTGGTGATAGTGAAACCAGCTGGTACAGGAATTCCGAGCTTGCACATTTCTGCAAGGTTAGCACCCTTACCTCCCAGGAGGTTACGCATAGAGCCGTCACCATCGGCATTTACACCGCCAAAGCGGTAAACTCTTTTAACGTCTGACATCGTTGTGTATTTTAATTGTTAAATATGATTTGCACAAACAAACCGGCCTCTTTTCCAGAGACCATCACAAAAATATAGAAAATTTTCCGAATTTTCCTAATAATCACCGATTAATTGCAGAAACGCTTTAAAACCGCCACTCTCAAAAAGACCTTTCATATATGCAATAGCCATCCCGTAATTGGTGGCGGGAATGCCTTTCTCGGCGATTGAACTGACTCTGGAGATTATCTGACGGGATGTGGCCATACATCCGCCGCATTGGATGGCAAGAGCATATAGCGGCTCTGCCAGAGGAATTGGATCCATACCGCTGACAAAGTCAAACGACAGCGATTTCCCGGTGTATTTGCTGAGCATTCCAGGTAGTTTCACCCTGCCTATGTCATCGCAGCTTGTCCTATGCGTGCAACTTTCCAGAATCAGGACACGGTCTCCGTCTTTCAGAGAGCTTATCGCTGAAACAGAATCCAGATAATACCTGAAAGGGCCTTTGAGCCGGGCCATCAGAATGCTGAAACTCCCCACCGGAATGCCTTCGGGCACGGCAGCAGCCACTTCAGCAAATGCCTGGCTGTCTGTAAGTACCAAGTCAAAAGGACTTGAACAGCTTTCAGCGCGGAAAATATCCTTGAGCCGGGAAGGCTGGATGACCGTCACGACCGCTCCCCTATCCAGCAAAGCCCTAAGTGTCATCACTTGAGGCAGGATAAGGCGGCCCTCAGGAGCCCCTTGATCTATCGGGCAAACCAGAAGGACACGGTCCCCGGCCTTTGCCAGAGACTCCGGAACCAGCTCAATGTCTGCAGGTTTGCTTTTTTCCAGAGTTTCAGCCATAACTCTCTGAAGTTCCGTCATATATACACCGCTGAGTTTTTTCAGGCATGTAAACCTGAGCACAGGGCACTTGTATTCTCCGACGAGTCCCAAACGGACTTCTTCTTCCAACGGATCCAGATCCTCCTGATTATGTACTATGATAAATGGCACTTTGTTATCTTCCAGCAATTTGGCAAGGTTTCTCTCGTAGCCGAGAAAACTGTTTGCGGTAAAAAGCAGCAAGGCCAGATCGGCCACGGCGGCTTCGCTGAGACTCCTGGAAGAGCGCAGAAGTCCAACATCTCCGCTGTCGTCAACTCCGGCAGTGTCAATAATGTTGCACGGTCCGATTCCCGGTAGTTCCATACGCTTTCTGACAGGGTCCGTGGTAGTCCCCTTCACCGGAGAAACAATAGACACCTGCTGCCCGGTAAGAAGGTTCACAAGAGAGCTTTTTCCCGCGTTACGGCGCCCCAGAACAACTATATTCCTTATCTCAGCCATAGCAAAAACATCAAATTTACCCGGCAAAAATCCGGGATTAACAATTTCTACAAATGTACTCCAAATTATTGACGTTTTTGCATACTCCGCCAGATATCACGCCATATATTGCATCCAAGAAGAAAAATACGGAATAACGAAGAACAGGAAGAAGAGAAAAAAACAATCATAAAGATAACTGAAACATATAAGACAATGGAAACAAACAACCAGAAAACAAATGGCACAATCAACCCAAGAGGCCCAGAATCTTCTCCAGCAGATTCAACATCGCAGAAGATAAAATCATTCATCAAGGAAAACAGGAAACGCCTTATCCTTCTTGCCGTCATAGCGGTACTGACATGGTTCATACTGGAAATCATCTCCAACTGGACTGCATTTCTACAAGGCTTCAACGATGGCCTGAACCAGAGCCGGTAAAACAAAAAACACCTGCATAACTTGTGTCATGCAGGTGTTTTGTAGTCCCACCGGGAATCGAACCCAGATTTGAAGTTTAGGAAACTTCCGTTCTATCCGTTGAACTATAGGACCAAACCTTCTTTTGTTATTGCTCCGTTTTGCTTAGTATGCCCACCTGTAGAATATGCTTCCCCAGGTAAATCCGGCCCCAAATGCACTCAGAATCAGGTTATCCCCCTTCTTGAACCTCGATTTGAAGTCCCACAGGGTGAGAGGGATTGATGTGCCGGCTGTGTTTCCGAAGCGGTCAATGTTAATAAGGACCTTTTCCTTCTTCAACCCCATTCTTCTGGCAGTGGCGTCTATGATCCTCAAATTTGCCTGATGAGGAACCAGATATGCTATGTCGTCTGCAACAAGGTTGTGTCGTTTCATCATTTCTTCAGACACGTCAGCCATACTTACAACCGCGTGCTTGAAAACTCCCTGCCCTTCCTGATGAATGAAGTGCATGTGCCTGTCCACGTTCTCGTGGCTTGCAGGATAGAGGCTTCCTCCAGCAGTCTGGTAGAGATACCTTCTTCCTATACCGTCCACATGGAGGATGGAGTCCTGGAATCCCAGGGTGTCGTCCTCGCTCGGCTCAATCATCAGTGCAACAGCTGCATCGCCGAACAGAGGACACGTTGAGCGGTCTGAATAGTCAACGATGCTGCTCATTCTCTCGCCGCATACCAAGACTATCTTCTTGTATTCCCCTGTCTCAATGAAACGGCGTACTGTTTCAAAGGTGAAGAGGAATCCGCTGCAGCCTGCATTGGTATCAAAACCCCAGGCATTCTTGATTCCGCACTTGTCGCAGATGATGTTGGAGGTGGCGGTAAACACCATATCGGGCGTCACAGTGTGGCAAACCAGCATCTGAACTTCAGAAGGGTCTGTCTTTGTAGCCTCCAGCAGCCTCTGGACTGCTATGGAACCCATAAAGGATGTACCGAGACCGTCTTCCTTCAGTATGTGCCTTTCCTTGATGCCGACTCTGGACATTATCCATTCGTCGGAAGTATCCACCATAGTGGACAACTCATCGTTGGTCAGCACATATTCAGGGATATATGCCTCAATACCAGTAATTATAGCCTTAGGCTTACTGAGCATTTTCCTTGGCAATAACGAGACGTCCACGATAGTAGCCGCACTCAGGGCATACATGGTGATACATTACAGTAGCACCGCAGTTTGAGCATGTAGCCAGTGTAGGCAGCTCTGCCTTGTCGTGAGTTCTCCTCTTGTCTCTCCTCTGCTTGGAGATCTTGTGTTTAGGATGTGCCATTTCTTATACTTTTAAAATTCTAATAATCTATTTTATTCCTCCTTGCTGTCCAGAAGATCCTTAAGTCCGCTGAACGGAGAATAAATGTCTTTGTCTTCCTGCCCTTTCCCTTCTTCCGCCTGCAGGGATTCCAGCTTTGCAAGCATCTGGGGATTACATTCGCCTTCCGGATGAACTGTCACCAGAGGCAGATTCACACATATATAATCATATATGAACTGCTTGAGGTCCACCTCCGTCTCAGAAGGATCAACGATTATGTATTCGTCGGAAACCTCAGCTTCTTCCCCAAGTTTTGCGGAACGGATTGCCAGAGACTGGTTGAATTCTACCGGGAGAGAGAGTTCATCCAGGCACCGGTCACATTCTACATTTACAGATCCCTTCCCTTCAACCGCCGCATTGATCCATCCGCTGCCCTTCTCAAGCACAACTCTCACCTTCAGATCAGCATCTATAATCTGCTGATTTTCAAATTCTCTGAACAAAGTTCCATCTACCGGAAACTCATATTCATATTGCCCTTGGGCAAGTCCGCTTATGTGAATCTTGTAATCCATAGGGGGCGCAAATATACTAACTTTTTTACAAAATGCAAGTTTTAGCCCTGCATCTTGTGACGCTTCCTTTCGTTTTCGTCAAGATATATCTTGCGGATACGGAGATGGTGAGGTGTAACTTCCACCAGTTCATCATCCTGGATGTATTCCAGCATTTCCTCCAGAGTAAACTGCATTGGTGGCGGGAGTATAGCCTTTTCGTCTGACCCTGAAGCTCTTACATTGGTAAGTTTCTTCTTGATGCAGACGTTTACATTAAGGTCCATCGCTCTTGTATATTCTCCCACAACTTCTCCTGCATAGACTTCTTCTCCCGGACTTATTATCCATTTCCCTCTGTCAAGAAGCTTCCACATCGAGTAGGCAACGGCGGTTCCGGTTTCCAGGGCCACCAGCGAGCCGTTGGTCCTCTTTTCTATCTCGCCCTTGTATGGCTCGTATCCTTTGAACCTGTGGGCCATTATGGCTTCACCGGATGTAGCTGTTATCAGGTTGCTTCTCAGACCTATGATGCCTCTGGAAGGTATGTCAAAGTCAAGGTGCACCCTGTCTCCGCGATGATCCATGTGCAAAAGGGCGCCCTTCCTTCTGGTTGTCATCTCGATGGCTCTTCCCACAAACTCTTCAGGCACGTCTATGATAAGGTGCTCAATTGGCTCGCAGCGCCTTCCGTCTATGTTCTTGTCGATAACTTTCGGCTGGCCTATCTGAAGCTCGAAACCCTCTCTTCTCATCGTCTCGATGAGGATAGAAAGATGAAGCACGCCTCTTCCATATACTATGAAGGAGTCTGAGGTCTTTCCCGGTTTCATCCTCAATGCCAGGTTCTTCTCCAGCTCTTTCTCAAGCCTTTCCTTCAGGTGGCGGGAGGTGACATATTTTCCGTCTTTCCCGAAGAAAGGAGAATCGTTGATGCAGAAAAGCATACTCATCGTAGGCTCATCTACGCTTATGGTAGGCAGCGGCTCCGGATTCTCGTTGTCTGCGATGGTGTCTCCGATTTCAAACCCCTCAATTCCAACCACGGCGCAAATATCTCCGCTTCCGACACTGTCCACCCGCGTCTTTTCCATTCCGGTAAACACCATAAGGTCTTTGATGCGCTGCTTTACCATCGTACCTTCATGGTGGCAAAGGGTTATCTCCTGCCCGGCCTTAAGTATGCCTCTCTTTACTCTTCCTATAGCTATGCGCCCTACATAAGGAGAATATTCCAAAGATGATATCAGCATCTGAGGTGTCCCTTCAAGATCCTGCTCAGGACCTGGTATTTCACTGATGATAAGATCCATAAGAGGAGTCAGGTCTGCGGTTGGAGTCTTCCAGTCAAGACTCATCCAGCCCTGCTTGGCGCATCCATAGACCGTTTTGAAATCCAACTGGTCGTCTGTTGCGTTGAGGTTGAACATAAGCTCAAACACCTGGTCTCTCACCTCCTCGGGACGGCAGTTCTGCTTGTCTATCTTGTTGATGACCACAAGCGGCTTCTTGCCCATCTCCAGCGCCTTCTGAAGCACAAACCTTGTCTGAGGCATACAGCCCTCAAAGGCGTCAACCAGCAGCAGTACTCCGTCCGCCATATTCAGCACCCTCTCTACCTCTCCGCCGAAATCAGCGTGGCCCGGAGTATCTATGATGTTGATCTTGTAACCCTTATAAGGAATACTCACATTCTTTGACAGAATGGTTATACCCCTTTCCCTTTCAAGGTCGTTGTTGTCTAACAGAAGCTGGCCGTTGCTTTTTTCGCTTTCCCTGGTGATTTTGGCCTGTGAAATCATTTTGTCCACCAGAGTGGTTTTCCCGTGGTCAACGTGTGCCACAATCGCGATATTCCTGATGTTTTGCATAACTGAAGACAAAAGTAAGAAAAAAGGTAAAAAAAGTATGTGCCGCACACCAAAAAGTTGGGCATATTTTTATCTTTGCAGTATGGAGAGAATAATCATACTCGATTTCGGGTCACAGGTGACACAAGTGATCGGTAGAAGAGTCAGAGAACTCAATGTCTATTGCGAAATCCACCCCTTCAACAAGTTTCCTTTTGAAAATTCTGCTGCAGAAAGCGGTGCGGAGGCTTCAGTAAAGAAAATCCCGTCAGACGTGAAGGGTATCATCTTTTCAGGGAGCCCCTTCTCTGTCAGAGACGAGAAAAGCCCCAAGATATGCCTCAGCGATTATGTCGGCAAAGTGCCCGTACTGGGAATCTGTTACGGTGCCCAGTTAATAGCACAGAATGGAGGCGGGATGGTAGAAGCCTCACAAACAAGGGAATATGGAAGAGCAGAGCTAACCGTCGCTGAAGAAGACGAGCCTATATTCAAAGATGTGCCAAAGACTTCCCAGGTGTGGATGAGCCACGGGGACTCCATCACTGAGCTTCCGGACGGGGCTGAACTCATAGCCTCCACCCCTACCGTAAAAAACGCTGCATACAAGATACCTTCAAAGAACATCTATGCTTTCCAGTACCACCCGGAGGTGTTCCACACCCAGTATGGGGGCACGATGCTCCGAAACTTCGTGAAAGGTATCTGCGGCTGCAAGGGAGACTGGACAACAGAGTCTTTCATAGAGGCAACCGTCAAGGACCTGAAAGAAAAGCTCGGCAGTGACGAGGTGATTCTGGGCCTTAGCGGCGGAGTAGATTCCTCCGTGGCGGCCGTACTTCTCAACAAGGCCATAGGCAGCCGCCTGCACTGCATATTCGTGGACAACGGCCTTCTCAGGAAGAACGAGTTCGAGGACGTGCTTGAGCAGTACAAGGACATGGGGCTCAACGTGGTGGGAGTCAGAGCAGCAGACCGCTTTCTTGCGGCCCTTAAAGGCATCTCGGACCCTGAAGGCAAACGCAAAGCCATAGGCAAGACTTTCATAGATGTCTTTGATTCTGAAGCCCAGAAGATTACTAACGCCAAGTGGTTGGCCCAAGGCACCATCTACCCTGATGTGATAGAGTCCAGCAGCGTCAAGGGCCCGTCTGCCACCATCAAGTCACACCACAATGTGGGCGGTCTGCCCGAGAAGATGAACCTCAAGATCGTTGAACCGCTCCGCTCCCTCTTCAAAGACGAGGTAAGACGCACCGGAAGGGCTCTCGGCATCAAGAGAGAACTCATCTCAAGGCATCCGTTCCCCGGTCCGGGCCTTGGAATCAGAGTGCTGGGAGAAGTCACGGAAGAAAAGCTACGCATCCTGAAGGAAGCAGACCATATCTTCATATCCAACCTAAGGACCTACATGACTGAACTTCCTCCGGCATCCAACGGCTTTGCCGCAGAAGAGGCTGAAACAGTCGTGAACGGAAAAAAGATGCGTCCTCTCTATGATTCAATCTGGCAGGCAGGTACGATACTCCTTCCTGTAAGAAGCGTAGGCGTGATGGGAGACGAGAGAACCTACGAATACACAATAGCCCTAAGGGCAGTGGTTTCCAATGACGGGATGACTGCAGACTGGGTACACATCCCTTATGAATTCCTTGCAAAAGTATCCAATGAAATCATCAACAAGGTAAAGGGAGTGAACAGAGTCTGCTATGACATCTCCTCCAAACCACCTGCAACAATTGAATGGGAATAAATGTTTAAAATTTGCAGCATGAAGTATCTATTCTGTTTATTTGCGGCCCTGAGTATCTCTGCTGCAGTTTTTGCCCAGACTCCAAAGCAGATTGTCTCCAATATGGAGAAAAAAGTCGATTCCCTCTCCCGCAAGGGTATAGCCATGACAATTGAAATCAAGGTGCCTGTCCTGGGAGCTTTTTCTTCAAGGACCTATGTGCTGGGAAAAAAGGGATATTGGGAGACAACCGTCAAAGGGACCAAGGTAATGGTATGGGCGGACGAGGAAAGTGTATGGGCATACAACTCCGAGACAAACGAAGTCGAAATCAGAAAGAATGACGGCAAGCCCAAAGCTGAAAGCGGAGATATGGAACTGTTCAGCAAAGCAACTGACGGCTACGACATCTACATAAAGGAAGAAACCGGAGAGGCTTGGCAGATGGAGTGCAAAAAATCCAGAAACAACGCAGACAAAGACGCTCCAAAGACAATTGACCTTATTGTGGCAAAAGGTTCATTTCTTCCATTGGTACTCAGAACGAAAATGTCCGGCATCACAATAACAATGAAGGATATCTCCTTTGGTGTGCCTGAAAAAAAGGTGACATTCAACATCAACGACTTCCCGGGCGCCAAGATAAACGACAAAAGATAGCTTAATGAACAACTTCTGCCATAGATAAAATGGGAATGATCAGACAATATCTTTTGAACTCATTTGCGGAAGGAGGCTTTGAAGGGAATCCTGCCGCCGTCTGCATTGTGGACAGCTGGCCTTCAGATGCTCAGATGCAGCAGATTGCAAAGGACAACAATCTCTCGGAAACCGCCTTCTGCCTTTGCTCCGAAGAGGACAGACAGGAGCCGCGGTTCCATATCCGCTGGTTCACTCCCGGCTGCGAGGTTGACCTTTGCGGACACGCCACCCTGGCAACATCGTTTGTATTGTTCCGGCACTTTTTCAAAGAAGCCTCTGTCCTGCACTTTTCTTCTCGGAGCGGAGATCTTCACGTGACAAGGAAAGGCTCCGGTGATGACCTTATCGTCGTGATGGATTTCCCCGCCTACGGACTGGAGAAAGTCACCGAACCTTCTGAATCTGAAGCTGTGTTGCAGGCCATTGCGTGCAGGGGATGTGGTTTGGAAAGAAACAATGTAAAAGAAATCTGGAAAGGGATTGACTATGTGGCAGTTCTTGAAGACGCCCAGGATGTGATCAGATTCAAGCCTGATTTTGAGAAGATCAAGGCTCTTCCCGGAAGCTACAACCTCCTTGTAACTGCCAAGGCCTCCGGATGCCGCGAAGACACCATGCACGGCAAGCAGACAGATTTTGTATCGCGATGCTTCTTCCCTAAAGAAGCCATTGATGAAGATCCAGTTACCGGAAGCGCACACTGCACGCTCGGGCCACTTTGGGCCAAGAAGCTTGGCAAAACCGAACTGACGGCTTACCAAGCTTCTGATAGAGGCGGAATCCTCCACCTTACAGTATCCGAAGAAAGAGTCCTTATAGGCGGCAAGGTCAAAGAGATGTAAGAAGCGAGAGAAGTGAAGGAAGTGTAAGAGGTCAAAGGGTAGCCTATCGCTGAGGATGATGCTCCAGTATGTTCTTCATCCACTGCTGAGAAGATACGTGAGTGTAGATTTCAGTTGTAAGGATACTTTCGTGGCCAAGCATATCCTGGACTGCCCTCAGGTCTGCACCGTTTTCCACAAGGTGGGTGGCAAAGCTGTGGCGGAATGTATGCGGATGCACATCTTTCTTGATTCCGGCAGCCATGGCTGCATCCTTCACGATCTTGAAAACCATCACCCTTGTCATTTTTCCTCCTCGGCGATTGAGAAACAGCGTGTCTTCACTTTCAGAGATCCTGGTGAAGTTCCTGCTTTTTCCAAGTGTTGCACCGGTCAGGGCTCCGGGAGAGGTTTTCAGGCCAGTCTGCCGTGCAAGGTCCTTGGCATGCTGGAGACAAGCCCATCTTTCCGGAATATAGCGCTTCACGGCATCTACGGCATATTCCCCCACCGGCACCAGACGTTGCTTGTTACCCTTTCCGGTGATTCTGACGAACTGTTCATTGAAAAACAGGTCTGAAAGACGGAGACCTGTCAGTTCACTTACCCGCAACCCGCAACTGTAGAGCATTTCCAGGATGGCACGGTTGCGTATGCCTTCATAAGTGGAGAGGTTGCAGGTGGAAAGAATCCTGGTTATCTCCTCTACACTGAGTACATCCGGAAGCCTGCGGGTTATTTTAGGAGTATCAATACTTTCCATCGGGCTTTCCGGAATTCCGCCCTCCATTTTCAGAAACTTGTAGAAAGCCTTGAGGGTGCTGAGCATACGGCTCTGGGAACGGGGAGATGTACCGGTGGAAAACTTTTCAGAGATGAAGTCATCCACATCCTCTGAAGAAGCATCCGAAAAGGATGACTTTCCCCTGGCCTCGAGGAAAGAAGCAAAAATCCTGAGGTCTGAGCAATAAGACGATATGGTGTTTTTGCTCAGCGACCTCTCAAGCCGCAGATGGTCTGCAAACTCCCTTGCTTTTATCTGGAAATCATTGTTGGCCATAAATGTTATAGTATTCAGCAAATAAACCTGACTGTTTACTTTCGGGAAAGCTTGCTTCCCTCCAGAATCTTGGGACAGAGATGGGCTACGCCACATCCTTCGCAGTCCGGCTTGGTGGCCTTGCAGACATATCTGCCATGCAGGATAAGCCAGTGATGGGCTCTCGCACGGTCTTCTTCAGGTATCTGGGCCTCAAGATCCTGCTCAACGTCAAAAGGTGTCTTGCCCTGAGAAAGCCCCATACGGTGAGCCACCCTGAACACATGGGTATCAACGGCAATCACAGGGGAGTTGTAGCAGATTGAAGCCACTACATTGGCTGTCTTGCGCCCTACCCCGGGCAGTTTCATCAGATCCTCGATACTGTCCGGGACCCGGCCTCCGAAATCGCTGATAAGCATACTGCTCATCTTGACCAGATGGTCTGCCTTGCTGTTAGGATAGGACACCGACTTTATATATCTGTAAATGTCTTCCGCAGTTGCTTTTGACATTGTCTGAGGATCCGGGTAAGCGGCCAGAAGAGCCGGCGTTACCATATTTACCCGCTTGTCTGTGCACTGTGCGGAAAGAATTACAGCAACGATAAGTTCAAACGGGCTGCCATAGTGGAGCTCGCTTTTCTCGGAAATGGCGTTCTGGCGGAACCAGTCTATGATTTCCCTGTTGCGTCTGCTGTATTTTCTGGTCATGCTGCAATTCTTGGTGCTTGTCTGCGGTAATAATGCAATTCTTGGTCTTGTCTGCGGCCACACCCTCCTGCCTTAGGCGGGCATATCATCGCTGAGACTCTCGGCCGCAGAAGTATTCACTTCTTCAGTTACCTCCCGGCATTTTCCGTCCTTGCAGAGAATTATCCTCCCCGGATAACGGTCTATGATGGTGCGGTTGTGGGTTACTATGATTATGGCCGGCTTGTACTCGTGATGGATCTTCATCATCAGTGCCATGATGCCGTCTGCAGTCTCTGAATCCAAGTTGCCGGTGGGTTCATCCGCCAGGATAATGTCAGGACTGTTCAAAAGCGCCCTTGCTATGGCAACTCTCTGCTGCTCACCTCCGGAAAGCTGATATGGAATCTTGTGGGCCTTCGTCTTCAGGCCTACCATTTCCAGGACTTCTGAGCACCTCTCATTCATCTTTTCCGGATCTTTCCAGCCTGTTGCCTTTAGGACAAACATAAGGTTCTCTTCCACATTCCTGTCTGTAAGAAGCTGGAAATCCTGGAAAACCACTCCGATATTCCTCCTGAGCAGCGGAACCTGGCTCCTTTTGATGCCGGAGAGGTCATAGTCGCCAACTCTCACCTTGCCTTTTGTCACCGGCAGTTCGGCGTCAAGGGTCTTGAGGATGGAGCTCTTTCCGCTTCCCACCTTCCCGACAAGATAGACAAGTTCTCCCCTGTTGACCTGGAAGGTCACATCAGACAACACGAGGTTTCCTTCGGTGACAATATCCGCCCCCTCCAGCTTGACAAGAGGGAGAGTTTCTCCGGTAATAAATCCTTTTGAAAGAGTTTGTGGCATAATTTTCTCAGCGTAAATAACGTTTTTACAAAGATAATGCAAATTGAGTTATCTTTGGTTTTACGAAAAGGATGAATGTTATGACCATATATAGGAAATTATACTCGGCGATGTGCCTGGGAGCCGTCTTGCTAATGTTTCAATTGCCCGCATCTGCCCAGTCCTGGCAGGAGAACATGAAGGAAGCCAGACAATTGTACATAAACGGCATGTACCAGAACGCGATGCAGGTATTCCAAAAGACGGCAAGCCAATTGGAGGCCCAGGGAAGCGCGTATTCCAAAGAGGTTGAGGAGGCCGAAGGGTACAAGCTGCTGTGCGCCCTCAAACTGGGGCTGGAGGGCTCCGGCAGACAGGCCGTCAACTATGTCAGGAAATATCCCGTATCCTCTCTTGGGAAGAGCATCAGGTTTGAAGCAGCGTCCTCTTATTTCAGGGAAGAAAACTACGGCCGTGCGCTTATGCTCCTTGATGGCTTAAAACCGGCTGACATAGAAGCAAATGAAAGAGACCGTTATCTCCTTGAAAAGGGAATCTGCCTGATGAATGAAGGCAGGATGATAGAAGCCCAGAACCACTTCATGGAGGTCCAAGACAAGAGCAAGCTGCACGGTCAGGCCCAGTATTATCTCGGTTTCATCGAGTATCAGGAAGGCCGTTTCGCTCAGGCCATCGAATATTTCAACAATGTAAAGGAAAGCCACCCGAAGGCCAAGCTCATGCTGGCTGAATGCCACTTCATGCTGAAGGACTATCCTTATGTCAGGGCTCATTCAGACGATGCCAACCTGTATGAAGGCTCAGAAAGAGCGCGTTTTGCCAGAATAATCTCCGAGTCTGCCTTTGCCTTGGGATCCAACCAGGAAGCAGAGAGATGGTTTGAATTATACTCCCGGCAGAAAGAGCTTACCAAGACAGACGCCTTTTATGCCGGACAGATAGCCTACTCACAGGGTAACTGGAGGAAAGCCGCTTCCCTGTTCGAGGAATGTATAGGATTCAGGGATTCGGATTCTCTTACCCAGAACGCACTCTACCGCCTGGCCAGATGCAAGATAGAGGAAAAAGACAAGGTTGCCGCTGCTGATGCTTTCCAGAAAGCGTCCCAGATGGATTTCAACCCTCAGGTCAAAGAGGACGCATTCTTCAACTATGCCAAACTGAGCTTCGACCTTTGGGGCAATGCAGACAATCTCTACAAGTATCTGGAGCAATATAGACCGGATACCAGGAAAAAAGACGAGACCTACGGATACATAGCAGCCAAATGTCTTGAAGAAAACAATTACGAAGAAGCCATAAAGTCTTTGCAGATGATATCTTCTCCATCAGACAAAGACAAGGCTAATCTACAAAAAGCCAACTTCTTCCAGGGTATAGACCTGCTCAGGCAGGGGCGCTACCTCCCTTCTGTCAAGTATCTGGAAGACGCATCCTCAGACGGGAACGCCACTATCGGGAATCTTTCTTCTTACTGGCTGGCTGAAAGCCTGTTCCGCCAGGGCAAGTTCCAGGAATCCCTCGACATTCTTTCTGATCTTCAGCAGGATCCAGGTTTCAAAGGCACATCAGAATATGCCGTTTCTTATTTCAACAGCGGGTATGACCGCCTCAGGCTCAAGGATGTTGAAGGAGCATATAGAGATTTCGGGAAGTATTTGTCACTCGCATCTGACGGTGGAGAATATGTCCTGGAAGCGCGTCTTAGACAAGCTGACTGCAAGTTCATGCAGAGGGATTTTCCTGCAGCCTCCTCCCTGTATTCATCCATAACACCCCTTACCGCAAAAGGAACCCTCTACGCGCCACTGCAGGAAGCTGTTTCACAAGGGCTTATGGGAAACGCCAAAAAGAAGGTTGAGATTCTCAAGAAATATACTTCAGACACTTACCGCAACAGCGAGAAGTTCAGCGAAGCCCTCTACGAACTTGGGCGCACCCAGGTACAGCTGGCAGACAGCAAATCAGCCGAAAAGACTTTCCGCCGCCTCGTGGAAAACCCTTCAGACAGTCTGTTCTACGGCAAGGCCCTCATAGAACTCGGAATGTTGTATGCAAATATGTCAGACAGCCCAAAGGCCAAGATGTATCTTAGGAAAGCGGCTGAATTCGCACCGTCTGAAGAAGAGACCCAGACAGCCATGAACGCCTACCAGAACATCTGCATCCAGGAAGGCAATCCTGACGAATTCCACAAGTGGGTTTCTTCACTTCCTTCTGATGCCAGGAATATGCCCGGAAGCAAGGAAGACAGGATACGGCTTCTGTTCAATTCCGCAGAGCAGGTGTTCCTTGCGGAAAAATATGATGCCGCCGCAAAGGCGTTTGAAAGTTTCATCGCTGAGTATCCGGATTACAACCCTGACAAGACATGGTACTACCTGGCCGAGGCACGCTCCATGGTTTCAGACTTCTCCGGTGCTGCAGAAGCTTATTCTCACCTGGCTTCCATCTCCCAGGGGCAGAACCAGACCAAACAGTATGCGCTCAGCGAACTGGGGATGCTTTTCAAAGGGAAGGAATACAACAAACTGATTCTTAAATCGTCTTCTTATATGGAGAAACTGGACTTTGCAGAAGAGCAGGCCAGGTTGATTTCCTACTACAAGGCAAAATCTCTCCTGGCGGAAGGAGATGCGGACAAGGCTGTGGACCTTCTGCTGGACGTGGCCGAGGACATTCAGGATGAAATCGGAGCTGAGTCTGCCTATCTGCTTGTCAAAGACGCCTATGACAGAGGAAAATACGAGAAGGTGGAACGGCTGGTATTCTCAATCGCTGAGCAGAATACACCTCAGATGTATTATCTGGCAAAGTGCTATCTGCTTCTCGGCGATTCCTACTTTGAGCAGGAAGACTATGAGCAGGCAAGCGCCGTTTACAACAGCATCTATACTTCCTACCAAGGTGATGCCCAAATTAAGGATACGGCCCTTGCCAAGAAAAAAGAGGCCGAGGAACAGTTAAAGAAACAGGTCAAAAAGATTTGACAGATCATTGACGATTAACAAAACAACGATATGACAAAAATAAGGAAAGGACTTTTGGCGGTTGCCCTGGCAGTTGTTGCCGGCAGCATCGTAAACAGTGTTCATGCCCAGAACCCTACGGGAAGGGTGGAGGTGAAGAAAGACTATGAGACAGACCTTACCGGAGCAAAGAAAGGCACTCTTAAAGTGGATTTCTCCGATACCTTGAAGAAGTTTGACCTGAACATGGATTACCAGATCCAGGACAGGCAGCTCAGAGACCTTTATGCATTCTCGCCGATGCCTTCCGCCAAGATTTCTGCAAAAACCAAGGAAGAAGTTGCTTCCTTCTTCGGCAAAGCAGGTATTTCATTTCCATTCTCCCCTACTTTTGCCCTCTGGTATCAGCCTGACTTTAATGTAAATACAGACATTGTAACTATCAAAGCTTCTCACGACTCTTACCACGGCAAGGCAAGACTTGCAGACATAAAGCCAGACGGAAAAGTGTTCGCAACATCCGACAAGGTCCAGGCTAAGGAGTGGAAGAATACCGTCGGTGCATCATACACCCATCTTTGGGAAGAGGCTCAGCTAAACGCAGACCTCAATTTCCGCAACGGCCACAATACATACTACGGAATAGATCTGGCAAGATACAGGCTGGCCGGCTGGCCGGCAGATGCCGAAATGCTGAACAGCAAGAAATACATGAAAGACAACCTCAGCCACGATTACAACCAGTTTGAAGTTTCTTTAGGGGCAAATTCAATCGAATCTGACAATTACAGCGGAAAGTTCCACTACAGCGGCAACCTGTCATTCACAACCACTGCGGATGATGCCAAATTCGGACTTGTTTCCGCTACAGCCAACAAGTTCAAACTGAAAGAGAATCTTCTCAAGGCCAGTATAGAAGCTGGCCCTACCGTAGGCAAGTACTCCATGCTCACTGCCGGCATCAGCTCACAGACAGCCATATACAAGGACGCCCAAGACTATCATCTGAGCCTTCTGGAAGGAACACTTGTTTACAAGCTCAGAAGAGACAGGCTGACGATGGACCTGGGCGCCAGGATAAGTTTCAGCTTCAACAACAAAGACGGAAGCGACAAGTACCATAACTTCATATCCCCGAAGGTCAGGATCACTTACAGGTTCGACGACAACAAGACCTGGGCCTATGCGGTTGCAGACGGAGGAAACGTGATAAACAGCTATGCGTCTTTGCTTGAGAGATTCCCTTATGTCTCTCCCCTGGCCGATATCAGGGAAAGCGGAACGCCGCTCTATGCCAAGGCGGGAATAAAGGGAATCGCCGCTCAGGGACTGGACTATGACGTCTATGCCGGAGGGGCCTACCGCAAGGGAATGCTCCAGCTTAGCGGCAATCCGCTGAACGCCACCTACTCCAACCACGTTGAAGGATTCATAGGAGCCAGACTCAACTACAAGACTGACGGCTTTGCCGCCGGAGCAGATGCCAAATACTCTTTCTACACGGAAGGCAAGAAATACAGCGGTGCAATCCAGGCTCTGGACGGAACTTTGATCATAACTCCCGCCCCGGAAGACTATGCGGTAAAGGGAAAGCCAGCCGGCTACCCTCCATTTGAGGCCAACATCTATGCGGAAGCCAATTTTGATGAAAAGCTGTTCATAGGAGCTACCCTTTATGCACGTTCAGCTACACCTGCATCCCCTTTCCTTTCCGGAGGCAGCAAAACCAAGTACAAGGGCTATGCAGACCTGGGTGTCTATGCTCAGTATGTTATTGACAATCACTTTACTGCGTACATAAACGGAGGAAATCTTCTCAATGCCCGCCGCATCAATTACGGTATGTATGTGGAAAGAGGCATAAATGTTGGCGTCGGAGTCTTGGTTAAGTTCTGATTTTTTCCTAACTTTGCTAGGATATTAATTTTAGGAAAAAATGAGCGATAAAGAGTTGAACCAGAATGTTCCGCAAGAGAATTACAATGCGGAAAGCATTCAAGTACTTGAAGGGTTGGAGGCTGTAAGAAAGCGTCCATCAATGTATATCGGAGATATTGGAGAGAGAGGACTTCATCATCTTGTTTATGAGGTTGTTGACAATTCCATAGACGAGGCTCTTGCAGGATTCTGCAACGATATAAACGTAACTATAAACGAAGACAATTCCATTACCGTATCCGACAACGGACGAGGCATCCCTACCGGAATGCATGAGAAAGAGCACAGAAGCGCTCTGGAAGTTGTACTTACCATACTGCATGCAGGTGGCAAGTTCAACAAGGGAAGCTACAAGGTTTCCGGAGGTCTCCACGGCGTTGGTGTGTCCTGCGTCAACGCTCTCTCCATCTATCTGAGAGCGGAAATCCACCGTGAAGGAAAGATATTTGTCCAGGAATACTCAAAGGGCAAGCCTACTTCTGAAGTCAAGGTCATAGGAGAGGCACAAGACACTGGAACAATAATAACCTTCCGTCCTGACCCTGAAATCTTCACTCTTACCACTGTTTACAATTACGAGACTCTCGCCACAAGGCTCAGGGAGCTTGCTTTCCTGAACAAGAAAGTGAGACTTACCCTAACGGACAAGAGAGTCAAGGAAACAGGTGATGACGGAGTGGAAAGGCCTGTAGAGAAGAAGCAGGTATTCTATTCAGAAGAAGGACTTAAGGAGTTTGTCGCCTATCTTGACGCCAACCGTACACCGCTTACTGAAAAACCGATCTCGCTGGAAACAGACAAGACAGGTATCCCTATTGAGATCGCGATGCAGTACAACACTGAATACAGTGAGAACGTACATTCTTATGTGAACAACATCAACACCATAGAAGGAGGTACGCATCTGACCGGTTTCCGCGGTGGATTGACCTCCACCCTCAAGGCCTATGCAGACAAGAACGATCTTCTGAAGAAAGCCAAGGTGGAGATCTCCCCTGATGACTTCCGGGAAGGTCTGACCGCAGTGATCTCAGTCAAGGTGGCCGAACCTCAGTTCGAGGGCCAGACAAAGACCAAACTCGGAAACGCTGAGGTGCGTTCCGCTGTAAGCAAGGCTGTAAGCGAGGCTCTCGAGAACTATCTGGAAGAGAATCCTGCTGACGCAAGGAAAATCGTTGAAAAAGTTATCCTTGCCGCACAGGCCAGACAGGCTGCCCGCAAAGCCAGGGAGATGGTCCAGAGGAAGAGCGGCATGAGCGGCGTGGGAATGCCTGACAAACTTGCTGACTGCTCAGACAGGGATCCTGCAAAGTGCGAGCTTTTCATCGTTGAGGGAGATTCAGCAGGCGGTACCGCCAAGGAAGGCAGAAACCGCCAGTATCAGGCAGTCCTTCCTCTGAGGGGAAAGATTCTCAACGTGGAAAAGGCTATGGAGCACCGCGTGTTTGACAGTGACACCATCCGCAACATCTACACGGCTCTGGGAGTTACAGTCGGAACCGAGGAAGACAGCAAGGCACTTAACCTGAGCAAGCTCAGATACCACAAGATAATCATCATGGCCGATGCGGACGTGGACGGTGCGCACATCACCACATTGATCCTCACATTCTTCTTCCGCTACATGATAGACCTTATCAAGAACGGATATGTGTACTGCGCAACCCCTCCTCTGTACAAAGTGGAGAAGAAGAGCCAGAAAGAACCTAAGCCGAACTACTGCTGGAGTGACGAGGAGAAAGACAAGATCGTGGAAGAGCTTGGTGGCATCAATGCCGTCAGAATCCAGAGATACAAAGGTCTTGGAGAGATGAGCCAAGATCAGCTGGCTGACACTACAATGGATCCTGAACACAGGATTTTGAGGAAAGTTTACATAGAAAATGCTGCTGAAGCAGACAGGATATTCTCAATGCTGATGGGTGACGACGTGCCGCCGAGAAGAGAATTCATTGAGCAGCATGCTAAATACGCAAACATAGATGCATAAAAGAACAAAGCACATAATTCTTTTTCTGTGGGTTCTGCTTTTTGCCTCACCGCAGATTGAAGCTCAGTCAAAGGTAATCCAGAGCATCAAGAACATCTTTACCAGAGAGAACAAGATTTCTGCGGAAAAAGCATTTAGAGACAGCATTTACTTCAGCATTCCAAAGGAGAAGCTAACCGGCATAGACTATGTATCCCTCACAGGCAACACAATCAACAGCCTCTGGGGCGGTGACATCTGGACCGAGGCTGGCTATGTCCCTCAGATCACATTGCCTGTGGAAGACGGTGACGGTCCTGAATACTATGCAGGAACCTTCAATATTTCTGATTACACTGCCCAGGCTCTGGAAGAAAAAGAAGATTTTGACGAGGAGATAGACTTTTCAGAAACCCCTGAGGAATACAGCATCTGGACAAACGCCTCCATCAATCCTTACAACGTCAAGCTCTCCGAGAGCATGAAAGACACCGTGAAGATTGATGTAAGCAGTTTCACCTCTCCCGGTTACAGGTATGTCACTTCAGAATTCGGACCGCGTTGGGGAAGGCTCCATGCCGGAATAGATCTCAAGGTTTTCATCGGCGACACGATTTGCAGCGCCTTTGAAAATGGAGTGGTGAGAATTACCAAGTTTGACAGAAGAGGATATGGCAACTATGTGGTGGTAAGGCATGAGAACGGCTTGGAAACCCTCTACGGGCACATGAGCAAGATTCTGGTGGAGGAAGGGCAGCACCTTGATGCTGGAGAACCTCTTGGTCTCGGCGGCAGCACAGGAAGAAGCACCGGACCTCACCTCCACTTTGAACTCAGATATCTGGGCAACCCCATCAACCCGAGAGACGCTATAGATTTCGGCATAGGGAAGATTCACGACAACACACTCATTCTCACCAAGAACAACTTCAGGTATCAGAATATAAAGTATTCCAAGAAGTCCAAAGGCAGGTCATATTCAAAGAAGGGAGGGAAGAAGGTTGTCAGGTCCACTGGCAAGTCCAAAGGCAAAGGAACCACCATTACAGTAAGAAAGGGGGACACCCTCGGTGCCCTGGCCCGCAGATACGGCACCACTGTCTCAAAGATACAAAGGCTTAACGGAATGAGGACTACAAAGATCCGCGCCGGACAAAAGCTGAGAGTGAAATAGGTACTGACTACGACAAAACAAATACAACACACAATGGATATTTTTGAAAGAATACAACAGAATGAAGGCGGACCTTTAGGACAATACCGCAAAAGAGCGAAAGGTTACTTCATGTTCCCGAAACTGGAGGGAGAAATCCAGCCATATATGACATTCCAGGGCAAAAAGATGCTGGCTTGGACATTCAACAACTATCTTGGCCTGGCAAATGATCCTGAAGTGAGAAAGGTTGATGCAGAAGCTGCTGCAAAGTGGGGTCTGGCTTACCCTATGGGAGCCAGGATGATGAGCGGCCACACTTCTCTTCACGAACAGCTGGAGAGAGAACTCGCCGAGTTTGAATGCAAGGAGGACGCTTTCCTGTTCAACTTCGGATATCAGGGAATGATTTCCACCCTTGACGCCCTTCTAACAAGAAGAGATGTTGTCGTGTATGACGAGGAATGCCATGCCTGCATCATGGACGGTCTGAGACTCCACATGGGATACCGCATGAAATATGCCCACAATGACATAGCAGACTGCGAAAAAGTCCTCAACCGAGCATCCAAGAGAGCACAGGAGCAGGGCGGAGGCGTATTGCTCGTTACCGAGGGCGTTTACGGAATGACAGGTGCAATGGGTATCCTCGACAAAATCGTTGAACTCAAAAAGAAATACAGTTTCAGGATACTCATCGACGATGCCCACGGATTCGGCGTGATGGGAGAGCACGGAAGAGGAACTTCCGAGGAACTCCACTGCATGGACGGCATTGACCTTTACTTTGGAGCGTTTGCCAAGGCCATGGCATCCATCGGAGGTTTCATCGCAGGTCCGAAAGACATTATCAACTACCTCAGATACAACCTGAGAAGCCAGATCTACGCCAAGAGCCTTCCTATGCCTTTCGTTGAAGGAAACCTCAAGAGGCTTGACATGATAAGGAAAGGAGACGACAGAAGAAAGCATCTGTTCAAGATAGCCAGAGCTCTCCAGAGCGGACTCAGAAACCTCGGTTTCGACGTTGGCCCTGCAGAGGCTTGTATCACTCCGGTATTCGTCCACGGAACCGTTCCTGAAGCAACCAACATGCTTGTTGACCTCAGGGAGAACTACAACATCTTCTGCTCAGTGGTTGTTTACCCTGTAGTTCCTCAGGGAGTCATAATGTTCCGCCTGATCTGCACCCAGATGCACCAGATGGAGCACGTGGAGTACACCTTAAAGGCCTGGGCTGAAATAAAGAAGAAGCACGAGGCAGGCTACTATAGCGGAAGCACTGACATCCAGGACAAAGCTATTGACTAGTACGGAAAACTTGCCGTCAAAGTCAAACCAGACAATCAAAGCTTATCTAATGGGACGTTTTGACAATAAAGTGGTTATAATTACAGGGGCCAGTTCGGGTATCGGACTGGCCGCTGCACGTCAGTTCGCATCTGAAGGAGCAAGCGTGGTGCTTGCAGCCAGAAGCGCTGACAAACTCAAGCAGACATTCTGCGAACTGTCTGAAAAAGGCAAATATGGAGACCGTTTCCTTGCCGTTCCTACAGACGTGACAAAAGAAGAAGACTGCAAGAAGCTGGTACGTTGCACCGTGGAAAAGTTCGGCAAGATAGACGTTCTGGTAAACAATGCTGGCATATCCATGAGAGCAATGTTCAAAGACCTTGAGCTGGACGTGATCAGACGGCTGATGGACGTGAACTTCTGGGGAACTGTCTATTGCACCAAATATGCCCTCCCATACCTTCTGGAGAGCAAGGGAACTGTCGTGGGGGTAATCTCCATCGCAGGTTTCAAAGGGCTCCCAGCCAGAACCGGATATTCTTCCTCAAAGTTTGCCATCTACGGTTTCCTGGACACTCTCAGAGTCGAGCATCTGAAAGACAACCTTAACGTGCTGGTCTTCGCTCCCGGTTTCACAGCTTCCAACGTCAGGTTTGCCGCTCTTACCGCAGACGGCACGCCTCAGGGCCAGACTCCGAGGGAAGAGGGAAAGATGATGAGCGCTGAAACCTGCGCAAAGAAACTCACCAAAGCAGTTTACAAGAGAAAGTCCCAGGTCATACTCACCCCTATCGGGAAACTGACAGTGTTCCTCAACAAGTTTGTTCCAAGACTGGTTGACCGCCTGGAATACAACTACATGAAGAAAGAACCGGACTCCCCGCTCAAATAATCCAGGGCGGACAGAGTCAATTGTACCGGATGGTTTGGAAGACCATCCGGTTTCATTTTACATTTGCCGAAGAAAATATTTCAACGACATTTGTATGGAACACAATTTTGAATATATTTGCAACAGAAAATATATGTGATTTTAAGCGATAAGCCAGGTGTCTTTGCTCTAAAGGACATCTGGTTTTTCATTTTTTACCGAGGGGAAGTGCTGAACAAGGAGCCTGAAGTTCTTTCAAGTCTTAAAATCACATATATGTCAAAACAGAGAACTCAAGCAAGAATTGTCTGCATCTCCATTAGGATGGAGAAAATCAGACTGGTCAAGGTGAGGGCGTTCAAGCGCTTTCGCAATGGCAAGGTTGAGAAGGTCAAAGCCCATTACCGCAGATATTAGAGCTATCTGCAAAGGCTTTGACCCTCAACCTTTCTGAATGAAACTATCCTATCCCCTCGGTTTTTATATTCTCAGCGATTTTGGAGACAAGGAGCGTGCGGGCTTCTTTGCTTGTCCAGCCTATGTGAGGAAGGAGGATGGCTTTTGTCTTGTCCTCAATCTTCAGGTAAGGAGATGTTTCAGGAATGGGTTCCTTTGAAAAGACATCTATTCCAATCCCCTCTATCAGGTTGTCGTTTAAGGCTTTCACAAGGTCAGCCTCGTTGATGATTCCGCCTCGTCCGATGTTGATGACCTTTGCGGTTGGCTTGCAGAGCTTTAACTTTTCGTATGTGACAAGATTGAGTGTCCTGTCATTGAGCGGAGCATGTACGGAAATGAAGTCTGAGATTTTGAGGAGTTCTTCCAGACTCAAACTATGATACTTGTCGGAATGAGGCTTACCGCTGGTAGCGTAATAGACGACCTCCATCCCGAAGCATTCCGCCAGGGCGGCCACACGGCTACCTATTGTTCCCAGGCCTATGATTCCGAGCCTTTGGCCTTTGAGCTCCCCCCACTTTCTGGTAACATCGGAGACGAGATTTCCTTTTGTGTATTCCCCGCTTTTCACCTTGTTGTCATAATATGCGGTATGGCAGGAAAGCCCGAGCAGCATAGCCATTGTAACCTGTGCCACGCTTTCTGTGGAATAGCCTGCCACATTCTTTACCGGAATACCCTTGGAAGCGGCATAGCCGAGGTCCACATTGTTTGTTCCGGTAGCGGCTATGCAGATGAGCTTAAGCTTACGGCCCCAGTCAATCTGCTGGCGGCCTAACTGCACCTTGTTGATTATCAAGACATCACAATCACCTATTCTCTCCTCTACCTGATCCGGAGAGGTGAACGGGTATGTTACAAGTTCTCCAAGAGAAGCTATTGGCTCCAGGGAAACATCTTCCCCTATTGAAGCCGCATCAAGAAACACTATCTTCATATCTCTGAATATTTACCAAGCGAGAGCTGAGGCTCCAAGGATTGCGGCATCAGACTCGTTGAGAGCACTGACAAGGACCTTAACCTTACCCTTCCAAAGGAAGACCACATTCTCGTTCATCGAATCCACAAGCTGCTCCATAAAATACTTCCTCGCGTGAGTCAGTCCACCAAAGAGAATGATAGCTTCCGGAGCAGTGAAAGGAATGAAGTCTGCAAACTTTTCTCCCATAATCTTTCCGGTGTATTCGAAGATCTTGATTGCCAGCTTATCCCCTTTTTCTGCCGCGTCAAACACATCCTTGGAGGTTATGTCTTTCACCTTGCGCAGAAGGCTGGGAGTATTTGTCTTCTCCAGCATTTCCACAGCTGTTCTGGCTACTCCGGTAGCCGAGCAGTAGGTTTCAAGACATCCCTTCTGGCCGCAAGGACATTCTCTGCCGTTCTTTACAGCACAAGTGTGCCCAAGCTCACCGGCATGGCCGTCGTGGCCGTTTACCAGCCTTCCGTCAACAACTATCCCGCTGCCTACTCCAGTGCCCAAAGTGATTACTATAAAGTCTTTCATTCCCTTGGCGGCCCCGTACTTCATCTCTCCTATTGCAGCTGCATTGGCATCGTTGGTCACTATCACCCTCATTCCGCTCAGCTTCTTGGACAGTTCGTTTGCAAAATGGATTGTCTTGCCTTTGGCCCACATAAGATTGGTAGGTTCAACGATGTCTCCGGTATAGTAGTTTCCGTCAGGAGCTCCTACACCAATCCCGTTGAGGTTGTCCAGCCCGATGTCAACAGTCAGTTCCTTGATGGCATCGCTGAGAAGAGTTATAAACTTGTCAGCCTCCTTGTATTTGGTGCTGATAACTTTTCTGGCAAGGATGTTTCCTTTTCTGTCAACAATACCGATCTTGGCTGTCTGACCGCCGATATCCACACCGGCCACATAATTCTTTTTCATAGTGCAACTTATTTATTGTCAATAATTTTAATCGCGATTATATTAAAGGAGACAGGAGACGGAAGAAACTTTCCTTGACCTTCTGGACTTTGCTCCTCTTTTTCCAACTGTCAAGGGAAACCTCTTCACACAATGAAATATCCCGGACAAAGCGTGCTTCCACGGAAGAAGCGCATCCTCGGTCATACATCACGGACATTATCTCAAAATTGTGCTCAAAGCTCCTCTCATCCATATTGGCGGAACCGATGATAGCCATCTTGGAATCCACGCTTATTACTTTTGAGTGGTTGAACCCGTCTTTGAACAGATAGACCTTGACTCCAGCTTCCAGAAGCTCGGTTATGTATGACCGTGTACAGTAATGAGCCATCTGGCTGTCTCCCTTGTATGGAATCATAAGCCTGACATCTATCCTTCCCAGGGCCGCAACTTTTATGGCATCCAGAATAGTCTCGTTTGGAGTGAAATATGGAGTAACTATGTAAATATGGTCTGTAGCTGAGGTTATTGCAGTAAAATAGCATTGCATGATGCCCGCCCAATCGCTGTCAGGCCCTGATGATATGATCTGGGAATAAACGTTGCTGTTCTTTCCGGACAGGACCTTCTTGCCAACTTTTATATGAGGGAAATACCGCCTGGACAGAAACATCTTATGCTGGACGACGAAATAGCGGTCCAGCATAAAACTGGCCTGCAGGGAGAATACGCTCTCTCCGGTAATCTTCACCTGGGTATCGTGCCAAAGCCCGCCGTTCATGCCGTAATAGTACCTGTCCGCTATATTGACTCCTCCCAAAAAACCGGTATCCCCGTCCACTACCAGTATTTTCCTGTGGTTGCGGTAATTGATCTTGGACATTGGCATAAACAGGTGCACCGGGGAGAAAACCATCACTTCAATGCCGGCGTTTTCCATCTGGCGCCGCAGTTTCCTGGATATCTTCGGACTGCCTACATCGTCATACATAAGCCTGACTTCCACACCGGACTTGGCCTTCTCCATCAGAAGAGAGATGAACTTGTTGCCTATGCGGTCATTTTCAAGTATGTATGTCTGGAGATGAATGTGGTTTTCTGCTCCCTGTATGCTGGCATACATTGCATTGAGAGCATCGCGACCATTATAGTAGAACTCGATGTCGTTGTTGAAATCAACAAGGGAATAACTGTTCTTGAGGTTCTGGTAAATGAGTTTTTTGAACGGTTTCATATCCCCCGTAAGGAACTCGGGAGCACTATCAAGTTCCAGGCTCTGGTCTGCACAAAGGTCCTTCCTTACCTTGATGTCGGCCAGCCCCTTTCTGGAGAACAATTTCTTTTTCCTGAAATTCTGCCCGAACGTGAAGTACAGCAGGATACCCAAATACGGCAGAAGGACCATCACGGCAATCCAGGAAAGTGTCTTGACCGGGTTCTGCCTTCTGAGAATCATTGCGACGGAAGCGTAAATCGCTATGCAAAAGTTCATTGCATAGAGAACAGCAGACAGAATCGGCCAGAAAGTATGCCAAGAAAAAAGTATCATTCACCCATTGGTTTGAAAGCTTTGTACAAGACAGAAATGCCTCCTGTCTGGCTCTTGTATCCTGCATTTTGGAACCCCGCTTCGGTGAGTTCTTTGCAAAACATTTCAAATTTAGGAAATTTTTCCACAGACCTTATGAAGTACTCATAAGCGCCCCTGTCCTTCCCCTTGGTAAGGGCAGAAGCCAGGCGGGGAATCATATACTTGAAATATGGCTTGTAAAAAAGACGCATCAGTGCATTGCGTGGTTCCCCGAACTCCAGTATAAGAAGCACTCCTCCAGGAGAGAGGACTCTAAGTATTTCCCTCAGCGACGCTGGCCTGTTGTCAAAGTTCCTTATGCCATAACCGATTGTGACAATGTCTATAGAACCGTCTTCAAACGGGAGGCTGGCCCCGTCTCCCATCTCAAGCACCGGCTTGGGGTACTTGGAATACTTGCCACCCCAAAGCGCATCTATCTTCTTCTTTCCTACCTCCAGCATCCCTTCGGAAATGTCCGCTCCCGAGACCTTAAGCCCCTTCTTCGCAAGAGCAATGCTGAGATCCCCTGTTCCGCAGGCAAGGTCCAGCACCTTTATCGCTGATAAATCTGTACCACGCCTCAAGGCGAGTTCAGAAGCTACGCCTGAAGCCGTACGGGCACAGCTTTTCCTCCAGCTTTTGTCTATGTTCATGGAGAAAAGATGGTTGAAACGGTCGTAGTTCCCTGATATATCGTTGAAAATTGGAGATGTATCCATAACTGTGTGCGAAGTTACAAAATGCACAGCCCAAACCAAAATCTCAATAAAGTCATTGTTATTTCAGCAAAAGTTGTATATTTGCACTCCCTGATTGCCCAGGTGGTGGAATGGTAGACACGCTAGTTTCAGGGACTAGTGCCAGCAATGGTGTGCAAGTTCGACTCTTGTCCTGGGCACTCAAAAAAAAGAGGTGATTGTTTCACCTCTTTTTTTGCACCCTTCCACTCCACTTTTCGCACTCAGCGCAAAGGGCCAGCCTGTTCTGAGAAACAGTCTTCTTTCTCCCTGATTAATCTTTCTTCTCAGAGACAATACCTTCTTCCGAGAATTCCAGATACTTCTCAAGGTTCAACTGGTCAGGATTGGATGGCATTTTAACGCTGTCGCCGACAAGAATGGTCATTATCTTGACATCTGCAGGGCAATAGAACTTTGGAAGAACCGGGCCTGCAACCTTCACAACTCTCAGCCACAGAGCCTCTTCCATGTTCACTTCCTCCAGAAGTATGTTATGGCTCAGGTCGATTCCTTCAACGGTTGTATTGCCTAAATGCAAACGGACAAGCTTAGGGAAAAACCTCAGGAAATCATAATTGTCTATGACGTTGGACCGCCCCCCGAAGTGAAGCGAGAGTGTTGTTGCCTCAGCTGCTTCCGCATAGGTAACCTTTCCGTTCTGATTGGCGTCACATCCTGTGAAGCAACGGGAGAAAAAGTTGCCTTCTTCTATGGTGATGAAAACATCATTGCCGTCCTTATCCGTGACAGAGACCTTGCAAGCGTCATCAGTTTCCTTACGGATGTATTTTTTGCTGCTTGTCCAAATATCATCTGAAGTTGGTTTGACCATATTCACGCCTGGGGCAAACAGTATTGTCAGATTCTTGGACCTTGCACCTGTGTAATCCACTTCCCTTATTTTCGGATTGTTCCTCAGATCGATGGTATCCACATCTGTATAACCGGTATAGAGGTACTCAAGGTTAGGGAAATAGCGGAGATCATCATAACTGGAAATTTGGAACATATCGCTTCTGTTTGCCATGAGCGAAAGGCTGATAACAGCTTTGGCTTCCTGTTCCGATACTTTTCCGTCGCGATCGGCATCTGCCTGCACTTTGATACGGTTTTCTTTGAAGCGCAGGTTCTGGGCGCAGCTGAGACTTGTTGCCAGCAACCCAAACAATATAAGTATTGAGCGTTTCATAACTATTTAATTTTAGTGTTTATGATTCAAAGGTCAAAGGGTTCTGCGTTCTTCAGGTTTTTCAGTTTTTTTCAGGCTCCTTTGTTATTTTACTTTCTTCAGGTTTTTCAAGGTTTTTCTTGGTGTACAGATAAATAGCTCCTGCTACAAGGGCGATGAAGACGACATATATAAAGATTGCCTGGTTTCCGGTGTGCCTGAGCCAAAGGATAAGGTAGTTGACTGCGCCCAAGGCAGCTCCGCCCAGAAGCAGGATGAATGAGGCTTGGATGACTGCTCTTCCGCCTGCCGGTTTAATTTTACCGGTGAAAACCCTGATGAGCACAACGGCCGCCGGCAAAAGACCTACAATCACTGAAATCAGGATTCTCCAATTCCTGCTTTTGCGTTCTTCTTCCTCGTGTTGGGCGATAGACTGTTCAAAGGAATCGAATTTCTCCTTCATTTCTCTGTACTCGTCATTGCCGTAGATTTCCTCAAGCTGTTTAAGATATTCAGAATTGCTATCCTGAGCCTTGAGGCTCGCTCCCGATAGCAGAATGGCAGCCAAAAGGCTGATGATTATTATGTTCTTCATGTAAGTCATTTTGCAGGTTATTTCGAGTCCATAAATCCTGGAAGCAGCTGCTCGACAACTTCCTGTTCATCATTGTTATGCTCCAGTTCCAAAGTGCTTATGCTGAATGCCCGGCCTCCGCCAATCGCTTTAAGTACAGCCTCCTCGTTCCATGCTGCCGGATTTTTGCCGCCAGCTGCATAATAAAGCATTTCCTTTCCCGGTTCTTTCTTGGAAGAACACAGTTCATAATAATGGACTGTATTGCCGGCCGATGTCCGCACTTCTCCTTTCTGTTGCCATAAACCTTTGACATGGTTCTCCTTGTAGATGTCGTTATCGTGTGACAATACCAGATACTGCCGGCGTCCATCCATCCATAGCGCCACTATTTCAGGAGGACTTACAGGATTGGATGACAGACAGAGCAACACCCAGGATTTGCTTCCATCCACGAACTTGTTGCCACGATCTTCCATAAAGGCGAACGGCACGCTGAAATCAGCCCACCAGTCATCAGATGTTATCTGGACAGGGAAGCCTCCGGTCTTTCTGATCCAGTACAAATCCCTTTTACAAGTGGTTGGATTCCACGCAGTAAAGAACAAACGTACACCATCTGGAGACTGGACATAATTGCTATGATGTTCTGTACCCCTGAAATCATATAAACTAACACTGTCGGAAGCGATAAGGATCGATTCAAGCGTTTCACCATAGCTGTCCCACTTTTGAGGGTCCACTGTCACTGGTGGTTCAAGTGACATATTTTCCTTCATCAACGAACGGACCGGCACACCGTCGCGGAGGTAGTATAAAAATATTTCCTTGCCTTCTACAGCCAAGCGCGGGGAAGTAATTTCTATGACCTTGGAACCGTCTCCCGGGTCTGCAGGCTTGGAATCATAGCCGCAAGCAACAACTGCAAGGGCTGATAGCAAAACAAAGATTATCTTTTTCATCCTACCTGCGATTTATAATCTTTTCCAAGCTTCATGAGCCTCATTCTCTGACGAGTATGTTCCTCCTACCTGGCGGAAGCCGCGGGAGAAAACCGCATACCTTCCTTCCTGGATTTTGATTATATAAAAAGGTCCCCGATCGCTTTTGTAGCACCGTATATCCTTCATGGTGTCAGACTGCCACCCACCCATGTCAAAATGGATACTCTGACCATTCCAGTTGTATATCGTTGCCTTTGTTCCCTTCTTGTCCCTGGCGATTACGGCGTCACCGTAGTACTCCAGAACTTCTCCGTGGGCTATCTGTTTCCCTTTGTCATCGTAAATGAAGGTATGACTTGCAAGACTTCCTTTCACTTGAGGATCAGGGCCATGCGCAATTATCCTGTGCCCGTCAACTTTCAAGGGAAGAACCTTGATGTTGTAACCTGAGGCGATGCTTTTTCCAAAGACATCCGTAACTCTTTTGTACCCTTCAGAATATTCCCTCACGATGACTTCTCCTTCGCTTTCAAACCGGATATCCTTAAGCGCCACCTTTTTGCCACTCCGGTCTTCATCTTCGCTCTCAGCCTCATACGCGAAATATTTTCCGGAATCCTTGTCGAACATCAACGTCATCCACAGAATATACCCGTCTTGCTGGCGTTTGCCAAGTACTACAACTCCCTTCGGAGTGTTGGTGTAACGCTCAATGTCATAGTCTGCAAAGACTCCCCATCCGCCTTTCTGGCTCCGGCGGAAGTGATTCATATCCACAGTTCCCCAAGGATGCTCCCCTTCTATGCTTTGGAGTTTGTCATAGACGATGCTGTGTTCGTTTATGCCGGAGAATAAAGGAGCTTGTGTCATCAGAGGACAAGGCATAATGGGATTGCCTACTGACGGTTTCTTTTTTTCAGGTGCCGGGGTATAGTCTTTCAGACTTGTGCTGGAAGAAGCGGAACCGGCAGGTTTTTGGCTGGATGATGCTGAAGCTGAAGGTCTGGAGCCAGACGGATTGCGCATGGATGCCAGAGTGGCTTTGCCTCTGCTGGAAGCAAGTTTAAGCGCAACAATGTTGTCTCGCATCCTTATGGCATCTTTATCCATGCCGCTGTTTGAATACTCGTGCCATTTGTTGAATGCATATCCTATGGTACAATCCGATTTGTGCGACTTGTTGTTACTGGCTCCGCAATATGGGCAAATATCCATCAAGATTGTCCAATATTCCTTGTTGGTCAGTGGTTTGCCATCGATGAGCCCAAAAAAGTTGCTGTCTGAATAAGGCTCGTCTCCGCGATTGGAAGACCGGGTCACAGGTTTGTTGGAGCTTGATTTGGAATCGGAATCTTCCTGAGAAGACCTGTAATGAGGGCATGAAGGCTTGTGAGCCCCCACACCACCGCATTCGGCACAGGCAGCGGCACTTACAGGAGGCACATAGACTTGCGCATCAACCTGACCTGACAAAAACAAGAACGCCAGAAACAGAGCTGCTGCCAAACTTGTAAATCTTTTACCATACATAATCGTTGTTTTAGGTTAATAGAATTCAGTTTATGCAAAACTAGAGAATCGTAATGTGCTTTTTGTGGTGGAATCCACCACAAAGGCCTGTGGAACGGATTTTATTTCTCAAGAATTGATAAATTTGAAGTCGGAATGCGCTGTTTCGTAACCATATTTCTTCTGTTTGTTTCTTTGGGTCTTTCTGCCCAGAAAGCGCATTTTGTCAACTACGGGCCGGACAATGGTCTGGCATCTTCCTCTGTTTATGCAATCACCCAAGATGACGAAGGCTTGCTGTGGTTTGGCAGCAGATCAGGATTGTTCAGTTTTGACGGCGACAGATTCCGGCTTTTCAACGAAGGTCTTCCTGCATTAAGGGTGACATCCCTGACCATGGACAGGAACAACCGCCTTTGGGTCGGTACTGCAAAGGGGCTTGTTGTCATGGAGAACTCTGTCTTTTCCAATGAAAACAGAGAATTGGCAGGCAGACATATACGCGCACTGCTCACAGACTCTGACGGTTATGTGTGGGCGGCCACGCTCGACAGCCTTATTTTCAAACTCCAATTCAAGGATAGTATCCAGACTCTGGCATCGCTGAGGTATGACATAGTCCACTTTGAGGGGGATTACCCCTACCAGCAGCTCTATGAAGATTCATCAGGACGTATCTGGTCGGGCGGCAGGATCGTACACTGCCAGTATATTGAAGACAAGAGAAAACCGGTTGCAAAGCACCGCTTTGAAGAAGAATGCGCCATGGGAAGCTACGCTGAAGCCGGAGGAATCTTGTATGGATTCAGCGATTATACATCAGAGCTTCTCATCATTGAAGGAGATGAACCTCTCAATTTAGGCCGTTTGCCATTAGCACATGCGTCACTTCTTGCCGACAGCAAAGGAAGAATCTGGGCTGCAGGCTCATATGGACTAGCTCTTGTGAATACAGAGAATCCTGAGCTCTCTGTTGTTTACAGACATATCGCCGAAGATCCTTATTCTGTTTCTTCCCGGGAACTGTACTGCATATTTGAAGATAACCGTGGCAATATCTGGATTGGTGGAGACTGCGGACTGTCTGTCTTGTGCAAGGAGCTGCAGATTGTCAAGACCGTCGAATCTCCTTCAAAACAGATAACAGCTCTCATGCAAGCCTCCGGAGGGCAGTTCTGGATAGGGACGGCTGACCGCGGGGCTTTTGTTGACGGGAAAGCGGTCGGCTATCCTGTATCCGGCCGCTCCAAAGACGGTTACGTTTCCTGCCTATATGAAGACAAAGACGGTACTGTATATATCGGATACTGGAACAATACCGGTTTTGATATCTGTAAAGACGGCAAAACCAGCCGTGGAAAAATAAGCGGACCTGTCCCCGTTGAACAACACCCAGTTGCAGAAGGGGACCTCATAACGTCCAACTGGATAGCTGACTTCCTGGAAACATCTGACAGAAGATTCTGGATTGCCACCTGGGAAGGTGTCGGACTCAACGAATTCGACAGAATGAACGGCAAGACGCTTCATCCTGAATGGCTCAGTCCGTTCAAATACCCTACTCCCGACAAAGATTCAAGCATATATATCAGTTCCAGACTTGGAAGCCGGCTGATTGAGGACAAGGAAGGAAATCTGGTTTACGGAACCACCGAGGCCGGCCTCAATGTAATTGACCGCAACACCCGCCTTGTAACTAAATATCTGCCAGCCAACTCCACAATACCGGACAATTACGTCACCGACCTTTGCATTGCTCCTGACGGCAAAATCTGGGCAGCTACCCGCAGCGGTTTGTGGACTATATCAGGAGAAGTGTACCTGAAAGGAAAACTCGTACAGTCAGTGGAAGCCGATGACAAAGGAAGGTTATGGGCCGGAACTGAAGAAGGATTGTATTTCGTTGATACTGATGAAAGTATAGGCATAGTAAGAAAAGGACTCGGCTTGCCTTCAGACATATACGGAGAACATGTTTCCTGCAAACTGACGGATGGTTCACTCGCCTTCGGCGGATCTTCAGGCGCTGCTGTTTTCCATCCCGACAGCCTGCTTGCCATCAATGCAGAAGGAAGCCTTCCACTAAGTTTTCTCCTTCAGCACCGCTATCGCCTTAACAACGGTAACTGGGTCTATAAACAATTCTCGGGATTGCCTGACAAGATGATGCCCGGGCTCTATACCTTGGAAGAGCAATCTTCGGATGTATTCGGCAGGTGGGAACACGGAAAAACCGTTTCAAGGGAAATCAGAGTCCCTATGCCTCTGCTTCTGAGATGGCATTCCCTTTTGCTTTACGCTGTCCTGCTTTGGCTTGCCATCTGGCTGGTTATCAGGTTTAGAGAAAGAAAGACACGCCAAGAAATCGCGAAGAACCTTTTCTACTCCATCATTTCACACGATTTGAAAGGTCCCGTTTCCGACATCAGACAACTCACCGACGTGCTCGACAAGAATTTTGAAGTCCTTTCCGCCAAAGAGATACAGATGGCGCTCTCGGAAATAAGGACTGCTGCCTCCGGAACATCCGATCTGCTGGACAACCTCCTTCTCTGGTCTTTGAACCAGAAGCAGAACCTCCTGCCCCAGTTAAAGGAAGAAAGACTCGGAGATATCGTGGAGGCGGCACTCAGCAGCCTAAGCTGGAAGAACCTAAAAATGCAAATTACCGGAGATACCGGCTCCACCATACTGACAGACAAAAATATGCTGACAACCTGCCTGAGAAACCTGTTGAAGAATGCAGTGCATTGTTCTCCAAAGGGAGGAACCATAACCATCAATGTCACTCCGGCTGAAATTACCATCAGCGACCAAGGTCCGGGTATGGATTCCGAAATCCTTCAGACTCTGTCCAGGCCCGGACACCTGGGACTTGTAATCACACGTGAACTGCTGGAAAGAATGGGAGGAAGTCTGAAAGGTAGAAATCTCCCTGAAGGAGGCTGCGAAATGACAATAGAACTGCAATGACAAAACAACTGAAAATCTTGCTTGTGGAAGACTCCACCGTCTTTGCCATGGGGCTTAGGCTGGCAATCGGAACAGACGGAATATCCGTAAACCATGTTACCACACCATCTTCTGCGATATCTTTCCTTATAGAACACCCTGATACAGAGGTTGCTGTCATAGACATCTCCCTTGAATCAGAGACAGACGGCCTTACGCTTCTGGAAAGCATAAGGGCAGCCTTCCCATATGTACGGACAATGATACTCTCCCACTACAAGCACCCAGGCTACATACTGCTTGCCATAACAGCCGGAGCCGGAGCTTATCTGTCCAAAGATTCTTCCCCGGAAGAGATACTGGAAGCAATACGGAAGATTGCAGACGGCTATACCCTGTTTTTCGGCAACACCATCCCAAGGGAACTCCTGAGCTCCCTGTTCGGTGGAGAAAAAGAAATGCATAAACGCAAACCTATAGGTCTCAGTGCCAAAGAACTGGAAGTGCTCCAACTTGTAAGTTCAGGCTACAGCAACATCCAGATAGCATCAGCCTTGAACATTGCCACAACCACCGTTGAAACATACAAGGAGCGTATCAAGGGAAAATTTGGTTTAGACACAATCGTAGAATGTGTAGCCTCTGCTGTCGCTAGAGGAATCATCAAAGTTTGAATCAATCCGGTGTCATATCGCTTCAAGAACCTTTGTGAGTTCTTCCGCAAGTGATGTATTGTAACCTTGTGAGTAATAGACAATGCGGCCGAAACTGTCGCAGAGCGCTATGACAGGGAGTGTCTTGCCATCCTTCTTGCATCCTTCTGCAAGCATCTTCCTCACTGAGTCATCTTTGTCAGTACCGGCTACAAGGCCGTCCAATCCATTTGGCTGCGCCTGTCCAAGGGCAACTACCGGAAGCTTTTTGTCGTTGATTTTATCGGCGATTGAAGTCATCTGCCTGACTGCGTGAGTGGTAGGCTCATCCTTGTAGCCAAGGCAGCAGACCAGGAAATATCCCCTTCCTGTCTGAGAGAGAATGGAGACTTCCTTGCCGTCCCTGAGGAACTTCTTTTCCGGATCCATTGAGCCTATGACAGAGATTTTGTTGTCGGACTGCCTGAAAACGAAGGCGGTTTCTGTAGTCTTGCCCTCTTCTATCGGGAAAAACTCAATATGGGCCAGCACGCTGCCGTCTGCCATGCGGTTCCCGGTGGTAAGCATATAGTAGCCGCAGTCAAGAGGATAAGGCTCAGCGAACATCTTGCTGAAAGGAATGTCTGAGTTTTCATCCAGGGCCAGTTGCACAGCCTTGCTGCCGTCAACCTTGGATATGGAGAAGTGCCTGTAGTACAGAGGATCTGTCTTCTGCGGCTTGAGGCCTGGCTTCATATCAGCTGAGAAAGTGGCACTGAGAAATCCCTGTGGAGCAGGCTTTCCGGTGCGAAGGTCTATCCAATCATCCCCCTGTTTGTACTGGGCCTTGCAGGTAGCCTCGTCTATTTTGGCCTCGAATCCCTTGGCCCTGCACAGGGCGACAAAGAAAATGTCCTTGGAAAGAGGATCCGCCAGTCGGCTTCTCCAGACGAAAACAGGTGGGATCCTGAGTCTTTGGGGATTATCTGTGCTGTCCACGGCTATATTCTCGTCGGTCCATTTGGCAATATCCGCAGGGGTCTGGAACTCAAGTCCCTGTCCGATTTCTACAAAGAACGGATAAAGGAATTCCATCTCGATTCTCGGGCAATGGACATACTCGTTGAAAGGTTCCTCAGCGTGAGTGCAGGCATCGGTGAGGACATCCAAAGTAACGTCATTCATGTCTTTGGCAGACAGAGACTGCATAATGCCCGCATAAAGCGGAATGCGTTGGAGGCTGTCAGCATAATTCCAGAAAGAATCAATCACAGCCTGGTTTCCCTTCGGCCGGGCTTCACGCATCTGGTTCTCTTTTTCAAACCTTGCCTTGTTCTCAGCGATTTCTTCTTCTGTCGCAGAGGAAGGAATCGGGTTCTCGGCAGGAGGAACTATATCAAAATCAAAAGAATACGGTTGGCCGGCAATCTTGTCCAAGACAATCCTGGTAGTGTCAGCATAAGCCTTGCCTATCCCGAACCGACTGCCGTTGGAGGCCATTACAAGCATATCTCCTTTTCCGGTGGTAAGAGATGCCTGCCCTTTCCGGTCTGTATTGTATGTGGCCACGGTGTAGAACTCGGCGTAGTTGTAAATCTTGAAAGATACCTCAGCGCCTTCAACAGGTTTTCCGGCTTCATCAACTACCGCTACAACTCTCTTAGCTACAGGGACATAATTAGCTGTGACATTGATTTCCGTATAAGCCGGGGTCTTTTGGATCACTTCCTCCGGACCGTCATAGTCTTTCCCGAAGACCTTGGTATGCAGCAGCATAGCCCTTGAGACAGGAGCGTTGAACCACGCCATGTCCAGCTTAGGTTCCGGCTCGCAGGCTCCGATAAAATGCCATTTGCCGTCATCTGAGATGGCTTCCACCCAGGCGTGGTTGTCATCCGTGTGCGCCCACCTCGGAGTATAGACCTGGCGAGCCGGTATTCCTACGGCTCTCAGAGCAGATACCGTAAGCACGGATTCTTCCCCGCATCTTCCCAGACCTTTGCGGATTGTAGCCAGTGGAGAAGACGTCCTGGCATCTGACGGGGCGTAGGTGGCCATCTCGTGGCACCAGTGGTTTATTTCCAGTATTGCCTGTTCCATCGTCATTCCCTGGACCCTGGAGCAGAGGCTGTCAGCCCACACGATGCGGAAATCATCCAGGTTCTCGTTATTGACCCTAAGCGGCAGGACAAAGTACTTGAAATCTCTCTCGGAGATATTCCATTTCATCTTTTTCCTGACATCAAGAGTCTTTTGTACATTCCTCTCCCAGAAGTCTTCGCTGTAAGTAACCCGGTCAGCACTGTTCATATTGTCCCTAAGGAAGTCTTTGTAACAATCCTCAGACCTGGAAAGCGAGCAGGAACCCAGAAGAACAGAAATAACAGCTAAAACTGAAACAAATGCAAGAATCTTTTTCATATCTGCAAATTTACCAAAAAAAGGAATTTGATTATTTTTGTGATATGGGTAATGGAAAACTATATCTGGAAAGCTGCTGCACAAGCCTTGATGAGGTAAAAAATGCCTGCTTGCTTGGCGCAGACAGGATAGAACTCTGCGAGGATATCTCGGTTGGAGGAGTCACACCGTCCCTATCCCTTGTGAAAGAGGTTCTTTCCTCATCAGCGATTCCGGTGAACGTGATGATCCGCCCCAGAGGAGGGAACTTTGTCTATTCAGAAGAGGAAATTGTGAAAATGCTGGCCGATATCCGTTTAATCGGCGATCTGGAAATAGACTGCAAACGGGTAAACGGGTTTGTATTCGGATGTTTGACCTCTGAAAATGAGGTAGATATGCCAACAATGCGAAAACTTGTTGATGCCGTGAACTGTCTTAACCGCCACTATGGCATTACTTTCCACAGGGCCTTTGACTGTGTAAATAATCCTGAGAAAGCGCTTGAGGATATAATCTCCATTGGCTGCACACATCTTCTGACCTCCGGAAACATGGAAGATGCCTTTGTCGGAAGATACAATATAGCCCGTCTGGTAGGACAGGCCGCAGGAAGAATCACCATCATAGCGGGAAAAGGCATAAGGAAGAGCAACCTCCATCAAATCGCAGAGGATTCAAAAGCCCCTCAGTTTCACGGCACCAGCCTATTCTAGTCCAGCCCTGAGACTGATGCCTGCAAGGAACGCATCAAGGCAAAATCCGGCTTTGACGCACTGTAGTTATCTTGAATGCAAGCGGCTCTTGACGAAGGCCCTTAGGCAGTTTTACGGTGACAACACCATCTTTTATTGTTGTCCTGAGGCTCTTGCCTGTATTGAGAAGCAAGACCTTACCCTCTGGAAGATATCCCATATATCCTTTCCAATGAACGGAATCGGGCAACTGCTCTCCATCGCCGAGGGCATAAACCGCATAAACAGTTTTGCCGTCTTTGGACTTTGAAAACCAGAGATTCCCTTCATTGTAATGCTCAGCGATGCGGGTGGAATAGATGGCTTCTCCGCATCTTGAGAGCCATTCCCCTATTTCGTCCAGTATTGTTATGGCTTTGTCTTCTATCAAGCCTTCAGGCGTAGGACCGACTCCAAGGACCAGGCAGCCGCCCTTTGCCACTATCTCGGCCAGGATGCCGATTACTTTCCTTGAAGACTTGAAGTTTCCGTCCGGAACCCATCCCCAGCTGTCTGTCAGGGTGATGCAGCTTTCCCAAGGATAGTTGATCTGCTTTTCAGGTATGGACTGCTCCGGAGTCTGGTAGTTCTCGTTCGGCCCTTTGATTGTGCGATCTACACAGATGAGCCCGGGACTTATCTTGCGGGCCTTTGGAAGTATCTCGTTGATGCCCACGGCGTCTCCTGTTATCCATCCGCCGTCCAGCCAGAGGATGTCCAGTTTGCCGTAACGTCCACTTGTAAGTTCCCGGAGCTGGTTCTGAGTGTATTCCACATAACTCTGCCACCAGTCAGGATGCTTCTTTACGTCATAGTTCGGATGACGGTTGGGAGTGGCGTAGTAAGAGTTCCAGAAACCTTGGTGATGCCAGTCTGGTTTGGAGAAATAGGCCCCTACCATAAAGCCTTTGCTGCGGAAGGCGTCAAACACATATTTTGCAACATCCTTCTTGGGATTATCCTTGAAAGGTCCGTGCGCAATGCCGTAATCTGAGTATTGAGAGTCGAACATGCAGAAGCCGTCGTGGTGTTTGGTGGTGAAAATCATGTATTTCATTCCGGCGCGGGAAAATACCTCAGCCCATTGTTCAGGGTTGAATTTCACCGGATTGAACTCATCGCTGAGCCCCCAATACCATCTTTTGTAATCTTCATACACGCTTCCTTCCGGCCTTTTTATCCAGTCCTCGTTGCAGATGCTCCAGCTTTCTATGATACCTGGAACAGAATATATGCCCCAGTGCATCAGAACCCCGAATTTGAGGTCTTGCCACCGGTCCAGCTTTTCGAGCACAGCCTTGTCTGAAGGCCACTGGTAGCCGTCAGCCTGCTTCAGGACATCTTCCCTGTCCTGGGCATGCAATCCGGCCGAAGCGAAAACAGTAAAAAGCAGAAATAAAAATTTCCTGTATCCCATATATCAACAGCGATGTCTATGAGATTTCAACTTTGAGACCTTTGGTCATGCTAAGTATTTTCTCTACGGTGGAAAGGTAGAGTCTGTGTTTAACGTGAAGGTCGAATGTAGCCTCGCTGCCTGTCACTGTAAGCAGGTGTATGTCCGCTTCCATATTCTTTATAGCTTCTATTATGGAAGACAATCGGTCGTTCTCTACGGAAAAAATGGTCACAGTGAGAATCTTCTCTCCTACCTTGTGAGTTATGAAATGCATAGCCTCAAGGCAGATAATGGTCATAAGAGTTGCAGCTATGGATACCGTGTACATGCCGGCACCGCTGGCAAGACCGATGGCTGCAGCCACCCAGAGACCGGCCGCGGTTGTCACACCGCGGACCGCGTTCTTCTGGAAGATTATTACACCGGCACCAATGAAACCTATACCTGAGACCACCTGCGCAGCTACTCGGGCCCTGTCGTAATTGCCTTCGAAGGCAAATTGGGAAATAACCATGAACAAAGCACTGCCAAGCGCAACCACAAAGTGCGTGCGGATGCCAGCCTCCTTTGCTCTCATCTCCCTTTCAAAGCCAATCATTCCACCTAAAAGTCCTGCCGCAAAAATCCTAAGTATAAAATCCCATTCTATTGTCATAATGCCGTTGTTTTTAATTGTTTAAAATAACCCTGGGGTATAACCGAACCAATGTAAGACGGTCTGTCCCCAAAGAAGTATCATCAGCCAGCTGATAAACATCATAGTGATGCCGAACTTGAAAGTATCGCTCCAGCTGTACTGGTTTGTAGTATAGAGCAAGGCTGCCGGCTTACTGTTGAAAGGAAGCACATAAACGTGTCCTACCAGCATCGCGATCGGGAAAGCCAAGCTCATAATCGGATACCCGAAACTCTGTGCAACTCCAATGGCTATCGGTACAAAGATAAGCGTTTGCATGGTTTTGCTCTGGAAAATCAGGGCAGAAATAAGCATCGTACTTGTAAGTATCATGTACAGAGCCCAATATGGAGTTTGTGCTGTAATGCCTAACGATTCAAAAGCCGCATTGACCGCAGTACCTGGAAGTCCGGTGGCATCCAGTCCGGCGCCCAGTGTATAGGCTCCGGCCGAGAAGAGCAGAAGATGCCAAGGTATATCAACCTCGTTCCACTTGACCACCCCTATCTTCGGCATCAGAGCCACTACGGCACCGATGAAAGCTACGGCTGTCTGGTTGATTCCGTGCTGCTTGTCAGTTGCCCAGAGAATGAGCACGCACAGGAAGATGGCAATTGCCTTGTATTCCTCGCCTTTCATCTTTCCCATACCCTTGAGTTCTTCCCTGAGCCTTTCCATACCTCCCGGAATCTGAGGTTTGGCCTCATCTTTCTTCATCGGGAAGATTATCCTGGTGCCAACGAACCATCCGATGAGGATAAGTATAACGCTCATCGGGAAGGCTGCCTTGAACCAGTCCTGATAACTGAATGAACCTATGCCCATCGCTCCGGCAATCAGGCTTCCTGCAAGCAGGGTGGCGCCTGAACCGGTAAGGAAGGCATTGGCTCCCAAATTGATCTGGAAAAGGTTCTGAAGCATCAGGTTCCGGCCGAAGTTGTTGCGGTTGGTTCCGCCGGTCGCCCCGTAGATGGCGCAAATCACCATCATTATAGGGAGCAGGATGGCGGCTTTTGCAGTAGTGGCCGAAATGAATGCGGAAAGCACCAGGTTGATTATGATGAAGCTGAAAATCACTCCGCCTGCACTCTTGCCGAATTTCAGCACGAACCAGAGCGCAAAACGCTTGGCCGCCTGGGTCTTCACAAGCATGGAGGCAAGCACGAACGAGAGAATGTTCAGCCACATCACAGGGTGGCCGAGCTGGGCGTATGCCGTCTTGTCGGTTGTGATGTTGGTCAGAACTATCGCGAGTATCACTATCAGCGATGTCAGATAGTTAGGAATGGCTTCCGTTATCCACAGCACTATAGCGGCCGCGAAAATGGCCAGCATCGCATAGTTCGCCCTGATGAAATCCCCGGCTCCCAGCTCTCCCAGCCTCTTGGCAGCAGCACCTGTAAGTGAATCTGTATCAAGATTGTCCAGGAAAGGAATCTTGACCACATAGTATAAAAGAATGAACACCAAGATAGCGAGAGGGCCGCCGAAGCGCTGCATGGTCCGCTCGAAGCCGGATTTCTGCATCTTCGGCAGCTTCTCGATCTTGTAGTTGTTCATGTCAAGAACATCCATCACTTCCAGTTCTTGTACGGATTCTTCATCAACATGGAGTTGTAGTACTTGACGTCTCCGGTGACTTCTTCACCCAGCCAAGCCGGCTTGTCAAAAGCCTCGTTCTCGCTTCCAAGCTCAACTTCAGCAACTGTAAGGCCTTCGTTGTCGCCATAGAACTCGTCCACTTCAAAGGTATGTTCGCCAACCTTTACCAGATAGCGGGTCTTGTCGATGACGCCAGGCTCACAGATCTTGAGAAGGTCCTGAACCTCAGGAACAGGGATTTCCTTCTCCCACTCGAAACGGCTGGCTCCGCTGTCGGAACCTATGCCCTTGATGGTGATGAAGCCCTTGTCCCCCTTGACCCTTACCCTTACGGTTCTCTCAGGCACGCTGCTGAGATAACCCTGGGTAATGCGGGTGGCCTTGAAGGCGGCTTCCTTGAAGTCGCCCTTGACCAAGAATTTGCGTTCTATTTCCTGTCCCATAACTATTCGTTTGCTAATGGTTTGTCACTCATCCCGATAACTCTCTTGATAGCCTGGAGGTAGTTGATGTTCTCAACACCCTCAAGACCCACGTCCTTGATGGTCTTCTTGATATCCTCTATCTCAGTGGACTCTGAGTTGATGGTAACAACCTTTGCCCCGTTGATCAGAACATTGCCGACCTCGCAGATGGTATTGTTGACCATATAACCGAATCTCTGCTTGTGAACCCTCACGGCGGCAAGGTCAGGATTGGCCTTTACCATAGCGATGAACTCCTCATAAGTGTAGGTGTCCTTTGTAAGGGCAGGCATCTCAACCATGAATGCAGGGAAGACTTCCTTCTCCAGAACCTCGCGGCTGATAGGGAATTCGCCCTTCATCAGAGGGTTCCACTGCTCCAGACCGTCAACGCTCTGGACAAATGTCTTGATGTCCATCTTGCTGTCACGGATCTTGGTGTTGTTGATGTCGTTCTTTGCTGAGATGATGTATATCTCGTCGCTCTGCCTTTCCCAAACCTTCTCCGGAACCGGAACGGAAAGACGGGCCATTCTCTTGTGGGCTTCACAGAAGCACTGGCCGAAGCTTCGGAATTCAAACCTAGGCTTGCTTATTTCACCGATTTTTAATTCTGCCATATCGCTGAATATTTAAAAATTACATAAGTCCGGTTACAGGATCGGAGTTATCTGTAGAGTTCTTTGCGCCTGGAGTTGCTGGAGTGTAGAACCACTTTCCTGTTCCGTCTGGAACACGGCTGTAAGATGCAGGAGCGGTCTTTGATACGGTTACCAGGTTGAAATCGTCAAGACTGTTACCTACAGGGTCGTTGAGCTGTACCCTAACGGCCTTCTTTGCAGAAAGACCTGAAGTGAATACCAGGTCAGGATCATAGCCTTCCTGAGGGCCACCGGCAACAACAACATCCTCGCTGTAAAGGAGCAGGAATGCGCCAGGAGCAAGGTCGCGGTTAGGACCGGTCCATACATCCTTGGTATCCTTCAATATCTTGATTCCCTTGATATTGATTGGAGCACTGCCTGTGTTGATAATCTCGATAAACTTGTCGTTTCCGTTGAGTTCGTTGAGCTTCAGAGGGGTAAAGTCAATAGGAATAACTCCCACGGTGTATGAAGCCTCCTTGGAAGTAACTGAACCACCATCAGTTGATGCCTCAACATAGTACTTTACCTCGGTACCCATCGGCTGAGCAGGGATGACTCCCTTAAAACTCTCCCCGAGTCCTTCCATCTTAACCTTGGCCACAGCTGCGCCGCCTGCCTTGTAGAAAAGATTAACCTCAGTTACCGGAACCAAAGCGGAAACGAGGGCCGTAACGGTCACGCTTTCTGTCTCGTCGTATGCTATAGTATTTGATAATTCAGAAACGGTCGGGATAGGATACAGCTTGTCCTCAACACATGAACTGAATGCGAAAAGCATCGCGAATGCTGCTATAAATAACTTTTTCATAATCTTTGTCAATTTTAGAAGTCAATCTCAAAACGAAGTCCAATCATATGGTAGTCAACACCGGCCTTGTTCTTGCCTTCGACAACCTTTGAGTAATCCTTTGTAGGGTTGCCGCCTGCATCGTGGCCTACGAACAGCTTGTTCTTTCCGTTTGCATAACGGTCGTTGTTGTTGAACTGATAGTTGAGAACTATCTTAACGTTGTTGTTTACCTGCCAGTTAAGACCCAGGGTATAAGCCTCGGCTGAACCGCCATAAACATTCTTGTAGTTAAGGTCACAGTACTCGTAGCGAGCGCAGAGTTCGATGTCACCCCACTTGCGGCCACGGGTAACCTTGGTGTACTTGCCGCCGTTTGCGTCATAGTTCTGGCTTCCGCCGAACAGAAGGTAACCAGCCTGTGCATACCATCCGCCGAAGTTCTTGGTGGTTGGGTCTGCTGCAGTCTTCTTGAAATGAACGTTGTCACCGATGTAGGCAGCCTCGTAGCGGAGTCCCTGATAGTGACCTGCAAGCTCAACTGTCCACAGGAAGTTGTGGTCATAACCTGGAAGAAGGTCTGTGTCGAGGTACTTCTTGCGGTTGATGGAAGTGGAGTTACGTGCACTTGCCCTGTAAGCTCCATACTCCTTAGGATCTACGCTGGTAAGAGCCCTGCGGTAAGATCCGGCAAAACCGATGTGGAGACTGGCATCATGCATCTTGTAGAGAGGACGGAAAACAACCTTACCGGTAATGGAGTAACCGGTGTTGCGGCCGTAGTCCTTGTTGTTGTCCTGGACATAGCCGATTTCCTCAGCTCCTGCAACATCCTGGGCAAAAGCTCCCAGAGAGCCCCAGAACCAGTCCTTTGCATACTTGGCGTTGATACCAAGATGACGGGAAGGAGCCAGAGCGGAAGTAACCATAGGCCTTTCCATGAACTGCAGATAACGGGAAGTTGTGTTGCGGTTCAAAGAGAAGTTCTCCTTGAAGTTACCTACCTGAAGATCCAGGTTTGGAACACCTGTGTAACGAACGATAGCGTCCTTGAGTTCAATCAGACCGTCTGCAAGGTCCATATCAAACTCACCATACCAACTTTCGTTGATCTGGCCTTTGATGGCAAAACGGGCACGGCGTATGCTTACTCCGTTTCCAATGTTGTCATAGTCCTTGTCCTGACCGAAGAAAACTGCTCCGTCAGCCTGGATACGGGTGTCAAACCAGAGTTTGTAAGCGCTGGTCGGAGATTCAAAAACCAAAATACCGTCCTGAGCCTCAACGTCGAGTCTGTCAGACTTAACGGCTACTCCGTACTGGTTGCGCTTTACTTTCTCCTGGGCGAATACTGTCTGGACTGCCAGAAGGGAAATCGCCAGTAATAATAATGTTTTACGCATAGTAGTTAATTAAAGGTGTGTTAATAAAATTAAATTGATTTAATGAAATTTATAAGGTTTTCGCTGCGCGCCAGACCAAGCTTGGCCCTCAGGCGGTAGCGGTTTATTTCCACGCTTTTAGGGGTTATGTTCATCAGCGATGCGATATATTTGCTGGAAAAGCCCTGTCTGAGAAGGTTAGCCAGCTTACGCTCGTTTTCCGTAAGCTTAGGGAAACTCTCAGCCAATCTCTCGTTGAAGTCCTTGTGGAGCTCTTCGCTTCGGGTGTAGAAGTCATTCATCTCCCTTGTGAAGTACATTCTCTCCCGAAGTGACCGCAGGAGGGCATCTGTCCTGACATCCTTTTCCGCACCTTCCCTGGTTGCCCTGACTTCTTTAAGCTGCTCATACACGCTTTCCATAAAATCTTTCTGGTCGCTGATGCCAACTGCAAAGTCTACAAGTTCCTTACGCTTGATATCCAGCTTGTTCAGAAGGTCTTTCTCGGTCATCTCGGCCCTGACCTCCAGCGCTGACAGGGATTTCCTTGTGGAATATACCTGCTGCTCGTGGGCTCTGGCTACCTGCTGATTGATTATCCTCTGGCTCTGTACCCTCATATAGACAATCACCCCGGCTATCAGTATTATGATACCCAGGACGATGAATGTTCCGGTCAGCTCTCCGTCCATTATCCTTCCCAGAGAAAAGGCCAGGAGGAAGGCCAGAAGAGGTGATATGTAAGAAGATATGATTCCTTTCAGAAGAATCGGCCCGTCCACCAGGGTACGTTTGCTGCGCAGGCTTATCCCAGCCAGGGCGGCCAGATAAAGCGTTCCGGCCGGAAGCGGGGTTGCTGCAAGCCCGAGGCGGAGCGGAGCCGGGCTGGTGAAAAGGACAAAGCTGACCAGCATGCTAAGCATAAGGCTGATGATGGCCTGTGGATTAGTATCCAGTTCATAATCCGCGATGTACCATTTGCTCATGGTCACGTGACGGAAAACGAAAGGCAGAATAGCCAGAGCCGAACCGGCAACCACCCAAATTGAATTTTCCCCCAGGCCTGAAGGCAGGAAGGTAAACACAATGGAATTGTTCACAGCCGCGGCAATGGACAGTAAGAAAGCCACTATTGTCGCCGCGGAAAGGAAACGTCCCTCCGTGACTGCAAAATGAGACTCACGCCTTCTCCCCGTAGCAGCAAAAATGCTGTAAATGCCGGCAGCCGCCAAAGCGCAAATCAGCGGAGCCGCAATCCAGGAGGAAACATAAGGCAGCACATCTGCAAAAGCCAGAGAGCCTCCGCAGGCAAGCCCCATTCCGGCAACAGCCGCCACAAAGGCGAACGGAACTGCAGCATAACGGCTGAATCCCAAGATAATTACCGCCGTAACAGCAGTAGCTATCCCCACCGGGAGCACATTGCAGACAGCCTCCGGCTTCATAAGCCCCTGTGTCATCTGGGTGAAATGCTCCGGAGAGAGAACCGGCAGGACAATGCCGCCAAGCAGAAGAACCGGAACCAGAATCCTGACAGCAATCCTCTCCCCCGCGCCGGAAGCCAGTATGCTGCCACTGACATAAGGCAGGTCCAGCAGCATCAGCATCGTGCCGGCAAAAACAACGGAAAGGATTATGTACAGGAGACTATCCATTTATAGGGCGCGCTTGATTGTCATTACTGAAAGCTGCTCGGCTACCTTTACGGCAGCCTTGGAAAGATCCTCGATATGCAGCGCAAAATACCTGAGGTGGAACTTTTCGCTGAGCTTGAGATTATCCATATCGTGGAAAACGGTTCTCTTTATGGACTGGGAAAGTTTCACAGCCTCCTTCTCGTAGAAATAGACCTGAGCGGTAGTCTCGGCCACGCTCTTAGGGGAAGTGAAATAGGCATTGGTGCCAGAAATGGTGCTTTCAGCAGACATTGCGGCCAGTTCGCTGAGCTTTACAAACTCCCTCTTGAGTTCTGAAGGAATCTTCGGAGATTCTATCTCAAACTGGATCAGGTCCGTGCTGATAATTATGAAAATGTGGTCGAACCTCTCCAGAAGCCTCATGATGTCTCCCCTGGAACGGATCAGATATCCCCTGGAGTACAGGATATTCTCGATTTCCTTGATTCTTGACGATGCCTCGGTCTCCAGGGAGGCCATCTTGCCTAGATTCTCGGTAAAACTCTCCTCATCCCCGTACAGATAGTTCTTGACTCCTTCCTTGAATACCAGCAGAGACTGGTCCACCGTCTCCATCAACCCCTCTATGCTCTTTTCCAGCCTTGCCGATTTCCTTGAAAATATTTCTGCCAAACCCATACCTATTTATATTTTGGTTTTTGCAGTACAAATATATGCAAATAGAACAAACAAAATACATCTTGTAGAGTTAAAAACCCTACATAAACGCTTTCTACACTCAATTTGTAGGGGTTTGAAATATAGTTTGTAGAGTTTTCCCGGAGAAGTCCGCAGCAGTTCCGGCGTCCAGGGCGGCAAGATTCTTCCGAGAAACTGTCGCTATCTCGGGTTGAGGTGGCGGCAGTTTATTTGATTCGGTTTTAAAGACTACTTACAGAGGCTCCGGTAGAAGCCCGTCATCTGGGCCTGGAGGGCGGCGGGGTCGAAGGCTTTGCCGACGGCGGCGTGGAAGGAGTAACCGTAGAAGAGGGACTGGAAGGTGGCGGCAACGGTGTCCAGGTCTTGCTGCGGGCCGATTTCACCGGAGGTCACGGCATCGGTGAGAACCTTCTTCCAGAGCGCCACTTCTTCCTGCATTATCTCGTAATAGCGCTCTCCAAGGTCCGGGTAGTAGCGCTTAATCTGCAGGACGAGGAGGAGGTAGGCGTGGGTGGGATTCTCGGGTAAGGAGTCTGTGACGGCATCCAGGTAGTAGGCCCGGGTGCGGACGATACCATTCAGGTAGGCCTTAATGAAGTCCTTGAGGGACATGCCTTCCGTGTAGTTCACTTTGCGGTGGATGTCCTGCTTTTCCAGTACCTGACTGATGATGACCTGGCGGAAGAAGTCCAGTTTGGTTTTGGCGTAGTAGAAGATGGCG
>ONEF01000011.1 GCA_900316795.1 uncultured Bacteroidales bacterium | reverse complement strand
ACGCATGACTTACCATTCTCCTTCTGGATCTTCTCCCGGAGTTTCCAGCTGAGTTTGGCATACTACACCCTGATGTTCAAATTCAACTATCAGAACCTTAGGGCACTCATAAACAGTTTTGTCGTTTTTCATGATACATTATTTAAGTTTAATTAAGCTTCTTGGTGAAACGCAGTACGCACCGATTGGCTTACAGACTTCAAATTTGTAAAAAAAAAAGCGGAAAATCAAAGAATTTGAACGGAAAACACATACATAAGGAGGAGTGTTGCTCAGCAATTTAATTACTAAATTTGCGAGGAATTAAGCACTGTACACTATGAAAAGAATTATCGCGATGACATCTGTGGCCTTGATGGTCTCAGCCCTGTGTCTTTCCTCCTGCAAAAACGGAAAAGGCGAAACAGGAAACGGCAACGACAATGCAAACCAGACAGAAAACACCCAGACAGCACAACCTGAGCAGGAGGTTCAGGACGAGAGGATAGTTGATGTAGAGTATCTGGCCAACCTCTACTGCAAGAATTCAGATGAGGAGATGGCAAAAGTGTTCATCGGGGAAATCCAGGACGATTTCTTTGTCGTTAACAAGGACAAAGAGAACAATTTTGCTCAGGTCTATACCAGAAGCCAGTATGACAGCAATCTCCAGTTCTATGTCTGGACGGCGGAAGATGACACCAAGGTTCTTGGCGTCAATATCATAGAAGTGTCAGAAGACTCCAGGAGAGTGTTGCTCCAGTTCTTTAGCTACAATCCGGCCACAGACAGTCTCGTGCCATACGAGGAACTGAATTCTGTATTCAGCGATGCCATATCCAAGCTCGGCACCTCACTGTATGTGTTCCGCATTCCGGAATCTCCTGAGAACGAGGATATGGTTCTCGGCTCTTGGGATGCAGATGAGAACTACAGCGAGAAAGTGTTCAAGTGGGACGGCCGCACTTTCAAAGAGATTTAGTTCTGTCCTCTCAGCCAGTAAATGAATGGCAAAAGACATTTGGCGGAAGGCTCTGCGGTGCGTTCCGCCATTTTTATGTGTTCTCCCATTCCGCCAAGAATCTCAAACCTGAAATCCGGGTCGTTCTCATAATCCCTTGGAGCGACATTATTTGAATCTTTGTCTGCATATTCAGGATGTTTCTTCCCCAGCAGATAGATAGCCTCAGCTGTCATAGCCTTCAGCTTCAGAAGCCAAGGCCGCAGGTCCGAGTACAGGAGAGCGTCGCTTTGTTTGGAAGAAAGGACAAGCGTTTTCTCAATTTTGCTGCAGGAAGCATTAACCTTTTTCAGCTCGGCGATAAGAGCTCCCGGAGCCGGCTTGCCCCTTTCAACAGACTGCTTGTAGCGGGTAATCAGATATTCGAACTCGTCATTGTCATAATATCTGAGGGCAGGAATGATGTTGAACAGATCTTCCGTAATATCTCCCAGAAGAGCTGAACTGCCCACAGAACGCACTGCAGCCTCCCAACTGCGCACGCTGTTGAAAGCGGACGTGTTCCAGGAATAGTCTGCTGTGCTGAAGAGTCCTATCCGAGATAGCATTCCCTGCTGCATAGGATTTACTATCAGAGTCTTGAGTGTAATGTCAGCAGGTATGCGGCTGGTTGAAAAAATGTGGCTTTCATCTCTGAAGTTGGTCTGCATATCGGCGATGAAAAGTTTGGTCATGTCCTGGTCGTTGCACAGGTAGTTCCACCACCAGCTAGTTCCCTTTCCCAGCCATCCGTAAACCTTTTGGATATCTCCGTTGTTAGGCACAGACCAGACATTGGCTCCTGTGATATAGATGTTCACCTTGTCCGGGACAGGCCTCAGGCTCTCGAAGAAAGTCTTTGCCTTATCGTCACTTACCCAGGAGTATGCGTACAGTTGCGGAACGTAGTGAAGAGGTTTGACCTTATCTTCCGCCGGCGTCCCCTCCTTGTTCCATTTCTCGTCAATGGCCTTCTGGAGGGCCGTCAGGTTATCCGCACAAAGTTTAAGTATGGATGGGTCTGACGGCACTCCCACATCATCCACAAAAACTCCGAACTGCCTGACTCCCAACTCATACATGCTCTCGAACTTGCCCATTATCTGCCGGATTATGTCCTTGTTCTGAGGATCCGCAAAGGCCTTGCCCGGATGGATGGCCCAGATGAAATCCACCTTACATTCCCTTGCCGCAGCTGTGATGTCCTTCATCATGTCCTGCGTCAGATAACCCACCCTCTCCTGCTCCGGAGTAATCGCAACAGGATAAGGCTCGCTCCAGTATCTTGAATGATATGGATCACTCTTTGCCCCGTACATATAGGTGTTCAGCTTATTCCTTGCCATAAACCTGAACAACTCTTTTGTAACCTCAGCCGAATATGGAACCCCGTAGTACCCCTCTATTACTCCGCGATGCTTCACATCCGCATAGTCATAAATCGCCACAGAAAACATTATTCCCTGTTCCAGCATCTGCTCCAAAGAAGCCAGTCCACAAAAAACAGCATCAGTATTCTCGCCAAGAATAATAACCTGAGCCGCCAAATCTTTAGGGCCTAAAACGTCTGAGTGGTGTTCATCCAACGCAGCCCTTTCAACAACACACAAAATGTGACGGTCATAACCCAAACTATTAAGAATAAAGCTCTTGTCCAGTTCCAACCGGTCAGCAACCTTATCCGCCTCTGAACCAGAGTCCACTATGCCCAAATACAAATTTACTCCATCTTTAGAAGGCTCTGCAGATATTACAACTGGATTACCATGCTCAGACACAATCTGCACTGCCCTATTCACGGTAAAAGTGTCAACACCATTCCCTGAAACAATTGTTACAAGATCTGCCGTATTAAAATCTGCCATTGCACAAAGCTCAACAATTTTTTGAGGCTTGGGGTAAATGCAGTAACTCAAAGTCCTGTCAGTAAAATGGGCTTTGAATGATCGTATCTGCTCTGGAGTCTGAGCCAAAAGACTGTGTTGAATTCCGAGAGCCATAAGTGCTAATGCCACCATTAGAGCAATATTGTTTTTCATCGCGATAATTATTTCATATTTACTTGTATAACTCTTTTCAAAACAATTCGGATGGATTGATGCTGAGGAACTCTTCAGCCCTCATACCTCCGTCACCTACTACCAGACAAAGCTTTGGATGGAAAAGATTCTTGAACTCACTCAAGCCTTTGTTCCATTTGTCTTCATTGCTCTTGACTTCAACTGCAACAAGTTTTCCTTTCTTTTCCAAAACATAATCAACCTCACAGCCAGTGCCAACACGCCAATAATACACTTTATAATCTCCGGCGTATGCATAACTCATAATATGAGCGCCTACGGCCGATTCGTATAACCGGCCCCACAATTTTCTGTCAGACAGACACTCTTCCAGACTCTTGTCTAAATAAAGAGTCATGAGAGCATTGTTGAAAACCTGATGCTTTGGAACAGAGTTCTTCCTTCGGGCCAAATCTTTGGCATATTTGTTAAGCCCTGCAACCAACCCGGCCTGAGACAAAAGGTTAAGGTAGCCGGCTATGGTAGTCGTATTGCCGGCATCATTCATCTGCCCCATCATTTTGTTAAGAGCCAGTTCCTGTCCGGAATATGCACTTGACAGCTCAAAGGTCTGCCTCAGTAAAGCAGGCTTTCCTATGTTCTCATTCACTAGAATATCTTTGTTAATGGTGGCGTCAACAATAGAACCGCTGATATAATTCTGCCAGCGGTCCCTGTCTTGCACCAGAGCAGCAGCTCCTGGATAAGCTCCAAAATAGACAAACTCTTCCAAAGAAAAGCCGAATGCATCGCGCATCTCCGCAAAAGACCAATGAGAAAGGACTATACGTTCATACCTTCCTTGCAGGCTGTCTGCCAATCCTTTATCCAGCATCACTCTGGAAGATCCAAGTAGAAATACCTTGAGAGGTATATCGTTAAACGTATCACTGTCCCACTCTTTCTTGACTATTTCGCTCCATCCGGATATTTTCTGGATTTCATCTATTATCAATATCAGTTGCGGCAACTTCTCAACCTTTATCTTTACTCGCGCCGCATCCCAGCAGTTGCTGATCCAGGCAAATCCGGAAGCAGGAATGGCATCAGCCGTATAAAACAGGTACGGTATATCCTGAGAGGACACAACCTGCTTCATCAAAGTGGACTTGCCAACCTGACGAGGCCCCATTATCACCTGAATAAACCTGCGTTGTTCAGACATTCTTTGAGAAAGTATATTATACTGAAACCTCTTATACATAGATACTTATTTCAATAATTACAGATTTTACTCAATACACTGAGCAAATTTACTCAATAGAATGAGAAAAAGCAAATATCATATGTCTTTTATTGCCTTCTCTATCAGTTTGGATGGAAAGCCTTTCGTGCGGGCAAATGCAACAAGGGCCGCTTTGCTCTGGAGAGATGAGTTCCGGAGTTTCGTCTGAAGGGAGTAGATTTTTCTCTGAACAGAAGCCCTTTGTTTGTAGCACTCTTTAGAGTCTTTCAGCTGCCGCTCCAAAGACTCCAGCTTTGAACGGTCTTCGGCGGCTTTCTTTTCCGCCTTCTTCTCAAGGTCCTGGCGCTTTTTGGAAAGAAGGTCTGCAAGGACTTGGAGGGCAAGGTCTTCCTGATCGTTTACAGCTTCTTCAGCGATGGATTGTTCCACTCCGGCTTCGCTGAGGCCCCTTAGGATTTTTTCAGGACCCCACTTGGAAAAGCGGAGCTTGTCGCGGGTAAAAGCTTTGGCAAAGCGGGAGTCGTCTATGTATTTGTCTTTTTTGAGAGACGAAATGGTTTCTTCGATTTCCTTTTCTTGTCTATCTGTAAGAGGAGAATCTTTGGAAAGCCACCGGATGAGCATCTGGCGGGCCTGTCCGGAAGAGATTTCCCTTCTGGAACACTCAGCCGTCAGACGGGCTTTTGCTCTCTGCAGAGCCGTGTTCTGCTTTGCCGGTTTGCCTCCCATCAGATAGTCTGCTAGAAGTAATAGCCAAATGACAGGTAGGCGCTGACTTTCTTCTTGTAATCGCTCCAATGGAGGTTAAAGGTAAGTGGCCCCACCTTGGTCTGGTAAGAATACTGTGCTCCGAATCCCCAATAGCCCTTGCGGTCGAAGCTTAACATTTTGTCGACGCTTTTTCCCGTGCGGAGGTAATTGCCTATCAGATAAACATAGTGGCTCTTTCCGACCCTCTTTCTGAGGTCTGTGCGGAAAACGCTTACAGAATTGTCAAAAGCGTTTATGTAATTGACTCCTATGAAAGGAATCTGATGGTCTATGTAACGGCCCCCCTCCTGGCCTCCCACAAAGTTGTAGAACGGCACCTCGTGACGGTTGCGGATATTGATCCTGCCGTAAATCTGTGGTTCAAGCACAAAATCTCTTCCCAGGTCGAACGCCATGTGGCTGCTGAGCATAAAGGAAGCAAAACTCTTGAATTTGGAATGGAAACCGAGCAGATAATACGCGGCGTCAAACTGGATGAACAATCCGCTGTTCGTAAAGTATTTGCTATCTCTGGAATCCAGGATTCCGCGGGCGAATACAGAAACATAGCTCTTGGCCTTGAGGACCTCGCCGCTCAAATCTTCGACATCGGTGAGGAATCTGGAGAAATTGTAGTTTTCGAGCTTTGCTCCAAGCTTCAAGTCAATGTCCCTGAAATACTTGATGTTTGCCAAAGCCGCTTCAAACCCGTTGTAGACAAACTTTATGTTGTTGTGAGCTGATTTGTCCGAGTATATGTTGACATCTTTCTTGGAGAACATATAGCTCAGTTCAAGGCGCGGGAACTTGCGGAACATGTGGTCGTACTCAAGCTTTACGTAAGGATTATAGCTGAGCCTTCCTGTAATGCTCGCCTTAGGGCCGTGCATGGCATACTGGCGTATTCCCAGCCTGAGCAACAGGGCCGCAGCCTCTTCCGTGTCGTAACGGGCACCCAGGCTGACAACATTTGGCTTTCCCTTCACGAATTTGAAAATCAGGTCATATTCCTGGATTCCATTGGTTTTGCCTGATTTCCTGAGCTGATATGTAACCTGTGAGAAGGCCTGGGTTCCGTTGAAAACAGATATTGCATTGTTGATCTGCGAGCCGTTGATTACCTGATGTTCGTGAAGGCCGGCCAGTTTCATCAGCCAGTTACGATCGGCGTCATCGGCCCCGTCGAGAATGATGCGGCCTAACATAAACCTTGTCTTGTAAACCTCAACCGCCCTGTCTGCCCCGGAAGTGCCGTTATTTTCGCCAATCAGCTTGGCCAGAGCCCTCAGTTCGGCATCTTTTTCATCGGCTGCCTTGTAGCCGTTGGCCAGAAGCTGGGCCACTGCCGCTCGGTTGAAGCTGAGAACTCCGAACTCCTGAACCTCAGGATGGAGATATATGTCTGTATCTTGCTTGTTGGCCTCAAACTTTTCGTTGCCCATCAGGCTTATCAGCTGCATTAGCACTGCATCCACTCCCTTCAGGTCCTCGGCTTTGGCAAGGTCTGTCTGCACATCTACGCCAATGACTATATTGGCTCCTTTCTGCCTGGCCACGTCCACCGGAAAGTTGTTGACAACCCCGCCGTCCACCAGAACTTTTCCGTCTATGGTAACAGGAGCGAAATATCCTGGAATAGCCATACTGGCCCTCATAGCCAGAGGCAGAACTCCGTGGTCCAGAACCACTTGCTCTCCGGTTGCCAGATCGGTTGCTATGCAGGCGTAGGGTATTGGCAGACGGTTGAAGTCTATGGAATCCTGATAACCTATGGCCAGTCCGTTCAGAAGATTGAGGACATTGTTGCCCGAAACAAATCCGCCCGGAAGATAGAACGAACTCTTGCTGTCTGCCTTTATCTCTTCGTTTACCACCGTCGAATCTTTGCCCTTTTTCCAGAACTTCCAGTTGTTCCACACAGGTTTGCCGTTGGACTGGCTGTCAGTATTCTCTTCACGTGCCTGTCCTTTGCGTTCAGTCCTTATGATATCTCCCCTGAAATCGTCCAGCGGAATGTTGAGGATGAATTTTTCGTCATCCATTTTCTTGGAAAAGTTCAAGTCCGTGCGTTTGATGTTGTCTGAAAGCAGATAGTCCCAATCTGCTGTACTGACAATGGAGTCTATCTGGGCGGAATTGTACCCCATCGCATACAAGCCCCCGACAAGAGCTCCGATGGATGTTCCCAAAACCATATCCGGACGAATCCCCACCTCTTCCAACTTCTTTATTACACCTATGTGCGCCATACCCTTGGCACCTCCGCCACACAGCACCAAAGCAACCTTTATCTTCTTCTTTGGAGGGTTTTCAGAAGTTTTTTCCTCAGCTCCAAGACTGCCGCAAAACAACAGGGCCACAGCCAGAGCCAACATCAGTTTCCTTAAAGCTTCCATATTTATAACTTACTATATTTCAACGATTTATATCTATTTTACTAATTCCTTCAAGAGTTTGGACTTTTGAGCTCCTGCCTCTTTTCCGCTGAGCATTCCGCAGGCAGCCTCTATGTCCTGCCCTCTGGAAGCTCTGAGAGTCGCTTTGATTCCCGCTGCATTGAGCCTGTCCTCAAAAGCCTGTACGGTCTTCATTGAAGACGGCACAAATTCAGTGTCACCTATATCGTGGAAACGGATAAGGTTCACCCTGCATTGCAGCCCCCTGAGCAAGGATACCAGAGCTTCTGCATGTCTCGGAGTATCTGTCAAGCCCTTGAACATTATGTACTCGAAACTGACTCTCCTCTGGCCCGTGAAATCATACCGGCGTATTATTTCAAGCGTCTTTTTCAGAGGGAACGCGCCTTCAGAAGGCATAAGTTCCCGCCTTTCATCCGGAAAAGGATTATGAAGGCTTACGGCAAGATGCACACGGCTCTCTTCTAGGAACCTTTCCAAAGGAGATTTCCGGACAGAAACACTTTTGTTCAAGCCTATCGTGCTGAGAGTTATCCTTTTCGGGCTCCAGGCGCAGCCCCAATCCGAAGTAAGGACATCCAAAGCCCTGAGCACATTGTCCAGATTGTCCAGAGGCTCCCCCATACCCATAAATACAGCATTGGTAAGCTCCTCCGCTTCATCGATGAGGAAAAACTGGGAAAGAATCTGCGCTGCATCCAGATTGCCATGGAAGCCCTGCCTTCCTGTCATGCAGAAACGGCAGCCCATCCGGCAGCCCGCCTGGGAAGACACACACAGAGTCTTCCTCTCCCCGTCCGGAATCATCACAGCCTCCACGTAACTGGCGGTGCTGAGAGAAGACAGACTTTCATCCGCACCGGCTGCCTTGCTTAACGGCCGTACCTCAAAAAGATACTTCCTGGTGCCGTCTTTGCTCATGGCATATTTGCAATAAGGCACAGCCCCTACTTCATACTTTTCTGAAAGAGCCTGCCTAGCCTTCTTTGAAAGATTTGTCATCTGCCCGAAATCAACCACACGCTTCTTGTACAGCCAATCGCAAATCTGCCTGGCAGTAAAGCCCGGAAGCCCTTCCTGATGACAGATGTCAGTCAGTTCACTTAATGTAAGACCCAGCAGTTTCTTTTTCATAAAACATTCAGCAACCAAACAAAGTTAATGCTTTTCCGCAATCTTCCAGTATTCCCGACAGTAATTGCACTTAAAACTTGATACCAGACACGCACTAAAAATTTCTTGCCGGCTAAAATACACCCGTTGACGGAAATTGTCAAAAAGCCGTAATACCTTTGCATCGTGAAAATCCTCTGAAGCATTTTAGGGATAATTACATTATATTTGTAGAACTAACTTAAAACAAAGTTTAATATTATGGCTAAAGAGAAAGAGACGGTTGCCGCCACTGAGCAGGCAACAGGCGTAAACGCCGAGAAATTGAAGGCCTTGCAGGCCACGCTGGACAAGATTGAGAAGGATTTCGGCAAGGGTACGATCATGAAGTTGGGAGACCAGCCAAAGTTTGATGTTTCCATTATCCCTACAGGTTCCATCGCACTTGACCATGCACTTGGAATCGGTGGTTATCCAAGAGGAAGAGTCATTGAGATTTACGGGCCGGAGAGCAGCGGAAAGACAACGCTGGCCATCCACGCCATAGCGGAAGCCCAGAAACAGGGCGGCATTGCAGCCATCATAGATGCCGAGCACGCGTTTGACCGCACTTATGCCAAGAAACTGGGTGTGAATGTGGATACCCTGCTGATTTCTCAACCGGACAACGGAGAACAGGCTCTGGAGATTGCAGACAGCCTGATCCGTTCAGGAGCTGTTGACATAGTAGTCATTGACTCCGTGGCAGCCCTCACGCCGAAGGCTGAGATTGAGGGAGATATGGGAGACAGCAAGGTGGGTCTCCAGGCAAGGCTTATGAGCCAGGCTCTGAGAAAGCTCACCGCAAACATATCAAAGACGAACACCTGCTGCATCTTCATCAACCAGCTCAGGGAGAAGATTGGCATAATGTTCGGAAACCCTGAAACCACAACCGGAGGAAACGCCCTGAAGTTCTACGCCTCAGTCCGTCTGGACGTAAGGAAACTCAGCCAGCTCAAGGATGGAGACGATGCTACCGGAAACCGTGCAAGGGTAAAAGTTGTAAAGAACAAGATGGCCCCTCCTTTCAGGAAGGCGGAATTCGACATCGTCTTTGGAGAAGGCATTTCAAAGGTTGGAGAAATCGTGGACCTTGGAGTGGAACTGGATGTCATCAAGAAGAGTGGCAGCTGGTTCAGCTACGGAGAGTCAAAACTGGCCCAGGGAAGAGAGGCCGTAAAGCAACTCCTCAAGGACAATCCTGAACTCTGCGAAGAGATTGAGACCAAGGTGCGTGAGGCCCTCAAGTCCGTAACAGACTGACAGATCTAACATCTGACAAGTTGATCTTCATCTATGATTGATCAGGCGACTATAGCCCGCATCAGGGATGCGATTGATATCGTCCAGGTAATCGGAGACTTTGTTCCTTTGAAAAGGCAAGGCTCCGATTACGTGGCTTGTTGCCCATTCCATCAGGAAAAGACACCGAGCTTCCATGTTTCCCCGTCCAGGCAGTATTTCAACTGCTTCGGCTGCCACGAGAAAGGCAATGCCATAGGCTTTCTGATGAAACACGAACAGATGAGCTATGTGGAGGCCATCAAATGGCTTGGGAACAAATATGGAATAGAGGTCAACGATGTTCAGGAAAGCTATGAAGATATCCAGAAAAAGAATCACAGGGAAGCTCTTCTGATTATCAATGAATATGCCGGCAATGCCTTTACCCGGCAGCTGCTGGAAACGGAAGAAGGTAAGGCCGTAGGGCTCAGCTACTTCAGGGAAAGGGGCTTTACAGACCAGACCATCAGTGAGTTCCGCCTTGGATATTCCAGCCGGGAAAGAGATTCTTTTGTAAAGGCAGCTGTTGCTGCAGGATATAAGAAAGAAATGCTGGTGGAACTGGGTCTTGCCGTCCAGAAGCAGGACGGTCCCTATGCTGGAGAACTCACAGACAAGTTCCACGAAAGGGTGATGTTCCCTATCCGCAACCTGAACGGAAAGATTGTGGCTTTTGGAGGCAGGATCCTCTCTTCGGAAAAAAGCCCGGTAAAATACATGAACTCTCCGGAGAGCGAAATCTACCAGAAGAAGAAGGTGCTCTACGGACTGTTCGAAGCTCGAAATGCCATATCGCAGAGCAAGAACTGCTACCTGGTGGAAGGCTATACAGATGTAATTTCCATGCATCAGGCCGGGGTGGAGAATGTAGTTGCAAGCTGCGGCACCGCACTTACGGAAGAACAGGTGCTGCTGCTGAAGAGATTCACCCAGAAGATTACTATCATCTACGATGGTGACAAGGCCGGAATCAATGCCGCCCTCAAGGGCATAAACATGTTCCTCCAGAAGGGAATGAACGTTAAGGTTGTACTCATTCCTGACGGAGATGACCCTGATTCCTATGCCCGCAAGCACAGCAAGGCTGAAATAGAAGACTTTCTTGAGAGTGCGGAAGAAGACTTCATACTCTACCAGTGGCGTACCCTTTCCGCCAACCTCAACGGGGATCCATACGAGGAAGGAAAAATGATCAACGAGATTGCCACAAGCGTCTCAATGATAGATGACGCCGGGATAAGGTCCGCTTACATAAACAGGGCTTCTGAACTGCTGGGAATCTCCCGAGAAGATTTTTCTGAAAAGGTAAACTCCCTCCGTTCAGAGAGGATGAACAACCAAGCCTCGCAGTACAGGTCCGGCCAAAGGAGCTATGTGGGAGCAAGAGAGCCTTCTGCCTATCGCAGGGAAGAAAACAGGCCTAAGAAGACCAAGGCAGAAGAAGAACTCAAAAGAAGCGAGGAAGACCTGATCTATCTCCTGATAAAGTTCGGCAGAAACACTCTCCATAATCTGAAGAACGCAGTGTTCGGGGGAGAAAAAGTCTATGAGCCTTCTGTCGCCGAATATATCAGAGAGTCTCTCAGGGTAGATGGGCTGGAGATGTCAGATCCTGTCCTGAAAAGAATCTATGACATTTATTTTGAAAAGGTTGGGCAGGCGGATGACACTCCGGAAGTGGAGAGGATGTTTGCCGGCAGCCTTGACCAGGAGGTTTCTACGGAAGCAATAGATATCCTGTCATCTTCATACCGGTTCAGAAGCATGAAGATAGAGTCTTCAGTTGCAGATATAGCCAAAAGTCTGTCTTCAGTTTTGCCGAGAACTGTTTACGTATATAAATCAAAAGTGATAAATTCGCGCCTTGAAACTCTGAGGAGCCAGCTGCTCTCCCTCCCCCAGGAGGAAGAAGAAAAGATCAAAAAACTCACGCAGCAGATACAGCAGTTGTCCATTGTAAAAAGCAGGCTGCTCAGAGAAGCCAAATTTGCTAAATAAAGACACATGGAAAAGAAATTCAAGAGACATCTCATTACCGCCGCGCTTCCATACGCCAACGGAAGCGTTCACATCGGCCATCTCGCCGGAGTTTATGTTCCGGCAGACATCTATGTGCGTTATCTCCGCCTCAAGGGAGAAGACGTGCTTTTCATTTGCGGAAGCGACGAGCATGGCGTTCCTATCACTTTCAAGGCCAAGGATTTGGGATGTTCTCCTCAGGAAATCGTTGACAAGTACCACGCTATTATCAAAGATTCCTTCAACCGTTTCGGAATTAGTTTCAGCATTTATTCCAGGACAAGCTCCAAGATACATTCAGAAACAGCAGCTGAGTTCTTCAAGAAACTCTACGACGAGGGAAAGTTCATAGAAAAAGAAAGCGAACAGTACTTTGACCCTGCCGCCCAGGTTTTCCTGGCAGACCGCTACATTATGGGAACCTGCCCTAAATGCGGCAATGACAAAGCCTACGGAGACCAGTGTGAAAAATGCGGAAGCACCCTTTCACCGGATGAACTTATAGACCCACACTCCAGGCTCAGCGGAGAAAAACCTGTAAAAAAGCTTACCAAGCACTGGTACCTGCCGCTGGACAAATATGAGAACTGGCTCAAAGAATGGATTATAGACGGTCATAAAGAATGGAAGACCAATGTTTACGGCCAGTGCAAGAGCTGGATAGACGGAGGACTGAAGCCAAGAGCCGTCACCAGAGACCTTGACTGGGGAGTTCCGGTACCGCTGGAAGATGCCAAGGGCAAAGTCCTCTACGTATGGTTTGACGCCCCTATAGGATATATCTCCAACACCAAGGAACTTCTTCCAAACGAGTGGGAAAAATGGTGGAAGAGCCCAGATACCAGAATGATACACTTCATTGGAAAAGACAATATCGTATTCCACTGCATAGTGTTCCCTTCCATGCTGAAAGCGTATGGAGACGGATACATTCTTCCGGAGAATGTTCCGGCAAACGAATTCCTCAACCTGGAGGGAGACAAGATTTCCACTTCCCGCAACTGGGCTATCTGGTTGGAAGAGTATCTGGACCAGTTCCCCGGACAGCAGGACGTGATGAGATATGTGCTCTGCGCAAACGCCCCTGAAACCAAGGACAATGACTTCACCTGGAAAGACTTCCAGGCACGCAACAACAGCGAACTGGTGGCCATTTACGGCAACTTCGTGAACCGTGCCCTCGTACTTACAAACAAATACTTCGGCGGAAAAGTTCCGGGATACACCCAGGACCAGCTGACAGAAGAAGACAAGCAGTTGGTAAAATCCATTCCTGAAATAACTGCCGCCATCCAGAACTGCCTGGACCACTTCAAGTTCAGAGATGCCATAAAAGAAGCAATGAACCTGGCAAGGCTCGGCAACAAGTATCTGACAGACACCGAGCCTTGGAAAGTGTTCAAGACAGACCCTCAGAGGGTTGCCGTCATCCTCAACCTCTGCCTTCAGATTTGCGCCAACCTTTCCATCGCCTTTGAGCCGTTCTGCCCATTCTCATCCAAGAGGCTGCAGGTGATGCTCAATCTGGCTCCGAAGAAAGATGACATCTGCCCTGTCAGCGCACCAGAAGGCAAAATCCGCTGGGAAAACCTCGGAAGCATAGATTTCCTCAAAGAAGGAGACCAGATAGGCACTCCTGAACTCCTTTTCAGCAAGATAGAGGACGAAACCATCCAGGCACAGACAGACCGTCTGGCGCGTATCAAGAAAGAGAACGAGGAAAAAGCCGCACTTGAAGCAGCAAGCCATCCACAGCCTCAAAAACCGGAGTGTACTTTTGAGGAATTCGAGAAGATGGACATCCGCACGGCTACCGTCCTTGAGGCAGAGGCCGTCCCTAAGACAGACAAACTTCTGAAACTCACCATAGATACCGGCATAGACCAAAGAGTGATAGTTTCCGGAATCGCTGAGTACTACAAGCCGGAAGATATGATAGGCAAGCAAATTTGCATCCTTGCCAACCTCAAGCCTCGCAAGATCAGAGGAATAGAGAGCAACGGAATGATTCTGATGGCAAAAGACAACTCCGGAAAGATGAGGTTCATCACTCCGCAGGAAGTGATGGTCAACGGAGCCACCGTGGGTTAACAGCCTCACCCGTTGCAACAAAAAAAAGAAGCACATTGCAAATGTAAGTGCTTCTTTTTTTGCGCCTGCACAAGGACTTGAACCTAGGACCCCATGATTAACAGTCATGTGCTCTAACCAACTGAGCTATGCAGGCATTCCCTTTTGGGATTGCAAAAGTATATTTTTTTTGATAATGTTCCAAATCTTTTGTCACATTTAATTTTAATTGGCAAATTAAAGTAACTTTGCAGGGTAAACAGTTTAGTTATGGATACAACCCTGCTCTCACGCCTTTTCAGAGAAATTGTCCTCCGCGATGGAGAACTAATACTTCCATTCATGGGTTGTATCAAGCTTGAAGACGTCCCGGCTTCCTTTTCTGAAGGAGGCCTGGTGGTAACTCCCCCTTCCAAGAAGCTTTATTTTGACAACTACAGCCTTTCCTCCAACGACATTCTCATAAATGAATATGCCAAAGCCAGGGAAGTCTCCAGGATGGCTGCCAAGAAAGCCCTTTACGGCGAGATTGACCAGATCAGACAAGAGGCTGAAAAGACCGGGCGATATACGCTTGAAGGGTTTGGAACTTTCCGCTTTGACAAGGAAGAAGGCTATACCATTGAAACGGATCCTGATTTCATGATTTCTTCCGAGACATTCGGGCTTCAGACAATCGACCTGAGGGAAGACAAGACCAAGGAGGAGGAGAAAGCCGCAGAGGAAAAGAGAATCGCTGAGAAGAAGAAGATTGAGGAAGAGAAAGCCGCAGAGGAAAAGAGAATCGCTGAGAAGAAGAGGATTGAGGAGGAGAAAGCCGCGGAGAAAAAGAGTGAGGAGAAAAAAGATAAGGTTGAGAAGAAAAAAAGCAGAACCTCAAAGGCCCTGCTGTGGATTGTGTTCATTATAGCGGTTCTGGTAATTCTTGTTCTCCTGATTCTCATCTTCAAGGAAGAACTCAGGCCTTGGCTGGAGAAAATCCTCTACAGCAAGGAAGAACTGGAAATCTTGCATTATAAACTCTAGGACGCTACCAGGCCCTCTTGTGCTTTCTCAGGCCCAGAGGAGTAAGTATTATGTCTTTTAGTTTGGACCGCCCCTTGGCTTTTCCTATGTTATACTGGACTTTCTTTGCAAAGCCGTCACGGTCTATATTCCTGTTTTTGCAGTAACGCTCAAGGATTTGATCCAGAACCGTCTGGCTGAAATGCAGGCTGCTCATATCCTTGGCACATTTCATCAGGCTGCGATTTCCGAAACTCATCCTGTTCAGGTCAATCAGCTGAAATCTGTAATGTCCGTCCAACTTCTTGTAAAGTATGTTATCTATGTTGAAGTCATTGTGGACGAGACCTTTGGAATGAAAATCGGCAGCGTATGCAGAAAACTCATCCAAAAACAAGGACATTTCCTCTTCATCGATTTCAGGATTGTCCCTGAAGTCTGCAATGGCCCTGTAATCCGTATATAGACAAAGGAAATATCCGGTATGAAAGAAGAGCCCCTTGTTTACTTCCATATAGGCGACAGGCTCCGGGACATCAAAACCCATCTGCAGCAAGCGGTTGGAGTAATTGTAGGCACGCTTGGCCTTGGATGGTCTAAGAAATGAATAGACCACCCTGTTAGCCTCTGTCGGCTTCTTGAACTTTTTGACAACCAGATGGAGTCCGTCAACAGTTGTATCTTCAACGATGTTTCTGAAATTGCGGTAGGTGTTGTCCGCCTTGTAGGAATGAGACAAGATTCCGTCTATGAACCCCTTCAAATTGCTGTATTTCGGGTTGATTACAACTTTCATTGCATTGTTCTTTAGTCTTTCAAAGAAAGAAGGGATGCCCAAGCACCCCTTCTTTATCTGTAGTTTTTCTTTTCCGGATTATCTGATGACAACTACTCGGTTGAGTTTGTTTTCAGTCTTGCTGAACTCGTCAGTTCCACCAAGGTTCTTCTCGGAAATCTTGTAGTTTCCGCCGCAAGCCTTGATGATGTTCAGAACTGCATCCAGACGTGCCTGGCCAAGTTTCTCGTTAGTCTTTGCTGATCCGGTTGCGCTGTCAGCGGCACCTACGATCTCAAATACGCGGTCTTTGTTGGTTGCCATTGAAGTCTCAACAAAGTACTTGATGCTGTTCTTCTGGTCTGCTGCCAAAGTTGACTTGCCAAGTGGGAAGTAAACTGCGAATGGAGCTGGTGCATACTTGGTCTCGCCAGGTACATAAACAGTCTCGCCATTGCCTTTCTTTGCCTTCTCTGCTGCAAGGTCATCCTGAAGCTTCTTGTTTCTTGCGTTGATGTCCTCAAGAGACTTGTTCAGATCTTTGATCTTGTTGGTGAAAGGAGTTACATCCACAGGGGCGTGAGCGCGGTGGAATGACCTGTTGTGGAAGTTGTAGGCCAAACCAAGAGCAGCACTGGCCATGAACTCTCTGCGGTGACCTGCCGCATGGTCATCAAACTGCTGGTTGAAAACGGTCTGGTTGATATCAAGAGTGATATCAAGGGCATCGCAAACGCGGAACATTGTGTAGAGACCTGCTGTAACTCCGAGTTCAGTATTTCTGCCTGGTTTGTTCTTGAAGGTAGGAGTCTTTCCAGGAACGACAGACTGTGCGATTCCTGCTCCCAGATAAGGGGCGAACTCGAGGAACCTGTCAGACCTGTAACCGCCAATGGCGTTGGAAATGTTCCACATCAGGTCTCCACGGAGATAGTGAACCCTGAACTGCTGCTTGTAGCCCCAGTCATACTGGTTGACAGGATCTACGAATATATTGCCTGCCCATGCTGGTGGAGCTGGAGAAGCTGCATCTTCATTATAATAGAAACCGCGGGCCTTGATACCATAGTAACCAATCCTGATTCCGAAAGATGGAGTAATCCACTTTCCGATATATCCATGAATTGCAGGAGCAAGCCTGTCTTTAAGATCCATGTGGTGATCCTGCTCTCCCTGATAGAAGTTAACTCCACCGGCAGCACCGATAAAGATATTGTCAAAGAGACGGTTGGTCTCGTAAGGGCCCCTCAAGGTCTGAGCCTCTTCTCCCTTGATAACCTGAGCGTTGGCACTTGCAAAAAAGAGTGCACAAACAGCTGCGGTCACAAAAAGTTTTTTGATGTTCATATAAGTTAATCTTAGGTTTATATTATCAAACGGTCTTTTAGCAAATGCAAATATAAAAACAATTTCTCAAGTTATCAACACTTTTATCAACAAAAAAGCCGCCCCGGAGGACGGCTTCATTTTTGACAAGGGTCAACTTACTTGATAACAACTACACGGTTGAGGGTCTTGTCAGTCTTGCTGAACTGATCAGTTCCACCGAGGTTCTTGTCAGAAATCTTGTAAGTACCACCGCAGCTCTTGATAACGTTGAGAACTGCATCCAGACGAGCCTGGCCGAGTCTCTCGTTAGTCTTAGCTGAACCAGTTGCGCTGTCAGCTGCACCGCAAATCTCGAAAGTACGATCCTTGTTGGTTGCCATAGCAGTCTCAACAAAGTACTTGATGCTGTTCTTCTGAGCGTCAGTAAGAGTGCTCTTACCGAGTGGGAAGTAAACTGCAAATGGAGAAGGAACGGTCTTGGTCTCACCTGGTACATAAACGGTCTCACCACCCTTCTTCTTTGCTTTCTCGTCGTCAAGATCCTTCTGGAGCTTCTTGTTGAGCTCGTTAGCATCGTTGAGGAGCTTGTTCAGATCCTTGATCTTGTTGTTGTAAGGAGTTACGTCAACAGGAGCGTGAGCTCTTGAGAACTCTCTGTTCTTGAACTGATAAGCAAGACCAAGAGCAGCAGAAGCGATGAACTCGCGGCGATGTCCACGTGTATCGCTGTCATATCTCTGGTTTACAACGCTCTGGTTTACATCCAAAGTGATGTCCAAAGACTTGGCAATGCGGAACATGTTGTAGATACCAGCAGTTACTGCAAGCTCAGTATCCTTATGATACTTGCCACCAATCTTCTTGGTAGTCTTGTTCCACATAACACCAGCTCCGAGGTAAGGGGCGATATCCCAGAATCTGTCAGATCTGTAACCACCAATAGCGTTGGAAATGTTCCACATGATGTCGCCACGAATGTAGTTCTGGTTCATTTTCTGATCACCGTTAGCAGCTCCAACCGGAACAATGTAAGGATTGGCAACAGCGTTGTAACCCTTAGCCTTGATACCATAGTATCCGAGTCTGATACCTACTGAAGGAGTGATCCACTTTCCGATGTAACCCTGAACTGCAGGAGCAAGTCTCTTTGAGAAATCAAGCTGCTTGTCGTTCTCACCCTGATAGTAGTTAACTCCACCGGCTGCGCCGATGAATACGTTGTCAAAGAGACGGTTAGTCTCATAAGGACCTCTGAGAGTCTGAGCCTCAGCGCCCTTGATAACCTGCGCATTTACGCTAGCTGCAGCAACGGCGCAAATGGCAACTGTCAAAAAGAATTTTTTCATGGTCATTTAAATGATTTATGTTTAAATAGTTTTAATTTCAATGATTTAAGGAGCGTTTTAACTCTTCATTCACCCCAATAATCGTTGCAAATGTACAATTATTTTCTTTCCACACAAAAAAATTTTAGGATTTTCAGGCAAAAACCTTCTCTACTCAGGATTTTCAACCACTGTAAGCCTGTTTCCTGCGCTGATTATCGCTTTTGCCGCATTCTGTACATTTTCTTTCGTAACAAATTTGTCATTTTTTTCTTCTGTCAGCTCTATGTCGTAGCCATACAGATAGTAGTTTTCCAGGAGATTTGACCAGTATGAAGGATTTTTCTTCGATTCCGGTATGTTCTTTTTCATCATCTCGATGGTCTTGCCCATCTCTTCGTCTGTAGGTCCCTCGGCGGCAAGCTTCTCTATACCGGCATAAATCTTTTCTATAAGCACCGGAGCCTTTTCCTTTGATGTCTCAATGGAAACCGTGAAGTAGTTTCTCTCATTAGGCAGAGAAGAAACCTGTCCGCTGACTCTCGGGCTGTAAGTTCCACCGTCTTCCTCTCTCAAGGATGTTATGTAACGCATATTCATTATGTAGGTCATGGCCCTTGTGATGATACTGTTCTCAAGGTTCTTGAGCTGAGGACGCTGGTAAACTACATATACGTATGAATTAGGGTTTTCCATCTTGACTGCTTTGGTAACCTCGTTGATACCGTCTGCAGGATAGAGCTTGTGGTCAACTATGGTGCGAGCCTTCTTGCTCTTTACAGGGAGAGAAGCTATATATTTCTCCACCAGTGGCTTGAGAGCCTCAACTTCAAAATCGCCTACCACAAACAGCTTGGCTCCTGCCGCATCGCCGAAGAGCATTGCATTGCCTTTTCTGATGTCAGCAGTGTTGACCTTCTCCACGAGCTCTTTGCTGAAGACCACGGTCCTTGGGCTGTTGTTGGTCATTGCATGAGCCAGCATTTCCTGGAACTGGAACTCAGGGTTGCTGCCTATATTCTCCGCGATGCTCTTCATCTGGGACATGGTTGTCTCAAACTCGGTATCTTCACATCTTGGCTGGGTGAAGTTCAGGAACATCAGTTGAAGGGCGGTCTCCATATCCTTGGAAGATGAGGAAGCGTTTACGCCGCTGTGGGTGTCGTTGATAAAAGGACTTACAGAAACATTCTTGCCGGCCAGCATCTTGCGTACCATATTGGCAGGGAACTGCGCTACACCGGCGTTGCTGGAGTAGAAATACTGCACATTGTCCTCGAAACTAGGAAGTATCTCCTGAGGGAGGACAGACTGTCCGCCATCCTGAATCAGAGAGAATGAAACGGCATCCTTGCGCACATCGGTAGGATAAAGATATACCTGCACGCCATTGCTGAGAGTCCATACCGTACAGTTCTGGTATCCTTTCTCCTCTTTCTTTACCTTGCCGGCCTTGATGGTTGCAGGATCTATGAACTCCTTGGCTATCTCTTCACCCTTTGGAGCCTGAACCTCGGCCTGGAAAGCGGTCTTGAGCCAGTCTGAAAGCTGGGCTTCTGACGGAAGAGTGCCTTCCTCCTTCTTAGGAGCAACTACACCTATTATACTGTTTTCAAGAGAGATGATTCCCTGAGCCATCATCTGGTTGATTGCGTCAACCGTAAGCTGTGAAAAGATCATCTGCGCCATCTGGTTCTCAACTGAAGGCTCGCAGTACGGTGCGTTGTCAAGGAAGTACTGTACATACTGCATGGCAAGTTCATTGTTGCGGCGGGTGGCAGCCCTGTCTTCCTGAGCCTGGTAAGAACGGAGGATGTTGGCCTTGGCCCTGTCAAATTCGTCCTGTGAGAATCCGAACTTCTGGGCCTGGCGGATGATTTCCATTGACTTGTCCAGACTTTCCTTTATCTTGCCAAGTTTAGGAGTTGCCTGAAAAAAGACACCATCCATGGTCTCCATGAAGTTCATCATTGCAAAACTTGCGGAAGTGAAAGGAGCGTCTGCCTTCTTGCTCTCGTCGCTGAGCCTCTCGTTGATGATCATTCTGATGACTCTCTTTACATTATCCAGCATGAAATACATCTGGGTATTACGGAGCTGCTTAGGTAATGCAGGCTGCTTGTTTATGTAAAGGAGGCTGGTAGCCATGATCTCCGGATCGGTGAACACCATAGTAAGAGGCTCCTCGTTTCCAGGTATGTTCACAACCTCCTTGACAGGTTCTTGCTCTTTCTTAGGGATAACGCTGAAAAACTCCTTGATTTTGCCTTCTATGTAATCCACATCCACATCTCCCACAACTATTATAGCCTGGTTCCCAGGGTAGTACCAAGTCTTGTAGAAGTTGACAAGTTCCTGAGGGTCAAATCCAAGCAGGCACTCCTCGTCGCCGATGACATTGCAGTCCGCATACTTTGTACCCTTGTAGAGCACCTTGAAGAGGGCTTCCTGCTGCCTTCTCTGGGCGGTGTTGCCACTCCTCCACTCCTCTATTATTACGCCTCTTTCTTTCTCCACCTCTCCGAAGTCATTGGTAACAAAGGCAGCGTCGTTCTGAAGGATAACAAGAGCTGTGTCCACCAGGTTTTTCCTGTCTGTAGGAATGGTGCTGAGAGTGTAAACCGTACTTTCGACTCCGGTCATGGCGTTTATGTTGGCTCCGAAAATAAGGCCGTTCTTCTCCAGATAACTCATCATCGTGTTACCAGGGAAGTCTTTGTTGCCGTTGAAGCACATGTGCTCCAGGAAATGCGCAAGACCCCTCTGGGCCGGGGTCTCGTTGATGGCACCTACATTTGTCGCGATGTAGAACTCTGCCCTGTTGTCCGGGTTAGCGTTATGCTTGATGAAGTAAGTAAGCCCGTTGTCCAGATGCCCTACCCTTACTGAAGGGTCCAGCGGCATCACAGGTGGCTGCTGCTGGCCGAAGCTCAAAGCTGCAACCAGCACGAATGAAATCAAAAAGAAAAATCTCTTCATATTGTTAAATTGTAGTTTGTTTTCAATAAGACATAGTTTAGGGCTACAAAACTACACTATTTTTCATTTTAATGGAACAGCGGTTCAGCAAAAAGATGCAAAAACGCTTTTGGTTGCATCAGATTTGGAGGTATGGAGGATTTTATTATCTTTGCAGCCCATTTACAAACAAAATTTATAGAGATGTTAAAGAATTACGAAACCGTTTTCATTGCAACTCCCGTTTTGTCTGAAGCTCAGATGAAGGAAACGGCAGCCAAATACATCTCCCTTATAAAGGAGAACGGCGGCACAGTTGTCAGTGAAGAGGATTGGGGACTGAAGAAACTGGCCTACCCAATCCAGAAGAAGACCTCCGGATTCTACCATCTGGTTGAATTCCAGGCAGAACCAACATTTATTGAAAAGCTCGAGACTCAGTATCGCAGAGACGAGAGAATCATCCGCTTCCTCACCTTCGCAATGGACAAGGACGCTGTTGCTTACGCTGAGAAGAGAAGAGCTAACTGGGCAGCCAAGAAGAACGCCGCCAGCGAGAAGAAAGAAACCAATGAATAACAGGAGGAAGAATTATGGCACAGAGAAATGACGAAAATGCAGATATCCGCTATCTGAACCCTGTTACCGTAGAGGTAAAGAAGAAGAAATACTGCCGTTTCAAGAAGGCAGGTATCAAGTATGTAGATTACAAGGACGCAGAGTTCCTGAAGAAGTTCCTCAACGAGCAGGGAAAGATTCTCCCTCGCCGTCTTACCGGTACTTCACTCAAGTTCCAGAAGAAGGTTGCCCAAGCTGTAAAGCGTGCACGCCATCTGGCTTTGCTCCCTTATGTTACTGACCTTTTGAAATAAGGAGGAGAGATTATGGAAATTATTCTTAAGGAGGATGTCCGCCATCTTGGACACAAGAACGATGTAGTTACCGTAAAAGACGGTTACGCAAACAATTTCCTTTTCCCTCAGGGCCTTGCTATTCTCGCCACCCCTTCTGCAAAGAAGCAGCTTGCCGAGACTATGAAGCAGAGGGCTCACAAAGAGGAGAAGCTCATCAGCGATGCAAAGGCTATAGCAGAAAAGCTCAGCGGAGTATCCGTAACTATCCCTACCAAGGTAAGCCAGAGCGGCAAGATCTATGGTTCTGTAAACAACATCCAGGTTGCCGAGGCTTTGGCAGCTCTTGGATATGAGATTGACAGAAGGAAGATTGAGCTCAAGGATGCTGACAAGATTTCTGAAATCGGAACTTACGATGCACTCATAGACATCTACAGAGGTGTTGAGGCAACCATTAAGGTTAACGTAGTGGATGAGGAAGGAAAGGTAACTGAGAAGAAAGAGGCTGCTGAGTAAAGGCAAACTCAAAGAATCATTGACCGGAGGTGTCAGCCTCCGGTTTTTTTATGCAAAAAAGAAAGGCGGACAATGTCCGCCTTTCTTAAATGGTAATGCTGAAGCTATTTACTTCTTTGCAACAGCTTTCTTTGCAGGAGCAACCTTCTTTGCTACAGCTTTCTTTACTTCTGCAACTTTCTTTGCTGCGGCTTTCTTTCCAGCTTCAGCTTTCTTTACGACAGCCTTCTTTGCATCAGCAGCCTTCTTTGCAACGGTCTTCTTTACTGCAGCTGATTTTTTTACGGCAGCTTTCTTTGCAGTGGCGGCCTTCTTTACTACGGCCTTCTTTACAGCAGCTACTTTTTTCTCAACCTTCTTCTCGGTCTTTGCAACAGCCTTCTTTACTTCTGCAACTTTCTTTGCAGCAGCCTTCTTTACAGGAGCAGCCTTCTTTGCAACAGCTTTCTTTACTTCTGCAGGCTTCTTTGCAACAGCCTTCTTTACAGCAGCTACTTTCTTCTCGACTTTCTTCTCGACCTTTGCTACTTCTTTCTTTACTTCTTTCTTTACTTCTGCAACTTTCTTTGCAGCCGGCTTCTTTGCAGCTGGCTTTGCGGCAGCCTTCTTAGGCTCAACCTTCTTTGCTTTTGTTACCATAATATCAGTTTTTAGAGTTAGTTGATGTCTAATTAGCTGCGCTTGGAAACCGGAGCGTTCTTCAGAAGCTCGACCAGATACTTCCAGCATTTGCCTACACTTTCAATGTTCACTCTTTCATCCGGTGAATGAGGAGAGAAAATTGTAGGGCCAAAGGAAATCATATCCCACTCAGGATATGTAGCGCCAAGGATACCGCACTCAAGACCGGCGTGGATTCCGGTTACTTCCGGCTCTTTTCCATAGAGCTTTTTGTACACCTCCTTTGCCACCTTGAGGATAGGAGAATTCATATCCAACTGCCATCCGGAATAGCCACCGCTGAACGAGCATTTTCCGCCAGCCAATTCCACAATCGCCCTCATGCTTTCAGCAAGTTCATATTTCTCGGAATCAATGGAGCTTCTCATAAGAGAGTGAATCTTGATGGTCTTTGCATCCTGCTGGATGATTGCCATATTGTTGGATGTCTCGACAAATCCAGGAACAGTGTCGCTCATTCTCCATACGCCGTTAGGAATTGAAGCAATAGCCCTTACTATTGAAAGAGCCGTCTTCTTCTCGATGGCCGGAGCCTTCTCCTTTACAGCAGTTGTGGTTATCTTGAGATCCTTGTCCGTGTACTGATACTCAACTGTTGCTTCCTTGCGGATCTTTCCTACATGGAGAGCGAACTTCCTTTCGTCCTTCTTCGGAACTGCAACAATGGCCTGGGCGTCTCTTGGAATGGAGTTGCGTATGCTTCCTCCGCTGATGCATACAAGACGTGCATTGAGGTCTCTCATTACAGGAAGGAGAACTCTTGCAAGAATCTTGTTGGCGTTTGCTCTGTAAAGAACTATATCCATTCCTGAGTGTCCACCGATAAGACCGCTAACTGCAACTTTCTTGAATACATATCCTGCAGGAACTTTTTCAGTTGTGTAGTTGAAAGAAGCCTCACCGTCCAGACCACCGGCACATCCTACATAAAGGATACCCTCAGTCTCGGAATCAAGGTTCACAAGGATTTCACCCTTGAGAAGACCTGGTTTCAAGGCTCTTGCGCCTGTCATTCCAGTTTCCTCGTCAACGGTAAACAGACATTCGATAGGACCGTGCTGCATAGTCTTTGACTCCAGAACTGCAAGCGCCATGGAAACTCCCATTCCGTTGTCTGCTCCGAGAGTTGTACCTGTAGCGTAAACAAGGTCGCCTACGATTCTCGGTTTGATCGGGTCGGTCTCAAAATTGTGCTTCACATCAGGATTCTTCTGAGGAACCATATCCAGATGAGCCTCAAGGATCAGACCTGCCTTCTTCTCCATTCCCTTGGTTGCAGGCTTGCGGATTATCACATTTCCAACTTCATCCTTAATGGTCTCAAGACCAAGTTTTTTCCCGAAGTTGTAAACGAATTCTACTGCTTTATGTTCTTTTTTGGATGGACGTGGAACTTTTGCAAGTTCGTTGAAAATTGTCCAAACTTCCTTTGGTTGTAACTGATCGATAGTTTTCATTGTTATTGAGTTTAATCGTGCTATTTTCCCAACGCCAAATCCAATGGAAAGTAAAGCAGCTTTCCAAACTGGTAAACAGGAATTCTTGTCTGCCCCAAAACTGTCTGCCCGTCAACTATCCTGGCCACTACAACAAGAGGTGTCCTATAGGCAACCTTGCCTTTAGATGCAGCGGTCTCTTCTGCAGAAACACCACCTGAAATCTTACCTTCTGTCACTGCAAGTTCCAGATAGACAGGTCTTCCGCTCATATTGTCTGCCGGCAGCAAACCTTGTGAATCGGAAATTCTGCAAACCACATAGTTCTGCTTCTGGTTCTTTGCTTTAGGAACCACCTCAAAGCTTGCCTGCTGAACTGCAGTTGTGGTTTTTCCTGTAAAAAGGGAGGTGTATTCCTTTTCCAGATTTTCCATTTTTTCAACTGCATTTCCCAAAGCGGCACCGCTGTAGTTGGCATCTGTTTCTCCGGTGAGAATATCTATCTTCTTTTCCCTCAGGAGGAAAATGAGCTGAGCTGTTTCCTCAGCTTTTTTCTCCAGGCTTTTGGTCACTGTCTGAGTCTGCGGAACTGCAATCTTCTCCACTTCCCCATCTTCATTGGTAACACTTTTATAAAGCTGGGTGGTTTGAGTGGAAAGATTTGCAACTGCCTCATTGAAAGAAGCCTGCACAGGAGACGGGAAACGTGAAGGAGCATTCTCCGGAGCAAAATATCCAGGAGCTATGATCAATCCTTGAGAAGACAACGCGAGAAAAGAAGCGCTTGCGTTTTTGCTGCTTCCAAGATTTACGGCAACGCTGTAATCAGGATCAGCTTCCACCAGCGGAGTTATCTCGATCTCTTCTATAGTGCATGTTTTCTTTGAAGTCCTGTCAGCACTGACTCCAAGATACTTATCCGAATATGCCGCATAAGGGCCTGCAGAAAAATTCTTCATGGAAACTTTCAGCGTAACCTTGATTGAAGTCTGCGGCAATGAATAAATGACAGCACCTTGAGGTGTTGCCTCTGAACTCCTGAAAATCTGTGAGTAAGAAGGACTTGCGGCAAAGAAAAGGAATGCTGCTGCAAGGATGGATATTCTTTTTGATATTTGCATTTTATTGATTTCTATCACAATATTGCTTTTGCAATTATAGTAATTATTTGTCAAAGTTGTTCTGAACCAGGCTCTATATTTCTCTTCCACCGCTTGTGACTCCAGAGCCAGTTAACGTTGTCACGTTTGATATCTTCCTCAAGAAGACGAACGAATTCTTTTGTCACATAATGTTCTCCACGATTTTCTGACGGTTCGCAAATCTTCTGGTATCCAATATGATACCGCCCTCTTGAAAGCCTGTCCATACGCAGGTAAACAGCTGGGATTTCAAGTCTCGACGCCAAGAAATCAGGACCCGGCAGCATATATGTTTTCTGGTTCAAAAAATTTACTACAGGATCATGGTGCCCTATCGGGTTCTGGTCTGCTATCATTATATAAATGCACTTTTCGTCTTTGTTCTTGAGTGCATGTCTTAGTACCTGCTTGCTCTCTACAACTTCTCCCCTGGTATGGAACTTTTTGTATTCGTGCATCCTCAACTTCTTGAAGATGATGTCAGAAAACTTGCTCTCGGCAGCTTTGTAAACCATATATGTGGGATTGGATGAATAACTGTCGGGCGTACGTTCAGCATCCGGAATCATCATTCCGCTTACCATCTCCCAGTTTCCGCAGTGCCCCATCACAAGAATAACCCTTCCGTATTTTTTCTGAAGCTCATCCACAACCTCCACATCGGATACGGATACTCTTTTCCTGACAGCATCCGCAGAATGAGCCAGATCCCAGATACTTTCAAAAAGCAGATCGCACATGTATGAATAATATCGCGATGTAAGTTTCTTTATTTCTCCGTATTTCATATCCGGAAAACTTCTTGCGATATTTGTTGTGATAACTGAATACCTGTACCTTACTATCTTTTTAAGGATGAAGGCAAGTATGTCTGAAAAGAAATAGTGGACTCCCAGGGGAAGCAGACTCACCAGATACAGCAGACTATATACAACTCCAGCAAAAAAATTCTTCATAAAAGAATATGATGTTGTTTCAGAGCATAAAGATAAGAATCTGTTTTTAAACTCTGGCGATTATTTAGTATATTTGGAATTTGAAAGGCGGCATTTCCTCAACGGACTTCAGGAATGCCTCTTATTGATAGTGAAAGTCCACCAACAAAAAAAGATTATTTGACATGTTAAAACTTTGGGAAACCAATGCTCCTCTTGTAATCTTGATCGCGATACTGATTGTTGTAGTACCGCTCCTGATCTTCTATCTGGTAAAAGCAAAGAGAGAGCATCCGAAGGGATTGATTGCCGCGGCATTGAGCAACATGGGTGAGAGGTTCGGATACTACATCATGAACGCCGTTCTTGCTCTCTTCCTGGCATCCAAGTTCGGTATCAGCGATGATGCTGCCGGCTGGATCTACGCCGTATTCTATTTCTCAATTTACGTTCTCGCTCTTCCGGGCGGACTAATCGCAGACAGGCTCCAGAATTACAAAGGCACCATCATCACAGGACTTCTCGTGATGGCTATCGGATATGCCCTTCTCTCTGTCCCTGTATTCGGAGAATCTTTTGCCGCCACCACCGGACACATTTCAGGTATCCTGGTATTCACCTGCTTCGCGCTTCTTCTGATTGCCATCGGAAACGGCCTGTTCAAGGGTAACCTCCAGGCTATAGTCGGTCAGATGTATGACAACTTTGAGGCAGAAGGTGCCAAGATCAGCAAAGAAGAACTTGAAAGGAGAAAGACAAAGAGAGACCCTGGTTTCCAGATTTTCTACGTGTTCATCAACATAGGCGGAGTGATCGCTCCGTTCGTTGCTCCTCTGCTCAGAAGCTGGTGGCTCAAGGCTCACGACCTTGTCTACAACTCCAGCCTTCCTAAGCTCTGCCACCAGTTCCTTAGCGATTCTTCTGCCATGACAGCAGAGCAGACAAGCAACTTCACCCAGCTTGCACAGACAGTCCAGACCAGTGCCCAGGCTCTCCCTGCAAATGCAGAGTTCGCCGAGAATTATCTGAACGTGTTCAACACCGGTGTTCACTATTCATACATCGCATCAGTTGCCGCAATGGTAATCTCCCTGCTTATCTTCCTTGCTACAAAGAAGAAATTCCCTACCCCTGCAAAGAAAGAAAAGAAGGCCGTTGCAAATTACACGGAAGAGGAAAGGATTGCAAACGCAAAGGAAATCAAGCAGAGACTCTATGCTCTGTTCGCAGTTCTGGGTGTTGCCGTATTCTTCTGGTTCTCTTTCCACCAGAATGGCCAGAGCCTTTCATTCTTCGCCCGTGACTTTGTGAACACATCTTCTGTTCCGCCTGAGGTTTGGCAGTGCATCAACCCGTTCTTTGTAATCACCCTCACTCCTATCATCATGGGCCTGTTCGCCGTTCTGGCAAACAGGGGAAAGAAAGTTTCCACTCCGAGGAAGATCGCCCTAGGTATGTTCATCACGGCTCTTGCATACATCTTCCTGATCATCATAGCCTGCATCCACAAGTATCCTTCACTGGATTCATTCGACACTCTCAGCGAGGCTGTAAAGGCGACGATGAGAACAAGCCCTGCTATACTGATTCTCACCTACTTCTTCCTGACTGTGGCTGAGCTGTTCATCTCTCCTCTGGGAATTAGCTTCGTAAGTAAGGTTGCTCCTAAGCACCTTCAGGGAATCTGCCAGGGACTGTGGCTGTGTGCAACCGCTACAGGAAACCTGTTCATCGCCCTCGGAGTCACAATGCTCCGCAAGTTCCCTCAGCAGTGGGAGACCTGGGCTGTATTCGCGGCATTCTGCCTGATCTCAATGGGTGTTATGCTCGGTATGGTCAAGTGGCTTGAAAGAGTTACCTCAGACTAAACTTTCAACTGCTGCAGATTTGCATTTGAGCAAGAGCAGCAAGCCTGATATTGCCAGATGAAAGTTGCAGTGGTCATATTGAATTGGAACGGCAAGAGCTTCCTCGAGAAGTTCTTGCCTTCCCTTTTCAATAGCCTTCCATCCTATGCGGAACTTATAGTCGCCGACAACGCCTCCACAGACGGCTCGAGACAAGCCGTGAACAACGAGAAGATCCAGTGGATCCAGCTGGACAAGAACTACGGTTTTACAGGAGGATATAACCGCGCTTTTGACCAAATAAAAAAGCTGACAGATTACAATTATTACGTTCTGATCAATTCAGACATTCTGGTTGAGGAAAACTGGCTGGAGCCGCTTGTAGATTTTATGGAAGACCATCCTGAAGTTGCGGTGTGCCAGCCAAAGATTCTTTCATACACAAGGCATCTGCAAGTCATTCAAGTCAAACAGTCTCAAGCTCAGCAAGCCAAATCTTCCCAAGAACACCAAAAAACGCTCGTCGCCGAGCAATTTGAATATGCAGGAGCCGCAGGAGGCTTTATAGACCGCTGGGGCTTTCCTCTTTGCCGCGGCAGGATCCTGTCCTGCATAGAAGAAGACAAAGGCCAGTACGACAGTCCTATACAGTGCTTCTGGGCTTCAGGAGCCTGCATGGTTGTAAGGAGCGACGTCTGGCATTCCCTTGGCGGGCTTGAAGAAAAATTCTTCGCCCACATGGAGGAGATAGATTTCTGCTGGAGAGTCGCCCTTTCCGGATACGAGGTCTGGTGCGTGCCAAGAAGCAAGGTCTTTCATGTAGGCGGCGGCACGCTTCCGAACAATTCGCCGAGGAAGCTTTACCTCAACTACCGCAACAACCTGCTGATGCTCTACAGAAACCTTCCTGAAAAAGGCAAAAACACCAAGATTTTCCTCCGGAAATGCATAGACGGACTCTCAGCAGTCTGCTACATCTTCCAGTGCAGATTCAGCTATTTCAAGAGCGTTGTTAAAGCCCATCGCGATTACACAAAACTAAAGGCAAAAGTCACTGTGACTCCAAATGAAAAAGGAGCACTCCCTTACGGAATGCTCCCTTACTCGATCATCCGGAAATTCTTCACCGGAAAGAAAAAGTTTTCACAACTTAACAAATAATAAAAAAGGTACTTCAGTATGGGCTGAAATACCTTTTATTCTCAGACTCAAACCACGAACGTGGAGAATAGGAAAAATTAGTCTTCGTCTATAGTCCAGGAGAAGAACCTCAGGCCCAAAGCAGGCTTCAGTTCATCTATATCCCTGAGTCTTTCTTTCAGCCTCTTGGCGGTTTCATCATCCACAAAGGTGACAATAGCGGAATTCATCGTAGGCCAGGCGTGGGAGCCAAGATGCGGCTCCCCGTTTTTTGAACCTCTGCCCTGAACCTGTTCCCACATCGTGAAACCCTTGACGAAAGATTTTTCCAATGCTTCCATCACATTATCTCCTTGGGCCTCGTTGCATGCTATAAAAACTGCTTTCATTATCTTTTTCTTAGATGTGTTTTGGTCTAAATAAATCACTTGGTTGCAAGTTCACGTCTTGTTTCTTCCTGCTCGGCTCTCTGACGGCGCATCTTCTTGCGGCGGCGGGTAATGCCGAAGGCAGCGAATATGGTATAAAGAACCGGCACGAACACCAGGGTTACAAGAGTGGAAACACTCAATCCCCACGCCACTGTCATACCCATTCCTTTCCAGACCTCAGAACCTTCTCCGTTGCCAAGGGCAAGAGGAAGCATACCGAGAACGGTGGTAAGGGTGGTCATGAGCACAGGACGCAGACGGGACTTTCCTGAATCCACAACGGCGCGGATGATACCCATTCCCCTTTCACGGTTGAGGTTGGCGTAGTCAACCAACACGATACCGTTGTTAACCACGATACCGATTGTCATGACGGCTCCGACCATACCCATGATACTCATAGGGGTTCCGGTAAGCACCAGTCCGATAAGCACTCCAACGAATGCGAACGGAACGGCGAACATGATTACGAACGGATAGGTCAGACTCTCGAACTGAGCGGCCATCACGATGAACACCAGTATCACGATCAGAACCATCAGCAATCCAAGGCTCTGGAATGTCTGAACCTGATCGTCATAAGTACCGCCAATCTTCCAGCTTACGGAAGAAGGCAGGCCTGCTGCCTCAATCTTGGCAGTGATGGCCTCGTTCATGTCTGAAGTTGCCATTCCGTCCGGAAGCGGAGCCGTTACGGAAACATATCTTTCACGGTCTTTTCTCTGGATGGTAGGAGGAGTCATGGCCTCAACTATGGTTCCAAGCTCGCGGAGCTTGATGGCCTGGCCCTGGGAGTTATAGACTGTGATATTCTCTACATCCTTCAGGCTCTGGCGATACTCCGGAGCATACCTTACGCGGATGTCATACTCATCTCCGCTCTCGCGGTATTCGGAAGCGATGGCACCGTTGATGCGGTTGCGCAGGAATGTGGAAACGGTTGCAGTGTTCAGGCCGTATAGGGCAAGTTTCTCGCGGTCAAGATCTACCTGGTATTCAGGGATGTAGTCATCTCGGCTGATTACCGTCTGCCTTACGCCCAGCTCCTTGAACATATCGGAAATCTGTGCAGCCACGGCATCGGTCTCCGCGAAATCATATCCGAAGATATCTATCTGGCAGACTGTTTGTCCGCCCATACCTCCCTGCTGTCCGCCGGCTACCACGTTGAATCTCTTTATCTGGTTGTATTCGGCCAGCTCGCTCATCATTATGTTGGAAATCTCCTGGATGCTTCTCTTCCTCTTCTCCATACTTCCGACACTGATGTTCATGCTTATGATGTGGCTACCGTTGGAACGCATGCTGGCAAACATGTTGTCTGAATCGGCAGTACCTTCTGAAAGTCCGAGCCTCTCTATTTCAGGGAATTCAGCCCTCCACCTGCGGTCAAGTTCCAAAGCCAGTTCACGGGTGATCTCCTGGCGGGTACCCACAGGAAGCTGTACCGTTACTGAAATACGGCCGTTGTCTGACTGAGGAATGAACTCGCTCTTCATGTTAGGGATGCATATCGCAAACACTCCCACAAGCACGCAGAAAGCTATCAGCACAACTATTCTCTTGTGGCGCATAGCCCAGTCGAGAATTCTTGCGTAAGTTGCGCTCAGCCAGTCAAGAGCCTTGTTGACAGGAGTGAACAATATCTTGAACCACTTGCTGTCCTTGTCCTTGTTCTTGGCCCTGAGCATAGTAGAGCACATCATAGGAGTAAGCGCGAGGGCGCAGAGAGTGGATACTGTTATCACGATGGAAACCATCCATCCCAGCTGGCGGAACATTATTCCGGCAAGTCCGCTTACGAGAGTCATCGGGAGGAATACGGCCAGGGTTGTCAGAAACGAAGCCACAACGGCCATAGCAACTTCATTGGTAGCGTAAACCGCTGCCTGCTTAGGGTTGCTGCCCTTGTCGATGTGAGAGGTGATGTTCTCCAGAACCACAATCGCCGCGTCCACCACCATACCGATCGCTATGGAGAGCGAACTCATTGATATCATGTTCAATGTGTTGCCGGTTGCATACAGGTAAATCAGCGATGCCAGCAAGGAGATAGGAATCGTGATGAGGATGATTATGGTAGCCCTCCACCTTCCGAGGAAGATGAATACTACTACCATCACGATAAGGAGCGTTATGAGGATGGTTTTCTCCAGAGAACCGATGGTACGGATGATGTTGTCCGTAGTGTCAATTATCACGTTCAGCTTCACATCAGAAGGGAGCTTCTTCTCCAGTCGCGGAAGTTCTTCCTTCACCTTGCGGACAATCTGCACGGAGTTCTCTCCTGTCTGTTTCTGTATGATGACCATACCTCCGATTTCTCCGTTAATGTAGCTTTCCTGGGAGCGCTCCTGTAATCCGTCAACTACTCTTGCAACATCCTTGAGGTAGATGTTTCCTCCATTGAATGAGCCTACTACCAGGTTCTCGATTTCCCTTGAAGAGGAGAACTCCTTCTGCACTCGCATCGCATAAGTGTTGGAACCTATCTCTATGGTTCCGGCAGGGATGTTGCGGTTTTCAGATCCGATCAGGGTGGAGATGCTCTCTATGGTAAGATTGTAGGCATCAAGCTTGTAAGGGTCGCACAGCACCATGATTTCCCTTTTAGGAATACCGGAAACTGAAACGGAACCCACACCGTTTACCCTGGCAAGCTCGTTGACTATAGTCTCATCCATTATCTTGTAAAGTCCTGCCATGCTTTCATTGGCGGTGACACTCAGGATCAGGATAGGAATATCGTCTGAACTGAACTTGAAAATCACAGGGTTTCCGGCTCCGTCAGGCAGGGCCGTCTTTATCATCTCAAGTTTGTCACGGACATCGTTTGTAGCAACCTCAATGTCTCTTCCGTACTGGAATTCAAGTGTCACCACAGAAATGTTCTCTCTTGAAGATGAAGATATATGCTTCAGATAGGACACGCTGTTGAGCGTGTTCTCTATCGGCTTTGAAATGTTGTTCTCGATATCAGACGCGCTGGCTCCCGCGTATGAGGTCATTACCATGATGGTATTGCTCTCGATGTGAGGGAAAAGGTCTATTGGCAACGTGATGAAAGAGAACAATCCGAATATAGCTATCGCCACGAATATCAATGCCGTGGTGATAGGTTTCTTTACTGCAGATGAAAACAGACTCATTGCTTACTTTGTTTTGTCTACAAGATTATCTGGAACAAAAGAAGCCGGCTCACCGACGGTTGAGTTCACCTCCTGACCATTGACAACTCTGTTCTGGCCTTCGACAATCACCATGTCGCCTTCGTTGAGGCCGCTCTTTATCTCATACTCGGTGCCTACAAGCTGGCCAAGCTTTACCTTGTTGAAAACCACCTTGTTATCTACAACAGTATATACATAGTGGTCTCCGCTTCCCATCTGCTTGACGACAGACACGTCAGGTACTACGATGTTATGCTCAACTCCATACTTGAAAGTAACTCTTGCAAACATCCCCGGGCGGACTCTCTCGTTTGCGTTTGCTATGGTTATTTCTACAGGAAATGTCCTGGAAGCGGCAGCGAGAGAAGGATATACCAGATGAACCTTACCCTCGAAAACCTCATCGCCGAACACATCCAACTTCACGCTCACGCTCTGTCCTTTCTTGATTTTTCCATAAAGGCCTTCAGGAGCGTTCACCTTTATCTTGACCGGACGGATCTGCTGCACCGTATAAAGCGGCATCCCTCCGGAATACATGTCTCCTGCATCGTAGTTGCGGGCGGTTACCACTCCGGAAATCGGAGAAATGAGATATGTGTTGGTTGAGAGATTGTTATAGCTGTTCAACGATACTTCGTATGCCATCTTGCGGGAATCATATTCGCTCTGCGATGCTCCGCCAATCTCAAAAAGCTGCTTGGTCCTCTCGAACTCGAGCTTGTTGTTCTCCATCTGGAGCTTTGCCGCAGTAAGGTTGGTGGCTTCCATCTGGGCAAGCCTCTGTCCTCTGCCTACATGGTCTCCCACCTCCACAAAGATTCTCTCTATTCTGCCAGGAGACTGAGGGGAGATGTTGTTTGTGTTGAAGCCTTCTACGGTACCGGTGAAAACCTCCACCTGGTCAACGTCCTTGGCTGCCACAGCCTTGATGGTAACATTAGTGAGCTTTGCCGGTTGGGCGGCAGCAGTGTCGGCCTTCTTGCCGCTGTTGCAAGATACAGCAAATGCAGCCGCCATAAGGAAGGCTGCCGGGGCCAATGTTCTGATAATGTCGAATTTCATATATCTGTACTTTTATAATTTCCTTAATACTTGTTCTTTAGTTCTCTGCTCCAGTATCTTCCTTCTTTATGACAAGCTGCCTCTCAGGCTGCATCTGCTCTCCCTTGCCGAACAGTTCCTTCTCCGTGCGGTCCACTCCAAGTACAAGGTCCAGTGAACTCTTGGCGGTAAGATAAGAGTGGATAGACTGGTTCAGATTGAGTTTTGACTGCAGTAGAGCAAGCTGGGCGTCATTGACTTCAAGTATTGTAGCTCTACCCACCTCATACATCTTCTTTGCAATGTCATATCCGGTCTGGGCTCCTTCTACTGTTGCCTTTGCAGCCTTGTACTGCTTGAGAGCGGTTTCCAGAGAACTCAGGCTCTGCTTTGCTGCAACAACGAGCCCTCTTCTGGCATTCTCTTTCTGGAGAGAAAGCTGCTCTTGCTGAACCTTTACCTGACGCACGTTGTTGAGCCTCTGCAATCCGGAGAAGATAGGTATCTGAAGGCTGAGGGCTGCAACTGAATAAGGGTTCCAGGTATAGTGGAAAATCTTGAGGTCGTTGCTCATGGAAATCCAGTTGTACTGGGCGGTAGCGGCAAGAGTAGGATAGTACTGGGCTACCTGCATCTTGTAGGTTTTCTGCAGTATGTCTTCCTGAATGTCCAGTTGCTTGAGAGTGGAGTTTTCAGACAGGTCTATCGTATCGGCAGCCATTATTATCTGCTGCATCTGATAAGTATAGTCTGAAAGAGAACCCGCACACTTGATGTTGGTGTTGAGGTTTATTCCCATCAGGGCCTTCAACTGCCACAGGGCAAGCATGAGATTGTTCTGGGAATCATATACGTTAGGCTCCGCGTTCTGCATATTCACCTCAGCCCTGATCATATCATATTTGGCTACTCTGCCGCTTTCAAACTTGGCCTTGGTCTGGCGGTAGTTTTCCTCGGCATTGCTGTAGTTTTCTTTATAGACATCGCAGAGATCAGAAGCCAGAAGGCAAGTATAGAAAGCTTGCTCCACCTGGTTGATCAGGTCCTGGCGGCTCTGGCGGGCTTTCTCCACCGCAAGGTCCACGCTTCTTCCGGAAATGTCCAGGCTTCTCCACAGAGCAACGTTCACAAGCGGCATGGATGCGCTGAAACCACCGGAAATGTTGTTGTCAGTACCCATTGAAATCCTCTGGGTGGTCTCACCCATCTTCATCACCATTGTCTGCTTCTTTATTGTCCTCTGGTAACTTCCTGAGAAATTAACATTAGGGAAGAGACTTGCATAAGCACCTTTCTTTTCATAGCCTGTTTTCTCAATCTCCTTGTCGGCAACCATTACGGTCAAGGACTTGCTCAGAGCAATATCCCAGGCGTCCTTCAGAGTTATTGCAATGGTGTCCGTGCCTTGAGCCGAGACGGAAAGCGGAACACAGCACAGGGCTGCAACTCCCAATCCAATGAACTTCAGAATTTTTCTCATATCTATTATCGTTTATATTATCCTTTTTGGCCTCCGTGTCCGGTCAGCTGTAATTTTCCTTCAGTTCATCCAGCACCTTCTTTCCCTTCTGCGTACAAAGCCCGCCCAAAATAGTGATGACTATGTTGAAACAAAGCTGTGACGGAAAAACATCCTGATTGCGAAGCTCCTTGAAATTCCGCAAATTATCCATGAACACAGACACCAGACGCTTGGAATCCTCCTCTTTAAGATACCCTTCACGGACACACTGCGAAAGCATCGTGTTCATAAGGGAATCCATCTCATTCTTAACATTGCCTCCGAAATCCTTGAGTTCCGGAACAGCCCTGACCTCATCTATGAATGACTCGCTGAAGCTGCTCATGAACCTTATGTTCTCGACAGCGCAGAACACCATTGCGGTAAGAGGGTTAGGCATGCACCTGACTATCTTGGAATTCTTTTCAAGAAGCTTGGGGATTTTATATTCCACACTGGCCACAAGAAGCTCTTTCTTTCCGCTGAAAAACTCATAAAGTGTTTTCTTGGAAATCTTCAGAGAGCCTGCAATGTCTTCCATTTTCACAACCTTTATTCCTCTGGAAGTGAAAGCGTTGAATGCAGATTCCAATATTTGTTCCCGTCTGGTCATAAAACTATATGCAAAAAGCGGTCACAAAGATGGCATCAAACAGGAAAACTATTGTAGGCAACTTTCGTATATTTTTGGTCCAAAACTATACAATTTATTTTGTCAAATCAGCTTTAAAACATTATTCTTTCTTAAATTTGTTCCAACTTTATATTCTGAAATGGCAAAGAGAAACAAAATCATACAGGAAAAACCTCTGGACATAAACCCGGATTTCGGACAGACAACCACCTTACTGGGAGGATACAGCTACAAGAACGAGCTGATGATGATAAAGATTACAGATTTCAACAAGGAGCTTCTGGAAAAGGCTGCCTCAAGCCTCATATCCACCACATTCCGTCTGGATGCGCTGATGGCCGTGCTGGTGCTGGACGGTTTCCTCACACTTTCCGTAGATTACAGAGACATTACCCTACCGCAGAAAACCTTGCTGATGCTTTCTCCTATGAACACGATTACCGGAAGTTCCATTTCTACCGGAGGAAGATTCTTCCTGCTGATGATCAAAAGAGACATCCTGGACAGGATTGGAAGTACCTTGAACCCAAGGCCTGTAATTCCTGCAACACCTACCTTCGCCGATTTTTTCCTGCATCCTTATTTCCAGTTGGAAGAAAGCACATACATTTCTCTGGAAAGAAGTTTCCAGAACCTTTACTACTACTTGAAAGACAACAGACAGAACATACGAGGATTCCTTATAGACCACTCCCTTTCCATACTGCTGCTGGAGATCCTTCATTTCTGGTCTGAAAACACAGAACTCAACCTGGACGGAAAACCTCTTACAAGAAAAAAAGAGATAATGTCAAGATTCATGTCCCTGATCAGGGATTTCGGAGAAACGCAGCACAATCCTGCATTCTATGCAGACAGGCTCTTCATCAGCGTCCAGTATCTTTCTCTGATATCCAAGGAAGAAACCGGGCAGACGGCAGCCCGCATCCTGGCCTCCCACCTTGCCAAAAGGGCCAGGAACATGCTCCGCTCTCCAGGGGCGAGCATAAAGGAAACGGCAGCAAAGCTGAACTTTGCAGACCAGTCCTCATTCGGCAAATTCTTCCGCAAGGAAACCGGAATGACTCCAAAGAAATACATAGAGAGCCTTTGATCAGGAAATCAGGCCACCCGGTATTTTCATCGCGATTATTTTGTTCTCCTGGTCAAAGGAAAGGACCAGGTCTTCATGGAACGGAAGCAGGACTTCTTCATCACTTGCGCCGGATTGGCGTCTTATCTCCAGGCAGATGTTGCTGGGATACTCGACAACCTTTGAGACAATCCCGGCCGGCTTTCCGTTTTCATCCACAACCGCAAAGCCCACCAGCAGGTCAAGATCGTTGAACACATCTGCTTCCGAGGCTTCCAGATAAAGGTCCCTGCCAACTATCTCCTCTGCATGTGAGAGGTCCCTGACCGTAGAGAACGTTACAACCCATGCGTTGTTGGAACGGTGTTTGGCGGAACTTATAAAAAAAGGAACCGGCAACCCGTCAAAATAGACGAATACCGGTTCCTCAAGTTCTTTTCCCTCTTCCTCACATTCCTCAAGCATTTCAGAAAAGCGGTCAGACTCAACTCTGAGGAGAATCTCTCCATCTTTGCCGTAAGTCTTGGCTATCTGGGCGCAGGAGGTAATGTTCATCGCTGAAGATTATTGCTTCAACTCAAGAAGGGGATTATTCAGCCTTTGGAGCTTCCTCGGCAGCAGCCTCTTCAGCTGGAGCGGCAGCTTCCTCAGCAGCCTTTGCCTCAGCCTCAGCGGCCTTGCGAGCCTCTTCAGCAGCCTTCTCAGCCTCAGCCTTCTTCTTTGCAAGCTCCTCTGCGCGTGCAGCGTTAACCTTGCTCTCTGCCTCAACAGCTGCTCTCTTGGCATCAGCCTTGGAAACCTTGAGGTTCTCCTTCTTCTTCTCAACCTTGGCTTCTTTCTCGGCAACCCAAGCATTGAACTTGGCGTCTGCCTGCTCCTGAGTGAGAGCACCCTTTCTTACACCCTCAGCAAGGTGCTTCTTAAGAAGCGCACCCTTGTAGGAGAGGATTCTTCTTGCGGTGATAGTTGGCTGGGCACCATTCTGGAGCCAGTAAACTGCTCTGTCAACATTCAGGACTATAGTAGCCGGATTGGTGTTAGGGTCGTATGAACCCAAAAGCTCAATAAAACGGCTATCACGAGGAGCCCTGACATCAGTAGCCAAAATGTGGAAGAATGCATAATTCTTCTTTCCGTGACGTGATAAACGAATTTTTACAGACATAACTGTGAGTTTTTAATTGTTTGTTAGTAATAAAACTTGTCCTTCCTGCCCGAGGAAGGGCTGCAAAGATAATTCTTTTGCTCAAATCTGCAAAATATAAAATGAAAAAGGGCTGGCGACCGCCAACCCATTTCTCAAACCTAAAAATTAACCTATGAAAAAACTACGCTTTTAGATATTGCAAAGCCCGTGCCACAATTTGGTGCCAGAGTGAAAAATTTTTTGAAAATTTTTGCAATTTTTACTTAAAGCCTTGTTCCTCAGCGATTTAATTTTTGAAGTTTTTTTTTCAAACAAGCTCTCGTTTTATTTTACCGGAAGAACTGAGATAATTTTGATATCTGTTGTCGGACGATCCTTGGCTCCAGTTGCAACTGAAGCTATCTTGTCCACTACATCCAGTCCGCTGACGGTTTCTCCAAATACAGTATAGTCTCCGTCCAGCTGTTTGCAGGCATCTGCATCGTGGACTATGTAGAACTGGCTGCCGGAAGATGCCTTTTCAGGATTGGCGCGGTCTCCCTTCCTGGCTGCGGCCAAAGCTCCCTTTTTGTGCAGGTGCAGGGGCTTTCCGTCCTCACCCTTGATTTCTGCAGGAACGGTGTAACCAGGGCCGCCTGTACCGAACACGTCTGCACGGTCCGGATAGTCTCTGGTATAAGGGTCTCCGGTCTGGATCATGAAATTGCGGATCACGCGGTGGAAGGTGATGCCATCATAGTACTTTATGGAAGCCAGACGGATGAAGTTCTTCTTGTGCTTTGGAGTGTCTTCATAGAGTTTCACGCGGATGGTTCCCATAGTTGTCACGATGTCAAACTGAGGCTCCGTGCCAAGGGAATCCGGATTGAAAGCCAGTTCCGGCTGCTTCTTTTCTGGTTCAGCCTGCTGCCCGGAAGCCGGCTGCTGGTTGTTCTCCTCAGTCTTTTCCCCGCCCTTGCAGGAGAAGAGGATGAGAGAACACAATGATGCAACGATAAATAACTTCTTCATAAATCTTTTGATAAAACAATTATTAAGGGAAACAAACACTTTCAAATTTCTAATGTACATTTTAATCTATTGCCAAATCTCCTTCACAAATATACTTCTTTTTATCCATTCTGGGTTTATCAGGTTCCAATAGTCAGAGATATTGATTAACTTTGGCAAAATATGGCAAGACGGTGGGTTCTCATATTGCTTATGGCGTTGGCAGCGGAGATTTCCTTTGCCCAGGATTCTTTGAGGCTGGAGCGGAAGGCTGCCAAAAGAGGCGGCGTAGGTCTTGTCCTCAGCGGGGGCGGAGCCAAGGGATTGTCCCACATAGGTATCATCAAGGCTCTGGAAGAAAACGACATCCCTATTGACTACATTTGCGGTACCTCTATGGGAGCCATCATAGGCGGACTGTATGCAATGGGCTACACTCCAGATGAGATGATCGAGCTGATCAAGTCTCCGCAGTTCTCCGCATGGTCCAAGGGCAAGTCTGAAGTTCCCTATGCAGAATTCTTCTACAAGCAAGAGCCTGACGCCGCAATGGCAAGCATCAATCTTGGCCCAATCAGGAACATGACCGGAGACACCGTCAAACGCTTCCAGCTGGCCCTGCCGACCTCTATCATTTCATCCTATCCGATGGACTTGGCTGTGATGGAACTTATGGCTCCGGCCTCCAGAGCCTGCGGATATGACTACGACAGCCTGATGGTTCCTTTCTTCTGCATAAGCGCAGATGTAAACAACCGCAAACAGGTCATAGAAAGGAAGGGATATCTTGGAAAGTCCGTAAGGGCTTCTATGTCTATACCACTTATATTCAAGCCAATAACCGAGAACGAAAAGCTTCTGTACGACGGCGGGGTATATAACAATTTTCCATGGAAAGAAATGCTGGACATATATCACCCGGACTTCATTATCGGTGCCGTGTGTACCCCGGGCAACTACAATATGGATGAAGACAATGCCGGTTCTCTGCTTCTGGGGCTGATGATAGGGAACACAGACTACAACATGCCGGATTCAATCGGGATTATCCTTCACGGAGATTACGACAGGTTCGGCATAATGCAGTTTGAATCCATTGACGAGATTGTCAAGATGGGCTACGACCTTGCATCGGAACATATAAACCAGATCAAGGAGCGGACCGGAAGAAGAATATCGCGGGAAGACATTTTGGAAAAGAGAAACTCCTTCAAAAGCAGGTTGAAGCCTGCCCGGTTCAACCATGACGTGTCCGTAAGCGGCGACCTCCCCCTCCAAGCTACCAGATTCGTCAGGAGGACCTTAAGAGAAGACCGACGGGAGAACTTTGGGATAGAGCAGCTCAAGAGAGGATATTACCGGGTAATCCACAGCGGTGTGGTAAACAACTTCTACCCGTCTCTGCTTCTTGACTCTTGCGGAAAGGCCAGTGTGGAGGATTCCCTGTTCACGCTTAATATCAGAGCCACAAAAAACCATCCGGTAAAACTCAGCTTGGGAGGCAACATATCATCATCTTCCCTCAACCAGATATTTCTGGGCATAGACTATATCCATGCCGGAATGAATCCGTGGAGGCTGAAAGCCAATCTGAACGCCGGGAAATACTACAGAGGATCTGCCGTCATGTTCCGCCACGACATCGGCGTCAAGCCTCTGGCCTATTATTTTGCTAATATCACCGCCCATCAGTACGACTACTACAACGGCAACCAGAACATACTCAGGGCCAACAAGCTGCCACAAAACATACAGTTCAAGGAGTTTTTCGGAAGGTTCGGGCTCGCCACTCCTTTGTCTCTGAGGAAGAACTCCCTGGCAATCGGCGGGTTTGACATAGGAAGAACATACCAGGACTTCTACCTGACGGAAGAGTACCTGTCTTCAGACACTCCGGACAAGGTGAACACTTTCTTTGCAGGAGGAAAGATAACCCTAAGGAAAAATACTCTCAACTACAATCTTTATCCTACCTCAGGAGTGTTCTGGTCCGTAAGGAGCAGATACACTTTCTACAATGAAAAGTACAGTCCGGGATCCACAAACCCCACGGCAAGCGTTGTCAAAAGCCTCAAGCAATGGATACCATCGCTGAGCCTCCAGGGAATCAGGTATATGGAGGCGGGAAAATACTTTTCATTAGGCGTGAGTGCAGACATCTTCGTCTCCAAGAAAGGCAAATTCAGCAACTACTACAGCAACATAATGTCCATACCGGCATACCAGCCGGTGCCACACAGCACCACACTTCTGATGGAAGACTACAGGGCCAACACCTATGCCGGAGCCGGTCTGCACCCCGTAGTGCGCTTCATGGACAAGCTCTACCTGCATACCACCGCCGCCTATTTCCAGCCGTACCGCCAGATCATCAAAGGAGCAGACGGCTGGAGCTACACCTATTCAGACAAGCTGCCTAATGGACATTGGGTTGCAAACGCCGCACTGGTCTGGCAGAGTCCGATCGGTCCGGTATCACTGTCCACAACCTATTACAGCCACGGAGAATACAAGTGGTATCCACAGATAAACATCGGGCTGCTTATTTTCAACAAGAAATCTATGGAAGACTGATATGGCTAATCCTCTGAAAAAACTAGCGGGCGAAACCGCCATATACGGACTGAGCACTATACTGGCCAGGATAATAAACTTCTTCTTTGTTCCCATCTATACCAGGATCCTCACCACTGAAGGCTATGGCTCCTATGCGGAGATAATGTCATACATAGCTGTTTTCCAGGTAGTCCTGGTATTAGGTCTGGAAACCGGATGCTTCAAGTTCGCCTCCAGGGGCACCACCTCGGAAAGCGGCGCTGACACAGGAGAAAAAACCGACAATCCGCACACCGTGTTCGCCACCGCCCTCTCGACAGTGACCACTCTTGCAATTTTCTTCTTTGCAGGATGCTGGCTCTTTTCAGGGAACATTTCCTCAGCGATGGGTTATCCGGGATATTCCACTATGATTGTATATGTAGGCGGAATCCTGGCGCTGGATGCCATCACGGCAATTCTTTTCGCAAGGCTCAGATACCAGCAGAAAGCCTTGAAGTTTGCTGTTTTCAAGTCTATTAAAATCGTCAGCGAACTGGGATTCAACCTGCTGCTGTTCTTCGTGGTGCCAAAGTATATGGCCTCTCATCCCGGGAACTTCCTGACCGCTTTCATCCCTGAGCAGATACACTTCTCCTATATCATCTTTGCTGTATTCCTCAGCTGCGTGCTGTGTTTCATATTGTTCATCCCGGACCTTCTGAAGATACGTTTCAAGTTTGACAAGATGCTGTGGAAGAGGATGATGATATATTCAATCCCTCTTATGATAGCCAACCTGCCGGGCATAATAAACGAGAGCGCGGACAGATTCCTGTTCCGTTTCCTTGTGGATGACGGCATCACCGGAGAAGGCTGGAAGGCCGACCTGGGAGTCTATCAGGCCGCCATCAAACTGGCTGTGATAATGAACCTGTTCATACAGATGTTCAGGTACGCGGCAGAACCTTTCTTCTTCTCAAGATACAAGGAGAAAGGCTCCAATGAACTGTATGCAAAAGTAATGGAGTATTTCGTGGCATTCTGCATGCTCATATTCCTGGGCATTGTCTTCTACATGGACATCATCGGACTTATTCTGGGAAAAGATTTCCGGAGCGCCCTGGGAACTGTTCCGGTCATGCTCATTGCATACATGATACTTGGAATGCTGTTCAACGTATCGATGTGGTATAAACTCAGCGGTCAGACCAAGTACGCCATAATCATCACACTGCTCGGCCTGGGAGTGACAATAGTGGGGAACCTGATCTTCATGCCGCTGTTCTCTTACTGGGCTTCAGTATGGGTACATCTTGCAAGCTGCCTTGCGATGCTTCTGCTGAGCGCTTACCTCGGACAGAAATATTACCCGATACCCTACAAGTGGAAGAGCATCCTTTCATACATAGCCGTGGGAGTGGCCCTTTACCTGATAGCCGTCGGACTCCAGTTCGGCCTTGAAAAGATCACCGGCAGGAGCGCCACTCTCCAGGACACCCCGATGCTGATTGCCAAACTGACTGTAAACACCATCCTTCTGGGAGTGTTCCTGGTTTTCCTGCAAAAGAAAACCCATATACTCACCTCCCTCAGAAAGAGATAAAACACTTTAGACAATGATAGTTAAGATCGTCAACCAATCCCCCTACCCGCTGCCGAAGTACGCCACCGCACTCTCAGCCGGAATGGACCTCAACGCAAATATAGAAAACCCGATAGAACTCCACTCCCTGGAAAGAGCCATCGTTCCGACCGGCCTGTTCATAGAACTCCCCCAAGGATATGAAGCCCAGATCCGTCCAAGAAGCGGACTGGCAGCCAAGTTCGGAGTGACCGTGGCAAACGCCCCGGGCACCATAGACGCAGACTATCGCGGAGAAATAAAAGTGATACTGGTCAATCTCTCAAAGGAGACGTTTGTCATCAAGCCTGGAGAAAGGATAGCCCAGATGGTCATTGCAAAATATTCCCAGATCCAGTGGCAGCAAGTGGAGAAACTTTCCGAAACTCTCCGAGGCGAGGGAGGATTCGGTTCTACAGGACTTGGAGTGAATGCCAACAACATTTCCGCCTCCAAAATCTGCGGCAAAGACGGCAAACCTGACATGTTCAAGCTGTATGCCCTCTACCAAAAGACCTCGGGGCTATGTACGGATACCCGCAAGATCAAGGAAGGCTGCCTGTTCCTGGCCCTTAAGGGAGAAAACTTTGACGGGAACGACTTCCTCCTCCAAGCCCTTGAAGGCGGAGCCGCATACGTCATATCCGACAACAAGCAGAAGGCGGCTCCCGCCAAGAAACAGTTCCCAAAGAAAGTGATAGTAGTTGACAACTGCCTGAGGACCCTCCAGCAGCTGGCCCGCCATCACAGGCTCCAGTTCAAGATTCCTGTAGTGGGACTCACCGGAACCAACGGAAAAACCACTACAAAGGAGCTTATAAACGCAGTGCTTTCAACAAGATACAAGGTAGTAGCCACAGAGGGCAACCTCAACAACGACATCGGAGTTCCGCTCACCCTGCTCAGGATAGACAAGGACACGGAGGTGGCCGTAGTGGAAATGGGAGCCTCTCATCCTGAAGACATAGCCACCCTTGCCTCTCTGGTCTGCCCGTCCTTCGGGCTTATCACAAGCATAGGCAAAGCTCACCTGCAAGGATTCGGTTCTCTGGAAGGAGTGATGAAAGCCAAGGGAAAACTCTATGACAACCTCCAGGAGCATCACAAGATCGCTTTCCTGAACACGGACAATCCACTGCTGGTCAAAATGGCATCGCAGAGGCCGGAAATGCAGATCGTGCCTTACGGCATCACAAGCAACAGCGCAAAGCTTATTCCTCCTACAGACAAAGACCCTTTCCTCAAACTGGAAATCGCAGATCCGTCCGGAAGCCACAGCGGAAAGATGGTCAAGATAAAGACCAACCTGATTGGAAGTTACAATGCGGACAACATTCTGGCAGCCATCTGCATAGGAACCTACTTTGCCGTTCCTACCTCTGAAGCCGTGAAGGCCATATCGCTCTACACTCCTTCAAACAACCGTTCCCAGATGACCAAGACCAGGCACAATGTCCTCATAAAAGACACCTACAACGCCAACCCGACCAGCATGAAAGCTTCCCTGGAAAGCTTCGCCACCCTTCAGCTCTCCAGCCGCAAGATGAGTAAAGTAATGCTGCTCGGCGATATGAGGGAGCTGGGAGGTGAATCCCAGAAAGAACACCGCAACATCCTGGACATCGCCCTGAAGATTCTTCCCGAAAAACTGCTGCTCGTGGGAGAAGAGTTCGCCAAAGCTTACAAAGACCTTTACGACAAGAACGCTGAGTGCATCCGGGTATCTAGGGGAAAGACAGATATACAGCTTTTCAAAGATACTGAAACCCTGAACCGGTGGCTGGAGGACAATCCGCTGAAAAACAAAGCCATACTTATCAAGGGTTCCCACAGCATAGGTCTGGAGAAAACCTTCCCTCTACTCTAAAACCCTTTGAGAAACAGGCAAAGTCCCATAGCTTTTGAGGAGACCTGGCAGAAAAAGAATGAGAATTATGAAAAGATGTGATTGCATAAGAAAACTCCTGAGTGTTGCAGCGGCCATACTCATATCGCTGAGTATGACAGCCCAGAAGGGATGGTACCGTGACAAGACAGACCCTATGCCGGTGGTAAATCCTGACAAGACCGTCACCTTCCGCTACTACGCCCCGGGAGCTGACACGGTTCAGGTGAACGGCGATTTCCTCAGCGAAAAGGAAAGGCCGGCGCTTATGAAAAACAACGGCAACGGACTGTGGGAATTCACGACTTCCGCCCCTGTCCAGCCGGAGATCTACACCTATTCCTACATTGTTGACAACCAGAAGGTCCTGGACCCTCTGAACATGTTCGTCTGGAGGAACATCTCTGACCTTTACAACATTTTCATCATTCCCGGAGAAAGAACTGAAAACTATCAGATAAAAGACGTGCCCCACGGAACTGTAAGCGCCGTATGGTATAACAGCCCCTCTCTTCAGATGAACCGCAGGATGGTGGTCTATACCCCGGCAGGTTATGAAAAGGGCAGAGGCAAATACCCGGTACTCTACCTCCTGCATGGAATGGGAGGAGACGAGACCGCCTGGCTGGATTTCGGACGTGCCGCCCAGATTCTGGACAACCTCATTGCCCAGGGCAAGGCAGAACCGATGATAGTGGTAATGCCTAACGGGAACCCTTCCCAGGAAGCAGCGCCTCTGGAAAACTCCAACGGATACAACCTGCCGCTGTTTTACCTTCCAAAGACTATGGACGGAACTTTTGAGGAAAGCTTCAAGGACATAGTATCCTATGTTGACAGAACCTACCGGACAGTCCGGAAAAAAAGCGGCAGGGCTATTGCCGGCCTGAGCATGGGAGGTTTCCACTCCCTGTACATTTCCGCCAACTATCCGGAACTTTTCGGGGCAGTGGGCCTGTTCTCCCCTGCAGTTTCCGTCCAGGAAGAATCCAAGGACAACAACATTTATCGCGATATAGACCTTAAGTGGAAAGCACAGATGGAAAAGAACCCTCCGCTTTACTGGATCGGCATAGGGAATGAAGACCCTCTTTACCAGGATGTGGCATCGCTGAGGAAAAAGTTTGACCTCTGCAAATACCCGTACACTTACCTTGAATCTGAAGGTAGCCATGTATGGACTTGCTGGAGGATTTACCTTGAAGAATTTTCACAATTACTGTTCAAATAATCATAGACAATGAAAAAGGTTTTACTTGCAGTTTCCGCCCTTTTGATGATTGCAGCTCTTTATTCTTGCAAGGAGCAGGCTTCCGGATTCTTTTCCGGTGACGTTACCGTAAAGAAATACGAATACCATTATTACGATGCCAGAGTTTCTCCTGAACCTCCGGCTGATTCTGAGTACAAGAACGACGATGATTCCGTCCACATTTCAATTTCCCTGGAGCTGGATCTTCCAGAAGGCAATTCCGTATTGGCGCACAGGGTCAGGGAATGGGTAAGCGAGCAGATTTCCTTTAACAACCAGTTAAGCAACGTTTTTTTTGCCGGCAATCTGGACGATGCACAGGCCATCGCTGATTTCTACGGAAAAGATTTGCTGCAAACCATTGAAAAAGACATTGAGGCTCCTATCATCAACGGCCACAGGAGCATAGACATTACCGCAAGCAAATATTACGAGAATGACAAGTGCGTTACCTGGATGTTCACTGTATACGAGTTTATGGGTGGAGCCCATCCTTCCCAGACTGCATACGGCGCAACTTTCAGGAAATCCGACGGAAGAATGTTCGGCAACGACATGTTTTCTCCTGACTGGGATAACCGCAATAAGCTGGACTCGCTGATAGTTGAAAGCCTGTGCTCATATTTCAGCGAAGGTGTTGACGAAAAGATAGACGATGATCAGCTCTTCCACGAATTTACCAATGAAAAAATCACTGAAACGATGGTTGCCCTTCCTAAATACGGCCCGTGGTTCAGCCAAACTGGCATAGAATTCGTTTACCAGCAGTACGAGATTACAGCATACGCTTTCGGAATGCCTTCGTTCACACTTCCTTACGAAAAGGTGAAGGGCTTTCTCACCCCTGCCGCCGCGGATCTGGTGAAATAAAACAATCGTTGAACAAAAAACTGTTACAGATATGAAAAAGACATTATCAATTATTGCCGCGCTGACCATTGCAGCAGCCATTGCCGGTTGCAAGAACTCTTCTTCCAGCGATCCTTTTGCAACCGGAGAGTTCCTCACCGAAAACGCCAAGTACGACTGCGAAGAGATGTTCTGGCTCACCCTCACAGAGAAGTATGAAGACCAGGACAGCACACAGATTGTGGTCTCACTGGACATCGACTGGCCAAAGGAGACAGGCAAGAACATTGTTTCCGTCAATGCCGTAAGAGACTGGATCAAAGAGCACCTTGACTTCCTGAACGAGTACAAGAAAATCTATGCCGGCAACATGGACGATGCCGACGCCTTGACCAAGTTCTACGGAGAATCCTACAAAGAACGCTTTGAAGCTACAGACGATTTCCCTGCTCCGGCACTGAGCTTCGACATCCACATCAAGAAGGAGTTTGAAAACGACAAGTGCGTAACCTACACTTATCTTCTTGACCAGTACCTTGGCGGAGCCCACGGCGGCATAACCCGCTACGGAGTCACCTTCAGAAAGTCTGACGGGAAGATTATGACAAACTTTCTCACCCTCAGCGACATCGGCAACGAAGGTCTTGACAATATCATCAGGAAGGGCCTCATGAAATACTGGGAGATCAGCGATGAAGAAATGCTCTACGAATACACCTGGGAGAACAAGGTTACAAAATACTCTGTCGATCAGCCGACCCACTCTCCTTGCTTTGTCAAGGACGGCCTTCAGTTCAACTACCAGGAATACGAGATTGCATCATACGCTGCCGGCGCTCCAGAATTCGTTGTTCCTTACGCCGAAATCGAGAAGTACCTCACCCCATCAGCAGCCGACCTGCTGAAATAATTAATTGGGGTAAAATACAGGTTTACAATTTATTGGCAAAAGGCGCACATCTAGTGCGCTTAGGTGAATTATTGCCTTTTTACAAAGATTTTTAATAAAAGTACATCGTCATATTTTGACCGATCTTTTCTTTTTGTATTTTTGTAAAAATATGTGATTTTATGAGAATGTTTGAAGACATGACACAAGCTCGGCCATTCATCAAATGGGTTGGAGGGAAGACACAGTTGCTTGACGAAGTTCGCAAATCACTACCACGCGATTTTGCAATGAATCAGCATATTACGTATGTAGAGCCTTTTGTGGGGGGAGGAGCTGTAATGTTCTGGATTCTTCAGGCATATTCCAACATTGAAAGGGCTGTCATCAACGACATCAACCCAGAACTTATCTGCACTTACCGCATCATAAAAGAAAACGTAGAAGGCCTCATCACAGAGCTCTCTCGTATACAAGACGAGTATATTCCTAAGGACGCAGAAGATCGCAAAGTCTATTTCTTGAATAAAAGAGCCCTTTTTAATACAAAACAAACTACTCCAGTCGAAACCGCAGCGTTGTTCATTTTCCTCAACCGAACGTGTTTTAACGGTCTTTATAGAGTCAATTCCAAAGGTGAATTCAATGTTCCTCACGGCAAGTATGCTAATCCTCGTATTTGCGATTCTTATAACCTGCGGGCTTGCTCAAAAGTTTTGCAGCGGGTAGAGATTCTCTGTGGAGACTTTGCCGAAACCGGCTGCTATGCTGGTCCTAACACATTATTCTACTTTGACCCGCCATATAAACCCATAACCGAAACATCCTCTTTTACTTCATACTCTAAAGAAGGTTTCGATGATAAGGAGCAACTTCGTCTTAGAGATTTTTGCGATCATATAAGTAAAAAGAAGGCTTTATTCGTGGCTAGCAATTCTGATCCAAAGGATGTGAATCCCAAAGAAAACTTTTTCGACAATATATATAAGGATTTTGTCATTAAGAGGGTTTCTGCCGCCAGAATGATTAACTCAGATGCTTCAGGACGTGGAGCTATTTCTGAATTGATGATTTCTAACGTAGTTAATGCCTAAATATGAGAAATTTTCTAACATGGCTGGCAGGATTCCGATCCTCCATAGCAGGCTATAATTATTACACGGACTTCGAGAAAGTCTACAAAAATGTGGAGTCAATCAAGGTGGAGCTTAATATCTTAAACTCATTGATTGGTTGCGAAAACATTGAGAAGGAATTCGTAGCTCTGTTCAAGCGCTATCCTGAAATTCTGAAGTGTATTCCCATTCTACTGGCAAAACGCGAATCAGATATATTAACAGTAGACTTTGACGGAGAACGAGTATGGAGTTTTAATCGGGCTAATTACGAAATCGAGGAATATGTTGTATTCATGCGTGAAACTGGGTTGTTCGACTTAATGCAACAAAGGCACATCCATAACCTAGTTGATTATGTTACTGGCGTTGAAACGGGACTGGATTCAAATGCTCGTAAGAATCGTGGCGGTCACGTGATGGAAGACCTGGTAGAAAGATATCTAGTTAAGGCTGGACTGGAGAAAGGTAATACTTACTTTAAAGAAATGTACATCCATGAGATAGAACAAAAGTGGGGCATAGACCTTTCCTGCATTTCCAATGAAGGCGGTACTGAAAAACGATTTGATTTCGTCATCAAGAGGCCTAATATGATTTACGGCATTGAGACCAACTTCTACACCAGCGGTGGTTCCAAACTGAATGAAACAGCACGTAGTTATAAGACACTAGCATTAGAAACTAAAGACCTTTCATACTTCAAGTTTGTATGGATTACCGATGGTCATGGATGGGGTTCTGCTCGCAACAATTTAAAGGAAACCTTTGATGTTCTGGAAAACTTATACAATATTCAAGATCTCAGTGAAGGAGTTATTCAAAAGAAACTTATCTAGTACCAATGCTAACAGCTTACTATAAGTCACAGGATAAAAATTTCACGCTACTACACGGAGATTGTATTGAACTTCTAAACTCCTTTGATTTTAAGTTCGATATGATCTTCGCAGATCCACCGTACCATCTGTCTAATGGCGGAATCAGCATACAGAGTGGCGTTCCAGTTTCTGTGAACAAAGGCAAATGGGATAAGTCTCAAGGCTTTGAGGAAGATTATAAGTTTGACAAGAAGTGGTTAACGGCTTGTCGTGAACATTTGAAATCTGATGGCACTATCTGGGTTAGCGGAACCTATCATAACATTTTCTCTGTGGCTCGCTGTCTTTCAGAATTAGACTTCAAGATTCTGAACTGCATTACTTGGGTAAAGACAAATCCTCCACCCAATCTTTCCTGCCGCTATTTCACATATTCTGCAGAATACATTCTCTGGGCTCGAAAGGAGCAAAAGGTGGCTCATTACTACAACTATGAGCTGATGAAGGAAATCAACGGCGGCACCCAGATGCGCGATGTATGGACGCTACCTGCCATTGCTCCTTGGGAAAAATCCTGCGGCAAACATCCAACCCAGAAGCCTCTTTGTGTCCTCTCAAGGATTATACAGGCCTCCACAAAACCAGGTGCATGGATACTAGATCCGTTTACAGGCAGCAGCACTACTGGTATTGCCGCGAATTTGCTTGGGCGTAGATTTCTTGGCATTGACCAGGAAGAACAATTCCTCGAGATGAGCAAAGCTCGTCGCGAGGAACTAAATAGTTTCAATCGTAGAAAAGAGATTTTAACGAAACTTGAGAAACAAGCGAAACTCTTCCAAGATAGCGACATTCGCGTTCTCTGTGAGCCGGAAGTCTACTACGGACCAGAACTACCTTTCTAATGAACTGTTGCTAATCCCATATTTTCATTAGACCATTGTAGTTCATTTCTCTACCGCTTTGATTCCAATAGGTCATATCTTGTTCGATAAAGAGCCATTTGATTGTATAAAGCAGCAAATCCAGAGGCAATCCTTTTGTGAAGTGACAGGAATCAATTATTTCTTCGTTTGGTTCTTCGCAATTATAGATGTTGGTAATAAGAGTTTTTAGCTTTTGTCCGTCTTCAGGATTCTCAACAACCTTTTCATTGACATCGTTCCATATCTCTTCATGCTTTGGCCTATTACCGGAACTGATAACATTACCATATTTCCCATATCTGAACTGATAATCCTCAACCCGAACTTCAAAGTCCATTCCTTTGTTCTTATATGCAGGACGTTGAAGATATACTCTCTTTCCGTTTTTTCCAGTTTCTACATAATAAATGTAGTAATTCCACTCTTCAGAAGTGCCATGTTTTTCATCAAGAAAAAGCATTATCAATTTTCTATGATACTCTTCCCTGCTAGTTGCTCTGATAGTAACGGTTTTTGAAGTTTTCATATGAATGATTTTTTAGAACAAATCCTTTATTTTTACAGACAATGCGTTGGCAATATTCTCGATATTTCGTAGTGTGATATTTTTTTCAGCACGCTCTATCATGCCAATGTATGTCCTATGTACACCTGCAAGTTCTGCAAGCTGTTCTTGAGAAAGATTTCGTTGTTTCCTTAACTCTTGTACTCTCTGCCCAAAAGCTAGAAGAATCGGTTCCTTGTCCATATGTAAATAATCGTGATTTGATTGATACAAAATTAGAGATGCTAACTATAGTTATCAACATACTATAATTAGCATCGCGAGACTATTTAAGACAAGAACAAAGGAATGTTCTTGCTATTCTTCTTTGTTAGTTGGCAGTTTAAATAACTTACTTGATTTTGTAGCGGGGGCGGAAGTTGCGGGCCTCAAGCTTGCGGAGTTTGCCGCCTATGAGCTTTCGCCTTATCTGGGAGACGCGGTCGATGAACATGTGGCCGTCCAGATGGTCAAGCTCGTGCTCCACCATGCGGCAGCCGAAGCCGTCGAAGGTCTCGGTTACGGTTTCTCTCTTCTGGTTGATGTACTTGACGGTGATTCTCTTCGGGCGGGTTACGGTGCAGTTGATGTCCGGAACGCTCAGGCAGCCTTCTGAGTAGTCTGCTGTCTCCTCGCTCTTTTCCGTAATCTCCGGATTGATCATCACTCGCTTGAAATCCTTGAGCTCAGGATAGTCCTCAGCGATGTCCGTGCCATCGACAATCACTATTCTCAGGCTCTTGCCCACCTGAGGGGCGGCGATACCCACGCCGTCTGCGTTCTTCATTGTCTCGTACATATCGGCGATGAGCTGGTCCAGCCCTTCCATATTGAGGTCAACTGGTTTTGCTATTTCTCTGAGGACAGGCTGTCCGTAAACGTATATCGGGAGTATCATAACGGTCAAGTTTATTGTGTATTGCTTATTAAATGTTTAGTATGATGAATTCGTATGTGGTAAGTGTCTGTTCAAGGGGCGGTGGAGCCGGAAGCTGCTTGAATGTTCTTGGTACGGTCCAGCCAGGACTGGAGGATGAGCACCGCGCTGATCTTGTCCGCATTGCCCTTTTCCCTGCGGTCTGATTTCTTCATTCCGCCGTCTATCATCGCCCTGTGGGCAAGGGTGGTGGTGAACCTCTCGTCCTCAAGCTCTACCGGTGTGTCAGGGAAGGCTTTCCTGAGATTCTTCAGGAAGGCATCCACAAACTTAAGGTTCTCGCTCGGGGTGTTGTCAAGATTCTTGGGATAACCCACTACGAAGAGCTTGACGGTCTCCTTCACGGCGTAGTTTTTAAGATATTCAATTATCTTTGCACCTGACACGCAGTCCAGGGGAGAGGCAAAGATGCCCAGAGGGTCGCTGACAGCAACACCAACCCTCTTGCGCCCGTAGTCTATGCCGATTATTCTCTCCATCCTGCGTCTGCAAAGTTAAGAATCTATTTGGATTATCAGATGGAAGAAAACAAAAGAAGGATAGCTATACTTGGTTCCACAGGTTCCATCGGCACCCAGGCTCTGGATGTGGTTTCTCATCACCCCGAGCTGTTCCAGGTGGAGATGCTTTCAGCCGGAAGCAATGCCTCCCTGCTGATAGAGCAGGCCAGAAAGTTCAACCCGAATGCCGTTGTAATCTGCAACAAAGACAAGTATGCAGAGGTGAAGGAAGCGCTGGATCCTTTGGATATAAAGGTTTTTGCCGGAGTGGAATCTGCCGGGGACCTTGCGGGAGGCAGCAATGTGGACATAGTGCTTGCTGCTATGGTGGGGTTTTCAGGACTGGCTCCTACAATTTCGGCGATGAAAAAGGGAAAGGTGATAGCCCTGGCCAACAAGGAGACGCTGGTTGCTGCAGGAAGCATCATCACCCGCCTCAGCAGAGAATACAACAGCCCGCTGATTCCTGTTGACAGTGAACATTCCGCCGTTTTCCAGTGTCTTCAGGGAGAGAGAGCCCAGGTGGAGAAAGTCCTGCTTACGGCAAGCGGCGGCCCGTTCTTCAACCTTCCGAAAGAGGACTTTGAAAAGATTACCGTGGAGCAGGCCCTCAACCATCCGAACTGGAAGATGGGCAACAAGGTTACCATTGACTCCGCATCGATGATGAACAAAGGTCTGGAGATAATGGAAGCTGCCTGGCTGTTCAACATTCCGGCTGACAAGATAGAGGTGGTTGTACACCCGCAGAGCATAATCCATTCAATGGTCCAGTTCACGGACGGTGGTATCAAGGCGCAGCTTGGCTATCCTGACATGAGAGTTCCTATCCAGTACGCCCTGTCTTACCCTTACCGCATAAGCTTGGACACCAAAAGACTGAGTTTCGCGGAACTTGGGCAGCTGACTTTCTTTGCTCCCGACCTGGAAAAGTTCCCGTGCCTGAGAATCGCCTACGAATCGTTCAAAAAAGGCGGAAACATCCCTTGTGCAATGAATGCCGCCAACGAGGTAGCGGTAGCCGCGTTCCTCAGAGGGCAGATAAGGTTCACCCAGATTCCGCAAATCATAGAAAAAACCATAGAAAAGTGTAATTTTGTCTCCTCCCCAGGCATAGAGGATATTTTTGAAACGGACAAAACCTCAAAGATTGTGGCAGAAGAAAACCTCAAGCAGATGATCTGATCCCTGAAGAAGATGCGGAAGAAGGTGAGCTGATTGCAGAGAAAGCGCAGACAGAAGATGAGGAAGAACATCAGGCAATCGCTGAGGAAAATTTAGAACAACAAGACAGTTATGGCAGTATTGATGAAGATATTACAGGTGGTGCTGGCCCTCAGCCTCCTGGTTCTGGTACACGAGTTCGGGCACTATTTCTTTGCCCGCCTGTTCAAGATAAAGGTGGAGAAGTTCTACCTTTTCTTTGACGCAGGGTTTGCCCTTTTCAGGTGGAAGCCAAAAAAGTCCGACACAGAGTACGGCATAGGATGGCTTCCTCTGGGCGGGTACTGCAAGATAGCAGGAATGATAGACGAGTCCATGGACAAGGAGCAGATGAAATCTGAGCCTCAGCCTTGGGAGTTCCGCTCCCATCCTGCCTGGCAAAGGTTCTTCGTGCTGTTCGGAGGAGTCTTCTTCAATGTCATCCTCGCTATAGTCATTTACTCAGCGATGATGGGAGTATGGGGAGAGCAGTACATCAGGAATACCGATGTAACCACTGGAATCTCCACCAACAGCCTGGGTAAGGAAATAGGATTCCGCAACGCCGACAAGATAATCTCATTTGACGGGAAGCCTATTGAGAAATTTGATGAGCTGCGTCTGCAACTGATTCAGGACCAGGTAAAACAGGCCAGTGTAGAAAGAAGCGGCAAGAATGTGGAAGTTGATATAGATCCGGTCTATATGCCGGCCATCCTTGAAAGCGCAGACCTGTTCGATTACGGAATCCCGTTTGTGGTGGGAGAAGTCCCTGACACATCCATAAACGCCTCAGCCTACCTGATGGAAGGCGACAAGATCCTTTCAATGAATCTTCCTGCAAGAGACAGCACAATGCAGGACTCCTTGTTTGCCGCTGACGGAGGAAGGGCGCTGATGTTCTCTGAAGTAAGAGAATTTGCAGCCGCTCACCCGGGGAGGGAAATTGTAGCCACCATCCTCCGCGACAAAGACAGCCTGCAGGCAATCCAGGTTCCGCTGAAGATAAGCGATGAGGGCTTCATGGGCATCGCCGTAATAGCAGACCTGTCCAAGTTCTACAAGATCACAGACAAGAAATATTCCTTCCTGGAAGCCATACCGGCTGGAATCAAGAGAGCCGGAGAGCAGATTTCCAACTACTGGAAGCAGCTCAAGCTCATATTCACCCCGAAGACCAAGGCCTACAAGTCTGTAGGAAGTTTCATAGCCATAGGGCAGATCTTCCCGGGATACTGGAACTGGAGGGCCTTCTGGAGCATAACAGCCTTCTTGTCTATCATGCTGGCGGTTCTGAATATCCTCCCGATTCCGGCATTGGACGGAGGACATATACTGTTTACCCTGTACGAAATGGTTACAGGCAGGAAACCTAGCGACAAGTTCCTGGTTGCCGCCCAGACAGTGGGAATGATACTTCTGATAGGCCTGATGATACTGGCTTTCGGGAACGACATAATGCGCCTGATAAGGTAAACTTGCTCTTTCCCCAAGACAATACCGCCAATTTGATGTTTTATTGATATGGAGCACGGGTGAAGTGCTTTCATAAATGGTATCTTTGCAATGGTGTAAAAGACTTACATCATGAATTCGCGTTTAAAACTTGAGATTATGAGAAAATATCTGTTTCTTCTGGCCGTTTTGGTGCCTCTGCTCTCCTCCTGCGGGGGAGATGACAAGTCTGCCTATATGAAGACCGTTACCGGCAAGGCCGGAGAGGTTATCGTTGTCCTGGACAAGGCTAACTGGGACGGCGAGACCGGTTCAGCCGTAAGGGAAGTTCTGGCCAAGGACTATCCTATGCTGCCTCAGAAGGAAGCCTCCTTTACCCTTATCAACATAAACAAAAGCGCGTTCTCTGACCTGTTCAAGGTTCACCGTAACATAGTGTTCTTCAATATAGATGACAAAGTGCAGAACCCGGGCGTGTTCATCAAGAGAGACGCTTGGGCTCAGCCTCAGATCCTGATTACCGTTGAAGCCAAAGGTTCCGAAGAGGCAAGGAACCTTGTACTTGAAAATTCTGAACTGATATTCAACGCTATAGACCAGATAGAGAAGGAGCGTATAGCCAAAGCTTCCAGAAAGTTTGAGGAAAGTTCCATCCGCAGCGTGGTAGCAGAAAGATTCGGAGGCTCCCCTTACTTCCCAAAAGGATATTCCATCAAGAAGGTAACCGACAACTTTTTCTGGGCTTCCCTGGAAACCACACACAGCAATCTCGGGATCCTGATTTACACCATCCCGTTCAACGGCACCGAGTTCCCTTCCATGGAAACCATCATAGAGGAACAGAACAAGGTGCTTCAGGAAAATGTGCCTGGCATGTTTCCTAACAGCTACATGACAACCTCCACTGCAGAGACCCCGGTTATGACTCCTTACAAGTATAAAGGCAAGTCTTTCGTGGAAATAAGGGGGCTTTGGGAAGTTGCTAACGATTATATGGGAGGGCCTTTCGTAGAACATATCCACTACGCCAAAGAATCAGGCAAACTCCTTGTGGTTGAAGGCTTTGTATATGCTCCTAGGTTCAAGAAAAGAAACTTGGTCCGTCAGGTGGAATCTATAGTTTATTCATTTGAATGGGCAGAAAATTTTCAGAATAAATAATTTTTTATATATTTGCGGCCCAATTGGTCGGTTCGTCTAACGGTTAGGACACAAGATTTTCATTCTTGTAATAGGAGTTCGATTCTCCTACCGACTACCAAATTTGAAAAACAAAAACATTATTTATGGCAAATCACAAGAGTGCAGATAAGCGCGTACGCCAGACCGCAAAGCGCAAGGAGCGTAATCACTATTACGCAAAGACTGCCCGCAACGCCATCAAGGCATTGAGGGAGACTACAGACAAGAAAGAGGCAGAGGAGAACCTTCCAAAGATGGCTTCAATGTTGGACAAGCTCGCAAGAAAGGGCATCATCCACAAGAACAAGGCAGCTAACCTTAAGAGCGGTCTTCAGAAGCAGGTTGCAAAGATCGAGGCTGCTCCTGCAAAGTAAAAAAACACCGTTTTTTTACAATTCCAGGATTACACAGCAAGCTTTTGACGTTTTTGCACGGCTGTATGGCAGAACTTCCCGATTTTTCGGGAAGTTTTTTTATTGAATACAGCTATGAAAAAGAATCTTACAGCTATCCGCAACTGGGAAGAAAGCCAGAGGCCGAGAGAAAAGTTCCTCCAGAGAGGACCACAGGCATTAAGCACAGAAGAACTGATCGCGATAATAATCGGCAGCGGTACCAAGGAAAAGAATGCGATAGAACTCTCCAGGGAAATACTTCAGGCCGCAGACAACAACCTTGGACACCTGGCCAGGTTCACCTTTGAAGAGTTCAGCAAATTTGACGGTATCGGCTCCTGCAAAGCGGTTTCCCTTATGACGGTCTTTGAACTGTCCAGAAGGTACCAGATCCAGCAGGCTCCACCCCTTCCACAGATTTACTCCTCCGCAACCGCAGTACAGAACATATCCCCACTTCTTAAAGACCTGTCTCACGAAGAATGTTGGATTATGTACCTTAACCGCAGCAACAGGCTTATAGCCAAGGAAAAACTGAGCAGCGGAGGGCTGTCCTCCACTGTTTTGGATGTCAAGATGGTCCTGAAGAAGGCCATGGGAAAGCTCGCCAGCTCCATAATCCTTGTGCACAACCACCCGAGCGGCAACCGCACGCCGGGAAAAGATGACATAGCTCAGACCAGAAGGCTCAGCGATGCAGCCAAGCTGTGCGACATCTCCCTGCTGGACCACATAATCATTGCCGGCGATTCGTACTTTTCCTTTGCCGATGACGGCAGCCTGCAGTAATTTTTTCTATCTTTGTGAGGGCATCCACATTGCCGGATTTTAAAGCAAACATATTATGAAAATCGTAAACCTTTGCGAAAAGAACTCCATCGTCTGCCAGTACCTGGCAGAACTCAGAGACAAGAAAATCCAGAAAGACAGCATGCGTTTCCGCCGCAACATGGAAAGGATCGGAATGTACGCGGCTATGGAAATAAGCAAGACTTTGACCTACAAGGATACGGAGATTGCCACCCCGTTAGGCATCGCCCAGTGCAAGATGCTATCAGACAAGGTGGTGATATCTTCCATAATGAGAGCCGGGCTTACTCTCCACAACGGAGTCCTGGAAGTGTTTGACAAGGCGGAGAACTCCTTCATAGCAGCTTACCGCAAATATGGCAACGACAACAAGTTCCTGATCCAGATGGAATACATCAGCAAACCGCCTATGGAGGGCAAAGTGCTTATTCTCACAGACTGCATGATTGCCACCGGAAGTTCTCTGATGCTGGCTTACAACAAACTCATAGATGAAGGTGAACCTATCCATACCCATATAGTAGCCTCCATCTGCAGCGAGGCGGCACTGGCCTACCTCTCAAAGCAACTGCCTCACAAGAGAGTTACCCTTTGGGTAGGAGCGGTAGATGAAGAGCTTACAAACAAAGCCTACATCATCCCAGGTCTGGGAGATGCCGGAGATCTTGCCTACGGAGAGAAGATGTAAAGGTTAGAGACAGGCTATTCAAAGGAATAGACCTGCTCTCCATTGATCCAGGTACCCAGGACTTTAGTCTTGGGTACTTCTTTTTCGTCCGCCTTGAAGAAATCTATGTCGGTGAAAACGAAATCCGCAGCCTTTCCTGCTTCTATGCTACCTTTCCGCGATTCCTCCTTGGTAGATTTTGCCGCCCAGATGGTCATGGTCTTCAAAGCCTCTTCCCTTGACAAGGCGTTTTCCATCTGGAATCCTCCTTCAGGCTTGAACTCCAGATTTTTGCGGAAGACCGCAGCAAAGAAGGTATAGACGGGATTCACGCTTTCAATCGGGAAGTCTGTCCCGGAAGGAGCCCAGCCGAGCTGGTCCAGAAGCTCCTTGTAGCGATAGCCGTCCTTTATCCTTGACCCGAGTCTCTCCTTGGCCCAGAACATGTCAGAAGTGCAGTGCGTAGGCTGGAAAGACGGGATGACTGAGTATTTTGAGAATTTGTCAATATCTTCATCGGAAACAATCTGCGCGTGTTCAATCCTCCACCCCAGATCGTTCTTGCCACCAAGGATCTTCCCATATACATCCAGGGCGGAAGCATTGGCCTGGTCACCGATGCAGTGCGTTGCAACCCTGAATCCGTGGTCATAACACCAGCGGCAGTACTTTTCAAACGTCTCTATCGGATAGAACTCCATCCCCTTCTGTCCGGGCATATCAGAATAGTCTTCCTTCAGGAGAGATCCTCTGGAGCCGAGAGCTCCGTCGCGATAAAGCTTGTAGGTATCTATCTTTACTCTTCCCTGTGTCAGAGGAGCTGTTACCTTTGCAAAGTTTTCTTCTGTAGGAAGAGGCCACGCATCAACCTTGAGCTTGAGAAGTCCGGCAGAATCCAGACGGAGAATAGCCATCAGGGTCGGGTATTCATCTTCCGCATCGCAAACTGAAGTCAGGCCATACTTGAAGCAGGTGTCCTGTGCTGCCAAAAGCATCTCCTCAAGATTATCTTCTGTCACAGGAGACAGAACCGTCTTGAACCTGACGCACATTCCCTCCATGAAAATTCCGGTAAAACGTCCGCCTTCAGTCTTACATTCTTCTTTGTCAAGGGCAGGGTCCCCTACCGTCAGTCCCAGGGCGTCAATGGCGGCTTGGTTTGAAAGCACGGCATGCCCGTCAATCCTTACAAGGTAAACCGGTATGTCAGGGAAAGTCTTGTTGAGAAGCTTGTTGTCCGGAAATTTCTTGTCCGGCCAAAGGTTCTGGTCCCAGCCTGCCCCGGAAAGGACTTTAAGCTTCGGATGCAAGGCATGGAATTCCTTTACCCTTTCAACCACTTCCTCAATGCTGCGGCAGCCTTTCAGATCTGCAGAAAGCAGGTTCTGGCCAAGCTCGAACAAATGGCAATGAGCGTCAATCAGGCCAGGATAAACAGCCCTGCCCCCAAAATCCTTCATCGCGGAGGAAGAGTACTTGTCCAGAACATCTTCAGTTGAGCCTACAAATACAAACTCTCCGTCTTTTACGGCAAAGGCCTCAGCCATGCTGAAAGAAGAGTCAACGGTATAGACCAGACCGTTGTAACCTATAAAATCCACTTGGGTTTTCATTGTGCAAGATCCAAAAAACGCCGCCCACATAAAGCAGACGGCAAGTGTATATTTCTTTGTTTTCATATCTCCCTTCTCATTCTGGCTATAGGAATATCCAGCTGGCTGCGGTACTTGGCTATGGTCCTCCGCGATATCTGGTAGCCTTTCTTGGTAAGAAGATCCACAAGCTCCTCATCTGTAAGTGGCTGGGACTTGTCCTCGTTGTCCACGCTGTCCTTGAGTATTTTCTTGATTTCCCTGGTGGAAACCTCTTCTCCGGAGCCGTTTACCATACCTTCAGAGAAAAAGTGCTTGAGAGGATAGATCCCGAACGGGGTCTGGACATATTTGCTGCTGACAACCCTGGATACCGTAGAGATGTCCAGTCCGGTGATTTCCGCAATATTCCTCAGTACCATAGGCTTGAGCTTGGTATCGTCCCCGTCCAGAAAATACTCTTTCTGGAAGTTGACTATGGCATCCATGGTACGTTGCATGGTATCCTGGCGGCGGTTGATGGCCTCGAGAAACCACTTGGCGCTGTCATACTTGGTCTTTACAAAACTTGAAGCCTCTTTCTCGGCCTTGGTACTGCCCGGCTTCTTCTCCATGTATTTTTCGTAATCCTTGCTTACCTTGATCTTAGGTATGTTGAACTTAGGAAGGGTGACAACCAGGTTCCCGTCCTCATTCTCAAGCAGAAAGTCAGGCACGATCTGCATCGTCTGGTCTGTGTAGGAGTCATCTACCTGCCCTCCAGGATGAAGGTTCAGCTTGCGGATAACATCATAGGCGTCTTTGACCTCATCTTCCGTGATGGAGAGCTTGGACATTATCTTCTCAAAATGCTTTCTGGTAAATTCCTCATAATAACCTTGAAGGATCTGCTGGGCGTGTTCCACGGCAGGAGTCCGGTTCTCCTTGGCCTTGAGCTGAATCAGAAGGCACTCTCTGGTATTCCTGGCCCCCACCCCTACAGGATCAAGCTGCTGGATATCGTTGACAAGGATATCTTCAAGCTCCTTCTCATCCGTCTCAATCCCCAGGCGCAGATAGACATCGTTGACCAAAGATTCCAAAGGCCTTGTCAGATAGCCAGAGGAGTCCATACTTCCGACAATGAAAGAAGCCAAGGTGCGGCGTCTTTGGTCTATCCTCCTCAGCCCCAGTTGACTGAGCAAAGACTGATAAAGGCTTTCCTTTACGGAGAAAGTATTGTATTGGGGCTTTTCGTCCCGGCCACGGTTGTTCACATACAACTTGTAGGAAGGAATGTTGTCGTCCTTCACTTCTGACAAAGAGAGCTTTTTCCTCTCCTGACCAGTCTCCTCGTTCTCCTCCTCAACAGGATCCTCCAAGACAGGATTCTCCTCTATCTCTTTCTGAATCTTCTGCTCCAGTTCCAGATAGGGAAGCTCCAGGAGTTTTATGGTCTGGATCTGGATAGGAGTAAGCGTCTGAGTCTGTATGACAGTCTGACCGATACCCAAACCCGATTTGGTATTTTCTTTTGCCATAATAGAACAAAGATAGTTAAATTTGCTCCTCGATAGGAATTTGCTAGGATAAAAGATTAAAAATGGAGCCCATCAATCTCAAAGAAGTAATCAAAAACAAAAATCCGAAGCTGTACAAATGGCTGCCCGGATTTGCGATATGGATTCTGGGGAGAATCATCCACCTGAAGGAGATAAACCAAGTGCTCGCCGAATCGGGTCACCTCAAAGGGGTGGATTTTGCAGATGCCGTTCTGAAATACCTCAATGACACAGCCAGAGTGGATATACTCCACCCCGAAAAATTTGAAGAAGGAAAGAAATATGTCTTTGTCTCCAACCACCCGCTGGGGGGCCTGGACGGACTTGTCATAACCTCTGAACTCAACAAGAAGTTTGGTCCATCCAAGTTTCTTGTCAACGATATCCTGATGAATGTCAAGCCTATGGAAGACCTATTCGTTCCGGTCAACAACCTCGGGACAGCCAAAGGAAGGCAGGTACATGGAGTAATTGAACTCTATAACTCGGATTATCACGTGATGAACTTCCCGGCAGGAGCCTGCTCCAGGCTCATCAAAGGCAAGATCCAGGACCTTCCGTGGAAAAGAAGCTTCGTAAGGCAGGCCACCGGCAGCGGAAGATACATAGTGCCGATGCATTTCCAGGGCCGCAACTCCGGGCTTTTCTACTGGTCGTCAAAGATAAGGATGGCTCTGGGCATCAAATCTTTCATCGAGATGATATTGCTCCCGAGAGAAATGTTCCGCCAGAGAAACAAGACATTTGTCCTTACCATCGGCGACCCTATATCTCCGGAAGAGATAGCCTCTTCATCAGACAACATGCAAACCTGGTGTGACAGGATAAGAAATTTAGTTTACAGCTATGGAAACCGTAATTCAAGCAATAGATAGAGACCTCATAAAACGGGAACTTACTCCCGACAAATTCATAGGTCAGACACGCAAAGGAAACAACCTCATCTTTGAAGTGACGGCCGAGGATTCTCCTTTCACGATGAGAGAGATAGGAAGACTCCGGGAGATTTCCTTCAGGCTTGCAGGCGGCGGCTCCGGAAAGTCTTGCGATATAGATGAATTTGACACAGACCCTTATGACGCCTACAAGCAACTGATTGTCTGGGACAAGGAAGACCAGGAAATCATCGGCGGATACCGGTATATAGTCTGTAGCGCCCTCCCTCCGCAGAAAATGGCTACCACGGAAATCCTTACATTTTCAGAAAAGTTCCAGAAAGAGTACCTGCCCTGGACCATTGAACTGGGAAGGTCTTTCATCCAGCCCAACTACCAGAGCGCCAACCTCAGACGCAAAAGCATCTTTGCCCTTGACAATCTCTGGGACGGGCTCGGGGCCCTGGTTGCCAAATATGAGAACATAAAATACTTCTTCGGGAAAGTGACCATGTACACCGGCTACAACAGCAGGGCCAGGAACATCCTGCTGAACTTCCTGCACCGTTATTTCCCTGATCCGGACCACCTTGTCACCGCAAACACACCTCTGGATTTCAACAGCAACGATCCCTACATCATGTCCCTGTTCGAGGGGCTGGAATACAAGGAAGCGCTTAAGGTTCTGCAGAAAGAACTCAAGGCCAACGGAGAGAACATCCCACCTCTTATCAACTCCTACATGAACCTTTCTCCTTCAATGAAGGTATTTGACACTGCTGTCAACAACTTCTTCGGGGGAGTGGAGGAAACAGGCATCCTTATAAAGATATCAGACATCTATCCCGAGAAGATAGACCGCCACGTAAAGCCTATCAAGAGATGGGCCCTGGACCAGAAGAACAAGTGGTGGAAAAGATTTAAAAAGCGTACCAGCCGATAGGAGATTTTATGACCTTGGCCTGCCGGTAAGTGGAAGAGATTTCCCCCACTATCTTCATGGCGTCCACCTTGGTGCGGAAATCTCCTATATGCACCATAAAGAACGGCGTCTTGAAGGAGCGGTAAACATTAAGGTGAGGATACTTGCTCTTCAGCGATGAGGCTATGGAAGAAGACGCCCCTCTTGCCTCCTTGGAGTTGGAGGAATACACGAGGATCTTGTAACCGTTATGCTTACTGCCTCTCCGGGATGCAATGTATCTTTCAAAGGAACTTTTTACCTGGTCAGACTGGTCGATTACGGTGCTGCCACCTTCCCCTGTGGCAAGAAGAGAGAAAACAGACTTGTTTACCAGAGACGAATCCACCGCACTGGCGTATGGCAGCTCCACCTTGGTTGTATCTTGAGCTTTGGCTGCAAAAGGGAGAGCCACAACAAGAATAATTATCGCGATCAAATTTTTCATAGCCTTTGTCAAAAATCCTTGAACTTGTCAGACTTCAGCATTGAGCCTACCTCCATTCCCTTCTTGGAATACGGAAAGGTAAGTATTCCGCTTGTAACATCCGCTGAAATGTCCAAAGTGTAGTTTTTAAGTTTCAGCCCCTTGTCCTCGGTCAGGCTTTCCAGGAAGCCAATAGTGCTTTCAAGGGTGACCCTGACCTTTATCTTGCTTTCCGAAACCTTCTTGGGCTCCAGGTTAACCACATCAGAAGAAGAGAAGGTAGCTACCTTTTCCCCTTTCTGGTAAACAGTACCCCTGATGTTCTGGACTTTGAACTTCTGGACAGCCGGATTGTCCACTACCATGTTCAATACAGCATCCACGCTTTTCAAAGAAGACACGTTCACCTTTTCTATGGAGATGTCCTTGAGCTCTATATCCTTGTATGTTTTAGAACAGGAAACCATACAGGCAGCAAAAAAAGACAACGCCGCAAAAAGCGACAAAGCCTTGTGGAATCTAACTGAAATCTTCATACTGCATCCAATGGTTAAACATTCTCCTGAATGCAAAGTTAAAAAAACTTATCTTTGCAATACCTATTAGCGAAAAATGAACCTCAAGATTTACATAGAGACATACGGTTGCCAGATGAATGTCAACGACTCCCAGGTTGCAGCCGCAATCCTGGAGAAAGCCGGATGCTCTGTCACTGAAAATATTTCACAGGCAGACGTCATACTGGTCAACACCTGTTCAGTAAGAGACAATGCCGAAAAAAGAGTTCTCGGAAGACTGGAGGTTTTCCGTCTGGAGAAAAAAAAGAGAGAAGGAGTCATTGTAGGCGTCCTGGGGTGCATGGCCCAAAGGCTTAAAGACGAACTCCTGAAAAACGGCAACGTGGACTTTACCATAGGCCCTGATTCCTACAGAAGCCTCCCTGCAGTAATCTCCTATATCAGAGACAAAGGCGGAAAGATGACAGAAACCAACCTCTCTTCCACAGAAACTTATTCTGACATAGACCCCGTAAGGGTAGATTCCAACGGAGTTTCAGCTTTCATCTCCATCATGAGAGGCTGCAACAACATGTGCTCATACTGCATTGTTCCGTTCACAAGAGGCAGAGAGCGCAGCAGAGACCCTCAAAGCATTGTCGCCGAGGCGGAAAAACTGGTAAAAGAAGGCTACAAGGAGGTGACGCTTCTCGGACAGAACGTGGATTCCTATCTATGGATCAATCCGGAGAATACAACAGACAGCGTCAACTTCTCACAGTTGCTCGAACTTGTAGCCCTGGCCTGCCCTGACATGAGGATCCGCTTCCAGACATCCCATCCAAAAGATATGCGGAAAGGAGTGCTCTATACAATGGCCATGTATCCTAACATCTGCCCTCACATACACCTGCCCGTGCAGAGCGGCAGCACTCGTATGCTGGAAAAGATGAACCGCAAATACACAAGGGAAGATTACCTTGAAAAGATAAAGGCCATCAGAGAAATCCTTCCGGACTGCTCCGTTACCACTGACATCATAGCCGGCTTCTGTTCGGAAACAGAAGAAGACCACCAGCAGACTCTCAGCCTGATGAAGGAAGTGGGGTTTGACAGTGCATTCATGTTCCAGTACTCCGAACGCCCCAATACCCTGGCTTCCAGAAAGTACCCTGACGATGTACCAGATGGCGCAAAAACAGAACGCCTCAACCAGATCATAGCCCTGCAGAACGAGCTCAGCCTGCTCTCCAACCAGAAATGTATCGGCCAGACCTACCAGGTTCTGGTAGAAGGTCCGTCCAAGCGTTCAGACAAACAGATGACAGGACGCACACCCCAGAACAAGTTCTGCGTTTTTGACGCCAAAGACACAAAACCAGGAGACCTTGTATATGTGAAAATCCTCACCTGCTCCAGCGCAACACTTATGGGAGAAATCGTTGAGCAACCGAAAACCTTGATAGAAAAAGCCGAAGACACAATAGAAGAAGGCCTCCACGAGATAAAAGAAAAAATCATAAAAAGCATAGCCCGCAACAAAAAGCCAAAAGACAACGAATAATAAAAAAACACTTGCTTATGACAAAGATGCTAACCATATACAAGGGCAACCTCAGAAACGAGGTAACACACCTTCAGAGCGGAACAAAAATCCTCACCGATGCACCTCTGGACAACCACGGCAAGGGAGAAAGCTTCTCCCCGACAGACCTTCTTGCCTCTTCCCTTGGATGCTGCATGCTCACCATCATGGGAATCTCCGCCCAGAGCTACGGCTTTAGCCTGGAAGGCACAAGAGTTGAAACTGAGAAGATTATGGGAACAGATCCTCGCCGGGTAGTGGAAATAAAGATAGACTTCCACTTCCCTGAAGGCAGCAACTTCACTCCTCAGCAGAAACGCATAATAGAATCCGCAGCCAAGACCTGCCCGGTTGCCAACAGCCTTCATCCGGACTTGAAGAAGACAATCAATTTCAATTGGTAGTTTTTTTTACATATCTTTGCAGTCCCTAAACAGACAATCAATGAGATTGAGGCCCGGATGGCGGAATTGGTAGACGCGCTGGTCTCAAACACCAGTGGGGTAAAACCTGTGCCGGTTCGATCCCGGCTCCGGGTACAAAAAATCTCTCTTAATCGTTTGATTTTGAGAGATTTTATTTTTATGCAAGTGTACTAAAGGTGTACTTATCGGCAAAAACCATACTTTCTGTATATCTCAACAATCGTTTCTAAATCCTCATCAGACATAACAGATAAATCCAACTCCGACTTTTCCGGCTCTCTTACATTCTCTATTACTCCGTTTATGGCTTGTTGCTTTGGTAAAACATAGTGTAAAAGCCTCTCTGCAATCATAAGCCTATCTTTAGGCATAAGTTTTTTGAAATCTTTTTGAAGTTGCTTTTGATTTTTGCTCAACAACTCCTCAACCCATTCTTTCATTGAGGTTGTAATTTTATTCGGCGTTCCTTTTGGCCTCCCTCCCGGGTTACCGCTCTTGCCTTTTGGCTGTCCCATAATGATTGTATTTAATTGTTGTTTTCATTCCCCGGTTACTAATTCAGTAATCAGAAACATCTTAATATAGACTCAGCAATACATCTTTACCGCCTCACTCACTTTTTTATCTAACTCTTGTATTGCATCACTCTCAATGGTCATTACCCCATCAACTTTGCAGGCCTCCTTAACGGCCTTTCTCAAATCGTGGGTTTGCTTATTGGTTAAATCTCCTCGCTTTTGAGCCTCGGAAATCTGCCTTAACATCTCGGCTTGCCCTCCAATTTGTTCTATTCCGGCCAATAACGCCCATTTATAAAGGTCTTTTTTTGTCGTTATCATCTTAAAGTCAATAATAATGTTTGATACTTTTTGAATAGCCTTATAAGTGTTGCTCCAATAGTTAAGGATGTTGTTATAAAACTCTCTTTGGTATAACATCCCGGCTCTTACCTCTGGCACTCCCAAAATTTTTGGCAATCGCGATATTAGGCGGTTTTCATACCTCAGCACATTCTTACCCTCATATAATTCTGGTATAGGTTCGCGGTGCTTTCTCTCCTCTTTTATCTTATCATAAAATACCGCTTTCCGGGTGTTTTGGCTGTAATACACCCCATCTGGTTGTCGTAGCCTCTTAGCGCCTCTCATATCTCCCAAATGTTCAAAATATACACTTGCCGGGTATTTCATTATGAAGTTTTCAGCAACATCAACTCTTGTAATAGCGGCCTCTTTCATCGGCAAATGCAACATATCGCTTAAACACTCAACGGCTCTTTCAGTATCACTCCTCTCTAAAGTCTTGAAATTGTCCCCCAAATACCACTTACATAAAGAGCCATAACCCACAAACATAGAAAAAGGATTTGCCTTAATAGTCAGGTTGCCTAATTTACCGATTAACCAAAGCCCTCCATCTTGGCGCTCGGTCTTAGCAACATCAGTAAGCAAGCCGGGCAAATATGCCATATAATCTACCCGGCTCGGCAATACCGATTGATTGAGCCTAAAATGGATTGTATCAAACATTTTGGTATCAGTTACTAAAATGGTAATTTTTATTCTTTGCCATCCGGCGGCTCTGGAAGTGCTCTTTTTCTGAGTGTTTCCATCTCATCAGACAGCACCCCATCAATAAACTCTGCAAACAAATTGAGGCGATTTGCTCGGTAACCTCTGGCAACAAAAATTTCTATGGTTGAGCCATCGGCAACTCTGCCATCAGCATACCGCTCAAAGCCTTTATGTATCATTAAGAGTGCATCCGGCGTTTTATGGAAATCCCCATACCAAAAAGGCTGTTCTGGGTAAAGAGTATTAAGGCTCGTGATATGCTCGCCTCGGCTTAAAGCCAAATCAGATTTGCCGCGCTCTCCGGCCTCAGTGTAAGAGTTATCGCCTACATAAACAAATAACACATTATTCTTGTTTCTAAGAGCCTCAAAAGGGTTATAAGATTGTGTTGAGGCGGTGCAATCCATTCTCATCTTGCTATTTTGCCCCGGCTTTTTCTCAAAGCGGTAATAATCGGTAAGTATCATCTTACACCTCCTTTCCGGCAAAATCCATTTGCTTTATCATTTATCTCGGCTGAGGTTGCAACCCGATTTCTCATTAACCACCCCTCTAACTCGGCTCGGTCAAAAAACACCATCTTTCCGCTCGGCTTGCTGTGGGGTATTTGCCTCGCGGCTGTCAGTTTGTAAAGGTAAGAGGCACTAAACCCGGTATAAGCACAAGCCTCTTGAAAAGTAAGTATTGCTTTAGTGTTTATACCCTCTTTTGTTGTTGTCATTTTAGTTAGATTTTGATATTAAACTTTGCCCCGATTGTGGCCACAATCCAGAGCCTCCGGCTTAAACCACAACAAAAGTAAAGACACCTAACAAAAGCAATCAAAATGGAGGTTTTTAGACAAGAAAAAAGCCTCTTATTATCAGAGGCTTAAACTACAACATTGGCGGTTTTATTGGCGGTTTTTTGGAGGTTCCAACCAATAGAATTTTTTATAATCCGGCTCTCCCAATTCATCTCCCAATTCATTTGGCTTATATGGCAATCTTTCTACTGAGAAAAGTAAGCAAAATCTATCCTTAAACTTGTTCCAAGAAATCCATTTCTTGCCATTCTTTTGATTAAAATAACCATTGAAATAAGCACTCTTATAACACGCATATAGAAGATTTGCAACATCTTTCTTGGTAAAACATTCTTGTAAGCCTGGGATTAACTTTTCTGTGAATCTATCCGGGTTATTATTTCCCATTCCTTTGAATGTTGAAGTAAAATAACTCTTAAACTCTTCTAAATTTTGAGCCGTTATGGTTATCAGTCTTTCATGTTTTGCTACTGAATCGTCCGGCTGAGGCTTTACTGAATCGTCCGGCTGAGGTGTCTCTGGGTTAAATCTCTCTTGAAGTTGTTTATAGAGTTTATCGCGCTCCTCCATCAGTTGTTTCTTTTCTCGTGCACTTAAGGGTATAGGACTAAACGCCAATTTTTTGTTACACTTGTTGAGCAATAAGAACAAGTTTAACAAATCTTCTTTGTCACAATAAGCCGGGTTTGCATCGGCCTCGCCTTTCTCGTTCAACTCATACTCTCTAAACGGGTACAACTCATCTACAATGGCCTTTATTTCCTCCATTGTATAACTCTGGTTTATTTCTTTAATCTTTATCATTTTTGAAAATCTCTTATTCTTAAAACCCTTGAAATTTGGCACTCGGCTCTCAGTTCTGCCCCCTTTATCATCTTTCACACAAAAAGGCAAAATTGAGCCGTTTCTGGCCGTTATAGAGCAATCTCCGGCAAACTATTAACGGCGGCTTTTTTGGCCTCATCCAACGCCCTTACATACTTTCCTACATACTTTAATCCGGCGTGTCCTAATAGGTTTGCAACCACAACTATATTTGCCCCATTGTTCAAAATGTTTGTGGCAAAACTATGCCTTGCACAATGCCAAGTAATATGTTTGTCTATTCCGGCTCTTGCAGTCCAACGCCGGAGAGCCTTTAAGCACATTGTATGGCTCGGTAAATTGAAAATTAAATCGCTCTTGCTCTTGCCATAATCCTCCGGCTTACCAACAACTTGTAAAAGGTCGCCTCTTATCTCTTGATAAACGCGGCTCGCGCTACTATGGCCGGAGGTCTTTGCTTGCTCAAAAGAAAGGAGAGAGTTGGAGTAATCTATATTATTGTATCTCATCGCCTTTACATCACAAAATCTTACCCCGGTGTAAAGACTGAAAATAAATGCTCTCCTAATTTCTTCATTTTCTCCGTGGTAATGAGTTTTTAGAAGTCTTACTATCTCCTCAGCGCTCAAAATATCTTTGCTCAACACATCATTTCTCTGGCAAGAAATACCAACACAAGGGTTGCTTTTTAATAACCCTTTCTCAACTGCATACTTTATTACTTTTTTGAATCTTGAATAAGAAGTTGCCGCGCCCTCTCCCTCACTTTTCTCTTTCAGATAATCAACAAAGCGCTTAACCATTTCATTTGATATTTGCCCGGGTTTAAGAGAAAAGCGGTAATACTCATTCTCATTTACCTCGTGCTTGCCAAAAATGCCTTTGTGCCTTAACTCCCATTCTTTATTTATCGCCTCTATTTCTTTAGCGGTTTTTTTGACAGCACACCCCGGCCTATACTCTCTCAAAAAAGACTTAAAGCGACTTATTGCAAGCCTAACATTTCTAATATCTTTCTTTGTGTAATCCTCAACATATACATCAAAGAATGAAATTATATTGTCGTTTTTGTGGGTGTTTACCCGGTAACCCATCACATCACTTAAGCGCTCTTGTTCTCTCTCCTGCCTTATTTTCTCGGCCAATAGGAGTGTTTCTTTATTATGCTCTCTCTCCTCGGCGTTTCTCGGCTTGGTTATCAGATGTAATTGCAACTCCTCCTTTTTTCTCTCGTGCTTTACCTTATACATTGGCTTTCCGGCCATCTTTGTACCCTCAGGGTAATACATCGGCTTGCCGTTCTCATCCAATCGCGGCTCTTGTGAACGGCCATAGTAATACTCTAAGTATAGAGAAGTCTTACCCCCGGCTAATACTCGGTGTCTGAGTTGAGGATTTTGCTTTACACTAACTCTTTTCTTTGCCATCTTTGATTTCTTTTGATTTCTCTTGATGGCACAAATATAGAAAAGAAAAACAACAAAGGTGTACTAAAGGTGTACTATTTTTGAAAACATTTGCTAATATGAGAAAAAAGCCTACCTTTGCAAATGTACTCTACAATGCTCTACAAGGCCGTTTTTTCATTTTTGATTTCTCTTGATTTACTCGGTTTTGTTCCGGCTCCGGGTACTGAACTGAAGTCCTCTGAATTTTCAGGGGACTTCTCTTTTTTTTCTATCTTTACTGAAAACTATTTGGTATGGGTATCCTTTTCACATTTGTATTCTGGTTAATAATTCTTGCCCTTCTTTCCGCATTTCTTGGACTGATTGTAATGTTTATCATCAGACTATGCTGTAAGAAGGAAAAGAGAAAACGCAAGATGGTTCTCGGCTTCTTTTCACCAGGGATTGCATTGGGTACATATACAGTTAGTTCTTTCATCGCGATGATAATTATTGCGATAATACTGGATATTGACATCGGGATTGGGGATGGTTGGAGAGGAAAACTACCCAATGGATATCACTTGTATTCCATAGATTTGCCTGAAAATGGTGCCATTGGCAAACAGAATTTGTCAGTAGCAATAGTACCAATTGTCAATGGTATTACAAAAGTGGCTGTTTCTGAAGAATATGTTTTCGGTTTCATAAACTATAAAGAGATGGTGGAGGTGGAGAACATTGGCAAATACTTTGCGCTGGACACAAAAACAGGAGAGATATCTTATTTTGATTCTGAAGAAGAACTAGTGCAAGAGTATAATCTTGAGGAATTGGTACTTCAAGACAACAACTCATTCTACTGGAGCCAACGGCGCATAGCATACATCATTGCATCTATTGTCTGCCTGACTATCGCAGTTATTGCTGTTCTTCTTTTTTGGAAAGGGTGGCTTTGGGGAATAGGGAAACTGAAGAAATAGTAATGGAGAGGTTCTTATTGAAATACTGGTGGTGTTTTCCTTTGTTGCTTTTCGGCATGATGGTTGGGTTGATTCTGTTTTTTGTTTCAGTTCCAACTATTTGGGAAACAATTGTCTTCATATTGTTTCTGTTGACACTTATTGCGATTGCTGCGTCCTGGGTTGTTTTGCTTAGTCACCAAAAATGGTGGAAAAGCATCGTTTCGTTCCTGGTTTCAGGTTTCGTTATATGCTTGCTTGGATTGCCTCTTATGTTAGCCGAACAAACAGGACCTGATGGGTTTGGCAAGAATCATCCTATTCCCGAAGGGTTAGATTATAGTTTGCCTCTTAAAATAAACTATAATCTTGCTCAAGACTATTGGTATCCAGAGGCCGATATTGACTCCTTGAATAAAAATACCTATCTGCAAATATGGGGAGATTGTGGGGTTTACAGATATGACTTTTATTATGATGACCTTCCTGGCGGCGAAATATTCCTCCGTTGTTATGAAGCATCAGAAAATATCCCTTTATCAAAATCCCGTATCTATAACAATACGAGAATACGCATTGACCCAGTTTGTCATTTCTCAAAACTTGTTGATAAACAAAGGTTTGTTATAAGCGAAGGTGATTATGCAGACTATTATGCCGCTCGAATAGAAGTCTGGTATCGACATGGAATAACTGGAAAAGAGCAAAAACTTTTGGAAAAGGTTTATAGAGTAGAGGGATATATGAGGTAGAGCATATATTAGCAGAAACTTCGACTACCCTATCGCAGAGGTTATAATAAAAGTGTTTCTTCCTTAAATGTGCAAAATGGGTTCGTTGGGTCTGGAATATCATCCCTCAGCGCCCATATCCTATCCAAGTCTTCAAGAAATTGGTTTGAAAAAATATTTTCCGTGGGTACAAAAAGACTTTGTAAGTTGCTGATTTTCGAGCACCACACAAAGTCTTTTCCTTTTTATCGGGACACTTGCAAACTTCCGTGGCATAATGTGACATAAACATATACTTGAAGGTAGGTTTGTGTATCAAAAGTCCTTACCTTTGAAGTATGGAAGACAA
>ONEF01000010.1 GCA_900316795.1 uncultured Bacteroidales bacterium | reverse complement strand
ATGTGTCTGAAAGAATTCCGCCTGCCACGGCATATACAGGGACTGGACAGCCCCGGATGAATAACCGAAAAGTGGAGCTTTCAGGAATGCTTCGCCGCTTGATAACCAGATCAGAAGCCGTACATCAGCGGATCCGGCACGTATTCTGTACAGAATAAAGACACCGGCTAAAACCGCCACAGACAAACACAAAATAAACATTCGTTTTCTGTCAGGCTTTAGAAGTTTGTATTTGTCCGAACTGAACCACAGATATGCTAACGCCAACGCAAGAGCCAGCAAAGCACCCCTTGATTTAGAGAGGACCAGAATGACAAACAGTAATATGCTCAGCGATGCAAGAAGAACCTTTTTGGGCCGGCTGCTGTCTTTTTCAAACAGAAGAGAGATAACACCGGATAAGCCTATGGAAACATACGCTCCCAAGTGCCCCGGGTTGTAGAAAAAGCTGAAAAGATATGAAAGAACGCCACACAAACCGAGTGTTATCAACATTAGAGGAATATATCTTTTATCAGACAGTCTTCCTGTAATATACAGTAAACCAAGAAGCAGCCATTTTACTGTTGTAAGAGGTTCTATGTAGCTTTCTTTTTCCAGCAACATTCTGACAAGGGCATACAAACCGTACGAAAGTAGCAGAATATCAGCAGTGTTTATCCTGAATTTTTTAGAAAGGCATAGTTGTACACAAACCACAATCGCAGAAATGCCAGCAAGTACAATAAATGGGAGCCAGGCTCCGAAACTGTTTGTATATCGGCAAATCAACAAAGAACCCAAGAGCAATATAACAAAGAGGACTCCAGATAGAAGTCCTCCTGATTGCATTGTAATTTTTTTACTCACCACTGGTTAAGATGTAATTTCCACCAAGATAGACATAGGTTGAATTTATAGCTCCTTGCAAGGTATTACTACATAGCCATTGCCCTTCACTGCACCCAAATAAGGGCCTACGGTATCAACTCCCGCGCTTGTTCTCTTGAAGAAGGCCAGCATATATGGATTGACATCATTTCTGCAGGTTGCAAACCAGCACCATCCCGCCCCATCTACATCAAAAAGAGAGCCTTGAGAATCCCTGGAACCAACGCCTGGAAAATTAATCAGCTTGCCGGTTTTCCAACCCTCAGTATAGAAATAGTATCCTACACCCATCTTGAAAGTTCCGGTTGAATTGATGTTGTCCAGCTCATTTGTCCAGTTGCCGTTCTTTGTAAATCCCGTAAATGAAATAGCTGGTGGCACACAAAAACCTACAGGAGATGGGTCATAAACTGTTTTATTAGGTATGGCCGTGAAACTGGCATTAGGAACTGCATTAACGCTCCACAAGTTGGAGTACTTCTTGTCCATATCATTGTTCGCGTTAAATGTCCCCGGATTCTGTATGTAACTTTTGATGTCCTCCTTGAGATTTGAGCTCTTAAAACTACCGTCATTAAAACCATTGGCCCCATAATAAGCCTTGTTCACCTTGGTGCCTGATCCCTTTGCTCCGAGCATAGGATCCTTTCTTCCCCATTGGTAATAGACGCAATTGCCATAGGTGTCTCCGTTTTTGCTCTTTTCGGACTTGGGTTCGCACCAGCCGAGGAATACCGGCAAAAAGTCAATTGTAGTAACAACATTTTTTACAGGTATAGGAGTAAGATCCGCATCTGTAACCCAGATATGCCAGCTCCACGCCACCAGTCCATCGGAATCGTATGCTGCAACAATGGCGTTGCCCTGAGTGAAGTTCGCCTTGTCAAGATAGAATGTCAGATACTTGTTCTCCTTTGTTCCGCTTGAGCCTGTCATCCCGATCCCTTCTACAAGGTTCTGGCTGTCCATCCAAATAAGGCCAGCCTTAGTAATAGGATATTTCTGGCTTACCCAAGGGTCTTTAGTGTCGTTTCCGGTGCTGATGCCGATTCCTTTGTGGTCCAGGAAGTTAGCCAAGATTGAAGTTCCGGTAGCAGAAGAAACATAAGAATCCCTGTTTGTGGCACCATTCTTTATGGCGTTGCCGTAAACCATCGGAATCTTATAGAATCCCGGCTTGGAAACCACATAGCAGTTTGCGGTGGAACGGGTAATTGTTTTGCCATAGATATCCATCAGAGACAAGTCTGTCGCCGATTCAAATACAGTTATTGCACAGTTGGCGGTCTTTCCACCTGCAGTTGCTGTAATTTGTGCTGTTCCGGGGGCTTTTGCCGTGACCTGTCCTGTGGAGGAAACTGTTGCTACGGCACTGTTTGAAGAAGCCCAAGTTACAGTTTTGTTTGTTGCGTTATCCGGCTTGACAGAGGCTTCCAGATGAAGCGTTCCGTTTTTCTCCAGATACCCTTTAGCCTGGCTGACGGTAACGGAAGTAACCGCTACATCCGTGCCTGGAGTTGGAGTTGGTGTAGGAGTAGGTTTTACTGGATCATCTCCCGATCCGGGGCATCCTGTCAGCACTAATGCCATGCCCCATCCCAAGATAATTCTCAGGCAAACGTTGATTTGCCTGAAAAAAGAGGAAATTCGTTTGCTAATCATAATTTATACTATTAAAAGTTAGTAGAACATCATTGTATCTTGATACCTGTAATGGAATACTTTGGTTTGTCTGCTCGTCCTGACTTATGAAAGATGATATCTATTGTCTCAGCCTCTCCTTCTAAAGCAGGAAATTCAACAGTCAGTAGCCTGGCGAAGATGACATGTGGTACGCCATAAAATGCTTTTGTGCTATTAATAATCTTGTCTCCTACGCGTAAAGAAGGAACCAAGTTTCTACCTTTATCATCCAAGGCCAGACAGTTCCTGTCCTCAATAACCAAGACTAACTTATCAGACTTTTTCTCAATCAGAAAAAGTCCGACTTTCTTACTGGAGGACACTCCATCTGGAGAATAACACATCGTGAGGTCTGATTCCAGGTTTTTGAAAAGATTGTAGTATCTATCACTTGGTGCAACTACCAATCTCTTCTCCTTGATTTTACGGCCATAGGTTTCAGACAGGACAAATAGCATGAATTCATCTGGTGGCAAAAACTTGAAATCTCCCCTTTCATCAAAAGCTTCGCTCACAAAGAGTAAAGTTGAGTTATCAGCGGCAGGATAGGCCTCGACTGATATAGACTTGAAACAATCTTTGTAAGTATTAGGGTAGTACTTCTTGCCATTTACAACATAGGTTTTGCCCTTATGTGTTTCCGTAATAGTTATAATGTCAGACTTGTCCTTTGAAGAATACCCGGAAGGATTGGTAAGATAGGCCTCATTGGCAGGCTCCCTGCTTTTCAACTTTTTGTTAGTCAACTGAAAATCTTCCGAAGACGTATCTCCATAATTTACTGACACTCGTATGAAAAAATCTGCCGATTCGCTATCCAAAATTCGAGTGGCGCCTCGCAAAGCGAATGACTTTTCGAGATATGCCTCGAACTTTTGTTTCTGGGCATTATATTCATCTGGAGATAAAGAACTGTATGAAAGATCTGTCAAATAATATTTTTTGCCCTCAAGATCAAAGCTTCCTGAAGAAACCACACTGGTACTGAGGAAGGGAGGTGTATCATATGGCTGAGCAAACACAGAACACAGCCCGGCCAGAAATATTATCACTGATATAAATATCTTCTTCATATTAAATCCGTTTTTTATACATTCATTGAAAAAACACACGGCTAATCTGCATTCTTGGTCTCAGCAGGGGTAATTCCAGTAGTGAGAAATTTAAGAGTAGAGGCTGTTTGTTCAAAATACTCCTTGGCTTGAGCTTTTGTGAGAGCACTCGGATCTTTAAAGAGAAATGAAAAAAGAATTAAGGTCAGGCAAACGGTGATTTGCCCGAAAAAAGAGGTAACACGTTTGCTAGTCATAATTAATAATATTTAAGTTTAATAAACAGTCATACTACAACTCGATATGTCAAAGATATAAAATATAAATTATATTAGCAAAAGTTTTCATCTTGTCATTTCAGGATTTAGGGGCAATAAATTGACTCTACAATCTAAAAAAAGTTTCAAAAAATTTGTTGGTGGAACAAATTTTGCTATAATTGCACTGTTTTTCATAGTTTAAGTTTAGGTTAAGTCAAGGCTTCGGCCTTGCAAGGGAAGCCACCGTTCTGGTGGCTTCTTTCTTTTTTGGGGGGCGGACAGAGTCAATTGTACCGGATGGTTTGGAGATAGCTTAATCCACTTCATATCTTGCACTTGTAGAATTTAAAGTGTATCGGTCATGAAGGGATTCAATTCAAAAAAGCAGGCCAAGGGATGCCTGCCTCAGTTGCAGAAGGCTTTTGTATTTCTTTCTGCCATCTTGTCATTTGTCTTGTGTTTTACAAAATGTGTCAAGCCGCTGGACCAGAAAAGCGAGCCTGAAGAGAAGAAACAGGATGATTCTTCCGGTCTGGCACGGCTTTCTTTTTATCTGGACAAGGCGTCCTATGACAGTTGCCTTGTGATTACCGAGCAGGTGGAGGAGGTGGCAAACGGTTCCTTCTCTTCTTTTGCTTCCGTCAATCCATTGGATTCCAACGCATACCGCCTCTGCATCTCCACTTCTTCAGGAGCGGTTGTCTATGACAGTTCCTATGTGGGACGGCCTGAAACTTTCTATGTGAAAGCAGGGACCTACAAGATCAGAGTTGCATCCAGGGAATTCACGGAGCCTGACATCTATCCGTTGTTCGGCCAGGAGCAGAGTGTCAAGGCCAAGAAAGACAGTACCTTGCGTGTAGCGATTGTTTCCAGCCAGCTCACAGGGGGGATCCGGTTCAGTTTCACCCACGGCTTCACCAGCTGGTTCAAGGGGACGGGAATATATATCAAAAGAGATTCTATAACTGCCAGATACGGCTATGGTACAAGGCATTACCTGTACTTCTATCCGGGAGAGCTGTCTGTGATTTACAAGAACAAAGACGGGTATCCGTCTTATACTCCGCCGGATAAGCCTGGATATGAAGATACTGTCCTTTTCAGGAGGAAGCTTAAAGCCACGGAGCTTGTGACTATAGCCTTGGACTATGATCTTACGAAGGTTTCAAAAGACGGTTTCACATTCAGGGCAGATACTCTGCGCATCCGCAAAGACGAATACTTCAATTTGGGAGGAATTGCTCCTTACGGCTGCAATTCAGTCTGGTATGCGCAGACGCACATCGGAGACACAATAAACCTCTTCGGTTACATAGTAGGCGGAGATGCTTCAAGCACCACTTTTACAAAAGCCAAGCCTTTCACTTCCAAGACAAATATAGTGATTGGGGCGCAGGACTGGCAGGCTCTAAGAGAGAAGACGATAGCGGTGGAACTTCCCAACAACAACATCCGTAACGAGCTCAACCTTGTGGAGCATCCGGAGCACCTGAAAAAGCCGATTGTCATACACGGTGTGGTCAGCGACAGCTATTTCGGTTATCCCGGCCTGAAGAACGTCAGCTCCTACAAATTGCTGAAATAGGTCGTGAGGAATCATTTGCAGTCAGAATTATGAGAATTTGGTTTTTGAAAAAGATGATTGCTTATATTTGTATGTATATAATTCAAAAGTTCCCGATATGGAAGAAAAGTATTTTGCTCACCCCACAGCGGTGATTGACGAGGGTTGTTCTATCGGATCCGGATGCAAGATCTGGCATTTCTCCCACATTATGGAAGGTGCTGTGCTTGGTGAGGGGTGCAACATCGGCCAGAATGTCGTGATTTCTCCAGGCGTTACTCTTGGACGCAACTGCAAGGTGCAGAACAATGTATCTGTCTATACCGGTGTGATTTGCGCTGATGATGTATTCTTGGGGCCAAGCTGCGTGTTCACCAATGTCATCAATCCGCGCAGTGCAGTCAGCCGCAAGGACAGTTACCGCAGGACAATGGTGGGCAAGGGGGCTACCATAGGGGCCAACGCCACGATTGTGTGCGGCCACAATATCGGCGAGTATGCCTTTATAGGTGCCGGTGCGGTGATCACCAAAGACGTTATGCCTTATGCTTTGATGGTGGGTAATCCAGCACGCCAGATAGGCTGGATGAGCGAGATGGGGTGCAGGTTGATTTTCAGGAAGGTAAACGGAGAGCAGATAGCCGTCTGCCCGGAGAGCGGCCAGAGGTACAAGCTCTACAACAACACGGTTTACAGGCTGGATGCCCAGCCTTGAGCAAATGAGATGAAATTATCTTTGAGGGCGGCTTCATTGCTGCCCTTTTTGTTTTTTGCAAGGAAGATGGCATAGTGCCTTCTTGGAACCGGTATGTCTTCCATTTCAGTCAGCGATATCTGTCTGAGAACGCCTTCTTTCAGCAGAGTTGAAACCTGGCTTTTCCAAAGGAATGAGACAAGCGGAGAAGAGGCTGTGGCTGAACCTTTCCCGTATTCAATCAGAAACTTTATGGCAGAGACCGGATCTTTCATCGTGGCGGCAATCTTGAGAGTGCTGGGATTCAGCAGGGCGGCCGACATTCTGGCTGATATGTCTGCAGAAGTTTCCGGATCTCCTTCATACATCAGGAGCTTGGTCTCAGCGATGTCATAGTAGCCGTCTTCTTTAATTTTAGATGGGGTAACAGCTATGAGCGTATCGCTGAAGAAAATGTTGTCTTTTCCTGGATCAAGTGAGAGCGTGATGAAAGCGTCCAGATTGCCGGCAATGTCCGGATTCTGCTCTTTGAGGTCTATGATCCTGTGGTGTATGGTGCTTTTTGGGGAAAGACGGCACCAGTCTGCGACGAAGTTAGGGAAGACCCCGTAGTATATGGCCCTTGGGATGCCAAGGGTGAACTCTCCTTCTGAGATGTTGGACAGAAGAGAGGCTTCCTGGTTCATTTCCTTATAGATGGATAATATCTTTTCAGCTTTTTGGAGAAGGAGCTCGCCTGCGTAAGTCAAGACAAAACGGCGGCCTTGCCTGAGGAACAGCTTCACTTTCAGATCTTCCTCAAGAAGTTTGATGTGCGTGCTGACTGATGGCTGTGAAATTCCGAGGTTTTGTGCCGTACGGCTGAAGTTGAGCGTACGGGCTGCGTCTGCAAATACTTGTAGTCTGAAATCCATAATGCTAAGGTAACATTTTTTTAATTGCGTCCCAAACAGACTTAAAAAGGCGTGCGATGAGAGTTATTATTGTAAATTTGATAACAATATAACATATTGATAGTTTATTTGATTTATAATTGTAAGATAATTATGAGGGATTGAAACTCTTTTAGGGGACTTTGACGGGGCTTTTTGGCATTGTTATTGTTCAACGATAAGAAATTTTCATTAAAATTGCTTCGTTTTTTTAAGTTTTGATTGATGAACAGGGTTGACACAAAAATCGGGAACCGCATAAAATCTGCCCGTGAAGCCAAAAAAATGACAGTCGAAGATCTTACAAAGACCGTCGGAGTCAGTAAGTCTTATCTGCAAGAAATTGAAAATGATGATGATACCCCAAATCTCGGGAATGTTTCTAAAATTTCAAAGGCATTGGGGATCCGCACTGGAACTTTCCTTGACGGGGAAGAGGATCTTTCTCCTGTCGTCTCGTCTCTGAAATCCAGGCGGAGGGTAAACGGCATCCGTGGCCGCAGTGCAGGAAGGGATCACATGCATTTCTTTTCTCTTTCATCGCTGAAGAAAAACAGGCAGATGGATGCAACGGTGGTAGTGCTGGATCCTGCAGGTGGAAAGAAATACTATGCCTCCCATGAAGGGGAGGAGTTTCTGCTTGTGCTGGACGGCAAGCTGGAAGTCGGTTACGGAAAGCAGGTTTATGTCCTCAAGCCGGGGCAAAGCATTTATTACGATTCCATAGTTCCTCATCACCTTGCATCTGCTCTCAAGAGGAAGGCTTGCAGGATTCTTGCAGTGACATATTTTCCGGCATAGCCTAATAGCGTTTCCGTTATGGTTAAAAGGATCAAGAAGATAAGAGACAATGCCTCTCGCAGGGTCTCTGACATACTGGCTGACATACAGAGCCGCCTTAAAAGGAAGAACCGCGAGCTGCCGCTTTCCGACAGGACGATTGGGCAGTGGCTTGAAAAATGGGCAGAAGAATGTCCTGACAAGGAGGCGCTGGTTTATTCTGACCGTGACCTCAGGTTCACTTATGCCCAGCTGAACCACCGTGTGGACACTCTGGCCAAGGGTTTTATAGGAATAGGAGTAACACGGGGAACTCATGTCGGAATCTGGGCCACAAATGTACCGGACTGGCTGACAGTGATGTACGCTTGTGCAAAGATAGGGGCTGTATGTGTGACCGTAAACACCAATTACCAGCAGAACGAGCTTGAGTATCTCTGCAAGAACGCCGACCTGCATACCCTGTGTATAATAGATCGCGACAGAGATACTGATTTTCTCGGAATGACCTACAAGATGCTGCCTGAACTCAGGGAATGTGAGAGGGGAAAGCTCCAGAGCAGCCGTTTCCCTTGCCTGAAGAATGTGGTTTTCATAGGCCAGGAGAAGTTCCGGGGACTGTATAACACACAGGAGCTGCTCATTCTGGGAGAGAATATGGAAGACGGCGAACTTTTGAGGCTTAAGTCTTTGGTCAGCTGCCACGATGTCGTGAACATGCAATACACTTCCGGGACCACAGGATTCCCGAAAGGAGTGATGCTGAGCCATCATAACATTGCCAACAATGGTTTCCTGACAGGTGAGCACATGCTTTTCTCTTCTTCTGACAAGCTTTGCTGCTGTGTGCCTCTTTTCCACTGTTTCGGTATAGTCCTGGCTACAATGAATGTCATTACACACGGATGCACGCAGGTCATGGTTGAGAGATTCGACCCTCTTGTGGTACTGGCTTCAATACACAGGGAGAGGTGCACATCGGTATATGGTGTGCCTACAATGTACATAGCTATGCTCTCTCATCCAATGTTCAAAATGTTTAACCTGAAGAGCCTGCGTGTAGGAATAATGGCCGGGGCACTTTGCCCTATAGAGCTCATGAGAGAGGTCGAGGACAAGATGTACATGAGGGTAACCAGCGTGTATGGTCTTACGGAAGCCTCCCCGGGCATGACTCATACCAGATACGAACAGAGTTTTGAGGAAAGGTGCACAACCGTCGGCTACGAGTTTGAACACACGGAGGTCAAGATTATAGAGCCCGGCACGGGACGATTCTGCAAAGTAGGCGAGGTGGGGGAATTCTGCAACCGTGGCTACAACACCATGAAGGGTTATTACAACAATCCGGAGGCTACTGCTGAAGCGATAGACAAGGATGGCTGGCTCCATTCCGGAGACCTGGGAATCTTGGACGAGGACGGGAACTTCAAGGTCACAGGCCGTATCAAGGACATGATAATCAGGGGAGGCGAAAATATTTATCCAAGAGAAATAGAAGAGTTCCTGTATCACCTGCCCGGAGTTCAGGATGTACAGGTTGCAGGCCTGCCTTCCAAGCGGTACGGCGAGGTTGTGGCGGCATATATCATCAAAAAACCTGAGGCTGAACTGACGGAAGAAATAGTCAAGGACTATTGCCTCGGCAAGATTGCACGTTTCAAGATTCCAAAATATGTTATCTTTGTAGACGAGTATCCCCTTACCGGAAGCGGCAAGATACAGAAGTTCAAGTTGAAGGACATAGGACTGAAATATCTCGCCAGCCAAGGGGTCAAAATTGATTGAAGAACGAATCAAGCCCCGCTTGTCGGGTGCTTTATGTGAACATTATGCGTAATTTGGAATCCCTGAATTTCAAAGGGTTGTTTGTTGCAGCCTTTTTTTCTTGTTTGTTTGCCTTGTCATGCAGCAAAGGCGGAGGTGAAAAGACCGTTCCCAGCCTAAGCGTAGATCCAACCGTCCTGAGCCTGGCTCCCGGAGCCTCCGGAACCTTGAATGTAACCTCCAATGTTGCCTGGACTGTCACTCCACCTACCGGATATACAGTATCTCCTTCAAGCGGGAGCAACAACGGGACTGTTACAGTCACTGCCTCAGATTCTCCTACCAACGGCTTCCTGAGGGTGGAAGGCGGAGGCAAGAGTGTTTCAGTAGCTTTGTCCGCCTTGTCTCCGGAACTGTCTCTTTCCGACAATTCCGCGTCGATTTCTTATGAAGACGGCAAGACGGCGACATTCCAGATCAGCTGCAACGCTTCCTGGACTGTTTCTATGCCTTCACCGAAACCTGATTGGCTGAAAAGTGTAACCCCTCTGTCCGGTACAGGGAACTCCTCTGTTACCATAACAACAGGTCCTTATAACCAGAAAACCAAGTCTCAGGTTTTCCTTACAGTCAAGAGCGGCAGCAAGACAGCTTATTTTACCGTAACCAAAGAACCTGCTCCCAACATTCCTCCTACCAAGCCGTCCGGCCTCCAGCCAACCGGAACAGGTGTAGAGACAATCACCACTTTTTCCTGGACAGCCTCGACAGACGCCAACGGAGACAATATCAAATATACCGTTATGATTTCCAAGGACAACAGCTCCTGGACAACAGTGGGGACAACGGAAAACACATCGCTGAAGAACAGTACACCTCTGGACATCAATACCAAGTACTATTTCAAGGTTGTCGCCGATGACGGTTATGAGGGAGGAAAAACAGAGAGCGATGTGGCAAGTTTCACCACTACCGATACCAAGAGCAGTTGGGCAGACGGTGAGGTAAAGCAGTACGACGTGAATTCCGACGGCTCGATGACAGAGGTTGCTTTAGGTTCTTCCGAGCGTCCCGTAAAGCTGATATTTACAGGAGACGGATATACTCAGGACCTGTTCAGTTATGGCGGCCAGTTTGACAAGGAGATAGCAGCGGGAGTGAAGGCTTTGTTCGAGTATGAGCCTTACAAGACATATTACAACTACTTTACGATATTCGTGGTTGCCGCTTATTCAAACGAGGCGGGAATCAGCGTAGGTTCTGACTATGAGCACCGGACCACAAAAGTAGATACCAAGTTCAAGTGCACCTGGGAGGGCGATGGTTCTACGGGTATTGATTGCGATGCGGACATGGTCATAGAATACGCCTCCAAATGTCCGGGTATGAAAGGCAGTACAGAAAACGAGACCTGTACCAACCTCACCTTGTCTCCTATCAGCATCATAATCAACGCAGATTTGTATGCCGGAACAAACTTCTGGCTGAGTGACAACTGGGGTGGCTTCAAGCTTATATCAATAGCCCAGACTCCTGCAAGGGAGCCTGTCTATTCTTCCTATGACGGGTTCGCTTACACCCTCAGGCACGAATATGGAGGGCACGGATTCGGACTCCTGGATGATGAATATGTCTATTACACAACCCAGAAATATCCTAAAGATGATGAGGAGTCTTTCCGTTACTGGCAGAATCTCGGGGCTTTCTGCAACACATATCTGCCTGCATGGGACAACACTTCAAAGAATTGGTATTCAGATTCCGAGCACTGCAACCTAAGCCTGACGGCCAAGGTAGAGGGCGTTAACTGGAACACCTTTGCCTCAAGAGATGAATACAAGGCTACAGGCATAAAGCTGTTCGAGGGTTGTGCTTACTACGGCAAGGGCGTTTATCGTTCAGAGCAAATCAGCTGCATGGACAACAACATGCCTCATTTCAACACCATAAGCCGCTGGAAGATATATTGCAGGATCAAGATTACGGCAGGCGAGACTCCGTCTCTTGAAGAGTTCATTTCCAAGGATTACGATAAGGTCAACAAATACAGCTCTTCTGCTGTGACAAAATCATATTCAAGAAGAAAATGTATGGGCCCTGTGCTTAAAGACCCTTACCATAAAAAGCCTTACAGGTTGAGGCGCTAAGGGTTCCTAAGCTGCTGTGTCTGAGAGTGCAGATACAAAAAAAGACGGAAGAAATTCCGTCTTTTTTTTGCGGTGCGTACGAGGCTCGAACTCGTGACCTCCTGCGTGACAGGCAGGCATTCTAACCAAACTGAACTAACGCACCTTCCGTTTTGGGAGTGCAAATATAGGTATCTTTTTGAAAAGTGCAAACAGTTTTAAGAAAAAAATGAAAAATGCACATTTCCGTAATGCCTTTCTTTAACAAAATGAGGATGTTGGGAAAAATCATATTCCCCGCCGTGTTCCAGGATAAAGTACCCTTGGCCGCTCAGGATGGGCTCTTCTCTGTCAAAAATCTTGTCCGGAATTGTGTCCAGGCCTTCCAGCTGATATGGTGGATCTGCAAATATGAAGTCAAAAGTACGGTTGCAGAGCTTCAGGAAGTCGAACACGTTGCTGTGGACCGTCCTGATTTCTTTCAGGCCGAGGCTTTTGTGCATCTTGCTTATAAAGGCGGCGTTTTTCCGGTTCATTTCCACGCATACAGCTTCACATCCTCCTCTGGAGATGAATTCAGCGCTTATGCTTCCTGTCCCTCCAAAAAGATCCAGGAGGCTGAATCCTTCAAGTTCATATTCGCTTTCCAGGATGTTGAACAAGCCTTCCTTGGCAAAGTCAGTCGTAGGTCTGGCCGGATAGCCTGCTGGCGGATTTATGGTTTTACCCTTGAGTCTTCCTCCGATAATTCTCATTTCAGGATATTTGTTTCTGGACCGGTTACATTCTCAGCCTTACGTCTTTGACGTAGGAACGCAAGGTCTTGAGTTCTTTGTCATCTGCTTTTCCGCTGAAGTGCAGCGTTGTCTGCTGAGGGTTGATCTGACTCTTGCGCAGGATTTCCAACATATAGTATATGGCGGACGGCAGGTCCACGGTGTGATATGAATTGGCGGTTATGAGTTTCTCCCCTTCAGCCAGCAGGAGTGTGGTCCTTTTGGCCTTGGAGTCAAAATCCATTATCAGTTTGTTGTGTTCCTTTATGGTTCTAAGGTCTTTAAGTTGCTTGAGAACAAGAGGTTGCACGGTAGAGGACGGGACTATGCCAAAGTCCTGGCCTTTTTCCCAGGCATAGAGCAATGTAGTTCCCCATTCAGGAACCTCTGAATTCAATACGCTGTAGGTCTCATCCAGACCGAAGAGTTCCCTGAGGATTGGGCCGTATGAGTCCTCCCGGGCAAAATTCTGCGGTATGAGAGTAAAAAGTGATGTTGATGAGTAATCTGCCATTTGTGTGCTTTTTGCAGGTGCAATATACAAAAAAAGGGGATGCCTTGACATTCGGCATCCCCCGCTTTCTCCTTGACCCGTCCGGGTTCTGTTGTAAAGGATTATTCCCAGTTACCTGCGTTGTTGTTAGGATTGTCTATGCTACCTACTTTCAAACCAGGGAACTTGTTCATCTTGTCTCTCTCGCTGTTAAGGTTTACGATGAGCTGATGATCCATTCCTTCAAGAAGATCGTTGTAAGGAATAGTTGCCTCAAACAGAGGAACATCCACTCCAGAAACCTGCTTTACGATGCTCTTCATCTGAATCTTTTTGCCTTCTACAAAAGGAATCTCAGCGAGTTTTTCAATGTCAAAGCCTTCTCTCTTGAGGAGAGTGTCTTTTACAGGAATCTCGCTCTTGATTGAGAATACGAGGTTGTGGTCACCTTTCTTGTAAAGCTCATAAAGATCCTTGTCTGTCAACTTGTTTTTCTTGTTGGCATTCCTTACAGCATCAGTGTGGGCTACCATAGCGGAGTCATTCACTGAACCGATCTGCATGTTGATGACCATCTTGTCGTTCTTGTAGAAGTCTGCAAGTGAATCAATGGCGGTTGCAAATTTTCCGTACTTGTTCTTGTAGGCAACCTGGAGCTCACGGATGTCTTTGAGCTTCTGGATTGCAACAGCCTCTCTGGCTGCCTTCTCTTCATTGAACTTGATAGGTTTCATTACACCCTTCACAATCAGATATCCCAAAAGGATGATGATAATAGGGAGAATAACAATTGTAAATAACTTCTTCATATAACGCGTTTCTTATTTCCGGTTTGTTTAACAAGGACAAAAATAAAAAAAATCTTCTCATCAAGCAATATATTTTTAATTTTGCCTCAAGTTTGAGTTATGATAGTAGATTCCCAGAAGGCCGAGAGTTTCTTCAGGATGCTCTCCGAGTCAAAGAAAACAGTGATTGCAGGTCATTTTAACCCGGACGGAGACTGTATCGGGTGTCTGACCGGCATGCGTTCCTGGATAGAGTCGTCTTTCCCCGGCAGCGTGGAAAGCGTATCCATGATCGTTCCAAGCATTTTTCCTGATTATCTTCATTTCCTCCCCGGGGCAGATGATGTTTTGGTCTTTCCGAAGGACAGGAGCAGGTCCAAGACCTTGATCGCTGAGGCGGACACCATAATATGTATGGATTTCAACAATCTGGCACGCACTGAGGATATGGCGGGGTTGCTGTCTGAGTCCAATGCCGTGAAGATACTTGTGGACCATCATCCGTCTCCGGAGGCGTTCCCGGATCTGACTATATCCGAGACAGAGGTTTCTTCTGCATCTGAGCTGGCCTGGTGGCTGGTCAGTGAAGTTTCCTCCAGACACGGTCTTTCCGTTCCGTTTGATACCAAGACATCATTCTATACTGGAATGATGACAGATACCAACAACTTCTGCAATTCAGTATTCCCGTCAACCTTCCTTATGGCGTCTCAAATCGCTGAAGCAGGTGTGGACAGGGACAAGATTCAGATGGAGATTATGAACAGCTTTTCACAGCAGAGAATGAGGCTGATGGGGGAGATGCTGCTCAACAGGATGAGGATGTTCAACGATTTGAAGGCGGCGACAATGGTGTTGGATGCCTCTACCAAAGAAAGGTTTGATTATCGCGATGGAGATTCAGAGGGTTTTGTAAACCTGCCTCTGAAAATCAAGGAAGTTGAAATTTCTGCACTTTTTACGCAGGGAGATGGATTTATTAAAGTATCTTTGCGGAGCAAAGGTGCTGTTTCCGTAAACCGTCTTTGCAGGAGTTATTTCAATGGCGGCGGTCACGAGAGGGCTGCCGGCGGGCGTTTGTATATGCCGATAGAGCAGGTTGAAGATTATTTTGGGAAATGCCTTCGGGAATTCCTTCAGAAGGAGGGTAACGGTGCTGTTTAAGCTGCCTCGGCACAACTTTTGAAGATAAATTGGAGTTATGGTCAGAAAAGTTTTGATATTGTCTCTTGCAGTTTTTCTTGCCCTTTCTTGCGACAAGGAAGACCGTAAGAACACGTACGCGGACCAGGAGTCCAGGATAGACTCCTATGTTAGCGGTTTAAGTTCTGACTATCAGGTAATTTATAATGGCGGAGCGGTGAGGGTAATCATTGAACCTGCCGCCTCCACAGCGAGGGTGCTTCAAAAAGGGGATTCAGTGTATTTCCATTACAGCGGGTATATCTTCAGCGGAGGGAAAGGCAGCTTGTTTGCCACCAACGATTCTGAAGTAGCCGAGGCTGCCGGTTTCATAACAGACGGAAATCCGTTCAAAATCAAGTACGGTTCCTCTGCTTTGCTGGAAGGGCTGAGGCTTGGCCTGGAAGGAGTCCAGGAAGGGGAACACTGTTACATAATCTTTTCGGCCAGATACGGTTACGGCAACCAGATCATGGCCAACCTTCCGAAACTGACTCCGTTGCTGTTTGAGATTACCGTTGACAAGATTTTTTAAAGGAAAACAAAAGACATATAATGGATATAAAGTTGAAATTCGCGTTTGTGCTTGCACTGTCTCTTGCATTGGCCGGCTGTGCAAAGGAGAAAGAGCAGTCTGAGAGGGAAATCCAGGAGAGAATTCTTGATGCCTACATTCAGTCTAACCATCCTTCTGCCCAGAAACTGTCTTCAGGTCTTACAATATTGAACCTTGAGGAAGGTACAGGCAAGAAACCCGGTACCAATGACGGTATCTACATACATTACAACACGTATGATCTGGCAGGCACATGCAAGAGTACTACGGACTCTTTGAAGGCCAGGATGCTTGGAACATACGATCCGGGAATCTACTATGGTCCGAGCCTGTTCATATTGAACTCAAGCACAACCGTAGGAATGAGGGAGCTTCTCGGCAAAATAGGCCGTGGCGGGCGCGTAACTGCCATTATTCCACCTTGGCTCACATCTGCCGGAAACAAAAACAGCGGTTACTCTACTTCCGGCCAGCAGTCTTCTGTAAACATCATTTACGAGATAAACGGAGGTATTGTGATAGATGATGTCCAGAAATATCAGGTGGATTCATTGGAAAGCTATTCAAAGAAGTACTTCAGTCCCAAGGTGGATTCTACGGCCTACGGTTATTACTTCCGCAATTTCACCCATACTTCAGGCATTCCTGCCGCTGATACCGTACTTGCCGGTGACAAAGTTGGAATATGGTATGTCGGAAGGCTTCTTGACGGCTACGTGTTTGACACCAATATCATAGACACTGCCCGCAAATACAGGATTTATGACGCCAGCAAAGACTATGAACCTTTGGAAGTAACCATGGAATCATCTTATGACAAGATGACCACTTACGGTTCCTCTTCCTCAAGCAACAATGTTTCAGTAGGTTCTGAAGGATCTTCCTCCCTTATCCTGGGATTTGTCCGTGCCCTCAAGAGCATGACTTATGCTGACCATGCAAGCACATTCTTCATGTCAGGTCTTGGATATGGCTCAACCGGAAACATGAAATCCGGCAAAGGTGTTCCGGAATATGCCATGTTGAGGTTTGACCTGTGGATGGCTACCCCTTCAGATGAGAAGTTCCCTCCTACCAAGACAAAAAAATGACAAGGCGGTTTTCCGCATCAACACACATAAATGGAGACAAAAAGAGAAAGAGAGCTGGCAGCCTTTGAAAGGCTGCTTGACGTTATGGACACCCTGAGGGAGAAGTGTCCCTGGGACCACAAGCAGACACTCGAGAGTTTGCGTCCTCAGACCATAGAGGAGACATACGAGCTTTCAGATGCCATAATGAAGAACGATATGCCTAACATTTGCAAGGAGTTGGGCGATTTGCTCCTTCATGTGGTGTTCTATGCCAAGATAGGGAAGGAGAAAGGAGAGTTTGACATCGCCGATGTATGCAACAAGCTTTGTGACAAGCTGATTTACCGTCATCCGCACATTTACGGAAATGTAAAGGTCAAAGATGCTGATGAGGTGGTAGGCAATTGGGAGCAGCTCAAGACCAGGGAGAAGGATGGCAACAAGACGGTGCTCAGCGGCGTTCCGGAGTCTTTGCCGAGTGTGATAAAGGCATACCGCATCCAGGAGAAGGCTCGTGCCGTAGGCTTTGACTGGGAAAAGAAAGAAGATGTCTGGGATAAAGTTGGAGAGGAACTGTCGGAACTTGAAGAAGCTCTCAAGAAAGGGGGCAAAGAGGCTGAGGAGGAACTCGGCGATTTCCTTTTCTCCGTGATAAATGCCGGCAGGCTATACGACATCAACCCCGATACTGCCCTGGAAGATACCTGCGCCAAGTTCCGCCGCCGTTTCGGTTATCTTGAAGAGCATACTATCAAGCAGGGCAAGTCTTTGAAAGACATGACTCTGGCTGAAATGGACGAGTATTGGAACCAGGCGAAGGAACTTGAAAAGAAAGGGAACTTGTGATTCCCTTTTCTTGACTGATTATGGTGGAGAACTGGAAAGAAAGGACTTTGCTTCAGTGTGGAGAAGAAGGGGTGGCGCTTTTGTCTTCTGCCCGCGTGGCCGTCATCGGGCTCGGTGGAGTTGGAGCAATGGCTGCTGAGATGATAGCCCGTGCCGGGGTCGGCTGCCTGGTTGTCGCCGATGCCGACAGTTATTCCCCCACCAACAAGAATCGCCAGATTGCCGCATTTGATTCCACGATCGGGAAGAAGAAAGTCTCTGTTGTCAAAGACAGGCTGTCCGATATCAATCCTGATATTGAGATTGAGACGGTGGATGAATTCCTCACTCCTGAAAATATTTCCTCTGTCTTGCCTTTCCTGAACTCTGACGGTACTCCCCGGGTGGATTTTGTGATAGACGCCATTGATACCATGGCTCCCAAGATTGCACTTATCAAGTTCTGCTTCTTCAACAAGATTCCTCTGGTCAGTTCTATGGGTGCCGGAGCCAAGTGGGATGCCACCAAGGTCAGGATAGCCGATCTGAGCAAATCTTTCAACTGCCCTTTGGCCTATATGCTGCGCAAAAGGCTGAGGAAAGAAGGTATCAGCAAAGGCTTCCCGGTGGTCTTTTCCGAGGAACTTCCGATGAAGGAAGCCATTGTTCCTTTTGAAGAGAGGAACCACAAGTCCAGAACCGGCACGATATCCTATCTCCCGGCCGTATTCGGATGTGTATGTGCACAGGCGGCGATAAAATCAATTTTGAAGCTTGGGGTATAAGTGTTAAATTTGCAGACTTTGCAAATTTTAAGCGTACTATGCCAATCACAGTAAAAGAAGTAACTACGGGAAAGCAGTTCAGGCAGTTCTACAAGTTCCAGAACCGCCTTTACAGGAAGTGCAAGGTCTATGTCCCTACCTTGGATATTGACCAGAGGCACTCTCTGAAGGACGATCCTGCACTGAAATATTGCAAGAGAAAACTGTTTCTGGCATACGACAGTGACGGGAAGGTGGTAGGAAGGGTCCAGGGAATCATAAATCCACGCTACAACGAGTATTACTCACTTAGCCGTGTAAGGTTCGGCTGGTTCGATTTCAAAGAGGATCCGGCAATCGCCGAGGCTCTTATAGACGCTGTTGAGAAATGGGGCAAGGCCGAGGGGATGACTGAAATCCACGGCCCGTTGGCTTACAATACTTTAGGGAGACAGGGCATGCTGGTTGAAGGCTTTGACAAGGAGCCTCAGGTAAACTGCCTTTACAATTATCCTTACTATGTGGACTATATGCAGAGGATGGGCTTTGAGAAGGAGTGTGACTGGATACAGTACGAGATGGATCCTCGGCAGGGTTTGCCTGAAAAACTCGGGAGAATATCCAAGCTCCTTGTTGAGAGATACGGTCTCAAGGTTCTCAAAATCGGGAAGATAAAAAGAAACAAGGAACTGAAGGAGAAGCTCCTTAAACAGTTTTTCGCCATATATAACGAGGCGTTCAAGGCCGTCCACAACTTCATACCTCTGACTGAGGATGAGCAGAAAGAGATGGGGAACCACTATTTCTCATACCTCAAGGAAGGTTTGACCTGTATGGTGCTGGACAAGGACGAAAACCTTGCCGCCTTCGGGGTAAGCGTGCCGTCTCTCTCCAGGGCTTTCAAGAGGGCGAGGGGCAAACTTTTCCCTATAGGATGGCTGTTCATACTGATTGCTTTCATCAAGTACAAGAAGGTGGACCTTATGCTTTTGGGTTCTGCTCCCCAGTGGCACTCCAAGGGGCTTTCTGCAATTTTCCATACCAAGATGGAGAATACATACCTGAGGATGAACCTTAAGAGCGCCATAACCAATCCGCAGATAGACAACAATATAGCTGCGATTAAGGTGTGGGACAGCTATAAGAAGGAGTTTTATATGAGAAGACGGTGCTGGATCCGCAAAATCCGATAAACAAGAAAATTATGAGTGACAACAGCAATACTTTACTGGAGAAGATAGAAGGTCTAAGAGTTAAACTGGACCAGATCCAGGCTCAGCTCTCTGATCCTGAGTCCATGGCTGACATGAAGAAATATGTTCAGCTGAACAAAGACTACAAGGAAATTGAGCCGATTGTAAAAGCCGGAGCCAAATACCGCAAGATGATAGAGGATTATGACGCGGCCAAAGACTTGATGGTAAACGAGAAGGATGATGAGCTCAGGGAGATGGCCCGTGAGGAGATGTCTTCTCTGGAAGAGGCTCTGCCAAAGATGGAGGAGGAGATAAAGCTGCTTCTGATTCCGGCTGATCCTGAAGACAGCAAGAATGCCATTATGGAAATCCGCGGCGGAACCGGCGGAGATGAGGCGGCCATATTTGCCGGTGACCTTTTCCGTATGTATTCCAAGTACATAGAGAAAAAGGGATGGAAACTTGAAGTTACCTCCCAGACTCCTGGAACAGCCGGCGGCTACAAGGAAATCATCTATACGGTTTCAGGTGACGGTGTCTATGGCCTGCTCAAGTATGAGAGCGGCGTCCACCGCGTGCAGAGAGTGCCTCAGACAGAAACCCAGGGAAGGCTCCATACTTCAGCTGCTTCAGTTGTCGTTCTTCCTGAAGCAGGAGAATTTGATGTTGAAATCAACGAAAAAGACATACGCAAAGACATCTTCTGCGCCTCCGGTCCCGGCGGGCAGGGTGTGAACACCACTTATTCCGCTATCCGCCTGACTCACATTCCTACCGGAATCGTGGTGCAGTGCCAGGATGAGAGAAACCAGCTTAAGAATCTGGAAAAGGCTATGAACGAGCTTCGTACCAGACTCTATAACATGGAATACCAGAAATATTTGGACAATCTCTCATCCAAGAGGAAGACAATGGTTTCCACAGGAGACAGAAGTGCCAAGATCCGCACATACAACTATCCTCAGAGCCGTGTGACAGACCACCGCATCAACTGGTCCACCCACAACCTTCCGGTCTTTATGGACGGGGAAATCCAGGAAGTGATAGACCAGCTTCAGATTGCAGAAAACGCGGAGAGGCTCAAGGAGGCTGAATAATCCCAATATAACAATGGCAGCCCAGGAGTATATCACGATAACTGGTGCCCGGGTCAACAACCTGAAAAACATCTCGTTGAAGATTCCGAGAGGCAAGTTGTGCGTTGTAACCGGAGTGAGTGGCAGCGGAAAGAGCAGCCTTGCATTTGACACGCTTTATGCAGAGGGTCAGAGGAGGTTTGCCGAGAGTCTTTCTTCCTTTGCGCGCCAGTTTCTGGGCAGGATGTCAAAGCCGGATGTGGACAAGATTGAAGGCATTCCTCCGGCAATTGCCGTCCAGCAGCATACCAATACCCGCAACCCGCGCTCCACTGTAGGAACTAATACGGAGATTTATGACTATCTGAGGATACTTTTTTCCAAGATAGGTATAACATACTCACCGATAAGTGGTTGCGAAGTCAAGAAAGAGACCGTGGAGGATGTGCTGGATTTCATCCAGTCTCTTGAGAACGGAACTGCTGTCTATGTTCTGGTAAAGGTGAAAGAAGATCAGACGCATCTTGTTGAAAGGCTGATAGACCTTAAGCAGCAAGGATTCACAAGGCTTCTGGACGGCGGTGCCCTCAAGAAGATAGACCAGTTCCTAAAGGAAGACACATCCCAAAGCGGCGGTAATCTTTTCATCGTTGTTTCCAGGCTTATGCACGATTCCTCAGAAGACCTTTCGGAAGTGCGCAGTTCCATAGAGACAGCTTTCAGCCTTGGAAACGGCAGACTCACAGTCGGATATTCTGCTTCAAAAGGCGTGAAGGTTGACTCTTACAGGTTGTTCTCCAACATATTTGAGGCGGACGGGATGGTGTTTGAGGAGCCAACGGAAGCCATGTTCTCCTTCAATAACCCGCTGGGGGCTTGTCCCGTTTGCGGAGGTTTCGGCAGCATGATGGGCATAGACGAGAAACTCGTGATACCCAACGCGTCTCTGAGCGTATATGAGGATGCCGTGGCTCCCTGGAGAGGAAAACTGATGAGCTGGTACAAAGAACGCCTGATAGAAAACGCCTACAAGTTTGATTTCCCCGTTCACCGTCCTTATGCCCAGCTCACCCAGAAAGAGAAGGATCTTCTCTGGAATGGGAACCAGTATTTCACCGGCATAAACGATTTCTTCGCCTGGGTTGAGACCAAGAAGTACAAGATACAGTTCCGTTATATGCTCAGCCGTTACAGCGGCAGGACAGTATGCCGGTCATGTGGTGGAACAAGGCTGAAAAAAGAGGTTTCTTATGTTAAGGTAGGTGGCAAGAGCATCGGTGAACTGCTGGATATGGATGCAGCTTCTCTTTTGAGATTCTTCCAGAAACTTAAGCTTTCTCCTTACCATAAAGAAATCGCCGAGCGCTCACTTAAAGAAATTACGCAGAGACTCCAGTATATTGTGGATGTGGGGCTTGGCTATCTTACCCTGAGCCGCCGTTCCAACACGTTGAGCGGTGGAGAGAGCCAGAGAATCAACCTTGTGAGTTCTCTTGGCAGCAGCCTTGTAGGCTCCTTGTACATTCTTGACGAGCCGAGCATAGGGCTTCATCCGCGAGATACCCGGAGACTGATAGGGGTGATGAAGAAACTCCGCGATCTGGGCAATACCATTGTTGTGGTGGAACACGACAGAGATATAATACAAGCAGCGGATTATCTGATAGATATAGGACCTCTTGCCGGAGAATTCGGAGGAAAGATCGTCTTTGAGGGCAAGCCCGATGACGCCAAGGCTAAAGCCTTCCGTGGTTCCCTTACACTTGATTATATCTATGGCAGGCGCAAGGTGGACACCGGAAGGGCTCCAAGAACCTGGACCAGGAAAATAACCCTTGAAGGTGCTATGGAACATAACCTCAAGGACATCACGGTAGATTTCCCTCTTAATGCATTCACGGTTGTATCAGGCGTTTCCGGTTCCGGCAAGTCTTCTCTTGTAGGAGATACCCTCTATCCGGCCCTATGCCGTCATTTCCAGATAAGCAGTCCTCAGCCTCCCGGAGCTTTCCGCAAACTCTCCGGAGATCTGTCCAAGCTTTCAGGAGTTGAGTATGTTGACCAGAATCCCATGGGAAAAAGTGCTCGTTCCAATCCCGTCACATACTTGAAGATATACGACGACATCAGAAAACTCTTCTCCGACCAGCCTTATGCCAAGATGAACGGCTACACCAACTCATTTTTCTCCTTCAACATAGATGGAGGAAGATGTCCGGTATGCCTTGGAGAGGGCTACATCACAGTGCCGATGCAGTTTATGGCAGACGTGAAGATGGTATGCGAAGAGTGCCACGGTCACCGTTTCAAGCAGGATATCCTGGAAGTCAGGTACCACGGCAAGAACATAGACCAGGTTCTTGACATGAGCGTGGATTCTGCCGTTGACTTCTTCTCCGCCCAGAAGGAAACTGCCGCAAAACGAGTAGTGGAAGGCCTCAACGTGCTTCAGAGGGTCGGGCTTGGATATGTCAAGCTTGGTCAAAGCTGCAGCACCTTAAGTGGTGGTGAAAGTCAAAGGGTTATGCTTGCCCAATTCCTTTCCAGGGACATTCAGGGTAAGGGTCAGGGCAAGCTCTTCATCTTTGACGAGCCTACCACCGGCCTGCATTTCCACGACGTGAAGAAACTTCTTGATGCCTTCAACGCTTTGGTTGATGCAGGCAATACCATAATTGTGGTTGAGCATAACACAGATGTCATCAAGGCCGCTGACTGGATCATAGACCTTGGCCCTGACAGTGGCGACAAGGGCGGTGAGGTTGACTTTACCGGCACTCCTGACCTTCTTTCCCAAGATCCACGCTGGCTGCTATATCTCTAATTGGGAGTATTATGCTGGCACCACCATAGTTATGTTGAACATGGTTGCAAGTTAGAAAATAATTGAGCAAGTAAAAGTTTCATTATCTTTGTGTGGTATCAAAACAGTTTGTTATGAAAAGGATTTTGATGACAGCTGCCGTTTTGATGGCAGTTTGCAGTGTGGCATTGGCCCAGAAAGTCAAGATAAGAAGCGAGAAAGCAGAAGACCATGTGCTTTCAATAATGAGTTTCAATATCCGCCACGGTAAGGGTATGGACGGAAAGGTAGATCTGAACAGGATAGCTCGGGAAATATCTCTTGTCCAGCCGGATGTGGTTGCTCTCCAAGAGGTTGACAAGGAGACAAAGAGGGTGGACGGAGTGGATCTCCCGAAGGTTCTTGCAAGGATGGCCGGTGAATATGCCGGATTCTTTGCTCCTGCAATGGATTATGACGGAGGAAAGTACGGAAACGCTATCCTTACCAAGAAAGCGCCTTTGGACATGACAGCATATCCGCTTCCGGGAAAGGAAGAACCGAGGGTGTTGCTATTGCTTGAGTTTGATGACTATTATTTCTGCAGCGTTCACATGTCTCTGGATTCTGCATCAAGGGTTGAGGCTTGCCGCAAGCTTGCCCAGATAGCCAAGAAGGGCATCAAACCGGACAAGCTTTTCTTTGTGGCCGGAGACTTCAACATGGTGCCTAATTCTGTTGAGATGAGAGTTCTCAGCGAAAGTTTCTCGGTCCTTTCCCCGTTTGAGATAAAGACCTTCCCTTCTGACAATCCGGACCGCACGCTGGACTATATCCTGGTTTACAGGGGCGGAGCCGGAAAAACTTTCCTCAAGAAGCTTGAGAAGGGGAAACTCGGAATAGCATCGTGGGTTCAGCCTGAAAAGGTGGCATCTGACCACAGGCCGGTATTTGTAGTGATATCCAAGAGCGACAGCTTTGTATCTGATGTTGTAGGCGAATAGTATTCTTCCTGGAAAAGAATTCGGATGCGCACCTTAGACTTTCCTGTCTGAGGTGCGTATCACGTTTGATACCTCCCTTAGTTTCTTCAGCGATGAAATTACTTTGTCCAGGTGGGCCTTGTTTCCTACGGACAGTTCCATCTCGGCCACGAATTCCAGTCTGTTCTTCTGCCTTTCAGAGATTCTGAAGGCTCGTATGCTGGCCCCTGCGTTGGCAACACATTCCATTATGGCGTTGGAGATTGAGGCATCCCCGTCTCCGATGACTTTCAGGCCGGTCTGGAACTGGGATGATGTGGACATCTGTCTCCACCTCACTTTCTGGATACGGTAAGGATAGTGGCTTATCAGCCTGGAGGCGTTGGGGCAGGATATCCTGTGAATGCTGATGCCGCCGGTGGCAGTTACAAAACCGAAAACATCGTCTCCGAAGATAGGGTTGCAGCACTTGGCCATCTTGAAAGAGATGTTGTCCAGCTTGTCGCTGATGACAAGATAGTCTCCACGGTCCCGAGTGGCTTTTTCCGCCAGTTTGGATGAAGTCTCTGCTTTAGTTTCTTCCTTGAGAGAAGCTTTCTCCTCATCGCTGAGGAAATCCTTGATATCTTGAAGGTCAATGGAATAATCGTTGATTGAAATGAAAAGCTCTCCGGCAGATTTCATCTTGAAGTGCTTGACCAGGCTTACAAGGGTTTCGTCCGTGAGCTCCATCTTCCAGTTCTTCATCCTCCTTTCAAGCATCTCCTTGCCCAGGCGGCTCATCTTCCCTTCCTCTTCCTTGAGTTTGTTCTTGATGTGGCTCCTTGCCTTGGCGGAGACAACTATGTTGAGCCAGTCCCGGGACGGTTTCTGGTTCTTGTTGCTCATAATCTCCACAACATCACCTGTGTGGAGCTCCTCACGGATGGATTTGACTTTGCCGTTGACCTTGGCGCCGCTGCAAGTCATGCCCAGCTTGGTGTGTATGGAAAAAGCAAAATCCAGGACGCTGGCGCCTTTAGGAAGCTGTTTGAGGTCTCCATTAGGAGTGAATACAAATATCTCGTCAAGCTCCTTATGAGGGGTGTCTTCAGACATAAGAGCAGGGGTCTCAAGCATTTTCTTGACATCCAGAAGCCAGTCGTCCAAGCCTTTGACAGATTTTATGCCCTTGTAGCTCCAGTGTGAGGCATGCCCGCTTTCCGCTATCTGGTCCATTCTCACGGAACGGATCTGAACTTCCACCTTGGCCCCGTCCTTGTTCTCCACGGTAGTATGCAGGCTCTCATAGCCGTTCTCCTTAGGGTGGGAAATCCAGTCCCTGAGCCTGGAGACATCTGGCTTGTACTCTTGAGTCACAAGAGAATAGACCTGCCAGCAGGCTTCCTTTTCCTTCTCCGGAGCAACATCCAGTATGAACCTTATGGCAAACACGTCAGACACGCCTTCAAACGGAACGTCTTGTCTCTGCATTTTCTGCCAGATGGACCAGGCGGTCTTGGTCCTTACCTTCATCGTATATTTTATTCCGGATTCGTCCAGCTTTTTTTCCAGGGGGCGGATGAATTCAGACACCAGCTTCTCCCTGTCTTTTGCGGTGGCCAGTAGCTTGTTGGATATGGCTCTGTAGTGCTCCGGATCGGAATAGCGGAAGAAGATGTTCTCCATCTCTCCCTTTATCTTGTACAGCCCCAGCTGATGGGCCAGAGGGATGTAGAGCATCTGAGTCTCGGTCAGCTTGCGCATCTGGCTGGATTTAGGGAAGATACCCAGGTTGCGCATAATCTCCAGACGGTCCGCGATCTTGATGAGTGTGACTCTCGGGTCCTTGGAGTAAGATACAATAAGCTTGCGGTAGTTCTCCGCCTGGAGTCTTGTTTCCTTGGGCGTGATCCTGGATATGTTGTTCAATCCTTCCACTATGTTCATGATGTCAGACGGAAATTCCTTCCGGAGTTTCTGCTGCACATCTTCCTTTCCTCTGGAAGCCTCATGCAGGAACACAGCGCACACGGCATCATACCTGAGACCCATTTCTCCGGATACTATCCGTGCTACATTCACAGGATGTTCCAGGAAAGGATGATGGTTTTCCCTTTCCATCCCTTCCAAAGACTCCCGTGCTATAAGGAAGCTTTTCTGCACCAGCGGATCGTGGCACTCAAATTCCAGATATTCACTTTGTTGCTTGTTTGCCATGTGGAGTTCTGTCTGTAGGGTATGTTATTCAATCTGCTTTCTTTCAGGCTATTTGCTGCCACGCTTGTCCAGCAGGGCTTTCAGCGCGTTCATCTCGTCGCGGAAGCGTGCTGCTGAAATGAAGTCCAGCTCCTTGGCGGCGTTTTCCATCTTTATCCTTGAGCTTTCTATGCTCTTTTTTATCTCAGCGATGCTCATAGAGGAAATTACCGGGTCGTTTGCCACTGATTCCGCATCCGGAACCTCGAACCTGGACGCTATTTCCGCTAGTGTCCTGTCTCTTCCGAGCACGTTCCTCTCCACTTTTTCTATCTGGGTAGGGGTGATGTTGTGCGCCTTGTTGTAGTCCTGCTGCTTTTTGCGGCGGCGGTTGGTCTCGTCTATGGTTTCCCGCATGCTGCGTGTGATGGTATCAGCATACATTATGACGCAGCCGTTGAGGTTTCTGGCGGCTCTTCCTGCAGTCTGTGTAAGGGCGGTGGTGCTTCTCAGGAAACCTTCCTTGTCGGCGTCCAGGATGGCTACAAGGGAAACCTGCGGAAGGTCCAGGCCTTCTCGGAGGAGGTTCACTCCAATCAGCACGTCAAACATTCCTTTCTGGAAGTCTTCTATGATCTGGATTCTCTCCATGGTGTCCACGTCGGAATGGATGTAGCTGCATCTTACTCCGTTCTTGGACAGATACTTGTCCAGGTCTTCCGCCATCCTCTTGGTGAGGGTCGTCACCAGGATCCTCTCGTCTCTTTCCGCTCTCTTTGCAATTTCTTCCATCAGGTCGTCAACCTGGTTCTTGGTAGGACGGACATATATCGGAGGGTCAAGAAGGCCTGTCGGGCGTACCAGCTGCTCAGCTATAAGTCCTTGGCTCTCTTCCAATTCAAAGTCAGAAGGAGTTGCGCTCACATACACTGTCTGGTGGGTCAGGGCCTGGAACTCCTCAAACCTCAGCGGGCGGTTGTCGGCTGCTGCCGGAAGGCGGAACCCGTACTCGATGAGGGTTGTCTTCCTGGAGCGGTCTCCTCCGCTCATGGCTCTGATTTGCGGTATGGTGACGTGGCTTTCGTCTATGAAAGTGATGAAGTCCTCCGGGAAGTAATCCAGAAGGCAGAACGGACGGGTACCGGCAGGCCTGCCGTCAAAGTATCTGGAGTAGTTTTCAATTCCCGAACACCAGCCCAGTTCCTTTATCATCTCAAGGTCATACTCCACCCTCTGCTTGAGGCGGTTGGCTTCATGCGGCTTGCCGATTTCCATGAAGTAGTCGTACTGCTTCACGAGGTCGTCTTGTATCTGTTTTACGGCCAGTGCTGTGCGCTCTTTTGTCGTGGAGAATATGTTTGCCGGATAGATAGATATTTCATCGCGATACTCGATAGTGGCTCCGCTTGATGGGTCGAATATCTCTATCTCATCAATCTCGTTCCCGAAAAAGACCACCCTTGCCCCCTCTTCCCCGTATGCCAGATAGATGTCCACGCTGTCTCCGTTCACCCTGAAGGTTCCTCTCTTGAACTCGGCTTCGCTTCTTGAGTACATGCTATCTACAAGCTTGTAGAGGAAAGTGTTGCGGCTGAGGGCGTCTCCTTGGTGTATGGTAATTGTATTGGCGTGGAAATCAGCAGGGTTGCCGATTCCGTACAAGCAGCTTACGGATGAAATCACAATCACGTCTTTCCTTCCGGAGAGCAAGGCTGCAGAGGCTGCGATCCTGAGTTTGTCTATCTCATCGTTGATAGAAAGGTCTTTCTCTATGTATGTATCGGTGGTGGGGATGTAGGCTTCAGGCTGGTAATAGTCATAGTAAGACACAAAATACTCCACCGCGTTCTCCGGGAAGAACGCCTTGAACTCGCCGTAAAGCTGAGCGGCCAGAGTCTTGTTGTGGCTGAGTATCAGGGCCGGGCGGCCGAGCCTTGCTATGGCGTTTGCCATGGTGAAGGTCTTGCCGCTGCCGGTTACGCCAAGCAGCGTCACCGCTTTCTCGCCTTCCTCTATGGCATGCACGATGGCGTCTATGGCTTCCGGCTGGTCGCCTGTGGGTTTGTATCTCGAGTCTAATTTGAAATCCATTTCTGTAAGTGTTTGTAGTTTTCAGTGATTGTCATCCTTTGCACTTCTCCGTGACAGTTTTCTTTTGCAGTTACGCCCGGCTGCGCTTCAGGATAAGATTCACTGCTTGTTTGCATTTGTCAATCTTGTTGCTGTCGGTATGCAAGTTTGTATATAGCCCTGAAAATCAGCTTGCATCTTTCAGTCAGGGCATTGAAGTTTATTATCCCTGCATTGTCTGAAATCTTGTTGGTGTACTTGTGCACTCCGCTGGTCAAAACTATAGCAGGTATCCCGGCATCGCGGAAGGAAGTCTGGTCTCCCATCTCATACAGCATATCGTGGACCTGCTTATTGCCGTAGCAAGTGAAATCCAGCACTATAGGCGTTTCTGAATCATTAGCTTCCACGAAAGCTTTCTTCACCGTATCTTCAACATTGTCCATACCCAGGAAAAGCAAGTAGTCTTTTGGCAGAAGTCCTCCTGTCTCAGCCTCCTTAGGGGGTGCAAGGGTTGTTCCTATCTGGTCCAAGTTTATCATCAGCGATACAGGAGCAAGATTTCCTGCCTGTTCCGACAGAAACCTGGAGCTGCCCAGGCAATCCTGAAGTTTTGCGTCAAATGCCACCAGGCAGATGTTGCAACTTGGATAGATTCCTTCAGAAGCCAAGCGGCCAAGCGCTTTTCCCACCTCTGTTAAGGCTGCCACTCCGGATGCGTTGTTGTCCGCTCCTGGATACACCCTTCCGCCCAGAACTCCCAGCCCGTCGTAATGCGCTCCAAGGACCAGTGTCTTCGGAGAAACAACGGAAGGATCCGCCGGAATGATTCCTATAACATTGATACCCAAGGCTCTTTCATTTCCTTTCCAGTACCAGAAACCATACAGGTAAGAATCCCCCTTCATACTGACTCCACCGTCATAGAACGCATCTGTTATAACGCCAAGGCCTCTTTTTATATCTTCTGTTCCGCTTTCCCTTCCACGAAGTGCCGGGTCGGTCAGTGCTTCTATGGTTTTTTTCAGGCTTTGCTTGGAAATGAGATTTTGTGCATCAGAAACAGAATGCTTTTCCTGTGCAGACATACTGCCTGCCAGAAGTATCATTCCTGCCAAAACCGAAAGCCCGAAAACCATATTTCTGCACACAGACCCCATAATTGACAAAGTTAGGACTTTTTTCCGCGATTAGCATTATCTTTGTAGGGATGTCGTTATGATGAAAAGAAGTTTTGCGATATGTCTTGTCCTGTGGGTGCTCTTAGGCTTGGCGCCCGTGAAGTCTTTTGCGCAGTATGACATAGACCAGTTCTTCCTCAGGGGCAGGCAGATGCTTATAGACGGCAAATATTCCTCAGCGATAGACAATTTCACCACTCTCGTCCGGATTGATTCCACGCTTTATGACGCTTACTTTTTCAGGGGGATTGCAAAATACAACCTCGGAGATTTCATCGGGGCTGAGCGGGACTTTGACAAATCGCTGAGCCTAAATCCTATCTATACTCCGGCTTATCATTACAGGGCTATTACACTGAGCCGTACCGGAAAATATGAGGAGGCTCTCAGAGACCTGGAAGAGGCTGTGGATCTGAGGCCGAGTTATACCGGGCTTTATTTCAGCAGGGGCGTTACATATTTTCTTTCCCAGCAGTTTGACAAGGCGGTGGAAGATTTCAACAAGTTCATCCGCAAGGAGAAGAACGAGCCGGATGCCTATCTGAACAGGGGAGCTGCCTATACCTTCCTCGGCGACACTCTTAAGGCCCTGGAAGATTATAACAGGGCAATCAACCTGAATATCAGTGATCCGGAAGGCTATATCAGAAGATCCAGGATTTATTTCATGCAAGGCAGTGATTCTCTTGCCCTGGCGGATCTTGACAAGGCCCTTAAGCTGGACACGGCCAACACCTTCGCCTATTTCAACAGGGCCCTGATCCGCTATGAAAGGAACAACATAGACGGGGCTATGGAAGACCTTGACAAGGTGCTGGAATATGAACCGGGCAATGCGCTCACTCTTTACAACAGGGCGCTTATCCGTTCTCAGATAGGGGATTACAACAATGCCTTGGAAGACTATGACAGGGTGATTGCCGTAAATCCGCAGAATGTGCTGGCGTACTTCAACAGGGCGGCTGTTTTTCTTCAGATGAACAAGTATCGCGATGCCATGGACGATTATTCCCAGTGCATCAATCTATATCCGGATTTTGCCAAGGCATATATGAACCGTGCATACGCCAAGGCGCAGCTGGGGCAGTACAACTCGGCCCGACGAGACGAGGAGATAGCAAGGGAAAAGGTCAAGGAGTACAGGACCAAGACTAAAGATTCCGTTTCGGCCCAGATGTTTGCAGACACAACAAAACGGTTTGACAAGATGATAGCTCTGGATTCTGACTTTGCGAAAAGGGACTTTTCCAACAACGAGCTTCTGCAGTACAGGGATGTCGATATACAACTCAAGCCGCTGTTCAAGTTCAACTTGGCGGAAAAAAGGCAGGAGAAGCGCGCCATGGACGGAAGATATGAGTCTATCCGGATGGAGGATTTCATAGATGACCTTCCTGTTGCCACGCAGCTTGCTGCCTTAAGACATTCTTATGAACCGTCTGAACTGGGCAAGGCGGTAAGGCACCAGAGAGATTCCATCAGCAAACTGATTTCTGACATAGAAAGCAGGGAAGAAGCCATAGATGCCTTGCTGTATTTCTCCAGAGCCATTGTCAATGATTCTCAAAACCGCTACAACGAGGCTCTTGGAGACTATGACAGAGCTGTAAACCTTCAGCCGGACAATCCGTTCTTCTACATTAACCGCGGCACCCTGCAGGCGGAGATGATAGACTTCATTTCTTCTATGGAGCAGAACGTTCAAGTGCTCTCCCTGGACAATTCCCGTACGGCAAGGGCCAGGGTAAACGAAAACCGCTCCACCTATGACTACACTCCTGCTATCCATGACATGAAGAAAGCCACTGCGCTGATGCCTGATTTCCCTTATTCCTACTACAACCTGGGGAACCTTTATACGTTGTCTTCCGACCTGCCTGAAGCGATTCTGCAATATACAAAGGCTATTCAGCTGTATCCTAACCTTCCGGAGGCTTACTACAACAGGGGATTGGTGCTGATCTATCTGAAAGACAATGAGAAAGGATGCCTTGATATGAGCAAGGCCGGTGAGCTTGGAGTAGAGGAAGCTTACAGCGTAATCAGCAAATACTGCATCAAGAAACAGTAATCTATTTACTTATCACTACTGAATCCACAATCTTTCCTTCCCTGTCAAGAAGGGTGAGTACCAGTGAGTGCTTGTCCGCTTCCATGAGCAAGGCTCCTATTGTCCTGCCGCCTTCTGTCCAGCGTTTTGCCAGGATTTCCCGGTTGTCTGTAAGTTCTTTCATCTCAACGCCTCTTTCATTGTCAGAAGAAGGGGTTTGGAGGTAAACCGTTCCGGGACCGTTTTCTGCAATCCGGTCGTTATAGAGTTTCTGTGAGCGGACATAGATGTGGTTGTTGGCTCCAAGGGCCAGATCCACGCCACATTCGTCAAAGAGGTCTTTCCAGCGTCTGTACTGGCTGCTTTTTCCGTTTTCTCCAAAGAACCACTGGTAGTGTTCGCAGACGACCTTGAACTTGGCATTGCTTTCTTTGAGGACTTTGCGGACCCATTGCCGGGCTTTTGCCAGTCCGGTGCTGTCTCTCATGCTCTCGCTGTTGAGCATCACGAAAAGGGTGTTCCCGTATGTGAAATGATAGCATACGCCTTCTTCTCCGTCGTATCCGTTCAGTGGATTTGCCGTGGCGTTCTTGAAGTATTGGTTGGTGAGCTGGTACTTCCTGGACATGTTGTCGTGGTTGCCGTTGAGCCCTGCCCACATATATTTCCTGAAAGCTTCCTGGCTGTACATGTCTTTCCAGAAACTCCAGCTTCCGCCCCAGGCGCAGACATCTCCAAGGTGCAGCACCCAGTCAATGCCTTTGTGCCCTTTGCTTACGGAGAAGGCGTTTACGGTCTCCACCATTTTCATCGCCGATGAAAGTCTTTTAGGCAGAGGAGGATAGCTGTGGTAGTCGGAAATGATGCAGGCGTTCCATTCTTTCCTTCCGGCTGTTGTGAAAGTATGGGTCTTTGAAGAAACATAGCGCTGGACCTGGTAGCTGTCTTTGTATGCTGCCACAATCCAGTAGTCGTAGCGGGTGTCGGGCTTGAGGTTGGTGAACGAGCAGCTGAACTTGTGGAAGACGGCGTCTTCATAGAAGTTCTCGCCGTTTGCCTTTTTGGAATATATGCTGTCGTACACGGTGCAGAGGGTAAGTTCAGAAGGAATCAGCCTGTACCCGCCGGCAGATCTCCTCTTTCTGCTGGAAACCAGATAGACATAACATTCTGAGATATTTTTGTCTGCGGCAAAGCTCACGTTCATCTGCGTGGAGCAGTCTTCACCCGGACAGGTGTTGATGCTGAAGATATAGCGCCCTGAAGTATCGACAGGAATGTTGAATGTTTCATTGTTTTCCCTGTACTGGGAATATGATACGTTTCCTGCCAGAAGGATGGCGGTTAACGAGAGTATCGCAAGTATGAAGTGTCTTTTCATTTGTCTGGTGATTTTGCCTTGTCAAAGATAATTCAAATAGTTTTGCTAAATTGCAAGAATTATTTGAATCGATATGAAAGCAACAAAAATCATTGCATGCGCAGCCCTTTGTCTTGCCGTCTGCGCACTTTCCTGCAAAAACAACGGAAAGACCGCCCAAGGACCTGATAAACTTACAGTCAAGTATGTGAAGCAGAGGGTGGAGCAAATGATGAAGACCGAACATATAGGCCTGAAACAAAGGCCACTTTTCTACACTGACACTTTGCTCGGCCTGTACAGGGAGATAGATTGTCTGAAATACATCGCCAATGACGTGTATATGGACTTCCAGTGGAGCGGAAAGGTCTTTGACGTGTGCAATCCGGTAGAGAGGACGCTTACAATAGAAAAGATCAGGATGATAGATGGCACAAAGGCCGAGGCAGACCTTTTCTATGAGGATCCTCCTTGCTACGAATTCAGGTATACCCTGCTTCTTGAGTTCAAGGACGGCGAGTGGTACATTGCCGATGTCATCTGGAAGAGCGCCACTCCGACCAGGGAGACAGAAGAGGCCCGTAAATACATAGCCGGCCAGATCAAGCACTTCCAGGAACTTGACGCCAACGGCATGGACAAATTGCTCGATGAAGTGGAGGTCTTTGTCCCTACTTATGACGAAGGCACCATATTCAAGGAAAACCCGGAAGAAGTCGGCATCTATCTCAACAACATCTCTAATCTTCAGAAGATGCTCAAGAAGAACCCGAAATACAAGGCTTCTTATGACGAGTGGTTCTCATCCTATTCAGAAAGAGTCAGGAAAGAGGCTGCAGAACACGGAATAGAAATACAGTAATTATTATCGCGATATGACCATTAATAAAACTTTGTTTGCTGCAGTACTGCTGCTGGTTGCCCCGGTTTCATATTCTCAGAAGACAAGCACGGTGGTGGACAGGTTCAATTACGCCGGACCTTACAAGGTGTCTTCTCCACTGTTCGAGACCAAGGATGCCAAAGGAAAGGCTTTCGATGCCAAGAGCCTTATGGACGCCGCTCCACTTAAAGGCAGGCAGACATCAGAAGTCCCTGCGGGTGCAGTCCCGGCCTGTGAAGGCAAGAGCGTAGGGGTGTTCTCCTTCTTTATCAACGACCTGAATTTCAAGAAGGTGGATGTGGAAATCAAAGGAGCCGAGGACTACAAGGCTTATCTCGACGGCAAGGCAAGCTCCCTCAAGGGGCTTAAGCTGGACCCAAGGCAGCACCGCATAGACATCAAAGTGCTCAGCAGCGGGGAAGGCAAGGATTCCCTTTTCGTGAGTCTCAAGTCTGACAGCCAAGTGGCCTGGACTCTTTCTCCTAAGCATTACTTCGGGATGGACGAAGTGCTTTACGGAGAGAAAATGGGCACTGCAAGCATTTCCGAAAATGGTCAGTATGTAATCGTAAGCACTTCAGACACAGACCGCAAGGCAAAGACCACACGCAAGACTCAGCTCAAGGAACTCCCTACCGGAAAAGTCATCAGGGAAAAGGGCGGCATCTTCTGGCTCAACGGCGGAAACGAGTACGCCTGGTATGAGACTGTGGACGGTAACCGCAGGCTCTGGAAAGCCACTCCGGGCGGAGCTGACGAGCTGGTCGCCGAGAACCTTCCAAAGGGAAACATTTTCCTTGTTCCGAACATGAAGTTCATGATTGTCGCCGAGGAATCAGAAGGACCTAAGGAGGACGAGAACGTTTACCAGATACTGGATCCCGACGACAGGCAGCCTGGCTGGAGAGACCGTACCTACCTGAGTTATTATGACCTGGAGACAGGTAGTCTGAGACGGCTTTCTTTCGGCAGCAAGGAAGTCTATCCTATGGATATTTCAGACGACTCCCGTTATCTGCTGGTCGGAATAAGGAACCTGCAGGTCCGGAAAAGGCCTTCCAGCAGCACCGATATTTGTATAGTTGACCTTGAGACCTGGGTCGTGGATACCATTATCCGCGGAGACGGCTTCCTCTCCAGGGCGATGTTCTCTCCTGATGCCAAGAGTCTTTTGGTACTGGGCTCTCCTGAGACGTTCGGGGGCATAGGCAACATGACTCCCGGCCAGACTCCTAACATGTATGATATCCAGATGTACATATTTGACATTGCCGGCCGCAAAGCAAGATGCCTGACCAAGGACTTTGACCCTTCATTAGACGGAGTTTCCTGGAACCGCAAGGACGGGAAGATCTATGCCGGAGTTACTGAAGGAGAATTCAAGACTCTGTACGCCTTTGACCCGAAGACGGGCAAAAGCCGCAAACTGAGCCAGATACCGGAAGTGGTCACATCGTGGAACCTTCCTGAAAACGGCCAGACTATGTGTTATGTGGGTGGCGGAGCTTCATCTCCATCCAAGCTTTACATCAAGGATGTAAAGAAAGACAAGGACTATCTGCTGGAGGATGTTTCGGAGAGCAGATATGAAGACGTGATAATGGGAGAATGTAAGCCTTGGAGTTTTACCAACCGCCTCGGCGATCAGATACAGGGCCGCTTCTACCTTCCTCCGGGATTCGACCCTTCCAGAAAGTACCCGATGATTGTCAACTACTATGGCGGCTGTACTCCTACAACCCGTTCTCTTGAAAGCCGTTATCCTCAGCAGTATTATGCCTCTCTGGGCTACGTCGTTTATGTGATCCAGCCAAGCGGGGCCATAGGTTTCGGGCAGAAGTTCTCAGCCCGCCACGTGGAGACCTGGGGAGACTATGTGGCAGACGACATCATAGAAGGCGTGAAGAAATTCTGCGATGCCCATCCGTTTGTGGACAGGGGCAAGATCGGTTGCATAGGGGCCAGCTACGGCGGATTCATGACCCAGTACCTCCAGACCAAGACAGACATTTTTGCCTGCGCTGTTTCACACGCCGGAATCAGCAACATTGCAAGTTATTGGGGAGAAGGCTATTGGGGTTATTCATACGGTCACGTGGCCAGCGCCGAGAGCTATCCGTGGAACAATCCTGATATGTACACCAAACATTCTCCGCTTTTCAATGCTGACAAGATCCATACTCCGCTTCTTCTGCTGCACGGCTCGGCAGACACCAACGTTCCTCATATCGAGAGTATCCAGATGTTCACGGCTCTTAAGATTCTGGGCAGAGAAGTGGCCTTTGTTGAAGTCAAGGGAGAAAACCACTGGATCCTGGAGTACTCCAAGAGAATCAAGTGGAGCAACACCATTATGGCCTGGTTCCAGAAATACCTCAAAGACGATCCTTCATGGTGGAACAGCCTTTATCCTGAAAAGAACCTGTAGAAATGATGATTTACTGCCCGGAATGCGGAACCGCCCACGAGGAAGGAGCGAAAACCTGCAAGGTCTGCGGAGCTTCGCTCACTCAGCCTGCCCTGGCCAAACTGAATTGGGACAAGGCCGAGACCGATGACAGAGACTATTCCAAGCATCCTGGATGGTTCAAGAGCTATATTGTTGAATCCATCCTGCTGACTTTCTGCTGTTGTCTTCCTATGGGAATCTTAGGCATTGTTTTCTCGTTGCAGGCGTTCAGTGCCTACAAGCATAAAAACTACGCGCTGGCCGCCAGAAAATCTGACACGGCCAGAAAGGTAGTGGTCTGTGGTGTTATTGCAGGTTTTGTGCTCTTTGTATTATTGTATGTAACCGGAGCCTTTTTGGAAGATTGATGTATGAAGACGCTTAAGGGTTTGAAGCTCAGCTGGGTTGAAAGATGGGGCGTCAGGGCTCTTTTTCTTTTCGTCATTGGATGGATAGCCTTGCTGATCTTTTTGGGATTTTTCTTGGGAGACGGCAAGGTAACCGTCAAAGCTGAAGACATAAGACGCACATTGAACCTGGAGCTTTTCTCAGATGCGGCCAACATTCACCTGCCACATTATGTGGACAGAGTCAAGATCGTTGAAAAGGATTCCGTAACCCCATCGGGGAACAACTTTTACCGTTTCCGCTTCAGGATCAAGGGAGAAGACGGCTCCCGGTATTGGGGAGAGGGTACGGCTGAAGAGAAAGATATGGAATACCTCAACCTTTCTTATTCTTTTGACTGAGATCCCTTATATCTTCCTTGGACCGGTTGTTCCTTATATCCTTCCTTAACTGGTTGTTCACCTTGCCTTTCTTTATGATCTTCATTACAGCCTCGGAAGCCATGGCTTTTCTTATCATACTGGCAGCTAAGAAGTTAAGGATAACGCAAATAATCGGGAAAACCACTGAAACAGGGAATCTGTCAAGCGTCAGGCCTCCTTTCTTGAGGCTTATGAACAATACCACGATCCATATCTGGTAAGCCAGGAGGATGATGGCGTTATAGACGCAGAGCCTCATCTGGAGAGTCCTGTGGTGTATCAAGAAAAGGCATGAGAGAGAAATCAGCAGGCTAATGACGGTCAGCACCAGAAACGGAGGACATGACCTGTAAATCTCCCCGAATATCATTATCGCCATAAGGACGGCGCTTGATAGTATCAGTGTCAAATGGTTTATCTTTTTCATCGCGATGAAAATTTTTATGCCCTGCAAATATAACGCTTTATCTTTTTTTGCTAAATTTGAGAAAATTAAAATGTTTTATGATGAAAACTACCAAATCTTCCACAATTGCGGCATCCGAACTTCTGCTCAATGCTGACGGGTCTATCTATCATATAAATCTCCGTCCTGAGGAACTTGCAGACACGGTGATTCTGGTTGGCGATCCTGGCAGGGTGTCTCTGGTTGCCAAGAACATGACAGCCATAGAGTTTACCAAACAAAGCCGCGAATTTGTCTCAACTACAGGAATGTACAAAGGTAAAAGGATAACTGTCCTTTCAACAGGCATTGGCACGGACAATATAGATATCGTGATGAACGAACTGGATGCCGTGGCCAACATAGACTTCAACACCAGGAAAATCAAGAAGGAGAAAAGGAGCCTCACTCTTGTAAGGATAGGAACCAGCGGAGCTCTCCAGCCTGAGATTCCTCTGGGATCTTATGTCCTCAGCCACTATTCCATCGGCTGCGACGGCCTGGTGAACTGGTATGCAAACCGAGACAGTGTCACTGACAAGGAGATAGAGGATGCTTTAGTGGAACACATGGGCTGGGACCCAAACCTCGCTAGACCTTATGTGGTAAAAAACTCCGAGCGTCTTATTAAGGCGTTCCAGAGGAAGACCGTAAAGGGAATGACAATTTCCGCTCCGGGATTCTTCGGTCCTCAGGGCAGGGTTCTGCGTCTGGGCCTTGCCATGCCGGACATGAACGCCAAGTTCGAGAGTTTCTCTTCAAAGGGCTATAAGGTAACCAACTACGAGATGGAAGGCAGCGCCATAGCCGGCCTGGCCAAGGAGATGGGCCACGAGGCCATCACCGTATGCTGCATAATAGCCAACCGTTACGCCAAGGAGGCCATCACTGATTATCATCCTTACATCGAGAAGCTCATCAAGATGGTCTTGGATACCCTTGCAAAACTGTAAGATCCTTGTTTCCGGTCTTTAAGTTTCCGGCACAGCGTATTTCCGCATAGATACTCATCGTCAAGTAAAGAACAACATTTAAGTCTCATATCATGGTAGATTTCAATAATCTTGAAGTTGCGTTCTCCTCCAAGAGCAAGTCGGAGCTCAAGAACGCTTTGCTGCTGTTCAACACAATCAAGCGTCCGGGTATGGTAAAGTTCCTCAAAGGCGCGTCCAACCTGGCACTCAAGATCGGTTTCCCTATCGGTTGGGCTGTAAAACCAACTCTTTACAAACAGTTTGTGGGCGGTGAAACTCTCCAGGACTGCCAGAAGACAATAGACCATCTGAAGAGTTTCAACGTCAAATCTACTCTTGACTTCTCCGCCGAGGGCAAGCAGACTCCTGAAGGCATACAGTACACCTTTGAGGAGACCATGCGTTCAATAGACTTTGCAAAAGACAATCCTTCATTGGCTTACGCCGTTTTCAAGCCAAGTACCATCATCACGGACGAGCTTCTTGCCAAGGCTTCCGAAAAGAGAGAACCTCTTACCGCCGAGGAAGAGAAAGAGTTCAAGGCTTACCAGGAAAGGTTTGCAGCTTTCTGCAAGAGAGCTTATGACAACGACGTAAGACTCATCATCGATGCCGAGGACTATTGCTTCCAGGATGCCATTGACGCCCAGACAGACGAGATGATGAGGCTCTACAACAAGAAGAGAGCCATCATATTCGCCACATTGCAGATGTACCGCCACGACCGTATGCCTTATCTGGAAAAGATTTACGAGGATGCCGTAAAGAACAACTACATAGCCGGCATCAAGTTTGTCCGCGGAGCTTATATGGAAGAAGAGAGGGCCAGGGCTGCCGCTATGGGCTATCCTGATCCTATCTGCAAAGACAAGGCAACTACAGATGCCAACTACAATGCCGGAGTCAAGTTCGTGATGGATCATCTTGACCACTTCGAGCTCTTCATGGGCACCCACAACGAAGAGAGCAACCGCCTTCTTGCTCAGTTGATAGATGAAAAGGGCCTTGCGCACAACGATCCGAGGATCCACTTCGCCCAGCTGCTTGGAATGAGCGACAACATCTCCTTCAACCTTGCCCACGAAGGCTACAATGTAACCAAATACGTTCCTTACGCTAAGGTAAAGGATGTTGTTCCATATCTTGTCAGAAGGGCTGAGGAGAACACCTCCGTTGCCGGCCAGACCGGAAGGGAACTCAACCTTCTGCGTGCCGAGAAGAAAAGAAGAAACAAAAAGAACTGACAGGGTGCCAGTTCTTTGAGAGTGGAGCGGAAAACGGGATTCGAACCCGCGGCCCTCAGCTTGGGAAGCTGATGCTCTACCAACTGAGCTATTTCCGCATCTGTGTTGGTTTGTGGACTGCAAAGGTAGCAATTTTTTTTTGTATTTGGTTAATTATTAATCGCGATGAAACTTAGCTGGTTTATTGCTTCGAGGATAGGGAACGGCAAGAAAGGAAGGCTGGCCTCCCTTGGCAATGTCATTGCCGTGCTATCGGTGGCTGCCAGCATATTGGTTATTATCATATCCATTTGTGTCTCAAGGGGATTCAGGAAGGAAATCATGGAGAAGATGTCTGCCTTTGCGGGAGATGTGACCATCTCTGTGATGCCACCTACGGGTGGGGCTGATTTCAACACGGAGGATTATTCTCTTCCGGCTCTGAGGTCTCGGCAGGATATATTGTCTCTGCCTTATGTGAAGGCTGTTCAGGCTGTAAGTTACCGGCCCGGAATGATCAAGACTGAGGACAATATCCAGGGCGTGATGATGAAGGGAGTGGATTCCACCTTTGACTGGTCTTTTTATGGGGCTTGTCTTGAAGAAGGGACCGTGCCGGAGGCCGGTAGTGACAATTTCGCTTTCATATCCAGGAGGATGGCAGACCTTCTCGGCTTCAAGTGCGGGGACAAGGCCACTTTCTATTTTGTGGGAGAGCAGGTAAAAGTCAGGCGTCTTGAGATATGTGGCATCTATTCCGCCCAGCTTGAGAATCTGGACAAGGCTTATGTCCTGTGCCCCAAAAAAGTTGTGAACTCTCTCAACGGCTGGGAGGATGGCAGGAGCAGCAGTTACCAGATTCTGTTCAAGGACCATTTTCTGAAAGATTATCATTTGCGCAAGAACCAGATTGCGAACCTTGTTTACGACAAACTGGAGGAGGGTGAGTATTACAGGATATCCGGTGCGGTGGAGGATATGTCCAACCTGGTGGACTGGCTGCAGCTGCTGGACATGAACGTGCTCATCATCCTTATCCTGATGATTGCGGTGGCAGCGTTCAATATGGTAAGCTGCGTGCTGATAATCCTGTTTGAGAACATATCGTCGATAGGAGTGCTGAAGGCTCTCGGAATGAAAGACTCAGGAATAAAGAAAGTGTTTCTGGCAAAGAGTTTCAGGATAGTGGTCCTGGGGCTGGCCATAGGGAATGTCGCCGCCGTGGTGCTGCTGCTTTTGCAGAAGTATTTCAAGATATTGAGCCTGAATCCTGCCAACTACTTCATAGACCATGTTCCTGTGGATATTTCCTGGTGGGGGATTGTGGCCTCTGACGTGCTTTCTTTGGCTGCGATAATGGCAATCCTCCTGATTCCTTGCCATTTCATAAGCCGTATCCAGCCGGCAAAAACCATAAGGGTAAGGTAGCAGGAAGTTTTATTCCTCGACGGTTTTCTTGTAGATTTCATACTGGCCCATAACCCTTTCCGGATAGTTCATGGTCTGGGCTCCTCCCCTGAACGGACTCACCTTGACTCCGTTGTTGTTGTAACCGTTTGCCATCAGAGGAATCACTGAGGCTACATCTTCCCAGTTGTTAGGGTCTTTGCCTTCTGCCCGTGCAACTTTCTGGCACTGTTGTATCCTGCCTTCTCCGGCATTGTAGGAGGCCAGGGTAAAGAGGATGGCATTCTCTTCATCCATACCGGAAGAGATATACTTGTTGTAAGTCCTGCCCAGGATCTTGCAACCGGCTCTGATGTTCTGCTCCGGGTCATAGATGTTCTCCACTCCCATGGAGTTGGCTACCGACTGCAGCACCTGCATCAGGCCAACGGCTCCCATGCTTGAAACTATGCCCATATTGAAGCCGGATTCCTTGTACATAAGCGCGCTGACAAGCCTCCAGTCCCATCCTATGGTCGCACTGTATTTCTTTGTCAAGTCATCGAACGGAGAGATGGAATATCTCGTCATAGGCAAGGCATATATCTGGCTGTTCTCCCTCTGGTGGAGCTTGGCATAGAGTTTCTTGTAGTCTGATGTAGGCTTGACGTGGGAAATCCAGAAGTTTATGTTGTCTATGATGGCGTCATCGTCATACCTCATGGCGCAGACATAATCCTTTTCAATGGCGCTGGAGGTAACCAGATAATCTTTGAACACATCCGGGATGGAATCTGTCCTGCTGTTGAAAATTATGACATCCGTCAGGCGGTCCGTCAGGTCTTCCCAGTTGCGGAGAGAGGATTTTTCCACTGTGACTTCAACCAGGCAGTGGTTGTTGGAGGAGAACTGCCTTATCAGGTCCGTGGCAAATTTCAGGGCCGGGTTTCCCGGGTTTAACTTGTTGTCTATCAGAATGGTGCAATACAGAGTGTCTCCCGTCAGAAAGTTCCTTGAACGGTTGTAGTCCAGATCGCTGTCTGAGGTGCGGGAGAATATGAGGAAGACATACACCGCCACCAGTGCCATCGCGATGATGGCAGCAACTCTCATTGTCTTTGTCTTCCAAACCTGTTTCATCTACCTGATGTAGAAAGGCCACCAGATACCCAGCTTGAAAGCTCTCTGCGGTCTGATGTACCTGTAAGTGGAATAATATTCGTTGTTAGGAACTCCCTGCAAAACGTTCTCCACCTTCACATAGATGCAGGCTCTTTTCCACTGGAGGTTTATGAACACGTCAACGTACGGGTTGTTTCCTACCTTGTACTTTTCCTGGTTGTAGAACATTCCGAGGGCCGGATCATAGGCCTGGGCATAGTACTTGGTGTTGTATGTCATGTCAGCACCGAACTGGACATTGAGAATGTTCTTGACGGCCCAGAACTCAAGATAGTATCTGAGGTTGAGGGCTACTTTGGGCAGAGGTACCACCTCCCGTTTGGATGATGTCTGGAGCAGCAGGCGGTTTTCCAGATGCAGCGGACCGGCCTTGATGTTCTTGGCTATGTATCCGCTCAGGATGCTCATTGCCTCGTTGTTCTGGGTCGGGATGCAGAGGCTGTCCAGGAAAACGTTCTTGTTCAGGAGAGTGTATCCGAAAGATGCTTCCAGCCCCCAGTGAGGTATGTCCAGTTTGGCTTTGACAGTGGTCTTTGTTGTCTTGTCGAAGTCGTTGTTGAAGATGTGGTGGTTGGAAGTGTAGTTGTCAAAGAAGTATGACGGTTTCCTCAGCGATGTGGAGAAACTTGCCGTAAGGTGTATGCCGTCTTTAATGGCCCAGGAGGAGAACCTCATTGCGGCGTCAACACTGAAGTTGCCTTTGTAATAACCTGCTATGTCCGCTTTTGCCATAGCGTTCCAGGCAAAATACTTTTTGAATTTCCCTCCTGCTCCAAAGTAGGTGTAGATGTTGTTGTAGGTCTTGTTCTGGTTGCCGCTTATAAAGAATTCAGGCTGGAATCCGTAGAAGTTGAGCATCTGGTGCCCGATTCCTCCGCTGAGGTTGGAGATAACGGCGTCAGCATCCCACGGCTGGACTTTGATGAAGAATCTGTTTTCAAGGTTCATCACCCTTGCGGAATCTGCAGACTGCGTTGGATTGATGAAGAACTTGTTGCGGTAAAGAGACCTTCCGATGGAATCAGTTATGTTGTCCGTGTAACTTCTGGAATACACTGTGTATTCTCCATAATGTCCAAAGTAAGTGACGGTTCCCTTGTCTGTCTTGAGAGTGTCCGGCAGTTTGTTACCCAGGGAATCTCTCAGTGCTTTCCATCTGATCGGCACTCCGTATGAATGGGTTATGAAGAAAGTGTTGCGTCTCATTATGGAATTTGCGTCTGTCATATAGACCGGAACTGTACGCACGTCAATTGTGGTATCGCTGATCATCTTGAGGTCTTCCACGCCTCCGTTCTCCTCTCTCTTGAGCCTTGAGAAGATGTATCCTCCCTGGGCTATGTATTTCTTGCCCAGATAGTTGCCGGTTACAGCAAATGTTCTGAAGTCTGTCTTTTCGTGCTGGAGCAGACCGCCTCCTCCGTTCCTGTCATAGAGTATGGAGAAGTTTACTGAAGGGTTGAAATTCTGGGTGTGAAGGAAGTGGATGTTGTCCTCGCTTTTCTGGCGGTTGGCCAGCAAGGTTCCGTAATAAGCCAACTCCGTGTACGGTGTCTTTGTGTTGTAGAACGGAATGCTTTCCGGCATACAGGTATAGACCATATACGGACTGAAGAACGGGAAGATGTCCTTCTCCTGCCTGAGGTGGTAATTGTATGGCAGGGCAGCGCTTCCGCTTACTCCCAGATACTGTCCGTTTACGTCTTCTCTCTGGAAAGGCAGATCGTGGTAATGATAGCTGAAAGTGGTGTCTATCTTTCTGGTTTCCTGATTATTGACATAAGTGTCATGCTTCCAGGAAAAGATTCTGGTGTACTTGATGCTGTCTGCAAAGATGTATGTGTCCAGAACTCTCGGGGTGTTCCTTATTATGCTGTCTTTGTGCTTTCTGACGCTGTCTTTGTGCATCCTTCTCAGCTCCTTTGGGGTATAGACTTTTATAGCCTTGATTGAATCTTCCCGTCTCACGGAATCTATGGAGAAGATGATGGCATCGCTGAGCCCCATTTTTCTCAGCGAATCCGGGCTGAGGTTGAGGTTGTAGAGAGAGTCTATCATCTGCTGGTAGGCGGTCTTGACGATGGTGTCTGTCAGGAAATTCCTGTTCACTTTTGAAAGGATTTTTCCAGACGGACTGCTCCAGGCGCAACCCAGCAGCACCAGACCTGAAACGGCTGCTGTCCATAGTAAACTTTTCAGATGATTCCTGACTCCCTGTAGTTTTGCCCTGAAGGAGCTGTATGTCTTGTTACTGTTGGTTCGCATTGGCTTCCTTGAGTTGTTCAATCTCGTCTATGAGGTTGTTTATCAGTTTCATCTTCAGGTCATAGAGCTCGTTTGATATGTCCACCTTGTAGATGTGCGGATTTATCAGACGGCGTTCCGTCTCGTTGAAGCTCTTCAGGTTGGAGAGGAAGTACTCCCTCTTCTTGTCCACCGGCTCGTCCTGGTAGCATATCTTGCCGTTTTCCATTGTCTTGTTCTGGAGAACGCGGTAAGTGTAGCTTCCCTTGGCAAACTTCTTCCTCTGGGTTTCGTCAAACTCGTTCTGGATGCGGAGCTCTTCTCCTGCTTCAATCTTCCGCGACGTGGCGTCTCCCCTCAGGCAGGTGACATCAGCCTTGAACATGCCGTTCTGGATGATGCGGTAAGTTACTTGGAATCCAGGGTTTATGAGCTTGACTTTGTCTTCGCTTCTCTTGAGCAGCGGCTCGTTGTCCACCTGCACCAGTTTATAGACGTTCCCGAAGCAAGGGTTGTGCTTGCTGGTGGCTATTGCGTCTCCAACTCCGTAGGAATCTATGCAGGCACCCTGCTTCTCCACTTCGGCAATCAGGTACTCGTCCAGGGCGTTGGTCGCGAATATCTTGCAGTTCTTCAATCCGGCGTTGTCCAGGATCTCCCTTGCCTTTCTGGAAAGGTATGCAAGGTCCCCGCTGTCCAGACGGATGCCGTAACCCTGTGGATAAGAGTCGTCTATGCCCATTGCCTTATATGCCTTTATGGCGTTGAGCACTCCGCAGTTTAGGGTGTCGTAGGTGTCCACCAGCAGGATCAGAGGCTCACCCATGTGAGTCTTGATGTAGTTCTCAAAGGCAAGGTATTCTCCCTTGATCGAGCATCCGAAACTTGTTACATAGCTATGAGCCATCGTTCCACTGGCCGGAGTCCCGAAGATTTCTGTTGCCAGGATGTTGGAAGAGTTTGCGCAACCGCCTATGTATGCGGCCTTTGCACCGTATGTTGCAGCCCAAGGGCCGTGGGCCCTGCGGCTTCCGAACTCGCTCACCGGCTTCTTTGTGGAGCGGCATACTCGGCTGGCCTTGGTGGCAATTGCCATCTGGTGGTTCATTATGCAAAGCAGCGGTGTCTCAAGCACTTGCGCTTCTATGATAGGGGCAACCACAGTAATCACCGGCTCCCTCGGAAAAGCCACCTCTCCTTCTTTCATCGCGTAAACATCTCCTGTGAATTTCATCGCTGAGGCATATTCCCTGAACTCCCTGTAACCTTCTCCCGGCAGGAACTTCTCAAAGAACTCAGGAGACTTCCCTCCAAGGTTGGAAATCATCTCCATGGCTTCCCGTACGCCGCTGACCACGGCCCAGTTGTTGTTGTCCGGAGCCTTGCGGTAGAACAGGTTGAAATAGGCAATCTTATCCTTCATTCCACATTCCAGGAATGATTTGCCCATCGTATATTGGTACTTGTCAGAGCAATATGAAACATCGCTCATCACCTTAAGCAGGTTGTCTTCTCTTTCCATATCTTAGAGTATATAATTATCCATAATAACATATAATCGTCCAAAGATACGGAAATTTACCCAACTTTAATTAAACGTTTTCTTGATAGGTGTTTTCACTGGATTTTGCTAAATTTGTAAAATAGTTGAATTATTGTCTTTTTATGAAACAACTGGAAGAATTATTCAAGCAATATACAGGCAAGAAATGTTTGTCTTGCGAAGAATTGCCGCAGAGCGGGAGCAACCGCAGATACTTCAGGCTCAAGGCGGAAGGAATATCGCTGATAGGGGCGATGGGCACGTCTGTGGAAGAGAACAACGCGTTCATTTCACTGGCCCGGCATTTCAAGGATGCAGGGCTGAACGTTCCTGAGGTTTATGTGTCATCTCCCGACAAGGTCTATTATCTGCAGGAAGACCTGGGAACGGTGTCGCTTTTTGACGCAATAGCATCTGGAAGACAGAAGGGTTCTTACAGCGCCAAGGAAGTGGCTCTTCTGAAAAAGACAATGGCTCTTCTGCCCAAGTTCCAGTTTGAGGGCGGATGGGACCTGGACTATTCCGTGTGCTATCCACAGCCTGAGTTTGATGAGAAGAACGTCTGGTTTGACTTCAATTATTTCAAATACTGCTTCCTGAAGACAAGCGGGCTGGATTTCAGCGAGATTAAACTGCATGAGGATTTTCAGAAACTGGCTGCGGACCTGCTGGGAGTGATGAGGGTAAACACTTTCATGTACCGGGATTTCCAGGCAAGGAACGTGATGCTCAAGGATGGGAAGCAGCCTTATTTCATAGACTTCCAGGGAGGAAGGAAGGGGCCGTTCTACTATGACATAGCCTCTTTCGTATGGCAGGCCAGGGCCAACTATTCAGACGAGCTGAAGGAGACGCTGATAGCCGTTTACAAGAAGGAGCTCAAGAAATACATAATGGTTCCGGAGAAGGAGTTTGAGAGGAACCTGAGGCTGTTTGTGCTGTTCAGGACATTGCAGGTGTTGGGAGCATACGGATTCAGAGGGTACTTTGAGAAGAAGCCGCATTTCCTGCAAAGCATTCCTTTCGCCATCGAGAATCTGCGTAAGCTGATTAAGAAACCGTTTACTGAATATCCTTATCTGCAGCAGGTTCTGACGGAACTGACCAAGATGCGCCAGCTCAAGGATTTGCGCAGGGATGTGACTCTGGAAGTGCATATCTTTTCCTTTGCGTACAAGAAGGGTATCCCGATGGACGACAGCGGAAATGGTGGAGGATATGTGTTTGACTGCCGTGGCTTGGAGAATCCCGGCAAGTTCGAGAGGTACAAGACCTTTACCGGACTGGACGAGCCGGTGATCAAGTTCCTTGAGGACGAGGGCGGAATCAAGAAATACCTGGCAAATGTCTATGACATAGTGGATCCTCACGTAAAGAGGTTTGTGGAGAGGAAGTTCACTCATCTGCAGGTATCTTTCGGCTGTACCGGAGGCCAGCATCGCAGCGTCTATTGTGCAAGGCATCTGGCAGACCACATAGCTAAGAAGTTCAATGTAAGAGTCAAGCTCACTCACCGGGAGCTTGGCATTGAAGAAGACGTTTAATCTGGTTTTGTAATGAAGGCACTTATTCTGGCAGCCGGTCTGGGTACCAGGCTCAAACCTTTGACAGACAAAAAGCCCAAGGCTCTGGTGGAAATATGTGGCAGAAGTCTTGTGGAATGGCAGATACTCAGGCTCTATTCTTATGGCTTTTCAGATATCGTGATAAATGTGCACCATTTCGGGGATATGGTGGAAGCGGCTGTAAAAGAGTTTCTTGAAAGGGAGGAGCATCCTGCCCTGAACATATCCTTTTCTGAGGAATTTGATCTGCTCCGCGATACGGGTGGAGGCATACGCCACGCCTCGTCTTTGCTGGATGACGGGGAACCTTTCCTTGTGCACAATGTTGACATACTCTCCGATATGGATGTGGAAGAGTTCTACTCGTCTTGCTGCGCCAGGATGAAAGAAGATAAAGACATTCTTTCTTGTGTACTCGTTACGCAGAGGTATTCTGACCGCAGGCTGCTCTTCGGGAAGGACATGAAGCTTATGGGATGGGAGAATATAAAGACGCATCAGGTGAAGTCTCCTTTTGAGGAGATTGTTTGTCTGAACGGCAGAGATGATGCCCATACCAGGTTGGAGGGGATGGAACTGAGCCCATACGCCTTTGGCGGGGTCCACGTTCTTTCTCCAAGGGTCTTTGAAATCATGGCGAACTGGGAAGAGAAGTTTTCCATTGTGGATTTTTATCTTTCCAATGCGGCGTCTTCCACCATTACGGGTGAACTTCTCCCTGACACTACAATCATTGATGTGGGGCGTCTGGAAAACCTGCCGTCAGCTGAAGAATTTATCAAAAATCAATTGGACTGATATTTAGCAAATAGGATATTATCATGAAATATGCATTGGTTACAGGTGGCTCCAGAGGAATAGGAGCTGCAATCTGCAAGGAGCTTTCAAGGAACGGATTTCCTGTCATAATCAATTACGTGAGCAGGGAGGATGCCGCTCTCCAGGTAAAGGCAGAAATAGAAAAAGAGGGCGGAGTTGCCCAGCTTCTGAAGTTTGACGTGAGCGACCTCAAAGGCACTGACGCTGCCCTGGACGGATGGATGGCCTCTCACCCGGACGACTACATCGCTGTTCTGGTCAATAACGCCGGCATAAGGAGAGACGGCCTGATGATGTGGATGGAAGATGCGGACTGGTATGATGTGATAAACATTCATCTCAACGGATTCTTCCACACGACCAGAAAGCTCATAACCCCTATGGCCAAGAAGAAATGGGGCAGGGTTGTAAGCGTGGCTTCTCTTTCCGGTATAAAGGGAATGCCGGGGCAGACAAATTATTCCGCCGCCAAGGGAGGAATTATAGCTGCTACAAAGGCGCTGGCTTTGGAAGTTGCAAAGAGAAAGGTTACTGTCAACGCGGTGGCACCTGGATTCGTGGATACTGACATGACCAAGGAACTGGACCAGAACACTTTGAGGGAGACAATCCCGGCCGGAAGGTTCGGAACTGCAGAGGAGGTTGCAGACCTGGTTGCTTTCCTGGCTTCCGACAAGGCTTCTTACATAACCGGTCAGGTGATAGAGATTAACGGCGGACTGAATACATAGAGCAATGCCTCAGTGGAAAGGTAAAACAGAGGGGGGAGACGCCAACCAGTCTTTTCTGATACGGCTGCTCAAGAAAGTGGACGTGAGGGTAATCTACTGTTTCCTGCCCTTTGCCGTCATCTATTATCTGATAGCCGCGCGCAAGAGGGCCGGTGCCATATACAGTTATCTGAGGCACCGCCAGGGATTTTCCGTATGGCGTTCTGCCATAGGAACTTATCGCAACCATCTTCTGTTTGCAAAGTTTCTGATGGACCGTTTCTACATCTATGCCGGACACAAGGACAAATTCAATTCCGCCAGCCTTGAGAAGGATGTGGTCGTGAAGTATTTTTCCACTGACAAGCCGCTTGTTATGGTGAGCGCCCACGTGGGAAACTTTGAGATTTCTTCCTACTTGTGCGGGAAGCTGCCCAAGAAACTCAATGTTCTGGCCTTTGCCGGGGAGACGGAGCAGATGCAGAAGTTCCGTTCCTCAGCGATGGAGGAGAACAACATCGAGATGATTCCCGTGAGGGAAGACATGGAACATATATTCCGTCTCAACGATGTGATAAGAGAAGGGGAGGCGATTACAATGGCCGGAGACAGAGTGTTTACCGGACGCCGGAACCACAAGTTCATGTTTCTGGGGAAAGAGGCGTTGTTCCCTACAGGAATATACACAATAGCAGAACGTTACAAGGCGGACATAATAGCAATGTTCGTGCTGGGGACAAAGAAGAATTTCAACTATAAAATCCATGTGGAACCTATCACCATAGATCCTGCATTAAAAGGGCGGGATGAAAGAGCCAGGGCCTACGGTCAGAAGTATGTGGACATACTGGAAAAAGTAATAAAGGAGAACCCTTTGCAGTGGTTCAACTTCTATGATTTCTGGAATATTGAAGGCGATGAGAACAATTGACGACATCACAACTCTGGACGTATCGGAAATTCTTCCTCATCGTCCTCCGTTTATATTGATAGACAGGTTGATACATTATGACAGCCATACGACCTGTGTCAAGACATCCTATGCAGTTCCCGCGTGTGGCATAATGCTGGAAGACGGCCGTCTTTCCACTGGAGGACTTATTGAAAACATAGCCCAAAGCTGTGCTGCAAGGATAGGCTTTTATGACTGGCTCCACGAGAGACCTGTGAAAGCAGGTGTCATTGGCTCTATAAAAGGATTCAAGGCTTTCAGTCATCCTGAGAGCGGGCAGACGATAATTACATCAATAACTCCCAAGGCTGAGGCTCTCGGGGTGCTCATGGCTGATGCCCAGGTTTTTTTAGAGACTGGAGAACTTGTCGCCGAGTGTTCTTTGAAAGTTGCTGTCTAGTTTTATAGCGATGATTCAGATTGTAGCAGATAACATAATTTCAGGTTTGGGAAGGGATACGGGAGAGAATCTCCGGGCCTTGAGGGAAGGTCGCATTTCATTGAAGGAAAATGCTGGATTCAGGGTGCCTGGTGACGGTAAGGTTTTCCTGTCCGTCATGGATGATTCTTTCATAGAACCTTCTGTGCATGAGGAGGATATGACCAGGCTCGAAATGTTCATGGTTTCTTCGGTCAAGAGGGCCTGCGGCCGGATTTCCCATCTGCTTGGAGACAGCTCTACCATATTCGTCTTTTCAACAGCCAAAGGCAATGTCAGATATCTGGCTGAAGACGAAAGGAAGGTTCCCCTCTGGCATTCCGCCAAGGTGGTCAGCGGATATTTCGGCAACCCCAACGATCCTGTGACCGTCTCCACTGCTTGCACATCCGGGGTTACTGCCATTGTAGTTGCAAAGAGACTTCTGGAAGCCGGTCTTTACAAGACAGCGGTTGTTGTTGGAGCGGATGAAATCACTGAGTTTGTGGTAAGCGGTTTTTCCTCCCTTATGGCATTGTCGGATGAGCTTTGCCGGCCTTTTGACATCATGCGCCACGGTCTGAATCTGGGGGAGGCTGCCGGATGTCTGGTGCTGCGCAGGGCTGATTCCAAGGAAGATATGCTGAATCAGGACGGATACTTCAAGACTCCTCAGCTTGTGGCATCCGGAGCGATGGCTTCTGATGCTTTCCATATTTCCGGACCGTCAAAGACAGGTGAGGGATTGTACAGGGCTGTGATGAAGACTCTGTCCCTGCCATACGGAACTAAGGCTGAAACCTGCTTGGGGGAGGCTTTCATAAATCCTCACGGAACAGCTACTTTGTACAACGACCAGATGGAGAGCGTGGCTTTTTCCCGTATCGGGCTGGATGATTTGCCGATGATTCCTCTGAAGGGATATTTCGGGCACACTCTCGGAGCTTCCGGAGTCATAGAAACCATCTTATGCTGTCACTTCCTGGATGAAGGATGGATTCCGGGAGCTGCAGGATATTTGGAGCCGGGATGCTTCCCTTCCCCAAATATAAGTTCTGAACCACAGGCCGTATCAGCCAGTTGGTTCCTCAAGACCAATTCCGGTTTCGGAGGAAGCAACGCTGCAATCAAGGTGGAGAAACTCGGCGATTCTTTCCCTGAAAACGGAAGCCGTTCGGGAAAGATTGATATAAGAACCATAAAGTCCTTCAATCTGGAATACACGGGAGATGTCAAGGAATACCTGGCCTCACTCTATCGAGATTCAGGCCTCAGCTATCCTAAATTCCACAAGATGGACCTTTTGTGCAAAGCCGGAGTGCTTGCCGCTGACAGCCTTCTGGAAGTGACAGAGGGGAACAGCGATACGGCTCTTGTATTCGTGAACTCAGTGTCTTCATTGGCCGCTGACCGCGAGTATCTTTCATCAATCGCTGAGGATGATTTTTTCCCTTCTCCTTCTGTTTTCGTCTATACTCTTCCCAACATTGTGACCGGAGAAATCTCCATCAGGCATAAACTGTTTGGAGAATGTGTGTTCTTTGTGGAAGAAGAGCTGAACCGTGAAAGAGCGCTTGATTATGTCCGCTGCCTGTTCAGGGAGGGCAGCGTTTCCAGGGTCCTTTTTTGCTGGGATGAAAGTCTTGACGGGCGGTGCAGTTTACGTGCGGATTTGATTGGAATGGAAAAAAATGGTAAATTGCGCGTCTAAATAGAAAGTGATGATGGACATACTGAAACTTAAGACACAAATAATTGATGCGCTGAATCTGGAAGAGCTTAAACCTGAGGATATAAAGGACGATGCTCCGCTTTTCGGGCCGGAAGGTTTGGGGCTTGACTCAATAGATGCTCTTGAGCTCATTGTTTTGCTGGAGAAGAATTACGGCATCAAGCTCACTGACCCTTCAAAGGCCAAGAATGTGTTGACCAGCGTCAAGGCAATCGCTGATTATATAGAGTCTAACAAGTAATCTTGATGCATGGACGGATAGCCATAACCGGTGCTGGCATAATTTCGGCACTTGGGACAGGTCTTGATGAGACCTGTCGTATTCTTATGGATGAAATCTGTCCTATAACTCCTTTAAGGCATCTTGTTTCCACTCATTCCAACCTTCCTTGCGGTGAGGTGGATTTTTCTGACTCCCAGCTCTATGAACTTTGCCATGAAGACAAGGAGAGACCTTTGTCACGCTCATCTCTTTTAGGTATAATAGCTGCACGGCAGGCTGAGCAGGATGCTGCCCTGCAACCTGGTACAAGGGTTGCCCTCATCAACGGGACAACCGTAGGGGGAATGGATATCACTGAGCGTAATCTGGAGAATTTCTTGAAAAGCTCCGACTTTGACTCTCTTATCCCTCTTCATCTGGATGGAGTCTCCACTGATGCCATTGCTGATTCTTTAAGTGTTGATGTAGCATACACAGACACTTTGTCCACAGCATGTTCTGCGGCGGCAAACGCTCTTGCCTTCGGTGCTGAGCTTATAAGAAGCGGCCGGTTTGACGTGGTCTTGGCAGGAGGCAGTGAATGTATTACAAGATTCCATCTGAACGGTTTTAATTCCCTGATGATTCTGGATGAGAATCTTTGCCGTCCGTTTGACGCTTCCCGCAAGGGTCTCAACCTTGGAGAGGGTGCCGGTTTCCTGGTTCTTGAAACAAGGGAGCATGCTATGGCAAGAGGTGCTCGTGTCAGGGCTTTTCTTGACGGATGGGGCAACAGCTGTGACGCATTTCACCAGACGGCCTCTTCTCCGGATGGAGAGGGCGCTTATCTGGCTATGGTCAAGGCTTTGCAGGTTGCAGGTCTCAAACCGTCGGACATAGACTATGTCAATGCTCACGGTACAGCCACAGAAAACAACGACCTTTCTGAAGGAGTGGCTTTGAGGAGAGTTTTCGGAAGCAGGATGCCTCTTGTCTCTTCGACCAAGAGTTTTACCGGACACGCCACCAGTGCAGCAGGGGCGTTGGAGGCGGTTATCTCCGTTCTATGTCTCCAGAGACGGTTTGTGCCTGCGAACCTGAGGTTTGAAAACCGGGATCCGCAGCTGGACTTTTCTCCTGTGGTGCATACTCTCAAAGATATGCCACTGAAGCATGTACTGTCCAATTCATTCGGCTTCGGAGGCAATGATTCCTCTCTTGTCTTTTCATCTTCAACGCTATGAGGGAGAAAGTATATATAATTTCATCTGCCCAGATTTCAGCTCAGGAGCCTTTCTGTTCTGTGGACAGGTTCGTGCCTGTTCCTTGGGAAGAAAGCATGTTGCCTTGCAAGGATCCTGATTTCAGACCTTTCATATCTCCTATGGCAGCCCGGAGGATGAATCCCATCCTCAAGCGCAGCATCGCGGTTTCAAGACAGGCTTTGCAAGATGCTTCAATACAGTGCCCTGACGCTATAGTCACCGGTACGGGCAATGGTTGCGTTGCAGATACGGAGGTTTTCCTGACAAAGATGCTGGAAGAAGGGGAGACTATGCTCAATCCTTCCAAGTTCATCTGCTCCACACCTAACACCATAGGTTCTCAAATTGCAATAACTTTGGGTTGCAGGGGGTTCAATTCAACTCACGTGAATGACCGCTTTGCGTTTGAAGGGGCTCTTCTGGACAGCATGATGCTCCTGGAGAGCGGCAACTGCAAAAATGTCCTTCTTTGTACCTCTGACCAACTCACACAGGTTTTCTATTCCCTTGTTGACAGGGAGACTATATGGAAGGGGCTTCCAGTGTCAGAAGGCTCGGTGGCTTTTGTCCTGTCCTCAGATCCTCAAGGCGCTGTCTGCCTGGTAGAGGACCTTGTACAGACACGGTCCAAGCCGATCTGGGAGCTCGATAGGTTATTTTCCAGAAGAGGCTTGACCTGGAACGACATTGATATAGTCCTTACTTCCTCCTTCCCCGGAAAATCTGCCTCGGATTTTCCTTTCCTGCCTTCGGACAAGCCTGTGCTGGAATACAAGCAGTACTGCGGGCAGTACCTTTCAGCTTCTGCTTTCGGAATGTTTGCCGGCAGCGGTATCCTCAGGGGAAAAGGCGGGAGAGCCCTCCTGGCCGGCCGAAGTAAGGATACTTATTCATTCATCTTGATTTCCAGTAATTTATCTTGATTAACGGCTTATGTACAAACTGATTATACTTTCCGTGGTTCAGAGCGCTCTTCTGGTTGCAGGACAGATGTTTTTGAAGTTCACGATGTCCAACATAGACAAGTTGGCCTTTACCTGGCGCTGCATCAAGCAGCTTTTTACGGACATAAACTTCCTGCTGTGCGGCCTTTGCATGGGCGGAGCTTCCGTGCTTTGGTTCTATATCCTGAAGAACTATCCGTTCAGCGCGGCATATCCTATGATCAGTTTCAGCTATGTGCTCGGCCTGGTTGTTGCAGGTCTGGTGTTTCATGAGCACATCCCGGCAATCAGATATGTAGGGGTGGCGCTCATTATAGCGGGAGCAATTTTGATAGTGCAGAAATAAGATGAAAAACTTGTCGCTGAATATCCTGGCATTTGTTTTTGCCGTTTTGACACCGGTGGTCTCTTCCGCACAGACCAATGCGGAAAAGGCTGTATTCCAGAAGGTTGTTTCTTCCGCATCCGGGATGAAAAGCATGGTGGCTGACTTCAAGGAGACCAAGCATCTCAAGATGCTCAGCGATGATGTGGTCACCACGGGTAAGCTTTGGTACAAGGCACCGTCTTTCATGAGGTGGGAGTATGATACAAAGAACTACGGGGTCTATAACCTCAAAGGCGGATATATGGTAAAGAACGGTGTCAGGGACGGAGCTCTTTCCAGAGGCTTCTCCCAGATGGGCAAGATGGTGACAGGTCTGTTGACCACATTGTCAGACAATCCGAAGGATTTTGACGTTTCATATAAGATTGAAGGTAAGGAACTTGTAGTTACAGCTGTTCCAAAAGCCTCCAGGCTGAAGGGGACGGTCGGAAGCGTGGTGATGAAGTTTGACAGCTCTACATCACTTGTCAAATCTTTTGAGATAAGGACGGAAGCCGGCTACACTCTGATAACTTTCTCGTCCGTAAAGACAGATGTTGAAACAGATCCGCAGCTATTCAATTGATTGTGATGAATTCCGGAGGGCTATACATAATCAGCAGACTTTCTTTTGAAGACGGCAACATTGACGCCCGCCTTTCTCTGGATGGCAGTCACTGGCTTTTCTCTTCTCATTTTCCAGGTCAGCCCATATTGCCGGGAGCAATGTTGGCCGAAATAGTTTCCGACCTGTGTTCCAGATGTCTGAAAAGGCAGTTTGTTGCTGAGTCTGTTGAGGATGCAAGGTTCAAAAGACCTGTTGTCCCGCTGGAAGGCAATCTCCTTTCTGCAAGGATTTCAGTAGCGGAAGAGAAGAAAGCCGTCCGTGCTAAGGCTTCTTTCACAGTAGAGGCCGGAGCGGAAAAGTCCGTCGCTGCTACTCTCTCCGTATCTTTGGCGGAAAACAAGTTTCCTGTATGCTTCCTTGTTCCGTTTTACAATAACTCCAAGACCGTAGCTAAAGTCATAGAGTCTATACAAGGCGCTGGGTTCAAGGTTGTTGCCGTAAATGATGGTTCTACAGACGACGAGAGTTTGGATCAAGCCCTCAAGGCAAATCCTTATGACTTGGTTTCGTATGAAAGGAACAAGGGAAAAGGCTATGCTCTCAGGCAAGGTTTCAAGAGGGCGTTGAGTCTGGGTTTCAAGTATGCCATGGTGTTTGATGCCGACGGCCAGCACACCATTTCAGGAGCCGAGGCTGTGATTGACAAATCGCTGAGTCTTGGGGAAAAACAGAGGGCAAAGACAATTGTGGTGGGAAGCCGCAACAAGAGGGGAGCGGATGGCGGCGGAAAGTTCGCCAACAATTTTTCAAATTTCTGGCTTACGGTGCAGACAGGCAGAAAAGTGGGTGACACCCAGAGTGGAATGAGGCTTTATCCTTTGGAAAAGATATGCAAAACTAAATTCCTCGGCAACCGTTATGAGTTTGAAACAGAAGTTCTTGTGAGGATGGTATGGAGAGGTTTCCGCCTTTTGGAGGTGCCTGTGGATGTGGTTTATCCTGAAGACAGGGTGACTCATTTCAGGAAAGGGGCTGACTTTACAAGAATTTCCCTGATGAATACTTTCCTTACCTGCGGCGCTTTGCTTTACGGTTATCCGCGGATGTTTTTTCACAGGATTTTCAGATAGGTTATGGAAAAGGTTCTGCTGAAGATCTATGATTTTTTCTCAAGAGGGAGGCGCTTTCTGGCGTTTCTGGTTCCTCTGGTTTTAGCCGGTGTTTTCTGCCTTTGTGCAAAAAAGATAGTTCTGGACGACGACATTGCCGCCTTCCTGCCTTACGGGACGGGAGAAAGCAGCCGTCAGAGCCAGTTCGTTTACCAGAATCTGCGCCGCCAGGACAAAGTGATGTCCATTATGCGGCTGAAAGTTCCGGGAGAAGACCGGTATTCAGACATAGACCTTCTCAGCCAGGCTGCCGACGAGTTTTCGTGGAGACTGGAGGAAGCCCAGATAGAGGGAATCAGCAATCCGGTCATCAAGGTTGATGCTGCAAGGATGATTTCCTTGTCAGGCTTCATCGCCGAGAATATGCCTTACTTCCTGGATTCATCTGATTACTCAGCGATGGATTCAATTGTCGCCTCGGGAGACTATGCCTCTATCCTGGAAGGGGACAAGGAGGCTCTGGTTGCTTCCAGCGGAATGTTGGAGAGGGTAATTTCGGCTGATCCTCTGCATTTTTCATCCAGGATTCTCCGGGAACTGTCTGCACTCGGATCAGAAAGCGGCTACAAGGTTATCGGCGATTATCTTTTCACGCCTGATTCAACAGGAGTGATGATGAACTTCTCCTCCGCTTTCGGAGGCAGCGATACCAAAGGCAACAAGAAGCTGCTTTCCGCTGTTTATGCCGTAAGAGATTCGGTTATAGCCCTTTATCCTGAAGTTCAGATGGAGTTTACCGGTTCTCCGGTAATTGCTGTGATGAACGCGGAAAGGATGAAAAAAGATGCGGCTACCTGCGCCGTGGTATCTGTAGTTCTGATAGTGGGGCTTCTTGCCTGGTATTTCAGGAAACTCAGGCCGATACTTCTTATCTGCGTGCCTGTAGTTTTTGGAATTCTTTCCGGCCTGGCGTTCATGGGGGTTGTCCAGTCCAGCATCTCCAGCGTGGCCTTGGCTGCCTGCTGCGTCATATTTGGAATAGCAGTGGACTATTCACTGCTTTATTCCACCCGGCTGGGTTTTACAAAGGATGCCAGAACTGCTCTAAAAGACATCGCGAGCCCGATGGTTATCGGGAACGCAACTACTGTTGGAGCATTCCTTTCCCTGCTGGTTATGAGCGCCTCCGGAATGAGAGACTTCGGCCTTTTTGCTGCGGTTTCTTTGGTCGGGGCAATCTTGTTCGTGATACTGTTCCTGCCTCACTGGGTAAAGGCCGAGGATTACAGCCAGAGAGAAGGCGGCTGGATGGGCCGATGGGCAAGTTTCCGCCCGGAAGAGAACCGTTATGTGTTCTGGTGTCTGATTGCCTTGACCATTGTTCTTTTCTTTTTCAGCCGCAAGGTCACTTTCAGCGGAGACTTTACCAAGATAAACTATATGGCCGAGGGCCAGCAGAAGCTTCTGGACGAATTTTCTTCCCATACAAGCACTGAGAGCAGCCGGGCGGTATATGCCGTTTCCGAAGGCAGAAATCTTGACCAGGCTCTGGAAGCATCGGAGAAAAACAGCAGTTTCATATCTTCTATGATTTCAGAAGGGAATGTGCTTAAAACCAAAGGAATAGGCTCGCTGCTGCCTTCTCGCTCCAGGCAGCTTGAACGTCTTGGGTTATGGGACAGCTTTGTGGCAAGACACGGGGAGGCCATGATAAAGGCTCTGGACGAATATGGAGCCAAGGCGGGTTTCAGTCCGGATGCCTTCAAACGTTTCAGGGAAATGACTGAAGCGGAACTGGTTCCTCAGGATGCTGCGCGGTTTGAGGTTATTTATTCTTTGCTTTCTCCCTACATCCTTCAGGATTCGTCGCAGACGCTGGTTATGAGTATCCTGTATGCTCCTGAGGATAAAACCGACAAGGTATATTCCAGCTATCAAGAGTTTGACGGAAGAGCTGAGGGATCTTTCCTGTTTGACTCTTTCTCAATGACAGACAGGATGATAGACATTTTGCAGAATGACTTCAACAAGGTTCTGGCAATTTGTTCTGTTCTTGTGTTCCTCTTCCTCTGGATTGCATTCCGCCGTCTTGAACTGGCTTTGGCAGCGTTCCTTCCAATGGTAGTCAGCTGGATCTGGATAACGGGCATAATGGGAATCTTTGGCGTGAGTTTCAATATAGTCAACATCATCTTGGCTACCTTCATCTTCGGTCTCGGAGACGACTACACCATTTTCATGGTCGAGGGGCTCCAGTACGAGCATACATTCCGGAAACCTCTGCTCTCGTCTTACAAGACTGGAGTAACCCTTTCGGCACTGACGATGTTCGTGGGTATCGGTTCCTTGGTTTTCGCTGTTCACCCTGCTCTTCATTCCCTCGGTGCGGTGGCTGTAATAGGAATGGTTTGCGTTGTTGTCCTGGCCTTCATCCTTCCTCCTGTGATATTCCGTTTCCTTGTTTGCAGACGAGGCTGCAAGGAGAGGAAAGACAGGATATTCCCGGTAAGGATTGCTGACATTCTCGTGACATTGTTCTGCGGGGTTGTCTTTGCCGTCCTGTGCCTTTACTACAAGATAGTTGCGGCGTTGAGGCCAAAGCTGGCATCTTCCGGTTTGCGGACTTTGATAACAAAGAAGATGCGGTTCTTCTGCCTCGGATTGCCTCGGACCTGGTTTACTGTCCTGTCCAGGGACGGAGACTTTGAAGGGGAGGAAGCTTTCAGGTATGCGGAAAGGATTTTGGATGAAAAACCTCGTGTTGTGATATGCAACCACCAGTCTCATCTGGATCTGATGTATCTGCTTGCCCTTTCAGACAAGATAGCAGTAGTTACCAACGGATGGGTGTATAATTCTCCGGTTTACGGTAACTTTGTCAAGAAAGCTGGCTTCGTGTGCATAGATGACGGCGTTGAGGCCAATATGGAGAAACTCAAGGCTTTGAAGGCGGAAGGCGTCTCTATCCTGATTTTTCCGGAAGGTACGCGCAGCCAGGACTGCTCAATACTGAAGTTCAGGAGCGGGGCGTTTGCATTGGCTTCTGAACTGGAGCTGGATATTCTGCCGGTTGTCCTTTTCGGCCCGGGAGAAATTCTCCCGAAAGGAGAGCATATTCTCAGGAGAGGGAAGGTTGCCATACAGCTCTGCGATGCAGTGCCTTACACTCAACTCAAGGACTGGGGTATCCGCCCTCTTAAGCAGGCCCAGGAGTTCAGGAGGTTTTATGAAACAGCTTATCTGTCTTTGGAAGGCAAGGTTGCCCAAGACAGGAAATATAAGAATTATCGCGATAATGACAGGAATCTATATAGATCTGAAGGTGAAATGGTTTAAGTCCGCTTTGCTTTGCCTTCTGTTACTTTTTGTCTCAGGAGGAGCCATAGCTCAGCAGACGTATCTTACTCACAAGCTTTGGAAGGGTGGTGAGGCCAGGTTTGAAGGCCGTTACCGGAGCAAGGTTTTTGTCTATGCCCCGTCTAAGCCTTCAGAAAAGGCTCCTGCCGTGATCGTGTTTCCGGGAGGCAGCTATACATATCTGGCAATCAATTCAGAAGGGCATGATGTGGCTAAATATTTTGTTTCCAAAGGTTTCAGGGCAGTAGTATTGCGTTACCGGATGGGATTTTACGGAGCGAAGTATCCTCAGCAGCTTGAGGATTACCGTAAGGCGGTGGACTATATAAAAGACAATTCAGACCGGTTGGGAATAGATACCACAAAAATCGGTGTGGTAGGCTTCTCGGCAGGGGGGCACTTGGCTGGTTGTGCGGCCCTAGAGGAGAATCCTCGTTACCGTCCAGCCTTTGTGGCGATGATCTATCCTGTGGTTACGATGAAGGAACCTTATGTTCATAAACCATCCAGAGATCATCTGCTGAGGGGGAACTTGTCTCTCATAGAGAAGCTGTCATTGGAAGGCAATGTAAATGAAGATTTTCCACCCGTTTTTCTGCTTCACTGCGAAGATGATCCTGTGGTCCGGATTGAAGGTTCCAGGGCATTTGCTTCCGAATTGAAGAAAAATGGAGTAAATTGCATCGTTGAAATCCATCCTACGGGAAAGCACGGCTTCGGGGTAAAGCCAGCTGCCGGATCCGGAGCTGCAGGATGGGCGGACAGGTTTACAGAATGGCTGCAAAACAGCGTTTTTGACTGATATGGATATAAATACACCAACACCGAGAGATTTATCTTCTATATGGGATGATATCCGTCCTTACAGGGATGATGAAATACCTTCTGCCATGCAGCGCATTGCATCCAACAAGGATTTTCCTCAGGTGATGGAGTATATCTACGGGCCCGGTCTTGTTGAGAAAAAGATGGAGGAGTTCACTTCTTACAAGACAGTCAGCCAGTTCCAGATTAATTTCATGTTCGATGCCATAAACGCCATCATAGAAAAGACCACTGACGGATTTACATACGGCGGTTTTGAAAATCTGGAAAAGGGCAAGGGATACCTCTTCGTGTCCAACCACAGGGATATTCTCCTGGATGCGGCACTTCTTCAAATCGCTCTCTACAACAACGGTCTGGACTGCTCGGAAATAACTTTCGGAGACAATCTGATGCAGCCCGGGATCGTGACGGACATAGGCAAAAGCAACCGTATGTTCAAGGTTGTGCGCAGCGGTTCCGCAAAGAACTTCTGGAATGTCTCATACCATCTGTCCAGCTATATGCGTTATGTAGTCAAGGAGAGGAACACTTCTGTCTGGATAGCCCAGAGGAACGGACGCACCAAAGACGGCGATGACCGCACAAACCAGACAGTGCTCAAGATGTTTTCACTTTCCGGAGAAAGGAACCTTGGGAAGAACTTCTCTGAACTGAATATAGTGCCGATGGCCATATCATACGAATGGGAAACCTGTATTACCCAGAAAGTGAGGGAACTGTACCTGTCTCAGGAACATCCGTACATCAAAGAGAAAGGTGAGGACTTCCGTAGCATAATGAGCGGCATCCTTTCTCCTAAAGGCCATGTCCATATACAGATCTGTCCTCCGGTTTCAGCCGAAGAGCTTCTTGCCATAGAGAGCCTTGACAGGCACGAGGCCCTTGCCTATATGGCATCTTTGCTTGACGCGAGGATTTACAACGGATACAAGCTGTTCAAGACAAACTATATAGCATTTGACATGCTGTATAATACATTCAAGTTCACAGACAAATACACCAAAGAGGAATACAAGGAATTTGCCGAGGTGATGCACAAGACACTTTCCGGCTGGAAGGAGAATCTGCTTCCTCTGATGAACCTGTATCTCAAGATTTACAGCAATCCTGTCCTGAACAGGCTTTCTCTTTGAAAGGCGCCTTAGTAGCCTCAGGGCTGCTGCAGTGTCATTTCCATTTTCTTTTTTACCTCGGCGATGACTTCCTGACTTACCAGCGCTTCTGCGCAGGCGAATGCGAATTCCATACATACTCCCGCTCCTCTTCCGGTTATGAGCCTGCCGTCTTTTTCTGCTGGTCTGCCGGTATATACATATCCCGGAATCCCGCCTTTTTCTGCTGTGAGAATGTCTTTTACTGAACTGTGGCAGGTGAGCTTGCTTCCTTCAAGAATGTGGAATGTGGACAGAGCGCTTGGGGCGCCGCAGATGGCGGCAATCAGCCGGCCTCTTTTTTCAAACTCTTGCAGGAGTTTCCCCACCAAAGGGTTTGAGGAAAGGTTCCTGTAGCCAGGGAATCCTCCAGGCAGTATTACCATAGCGCCATCTGAGGCAATCCTCTCCACGTCAGCCATATCGCTGAGGAAAGAATCAGCCTTGATGAAGACATTATGGGAAGATGGTATCAGGAGGTCTGTCTTGCCAAAGATTTTGCCGTCCATCTCTCCGCAGACAGCAACTTTCTCGACTTCTATTGAGCACCTTTCCAGCACATCTACAGGCGCTGCGGCCTCAAGTATTTCAAAACCAGGAGAAACAAGTATGTAAGCCTTTTTCATTTTGTCAGTCTTCATGCTGCAAAGTTAGGAATCTGCTTTTATTATTGTCATTAATATCGTATCTTCGTAGTTGAACAAACAATCTGTCATGAAAGAGCATATAAGGAAAATTTTGGAAGAGGCGCTTCCTCTTGTAGATTTTGATTCTGATTTTCTTTTCAGCGAACTGGATTCTCTGGGAGTTGCCGCTATCCTTATGAAACTGTCTGATGAGTACGATATAAAACTTGATGCATCTGACGCTACTCCGATGAACCTGAAGAATCTGGACAGCCTGGTATCTCTTGTCGAACGTAAACTTTCCACACGGTAGGCTATGATGATACTAGGTGATTATCTGGCACGGAACGCTTCTTTGTATCCTGACAAGCCGGCCTTGGTGGCAGGCGGGGAGTCGTTTTCCTACAGTCAGCTACAGTGTAGGGTTGAAAGGCGTGCGGAAGAACTCCGGAGGAGTGTTGCGTCATCATCGTCACGCATCGTCTGCCTGAGGGCTCTCCCGTCCGTTGAATACATCGCTGATTACTTTGCATACCAGAGACTTGGATTTGCGGTGGCACCTTTGGCCAAAGACATTCCGGAGGAAGTGTTCGAGGCAATCTCCGCTGAACTTTCTTCCCACGCGGTTGCAGAGGGCACGGCGGAAGTGCTTTACACCACCGGCACAACAGGAAAGTCCAAGGGTGTGATAATCAGCCACAGGACAATCATCGCCGATGCAGAAAACCTCATTCACGGACAGGGCTTTTCTCACGAGCTGGCCTTTGTCATAAACGGGCCTCTTAACCACATCGGCAGCCTTTCCAAGATGTATCCGGTAATTATGCTGGGCGCTACCATGATTATCGTGGACGGGTTGAAGGACCTGGACAGCTTTTTCGGAGCTTTCAGCTACCCGGCAGAAAAGATGGCGACATTCCTGGTTCCTGCAAGCATCCGGATCCTTCTGCAGTTCTGCCCGGAGCGCCTTGCCGCTTTGGCAGACAAGATAGACTTCATAGAAACCGGTGCCGCTGCCATTTCACAGTCCGATATGGAGGCTCTCTGCCGTCTTCTTCCAAAGAGCAGGCTCTACAATACCTACGCATCCACGGAGACAGGCATTGTCTGTACAGTGGATTTCAACGGCGGAAAGTGCAAGGCCGGATGCCTGGGTCGGCCGATGCCCAATTCAGAAATTTTCATAACTGACAAGGGCACTATAGCCTGCAAGGGCAAGACTCTGATGACAGGGTATCTGGGAGATCCCCAGAGAACATCTTCAATACTCAGAGACGGAGTCCTTTATACCTCAGATTCCGGTTATATAGACGAAGACGGCATGTTGAACCTGAAGGGAAGGGAAGATGATGTCATCAATGTAGGAGGGTTCAAGGTTTCACCTCTCGAAGTGGAAGATGCTGCGATGTCTTTCGAGGGAGTCAGCGACTGCATCTGCATACCGGTTCCGCACCCCATAACCGGGGCGGCTCCAAAACTCCTGGTTTCCGTCAAAGACGGAACGGAGGTGGATTTCAGGTCTTTGGGCCGTTATCTGATGACCAGGCTGGAAAGGCACAAGGTGCCGCTCTTCTATGAGAAGGTGGATTCAGTCAAAAGGACATTCAACGGAAAACCGGACCGTAAGTTCTACCTTGAAACTCACAAAACGGATATTAAAACGTCTAAATAAAGAACTAACAACCCCGTGATTATGTACAGAATATTTAGAAGATTCACACTCTCTGTTGCAGCACTGGCTCTTGTGGTGATGTCAGCCACTGTTTCCAGCGCGCAGCAGGATGTCAGGTGGCTGCGCAATCCGGCCATTTCTCCTGACGGTTCCCAGATTGTCTTCGGTTATATGGGCAATCTCTACAAGGTTTCATCAGAAGGAGGACTTGCAACCGCAATCACCAGCGGAGACAACTACAGCGGTTATCCTGTCTGGAGCCGGGACGGCAAGTACATTGCCTATGCAAGTGACCTTTACGGAAACTTTGACGTGTTCGTAATGCCAGCCGGCGGCGGCGTGCCTGTAAGGCTTACCTACAATTCCACAGCAGATTATCCGTTCGACTTCACTCCTGACGGAAAGTATGTGCTGTTCGGAAGCGGCAGGTTCGCTCCTGCAGAAAGCATCCGCTTCCCTTCTTCAATGTTCAAGAATCTCTATAAGATTCCGGTAGGCGGCGGAAGACCTATCCTGGTTACCGCAGCCGGTGCAGACGAGGCTAATTTCAACTCCGACGGAAGCAAGATCGTCTTCCAGGACAAGAAAGGATATGAGGACCCTTGGAGAAAGCACCATACATCTTCCGTAACCCGCGACATCTGGGTATATGACCTGAAGGCAAACACTTACACCAAGGTCAGCACCTACGAGGGCGAGAACCTGAAGCCTGTCTTCAGCCCTGACGGAAAGGCTGTTTACTATATTTCCGAGATGAAGCTCAACAAGGCCAACAACGCCCTGAACCTCTTCAAGCAGGACCTTGCATCGGGGACCAAGACTCAGCTGACCGATTTCAAGGATTTCCCTGTAAGGGAGATCAGCATCGCAAAGAACGGCACCATCTCCTTTGTCTGGAAGGGCGACATATACACCATAAAGGACGGCCAGAAGGCAAAGAAACTCAACATTTATGTTTCTGACAACGCCGGTTACCAGAAAATCAAGAACATAGACATAAGAAACGCCACCGAGATGTCCGTGAGTCCGAGCGGCAAGGAGATAGCTCTGATCAACCGCGGCGAACTCTTCGTTGTCGGGGTCAACGACGGCCGCACCAAGAGAATCACCAACACTCCTTACCAGGAGAGGATGATCACCTGGGATCCGGACGGAAAGGCCATCTACTACTCCGCTGAGGTTGACGGCAACTGGAACATAATGAAGGCTACCCTCAAGGACACCACCGAGAAGTACTTCTACGCATCCACTCTCATCAACATAGACAAGGTTGTCGCCGACGGAAAAGACAACTTCATGCCTGATGTTTCTCCAGACGGAAAGAAACTTGCCTACATCAGCGAGCGCAACACTCTTAAAGTTATGGACCTCAAGAGCAAGAAGACCGTAACGGTGCTTCCTAAGGGCCACAACCATTCTTATCGCGACGGTGACTGGGGGTTCGAGTGGTCTCCAGACAGCAAGTGGCTGCTGGTTGACGACCAGAAGAACATGATGAGAGGCGGAGCAACCGCCCTTATCAGTGCAGACGGCGGAGAGATCCGATATCCGGTCAACAGCGCTTACGGCGAGAGAATGGCCAAGTTCGGCTTCGGCGGACAGGCCATGACTTACATCGGCAGCGGCGGAAACCGCGGCGGCGGTGGAGTGAAGGCCGCTTTCTTCGACAAGGAGTCTTACGACAAGTTCATGCTCAGCAAGGATGACTTCGAGCTTCTGGAAGAGAAGGAAAAGGCAGGAAAGAAGCCTGAAGGAAAGCCAGGTGACAAACCAGGCGACAAGAAAGATGGCAAACCTGATGCAAAGAAAGAGGTCAAACCGATAGTCTTTGATGACTTTGACCTCATCGAGACCCGTATTGCAGATATCCGCACTGAGGGTACCCCAATGGCTTATTTCCTTACCAAGGACGGCAAGAAGATGTACTATGCAAAGAACGGTGAGAAAGGAATGGAGCTCTGGAGCACAGATACCCGCAGCCGTGAAAGCAAGAAGGTAGGCCAGGGTTCAGTAGGCGGAATGCTTTCAGCAGCCGAGCTCAGCGCAGACGAGAAGAGTCTTTTTGCCCTGCGCAACGGCTCTCCTGTGAAGATCGACCTTATGAGCGGAATGGCAAAGCCGATAATGATTGCAGGCAAGATGGAACTTGACGCTGCCGGCGAGCGGGCTTATATGTTCGACCACATGTGGCTTCAGGTTACCAAGAAGTTCTACGATCCTACCATCCACGGAATCAACTGGAAGATGTATCACGACGAATATGCAAAGTTCCTCCCTTACATCAACAACAACTATGATTTCCAGGTTCTTCTGAGCGAGCTCCTCGGTGAACTTAACGCTTCCCACACTGGTGGCCGCTTCTATGCTGCAAGGGCGATGACCGGAGGTGACGTTACCGCCAACTTCGGTATGCTCTTCGACGAGACCTACACAGGAGAAGGCATCAAGGTTTCAGCCATCATCCCTGGCGGCCCTGCAGACAAACTTTCCAACAAGATCCGTCCTGGTGACATCATCACCGCCATCAACGGCGAGAATATCCCTGCATCTGAGAATTACAACAAATACCTCAACAACATCGCCAACGTAAATACCGTTGTAACTGTAAAGTCCACCGCAGGCGGCACCTTCACGCAGACCCTCCGTCCTGTTGCCGAGTCATCGCTGAGCCATCTGGTTTATGAGTGGTGGGTGAGAAGATGCGAGGAGATGGTTGACAAGCTTTCTGGCGGCAAGATAGGTTATGTCCACGTTGAGGGAATGAACCAGCAGAGCTACCAGGTTATCTACAACCGTCTGATGGGCAAGCACGTGAAGAAGCAGGCCGTGGTGGTTGACACAAGGTTCAACGGAGGCGGCTGGCTCCACGACGAGCTGGTCACTCTGCTCGGTGCCAAGACCTATATGCGCTACGCTCCTCAGGGAGACCTCCTGGACGACGGTGAGCCTCTCGGAAGATGGCAGAAGCCGAGCGCAGTCCTTACTTGCGAGGGCAACTATTCAGACGCCTTCATGTTCCCGTTCGTCTATCAGCAGAACGGCATCGGCAAGGTTTACGGAATGCCTGTTCCTGGCACCGGAACCGCCGTATGGTGGGAAACCCAGATAGACCCTACAATCGTATTCGGCATCCCGATGATCGGATCTATGGGAACAGACGGCAAGGTTACAGAGAACAAGCAGTTTGAGCCTGACGTAAAGGTTGAACTTCCTTACAATGACTTCCTCTCCGGCAAAGACCCTCAACTTGAAGCAGCTGTAAAGGGCCTGCTGAAGGAAATCAGATAGGAATACCCGAACAAACAAAACACAAAAGCTCCCGACTTCTTATTGAGGTCGGGAGTTTTTTGTAAATTTGGAAAAATTTGGAGTTATGCCTGAGGTATTGATTTATGTGGTTTTCGCGCTGTTGGTGGTGGCGCTTGTGGTTCTGTTCCTTCTTTCAACAAAACAAGGTAAGATGATAAGGTCCTTGAAAGATGACAATGAACGTTTCTTCAATTCTTTCAAGGAAAATAATTCTTCTTATTTGAAGGATTTGAGCCAGAATCTGAAAGAGTATCACAAGGAGAACAAGGATGATTACGAGAGGGCGCAGACATCGCAGAGGGAAGAGATATCGGAGAGGATAAAGGATATGCGCGAGAGCCAGAAAGACCAGATTGAGAGCCTAAAAACTATGCAGGAGCAAAGGCTCAAGTCAATGGAGGAAAGCCAAAGACTCCAGCTTGATAAAATGCAGGTTGGGCAGGAAGAAAGACTCAAGTCTTTGGAAGCAAGTCAGAAGGTAAAACTGGAGCAGATAGAGAAGACTCAGGCAGGTATGATTCTTTCCACAGAGAAGAGCTTGGAGAAAATGCGCAATACCGTGGAGGAGAAGCTGGAGAAGACTCTCAACGACCGCATAAGCAAGAGCTTTGAGACTGTTGGCAACCAGCTTGACAACGTCAAGAACGGCCTTGCCGAGATGCGTGACCTGGCAAAGGATGTCGGTGGCCTGAAGAAGGTCCTTTCCAACGTGAAGATGCGTGGCGGACTCGGCGAGGTGCAGCTCCAGATGCTTCTGGAACAGTACCTTGCGCCGGGCCAGTATGTAGCCAACGCTCATACCGGTGCGGACAAGAACGCTGTGGTTGAGTTTGCAGTCAGGTTTCCGGGCCAGGACGGCAATCCTGTGCTCCTGCCTATAGACTCAAAGTTCCCGAAGGACAGGTATGATGCTTTGCTTGAGGCGTATGAGTCTGCAGACAAGGATGCTATGGATGGTGCCCGCCGGGAGTTCTGCTCTGCCATAAAGAACGAGGCAAAAAATATCTCCAAGTATATCAATGTGCCTCAGACCACTCCGTTTGCCATAATGTTCCTTCCGTTCGAGGGGCTGTATGCCGAGGTGGCCAGAGACGCCAACCTTCTGGAGAGCCTTCAGAAAGAGTTCAGCATAACGGTTGCAGGCCCTACCAACCTTTCTGCCATACTTACCAGTTTCCAGATGGGCTTCCGTACACTTGCCATCCAGAAGAAGGGCAGCGACGTGTGGAAAGTCCTGGGAGAGGTCAAGACCGAGTTCGGCAAGTTCGGCGATATGCTTGAAAAGGCCAAGGGCAAGATCCAGGGCGGACTGGAGGACATGGACAAGCTTATCACCACCCGCACCAACCAGATAAACCGCAAACTCCGCGATGTGGAGGCGGACGCCGTCTCAATAGACACCGACTCTCCAAGCCGTCTTCTGGAAGAAGAGTAGCCATCTTTTAGTATATTTGCAGGCAACCGATAAACAATACAGTTATGGAACAGAAAAATGCGCTGGCTAATCCCGACGCCAAGATAATGAAGGAGAACATTGCTAGAAACTGGCTTCCGAGGTACACCAAGAGGAAACTGGAGGACTTCACGGACTGCATACTTCTCACAAACTTCGGCAACTATGTGGATATGTTTGCCCAGAAGTTCGGCGTTGAAGTTGTGGGGAGGGAAGGCAACATGCCAAATGCCAGCGCTGAGGGTATTACCATAATCAACTTTGGAATGGGAAGCCCTAACGCCGCCACCATCATGGACCTTCTGGGAGTTATCCATCCGAGGGCCTGTCTATTTCTTGGCAAATGCGGCGGCATAGACAAGCATACCAAGATAGGGGACCTTGTCCTTCCGATTGCCGCCATCAGGGGAGAGGGAACTTCTGACGACTATTATCCTCTGATAGTTCCGGCCCTGCCTGCATTCATGCTCCAGCGAGCAATTTCCTCAGCCATCAGAGACCACGGCAAAGATTACTGGACCGGCACCGTATTTACCACCAACAGAAGGCTTTGGGAGCACGACGAGCATTTCAAGACCCTCCTTTCCACCACCAGGGCGATGTGCGTGGATATGGAAACCGCCACACTTTTCATCTGCGGTTTTGCAAACCACATCCCGACCGGAGCCCTTCTTCTTGTCTCCGACCAGCCTATGATACCTGAGGGCATCAAGACCGAGGCCAGCGACAACATCGTGACAAAAAACTATGTTGAAGACCATCTCCAGATGGGAATAGACTCCCTGAGGATGATCATCGAGGAAAAGAAAACCGTCAAGCACCTCAAATACGACTGGTAAAAAGATGAAAACCATAGAAGTGGTAGCGGCCGTCATAACAAAGGACGGCCGTGTCTTTGCAACCCAGAGGGGCTACGGGGATTTCAAGGATTTCTGGGAATTCCCCGGCGGCAAGATCGAACCGGGAGAAAGCCCTGAAGATGCTCTTAAGAGAGAAATCAAGGAAGAACTGGATGCCGACATTTCAGTTGATTCCTTCCTCCAGACAGTTGAATACGACTATCCAAAGTTCCACCTGATCCTTCACTGCTTTCTGTGCAGCCTGAAAAACGACACCCTCCATCTTCTTGAACACGAATCCGCCAGATGGCTTTCCGCCGATGAACTGGAATCAGTTGAATGGCTTCCTGCAGACCTTTCGATTGTTCGCAATCTTAAGCAATAGATAGATTTTGACAAGGTCTTGGGGGTTATGTTGTAGCACACCCTCAAATTCTTTCATTAACGTATTACCATCCCGATTGGTAAAGATATGGGAATTGGACTGTTGAATCGTACTCATATTATTCTGTTCGTAATAAATCATCCACGCTTACCTCTAACACCTTGGCAATCTGGATAAGAGTTTCTACATTTGGTTGATTGGTGTTCGTCGCCCACTTAGATACAACAGCAGGATCTTTGCCAAGCAATTCGGCAAGTTGCTTGTTGTTCATGTCCTTCTCAGCAAGAACTACTCTTATTCAGTTCAATAGTTTACGCTCCATTGGGTCTATATTGATTTCAGCCACAAAGGAAAGCTTTTTCTTCGAGATTAATTTGTCTTCCTGTGGAAAATTGGTGTTTATTGACTAAAAATAGATGTTTTTATCAAAAACAACCATCTTATATGGTTCTTTAATGACATGAAGGTGTCGCTATATATAAATATATAATATGTATAAAAGATTATTTGGCTCCATCACGACTAAAAAGTGCCACTACTAGCAGAATCTTGTTATATAAAGAAATGAGTCTACATTAAAAAAGTGTCAATATTGACAGAAATTTAATGTGGGAGTGATATTACTGGTCAATACGAGTAATATCAGTAATATGAGTAATAAACACAAAAAAAATTGCTTAAAACGCAAATAAAGAAATAGAAAACCATAAAAATATGTGGTTGTTTCAGAGAAAAGCTGTACCTTTGCATCATAAACAACAATAAAAAGAAATAATGGCACAAGACATTAATCGGCTTAAGGTAGTTTTAGCCGAACAAAAGAGAACCAATAAATGGCTGGCTGAGCAACTGGGAAAAGACCCTGCTTCGGTGAGCAAATGGTGTACCAATGCATCTCAGCCCAGCTTAGAGACACTGGTGGAAATAGCAAAGTGTCTCAACGTAGATGTAAAGGATTTGCTTTGGTCAACAAAAGAACGATAAGGAAGCATGGACACACTAGATATGAAATCCATAAAAAACGCTCTGCTCAAAGGTGAGCGAGTGACATTAGAATGCAAACGGGCTAAGTCGGAAGTTCCGAAGTCTGTTTGGGAGACGTATTCGGCTTTCGCTAACACATATGGTGGCCTTGTGTTACTCGGTGTACAGGAAAATCTGGAAGATAAGGACCTAGCCAAACGGTTCACGATAACAGGAGTTGACGATGCAGAGAAAATTCGCAAGGACTTTTGGAATATCGTGAACAGCAAGGAGAAGGTGAGCGTGAACATCCTCAGGGATGCCGACGTGGAGGTCATAGACATGGACGGAAAGAGTATTGTGGCCATCAACGTACCACAAGCAGACTACAATGTCCGTCCTGTATATATCAACAGCAACCCACTGCGTGGCACGTTCATTCGCAACCATGAAGGCGACCATCACTGCCCAGAAGAAATGGTAACAATGATGATGCGCGATGCCAACCATGAGGGCAACGACCGACTATTCCTGAAGCACTATACGATGGACGATATTGACATCCCGACGTTGGAGCGGTATCGTAACCATTTCAAAAGCAGATATACAGAACACCCGTTCAATGACCTTGATAACAAAGAGTTCTTGCGACAGATGGGAGGATTCACAACTGATCGTGAGAGTGGAATGGAGTGCCTTAACATGGCTGGACTGTTGATGTTCGGCAAAGGCCTTCCCATTCGTGACCGTTTCGACAACCTACGGCTGGACTACATCGACAAGTCTCACCTTATTGGTGACCAGCGTTATAGCGACCGTCTGACTTACGACGGAATGTGGGAGAACAACCTCTTCAACTTTGTGACAATGGTATTGCCAAAGCTAACAAGGGAATTGCCACGTCCATTTAAGATGGTAGGCGTGGAACGTGACGATGACACTCCGCAGCATAAGGCTCTACGTGAGGCTATGACGAACTGCATCATTCATGCCGACCTGATGCTGAATAGTGTGCTGAAGGTTGAAAAGTACGATGATAAGTTCGTTTTCACAAACCCTGGTCTGTTGAAGTTGCCCGTTGAGCAAATCTATGCCGGTGAGGAAACACGAGCTCGCAACCAGCGCATACAGAATATGTTCCGCATGATAGGCTTTGGCGAAAATCTTGGCTCTGGCTTTCCTCTCATCCTTAGTGCATGGAATGAGAAGCATTGGCTGAAGCCACAGCTCATAGAGCAGCGTGACCTGCTACAAGTGAAGTTAATTTTGTCTATTGAGACAAAGAATGTCGTAAAAGATGTCGTAAAAGATGTCGTAAAAGAAATATCAGAACGTCAGAGGATTATATTGGATTTTATTGCTGAGAATCCAACACTTTCCGCAAATGCAATGTCGGAAAAGATGTCGGAAAAGATGTCGGACAAGACAGGTATCGTGCCACGGACAATTCAAAGAGATTTAGCTGACCTTCAGAAGAAAGGTATTATTGTACGTGAAGGTGGTCGAAAAGATGGCAGATGGGTAATCATTAACAAGAAAGAATAATATGCCAAAGTGGTTTCACATAACAGTTTCCGTATTGCTTGCGTTATTGGCTATCGGAAATTCCATTCTGATATGTGGAGAGCATCATTGGGGATATATCCCATGTGCCGCCATTGCAATTGTGCTGTTTGCTTGCTTCTATGGATTCCTTCGATTATGCTTTTGGGCGGGTGCAAAGATAACTTTTGCTTACGCAGATGCCTTTCAAAAGCATGTCCGTCCTCGTATTGAGGTGGAAGCGATACAGAAATACATCGCCGAGCATCCGATCGAAAAACCTGTTCAACAATCTCCCATTGAAGAAATGGCAGAGCATAACAAAGTCCTTAATCAAGAGGTGCGTCTGCGCAGATTCATGGCGACTTGTAAAAGGGAACGTGAACAATACATCGCCATAAAAGAGAAAGCAGACGAAGAAAAGTTGGCAAAGATTCAGGCGTATGTCCGTCAAACTCTGATGGCTTTCGACTTCACTGATGAAGAACTGTTCCAAGTGAACGAGTGCATCGTTTCGCTAGTTGTTCACGGCGTTGTCGTACCCACACTTCCAATCAAGATTGAGAGAACTGGCAAGAAGATGCAACTCACGCAGCATGACTTGGCAAATCTAAGTTGGAATATTGCCAACCAGTACAACCTCCCGAACAAACTAGCCGCTCAGTTTGCACAGTACACCTTCCCTGCCTGGTTCTGGAATACAACAACTGATACTCTGGCTAAGAAGCTGAAGCATAGGTCTGGCGACCTCTACATCAAGATTGATGAGAATATCTTATAATAAATAATAATTATGTAATCAATATTCAAAATGGGGAAAAATTGGAAAAAAGTTTCAAACTTTATTGACGCTATTCTTGATAATCGTTGGTTTTACATTCTATTGACGGTTCTTTTTATCCTATTAGCAGCTATTTTGTTTAAATGGAACAACCATGTGGATTTTTCATATCCAATAAATTACAATTTATTTGGAACTTTCGGGGATTTCGTCGGGGGTATTCTCGGAACTATCTTTGCATTACTTGGCACACTTATGGTTGTTCGTACTTTCAGATATCAACAAAGTGTTACCCAAGATAATAAAAAACAATTAGAAACTCAACGATTAAATGATTTATTCTTTGAGTTAATAAAACTATATCAAACAGAAGTGAATGAACTTTGTGGACAAATCAGCCGAGTAAGGAGTTATAAGCAAAATGAGGATGCCATCAAAAGTGATAAAGACACAGACAGGAAAATGACTTTCGAAAAAACAGAAATCAGTTATAACGATAAGGATTTTTTCGATTATGAAAAGAGAAGGTTGCAAAATGGTTTTAGGAACAGAAAGAGTTTTCAAGCAAATTCTCGTGAAGCTTTGAAGTATTATATGCTTTTCTACATAGAGAATAGAACAAAAATAGCAGCATATTTCAGGACCATTTATAGAATATATGATTTAATTGATTCTTCAAAACTTGATGAAGAAGAGAAAAAAAATTAGGGACACTTGCAAACTTCCGTGGCATAATGTGACATAAACATATACTTGAAGGTAGGTTTGTGTATCAAAAGTCCTTACCTTTGAAGTATGGAAGACAA
>ONEF01000025.1 GCA_900316795.1 uncultured Bacteroidales bacterium | reverse complement strand
TTAGATCCCAACTACGAGGTGTAAGCGACTATACCTTCTTCATGTATAGAATCTATAAGATCTTTGGATAACTTAAACACGGAACTTTGCAGGTGAGCCTTTTTATCCCCCAAATTTGACCACAATTTGACCACAATTTTCAGAATCCCCCTAAGAATCTTTCAGACTGGAAGAATCATAAACATAGAGTATAACGTGTTTGACTCCTGAGGCAGCGACAATTTTCCTCAATTCTTCATACTGCTTTCCCGGGATAGTGATACAACCCTCACTTGCAGGACGAATAGTCCAGAATCCCAGATTTATAACTCTCACTGGGATAAGAAACGGATAAATGGGAAAAGATGGCATTCTGGCCGGATGGATCAGTATAGCTCTCTTTCCCGCATTATCATTTTTGCCCTTATCCAATCCTTTAACCGGAAAGCATCTCCTTCCTGGAAACTGGTACATCTGTCTCTCTTTCTCTAGTGTATATCTTCCTTCGGAAGAGCATCCGCTTCCTATCTTGTTGCTGAAAACACAATGGCGAGCTGTGCTGCCACCACCATAACCGTGTGCACAAGGAGATGAGAGCACTACCTTGTCCTTTTCATAGTCCCAAACAAACAGGCGATTCCTTCCGGAATGCCTCCCGTAATCTACCAGAACTGCATATTTAATGTCATCGGTGAGTCTTACTTTCTGTGCTACTGTTTTCAAATTCCCCGGCCTCAGTCTCGGATACACAACAATAAAACTTGCAATGATGATTATTATTGCTAAATAAATGTAGGCTTTCCGTTTCATTTATAATGTTTCATTTTCTGAAGGAAGATAGTGGATTATTTTGATAGATAAAACCAGCCAGAATGGAATCCTTCACTTCTTTCCACTCAGGTCCTGTTGTGTGTGTGTTTCATGACTGTCCCTGCAAATTTGATTTGTGTTTAGTTGATACAAATATACCACTATTGTCTATAGGGTCATTTTTTTTACTAACTTGCGGATGGTTATGAACGATCTTTATATTAGCATCTCTAGTCGCATTGCAAGAAGAATGTTCTTTTTGCTGATCTTTATCGCGACAGTTACCTTTTCTTCAGCGCAGGGAAAGTGGGTCTTTGTAGAAAAGACAGTTGAAAGCAATAACAAATACTGGAAAGCAGACAAAAACAAGTTCTACTGGCATAACGGAAGTGTTTATTTTCTCTTCGACGATCCCCCTGCCACAATATTATTTGGACAGGAGAATGACATCGTCATCCCGTACACATTGGTTTTTGATAACATTCAAAACCGCAGAGGAAATGACAGGGCCGCAAGCGGATCTTGGGAAATGTATGGCGATATTCACAGGACAGACGGAACAAGTGCGATTTTCAAAATAAAAATCACAGAGCCATCTCATTTTGAAGGTAACGATCAGGTCATAAGAGGCAAATTGGTGCTTAATGGAGCCTTTCCGATAGAAGAAGATGACTACTATGCCAAGAAATCTGAACTGTTTATCACCATATACGCCTATTGGGACAGAACAAGGAGAGACAACAGATATGTGGCATACAAATACCGGTATGTCTACCAGGGGGATGGTCAGGCTTCAAAAACCAGCGCAGACGAAGATGATGTGGAGGAAAGCAGAACCGGACAGATCATAGAAAAAACCACAGATGCCTCTGATACCTGGGGAGAAGATGAAGGCACTGAGATACCTTGGAAATGGATTGGAGTGGGAGTGGCAGTTATTGGTGGTGGCGGCGCCGTCATCATCGGAACAAGCCGAAAGAAAAAGAAAAATAATAACAAGAAGAAGTCTAAGACCACACAATCCAATAAAAATAAAGAAGAGAAAAAGGATGAAGAGAAGGAAAAGGACCATAGCCGCTACAGGATGGTTCTCTACAAGGATTTCGGAGACACCCTAGTTGCGGGAGATCCGCCAAGGATAATAGGAGCAAGGATCGAAGAAATAAATGTATATGGAGAAAAGATAGACAGGCCGGACCTTACTGAAAGGATTACAATCAAGGCGGAAGAGAATTGCGCTGTAAGCAAAGCCACAACCAACGGCAAGTACAAGCTTTGCCACATTGCCGCATCCGAAGCCCCGGCTGAAGGAGAACTTGGGCAGGCAAAAGTCAAGTTTGTTTTCAGCTCGGAAACCGGAACTCTCATCAACCATGTTGTGTTCAAGGTTGCGCCAGCCACTGAAATCGTTGTTGATGAGGGCATCACGTTCGAGGCCGGAGGAGGAAAGACCCAGTTCATGGAGTTCGGTATCAATAATCTGGCATCTGAAGTGCTTGGAATCGACATCTCTCTGGATGGAGGCGGAGACAAGTATTTCAAGACAGAACTTCTCAAAGACAAGGAAATACCGGCAAAGTTCAGGATTAACATCACCGAATGCGGAGTCCTCAGCGAAGAAGAAAAGAAGAATGCAGTTCCTGGTGATGCTGACCGCTTCAGATGCAACATATCTGTAAAAGTTGACGGGAAGGAAAAACCTCTCGAGGCAGAATTCTATATCTACCGAATGCATCTGGGAGTGATGCTCAATGTCAAAGCCCTCAAGGCTTATCTGGTGGATTACAAAAGCACCCTGGAGGAAGAGATCCTGGTCAGCGACCCGAAGGCAAGGAAGAAATGGGGAGAGAGCAAGACTACATTCAAGCTAATCGCCGAGGACAAGAAAACCGGGGATATCAGAGCCGTACTGCCGGATGCAGAGCCTGTTTTCACATTCGAAGACATTCCGGAAGAAAACGTGCTGTTCAAAGACAAGTTCGGGAATGACGTTCCGTCACCTTGCGCCCTGATAAACTTCAAGTTTGAGCTTCAGGACGTATATACAGACAATACCGTAATGGGTGTCATACATTCAGGTGGCGGTGGATTTCTCCCTCCGAACAGGGCCAAGGCAAAGGTTACCCTGAAAGTATCCTACAATGGAAAAACCTATGAGAACACCACCAATGTTCTGATAATCTCTCAGCCGTTCAGGGAGATAGCAGACAATCAGGAATTTGCGCGTGCGCTCAGGGAAGATGAGAAAAAGCTCGACCAGCTCATAAACCTTCGTTCAAAGATTGCCTTTGACCCGAGATTCGCCTACCTGATGCCGTTCTACTACAAGGTGGACGCGATGATAGAAGGATATGACAACAGGTTCGGGTTCTATGAGCCGGACTACAAGAAGATGATGGACATCTTTGACAAGTACTGCTCGGGACAGATCGGATATTACTTTGTCAACGACGCGGCCTGGACTCCGGAGTGGACGGAAGCGGATGAAAACTTCAACGCATTCGTGGCGACATTCGCTTCGATGGAGAAATCCATTCCGGTAATAGGCCTGAGAATCGCCCTGGCATACTTCACCGCAGGGGCTTCAGAACTTGTGAGGCCTGAGAATCGCCCTGGCATACTTCACCGCAGGGGCTTCAGAACTTGTGCTGATGCCGTACAGCGGACTTGTGGCCATGAAAAAGTACGTGGACAAAGGAGGAGACAGTGAATTCAAGGGATTCGTGGTGGCAAACGTCGAAGTGTTCTTCTGGGAGGGAGTTTTCTACGCAGGCGGCAAGCTCTTCAAGTGGGCAAGGGGAACCCAGGTAGGACAGCAGGTTGAAAAGAAAGTGGTGGAAAAGGCCAAGGCGGGATGGGGAAAACTCAAGGATGGATACAAAAAGCTCAAGGAATATGTTTCCAAGACTAAGGAGGGAAAGGATGCATCCAAGAAGTTTGCAGACGGCAATGGCTTTAGTACCAACAAGATAGCGGACAAGGTAAAGGAGGCGGGAAAGAAGGTGACAAAGACAAAGAAGACTTCAGTAAAGAACGCCAACGACGCCATCCGAAAGACAAGGATGAAAGGCGACGCCGTATTTACAAAGGATTCCAAGTTTGCAGAGGAATGTTCAAAGAGAGCACGGAAGGACGCACAGGAAATCTACGACAACTTCAAGGAAGTGATGAACAACCCGAACGCCACGCCGGAGGAAGTAAGA
>ONEF01000027.1 GCA_900316795.1 uncultured Bacteroidales bacterium | reverse complement strand
CAGTCGTTCAAGGAGATTGGTGAAAAGGTAGGTAAGGATTGCTCCACTATCTCCAAGGAGATTCGTTCCCATATGGTTTTCAGGAAGACCGGTGCTTACGGACGTCCGTTCAGAATCAGATGTACAGTAGCACGGGGCGAAAAAAAGGAACTCTCGGTTGCAATCCAGGCAAAGGTGGAAGTTACCCCTTCAAACTGGAACTTCGGATTTCAACCGACCATAAGGCTTTTCTCACCCCTTAGTCCCTGACCTTTGAGTCGAGTAGGCAAGGTCAGTACGGTCAGTATCACCGATAAATCAATGTAAAGCCATGCTGCCTGCCCCTCACAGAACCGTACGTGCGGTACTACCGCATACGGCTCTTCAAGCTAACTTCGTCTTCACGTCCAAATCGACACGGTTATTCTCTGGTATTGGATATATGACCGCCAAATATGGGCAAATTTCTCCTGCCCAAGCCTGCGTCTACCCCTTTGGCTCCTGCGCCTCAGCATCCACAGACACCTCCAATAGGCATACTGATAGAACTTACTCAGAGCATCCAGATTTCCGTTTACACCATAGTACTGGCAGTGACCCATAAGCTTCTTATTCAGTAAACGCATTGTCTCGTCCACCGGCATTGTCAGCCGTGATCTTAACCAGTTCTTGATCTCCTGTTGTTTGACTTTTAACTTCTTCTTGCTGGTGCGGATTCCTAGCCGATACCTTCCGTTTCTGGATTTTGCGTTGTAGAATGTGAATCCAAGGAAATCAAACTCGTCTTTCCATTTTGCAAATCTTCCAAACGGCAGTATCCTCGTCTTGTCTTCCGCCACCTGCAATCCGAACTTCTCCAGTCGTTCTTTCAGTATTTTCATGACTGCTTTCGCTTCATTCTCATACTGAAACATCAGCAGAAAATCATCAGCATAGCGAATATAATACACTTCTCCGTGACACATCTTCCTCAGCAGTATCATGTACCATGTATCAAGCACATAATGCAGGTAGACGTTCGCCAGTACTGGCGATATCTGGCCGCCTTGCGGTGTTCCTGCGTCTGTGTCGTGCCGCTCTGAGTCTTCCATAAATCCGGCTTTCAGAAATCTTTTGATATACCGCAGAAAGTTTCTGTCCTCTATATCATGTTCCAGAAATTTCATCATCCATTCATGGTCTACATTGTCAAAGAAACCTTTGATGTCGGCTTCCAGCACCCAGTTGACTTTCTTTGTCATGACCGTTTCATTGATGTATCTGACTACGTCATGTGCACTCCTTCCGGGACGAAACCCGTATGAGCAGTCACAGAAGCGTTCTTCATAGACTTCATTTAATATGTCCGCCATAACGCTCTGAACAAGTCGGTCTTCGTATGCTGGTATGCCGAGCGGCCGGAGCTTGCCGTTGGCTTTTGGTATATACGTTCTTCTTACTGGCTGCGGCTTATAACTGAACTGTTTCATCCTGCCAACAAGGTTGCTTATGCGTTGTTGTGCATAAACTCCGTACACTTCCTTTGTGACACCATCAATGCCTGTAGCCTTATCTGCCACCTGCCTCTTATGTGCCGCCATCAGCGTATCTTCGTTCACTCTGTTGATTAGTGTATGCAGTTTCCTGTGTGTTTTGGACTGATACTTTATTGCCTTAGGCTCCTGTTTCATACTCTCCGGGCCTCCAGTGCCCGATATGCTTTGTCTAGGGCAAACGTTAACTTGTTGTCCCCTTCGCTCCACAGTGTTTCCACCGCTTCATCACTACTATGAGACAATCCGACTTCTGACAGGCCTTTGGAACAAACTTGATTTTCTACGTCTTGCATGCTCCTACCTCTCTGACCGGAGCCTGTCAGATCTCCCAGGTACACCAAAGATACCTTGCATGCTCGCCACGCTCTCTGACCCCGGCGGAATCTCCCCGGGTAAAGCTTATCCCCGGTTCTTGCTGCCTGCTGCATTGATGAGTGCATCGGCTTCCGCTTCCCGTAGTAACGAGGCTGAATTGCTTCACGCTTTTGCATTGCGGCTCTCATGCTCCCCTGCCTACGCTTAAACCTCACCTCACGGT